>NZ_NUOT01000045.1:0-72683 GCF_002584535.1 Bacillus cereus
GACACCACCAAGTAATGGAAACGGAAATAACCAAGGTGGAACGACACCACCGAGTGGCGGAAATGGTGACGGACAAGTGAGTACAAATCCACCGAGCACTGGAAATAGTCAAGGCGAGACAAGTGCAAATCAAAATGATGGTCAATAAATCGAATGCTCGTTAAAATTCATTTTGAATAAAAGTGTAATAAAAACCCCTAAGATACCGTATTAATTGGTAACTTAGGGGTTTTTACATGCTTTTTAAATATTAAAAGTGCCGTGAAAGTTTTGGAAATAAATAGATGGAAAATGATAAAAAATTTGCGGTCCAGCATATGAAGAAGTGACTGGATAAGTATGACCAAGGCTACTAGGAGGAGCTCCATGATACCAAAAAGAAGGTGTTTCAGCAGGTGGATATTGCTGCCAAACTGCAGGAAGTTCAATTCCGATATCAGAAGCTGCTGCATGAACGGGAGCTAGATGAACAGAAGGAGACACAGGAGCTGCAACAGTAATTCTTGAAGGAAATAGATACATAAAAGAATCACCCCTAAAGTGCGTGATACCACAGTATATTCTTTTAGTTGTTGTAAAGGTGCGTATTTAGGAACGATTAAGTGTAATAAGTAAGGCCTATGTTTTAGAATTAGGCACAAAGTCGTAAGACTAAATTAATCTATCACAGGTAGTGAATTTTTCATCGATAGGAATGCTATTTGGTATTTTCAAGATTTCGATTTAGTTGTATATCATTTGGAAATGGATGAAATTGAATTTAATGATGTAAAATAATAACTTTATTAAAAATAAAAAATTTTTATATCAAAATTATATTGTATTAATATCAGTATATAAAATATGTGTAGGCGAGTTGGTGATTGATACAACTCGCTTTTTTCTGTGTTTAAAAAAGATAATAGACATATGAAAATAAATGGTTTATTTTACTAGATTTATATAAGGGTTTATTTAAAATTAATATATTTCGGTTCAAAAGAAAAAAGAAATTTATGAAATCTTTTAGTGAAAAACCTCAACGTTATTCTTAAAAAACAGTTTTGTTACAGTAGGAAAAGTATAGGAAACTTATCATTATAAAATAAATTGAAATGTTCTAAAAACTCTGATACATTGAAATAGAAATGTAGTTTCACGATATTGTAAAGGCTTACAGTTATGTGCACGAAGATCTATTAGGATTGGAGGAAATGATAATGAAAGCTGAAGAAAAATTTTCCCCGGGATTAGATGGTATAGTCGCAGCGGAGACGAAAATTTCGTTTCTTGACACAGTCAAAGGTGAAATTGTTATTCAAGGATATGACTTAATTGAATTATCAAAGACAAAAGGGTATTTAGACATTGTGCACCTTCTACTAGAAGAACATCTACCAAATGAGGATGAAAAGAAGACGATTGAAAAGAAATTGAAGGAAGAATATGAAGTGCCAGAAGGTGTATTTAATGTTTTACAAGCATTGCCAAAAGAAACGCATCCGATGGATGGGTTACGTACAGGCGTATCTGCACTTGCTGGTTACGATAATGATATTGAAAATCGTTCGCTAGAAGTAAACAAAGCCCGTGGTTATAAACTGCTGAGCAAAGTGCCAAATATTGTTGCGAACAGTTATCATATTTTAAATAATGAAGAGCCAATTGAGCCACTTCAGGAGTTATCCTATAGTGCGAATTTCTTCTACATGTTAACTGGTAAAAAACCAACTGAGCTTGAAGAGAAAATCTTCGACCGCTCCCTTGTTTTATATAGTGAACATGAAATGCCGAACTCTACATTTACAGCACGCGTTATCGCATCTACACAATCGGATCTATACGGTGCTTTAACAGGTGCAGTTGCCTCTTTAAAAGGAAGCCTACATGGCGGAGCGAATGAAGCTGTTATGTATATGCTGTTAGAAGCAGGAAATGTTGAGAAATTTGAAGAGTTACTGCAAAAAAAGCTGCATAACAAAGAAAAAATCATGGGATTTGGACATCGCGTTTACATGAAGAAGATAGATCCAAGAGCTTTAATGATGAAAGAAGCTTTAAAACAGTTATGTGATGTAAAAGGCGATTATACATTATATGAAATGTGTGAAGCTGGAGAAAAGATTATGGAGAAAGAAAAAGGGATTTATCCGAATCTAGATTATTATGCAGCTCCAGTTTATTGGATGTTAGGTATTCCAATTCAACTATATACACCAATCTTTTTCAGTTCTAGAACAGTTGGCCTATGTGCGCATGTGATTGAGCAGCATACAAATAATCGCTTGTTCCGCCCACGTGTAAATTATATCGGCGAGCGACATGTGCTTAGCAAATAAAAACAACTGGGGAGTTGTTAAGGCCGCCCGCCAGGTGGGTGTTTGACCGACACCCATTCTTAATAATAACGAATTTTCGACAGAAAGGAAAGAATAGCGTGATTAAAACAAATGAAATTAAACAAAAAGATGCAATTTTAGAAGAGATTACGGATTATGTATTAAACAAAGAGGTGACGAGTTCAGAAGCATTCAGTACTGCACGCTATGTGTTACTTGATACGCTTGGGTGTGGAATTTTAGCATTACAATATCCAGAGTGTACGAAATTACTAGGGCCAGTCGTACCAGGAACAGTTGTGCCAAATGGTACACGTGTACCAGGAACTTCATTTGTACTCGATCCAGTAAAAGGCGCTTTTAATATTGGATGTATGATTCGTTGGCTAGACTACAACGATACATGGCTTGCAGCAGAATGGGGACATCCATCAGATAACCTAGGTGGCATTTTAGCTGTTGCAGATTATATAAGCCGTGTACGTATTTCTGAAGGAAAAGAACCATTAAAAGTAAGAGATGTACTTGAAATGATGATTAAAGCACATGAAATTCAAGGTGTACTCGCGCTAGAGAATAGTTTAAACCGCGTTGGTCTTGACCATGTACTGTACGTAAAAGTAGCAACAACAGCAGTTGTTACAAAAATGCTTGGTGGTACACGTGAAGAAATCTTCAACGCATTGTCTCATGCTTGGATTGATAATTCTAGTCTTCGTACATACCGTCATGCTCCAAATACAGGTTCTCGTAAATCTTGGGCAGCTGGAGATGCAACAAGCCGTGGTGTTCATCTTGCACTTACTGCATTAAAAGGTGAGATGGGTTACCCAACAGCATTATCTGCGCCAGGATGGGGATTCCAAGATGTATTATTTAATAAACAAGAACTAAAATTAGCAAGACCTTTAGATTCTTATGTAATGGAAAATGTATTGTTTAAAGTATCATACCCAGCAGAATTCCATGCTCAAACGGCTGCAGAGTGCGCAGTAAAATTACATCCAGAAGTGAAAGAACGATTAGAAGAAATTGATCGTATTACAATTACGACACATGAATCAGCAGTTCGTATTATCGATAAAGAAGGTCCGTTAAATAATCCAGCTGACCGCGATCATTGCTTACAATACATTACTGCAATTGGTTTATTAAAAGGTGATATCGTTGCGGATGACTATGAAGATGAAGCAGCTTTTGATTCTCGTGTAGATGAATTAAGAAATAAGATGGTTGTTGTTGAAAATAAACAATACAGTTTAGATTACCTTGATCCGAACAAGCGCTCAATCGCCAACGCTGTTCAAGTTCATTTTAAAGATGGCACAGTAACAGAAAACGTAGAGTGTGAATATCCATTAGGTCATCGTTTCCGTAGAGATGAAGCAATTCCAAAAGTTGTTCAAAAGTTCTCTGCAAATATGGCTGTACATTATTCAAGTAAACAACAAGAAAAAATTCATGAAGCGTGTCTGAATGAAGAAAAATTAGAAAATATGAATGTAAATGAATTCGTAGATCTTTTCTTAATATAAAATAGGGGGAATATGAATGGCTTGGGTTGTAAATAAACAGTCGACACAAGAAGAGCTTGCTAATCGATTCCGAGCTTTAGTAGAAGCACCTGAAATTTTACAAATCCCTGGTGCGCATGATGCGATGGCCGCTCTTGTTGCGAAAAATACTGGATTTTCAGCTCTTTATTTATCAGGAGCTGCTTATACAGCAAGCAAGGGTTTACCGGATTTAGGTATTGTAACGTCTACTGAAGTAGCTGAAAGAGCAAGAGATCTTGTTAGAGCAACTGATTTGCCGCTTCTTGTTGATATTGATACAGGATTTGGTGGCGTGTTAAATGTAGCGCGAACTGCTGTAGAAATGGTAGAAGCAAATGTAGCTGCTGTTCAAATTGAAGATCAACAATTACCAAAGAAATGTGGACATTTAAACGGGAAAAAACTTGTTTCCACTGAAGAATTGGTGCAAAAGATTAAAGCGATTAAAGAAGTAGCGCCAACACTTGTTATTGTGGCACGTACAGATGCTCGCGGCGTAGAAGGATTGGATGCAGCAATCGAAAGAGCGATTGCTTATGTAGAAGCAGGCGCAGATGCTATTTTCCCAGAAGCGCTTCAATCTGAAGAGGAATTCCGCTTATTTAACAGCAAAGTAAATGTTCCTTTACTTGCAAACATGACTGAATTTGGAAAAACGCCATATTATAGTGCAGAAGAATTTGCAAATATGGGCTTCCAAATGGTCATTTATCCAGTTACATCACTTCGTGTTGCTGCAAAAGCATATGAGCGTGTATTTACGCTTATTAAAGAAACAGGCTCACAAAAAGAAGGACTATCTAACATGCAAACGAGAAGTGAATTGTATGAGACAATTTCGTATCATGATTTTGAGGAATTAGATAACGGTATTGCTAAAACAGTTTTATCTGAGGATCAATAAAACAAAAAAGGCGATGATGATTACATCTTTGGCAAAAACAACTGCTTGATGTGGAGACTCATCGCCTTTTCCTATTTCCTAATTGCTTGCAAAAGAGGTGGAAACATATGAACTTTATAGAAGATTACTCTGTAGGAAGATGGCTCAATAAAGATTGTCAATTTGTGAAAATGAGTAATACGATTGCAGAGGCAATCGATCTACTTGTCGCATCAAAAACTGATGAACTGCCTGTACTAGAGGGGAAAAGAATGGTTGGTATAGCGAAATTAGTAGACTGTGTTCAGTGGATGAAGGAAGAAAATGATGTGAGTACTTCAGTTCATATGATTATAGATGATTCCTTCCATAAGGGAACGAGAAAAAAACAAATGGAAGGGGTTCAGCACCTGCCATTTTATGTGATAAATGAAAAAAATGGAATGTTAGAAGGGGTTATAGATCAAAGAGAGATTTTTGCTTTTCAGAAATTTATAAAAGAGAAATTAGAAGATGCAGAGCGTGTAATTGAATGGTTACGGCTCTCATTTGATACGGCATATGAAGGTATAGCGATTGTAGATGAAAACGGCGTTATTCAAATGTTTAATGATACGTATAGCCGGTTCGTTGGCGTAACGAAAGACGAAGCAATTGGACAGTGTGCTGAAAATATTATTGAGAATACACGCCTTCCAGTTGTATTAAAAACAGGAGTACCAGAAAGAAATCAAGTACATCGTTTGCAAGGGCAAAACCTAGTTGTACACCGGATGCCAATTTGGAAGAACGGACGAGTAATCGGTGCTGTAGGCATGCTTATTCATGAAGGAATTTCAGATATTTATAAAATACTAGAGAGATTTGATCAAAAAGATCGTGCTGTCAAACCGTCATTTTCTAAACCGAAGAAGAAGCAAATTCGATTCGAAGATATTCTTGGAGAAAGTCAGACGATTTCTGAAACGAAAAAAATGGCTCGAAAAGCAGCGCAGTCTAAGGCCTCCGTATTAATTACTGGTGAAAGTGGTGTTGGTAAAGAGCAATTTGCGCGTGCTATACATGATGCAGGTATAACCCAAAACGGTCCATTTATCAGTGTAAACTGTGCTGCTATTCCTGATAATTTACTAGAGTCTGAATTGTTTGGCTATGCGGAAGGTGCATTTACAGGTGCGAAAAAGAATGGAAAGGCAGGGAAGTTTGAACTTGCGAATCATGGAACGTTATTTTTAGATGAGATTGGTGACATGTCTTTATTAACGCAGGTAAAAATATTACGTGTTTTACAGGAAAGAGAAATAGAAAAAATAGGTGGCACACATCCAATTCCTGTTGATTTTAGGCTAATTGCAGCGACAAATAAAGATTTAAAACAAATGGTGAGAGAGGGTACATTTAGAGAGGACTTATACCATCGTCTTCATGTTATTCCGATCCATATTCCGCCGCTCCGCTTTCGAAAACAAGATATCCCGCTTATTGTTGAAGAACATTTACAAAAATTATGTCACATGTATGGAACTGAAGAAAAAACAATTGATAAAGAAGTATTGCGCCTAATGTTCCATTACAATTGGCCAGGTAATGTTAGGGAACTGATCAATGTGTTAGAAAGATTATTTGCACTATCGGATGATACGCATATACGAGCTAAAGATTTGCCAGAAGAATTCTATTATCGGGATATGGAGCAGAAAAAATTAGTACCTATGATTCAGTCTTTACCAGCAAAACAAGAAGCGATGAAAGTGGTACGTGAAGAGGAAGAACGAGGGCTAATTGAACGCGTTTTAAAAGAAGCAAAAGGAAATAAGTCAAAAGCAGCAGCATTATTAGGAATTTCTAGGGCGACCTTATATAACAAATTGTCACGATTCAAAATCTAAACAACTTGTTATAAATGATGTAAAACTGTCTAGACAGTTTTACGTTTTCTTTTCATTTTGCCCATGTTCTATCAAGTTTTTAGTTTGGCATAGATTTTGCATATAAATAAAATGAAGACCGAAATGATAGGGGGATACAGATGGAGAAAACAAAGTTGCAATGGGACGAATTTTTTTCGCTGAATAAGGAGCTTAATACTTCCTTTTTTACACCTGAGGATTTTTCAGGTGATGAAGATTTGATTGCAAAAACAACAGAACAATTTGTTAAACAGGAAATTGTTCCTGAAATTGAAAATATCGAGCAACACAATTATCAAGTTTCTCGCAGATTGTTTGAAAAGGCTGGCGAACTTGGATTGTTAAGTATAGAAGTTCCAGAAGAATATGGAGGATTCGAATTAGGAAAGGCAGTTTCTGGGCTGGTAGCAGAGAAGATGGGATATGCAGGGGCTTTTAGCGTTTCCTTTAATATTCATGCTGGAGTAGGAACGTTGCCATATATATACTATGGAACAAAAGAGCAAAAGGAAAAATACTTACCAAAAATCGCATCGGGAGAATGGGTTGGTGCGTATGCGCTAACAGAGCCAAACGCTGGATCTGATGCGTTAAGTGCAAAAACAAGTGCTGTCTTAAATGAAGAGGGAACGGCATGGAAATTAAACGGTGAAAAGCAGTGGATTACTAATGCTCATATGGCTGATGTATATGTTGTTTTTGCGAAGACAAATAAAGGAATGACAGCATTTATTGTCGAAAGAACATGTGAAGGTGTTTCGATTGGCCTAGAAGAAAAGAAGATGGGGATTAAAGGATCTTCAACTGCGACACTCATTTTAGAGGATGTTGTAATTCCAGTAGAAAATGTATTAGGAGAAGTTGGAAAGGGACACCACGTAGCTCTTAATATTCTCAATTTCGCTAGATTGAAACTTGCTTTCGGAAATATTGGAACAGCGAAGCAAGCAATTGGCCTATCTGTTCAATACGGAAAAGAAAGAAAACAGTTTCAGACAGAGTTAGTTGATTTTACGATGATCCAAGAGAAAATTGCGAATATGATTATTGCTACATACGGTGCAGAGAGCGCGGCTTACCGAACAGCAGGTGTAATTGATGAAGCGATTCATGAGAATGATGAAAGCATTATGCAGAAAATGTCTCAATTTGCAATGGAATGCGCAATCAACAAAGTAAATGCTTCAGAAACGCTTGGGAATATTGTGGATGAAGCAGTACAAATTCACGGTGGTTACGGTTATATGCAAGAATATGAAGTAGAACGATTATATCGTGATGCTAGAATTAGCCGTATATTTGAAGGAACGAATGAAATTAATCGTTTAACAGTTGCAAAAATGCTAATGAAACAAACAAAGCAACTAGGAGATCAAGTAGATGAAGGTACGTTTGAGAATGTAGAACGAAATCATCGTTATATTTTATTATCAAAACAATTATTGAAACAATCTTTGAAAACGCTATCTAAAACTCCTGAAATAAAAATTGAACAAGAGCAAGAATATTCACGCGTATTAGCAGACATGTTGAAAGATGTATATGTAATGGAGTCAGCATTTTTACGTACGAAGAAAGCGGTAAGTAAAAATGGTGAAGAAAAAGAACGTACAAAACAGCTTGTAACAGATGTTCTTTGTGAAGAAGGGTATCGCAAAGTAGAATCAGCAGCAATAGTTCTTCTTTCTGCAGCAGTGCAAGAAGAGCAGAATAGAAACGCTATTCTAGATGAAATTGGTCAACTGTCAGTGCCTCTATATACGAACGTATTTACGAAAAAGAGAGAAATCGCAAAAGCGATTATAAATCGTGGGAAATATATTGTTTAAATAGGAGGAGAGTAGTATGAAAAAGATTGGTTTTATTGGTTTAGGTAATATGGGCCTTCCGATGTCTAAAAATTTAGTTAAATCAAATTATACGGTATATGGCGTTGATTTAAATAAAGATGCTGAAGCTTTTTTTGAGAAAGAAGGAGGAATCATTGGCTTATCAATTGCAAAATTGGCAGAAACATGTGATTTGATTTTTACAAGTTTACCATCACCGCGAGCTGTTGAAGCTGTTTATTTCGGCGAAGAAGGATTAATCGAAAATAGTCATTCGAATATTGTGCTAGTTGATACAAGTACAGTAGCACCGCAACTAAATAAAAGATTGGCAGATGCTGCGAATGATAAAAAAGTAGATTTCTTAGCAGCGCCGGTTAGTGGTGGAGTGATTGGAGCGGAAAATCGCACATTAACTTTTATGGTCGGTGGATCAAAAGAAGTATATGAAAAAGGGTTATCGGTGATGGAAGTATTAGGAGCAAATATTTTTCATGTGAGTGAACAAATTGACAGTGGCACAACTGTAAAATTGATTAATAACTTACTAATCGGTTTTTACACAGCGGGCGTTAGTGAAGCTTTGACATTAGCGAAGAAAAATAATATGGATTTAGATAAAATGTTTGATATCTTAAATGTTAGCTATGGACAAAGTAGAATTTATGAACGTAATTATAAAAGCTTTATTGCACCAGAGAACTATGAGCCAGGATTCACTGTGAATTTACTAAAGAAAGATTTAGGATTTGCGGTTGATTTAGCGAAAGAAAGTGAACTTCACTTACCTGTAAGCGAAATGCTTCTGAATTTGTATGATGAAGCTGATAAAGCGGGATATGGTGAAAAAGACATGGCTGCTTTATATCAGAAGGTAAGTGAGCAATTAATCTCTAGTGATAAATAGTAATGGATCCTAGAAAATATAAAAAATAAAAAGGAGCGAATACAATGATTACAACAGAAATTAAACGAGTGAAAAATCATATTAATGGTGAATGGGTAGAATCTACTGGTACAGAGGTTGAAGCTGTTCCGAATCCTGCAACTGGAAAAATAATTGCGTATGTTCCGCTTTCACCAAAAGAAGATGTAGATCGAGCTGTTGAAGCTGCAAAAGTTGCTTACGAAACATGGTCAAAAGTGCCGGTTCCAAATCGTTCAAGACAGCTATATAAATATTTACAGCTTTTACAAGAAAACAAAGAAGAGCTTGCAAAAATTATTACATTAGAAAATGGTAAAACATTAAAAGATGCAACTGGTGAGGTGCAGCGTGGTATTGAAGCTGTAGAACTTGCAACATCAACACCAAATTTAATGATGGGTCAAGCACTTCCGAATATTGCAGGGGGAATTGATGGTTCAATTTGGCGCTATCCAATTGGAGTTGTTGCAGGTATTACACCGTTTAACTTCCCGATGATGATTCCATTATGGATGTTCCCATTAGCAATTGCTTGTGGTAATACATTTGTATTAAAAACATCGGAAAGAACGCCACTTTTAGCTGAGAGACTTGTAGAATTATTCTACGAAGCAGGCTTTCCAAAAGGGGTTTTAAACTTAGTACAGGGTGGGAAAGATGTTGTAAATAGCATTTTAGAGAATAAAGATATTCAAGCTGTTTCATTTGTTGGATCAGAGCCAGTTGCACGTTATGTATACGAAACAGGAACAAAATATGGAAAACGAGTACAAGCACTTGCAGGAGCGAAAAATCATGCGATTGTTATGCCAGATTGCAACCTTGAAAAAACGGTACAAGGTGTGATTGGTTCAGCGTTCGCGAGCAGTGGAGAACGCTGCATGGCATGCTCGGTTGTAGCAGTTGTGGATGAAATTGCTGATGAATTCATTGATGTTCTTGTGTCAGAAACACGTAAACTAAAAGTTGGTGATGGTTTCCACGAAGAGAATTATGTAGGGCCATTAATTCGCGAATCTCATAAAGAGCGTGTACTAGGCTATATTAATAGCGGTGTAGCAGATGGAGCTACTTTACTAGTAGATGGTCGTAAAATTAATGAAGAAGCCGGCGAAGGATATTTTGTTGGAGCGACAATCTTTGATGGCGTAAATCAAGATATGAAAATTTGGCAAGATGAAATCTTTGCTCCAGTATTAAGTATTGTGAGAGTAAAAGATTTGGAAGAAGGAATTAAACTGACAAACCAATCAAAATTTGCAAATGGTGCGGTTATTTATACATCAAGTGGCAAACATGCACAAACATTCCGTGATAATATCGATGCAGGAATGATTGGCGTAAATGTTAATGTTCCAGCTCCGATGGCATTCTTCGCATTTGCGGGAAATAAAGCGTCCTTCTATGGTGATCTTGGAACAAATGGAACAGATGGTGTACAATTTTATACACGTAAAAAAGTTGTGACAGAACGCTGGTTTTAATAGTTGAATAAAATACACATGTACATTGTTACTTGTACAAAAAATACACCACTCGTTAGAAAGTGGTGTATTTTTAATTGTTAACTATTCTTTTCGAAAGCTAACTTGATACCAAATCCAATTAAGACAATGCCAGTAATTCCTTGGATATATCTTTGGGTAGCTGTTTTTTTCATAAAAACACTAATTTTATCAATTAAGAAGATATAAAAGGCAAACCATATTACGGTTAAAACAAGATAGGTAAGACCCATGATTAGAAATTGAACGAGTGTATTATAGTCAGGACTTAAAAATTGCGGTAAAAAAGTTAAAAAGAATACAGCGATTTTTGGATTTAAAAGATTGGTTAGAAACCCTTGGCGAAAACAGGAACTGTTTTCATCGGCATGTTTCATAGGTAGTTCATTCGTAGCTATGCTGTTTTTGTCTTTTAAAGATAACAGTGCTTTAATACCTAAATAGACGAGATAAATAGCACCGACATATTTAAAAATAGAAAATAAGAAAGCCGATTTAACAATAATAGCGGAAAGTCCAATTACAGCAGCTAACGTATGAATTAAAAGAGCGATACATGTACCGAAAACTGTTTTTACTCCTCCCATTTTTCCTGAAGTAAGGGTGTTTTTCGTAGCCATTGCGGTGTCAGGCCCCGGTAAAATAATAAGACAAATTGACATAATAATAAAAAGAAGATAGTTCGCCACCATCACTCCACCTTTCTGTTTGTATGTTTTGAAAATTCAATCAAAATAAGTGTAACACAATTAAAGTTGTATGTTAAATAAAAATTAATTATGTTAAAGCGTATTTAATAAATTTATTCAAAGAGGTGTAAAATGTGGGAAATATAAATATCGGAAAAGGCTAGATGGAACAGCAAATGAGCTGTTTTCACCTAGCCTTTTACTTATGCATTGAGAAGATTAAAGAATCGATTTACATCTTCATCTGAGACATCACTTAATTGTTTATATTTATATTGTGGGTTTTGATCTTTGTCTACTACGACGGAGCGTACTCCTTCAAAGAAATCTTCGTGTCTCATGAAATTTTTAGCGAGCACGAGGTCTGTCGCAAAGCATTCTTCTACCGATTTTCCCTTGCCATCAATAAGTTGTTTTAATGTTACTTTTAATGAAAATGGAGATTTTGATAGTAATGTTTCTTTCGTTTTTAAAGTAAAGGTATTGCTAGCATTTTCTAATGAATGGACGATTTCTTCAATTGTTTGGAATGAAAAATGTGTATTAATTCCTTCTAATAAAGAAGCCAGTTCACTTTCTATATTAGGGGTGGTTGCAAATTTATGAATGATTTCTTTTAAAGTAGTATGTACATCTTGCTGGTTCCAGTTAACATTTTCAAGTTCTGTAAGGAGAGCAGGTAATGAATCAGATGTCATATAATAATCAGCAGCATTTATATATAATACATCAGCAGCTTTTAAAACAGATGCTGTTAACGCGACATAACGACCAGTTTGTCCAGGTGCTTTATTTAAGAAGTAAGCAGCTCCAACATCTGGGAAGAAACCAATATTCATCTCAGGCATTGCCCATTTTGTACGTTCTGTCACAATTCTATGTGTAGCACCATTCGTAAGGCCGACACCACCGCCCATTACAATTCCATCTAAACAAGCGACAATTGGTTTTGGGTAATGATATATATAAGTATCTATTTCATATTCTTCTTCAAAGAACTGTTCGGCATGTTGTAATGCAACTTCATTTGAACGTGCTTCATATAATGTTTTAATATCGCCGCCAGCACAAAATCCTTTTGTACCAGCCCCTTTTAAGACGATAATGGCAATGTGGTCATCTTTCTCCCATTCTTTGAGCTTTTGTCCAATTGGTTTTAACATGTCATAAGATATAGAGTTAAGTGCTTTTGGACGGTTTAAAGTAATCGTTGCAACACCGTTTTCACTAATAGAAAATAAAACATTTTCGGTCATTTCGAATCCTCCTCTTATATATCTTCTCATTCTTATTTCTCGATACAAGCTAAAATGTCCTTTATAATTTATCTAAAATGCAAGTAGTGTGCCAATTTTGGTATCTTTAATTAAGAAGAAGTAGTAGCGATAAAGTGTCTAACTGTCTAAACAAATGGGCATTAAGACAGTGAACTAGATACTTTTAGAATGGTGCATATTTTGACGAGTTATATTTGCAGGATTTCAACATACGAAAATGAATAGTACAACATCAGTTGTTTCCAATGTAAATGATATTGTTTGCAACTTGATAATGAAGGGAATATTATATTTACCATGTTTAATTTAAATGAACATAAGTAATTAGGGATAGCAACTTCCTTTTGTTGTATTCAGCGAATGGTCTTACTTTTAAGAAAGAGGGAGTTTGTATATAATAGGGAGTAGGGAAAGGGGAGATCGGAATGCCAGGGCCTTTACTAGTATCGGTTATTATTTTGTCTTCTCTCATGTTAGGAATTACACAGTATTTTCATCGCACAGATACGACAGAAGAAATTAAAGATAAAGTACGTCTCGTATTTCCCGTTTTTATAATCTCTATTTCACTCTGTTTTGTGTTAAATAGAGATGGGTATATCGTGGCCTTATTTTCATTTTTTATAGCGATTATATTAATCACTATATTGTACTATATAATGAAAGATTATTTACAAAAATAAGAATGCCTGAAAGGGCATTTTTATTTTTGTAAAAAAATAATTTCACATACTGTATTATAGTGAGAAATACATAAAACATTAAAAAAGCAAAATAAATTCTACATCATGTATTCACTTGTCAATCGTGAATAGCCGCTATACTATTAAAGTATAGAGAACAAGAAAAGGGGCTGTACTTATATGAAATTTGAGATGCATACAAAGGTTATTTCAAATGAAAAAGAAATGAGATTACATATAGAAGAAAATATATTTCAATTAACTTTAGATGGTTATCATTTATTTGCTTTGGATGAAATGTTACCTTTATATAAATCTGATCAAGAAAAAATCGGTAGTGCAATTGTTCAAAAGATAGAGTGGGAAAATGAAAAGACAACACTGAACTATCAACTTGTTTCATTACAATCAGTAAATTAAAAGAGAGAAAGGAAGGGAAAGATGAAGTTATTTCATACAGCGGATTGGCATTTAGGAAAACTTGTTCACGGTGTATATATGACCGAAGATCAACAAATTGTTTTAGAGCAGTTCGTTCAAGCTGTGGAAGAAGAAAAACCAGATGCCGTAATTATTGCAGGTGATTTATACGACCGAGCAATTCCTCCGACAGAAGCAGTAGACTTATTAAATGATGTATTACAAAAAATAGTGATTGATTTACAAACGCCAGTAATTGCAGTAGCAGGGAATCATGATAGTCCAGATCGTATCCATTTTGGCAGTAGTTTAATGAAGAAACAAGGATTGCATATTGTGGGACAATTCCGATTCCCTTATGAACCAGTTGTTTTAAAGGATGCGTATGGAGAGGTACATTTTCATTTAGTTCCGTATGCTGATCCAAGTATTGTAAGACACGTTATGAAAAATGAAGATATTCGTTCACATGATGATGCGATGCGTATTTTTATGAATGAACTTTCGGAAACAATGGATCAAGAAGCAAGACACGTATTTGTAGGACATGCATTTGTTACTTCTTCAGGTGAAGCAGAAGACAACACGAGTGATGCAGAGCGGCCGCTTTCTATTGGTGGTGCTGAATACGTAAATAGCCACTATTTTGACAAGTTTCATTACACGGCGCTTGGTCATTTACATCAAGCGCATTTTGTCCGTAATGAAACAATTCGCTATTCAGGTTCACCCCTTGCATATTCCATTTCTGAAGAGCGTCATAAGAAAGGATATTACATTGTTGAATTAGATGAAACAGGACAAACAACAATAGAGAAACGCTTATTTACCCCTCGTCGCCAAATGCGAACAGTAGAAGCGAAAATAGATGATTTATTAAAACATCCGACCAGCGAAGATTATGTTTTCGTTAAACTATTAGATGAAAATCCTGTATTGCAACCGATGGAGAAAATTCGTTCTGTATATCCAAATGCAATGCATGTTGAACGTTCTATACAAAGGCGGGAACTTACAGAATCAAATGAAATGACCGTATCTAGACATAAAACAGATGATTTATCTCTTTTAAAAGCCTTTTATAAAGAAATGAAGGGCTCAAATTTATCAGAAGAGAAAGAGCGTCTTTTCTTAGAAGTATTACAAACAGTGCAGGAACGGGAAGGTGAACGAGGATGAGACCACTTCAGCTTATTATGACAGCGTTTGGTCCATATAAACAGCGAGAAGTTATCGATTTTAGTGATCTTGGTGATCATCGTATTTTTGCCATTTCAGGAAATACGGGTGCGGGAAAAACGACGATATTTGATGCGATTTGTTATGTGTTATATGGAGAAGCGAGCGGAGAAGAACGCAGTGATACAAGTATGCTTCGCAGCCAATTTGCTGATGACAATGTATATACGAGTGTAGAATTAACCTTTCAATTGAAAGGTAAACAATATGAAATTAAAAGGCAGCTTGGTCATAAAAAACAAGGGAATAAAACAATTACTGGGCATGCTGTTGAATTATTTGAAGTAATAGATGATGAGAAGGCTCCATGTGTAGACCGTTTTCATGTAACAGACGTGAACAAAAAGGTCGAGGAGCTAATCGGACTAAGCAAACATCAATTTAGTCAAATTGTCATGCTTCCGCAAGGGGAGTTCCGAAAACTATTAACATCTGAAACGGAAAATAAAGAAGAGATATTACGCCGTATTTTTAAAACAGATCGTTATAAATTAATGCGTGAACTATTAGATCAAAAGCGGAAACAGTGGAAGGACATTTTGCAAGAAAAACAAAAAGAAAGAGAACTATACTTCCGAAATGTTTTTAAGTTACCAGTTCGAGACGGTTCGGTATTAGAGACACTAGTGCAGCAAGAACATGTCAATACGCACCAAGTAGTTGAAGCGCTTGAACAAGAAACAAGTTGTTATGAAGCGGAAGTTGAACAATTACAAATGCAACAAGTAGCACAAACGCAACAATTAAAAGTTGTAGAAGATCGTTTTCATGCAGCGAAATCTGTTAACGAAAAATTAAAAGATTTACAGATGAAACAAGAACAACAAACAAACTTACAAGAAAATCGTGCGCAAATAGAAATAGAGGAGCAACGATTTAAACGTGCAGAACAAGCAAAACGATTATTACCATTTGAACAATGGTATGAAGAAGCGATGCAAACCGAACAAAATACGGAACGATTGCTGAAACAAATATCTGTAAAGAAAGAACAAACAGTTAAGGCGTTTGAACTGGCTCATGCAAAATATGAAGAGTTAAAAGGGAAGGAATCTGCACGTGAAGAAGGTAAGAAGAACGTACAAAGATTGGAAGAATTACAGCCAATCATTGCTTCATTAGCAGAGAAAAAATCAAAATTACAAAAGGCAGAACTTCAGAGTGAGAAATTGAAAGCTGGTCTTTATAAGTTTGAGAAGCAACTAGAAGAGCAAAATTCTCAAAAACAGCAAATAGCTGGAGAACTGCAACAGTTAGAAGTAGCACTTGAGCAGTATGTAGAAAAAGTGGAAGAACTAACAAATATGCGAGAAGATGCAAAAGTCTTAAAGCAAGCATATGACGTTTGGCAAGAAAAACAAAAATATGAACAAGAAAAAGATACTGCCTATCAAAGGCTGGAATTAGCAGTTAAAGCCTATGAAGATATGGAAAGTCGCTGGTTAAACGAACAAGCTGGGGTATTAGCACTTCATCTTTATGAAGGAGAATCTTGCCCAGTATGTGGTAGCACGGCTCACCCAAAGAAAGCTACAGAGCAAGGAGATTCCATTGATGAAAAACAGTTAAATGAGCTGCGAGAAAATAGGAATGCTGCCGAAAAATTGCACATTCAATTAGAAGAAAAATGGAATTTCTATCGCCTACAATATGAACAAGTGATAGAAGAAGTCGCGAAGCGTGGATATCGCTCAGAAGAATTAGTTGAAACCTATCGTGCATTGGTGCAACAAGGAAAACAACTAGCAGCTGATGTAAACTCATTAAAAGAAAGTGAAGAAAAGCGCAAACAACTAGCACAAAGTCTGAAAAAGTTTGAAGAAAAATTAGAAGAATTACAGAAACAAAAGCGTGAAGTTGAAGTGATGCAGCACGGTACTGAGATGGAGTGTATGCAACTTCGTACTTTCTATGAACATGATCAGCAGAAAATTCCTGAGGACTTACAAACATTAGAAGCGTGGAAGCAGCAATTTGATCAAGCTGCAAGCACACTCCGTTTTATGGAAGAGGAATGGAAAAAAGTTCAAGAAGCGTATCAACATTGGCAAAATGAAAATATACGTGTGCAAGCTGAGCATGATGGGGTTGTAAAACAAGTGAACAGTGCAAAAGAGAAGAGAGAAGAGACTTTTGTACGATTTACGAAAGAGCTTGAAAAAGGTGAATTTATCGATCAACAAGGTTATAAAGCAGCGAAATTAACAGATGTAGAAATGAAACATCTGCAAGATCGAATTCAAAAATACTATTCATCACTTGAAGTATTAGCGAAACAAATTGAAGAATTAGCAAATGAATTAGAGGGAAAAGAATGGGTGGATATTACAGTTCTAGAAGAACAAATGAAGGAACTAGAAATTCAGCTCGATATTACAAAAGAAAAACGCCAACGTACTCAAAGTGCAGTTGCATATATTTCTGATCTATATGAAAACATTAAACGAATCGACGAACAAATTCATGAAGAGGAAAAAGCTTTTCAAGAGCTTGTTGATTTATATGAGGTTATGAAAGGGGATAATGAAAGCCGTATTTCTTTTGAACGTTACATTTTAATTGAGTATCTAGAACAAATTGTTCAAATTGCTAACGAAAGACTTCGTAAACTATCAAATGGACAATTCTATTTAAAACGGAGTGAACGAGTTGAAAAAAGAAATCGTCAAAGTGGACTAGGATTAGATGTATACGATGCATACACTGGCCAAACACGTGACGTAAAAACATTGTCTGGTGGAGAGAAATTTAACGCATCACTTTGTCTAGCACTTGGTATGGCAGATGTCATTCAATCTTATGAAGGCGGCATTTCTATTGAAACAATGTTCATCGATGAAGGGTTTGGCTCACTAGATGAAGAGTCATTAACAAAAGCAGTCGATGCATTGATTGATTTACAAAAATCAGGACGATTTATCGGTGTTATTTCGCACGTACAAGAGTTGAAGAATGCAATGCCGGCAGTACTTGAAGTAACAAAACAGAAGGATGGTTGTAGTCAGACTAGGTTTGTGGTGAAGTAATACCTTGAACCCTTCTAATTTACCCAGCATTTTGAACGTTATTTTAGTCCCAAGTCACACTAGCGGTCACACTTTTCGAATACTTCGTCGAGCTTTTCAGCTACAGAACGTTGCATATCAGGAAGTACGTGACTGTACGTATTTAATGTCGTACCTATATCAGCGTGACCTAGTCGTTCTGAAATTAATTTTACATTAACGTTTTGTTGTATCAACAACGTAGCGTGAGTATGTCGTAAATCATGAAATCGTATTCTAGGTAGCCCAAGTTTTTCAGTTACATTGTAGAACAATCTCCGTATGCTACGAGAATCTAACGGTTTCTCATATTTGGAAGTAAGTACTAAGTCTAAGTCGGTGTATTTATCACCGGCTTTTTCTTTTTCATATTCGACGAAATTACGGTGAGTTTTTTATCCTAACTCTGTTAAACTCTTATTAAACTTTTCTATAATATTTTGATATTCTTCTTTTTCAAACTCATCATCCCATGTATGTTTACTAATTTCTAATTGGGTATACGGTAAAAGTGATTCTAAACAATTTCTTTTATCATTAATTGCTTCTGGCGCTAACTCTGATAATATTTCTAGTAACTGACCATCATACATAACTCCAGCTGATGGGTCCTCTCTTATAAAAATACAAGCTTGTTCTATAGCTAATTTTAATAAAATATTTTGTCTTAACATTGTGTAAACATCATCTAATGATAATTCTTGAATCGTTTTATTTAAAAGCTTTTTATACCAGTTATCAAATTTTGAATTGATTTCAAAAGAAGCTTCTATATTATATATTTCTTTTAACAATGACTTTTTAACATCCACTATTCGATACCTCCATATGATTTGAATAATTCTTCAATTTTATTTTTGTTTGCTTTCTTCAATCCTTGCTTTAATCTCTCCCTTGTATCAGGTGATAAGCTAGGATTTTTTAATGAATTTTCAAGAGCTCTTTGAATCTTTTTCAGTCTTATATGAATCAGTTATCTCTTGAAGATGATTCCAATAGCCACCACTTGCTTTAGGAACAGGATTTCCTTGTAAATCTCTCAAAGTGCCACTAAAATCCATTTCAGTTAAATGGTCATTAACAATATTATCCAAAGTTTTTAGATTTTTCTTTTGTGCTCTAGTTAAACTAGAAGCTGCATCATCAACTGTATTGCCTCCCGTACCTTCTCCATTATCTGCCCTCCAAAGAAAGTCTTTTATCGAAGGTCTCCCTGAGCCCGCACATTCAAAAACAAACTCATTATGATTACGATTAAATAAAGACGCATCGTATTCAAAGCCTTTTGTATAGCGGTTTCCGTATACGATGCATACACTGGCCAAACACGTGACGTAAAAATATTGTCTGGTTTAACGCATCACTTTGTCTAGCATTTGGTATGGCAGATGTCATCCAATCTTATGAAGGTGGCATTTCTATTGAAACAATGTTCATCGATGAAGGGTCTGGCTCACTAGATGAAGAGTCATTAACAAAAGCAGTCGATGCATTGATTGATTTATAAAAATCAGGACGATTTATCGGTGTTATTTCGTACGTACAAGTATGGAGGAATCTTTATAGACTAGAAATAAAAATAGAGTATAAAAGATTCATTTCAAATTAGGGATGTTTAGTGTTTAGGTTTTTTGAGGAGAAATTTACCGATTAAAAGATAATAATAGACCAGCCTATTAAAGGACTGGTCTATTATTGTTTCATTTTACAGCTTCCTTTAATTCTTTCCCTGCTTTAAATGCCGGTACTTTTCCAGCTGCGATTTGGATTTCTTCACCCGTTTGAGGATTGCGACCTGTACGTGCAGCTCTCTCGCGTACCTCAAATGTTCCAAAACCAATAAGTTGTACTTTGTCACCAGTTTGTAAAGCATTCGTAATTGTATCAAATACAGATTGAACAGCTACTGAAGCTTCCTTTTGTGAAATATCGGCAGTTTGAGCTACATTTTTAATTAATTCAGTTTTGTTCATTTTTTCACCCCATATTATTTTTTGTCTAGGTCTATTTCGATGATGAGTAAAAGAATGTAGAAAGATTTGTGAAAAGTAAAAGTTGCTTGGATTACACTGTTATCTTAATTTCGGTGAAAGAGGCAGAATCCCTGCAAGATATGAGTGAATTTATATTAATTGTTCCTTAAAATAGGCGAATTCATATAGATTATAATAAATCAGATATATAAAATAGAAGAGAGGGGGAATTCAATTATGATTATTCGTACAAAGTTAGACGAAATCATATTAATTCGGCAGCATGAACATGGATTTTTGGCGGGAGAATTTGCAAGAAATTTTAGAAAAGATGCATTTGAAGATAAGACATATTTAAAAGAGTGTATTAATGCGATTTATGAACATGATAGAGGGTGGATCGGCTTAGATAAAACACCATTTTGGAATGATGCTAAAAATACACCTTATACGTTTATGGATTGTCCGAGTTCGCTAAGGTTTGTTTTTTATACATTAGGGCTAAATGAGATTGAAAATACAAATCCGTACGGTGCTATACTATGTAGTAAGCATTTTATATCATTCCCTCTTAACCAAGACGATCAGGAAATGATAGAGTTTTATAAACAGGAATTGGATCGTCAAAAGAAATTTTTGAAAACGCTAACAAAAAAACAACATGCTATGTTTGATAAGCATTATAAACTTTTGAAGTTTTGTGATGAGTTATCTTTATATGCTTGTATGAATGAACCTGGTGTAACGAAAAAAGAAGAAATTGATTTATTTAAAGAAGGATTTGAAGGAACTGAAATTTTTAACACTATTACAAATAAACCGTTAACAGCTGAATGGATAGATAAAGAAAAGATACGAATTACACCGTTTCCCTTTGAATCAGAATTTAAGGCACATGTAAGATATAAATCTATACAAAAAAATATAATAAAGGAAATTGGTATTGTTAAAGCGGATAAAGAAGCAAAACCTAAGAAACTAGAATTATATTTTGTGAGATAAGCATGTAGTTATATAAAAATAAGGAAAAGAGGGGAAAGAAATGTACAATGAATGCAGTAGCGAGCATTTTATGGTTGAGAAATTAGAAGATGGTATTTACGCGGCAATCGCAAAAGAAGGAGGAGGTTCCTTAGCAAATGCTGGTTTTATTGATATGGGGGATCAAGCTATTATTTTTGATACATTTAATACACAACAAGCTGCAGCGGATTTAAAAAAGATAGCAGAAGAAATAACTGGCCAACCTATATCATGGGTTATTAATAGTCATTGGCACGGAGACCATATTCGTGGGAATCAGGTTTTTGAAAATTGTACTATCATATCTAGTCATACAACATACGAGAAAATGGCAAAAATTCATCCTCCTAGAATTGATAAACAGAAACAAGACATAGAAGGTTTACATATATATTTACAATCCCTACAAGATCAATTCACTCAAACAAATGATGTAGGCTTACGAAAACAGATTTCATTCTTAAATCAGTTAGCCATTTCATTACCTACACTACAACTTGTATTACCCCAATGTTCTTTCCAAAATGAATTTACTATATACGGTTCGAAAAGAACTGCAAAATTGATTACGTTAGGCGGAGGGCATTCCGTTTGTGATACGATTCTTTACTTATCTAAAGAAAAAATTTGTTTTATGGGAGATTTATTATTTGTGAAGTCACATCCTACCTTTTTTGAAGAATCTAATCTTCAAGAATGGAAGCGTATGTTAGAATTGATTGAGGAATTTGAAATTAATAAGGTAGTACCAGGACATGGCCCTGTAGGTGTAAAAACAGACTTGAGAAAAGTAATAGAGTATATTGAAGAATTAACGTTATTAGTCAGCGAGAATGCAAATATTGATGAGGTCAAATGTCCGAGTGCTTATATAAATTGGTATGCGCCTGAGGTTTTTACATCAAACTTAAAGTATTTGAAAAAATTAATGACATCACCAATTATGTGAAAAATAGTACTGTATAAGAAATTATATAAGAGTGATATAAGTAAAGGGTACTCCATTTTTATATGGGGTACCCTTTGTTTCTAAGTTTTATTAACTTACAATTTTTTCATTTGATGCTTTGAGCTTTTCGGCTTGTAAAAATCGATTTGTTTCTGCTACCACAACACCACTTAATCCAATTAGACCAACTAAGTTTGGAATAGCCATAAGTCCATTTGCAATATCAGCGAATGTCCACACGATTCCGAGTTTTAAGTTGGCACCAATTGCAATCATTACAATGAAGATGACTTTATAGTATTGTACAGCACCTTGTCCGAATAAATAGGCTACACATTTTTCACCATAATAAGACCATCCTAAAATAGTGGAGTAGGCGAATAAAATGATTGTAATACCAAGAATCATGCTACCAGCATTGCCAAATACAGATTGGAAAGCAAGTGTTGTCGCTTCAACACCAGTTTTTCCGGATTTCCAGGCACCCGTTGTAATCAATACTAAACCAGTAATTGTACAAACAATAAATGTATCAAGAAAAGTTCCTGTCATTGACACAAGCGCTTGTTTAGCAGGTGAATCTGTTTTTGCAGCAGCTGCAGCAATTGGCGCACTTCCTAAACCTGCTTCATTGGCAAACACTCCGCGTGCCATCCCGATTTGAATAGCGGAAGCAACCGTAGCCCCGATAAAACCACCAGCAGCTGCAGTGCCTTGAAATGCACCAGAAAAAATAAGTGAAAATGCTTCTGGAACTTGATCAAAGTGATAAAAAACGATTATAAGACCTGAAATGACATAAAAGAAAGCTTTAAGTGGAACGAAAAATCCAGTGACTTTCCCGATTTTTTTCACGCCACCTAAAATAACAATCGCAATTAAGAAAGCCATTAATATACCAGTTAAAGCAGGAGGAAATGAAAAGTTTATTCTCATAGCTTCTGCAACAGAATTCGATTGGACCATATTTCCGATTCCAAAAGAAGCGGTTGTTCCGAAAATAGCAAATAAAATAGCTAGCCATTTTTTCCCTAAACCACGTTCTAAGTAATACATCGGACCGCCGGAATATTCACCGTTTTCATTATTTACACGATATTTTACCGCGAGGATCGCTTCTGCATATTTCGTGGCCATACCGAACAATGCAGTAATCCACATCCAAAATATTGCCCCAGGTCCACCAATTGTAACAGCAGTTGCGACCCCGGCTATATTTCCCATCCCGATGGTCGCGGCCATCGCTGTCATGAGCGCTTGGAAATGACTAATATCCCCTAAAGAAGATGTATCTTCTGATTTTCGAAATGCTAGTTTGTGAGCGTATAGTAGTTTGCTAAACTGTAACCCTTTTAGACGCACTGTGAGAATGATTCCAGTTCCGACTAGAAGGAATAAGGTCGGTAATCCCCATACGTAGTGATTGATTTGTTCTAATACTTTACTTACTGTCTCCATCTTTATTCTCCTTTTAGAAAAAATAAAAAACCACTTCACATAAATGAAATGGTCTCTGGAGAAACAAGGAATAGAAAAATAAACCGATGTAAATCGGCGTTTTCTTTCTCTTGTCTCTGTCCTTTTACCTGAGAGATTATCCGCTAATACAAGCGGATTTGCTCCTTCGGTGCTCTGTTTCCTCCGCACTATATGATAGGCGAGAGGGAGTCTCTCCAGAGATTCGTCCCCATGCAGTTCTACTTGTAAACCAAGACCTGAGAGTTTCAAAGCTGAGTCGTCAACTTTTTGCCCCGTCGGTAGATCAATTGATCTTCTCCTGAATGGTTCATCCGAATTATGTGATTAAAACTTAAACATATTGTTATGAAATGATTTTTACATAATCAATAAACAACATTATAGGTTCCGTATAAATGAATTGCAATCATTTTTTATTGGAAAATAATTTTAAACAAAAATTTTATTTCTCAAAATGGAAGGGAATGGTGTAGTTAATTTATTTTTTTGTTATCCCTAATTTACCTTCTACTTCCGCTAATGTAGATAAAGCTATGACAATATTTTGATCAGCAAGACCTAAAGATTGCGTAGCATTTTCTAGACTATCTTTTAAAGGTTTCTCATTGTTTAAGCCTTGCGTAACAGATAATGCAGCATTTTCCATACAATTTGAAGCTGCTGTAAACGCAGTTTTAAAATGCTCTATTTTCTGCTTTATTGCAGGATCTTTTATTTTCTCTTCAACTTTAAAGATCTCCGTTTTTTTAGAGATCTCGTTGAACTGGTTTGCTATACTATTCATTTTATCTAGTAAATCAGCTGTATTTATGTTACCTGGATTTGAATTTAGTTCAGTCCATGTCGGTAACCAATCATGCTCCACGATATTATCATAGTTTGTAGTAAGTAAATCAATTGGGGATTTTAATTCTTGTTGATAGATTTTTTTATCGACAGGTTCTTTAACAGTTTGAATTTTTTTCTCCTTCGTGTAGTTCGAAAAAATAATGACCCCAATGCTGGCAATTATCAGTGTGCTAAAAAGACAAAGGCACCATTTTTTATAGAACGATTTTTTCATTTGGTATTTCCTCCTAATATGAAAAACATAAGCTGTATTAATCTATAATAACAAGTTACATAGGTAGAAGTTGTTGTATTTTGTCGAAAAAAGGAAGGGACTGGAGAAATAAATAATAATGGGATTATACAGTAAGAATAAAATATTAAATGATATTACTTTTAATAACATATAAGGATGAGGTTTTCGATGGAGAAAAAGAGATGGGAAATATACTCTAATATAATTATGGTATTAGTTTTAGGGGGCTATTGGCGCTAATATTCATGACGAAAGAATCAAAGATTGAAGATTTTCCAGTTCCTATGTCAGCTATTCATATTGAAGATGACAATCAAGCAGATTATCAATATATAAGTCTAATGCCTATTTCAAACGCGAAGGGGTGGGAGAACCTTGGAGAAGATGGGCATACTGTAGTATTTTAAAAAGGAGATAGGAAAGGTTGAATCAGTTACTGAGAATGTGAGTTTCATTATCAATATACTCCTTTTATTGAGTTATTTAGTAAATATATTATAAGCATACCATGGTAAGGTTCCTTTTTGTTTTTATTCCGAATATTTTGTTTTATAATTAATTTGTATATAACACTTTATATAGAAATGAGCTGATTGATTGTCAATTATTAAGAAAATAGGTCGTTTTTGTCCCGTAGATGACAAAGGATACATTATAAATGATTCACATATCAATAATATTCAACCAGTTTTTCTGGAGGTAATACAAGAAGTAAAGAATGCGTGTTTTCAATCGTTACAGGATGATTTGCATAGCATTTACATTAGAGGGTCTGTTCCAAGAGGGATTGGAATAGAGGGGATTGCAGATATAGACACAATTATATTCGTTCGAAAAGATCCGAGAACAATAGACTTGGAATGGAGTGAAAATATAGAGCAACAATTGCTTCGAAAATTTGGTTGTATATCTGGGGTGGAATTAAGTTTTTATGAAGTAGAAGAAGTGTTACATTCCAGTCGTTTTTCATTTATAAGTTTTATGATTCAAACACACGGAGTATGTATATTCGGTGAAGATATAAGATCACAGCTACCTAAATATAAAGTAAGTCAAGAATTAGCTCATGAACACCTGAAATATTTACAGATACAAATTGAACAAGCGCGTGAAGAGCTAATTCATAATAAAGGTAGGGAGGATATAATAGATTGTTGCAGCTGGATTATGAAAATCATAGTTAGAGCAGGATTAGCAATTAACAATTGATAAAGAAGGACTTTATTCTAGAGACCTTTATCCAGCGTATGAGTTGTTTAATAAGCATTTTCCAGAACAAGAACAAAATATGAGGAAAGCGCTACAATATGCAGTTAATCCTATAGACGACATAATGGAAATTACAGCATATTTAGATAACTTTGGGAGTTGGATGATAAAAGAAGCGAATTATTATTTAAATAATAGTGAATGAAACAAAACATAATTTTATTATGTAAACAAATAGTGCCATTTTTTAGTTATAGTAAGGGGGAGCAGCATGTTATTAAAAATGATATTTTGTCGGGTTGAAAAAGAGAAAAAGGGTTTATTTTCAGAGGCGCAAGAGAAATGGGGAGGTTTACAAAATCTAGAGGGATTTTATGGACAGTTCGGGGGCTGGAATAAAGATGAGGCCTGTATATTTACAGTATGGGGAAACATGGATACATATCAAAAATTTATGAATGAAATGCATGATCCAATTTTTCATAATAGCAATCAAAAGGATACGTATTTATCTTGTAAAATAGAGTTATTTCAAACGTTATTTGATATGAAAGCTACTTCATTTACGAATGCACTTGTAAAAAATCTATTTGTCAGGGTAGCAGTTTGTGATGTGAAAAGAGGCAGGGAAGAGAACTTTTTACATATACAAGAAACAATTTGGAATAAAGGAATGGAAAAATCAGAAGGAATGTTAGGTGGTGTTGTGGGAAGATCTCTTAAAAACTCCAATCGCTATGTCGTTCTTTCTTTATGGGAAAATGAAATGTCACATCAGCGTTATGTGAAAGAAATTTTCCCTAGATTATATGCGTTAGCTAATGTAACTATGGATGTTGAAAGTATAAATGGAAAGCAAGTTGCGTGTATAGAAGAATGGTCTGTATATTAATTATGAAAAAAGTAAATAAATGATGTTATATCTAGGATAAATGCTTTTAATAGTTATTGTTGTATGAATTGTTAGTTTTAAAAGTAGAAGGTGTGCAGTGAATGAATGTATGATTGGTATCTCGTTCAATGAGATGAATTCTTTTAAACATGAAATTTATAGAAGACGTCAGATACCCTTTCATGTTAATATATTTAAGTTATATTAGGAGGCTTACCCTTTTGTGATTGTACGGTAGAAGCAGTGTGAGCTTGAATTTTTTAGAGAAAAGGATGTGCCTAACTTGCGTATTAATAAATTTATTAGTGAATCTGGAAAAGCATCTAGACGTGGAGCAGATAAGTTAATTAATGAAAGAAGAGTAATTATTAACGGAAAGGTTGCAAAAATAGGTGACCAAGTACAACCAGGTGATGACGTGCGAGTAAATGGAGAGCAGCTTCGAATTGCTCGAGACCATGTGTATATCGCTTTAAATAAACCAGTAGGTATTACATGTACAAGTGAAAAGGCAGTTAAAGGTAACATTATCGATTTAGTAAATCATCCTTTACGAATTAATCACGTTGGACGTCTTGATAAAGATTCAGACGGTTTAATTTTGTTAACGAATGATGGCGATATTATTAATGAAATTTTACGTGCTGAAAATAAACATGAAAAAGAATATATTGTTTCAGTAGATAAGCCGATTACGCCTGAATTTTTAAAACAAATGGCAGCGGGTGTTAAAATTTTAGGAACAAAAACACTTCCTTGTGAAATAACACAGTTATCAAAATATGAATTCCAAATTATTTTAACACAAGGATTGAATCGCCAAATTCGTCGTATGTGTGAGGCTTTAGGTTATCAAGTTTACACATTAAAACGTACGCGAATTATGAATATCCAGTTGAATAATTTACCTGTTGGACAATGGAGAGATTTAACGAAGAAAGAGAAAAAAAGATTATTTGCAGATTTAAACTACGAACCGCAAGATTGGTAAAAAGGGTAGGGGAAATCAAAAAACATGAAATTTGTTTTTGGTTTCCTTTTTTTATTGGGCAAAAAATGTTTTTTGACACTTGCAAAAATAAAATGAATAGGATATAGTAAATAACAATAAATGGATGTATTGCAAAAGCAAAGAAGAGGACACGAGTTATTTTTAACGGTTATACAGAGAAGGAAGGAATGCTGAGAACTTCCTAACGCAGGAAAATAACTTACCACCTTAGAGCTGCACTAGGGAAAATGAAAGTATCTAGTGCCGTGTAAGCGACGTTACCGCAAAAGAAGCCATTGTATGTTTAGTATGATGGGAATCTGGGTGGAACCACGGGTAAAAAGCACGCTCGTCCCTATTATTAGGGATGAGTGTGCTTTTTTATTTATGAAATGGAGCGATGAAAATGAGAGAACAGATGATTAAGATTATTTTTCCAGATGGTAGTGCCAAAGAATTTGTAAAAGGAATTACGCTAGAAGAGATTGCAGACTCAATTAGTTCGAGTTTAAAAAAGAAAGCAGTAGCCGGAAAGGTGAATGATCAATTATTTGACTTACGTCGAAATATCGAACAGGATGCAGAAATTCAAATTATAACTATGGATTCAGATGAAGGAGTAGAAGTTGCGAGACATACTGCTGCACATATATTAGCGCAGGCTGTAAAAAGAATATATGGCGATGTAAAACTTGGTGTAGGACCTGTTATTGAAAATGGTTTTTATTATGATATGGATCTTCCAGGTAGTATAGGTGTTGAAGACTTACCTAAAATTGAAAATGAAATGCAAAATATTATAAATGAAAACTTGAAGATGGAACGAGTTGAAATTACTAGGAAGGAAGCGAAAAAAGTTTTTCAAGATATAAATGATCACTTAAAGTTAGAGCTTTTAGAAGCAATCCCTGAAAATGAACTTGTAACAATTTATAAACAAGGAGAATTTGTTGATTTATGCCGTGGCCCGCATTTGCCGTCAACTGGTTACTTGAAAGCATTTCAATTAACTCATGTTTCAGGTGCATATTGGCGAGGAGATAGTAATAATCAAGTACTTCAGCGTATATATGGCGTTGCGTTTTCTTCTCAAAAAGAATTAGAAAACTATTTGCGGTTTTTAGAAGAAGCAGCAAAGAGAAATCATCGCAAGCTAGGAAATGAACTTGAGTTATTTATGTTCTCGGAAGAAGCACCAGGAATGCCCTTCTATTTACCGAAAGGACAAATTATTCGAAATGAATTAGAGTCCTTTTTAAGAGAAATACAACAAAAATACGATTATCAAGAAGTGCGCACTCCTATTATGATGAATCAAGGATTATGGGAAGAATCGGGGCACTGGGATCATTATAAAGATAATATGTATTTTTCAGAAGTAGACCACAAAAGCTTTGCATTAAAACCGATGAATTGCCCTGGACACATGCTTATTTTTAAAAATAAATTACATTCCTATCGTGATTTACCAATCCGAATGTGTGAATTTGGTCAAGTACATCGCCACGAATTCAGCGGTGCGTTGAATGGGCTACTAAGAGTTCGTACATTCTGTCAGGATGATGCACATTTATTTGTGACACCTGAACAAATAGAAAGTGAAATAAAGTCAGTGTTAAAACAAATTGACTATGTCTACAGAACATTTGGTTTTGAATATGAAGTTGAGCTTTCAACAAGACCTGAAGATTCAATGGGGGATGATGAGCTATGGGACCAAGCTGAATCGTCTCTCGAGAATGTGCTGAAATCATTGAATTATAATTATAGAGTAAATGAAGGAGATGGAGCATTTTACGGACCGAAAATTGATTTTCATATTAAGGATGCTTTACAAAGAAGCCATCAATGTGGAACAGTTCAACTTGATTTCCAAATGCCAGAGAAATTTGATTTGAATTATATTGATGAGAGAAATGAGAAAAGAAGACCAGTTGTTATCCACCGTGCTGTATTAGGCTCTTTTGATCGATTCTTAGGAATATTAATTGAACATTTTGGGGGAGCATTCCCGGCGTGGTTAGCTCCAGTTCAAGTAAACGTAATTCCTGTTTCTACTTTAGCTCATGATCAATATACAAAAGAAATGGAAGAAAAGCTCAAACAGGCAGGTATTCGAGTTAAACGAGATATTCGTAGTGAAAAATTAGGGTATAAAATACGGGAAGCTCAGATTCAAAAGGTACCATATGTTCTTGTTATAGGGGATAAAGAAGTGGAGAATGGATCGGTAAATGTGCGTAAATACGGAGAAGAAAAATCAGAAGTTGTATCACTAACTGAATTTATGGAAAACGTACAGAATGAAATTTATAATAAATGTTCTCAATAATAAAAAATCACACCGCTTATTAAAAGTGGTGTGATTTTTTATTACGATAAGCAAATTATTAATAGTTGTTTTCGCTTACTTATTCAAAATCTACCTTACAAAAATGTAAGGTGAATGTAAGATAAATCGCAGGAAAATTGCAAATAAAAGTGAGAATATTAAGAAATAAGGGGGCTTATCAATTTCGTTATAGAGGATAGAAAATTTAAGAAATATTAAGAATTTATGTAGGAGAAATCTAAGAAGTGTATGGCAAAGTAATGATATACAAAATGGGATGGAGTGATAGGAATGGCAACAAATGTAGTGACAGTAGAAAGTGTGGAGAAAACATATGGTAAAAGAAATGAAAGCCAGTCAAAAGCATTAAGAGGGGTATCACTCACGATACAAGAAGGGGAATTTGTTGGGATTATGGGTCCTTCTGGATCTGGGAAAACAACATTACTTAATGTAATTAGTACACTTGATTATGCAACAGGAGGAAGTGTGACAATAGCAGGCACAGATATTACTTCAATGAAGGGGAACGCTTTATCAGATTTTCGTTCTCAAAAACTAGGATTCATTTTCCAAGATTTTAATTTGCTTGAAAATCTCTCGATTTATGAGAATATTGCTTTGCCACTTTCATTACAAGGAGTGCCTTCAAGTGAGATAAGCGGGAAAGTAAATGAGGTTGCAAAGAAACTGGATATTGTGGAGATTTTAACAAAGTATCCATCAGCTGTTTCTGGTGGACAAAAACAGAGAACAGCTGCGGCGCGGGCTTTAGTACATAATCCAGCTATTGTATTAGCGGATGAACCAACAGGTGCACTTGATAGCAAAAATGCAAAAAGTTTGCTAGAAGCGATGCAAGATTTACATGAAAATCATGGAGTAAGTATATTAATGGTAACGCATGATGCATTTAGTGCAAGTTATTGTCAGCGGATTCTGTTTATTCAAGATGGACTACTTTATAAAGAATTGAAACGCCAAGGAACACGTGAGGATTTTTATCAAGATATTTTGGGTGTGCTTGCTCATATGGGCTCAGCGGCTGAATCCAAGTAGGAGGTGAGATCATGTTATTGAAATTATCACGTCATAGTATGAAAAAAATGCTAAAGGACTATCTAGTTTTACTTGTTGGTCTTGTCATTAGTATAAGTATTTTCTACATGTTCCAAACGATGGCAATCAACAGTCAATTTACAAAAGATAATAGTATGATTAGTAGTATTCGCCTTGTATTTTGGGTCGGTGCGGTCTTACTTTCCTTCATTACGGTCTTTTATATCGTATATGCGAATTCCTTTTTACTTACATTGCGCAGGAAAGAGCTTGGTATGTATATGATGCTCGGTGCGAAGAAGAAAAAAGTAGCTCAGTTATTATTTATCGAAACATTCGGCATGGGAATTATCAGCATTATTATCGGAATTATTGTAGGAATATTGCTAGCAAGTGCAGCAGGAAATTTTTTAATGAATGGTTTAGAGATTTCGGCAAAAGGCTATGCGCCATTTTATATGCCTGCAGTTCTTGTTACATGTGGATTTTTCTTGGTCTTATTTATTATTACTGGAGTTATCAATAGTGTACGTTTATTGCGCAAAACTGAACTTGAGTTACTTCGTGAAGATGAAACACAAGATGAAATAGAAAAGAGTAAGCGCCGTGTTATCATTTTTACTGTAATGGGAGTACTGCTGTTAGGAACTGGATACTATTCTATCCTTCATATAGACAAGTTACGTGAAATAGGTTTTATACTAGCAACGGGTGCTACAACAATAGGGACATATTTTATTTTTAGTTCATTGCTACCATTGTTTGTGACACGATTAAAAAGTAACAAAAATCGAAATGAAACAGGTTTAAATAGCTTTACATACGCTCAGCTTCGTTTCCGGATCAACAGTCTATCACGGGTGCTTGGAACTGTCGCAATGCTAATTGCACTTGGTGCAGGGGCGATGACAGCTGGAATGGCATTTCAAAAAAATGTTGGTATTATGACGGATTTTTCTCGAGTCTATGATGTGACAATTCACGATCAGAATGAAAAAGATAAAGCTGCATTAAAGGAAATGAACATTGTAGAGCAGCGGACTTATAAATATAAAGTAGACGGGGAAGCAGTTTATTATTTACGAGACGATTTAACTGCAAAACCACCGCTCATTTCTGATCATCAAGATACTAAAAATGTAAAAGAGCCTGTACGTAAACGCGTAAAGGAACCTTTAACTGAATCATTATATACATCTATGGAAGCACCTGACGCTTCGCCTAATCTCCCGCGTATTCCAAGAGATTGGGAAGATGCGATTGTAAGAGAAATTCAAGTTACGCATAATCAATTTAATGGAAAACCTGTACGAATTGCAGATGACAATCAATATAAAAATATTCAAGGAACAGAACATAGTGTCACACTAGTACAAGTAGATGATTTACAAAAATATAAACCTTTATTAATGGATATCGATCAACGACAAAAAGAGTTAGTAGAAAAAGAAACAGGCAAAAAAATAGAATTATATACAAAAATGACAACTTACCAATTTATGAATAGTTTTATGAGCGGTACGATGTTCATGGGATTCTTCCTTGGAATTGCATTCTTAGCAATGATGGCGAGCTCTCTCATGTTTAAAATATTAACAGGAGCTTCTCGCGATGTACGTCGTTACGAAATGCTTCGGAAAATTGGAGTACGACGTAGTATGTTATCACGTAGCATCTATAAAGAGATTTCATATCTCTTTATTTTCCCAGCTATCATTGGTATTGCACATGTTTTAGTAGGGCTTAACTTGTTCCGTCTCTTCTTAGTTGATCCATTTGTAAAAGTTTGGATGCCGATTGGGATTTTTCTTATTATTTATGTTGTCTATTACTGGATAACGGTGCAACTGTATAAAGGAATGGTTTTGCCAAAAGAACAAGTTTCAAAATAATGCTAAATGAGGTGATTTACTGGAAAAGTGAAAAACGCGCTTATGAAGGATAAGCGCGTTTTTTCATCAAAGTGCAAGAACAAGTACAAGGTGGAAGAAAAGATTTTTCTTTTCAACAAGAAGTATCTAGATAAAAAAGATAGATGAGAATAATCTGTTCTCATCTATCTTTTTTGATTTTATAAAGGTGGTAAATCAATTTTTCCTTCTTCGAACAACTCTTTTAGCATGTGTTTCGTATATCCAGCTGCTTGTCCGAATGTAATTTTTGCAGGCATTGGTGCTTCATTTACGTCTACTACTACATCAATAATACAAGGCTTATTTTGCTTAACAGCATTTTCAAAGGCAGGAAGTAATTCATCAATATGTTCTACTCGGTATCCAACTCCGCCACATATTTCTGCATATTTTGCAAAATTAGGATTTGTTAAGTCTGTACCAAATTCAACATTTCCCATTACTTCTTGCTCAAACTTAATCATAGCGATTTTATTGTTGTTTAAGACAACAACAATAATTGGTAACTTATATTTTACTGCAGTGACAAAATCATTCATCGTCATTCCAAATCCACCGTCACCACAAATTGCAAAGACTTGTTTATCTGGATAGGCAAGTTGCCCAGCAATTGCGCCAGGTAGACCACATCCGAGTGTAGCAAGCCAACTTGAGATGATGAATTGTTGGTTCGTCATCCGAAAATGACGGGCAGCCCATACTGTGACATTCCCAACATCAACTGATAAAATGGCATCATCATGAGCAACATGTTGCAAGGCATGCATAACTCTTTGTGGTTTGATTGGAGTGGAAGAATCCTCTTCTTGGTTATGCAATTTTTCTTCCCATTTTTTCATCAATTCTTGATGATGTTCTAGGAATGAATGATCGTTATGCTTCTCCACATTTTCTAAAAACCATTTCAATGTTTTATCCGCATCACCAGCTAATCCGATGTCTGTCGCATAACGCTTTCCGATTTGTGTAGGATCTGTATCAATATGAAGCGTCTTTGCTTTTTCGGGTAAAAAGCCAGTGAAAGGGTAAGAAGTTCCGACCATGATTAATGTATCCGCATTCTTCATTGCTTCGTAAGACGGTTTTGTCCCAATTAATCCTAGTCCGCCTATACAGAGAGGATGTTCATCAGGAATAATTCCTTTTGCTGGTAGTGTTAAAACAATAGGGGCACCAATATGTTCTGCAAATGTAAGTAAAGATTCCTTCGCATGTTTTGCCCCTTTTCCAGCTAAAATAACAGGTTTTTTTGCGTCATTTAATGCAAGTTTTGCCAATTTTAGATCCTCTTCTTGCGGAAAGAGTTCGGGCAATGTAAAAGAAGAACTTGTTATACGTGCCCCAGCTTCCACTTCAAACTTCGGAACATCATCTGGAATAGTAAGAACAGATACACCTTTCTTTGTATATGCCATCCGAATCGCTTGGTTTACAACGGCAGGGAGTTGTTCAGCTGACATAATTCGTTGATTATAGACAGCGACATCATCAAACATTCTTTCTAAGTTTACCTCTTGGAAAAATCCTGTTCCGAGTAAATCAGATTCAACTTGCCCTGTAATTGCGAGAACTGGCACTTGATCTAGTTTTGCATCATATAATCCATTTAATAAATGGATCGCTCCAGGACCAGCAATTGCCATACAAACGCCGAGTTTACCTGTTAATTTTGCATAGGAAGCGGCTGCTAAAGCACCAGCTTCTTCATGACGAACTTGAATGAATTTGATTTTGTCTTGTTTCTTTCGAAGCGGTTCAATAATAGAATTGATTGAATCCCCAGGCATGCCGTAAATGTGGTCAACGCCCCAATCGATAAGTAAATCAACAAGTGCTTCACCGGCTGTTTTACGAAACATAATAAATCCTCCTTATGCATTGAGATACTATTATGTTTTGGATAAATAGGTAAAATATACAAGAAATGAATCCTTATTTTAATGATGGTCAGCGAAAAGAATAAAAACGGTTATGAGTAAAAATCCACTAATAGACCAAGAAAGGAAGGGGAGAGGAGAAAGGTGTTTCTTAGCCTTCCATAACATCTCATGTATTGTGACATAACCTAAAGAACCGATTGCACTCCCCATTATCAGCCCTTGTAAGTGAAGTGCTTTCCCGTGCATCATCACCCCAAAGATTGTACCAGTACCGAGGATAATCGATAATAACAAGATTGTTAATAGAAATGAAATATATTTATGCTGTGTAAATAGAAAAGGAATGATTAAAGCTAATCCTTCTGGAATATGGTGTGTGACAATCGCAAATAAGAACGGAATTGCAGTTTCGTCATGATTTGTAAAAGCAGCTCCTAATGCAATACCACTCGGCATATTGTGAATAAAAATAGCGAAGGAGAGAAATAAAAAAGTTTGCCATGCTTGCTGGTCTTTTTTATGTATGATAGGGTGATGGCAATAATTATCAAGTAAACTCATAAGTAATATACCAATGGTAATGCCGAGCGTGGGGCCAATGATTTCATAGCTTGAAAAAGTTTCTGGAATGATTTCTAGCGATAATAACCCAAATAAAATGCCTCCACATAGCGCGTATAAACGATGCATTTTTTCTTCGATAAGTTGACGCGTGGCAAGTCCAACTGCGCCACCTAATAGTAATCCACCAAACGAAAAAAATGTAACGATCATTGGAAACCATAGTCGCTCCATATAATCACACTCCATTTTTCTAGCCTTCATTTTCAGCTTACTGTGTGAAAGAAGAGATTAGTCCAACTTATTTGGAAGTAATTTTTTATATAACTTAAATCTGGTAATGATGATGTATGTAATAAAAGGTTAAATTTCTTTAAGATCAATCTATTTAGTAACATCTGATATCACTGTCAATAAGGCATTGGGTGATTTTTGGGATTGTGAAATGGTGTCATAAAATGCCTTTCGAATAGAAGTTTCTCTTGGGTCATCAAACATTTGCATACCAACGCGTGTCATTGCATAAGAAAAACCAACTCGATTGATTGGATCTGCGAAACATAAAGAGCCACCCGCACCTGGATGTCCAAAGCATGAGGAATTTCCATAGTGAGAGCCTGTTTCTAACGGTTTGAAAAAGCCTAATGTAAAAGCGGTGTCTACGGTTTGTACAACATCACGCCAACAACCGTTCGTTTGTACAGGTGGTTTCGATAGTTCACTTAAAGTATATGGGCTTAAACCTAATATGGGGCCACCATTAGCAAATTCACTATAGATTTTTGCCATATCACGCACTACACCGATGCCATTTCCAGATGGAAATTCTATTTCTCGTAATTCTCTTTTGTTGAAGTTATCATGTGCAAGTAATCCTTTTGGATCCACCATGCTACGCTTTGCTAAGGATTTTGGATTCAAAAAAGCCCATAGTAAGCTTTTTGGGAAAGAGCTAAAGCTTTTAAATATGTCAAAGATAGATTGGATTCCCTTAATAGTCGCTATACGTTCATTTGGCAGTGAAGTGGGTATACCAATATACATTTCTGCTTGTAAAGGCTGTGCAATCTCTTCACTAAAAAATTGAGTCAAATTTCTTCCTTTTGGATCTACATGACGAATTAATTCACTTATATACCAACCGATTGTCCATGTATGGTAGCCATGTCTTGTGCCGGGTTCCCAAGCTGGTTTCATGGTTTCTAAATAAGGAGCAACGTGCTTCGTATCAAAATCACCAAGTGTATATAATGGTAATTTGTTAATACAACATAACCCAGCTTGGTGTCCAAGCAACTGCCGGACTGTGATGTTTTCTTTTCCATTTACTCCGAATTCGTTCCAATAAGTAGATACTTTCTCTTCGTAATCGATATAACCTTTTGAATGCGCTAAGGCCAATGCAAGACTAGCAAATCCCTTTGTTGCAGAAAAAATGAGAATTGCTGTATCTTCTTGCCAGCGTTTTTTTGTATGATGGTCACGATATCCGCCCCATAGATCAACAACGCACTCATCGTTATAATAGATGCAGCAAGCAGCTCCTAATTCTTCACGGTTTGTAAAATTCTCTATAAATGCATGTTTAACTTTTTCAAATCCAGGTTTGACGAAACCGTCAATATGAATGGTTTGTTCCATCGTTGTATCCCCTTAGTGTTTAAATTATAATATTTTAAAATATTGTTATGTATATTAATACTCCACTAAAATATGTAAATCCTTTTTGTTTAGTGAAGGAAAGGAGATTGATATTAAAGATAGAATATATATTCAGTTGTGGAGAGAAGGGAAAAGAGTAACCATGCAAAGTAACACATCTTTTTGTAATTAATAAAAAACGCACCTTGTTTATGTAGGTTTACAGCTCTTGTAGTAACAGTTACTTTTGAAATCGTTCAGAATGTGAGACACAAAATGAGAAAAGGTTTAGGTTAAAAGGGGGATTCTGGGAACACTGTAATAACGATAAAATCAGTTGATAAAAATGGTAAACTCGACATAGAAATTAAAGCTAACACATTTTCATATTGAAATGCCAAACTCTTTGTTACTGAGAGTGAATCATTATTAAAATCACTTCTATTATGCTTTTAATAGAAGTTTACTTAAAAGAAAGTATATCGGTAAAAAGATGATGAAATAAGAAAGTGTTAGCCTCATTTTTATTAAACAAATAGATGTTTTAGTTGAATAAATCAAAGAAAAAAATCGATTTCTTTCCATAAGTATATTAGGAGAAACAATCGGAACTTGTATCCTTGCATATTACATTTTGGATGAGACTATTTCTTTACAACAAGGTATAGGTATTGTACTTATCTTAATTGGTCTAACGTTATTTCTATTACAACCAAAGAAATAACGAATCATAGGATTATGGTCTATTGTTGTTATTGATTACTGAAAAATGTTAAGATTATAAAAATAAATCAAGGGGAGAGTCTAGAAATGATTTATGTGATTAGACATGGACAAACAGATATGAGGAAAGAATGAAGACTTCAAGGGAGGCTAGGGTTGCCATTAAATGAATATGGCATAGAGCAAGCAGAGTATTTAAGAGATAGGCTTAAAAATATAAAGTTTGATTATGTATTTTCCTCATCACAAGAAAGAGAATTCTAGATAAAATATTTCATTTTAATATTCTTTATTTTGTAATTATTTATAAACATAAATAATTACTATGCTTTTTTATTAGGAGGGGATTTGTGGTGAATATAGTACCAATACAGAAAGATGAAACTCTAATTATAAACATGTCCAAACTGTACTGCATGGTGCATGAAGGAAAAGATTTTGATGAAATGGTAGAAAGAATTACAAGACATATAGATTATGAAAATTTCAAGGGTATAGTAGCTATAAGTGATGAGAATGAAATTATCGGTTTTGTTTATGGATATGAATCTTTAGAAGGGCAGTACTACAATCATTTGTTAAGGGAAGCATTAAGTTCGAAACAGGTGGATCGATGGTTACATGATTGTTTTGAATTTGTTGAATTAGCGGTCCATTCCGATTATCGGAAAAAAGGAGTAGGAACTGCATTACATAATAATTTATTAGATGGAATATGCAATAAAACTAGTGTTTTGACGACACAGGTAAGTAACAATCATGCTCGTTCGTTATATGAGAAACTAGAATGGAGTAATATAATGGAACCATTTCATCCAAGTAAAGATGATGTTCCTTATGTTATAATGGGAAAAGATTTAAGTACTGTATAATAATTGGCATCATATTTAGTAAGCAACTAGAAAATAAAAAAGAAGACCTGTTGCTAAAGTCTTCTTTTTTAAATATTAAACATTTAATCTAAATGCACCGTGCAATTATATAATTCTGAATCCCAGCCATTTTCTAGCTTTTTAATTTTAGTTATGGATGTATTTTTTGGAGAATCTGTCGTGCTCAAATGAGGTACTAATTCTTTAAGAAGATGCTTAATGTATGAGCCATGACTAACGATTAAGATGTTTTTGTTAGGGTGTTTATATGTAATGTCTTCAATAAACGGTAAAGCTCTCGCTTTAACACTGTCAGCACTTTCAATTCCTAAATCGAGTTCTCTCCAGCTCTTTCCCCATTTCGAAATTCGCTCTTCTTCAGTTGTTCCTTCGATTTCTCCACCGCCCACTTCACGAAGTCTAGGGTCTAAATGGATTTCTATATTTTTAATGCTTTTTCCTATTGGTTCGGCAGTTTGCTTTGCTCTTAGTAAATCACTAGAATAGATTAAATCCCAATTTTCTGTAGCTAAACGTTCTGCTAGTTTATAAGCATCAGAGAGTCCGTCTTGATCAAGTGGGATATTTGAATTACCTTGAGCTCTCCCTTCTTTATTCCAGTGTGTGCTGCCGTGCCGAATGATTCCTAGTGTTGTCATTTTGTATCCCCCTTACAATAATAGATTTACCTTGGTAATTATATAATAATTCTGAAAAAAAGTTCAACAGATTGTAAATAAATATGGACATGTGAGAGCGGAAGGAGTAGCGTTTTCTTTTTACAGGATGTTTCCTTATTTTTTAGCCTAGATTTTAGAAAATGAAGGGAGATACAGATGAAAGAAAAATGCGAAGGTATTGTGGAATGGTTTAAACAAGATGAAGGCTATGGGAGTATTTTAATAGATGGAAAAGAGGATAGTCACGCTTTTGTACACTTTAGCTTAATCGCACCTGATTCAAGCAGGTTTCCAGATGGTTTTAGATACCTTTTACAAGGGCAGAGAGTTTCATTTCATTTAATTGAAATGCCAAAGTTAAATGAACAATCAAAAACTGCTAGAAATGTTGTAATTCTATCAAATTAACCATGTTCAAGTAGGATTTTTTTGTATTATAAAGAATCTTTACTGTATGGATTGGAAGGGGAGAATAAGATGGAAGTTATAATTCGTGCAGTAGAGATACAAGATGCTAAAGCAATTCATCGTATATGCATCCAAAATGATGTTTTACCTTATATGGTTTTCTTACCTAGTATGCGAATAGATGCGATGGAAAATAGAATTCGAAATTTAGCGCCGAATCAATTTGAATTTGTTGCAGAATATGACAGGCAAGTAGTAGGATTTGTTGGTTTAACGCAAGGACAAGGAAGAAGGTCACATTCGGGAGATTTATTTATCGGTGTAGACAGTGGATATCATAATAAAGGTATTGGAAAAGCTTTATTAACAAAAATGCTGGATCTTGCAGATAATTGGTTAATGCTAGAGAGAGTAGAACTTGGTGTTTTGGAAATAAATCCTGGTGCAAAAGCACTATATGAAAAGTTTGGGTTTAAAGATGAAGGTATAAAAAAGGGGAGTTTAAAATCTCACGGTAAGTTCATTGATGAACTCATGATGAGTCGTTTTCGGCCAAATGGTTTAATTGCACATACGTAAAGATTGGATAATTACAAGGAATTTACAAAAAGATGTATAAAGGACATAAAGCATGATATAAGATGGTCATGCTTTTTTGTTGCGGTGAGATTGTTAAGTAGGATATGTTGGTTGTGCGATGAAGTGTAATTTTTATTTTGACATAGTATATAGTTCCACTCATTTGTTTTTAAGATGTCATATTGAATTGAAAATGAAGCTTTTACTTATTATGTGAATACTCTATACTAGAGTACATACATTTTAAATTGGAGCGATTAAATACGATATGGAGCTGAGGAACTTAGAGCAAATCATTGAAATGAAAAAAGAAGAACTATTTACGCTAGTATCTAATTATGGATTTCAACATGAAGAAGTACTTACAGTAAGTCAAGAACTAGATAAATTAATTAACTATATAATGTTATTAAAATAAGAAGCTATTATAATTTGTAGTGAATGCCATTTTTCGTAATATAACATCAACGTTCTGAACCTCATAATACACAAAGAATATAGAATTACATTCATTTTCTCGTATGGATAACACTTGAAAAAAGATGAGTATCTTTTAACAATTCCTTATGAATTGATTCCCTAGACAACTATAAATATTAAAATAAAGAAAATTTCAATATTTAAACAATTAAATGTTAGACATGTTAAAAGTATATGTGGAAATAATATGTACATTTTAAGAACTTTATTAGCTGCTAGTCGAGAAAGTGAATTTTTGGTTATAATAATAAAGGAATTTATTATCGTATCGGTTAGGAGCGCAGCAAGTATGAAAACAGTTGTTGTCATAGGTGGAGGGATTACAGGTCTTTCTACGATGTATTACTTAGAAAAACTAAAAAAGGATTACAATATAGATTTAGAATTAATCCTTGTAGAAAAAAATGAATATTTAGGCGGGAAAATTCACAGTGTGAAAGAAAAAGATTTTATTATAGAAGCAGGGGCTGATTCAATCGTTGCTCGAAACGAAAATGTTTTGCCCTTTGTAAAAGAGTTGCATTTGGAAGAGGAATTGGTATACAACGAAACGGGTATTTCTTATATTTACTCAAATGATATGTTACATCCGATTCCTGCTGACACAGTATTTGGTATACCAATGAGTGTAGAGTCGCTATTTAGTAGTACGTTAGTTTCAACGAAAGGCAAAATCATTGCACTGAAAGACTTTATTACAAAGAACAAAGGTTTTACGAAAGATACCTCACTTGCTGTATTTTTAGAAAGTTTTTTAGGGAAAGAGTTGGTTGAGAAACAAATTTCTCCAGTTCTTTCGGGAGTCTATTCCGGTAAATTGAACGAGCTTACAATGGCATCTACATTACCATATTTACTTGATTACAAAAATACATATGGCAGTATTATGAAAGGGTTTGAAGTAAATAAAAAACAATTTCAGGCTGCTGGGAATAAGAAGTTTTTATCTTTTAAAAAGGGTCTTTCTACGATTATTAATCGTTTAGAAGAAAAATTGACTGGGACAGACATACGAAAAGGAGTAACAACGACGAATGTAAAAAGAGTCGACGACGGATATGAAGTTTCTTTTTTGAATCAAGAGACAATAAAAGCGGATTACGTTGTTTTAGCTGCTCCACATGATGTTGCACAAACAGTATTAAGTTCTAATGAATTAGATGATGATTTCAATAAGCTGAAAAATTCCTCTCTTATTAGCATTTATTTAGGGTTTGAAATACCTGACGAACAATTACCTGCAGATGGTACGGGTTTCATTGTTTCAGAAAATAGTGATTTACATTGTGATGCATGTACATGGACGAGTAGGAAATGGAAGCATACATCAGATAAACAAAAATTATTGGTAAGAATGTTTTATAAAAGTTCCAATCCTGCTTATGAAAAAATGAAACAAAAAAGTAAGGAAGAATTGGTCCAAGTTGCTTTATCTGACATTGAGAAAAGCCTTGGGATTCAAGGGAAACCGCAAACTGTTGAAGTTACGGGCTGGAAAGATTTAATGCCAAATTATCATTTAGAACATAATCACGCAGTTCAATCTTTAAATAAGAAATTATCAGCTGCTTTTCCAAATATGTATCTAGCTGGGGCTTCATACTATGGCGTAGGTATTGGAGCTTGTATAGGAAATGGAAAGAAAACAGCAGAGAAGATTATGAACGCATTGAATAACCGTACTGAGTAATGTAACCTTTAATATTTTTTGACAAAATCCCCTTCTAGTAAAAGAAAGGGGATTTTGTCTGTTGTTACTAAAAATTGTACATATCGTTTACTATTTAACTTTGATTAGAGTGTCTGCACGTGTAGTTTCACTGTCTGTAACTATTTTTTAATAGTCTAAATCATTTTTTAAATCAAATACCTATAGCATGAAGACAGAAAAATCATCAAAAAGGGAAATGGATAGTTTGAAATATTTATATAATATTTTTATTTGTAAGCAAAATTCAATTATGTTAAAATGTCTGAAAGATAAAAATTCTGATTATTATTGTGTTAGGTTTAAAACGAATGAAATATTGTGTATAAACCGAATAAATTAAGAAAATCATTAAGGAGCCTGATTCATGTATTTTGAAAACAGGTTTTTTTATTTATGGTGAATTTTCCAGTAAGAGAAGATTTTTCTGATATAATAAACGAGTAGAAAGAAGAGGAGGGTTTTAATGACATTTCCTGTTTTAGAAACAGAACGATTACGTTTAGTTGAAATTGATCAATCTTATTGTCAAAAAATATATGAAATCTTTTCGCTTGAAGAAGTAACGCGTTATTATGGAATGAATTCTTTTACAGAATTTGGACAGGCTTCACGTATGATTGAGTCTTTTTCAAAAAATTATTTTGAAAAACGTGCAATTCGCTGGGGAATTGTATTGAAAGAAACAGGTACGCTAATTGGTACAATTGGATTGAATAATTTACAACTTTGGAGTAAACGTTCTGAGATTGGATATGATTTACATCCTTCTCATTGGGGAAAGGGCTACGCATCAGAAGCTGCTAGAAAAATCATTACTTATAGTTTTCAGGAATTAGATTTATTTAGAATTGGAGCAATTACATATCCTGAAAATGTCATCTCATGTAAGATGCTATCCAAAATAGGATTTCAGAAAGAAGGAATACTGCGCGGATATATTCAACAAGGAGAAAAACAACATGATGCGTGTATCTATTCTATAATACGAACGGATTTGGAAAGGAACCATGATATATAATATGCATGGTTTTTTTCGCATTAGTTATGGAAAGGAATAATAAAAATCCCTCTCATCCAAAGATAAGAGGGATATGAAACCATTAACCTAATTTAGGCAATAAACGTTCTCCGCTTTTCATGTTACTTTTACATAAAGGGCATTTTGGCTCTTCTTCAAATGAAAAGTTCTTTCTCATCCATCCTAAACAATCCTCTGATTCGCATTCCCAAACAGGGGTTTGTTCTGGTGGTACTTCGGCTACATCGTTCTTTCGATTGCGATACATGTGACCACTCCTTTTATGTAAAAATTTTTAATTATATATTAAAAAGGTTGTTAACCGTGCGATGGTAACAACCTTTTTATTGTTTAAATTATAGCTTTACAACGTTTTTAGCTTGAGGTCCACGGTTGCCTTCTTCAACTTCGAAGCTAACTTCTTGACCTTCGTCAAGAGATTTGAAACCTTCGCCAGTGATAGCAGAGAAGTGAACGAATACATCGTTACCGTCTGCAACTTCGATGAAACCGAAACCTTTTTCGCTGTTAAACCATTTTACTTTACCTGTTAATGTCATGGTAAGAGCCTCCTAAAAATAAGAAAAATAAATTACAATATGATCGGTCTTATTTCAATGAAAATAAAAATTCACATATTATCAAAAATCAATTATGAATACGTATTATCCTTAATAGATGCTTGATAATATGCAAAGTGAAACGTCTATAAATTTGACCTTAAGACCTATCTTACAACAAATGGTGAGAAATAGCAAGTGCTGGAAGTAAGTGGAGTAAGGGAGGTGCTTCAATCACGCTACTGGTACAGTGATTGGATTGTATTTTATGTTTTTAAGTTCTTTATTAATTAGGTATAAAAATAGGTCTTTTCAATGTAGTATGCCTAGTATAAAGTGCCTCAGATGATTAGGAATGGTATTTCTTATTGCCTTCTTTTTATTGAATATAGTAAATTTAATGTAAAATAGGAAGTGTTTGTAAGTGGTGGAGGGAGGAGTAGTTTTGAATAATAGTCGATTTAAAACAATTAAAGCAGCCAAGGAAGGGCGAAAGAAAGTACATCCAATTTTAGCAGTAATATTATCGGTTGTATTTTTGACTCTTGGCGAATTGTTTATGGTATTTATATTATTTTTACCGAAAGCAGAAACGACATTTATGAAGGGGATTTATGATAATGTAAGGATGTTATTGACATTTGGTGCAGCGATTTTAATTGTATTTTTATGGGTTCGTTTTGTGGAAAAACGTCGATTTTCATCAATTGGTTTTTGGAAAGATAATGCTTTGAAAAAATATTTACGTGGAGCTTTCATTGGTTTTATATTTATAACAATACCAGTTTTAATTTTAGTTTTAAGTGGTTCTGTTACCTTACATGTGCAACAGATTTCAAGTACATTCATATTAGGAATATTAGGTTCTTTAATCGCGTTTTTGGTACAAGGTGCCGCAGAAGAAATTGTTGTACACGGTTGGTTATTTCCAGTTATTTCAGTTAGAAGTCGGATATGGATTGGGATTGTTATTACATCATTTCTCTTTGGATTTCTCCATCTGTTAAATCCAGGCATAACAATTCTTTCTATATCAAATATCATATTAGTTGGTGTATTTGCAGCGTTCTATGTATTAAAAGAGAATAGCCTTTGGGGAATATGCGCTTGGCATTCTATATGGAACTGGGCTCAATATAATATATATGGTTTTGCGGTAAGTGGTACAACAATATACTCTACACCTTTGTTTAAATCAACAACAAGAGGACCAGAATCGTTACATGGAGGAACTTTTGGAATTGAAGGAAGTGTAATTACAACAATTATGCTTGCGGTTGCCTCAATAGTATTATGGAAACAACTGTGGGGCAGACGATCGAAACAGCATAATATGGATAGTTTGTGATGAGGGTGAAAATTCACTGCAAGTATCGAAGCCGTGATCGGATTGTTTGGTTTTTTATTGAGCGAACATAGTGTAATAATTGTCAAAAATCCATATGTCCTTGGTCCAAATTTGTAATAGCATCGCCTATCATATATTTAAATGGATTTAAAATAAAAATGCTTTTCTAATTCAATTGATTTTAAATATAGGTAGGATAAAGCTAATCGTATTTTGCTGAAAAGAGATAGAGTGCGTGAAAAATAATTTGAAATTTTAGAAAATTTAATTCTTTTTGTAGAATAATCTTGCAATATGAAATGGAATAGAAATACAATAAAAGGAAACATAGGGGATGAACTGATAAAATAATACTTTTGGGGAGAATTTTTATGAAAAAACATCTTCAATGAATCATTTATAACGAGTACATTTAAAAAATGAAATCACTAGAAGGAAAATGAGTGATGGAATGTTGAGGGGGGAATGTGTTCAATGAAAACACTATTAAAAATACTAGGGATAATTGCTGGGATGGCAGTAATTGGCGTGGCACTAACTTATGGAATCTTGTACTATCTCAATAATAGTAAGCCAACCGCTAAAAAAACATCAATTGCAGCTCCAGCAGTGGAAGTATTAGCTGATAGTAAAGTAAAAACAGAGAATGCGAAAATTTTAGAAAATGGGAATTATTCATTGCCAAATAGTGATTTTAATAAAGACTTTAAGTGGACTGATGAAAAAGTACAGACTGCATTACATGAAATGGCACATCAAAAAGTAAAAGCAGATCAAAAATGGGGTTATATTTTTATAACACAAGAACGAATTGAAAGTTTAATTGAGATTGTTAAGAGTGGAAATATGAATCAAAAAAGTGCATATATAGGTATTTTAGAAAGATGGAAGCAAGGAAAATACGAGAAAGTTGATGCTGATCATAATACGATTTGGAAATTACAAAGCGGTAACCTTGGTGAAGGTAAGGGGATAATGTCACAGGATGAGCAGAAAGATTTGATTAATAAAGTCTTCATGAAAAAAGAGACATTTTCAGGAAGTACGTTAATAGCGGGTGGGGAACAAGGGGAAAAATAACTTGTAAAATATACATAATTATATTGAAAATATTAGATTGTTCAGACCTTGTCTTGGTGGAGAAATATACCAAGGCAAGGTTGTTTTATTTGACATATGAAATATATGAGAATAAGATTCATATATGAAATAAAAAAGGAAGGCTTTTTCAAATGGATATGAAAAAAAGGGAATTATACGGAAGTATTCGAGATGTTTATCATCAATTGCAAAAAAATTTGGATAAGGCGATAGAAGAGTATGATATAAGTTATGTCCAATTTGGTGTAATACAAGTACTTGCGAAATCCGGAAAGGTATCGATGTCGAAGTTGATTGAAAACATGGGATGTGTTCCAAGCAATATGACCACCCTAATTCAAAGAATGAAGAGGGATGGATATGTTGCAACGGAAAAAAATCCAAATGATCAACGGGAAACACTTGTTTATTTAACTGAAAAGGGAGAAACAACTAGAGAGCAAGTCGATGGGAAGTATGCAAAATTTTTACAAGAAAATTGCAGTTGCTTTACTGATGAAGAAGAACGAAAGCTGCAAGAACTATTATTAAAATGGAAGCACCATTTAGTATAATTACGGTATAAGAAAAAGTGTAACATCTTCTGTTACATTTTTCTTTATATAAATCATTCATATATGAAATAAAAATATATATAAAGTTTGAGGTGAAAGGACAATTTTAGTAATTTATTTCATATATGAAATAAAAGTGGAGGAAAAAGATGAAAGGAAAATCAATGTTGTGTATTTTAGCAGTTATTGCGTTTTTTATTGGTTTAGATGGTTTAATCGTTTCACCATTATTGCCTGTGATTTCACAAACAACAGGAATGCCTGCTGAAAAAGGAGGGCTTTTAATTACAGCCTATGCACTGTGCTATGGGATAGCGGCTCCATTTTTTGGACCATTGTCTGATAAAGTAGGGAGAAAACATTTGATTGTTATAGGGCTAATTATTTTTTCAATCACTACATTTTGTACTGGGCTTATGGATCGTTTTGAAATACTCTTATTGTTCCGTGGATTGACTGGTTTATCAGGTGCGATGATCATGCCAAGTGTATTTGCACTAGTAGGAGATAAAGTACCATACGAGTCTCGCGGAAAAGCGATGGGAATGATTATGGGAGCGATGATTGGATCAACGGTATTAGGCGTGCCTATCGGTGCGTTTTTATCTGAGGTAGGAAATTGGCAATGGACATTTTATATCATTGGATTACTGACTTTGCTTGTTACGATAATTGCAAGTCAATTGTTAGAAAAAGAGGTACCGAAAAATCAATTATCAGTTTCTGCACCGAAAGCAATGATGAAATCATATAAAGTGATATTCACGAATTTTTCTATTTTCTTTGCGTTATCAGCAACACTTTTATGGACTGTTGGCTTACATGGTATGTTCTCATACATAGGTGTGTATTATGAAAGAAATTTTGGATTTACAGTTGGACAGATTGGAATTGTAATATTCTTTGCTGGTTTAGGGAGTGTAATTGGTAATATAGTTGGAGGGAAATTAGCAGATAAAATAGGAAAAAAAATAGTGGTTTCCATTGCGGGTGTTATCGCTTCAGTTAGTGTAATTACATTTTCACTCTATATTGATAATATCAAAATCGCGATTATGGCACATATGGTTTGGAGCCTATTCATTGGATTTGGTCAAGCATCACTAACAGCTTTGATTTCTGAATTAAGTCCAGCAATTAGAGGGACAATTATGGCGTTGAATAGTTCTGCAATGTATATTGGAATGACGATCGCTTCGAGTGTTTCATCGTTTACCTTGAGTAAAGGATTTCCATTTGTTACTTTAGGGATTATTTGCGCAATTGCTAGTTTACTTGTTTTGCCGATGATTTATTTTCTTGTTAAGGAAAAGACTATGTCTAATAAAAAGGAAAGAATCATGTAAAAGGGAAAGTATACCTATCAACTTAAACATATTCTCAAATGAACAAGGTGAGTTGATTTCTTGCGTAAAGGAAAATCAACTCACCATCTTTTTATGTATCTGGCTATTTGTAATCGTCTTTAAGATGTAGAGAAAAGCAGGGAAGATAAGCAGGTGATAACTATTCAAAAAAGTCTAATTTGGCAACTAGAAAAAACATTGTTATCTAGGAACAAAGATTCTATGGAGCAAAAACATCAAGAATAAAAAATATTCATTTGATAGGATTTAGATAGATTATAAAGAGGGAAAAAGGAGCGGATTTGTCCTTAAAGTTATATTGAAACTCTTGACTTATTTTGGTATATTTTGTGATAATATGTTGAGTTAGAAGAGAACTTCTTTGATTTAAACACAATAGAAAACGATTACATTAATAGGAATGAACTTATGGAGGAACAATATGGGGAATCTTATTCTTTCTGAAAACTTTTTGATGGAAGAACCGAAAAAGGAATTGTTGTTTCAATTATTTGAAGAGGTGTTTCATATTCCTGTTCAAACGTTGCAAAATTTTGAATCCAATGGATTTTGGGATGCTACATACAAACCTTTTTCTTATTTACAAGAAGGGCAAGTAATTGCAAATGTGTCGATGTTTGCGTTACCAATGTTTATAAAAGGAGAGCAGATTTATGCAGCTGGTATTCAATCTGTCATGACACATCCAAAATATAGGAGAAGAGGTTTGATGAAGCAGCTTCTTGGTAAAGTATTACAAGAAATAGATAAACAATATGAATGTGCAATGTTATTTACAGAGAAACCGGAACTATATGAACCATTTGGTTTTCGAGTTGTACAACAACATCTGATGACGTTATTATATGATAAAGTTCAATCTCGTTCATCTTCACTTCGAAAATTAGATTTTTATAATGAAGAAGATATGCAACTTATAAAAGAAATAATACAAAACGCTCAACAGCTTTCGATGGAATTTTCACCATTAAACTATCAGTCTTCTTTTTATTTTAATATGTACGATGTGAAATGGAATGAAAAACTATATTATTCAGAGAAACTGGACGCACTTATTGTATTTGAAGTGAAAGATCAAGTGTTAAAATTATTTGGTGTTTTTGCACAAATTATTCCGATTTTAGATGATGTATGTGCCGAAATAACTGAACCATTTACAGAGATTGAATTTTACTTTTATCCTGATGAATTAGGTATTGAAGAGGTAGCGTGCAAAGAGTTTCAGTCTGAAAAGTACTTAATGATTCGCGACAGTGAAAAGTTTGATTTGAATGGATATAAGTTTCCAATTTTAACAGAATTTTAAATAGAATCTTAATCTATAATTAATAACTAGTTACTTATTTTTATAAAAAGGAGCATCTGTTATGGATGCTCTTTTTTGATGTGTAAACAGTAAATTTAATGCTAGATAAAACGAAAATTCTATTTGTTTTTACCGCAATTACATCCTTTTTTCTTTACATACCCTTGGCGATATAGGCTTTGTGATGATTGATGATTGGAAGATTGTGAAGATGAAGTGCGGATATCTTTATTATTAGAAGAATCTTTGTTAGAAGAATAATTGTTAGAATCGTACTCTTTATTCATGATACCATCACCTCCAGTTTGATATATAGATAGTATATGTGAAAACTCTATTAATCGTTACTGTAGTTTAAGGTAATGAATATAATGAAAATATGAGAGGATTCGTACATACAAGATTTTGAAGAACCAAAAGGATGCTTACAGAGTAAGTAAACATCTTTTTAGAACTCATTTTTCAGCTTATTAACCGGAGTAAAGTGCAATATAATTTTTATAGGATCTTAAGTGAAAGGTACTTAAACTCTGATTTACTAGATAAAGAATATATTTGCGCTGTTGATATATAAATACACTTCAATGCTAACTTCTCCTATTAATACCCCCAATATGGATGAAATGGAAACTGTTGTTGGTAGTATGAAGGTGGCTGTCCGGAATAGGGGGGATTTTGATGTGGTGTATTGTACAAAGTATTTCGATTTTGAGTGCAGTTTGTCGGAGGCCCAATTACGGTAGTTGATTGAATAGGGGATACCGCTTTCTTCCACTCCTGTTCATCGAGACAATAGGTATGAGCCATTACAGTTGATGGTGTCAGTCTTAAAATATCTGAACCAAATATAACTTCTGGTGTAGGAGCGTTAAAAATTGCTAATAAATGTGTATGATCTACAGAGGCAATTTCATAATGCCACCAACCTTGGGGTACGTTAGCCACTTGACCTGGTTTAATAGGAAGATTAAGAAGTTGATTTGTAAATGGGTTAAGTATGGATACAATAGCTGCTCCAGAAATACAGTAAACAAGTTCAGCAGCATTTTGATGTACATGTGGCTCAACGACATTACCAGTGCTTAAAAAAATATCTAATAAAGATGTATTGTCTAATGTATTTAATTGTTTAATCCCTAGTACATTTATATAATTTTGCGCATCTTTTTTAAAAAAATTACTTGTACTTAAATCATGAGTAAAACGGACAGAGGGAGAAGTGTAATCTATATTGGAAGTCATTGGTTTTCCTACCTTTCTCTTTTGAAATAGGGTTAAATACATGGATTAGGATATGAGTCTAGTTATTTTAGTGTGCAGTATTGATTTTCCTATTCGTGTATAAAGAATAGATTTAGAATGAATAAATGATGTTTTTTGAAAAAGCATAGGCTTTATTTACCTTGTAAAAATCAAACTATTTTCGTAAATACATTGATACCCTTGAGTGATGTAACGCTTAAAGAAAAAAGGTATTGTATTCTTACATCCAAATGATAAAGGAGTGAATGATTATGTCATATAGTGAAATGATTAGAAAAGAAGTACTGAGCTGGGAGGGTGTTTCTGAAAAGCCACATCGCTTTGGGGGAATTGAATTCAATTATAAAAAGAAAGAGTTAGGTCATCTTCATGGTGACAAATTAGCAGACCTTCCATTTCCAAAACCAAAACGGGATGAATTAGTAAATCAAGGATTAGTAAGTCCACATCATGTATTACCTGAATCAGGATGGATTAGTTATCATATAAAAAGCGTAGAGGATCTGCCGTTTGTCATTGAACTTTTTCGGATGCAGTATGATAGATTCGTAAAAAATTAGAGAAAAGTTGAAGTTGGTACTTCATTTACAAAATAACTAGGTATAAATACCTAGTTATTTTGTAAATCGCTGAGAAATTCTGATTATTTTTTGCTTTTACAAAGTAAGAATAGATGTGAAACGTACATATTTAAGGAAATAGAAAAAATATTAGATGAATTACAAAACTTTTTTGAATTGTATGTACGAATTCAGTTAATATATGAAAAAGTAGAATGTTGACTAAGGAGTATGAGGTGTTTATGAAAGAAGATATTAAGATTAGAGATGCAAAAATTAGTGATTTATCTAGTATAGTGGATATATACAATTCAACTATTTCAAGCAGAATGGTAACTGCTGATACAGAACCTGTTACTGTTACGAGCAAGGAACAATGGTTTCATGAACATTCACCTTCTTTTAGACCTTTATGGGTAATAGAATCGCAAGGTGAGATATGCGGATGGGTTAGTTTTCAATCCTTTTACGGTCGACCAGCTTATAATGGAACAGCTGAAATAAGTGTATACATTCATCAAATGCATAGAGGTAGGGGGATAGGTAAATATATCATACAAAAAGTGTTAGATACTTGTCCGAAACTCAAGATTAAAACATTATTAGCATTCATATTTGCTCATAATAAAGCTAGTCTTCAGTTATTTTCTTGTTTTGATTTTGAAAAATGGGCGCATTTGCCTAACGTTGCAGAACTAGATGGAATAGAAAGGGATTTAATCATTCTTGGTAAAAGGATTTCTTGATATTTGAGTGAAATATTATAATAATAGTGTAATAAGGTCAGTATAATAAGAGATTAAATTTGTATGTGAAAGTAGAAAATATGCAGTTGGATTTGAAAATAAACAAGTTAATTAATCTAGCTTGTTTATTTTCATTTCATTTAATATTATGCATAATTTCATGCAATCGATTGCGTATTTTGTTTTATAATGAAAACGGATACATAAAAATGTAATTTAAAGAGGAGAATGTCGATGAAAAATCAGTTTCAATATCTTTGTATTGTTATTTTGTCTATCGGGATGTTATTTGTATCATTATTAATTCCGCAAATTAGTTTTGCGGCTGTAAATGGAAAAGGAATGAATCCGGACTACAAAGCATATGTAATGGCCCCGTTAAAAAAGATTCCAGAAGTAACAAACTGGGAGACATTTGAAAATGATCTAAGATGGGCAAAACAGAATGGCTTTTCTGCTATTACCGTTGATTTTTGGTGGGGAGACATGGAAAAGAACGGGGATCAGCAATTTGATTTTTCATACGTACAGCGTTTTGCTCAATCGGTAAGAAATGCAGGTATGAAAATGATTCCGATTATTTCTACACATCAGTGCGGTGGAAATGTTGGGGATGATTGCAACGTACCAATTCCTTCATGGGTTTGGAATCAAAAAAATGATGATAGTCTTTACTTTAAATCTGAAACCGGAACCGTTAATAAAGAAACATTGAATCCACTTGCTTCAGATGTAATTCAAAAGGAATATGGTGAACTATATACGGCATTCGCAGCAGCTATGAAACCGTATAAAGATGTAATCACAAAAATATATTTGTCTGGTGGACCAGCTGGAGAACTGAGATATCCTTCCTACACATCTGCTGATGGAAGCGGTTATCCATCACGTGGAAAGTTTCAAGCATATACAGAATTTGCAAAATCAAAATTCCGTTCCTGGGTATTAAATAAATATGATTCCTTAAATGAAGTGAACAAAGCGTGGAGTACAAAACTTACTTCTGTTTCAGAAATTTTACCACCAAGTGATGGGGAACTGTTTCTAAAGAATGGATATAATTCTTCATATGGAAAAGATTATTTAGAATGGTATCAAGGTGTTTTAGAAAGTCATGCAAAATTAATTGGTGAATTGGCACACAATGCTTTTGATCCAAGTTTTCAAGTACCAATCGGTGCAAAGATTGCAGGAGTACATTGGCAATATAATAATCCGGTTATGCCTCACGGAGCAGAAAAGCCGGCAGGGTATAATAATTACAGCCATTTACTCGATGCTTTCAAAAGCGCAAAGTTAGATGTAACATTTACTTGTCTAGAAATGACAGATAAAGGTAATTATCCGGAATATTCAATGCCTAGAACATTAGTACAAGATATTGCAACATTAGCTAATCAAAAGGGAATTGTATTAAATGGTGAAAATGCTTTAAGCATCGGAAATGAAGAGGAGTATAAACGAGTTGCAGAAATGGCTTTTAATTATAATTTTGCTGGATTTACTTTACTTCGTTATCAAGATGTAATGTATAATAATTCACTAATGGGAAAATTTAAGAATTTATTAGGTGTGACACCTGTTATGCAAACGATTGTAGTAAAAAATGCTCCTACAACAATAGGAGATACTGTATATATTACGGGGAATCGTGCGGAATTAGGAAGTTGGGACACGAAACAGTATCCAATTCAATTATATTATGATTCTCGTAGTAATGATTGGAGAGGAAATGTTGTGTTGCCAGCTGAAAGAAATATAGAATTTAAAGCGTTCATTAAAAGTAAAGATGGAACGGTCAAATCATGGCAAACAATGCAACAAAGTTGGAATCCAGTCCCCCTGAAGACTACCGATTATGTAAGTTTGTGGTAATTATATTATGTAAACAAAAAGATCCTTTAATATGAGATAAAGGATCTTTTTGTTTTTGAAGGAAAAATAAATCTTAAAAAATGTCACATTCATCTTCCTTCATCCGTCTTGTGTGTAAAACAATAAGGAGGAAATTTATATGCAGAACTTTAATGTGGCAATTATAGGCGGGGGACTTGCTGGATTGACAGCTTCGATTTATTTAGCAAGGGAAGGTAAAAAAGTTGTTGTATTAGAGAAATCGAGTCGCTTTGGCGGAAGAGCAATAACAACGAATAAAAACGGCGTTCTTATGAATCTTGGGGCGCACGCTTTATATCGCGGTGGAGAAGCACTATCAACTCTTAAGGAACTCGGAATCAACATTCTAGGAGGAATACCTTCTACTAGTGCACATGGTATATGGAAAAATGATGTGTATACAATACCGACAGATTTTCGGTCAATCTTAGCTACACCATTATTTTCATGGTCTGCAAAAATACAATTTTTCAATTTGATGTTAAAGTTAGGGAAATTTGATTTGAAGACAATTCCTAAAATGAGTTTGAGTATATGGGCAGAAAAAGAAATTAAAGATCCAATGGTAAGAAACATGTTTTATGCATTATGCCGAACATCGACTTACACATATGCTCCTACATTACAGTTAGCATCTTCTGTACTAAAACAAATACAACGATCAATGAAAGAAGGGGTTTTTTATGTCGATGGTGGATGGGAGACGATCATAACAAAGCTAAGAGACGAAGCTACAAATGCTGGCGTTCATTTTATAGCGAGTAAAAATGTAGTTGAAATTGAGCACTGTGGTCATATTCAAAGAATTCGTTGTTCTGGTGAGGAACTCTTTGAAGTTCCTACTGTTGTTGTTACTATACCACCAAAAGAAGCTTGTAAAATTATAAAGGGAGCAAAAGATACTGCGCTACAAATATGGAAAGAACAGTCTATGCCAGTTACAGCAGCTTCGTTAGATCTTGGTTTAAGAAGGTTACCCAATCCATCATATCAATTTGCTTTAGGATTAGATCAACCTGTATTTTTTACGAATCAATCAAGAGCCGCTAAGTTAAGTGATGATGGAACGGTAGTAGTGGGATTGATAAAATATCACAATCCTGCATTACAAGCTAGTAACTTTAATGACGATAAAGTTTTGTTAGAACATACAATGGATTTATTACACCCGAAGTGGCAACAGGAGTTAGTTGAAAAGCAATATTTGCCTAAAGTAACAGTTGTATATGATTTCCCTCATATTGGTCGTACTGAAAATCCAGGGCCTGCTGTTCCTGAAATGCCAGGGATATATGTTGCAGGAGATTGGGCTGGCCATGATGAATTATTAGCTGACGCTGCAGTTTCTAGTGGTAAACGAGCAGCACTACAAATTTTAGAACAAAGTAAAATCACAAATTGAAAGAGGGTCATGTGAGTTTGGAACTGGAGCAATTGTATCAAGCATATAAGCCTTTATTGTTTTCTTTAGCCTATCGTATGCTCGGGAGTGTTATGGACGCTGAAGATATTGTTCATGATACATTTCTTTCATTAGATCAAATAGAAGAGCTAGAGTCTGTTGATAATATAAAAGCGTATTTATGTAAGATGGTTACGAACCGCGCCATCGATAAATTACGTTCAGCAGCTCATAAACGAAATGTTTATGTTGGCATGTGGTTACCTGAACCACTCGTTGAAGAAAATGATGATCCTTCCATGACATATATAATGAGGGAATCTATTTCTACAGCGTATCTTTTGCTTTTACAACAGTTATCTGAAATTGAACGGGCAGTGTTTATATTACGAGAAGTTTTTGGTTACGATTATGATGAAATTGCATCAATTGTTGATAAAAACAATGCAAATTGTCGGCAAATCTTTCATCGTGCTAGAAAGGGCATTGTAGATAAATCGAAAGCTTCAAAATTAAGTATAAAGCAGATGGCTGCATATGTGGAACAATTTGTCGCATCTTTGCAGCGAGGAGACGTAAAGGCAATGCTAGAAGTGTTAAAAACAGATGCGATATTCAAATCAGATGGTGGAGGGAAGGTTACAACAGCTCTTAAACCAATTTACACATCTGAAAGGATTGTGCGCTTATTCTTAGGAGTTATCAAAACGTTACCAGAAGAACATTCCATTGCATTTAGAATGGTGAATGGTACACCTGGTATTACTGTAAATATAAATAATCGCGCTACGTATGTGCTTTCGTTTGAGTTTCAAGAAGAGAAAATAGCATCTATTTATATGATGATGAATCCCGATAAGCTTATGCATTTAAATGAGAATGTATAGAATGAAAAAGACGCATCTCAATAGAGATGCGTCTTCGATTTAAAATCATGTAAATTACTTCTCTAACATTTCAAGAGGAACATCCTTTTCGCCTAATACCTCGAACTTAATTTCTCCGTCCTCTTCGTAAATACGTTTAATAATCGGTATAGTTATCATTCGCTTTTTGTGCTGTTTACGTTTTCTAGCAGCGTCTAAATTAATCACGTTCATGTTCAAAGCATCCTTTCTTACATACAGTTATAAACAAAAGAAAATGCGTCCGAAAAGGGCGCTTTTTTAATTTGAAATACCGATTAAAAATGATTTTATAATTGCATTTTGATTGTAAAATAATGTGAATGGAATAATTACACGTAGAAATTAACTTTACCAAAAAACGAAACAATACGCTACAAAAAAATTCAATTCTTTGTCTTATAACAGGAAAAACCTATTCGTTTAGCATATAATGAAAGGTAGACAAACATAATCAACTTTCTCATCAATTTTTTATCATTAAATTTGTTGGAAAGGAGATAGATTGTATGAATTCATTAGAATTATTGTTGTTAGAGCTTGAAAAATACGGAAAAGAGCACGATAGTAAAAAAGAGAAACGAGAAGAAAAATTAAGAAATATTTCTCGTGAAATGGGACAATTTTTATCTATTTTAATAAAAGGGTGCGGCGCTCAAAGAATTTTAGAAATTGGTACTTCAAATGGATATTCAACATTATGGCTGGCAAATGCGGCTAAAGAAACGAAAGGAAATGTTACAACTGTTGAACTTTCTTCAGGACGAGTTGCAGAGGCACTTATGAATTTTGAAAAGGCAAATCTTAGATATCAGATTGATATTCATAATCAGGAAGCGGGGGCGTTTCTAGATACACAAGTAGAGTGTTCGTTTGACTTTATTTTCCTAGATTCAGAGCGTACTCAATATATGTGGTGGTGGGAAAATATAAAGCGAATATTAGAACCTAAGGGATTTCTGGTAATCGATAATGCAACTTCGCATGCAGAAGAGTTAGCGGAATGTATTCAGATGATTGAAGAAGATGATACGTTTGAAACAGTATTGCTAGGTTTTCAAAAAGGAGCGTTTGTAGCACGAAAAAAATAAAAAATATAGCCATAACAAACAAGGGGATTCAATAAAAAATGCATATACATTCTTATTTTTATGAGCAGGCACAAAAAAAACCTGACTGCGTTGCACTTTCGGAACAACATAATAGTTGGACTTATAAAGAGTTGGCGCAGAATGTTTCAAATCGTGTATCAGTGCTTATGCAAGAAGGAGCGGCACCAGGGCATATTTTTATTATAAAGTTAGACAATTGTATGGAATGGATTCAAGATGCCCTTGCAGTTTCAGAAATTGGTGGAATTATACTGCCAGTTCATCCAGACGTTACAGAAATGGAATGGAAAACAATTGTAAGTAGAACGGAGCCTAATTGGATTATCACATCTAAAGGGACTGTATGTCAAACAATGGAGCATAATACCATCTCATTTCCTTTTAGACATGTGAATAGTAAGGAAGAGTTATACTTTTTTGGCTATACTTCAGGTTCAACGGGCACACCGAAAGGTTTTGTTAAAAGTCATCGATCATGGACTAGTAGCTTTAAAGGATGGAGTAAGGCGTTTTCGCTAACTGAAAGTGATCGCATAGTAGTTCCATTACATTTATCTTATTCAGCTCAGCTATACCCGGCACTTCATGCATTAGCTACAGGAGCTGAGATTATTTTATTATCTAATTTCACACCAGAGGCATTTTTCAAAGCGAAAGGCTCATGTGCTTCTATTACACCAGCTTTAATTGAACCTTTAACTCGTTATGCAAAGCAAAAACAAAGTGTACAGGAAATGATTCCGAGATGTATGATTTCAGTTGGGACAAAATTATCGCCTATACAAAGAAAAAAATTTGAGGAATGTTTTTCTAAATCATTTTTGTATGAGTATTACGGATCATCAGAAATGGGGTATGCCTCATTATTAACACCAGAAGATGCAAGAACGGCACCTGAAACAGTCGGAGTACCATTCCCCGATGTGGAGATTGCTTTCTTTAATGAGAAGAAAGAACGAATAATAACTGATAAAGAAAATTTCGGGAAATTATTTGTTCGATCTGGTCAGGATTTTGAAGGATATATTGAAAATGAAGAGCAAACAAAAGCTACTTTCATAGAAGATTGGGTAACATCACATGATATTGGTTTTCAAAGAAAAGATGGAAAAATTGTTTTAATAGGTAGAGACCGAGACGTTATAAAAGCTGCTGGGAGCTTTGTGTATGCTGGTGAAATAGAAGAGGTATTGAAGGGACTTACTGGTGTTATAGAAGCTATAGTGTTTGCAGAAAAAGATGATAATCGTGGAGAAGTCATACACGCTATTATTGTAAAGGAACCTTCTCAAACATTATTAGCTATTCAACGAGAGTGTCGTCAGAAATTAATATCATATAAGCAACCAAGAAATTGGACTATATTATCACAATTACCTAAGAAGCCGAATGGGAAGGTAGACAAAATAAAATTGAAAGAGGAATTACTAAACAATAAACCGTGTAATATGTGAAGAATCCGCCTTTAGCACGTAGCATTCTAGGTCTTAAGTCTGAGGAAAATAATGCACGAAACAGGTATACTTATGGTAAGAAACAGGGAATGACTGCATAAGCAGGAGTTTATTAAAAATCGATTTCAAACAAATATCATATAAGTGGTATAAGATATCTTAGATGAAATATAGTGCAAATAAATTCGCACATATAAATAAAGGAGCGATTTTGTTGACTGAATTAGAGAAAAAAGAACCTGTATCAGTAGCGAAAGATAATATGCAAGTAGTTGTTGATACAGTTATTAAAGATGAAGAACTTGTTGAACTGAATAAAGAAGCTGATTTATATGTGAAAAAGTTAAATAGTGAACAAAATACTGATCTTTCAAAAGTGTTATCCCAGCTCGGAGATTTAGGAGATAAAGAGCAGCAAGCAGCAGGTCAAACATTATCAGCATTAAAACGTCCTGTGACTGCAATGATGAACGGGAAGAATGAAGAGATTCCGAATACATTGCTAGAACTGCGTAAAGTCGTATCAGAACTTGATCCTAATTCATTAAAAGCGTCGGGTATGAAGAAATTTATGTTTAAAGTTTTTAAGAAAAATCCACTTGAAACGTATGTTCATAAATATCAATCTATAGATAAACAAATTGAAGAAATTATAAGATCATTGCTTATTGGACGTGACAATCTCCAAGAAGACACGGTTGGTTTAGAAATGCTAAAAGAGCAATCACATGATAAAATCCATGCATTGGATAAGCAAGTATATCTTGGCAGAAAACTTGCTAGTATGCTTGAAGCAGAAAAGCAAAATCCAGATCGTCAAAAGGATATTCCATTAATCAATGATGCGTTAGAAAAAATTCTTGTACGTACACGCAACATGCAGCAAGCAAAAAGTGTATTGTTGCAATCTATCGCATCAGTAGACATCATTAAGAAAAATAACGAAAAGTTAACAGAGGCAATTCGTAATGCAATTACAATGACGCAAAACGTAGTTACTGTTTCAGCAGCGATTCAGCTAGCACTAACGAACCAACGTAAAACAATCGATGCGGTTAATGCGACGAATGAAGCAATCGAATCAATGGTATTAAGTAACTCACAAGCTTTAAAACAAAACACAGAAGAAACGACGAAGTTGCTTGAAAATCCAGCAATCAGCATGGATAAGCTGCGCGAATCATTCCAAAATGTATTTGCAGCTATTGAAGCATCTGAGAAATCATCAGAACGCATTATCGAATCAAGTAAGAAATTTGTTATTGAACTTGATACATTTAATGATGAAATGAAGCAGAAGCTCATTCAGCGTCCAAAGAAATAAAAGGTCATTAGAGGAGGTGAAAAGATGGGTTTCTTCGAATTTGTTTTAATGATAGGTGGAATTTTGCTTTTGCTAGGGTTTACAGTTGTTGTTTTACTCGTTTACTTCGGCCGAAAATTTTACTTATCCTGGACGAAACCGTATAAGCGGGCACACGAATCAATTGAAAAATTATCAAATAAATCAACACCATTTTTACAAGAATTTACGCAGCATCCTCTGTTTTATCGCTGGATTCGTACAGAAGGAAAAAAAGAACAAAAAGCATTTAACACACTTTTTTGTGCGGCAGATCAACGTACAAGAGAACAAGTTTTCTCTATGTTACCGAAAGATAAACAGAAAAAAGCACATGTAATGGCAAAAACAACGAAAAAAGTTACAAATGAAGATATTGATGTAACTACAGTGAAAGTAAAGGATTTCTTAAGGCAAGAAGCACAACAATCATCTAAGCCAACGGATCTATCGTTTTATAAATTGTATTTTTACGACCGTTATCCGGATGCATTAAATACCATTCAGGCGTATAAACGATCTGTTAATCCTTCATTACAAAGAATGGTTGATGAGATTACGATTTCAGTCTTAAATGCACTTCCTTACTATCAAGAACAACGTATGTTTGAACAACAACACAAACTGGAAACATTCTTAATGAAAGACTTAATCGCTATGTTGTCATTAGTAACACAGCTGCCGCCATCACAACGTCCTGAAAAAGAAGAAGAATTGCAAGTTTACTTACAAAACTTTCAAAAAGAAATGGAAGCGGTAGAACGAGATATTCGGGACTCTATTGATCATGATTTGAATGTGAAGATGAGAGCGGCGAAGGAGAAATTTAAGAATAAGTAAAGGAAAGCCTCTTGAGTAAATTACTCAAGAGGCTTTTGGTTTTAATATACATTTAAGGGGGATGTTGTATATTTTTGGATTATAAAATGATAAAATATACAATGTTATATTGAGATTTTAGAATGCTAAGTGGAAAGCGGTTATAAGTTGCACATTTAGTATGGTAGCCTATGAATCAGATAAAATGGGGGACTTAAAATGAAAAATCATTTTGAGGAGAACGATAAAAAAGAGAAAGATCGCTTTGAAAAAACGCTAATTTAAAAAATAGTAAATATCTCTTGTGAAAAATAGATCAAAATAAGGAGATCAGCCTATTGTGTTAATTATTATTTTTATTTTTCTCGTATTGTTATTACTTATTATCCCAATCGGAAGGATTTGGAAAAGTTTTCTACAAGAAAGAGAGATTACCGTAAATGTATTACAAATTAAGAATTGGGAATTTATATCTATTAGTATAAGCTATTTTATATTATGGTTAGGTATAATGGGAAATCTAAGGGACGTACAAGCAGGACAGCCTTTGCACAAATATGAGTATAATGGTGTTATGCAAGATCAATATGCTTCTTTAGCCCCAGATCATATTTTCATTGTCGTATTTTTGTTTATTTTAGGAGGTTTTTCATATTGGAAATTAAGTTCAGATATAGAAAAGCTTTCGCCTGTTATATATATTGTTTATAGTTCGTTATTAATCTTAAATGTTGTGTTTACAGTGGTTTATATAACACATACGGGTATGACTGTTTATGCAGAATTTCTAAGATTAAGATATATTTCCGTTTTGTTTATTCAAGCTAGTGCTCTTTCAATCAGTTTATTATTTATATCTAAATTAAAAGATTCCTTGAGCTATTTTATTCAATGTAGGCAGAATAGAGATTATAAACAGGAAAACAAATTTATGAAGTTTTTATATCGTATTTCTTTTGGATATGAAAAGATGTCGAGAATTTGGATGATTAGTTTATTTCCTATTTTATTGATTGTTCAATTTATATTAGTGCTTTTTGGACAAAGACCAGATAGTTTTATTCGAGTGTTTTTAGAAACGAGTAGTTTTAATTATTCAAAAATCGCTGCACCTAGTCCTGAAGTACTTTCTGGTGATGGACATTACCTGTGTACAGTTTCGGTTAAAGGACATAAGAAAATTGTTAAACCGCTTAGAGCTGGTATTAGGCATGGAGAAAGAATTACTGTAAATCGGCAGTTATTAATCGCAAATGCTTTTGAAAACGTTATTGAGGAATGTGCTCCAAAATGTCATAAAGTAATTCGGAATTTTTACGATAACTATGGTTATCCAATTAGCAAACATATCAACACAAAGTGGTCAGCCGATCTCATTTATATAATAATGAAGCCGCTAGAATGGTTTTTCTTACTCGTATTGTATACAGTAGATGAAAATCCTGAAAATAGAATCCACATTCAGTATAGTGAACTAAGAAAATAGCACTTTCTTTTTAAAACATATGCAAGATATAATCCCCTACAAAATGGAGTGGGGGATTTTTTATTATTACTTAGATTTAACAGCAGTTTTACTAGAAAGGGTACTTTCATTGTGCAACTAATCCACCGTAGTTACTACATACATATAAGTTTCTCAAGAGGTAGCTGTTTTATCTGTATAACTACCTTTTATTTGTTTGATGATTTTATATATTCTTCAGGATTCGACTAAGCGAGAACGGAATTATTGTTAATTTTGTATGCAGCTTGTCCGATATATAAGTGAATGGATTTGCTTGCATTTTCTTTTACCCGCCAATTTGTTGAAATATCATATGATGCAGCTGCAAAACCGATATTTCAACAGATTTGAGGTTTAAGCTGCGATGGAGAATGTGAAAAAACGACTATTGCAAATGACAAAAGCTAAGCATTTGCAAATCATGCTTGGGACAGGGACATTAGCAAATGATTCAATCGCTTTGCAGCTAAAGTTATTAAAGGGACGTGGATTCATTTTAACAAATGGTGAGTTTGGAAATCGTTTAATCAAGCAGGCGATTCGAGTAAACTTATCGTTTGATACATATGAAATAGAAATTGGGAGACCATTTTTATACAATGAAATAGAGAAATTAGTGAAACATCAAGAGTATGAATGGTTATGGTTTGTTCATCACGAAACATCCACTGGTATGCTAAATAATTTAGAAGAGTTAATTGGAATTAGTAAAAAGTACGGTATTAAATTATGTGTAGATTGTATTAGCTCTATTGGAGCAATACAATCCTCTCTAGAAGATGTGTATTTTGCTAGCGGAGTTAGCGGAAAAGCGATTGGAGCATACACGGGATTATCTTTTGTATTTTACAATCATATTGTGAATGCAAATGAAACATTACCTACCTACATGGACATAGGAATGTATGAGGAAAACGGGAGTGTACCGTATTCTCAATCTTGGAATTTAATATATGCATTACAAGAAGCGCTAAAGAAATTTGAAGATGAAACCGAGTATAAGAAGATGTATCAAACATATGTTTTTATTGAAGAAGCTGTTACTAATATGGGATTACAACTTGTATCTCCAAAAGAGCATGCTTCATCTATCATTCTTACAATTGCATTGGATAAAGAACTTTCTTCTAAGGAAATAGGAGATTCATTAGCTTTGCAAGGATTTATTATCCATTATGAATCATCCTATTTACAACAAAATAATTGGATCCAAATCGCTTGTTTAAATCAGTATAAAGAACGTGAAATGAAAAGAATGTTGGATTGTTTACGGGTGCATGTGAAACGAGTGAATGTATAGTGAAAGACGGTTATGAAGGGCGAGTTTTTTTTCATGTATTATGTATGTGCTGAATCAAATAAGGATTCCATTTTCACTTTTCCCTTTTCTCGAATTTCTGCATTTGTATGTGCCATGATATATTTATGTGCCCAGGCAATTGCGATAACATCATCTAACAGGCCAATCCCGATAATAGCTGCTAAATCTGGAATGAAATCTATTGCCCAAACGTAATAAGAGAGTGCAACTAATATAATCATTTTAGCTTTAAAAGGCAATCCGTTCTTTTTTAAGGTGTAATATAAAATAATGCTCTCATACACACCGGACTTACCTAACTTGGTTGCACCTTTTTTTAGTTTTTTCCATAGTTTCTGCTTCTCCATATTCTCACTCCTCATTTTATTTTTTCGTTCATATTGTAAATGTATATTTAACATTATGTAAAAACACGTAAAAATATAGATTTTTTAAAAGGATAGACAAACAATCGACAAAATAATCCTTTTTATCGTTTTATTCTTATTGCTCATTTTTATAAGAATAAAAAAGAAGATAGGAGGAGAAAACATGTGGCTTTTGTTTGAGGTAATAGCAGATAGTATATAATTTTATCCCAGGACTGACTCGAAGCTAAAGTGTCATATTGTAAAGTTAAATGAAGGTATAAGATACATAAGTTTTATTTAGAATAATCGAAGAATTAAGAAAGTTATTTGGTTGTTTCCAATAAGGCATTATTACCAATGTTAAAAAAGAAACAGAAAGAATTTCTTCAATTAATACATAGCGCACATGAAAAAGGATTTAAGAATTATTTTATTTTTCATATTTGCTGTAACAAGTGGTACAATGAAACCTTAATGTGAAAAATAAGGAAAAGAAGTGATCTGTTTGAAAACCTTTTTAGAATTAGGAATTAGTGAGACGTTAAATCAAACACTACGTGAAAACGGGATAGCTGAAGCAACGCCAATTCAAGAGCAAGCAATCCCGGTCGTTACGGCTGGAAAAGATATAATTGGGCAAGCAAAAACTGGTACAGGTAAGACACTTGCATTTGTCTTGCCAATTTTAGAAAAAATCGATCCTACGTCAAGTGATGTACAAGCTTTAATTGTTGCGCCAACTAGAGAATTAGCACTGCAAATTACAACTGAAATTGAAAAGATGCTTGTTCATAAAGAAAATATTAATGTTCTTGCGATATATGGCGGTCAAGATGTAGCACAGCAAATGAGAAAGTTAAAAGGAAGTACACATATTGTTGTAGCAACACCCGGACGTTTATTAGATCATTTACGCCGTGAAACGATTGTATTATCCAATGTTTCTATGGTTGTGTTAGATGAAGCGGATCAAATGCTTCATTTCGGATTTTTATACGATATAGAAGATATTTTAGATGAGACACCTGAGAGTAAACAAACGATGTTATTTTCAGCGACGATGCCAAAAGATATTAAAAAGCTTGCGAAGCGCTATATGAAAGAACCTGAAATGATTCGAATTCAAAGTGAAGAAGTAACGGTGAATAATATTAAACAACGTGTGATTGAAACGACAGATCGTGCAAAGCAAGATACGCTACGTTATGTGATGGACCGTGATCAGCCGTTTTTAGCAGTTATTTTTTGCCGTACAAAGCGTAGAGCGAGTAAGTTATATGCTGATTTAAAAGGCTACGGTTATAATTGCGATGAACTTCATGGTGATTTATCTCAAGGAAAACGTGAACGAGTGATGAAGAGTTTCCGTGATGCGAAAATTCAATATTTAATTGCAACAGATGTAGCAGCACGTGGATTGGATGTAGAGGGTGTAACACATGTATTTAACTACGATATTCCAGAAGATGTAGAAAGTTACATTCACCGAATTGGAAGAACTGGACGTGCTGGTGGATCGGGCCTTGCAATTACATTCGTTGCACCAAAAGATGAAATGTATTTAAAAGAAATTGAAAAAGGTATTGGTGCATCACTACAAAGACAAGTAATCGAACAGCCTGCTAAACAAAAAAATGAAGTGAATGAAACAAAACAAAAGCAACAAATGAAAAAGCCAATGAAAACAGGTCAATATCGTCAAAAAGATAACCACGGAGAATCGAAAAATTCAAAACAGCGATCATTTCATAAACCAAGTAAGAAGAAAAGTAGTATAAAGCAAGGACAGCAAAGACGAGGTCGTTAATATAGAGTACGTGTTAAGAACAAAAGTCGTTTTCTTTTAAAGAAGGAAACGACTTTTTTATTCATAGCACTACTAGTAAGTTCACCTGGAATACCCCTTATTAAGTCAAAGCAGGTGTGTTAATATTTCTGAAATAAATTGTGGTATAATTTACATATAGGGGGACAGTAGATGACACAACATAAAGAAGAACAAATGAATCAAGCACTTGCATTGTTTTATTTTGCATATAAAACATTTACAGAAAAACCAGATGAAATTATAAAAGAATATGGTATACAGCGGGTGCATCACCGAATTTTATTTTTTATTGCTCGTTTTCCAGGGCTCAGTATAAATGAATTGTTATCTCTGTTAGAAATAAGTAAACAAGCTCTTCATGGACCACTTCGTCAGCTTCTTGAAAAGGGGCTTATCGAAAGCAATGAAGCAGAACATGATCGTCGTGTGAAACAGCTTGTCCTAACGCAAAAAGGAGCAGAGTTAGAAAAAAAACTGAGTGATGTGCAAAGAAAACAAATGGGAAGGATTTTCACGAAATTTGGTGAAACATGTGAAGAAAATTGGCATCAAGTTATGACTGAACTAGCAAATAATCGTTTAGGTTTTGATGCATGGTTATCTAAGCGTGAAGAGCCAGTTGATTAAAATGAGTAAATAAATTATTCGTCTGTTTTTAGAGTTTGAAAAAACAATTTTATCCATGAATGTTGACAACTAGGGATGAATCATAGAATAAATGGATAAAAAATTCACATTACCAGATACTTTATTACGTGTACACATTACAAAATGTAAATAGTTATTTCCGAAAGGGGAATTATTATGATAAAACTTGTACTCATTCGTCACGGACAAAGTTTATGGAATCTTGAAAATAGATTTACAGGATGGACAGATGTAGATTTATCGAAAAATGGATTAACCGAAGCAAGGGAAGCAGGTGCAATATTAAGAAACAATGGATATACGTTTGATGTTGCATATACGTCTGTTTTGAAACGGGCAATTCGAACGTTGTGGATTATTCTGCATGAAATGGACCTTGCATGGGTTCCTGTACATAAATCATGGAAGTTAAATGAAAGACATTACGGAGCATTGCAAGGGTTAAATAAGGATGAGACAGCAAAGAAATATGGTGATGAGCAAGTTCAAATATGGAGAAGAAGTACGGATGTAAGACCACCAGCTCTTACTGAAGATGATCCAAGGTATGAAGCTGATGATCCAAGATATAAATTTTTGAAAAAAGGCGAATTCCCGCTTACAGAATGTCTAGAAGATACAGAACAAAGAGTACTGGAATTTTGGCATAAGGAAATTGCACCGATGTTACAATCAGGACAAAGGGTCATAATCTCCTCTCATGGGAATACGATTCGTGCTCTTGTGAAATATTTAGATGATTTATCGAATGATGGTGTTGTGTCATTGAATATTCCAACGAGTATACCACTCGTATATGAATTAGATGACAATTTACAACCCATTCGTCATTATTATTTAAGTATGGACGGTGCAGTACCTAAAGGTGTAATTCCAAAGCATATATCTTGATAAAAAATATTTGTGAAAGTTTGAAATGCATGCTTGTCTACATGTAAAATGTAGATTCATTATAAAAGACGTGGCTTTCTTCTCATGTATATGCAGTATAGCTTATTTTAGAAGGTTGTCCATGTCTTTTGTCATAATGAGAGAGAGTTGAGCATGTAATGATATCGTGAGAAGTTTTTGAATGGAGGGTGATGTAATTGACAGTCTCTAACATTCGAATTGGTTTGTTTTTTCTTGTACTAGTTTTTTTATTTCTTATTTTCTTTTATTGGAAAAATGAAGAGTTGTACGAAGAGAAAAAACAGCTGATTCGAAAAACATGGTATGGTGTTTTTATTACATCAGTCACAATTTATTTCATGGTGAAAGGAATTGATTTAACCCTCTGGAAAAACATTTTAATGTTCGTTGCAATGGTCATATTTGTTGATATTGCGTTTATTTTAACTCCAAACATTTCGGAAATATGGGGGGCGAAATTTAGTGATATTGGAAAGACCGTTCAATCTATTAAACGATCATTAATTGCTTCGAAAGCACGAGGTGAAATTTACACAACAATTATTCAAAATGTAAACCCAGTGGCATTTGGGACGATGGAGTGGCAAACTGAAACAGAGTATGCAAAAAGCTTAAATGTATTTCTTGATACGTATGGTGAAAAAATTGGAGCAAAAATCGTTGTATTTGTGACAGCCAATGAATTAAATACAAATTTCCGTGGTATCCGCTCTCAATTTAGTATTACAGTACCTTTAGAACATATAGAGCAGTTAAATGCACAAAAAGCAGTGCAGGTTGAAAATGTTGGTATTATACCAGCGAAAATAGTAAAAGATGTTTGTATTGTTATTGATGGTCAAAAGAACAATCTTCAAGATCGGGATTTTGAAAATGTATATAATTTAACGATTCATCATAGTTATTTTAGTAAATAGGACAGAAGCAAAAGTTTCTGTCCTTCTTTCATACATAAATATAGACAAAGTTCGTGAAAATGAAACATAATTGAATAAATTTGGACAATCATCCCAACACTAGCAGGTAGAGGTGATTGTAGTGGAAAAAGAATATAGTAATGAATTTTTCAAAGAAGAAACTGAGGATACAACAGATTTCTCTTTAATAAAAGGAGATACAATGCAGCAAGTAGAAAGTTTAGAAGAAGAATTAAAAAGAAACGGATAAAAGTGCGTCTGGTTTATATTTGAGATATAATTAAGAGAGAAAGGTTGTATCTCTTTTATAAAAGGGGGAGGAAAAAATGCAAGAAATGAAACAACAAAAACTTTCTTTTTTTAAGGAAAAAAAAGAAGCACCAAATACAGATTTCTCTCTTGTAAAAGGTGCATTAACAGAAAATATTAATCGATTAGAAAAGCTCATGAATCATGATGCATCATATATACAAAGGAAAAAATTGAAAGAAAATGTATAAAAGCATTTTCTTTTTTTATTTCTTCTTCATTCCTGCTCCGAATTCCTCAAAATCCAGTTTCTTATAATATGGAATATTTTCTTCTGTGCAAATTAATTGTAAATGCAGATTCCGTTTTTGGCATTTCACTATTAATTTTTGCACTATACCTTTTCCAATCCCTTGATTTTGGTAGGATGGATGAACGACTAATCCACATAGGTAAGCGTTAATTACCCCATCTGAAATGATACGCCCTGTCGCAATTAATTGATCGTTATCATAAACACTTATAACAAAAGTACTTTGAGTTAGAGCATGATGCAATTGCTCTTTTGAAAGCTTTAAAAAGTCATTCCAACCGACGGAATCGTATAAATCGAAAATATGTTCAGGATCAGGGAGGTTGTCTGTAAAATACATATACATTCTCCTTTTTTTATGTATTATAAAAATTATAACAATATTCTGTGAAAAAAGTGTAGGATAGTTTTGTTAAATAGGATCGATAGGTTTACATCTTTCATAAAAAGTAAAATGATGAAGCGTGGTATAATGATAAAGAAAAGAATAATTTAAAATTCAAAGATTTATTTGAGAGGAGCTTTACAATGTATTCTACTTTAGAACAATTAACAAAGCACCCTGTATTTTATCATTTTGCAGAAATTTCAAAGGTTCCAAGAGGATCTGGAAATGAAAAAGAAATTAGTGATTACTTAGTGAAATTTGCAAAAGATCGTAATTTAGAAGTTGTACAAGATGAAGCTTTAAACGTAATTATTAAAAAGCCAGCAACTAAAGGGTATGAAAATGTTCCAGCAATTATTATCCAAGGTCATATGGATATGGTTTGTGAGAAGAATCAGACAACAGTTCATGATTTTGAAAAGGACCCAATCGAGTTACGAATTGTTGGCGACATGTTGTATGCAAATCAAACGACTTTAGGTGCGGATAATGGAATTGCAGTTGCATATGCATTAGCGCTTTTAGATTCAACAGATATCGATCATCCAGCACTAGAAGTTGTGATTACAACAGAAGAAGAGACAACAATGGGCGGAGCTTTTGCTGTTGATCCAAAGCACTTTGATGGAAAAATATTTATTAATATTGATTCTGAAGAAGACCATAAATTACTAGTGAGCAGTGCAGGAGGAGCAAAAGCAGTTGAAACAATTTCTGTTGTTTGGGAAGAAATATCTGCGGATTTAGCTGCATATCGTTTATATGTTGGAGGGCTAAAAGGCGGCCATTCGGGTATGGAAATTGATAAGCAACGCGGTAATGCAAACAAAGTTTTAGGACGAGTATTGCATGATTTATCGAATGAGATCCAATTTAACATGAGTGAAATCCATGGTGGATTAAAAACAAATGCAATTCCACGTGAAAGTGTAGCAACAATTTTATTATCTGCAAATGATGTACATAAGGCAGAAGAGAAAGTTGCAGATTGGACACGCATTTTACAAGAAGAGCTACGTGCTATTGATCCCGATGTACATGTGTCTCTTACGAAATTAGAAGAAAAAGTAGAAAAAGTATTTGCGAAAGAAACACAAAAACAGCTTATATCTTCTTTATTCTTAATTCCAAATGGTATTCAAAGTATGAGTATGGATATTAAAGGGCTTGTAGAAAGCTCAACAAATTTAGGAGTTATTGAAACATTACATAATGAAATTAAATTACGAAACGAAGTAAGAAGTTCAGTAAGTAGTCTAAAGCAGCATATTACGAATGAAATTAAGTATATTGCAGAATTGGTCGGAGCAAAGTTTGAGAAGGAATCAGAGTATCCAGAATGGCCATATAATCCAAACTCATCGATTCGTGATTTGTTTGAAAAAGTGCATAAAGAAAAATATAATAAAGATGTTGAAATCTTCGCAGTACACGCTGGTATCGAATGCAGTGTATTTGTTCAAAAAATGCCTGAATTAGATGCAATTTCATTTGGACCAGATATTTTCAACGTTCATACGCCGGATGAACATATTAGTATTTCTTCTGTTATTAATAACTGGGGATACTTCATTGATGTAATGAGAGAAACAAAATCTTTAATATAAATATGAATGAATCGAACTGTCTAAGATTTTCTTAGGCAGTTTTTTGATGTATTTATAGGATTTCTCACACGGATAGGGTGAATAGGTGATGTCAGTATTTGCAAATTTAGCTGGCAAGGGAACTAAGAAAGTGATAATTTCATGTACTGTATTGGAAAGAAAATAAAACATTATATTCAAAAAACACAATAGTATCTATTCTATCAAGATAAGTTATATAATAAAATGCTAATAATACGATTTGAAAAGGAATGCTAAAAAATACATACTGATTGCACCTTTATAAGGAAGCGAAATATGAAAAAAGATATAAAAGGTTATTCATTATAAGTATATTAGTAGTAGGAGTTAGTGCATTTTCATATCTATAAAATAATGTATTAAGTATAGGAAAAGTATTGGTAACATCAAGTAAAATACCTGCTAATTTTAAAGGGTTTAAAATGGTCCAGTTGTCGGATTTACATAGCAAAAAATTTGGAGAAAATCAGAAAGTTTTAATTGAGAAAGTAAAAAAGTAGCGGTTTAGGGAATAGCATCATTCCTCAAAGGGTTTTTAATAGACCGGAGATTGTAGTCGTACAGTTTAATTAATTTGTACGACTTTTTTATTTGTTTTCGATGAAATTACTGTTATCTATTCACCAATACTCTTTTGATAGAAAATAGTATTGATGATGGAGAAATTTACATGAAAGATTGAAATTCTCTATAAAGTACAAGTATCCATTACAGTTTTGTTAAATTTTTTCAACGCTACATAAACTAACAAATTTTGACGTCCTTTCTTTGTTATAGTTTAAATAATTAAAATAATCAGTTTTCGTTCGAATAAAAATGTTTATGACTTGTGCATATAAAAAATATTATAAAGGAGTGTACACATGTATAAAGAATTTGAAATTGAGGAATACACTGCAATTGAGGAGCAAATTCATTATTATAGTCAAAGTTTATTAGTGAATCATCCTGAGCAAATAATAAAGTATTTGGAAAAAAGGCTAGAAAAATATACGGAAACTTTAAAATATGCACATTTGTATCCAGAAAAAGTTATTTTACCTATACAACAACTAATTATTGAATATTCTTTAGATGTTGCTAGAATTAGAAAATATTTAAATTTAAAGACTTAATTTGTAATCATTTGAAATGAATCAGAGTCGACAG
>NZ_NUOT01000045.1:72715-177179 GCF_002584535.1 Bacillus cereus
CTGTCGACTCTGATTCATTTTCTATAACAAACTTAGTTGTTAGAAGTTTAGATTGAAAAAAAATAATACTCATAAAAGAAATTTGACATATAATAATTCAAGCGTATAATCAAAGTGAGTACTCACTCATTTTATAAAAGGAGGAGATTTTATTGCAACAACCTTCTGTTATTTTGCAAGATGTATCAAAGCGTTTTGGAAAAAAAGAAGTTTTGCATAATATTTCACTATCTGTAGCAGAAACAGAAATTTTTGGTTTAGTAGGCCCTTCAGGTTCTGGCAAAACAACACTTATCAAAATGATTGCTGGTATTAGTGAATCGACGACAGGTGAAGTAACAGCTTTAGGAACGAAAATGCCTAATTTAAACGGTATGAAGCAAATAGGCTATATGGCACAGGCTGATGCACTGTATGAAGAGTTATCTGCTTATGAGAATGCAGATTTTATCGCAACAATGTATGGATTGAAAGGTAAACGTAAGAAAGAGAGAATTGAAGAAGTTTTTACATTAGTTGAATTATCAGAGCATGCTAAAAAACAAGTGCAACACTTTTCAGGTGGGATGAAGAAACGGTTATCTCTAGCGATGGCACTTTTACATGAACCAAGGCTTTTAATTTTAGATGAGCCAACGGTTGGAATTGATCCAGTTCTTCGTAAATCTATTTGGGAAAAATTCCATGAACTCAAAGGACAAGGAACAACGATTATTGTGACAACACATATTATGGACGAAGCTGAATTTTGTGAACGTCTTGGATTAATTAGAGATGGGAAGCTAATTGCAACAGGAACCCCAAATGATTTAAAAGATCGAACTTCATCAGGACGGATTGAAGATGTCTTTCTATTGGAAGGAGCGGTTGAATCATGAGAATTGGTGGTGTAATTATTCGGATTATTCGGCAATTTTTCCGGGATAAACGATCGTTGGCAATGATGTTCGGAGCGCCAATGTTACTCCTTTGGTTATTATCGCTTGTGTTTACACAAAAGGATTATACTCCTCATATTGCATTAATAGATGCTCCAGCACCTATAGTGGAATCAATGAAAAAGCAAGATGCTACCATCTATGAGTATAATAAAGATAAAGCGTATTCTAAGTTGAAAAATCAACAAGTAGATGCCATTATCACTTTAAAAGATGGAAAAGTGAATGTGTTGCTAGAAGGTAGTGATTCTTCAAAAAATCGTGCCGTGCTACAGACATTACAAAAGGCCACAGAAAAAAATGATATGCCTGGTATGAAACCAGAAATTGATTTTTTACATGGTTCCGCAGATTTCACGATGTTTGATGGACTCGGACCGGTATTAATTGGCTTTTTTACATTCTTCTTTGTTTTTATTTTATCAGGAGTTTCCTTTGTACGAGAACGTTTAAGTGGGACGTTGGAAAGATTATTATCTACTCCAGTGCGCCGCTGGGAAATTGTTGTTGGTTATATAATTGGATTTGGTATTTTTGCGTTTTTACAGTCTGTTATCATTGTAAGTTTCTCTGTCTATATTCTTGATTTATATGTAGCAGGATCACTGTGGCTTACATTACTCATTACATGTATGCTTTCACTAACAGCGTTAACACTAGGTACTTTTTTATCGGCATACGCCAATAACGAATTTCAAATGATTCAGTTTATCCCACTGGTCATCGTACCGCAAATTTTCTTTTCAGGTTTATTTCCAATGGAATCAATGAATAAGTGGCTACAAATGCTTGGAAAGTTATTTCCGCTCACATATGGTGCTGATGCGATGAGACAAGTGATGATTCGTAATCAAGGATTTGCTGAAATTGCGGGAGACCTTTGTGTATTATTTCTTTTTGCATTACTATTTACAATAGGGAATATATTTGCTTTGAGGAAACATCGTAGAATATAAATTTTATTAAAAGGGGCATGATGCATGAAAAAAGATTGGTTAGAGGAGTTAATTGCTGCTACAGATACAGATAAGCGTAATGAACGACAAATGCGTATATTAGAAGCAGCGGTTGATATGTTTGGAGAAAAAGGGTATGCATCCACTTCAACAAGTGAGATTGCAAAGCGTGCTGGTGTAGCGGAGGGAACGATCTTCCGCTACTATAAAACGAAAAAAGATTTACTTTTAGCGGTTGTAATGCCCACATTAACAAAGTTCGCTGCACCATTTTTTGTACAAGCTTTTGCAAAAGAAATACTGGAGAATACGTATGAAACGTATGAAGAGTTTTTAAGAATAGCAATACGAAATCGATTTGAATTTGCTAAAAAACATTTTCCAATGCTAAAAATTTTAATGCAAGAAGTACCATTCCAGCCAGAATTAAAAAATGAAATACAACAATTAGTGGAAAAAGAACTTTTTTCCCGGTTTAAAAAACTAATTTTACATTTTCAAGAACAAGGGCAAATTATTGAAATGCCTACACCTTCAATTGTGCGCTTTACTTTATCTTCTATAATGGGGTTAATTTTAACTCGATTTTTATTATTACCTGAAGAAAAATGGGACGATGAAGTAGAGATTGAAAATACAATTCAATTTATATTGTATGGACTAACACCACGAACGTTGCGATAACAACGTTTGTGGGTTTTGATTTTCATATTTGCAAACATTGACTATCCCAAGATACTGTTAACCGCGTTTTTACTTTCTTAAATGCAAATGTACAAAGAAAGAACATTCAATTCGTACATCCGCTCGTATTGCAGGTTCAAAATTACCAATCAGTGCGTTAGCAATAGCAAGTTATGAATCTGTAAACAATACGCAAAAAGAAATTTTGAATAATATGCCACAACAAGATATGCGCTTTATTATCTTTTATTCTATTTTTGCACCAAAACCTTTTTTATTTACTATTCTCTTTGTACAATAAATGAGTAGCTGTTATCTCCATCGCCATGCGATTGTCGTATCTTCGATGTGAATAGCTGGAATATCAATTCCTAGATATTTCCCCTCATTTTCATCGGAAATAGACCGATTTTCATCGTATAGAAATTCAGGATTGATACTTTCAAAATCAAATGTACTATCCTCATCTACCATTTCATGAAAATATTCCTGAAATGGAAATGTATTGTTCCATACATGGTGTTTCTACAAAAACATCTGTGATTTCGCCTATTTCAGTATCTTTAAAGTATAATTTCATATTTGCACCTTCTTATTCAGGAATTTTGAAATAGTCTTTTGGTATTTCACCTTTTATCAAATACTCATTGTCTCTTTTAGTCCACTTTAGAGCAAGGTTTTTTCAATGAGATGTCGTTATTTTATCTTGTTTAATTAAACGCTCGATTTGTTTTGAACTTAAGATTGCTACATCTTTTATATCTCTATTACGGATTGCTGTTCGTAAACCATTAAAGATTCCTTTACCAACGGGTGTAAGGCCTGCAAAAACCATGACACCTGCCCCACCACGTTTCCACCATGAAAGTTTTTCTCCCGTGTCAGGGTCCACACCTTCTATAACACACCTTACATCATATTCACCCGAAAGTTCACCCGTTAAATCCCTGGCTGCTTTCTTTAAATCATCGCCATTTTCTTCAGAAGAAGACGTATAATCTACTGTCTCACTTTCAACTAGATTGTCACCTTCAAGAGTTTCGGATTGGTGAGCTCTATCTTCTGTAATTTTTTGAATAGATGCCGTCCACTCCATGTTCAACCCTTGCGTACTAAATGTGCCACTTGCCGGACTAAAGCCTTTTCCGCTTTGGACTTCCGCTAGACCCGTCGCAATGCTAGCTGCTAATTGAATTGCTGTACTATAGTTATTGCTAGAGGTCTGATTGAATTGATACAGATGATCTAACTTTTCTTGAAATTTTTGCCTCATGACAGTAAAAAGATCCGCCATAGCGTCCATACCCGGGATTGGCATAGCTTGACTGACTGTTTCCATACTTGTTTTCATTCGGTCAATTTCTTGAATTTGTTCTAATATTTCTTGTTCGATTACATCCGTTGAAGCTACCTGTGATTGAAATTGACAAGGAAGGGGAGTGCCTAGTATGTATGTCCATTATCTTACTGTTCTTCATAGGAACACCCCTGGAAAAATATTGTTTTAGTTATAACAATAAATGGTTAAATTCTCCTCCAAAAAATACAGTTTGTGTAAAATGTGTTTCTCGTAGTTCTGAACAAGGAAACAAGAATTAATCTGATATAGCGTAGAGGTAAAGAAGGGGAGAAGATTATAATAGAAGAAATATAAAAAAAGTGCTAACAAGTTTGCAAATGAACTTGCTAACACTTATATGAAATAGATATTAATTATCGCTGATATGTCACTCATATTTAGTCATAATAAAAAGAGAAAATACAAACTAACTTTGCTTAGAATACTCATCGTAGTCCAATTTATATTATACGAATTAACGCCGTGGGGGTAATAAAATGCGACAATTTGCAAAACCAACAGTTGTTGTAAGTAAATGCCTAGAATTTGATGCTTGTCGTTATAATGGAGAAATGATTTCAGATGTTACAATTCGAAATTTACAACCATTTGTTACATTTATTCCGGTATGTCCTGAAGTAGAGATTGGATTAGGAATCCCTCGTGAAACGATTCGGATTATTGAAGATGAAGGAATCCACAAACTTGTACAACCTTCAACTAAAGAAGATGTAACAGAAAAAATGCAAAGTTTTTCTAATCAATTTTTAGGTTCTTTACCAGATGTTGATGGTTTTATTTTAAAGAATCGTTCTCCAAGTTGTGGAACTAGAGATGTGAAAATTTATACAGGATATGAAAAATCACCAATAAAAGAGAAGGGTGCTGGTTTGTTTGGTAGCGCTGTATTAAAAAAATTTTCGCATATTGCAATAGAGGAAGAAGGTAGATTGTCGAATTTTATTATCCGTGAACATTTCTTTACTAGGCTGTTTACAATCGCTAATTTTAAAATATTAAAACATAATAGAAACTTGAAAGATCTCATACATTTTCAGTCTGATAATAAATATTTATTTATGGCATATAATCAAGTGAAACAGAAAGAATTAGGGCGTATTATCGCGAATCCCAAAAAGGAAAAGATTGAAGTTGTTTTTGAAAATTATGAGAAGACTTTGCATGAATTGTTAATGCGCACACCGCGCTATACATCGAATATAAATGTATGTGCGCATATTTTGGGATACTTTAAAATGAAGTTAAAGAAACAAGAAAAAGAGCATTTTTTAGGATTACTTCACAAGTATGCTGAAAAGAAAATTCCACTTAGCAGTTTGCTTGCAATCTTAAAATCATGGGCGATTCGATTCGAAGAAAATTATTTATTACGACAAACATATTTTGAACCGTACCCTGAAGTATTAGTAGAAATCTCAGATTCAGGAAAAGGAAGAGATTATTAAAGAAAAAACCTCATAATTCGACAAAGAAATTCCTATGTTGTTGTAGAACAATGTAGGAATTTTTTTGTGCATGAGTACAGAATCTGTTTTAAAATTAAATTATGACAGAATTATAACAATTATCTAACTACTATCCTTATCTTTTAAAAAGCAATGTTTGTAGTACAGACTCGCACGCTGTCGAAACTCAATATTCGATAAGGGGTGTGTAGCGGAATGGAATTTACTCTAACTCGCGAAAAACAAATGATTAAAGAAATGGTACGTGACTTTGCTGAAAAGGAAATCGCACCAAAAGCTGTGTATTATGATAAAACAGCTGAGTTTCCATACGAAACGTTTCAAAAAATGGGCGAACTAGGTTTGTTAGGAATCCCATTCCCGGAAGAGTATGGAGGTTCTGGCGGCGATACTGTATCGTACGCATTAGCTGTTGAAGAAATTGGACGTGCTTGTGGCGGTACAGGCTTAAGTTATGCTGCAACAATTTCATTAGGTGCCTCTCCGATTTATTACTTTGGTACAGAAGAACAAAAGCAAAAGTATTTAATCCCGATGGCATCTGGAAAAACATTAGGTGCTTTTGGTTTAACAGAACCGAACGCTGGATCTGATGCAGGTGGCACACAAACAAAAGCATTTTTAGATGGTGATGAATACGTAATTAGTGGTGAAAAGTGCTGGATTACGAATGCGGAGTATGCAAATACAATTATTGTAACCGCTGTCAACGGTGTTGAGGAAAATGGTAAAAAACGTATTTCTGCATTTATTGTACCGACAACAAGTGAAGGTTTAACGATTTCAAGTCCATACGATAAGATGGGGGTTCGCGCTTCTAATACTTGCGAAATCGTACTTGATAGCGTTCGTGTACCGAAAGAGAATATTCTTGGTGATGTGAATAAAGGATTTAAGCAATTTTTATATACACTTGATGGAGGTCGTATTTCCATTGCGGCATTAGCTGTAGGGATTGCACAATCTGCTTTTGAGCGTGCACTTCAATATGCGAAAGAGCGTCAGCAATTTGGAAAAACGATTTCTAATTTCCAAGCGATTCAATTTAAACTGGCAGATATGGCTACTGAGGTGGAATTAGCGCGTAATTTAGTACATAAAGCAGCTTGGTTAAAAGATCATGATAAACCTTTCGGTAAAGAAGCAGCTATGGCAAAACTTTTTGCATCTGAAGCAGCTAGTCGTATTGCGAATCAAGCCGTGCAAATTCACGGTGGATATGGTTATATGCGTGAATATGAAGTTGAGCGTCATATTCGCGATGCAAAACTTTTAGAAATTGGCGAAGGAACTTCTGAAATTCAACGTCTCGTAATTGCAAGACATTTAGGATGTAGATAAAAGGGAGGGTTCACTATGTTTCAAAAAATCTTAATTGCTAATCGTGGTGAAATTGCAGTTCGTATCATTAAAACTTGTCAAAAACTTGGAATACGTACAGTTGCTATTTATTCAGAGGCGGATGAAAATGCACTTCATGTCAAACTAGCAAATGAGGCTTATTTAGTTGGTGGTCCGCGTGTCCAAGAGAGTTATTTAAATCTCGAAAAAATTATAGACGTTGCGAAGAAAACAAATGCTGAAGCGATTCATCCAGGTTATGGATTATTATCAGAAAATCCATCCCTCGCGATTCGTTGTAAAGAAGAAGGACTTGTATTTATCGGCCCTTCTGAAGAAATTATTGCTAAGATGGGTAGTAAAATCGAATCGCGTCTGGCAATGCAAGAAGCAAATGTTCCTGTTGTACCAGGAATCACAACAAATATTGAGACTGCTGAGGAAGCGATTGAAATTGCGAAACAAATTGGTTATCCATTAATGCTGAAGGCATCCGCGGGCGGCGGAGGCATTGGAATGCAGTTGATGGAAACTGAGCAAACGCTCACCAAGGCATTTGAGAGTAATAAAACGCGTGCGCAAAACTTTTTCGGTAATGGTGAAATGTACTTAGAGCGTTATATTGCAGACGCGCATCATATCGAAATTCAGCTTCTAGCTGATACTCATGGAAATACAGTGTATTTATGGGAACGTGAATGTTCAGTACAACGCCGAAATCAAAAAGTGATTGAGGAAGCACCATCTCCATTTTTAGATGAAGCGACTCGTAAAGAAATGGGAGAAGTTGCTGTACAAGCAGCAAAAGCTCTTGGCTATATAAATGCAGGTACTGTTGAATTTCTTGTAGATGACGAGAAAAACTTTTATTTCTTAGAGATGAATACGAGATTACAAGTAGAGCATCCCGTTACCGAAGAAATTACCGGTCTAGATCTTGTTGAACAGCAATTACTTATTGCATCTGGTGAAAAGCTTTCCTTTACACAGGACGATATAAATTGTAGTGGTCATGCCATTGAAGCGCGTATTTATGCGGAGGATCCAAAAACATTTTTCCCATCACCTGGGAAGATTACGGACCTAACGTTACCAGAAAAAGTGCGCATTGATCACTTTTTAGAAAATAACGTGACAATCACACCGTTCTACGATCCAATGATTGCAAAAGTAATTGCTCATGGTGAAACACGTCAAGAGGCAATTGAAAAACTACAGAATGCACTTCAAGAACTGAAAGTGGAAGGCATTAAGACGAATACACCAATGCTACTGCAAGTATTAGAAGATGAAGTATTCCAAAGTGGAATTTATACAACAGGTTTTGTAACAAAACAACTTGTAAAAAAATAAGGTTTATGAATATTAAAGGGGGAAAAAATGATGACAAAAGTGTATGCATCGATGGCAGGTAATGTTTGGAAGATTGTTGTGGGAGTAGGAGATACAGTAGAAGAAGAACAGGATGTCGTCATTTTGGAATCTATGAAAATGGAAATTCCAATCGTTTCAGAAGAAGCCGGTACAGTCATGAAAATTAATGTGCAAGAGGGCGATTTTGTTAATGAAGGAGATGTATTAATAGAGATTGAATAGGGAGAAGAAGGGGGGAAATGTATTGAAGCTACCTACTTTTGCTGTCATTAAAGAAGTTGGACCACGTGATGGTTTGCAAAATGAGAAGAAAATTGTTGGCACAAAAGATAAAGTGAAATGGATTCAATTACTTTCAGAAGCTGGAGTATCGTATATTGAAGTTTCCTCGTTCGTTCACCCAAAATGGGTTCCTGCTTTAGCTGATGCAAGTGATGTGTTTTCAGAGTTAAAGCAGAAACCAGACGTTACATATGCTGCGCTTGTTCCAAATCAAAATGGTTTGGAACGAGCTCTTTTGCAAAATGTAGATGAGGTGAATGTTTTTTTATCAGCAAGTGAATCACATAATAAAAGCAATATCAATAAGTCTATTAAAGAAGCATTATCTGTTATAAAAGATATTACAAAGCAGGCACAATTTGCAGGTAAAAGAGTAAGAGGTTACGTTTCTACTGTATTTGGTTGTCCTTATGAGGGGGATGTAAGCATTGATGCTGTAGATGAGTTATGTAATCAGCTCTTCTCATATGGCATTTATGAAATCTCACTTGGGGATACGATTGGTGTAGCAAATCCATTGCAAGTAGAGTATGTATTAGAACATTTACTTAAAAAATATGATTCTTCTCAATTCGCAATGCATTTTCATAATACGTACGGGATGGCGCTTGCAAATGTCGTTCAGTCATTGGCATACGGTGTTACGACATTTGATAGTTCTTGTGGTGGTCTCGGTGGTTGTCCTTATGCACCAGGAGCCTCAGGAAATGTTGCAACGGATGATCTAGTACATATGCTCCATCAAATGGGGGTACAAACCAATATAAATGAAGAAAAATTATTAAAAGCTAGCCAATTTATTCAAAGTAAGTTAAACATTCAATTGCCAAGTCATGTGTATAAAGCATTGCAACATAAAACAATAAGTAGGTGATAAAATGTTACAATTGCAAAATATTTCAGTGAATTATATAACACCGCATATTGTAAAAATAACATTAAATCGTGAACGACAAGCAAATTCGTTATCTCTTGCACTATTGGAAGAGTTGCAATCTACACTCACTCATATTAATGAAGAAGCTGATGTTCGTGTTGTCATTTTAACAGGAGCGGGCGAAAAGGCATTTTGTGCCGGAGCGGATTTAAAAGAACGTGCCAATATGAATGAGGAACAAGTACGTCATGCAGTCGGAATGATTCGTTCCACAATGGATATGGTTGAGCAATTATCACAACCAGTTATTGCTGCAATAAATGGAATTGCACTTGGTGGTGGTACTGAATTAAGTTTAGCGTGTGATTTTAGAATTGCAGCAGAAACAGCAAGTCTTGGACTTACTGAAACATCTCTAGCTATTATTCCAGGAGCCGGTGGTACGCAACGACTACCAAGACTAATTGGTATTGGTAGAGCAAAAGAATTAATTTATACAGCAAGACGTATTTCAGCAAATGAAGCGAAGGAATACGGAATGGTAGAATTTGTTGTACCAACAAACTTACTAGAAGAAAAAGCAATTGAAATTGCAGAACGTATTGCTAGTAATGGCCCAATTGCTGTTCGATTAGCAAAAGAGGCAATTTCAAATGGTTTACAAGTGGATTTGCACACTGGACTACAAATGGAAAAGCTGGCGTATGAAGGTGTGATTCATACGAAAGATCGATTAGAAGGACTACAGGCATTTAAGGAAAAACGTAAGCCGATGTATAAGGGGGAGTAAATGTGCTAGAACAAAAACAACAATCTAATTCGTTTGCAGAACGTGTTGAAACAATTAAACAAGGCGGAGCTCCGAAATATCATGAGCAAAATAAAGAAAAAGGAAAAATCTTTGTTCGGGATCGTTTAGCTCTTCTATTTGATAATGGCGAGTATGTAGAAGACGCTCTCTTTGCAAATTGCGAGCAGTCAGGTTTACCGGCAGATGGGGTTGTAACTGCTACTGGTAAAATACACGGACGAACTGTATGTGTGATGGCGAATGATTCAACAGTGAAAGCTGGATCTTGGGGTTCTCGTACAGTTGAAAAGATTTTACGTATCCAGGAAACAGCTGAAAAGTTACGTGTACCACTGTTTTATCTAGTTGATTCTGCCGGTGCTCGTATTACGGATCAAGTTGAAATGTTCCCAGGCCGCCGCGGTGCAGGACGTATTTTTTATAACCAGGTGAAGCTGTCGGGTAAGGTACCGCAAATTTGTTTATTATTTGGTCCTTCAGCAGCTGGTGGTGCTTATATTCCTGCTTTTTGTGACGTTGTTATGATGGTGGAAGGAAATGCATCCATGTACTTAGGTTCACCGCGCATGGCTGAAATGGTTATTGGTGAAAAAGTAACATTAGAGGAAATGGGCGGTGCTCGTATGCATTGTTCCGTATCAGGATGCGGAGATGTGTTATGTAAAACAGAAGAAGATGCAATTGCTCAGGCAAGACAATATATTTCATATTTTCCAAGTAACTATCAAGAAAATGCTCCTGCGACTAAGCCTCAAGAACCAAAGCAGTTCGAAAAAACGTTAGAACAAATCATCCCAGAAAATCAAAATGCTCCTTTTAATATGAAAGATCTTATTAACCGTATTATCGATGAAGGTTCTTTCTTTGAAGTGAAAAAGTTATTTGCGCAAGAACTCATTACAGGATTAGGACGAATCGATGGGAAACCTGTTGGTATTGTTGCAAATCAGCCGCGTATGAAAGGTGGCGTATTATTCCACGATTCTGCTGATAAAGCAGCAAAGTTTATTAACTTATGTGACGCATATCATATTCCATTATTATTCCTTGCCGATGTGCCTGGATTTATGATTGGAACAAAAGTGGAGAGAGCTGGTATTATTCGTCACGGTGCGAAAATGATTTCTGCAATGAGTGAAGCGACAGTACCGAAAATTTCAATTGTTGTTCGTAAAGCATATGGTGCTGGTTTATATGCAATGGCAGGCCCAGCTTTCGAGCCGGATTGCTGCCTTGCGTTGCCGACGGCTTCTATTGCTGTAATGGGCCCTGAAGCTGCTGTCAATGCTGTATACGCGAATAAAATTGCAGCGCTACCAGAAGAAGAGCGTGCAAGTTTTATTGCAGAAAAACGTGAAGAATATAAACAAGATATTGATATTTATCGACTAGCATCAGAAATGGTGATAGATGGTATTGTTCATCCGAATGATTTACGTGAAGAATTAAAGAAACGCTTTGAAATGTATATGAGTAAATATCAAGTATTTACAGATCGGAAACATCCAGTTTATCCAGTATAAAAGCCCTATTAAGGGCTTTCTTATTCGAAATATGAGGAGGGGAAAACAGTGAAACAAGCGGTATGGTTTCCAACAGAAGAATATAAAGAGAAAACGCGTTTACACGGATGGATGAAATCGCTGGGTTATGACGATTATGAAGCATTTTATAACAAGTCAATTGAAGAAACTGCATGGTTTTGGGGAGAAGCAGAACGTGCAGTTGGCTATCAATGGATGAGGCCGTATACAGAAGTGTTAGATTTAGCAAACGGTACACCGTTTGCACAGTGGTATACAGGGGGAACGTGCAATGTAGTTGAATCTGCTTTATCTCGTTGGCTTGCAGATGAAGAAACAAAAAAACAACCTGCCCTCATGTATGAAGGTGAAAATGGAACAACAAAAACATTTACATATGAAGAACTTGATAGCTGGGTAAGCCACGTTGCGAATGGTTTGAAGCATATGGGCATTGAAAAAGGTGATCGTGTAACAATTTACATGCCGATGATTCCAGAAACAGTTGTTGCTATGTTAGCAGTAATGAAAATCGGTGCAATTATTTCTCCGATTTTTTCTGGATTTGCAGCTGATGCAGTTATGACGCGTGTACAAGCAGCAGGATCCAAAATGATTATTACAGCTGATGGATTCTCACGCCGCGGTAAAATCGTTTCATTAAAAGATGAGGTGGATAAAGCGTGTGAACATTGTCCGACTGTTGAGAAAGTTGTGATTGTCCGTCATGCCGGAAATAATTTTACACCTCACAATTATGATCTTTCCTGGAGTATTCTTGAAAAGGAAAAGCCATTTACACATGCTGAAGAAATGAAAAGCGATGATCCGCTTATGCTCATATATACATCGGGAACGACTGGTAAGCCAAAAGGAACGGTACATACGCACGCTGGATTCCCTTTGAAATCAGCATTTGATGCAGGATTTGGTATGAATATTAAGCAAGGTGATCGTGTGTTATGGATAACTGATATGGGCTGGATGATGGGACCATTTTTATTATTTGGTTCCCTTATTAATGGGGCAACAATGGTCATGTATGAAGGTGTTCCAGACTATCCAGAAGCAGATCGATTATGGGAAACTGTCGATCGATATCAAATTACACATCTTGGAATTTCTCCAACATTAATTCGAGCATTGATGGCAAAAGGTGATGAATATGTAAAGAAACATTCTCTGGAAAGTTTAGAGGTATTTGCATCAACAGGTGAACCGTGGAATCCTGATCCTTGGATGTGGCTTTTTGAAACAGTTGGAAAAGGAAAGGTACCAATTTGTAACTATTCAGGTGGAACCGAAATTTCTGGTGGAATCTTTGGAAACGTGTTAGTTAAACCAATTGCGCCGATTAGTTTTAATGCATCATTACCAGGAATGGCAGCTGTTGTATTAGATGAACAAGGCAATCCGATTCTTGATGAAGTTGGCGAATTGTGTTTAGAAAAACCATGGGTTGGAATGACGAAAAGCTTCTGGGAAGATGACGAGCGCTACGTTAATACATATTGGTCGCGCTTTGATAATAAGTGGGTACACGGTGATTGGGTAATCTATGACGGTGAACAATATATCATTACAGGACGTTCCGATGATACATTAAATATTGCAGGAAAACGCATTGGACCAGCTGAATATGAATCAATTCTTGTAAAACATCCTAATGTAATAGAAGCTGCTGCAATTGGTGTACCAGATGAGGTGAAAGGGGAAGTCTGCCATTGCTTTGTTGTTTTACAAGAAGGAATAAAATTTACATCTGAACTAAAAAAAGAATTATTGAATTTAGTAAACTCTCATATCGGAAAGGCGTTATGTCCAAAAGATATTCATGTTGTAGAGGACTTGCCGAAAACACGAAATGCTAAAGTAATGAGACGGGTAATTAAAGCAGCATACTTAGGGAAAGAGTTGGGAGATTTATCTTCGTTAGTGAATCCAGAAGTTGTATCATATATTCAGGGGTTACAATCTGAGCAAGTATAAAAAATAAATAACGAACTCTTTTTTATAAGAGTTCGTTATTTATTTTTGGATATTCTATATTCTTTTCTATTGGATAACCGTTTATTTTTCTACCTCCTATGTTTTTGTCTTTATCATTTTCATCCTTTTTTTCATATTGTGTAGTAAAAGAATAAAGGAGTGGAAATTATGGGTTGTCGTGATGAATGGTTTGAAAAAACCCATTCTAAATGCCGGGATCACAAAAAGCATTCTAAATGCTGGGATGATAATGATGATTGCTTGAAGAAATTTAAAGAGTGCAAAAAAGATCATAATGAAAAATGTGATTGTTGCTGTACAACTGGTATTTTCCGTAAGTTAAGGGAACTAAGAGATAGTTTTAATTTAGTTACTTTGATTTTAAGAGGAACTATAATTGAAATTGTTGGTGTTGTTGAATCTGTAAATTGTGATACTGTTACCATAAGAACCGGTCGTACTACACGCAGCACAGTATCTCTTTGTGAGATTATTGCAGTTAGTGAACAAGAACCAGAAATTGCTTCTGAAATACATGCAGAGCTTCTTAACATTGTAAAAAAGAATAACTAGTTTTCTTTAAAAGAAGCTATTTTCAAAAGCGAATGGCTTCTTATTTGTGATTCTCATAATTTAGTAGGTAAACTTATATGTGTAAAAAATTAATAGTAATGAGAAAATATCGAATTTATACAGGGGAGCTAACCAATGAGTAGATACCACATTGGGCTTTTTAGGACTCTTCTAATTGTACAAACGCTTTTCATCCTTTTACATATAGTATCAAATAGAGTTCATTATTTTAATGAATTCTACGACAGCTCTAGCTCCTAGCACGTTTACCGTAATCACATTAGATTCTATTATTTATGATTACTGGTAAGAAGTAAAACTCGCAAGCTTTGTGGTATAAGGAAGCGAGTTTTCTTCTGTATATAGGAGAATTGATTTTTGTAATAAAAAATTCATTTTATAAGAAATGTACGCAATATTTGTTGTTCTCCTAAATGTGTTACATGTATAGCTCTCGTTTTCGGGGCTTTTGTTACCCAATTTTGTTCTAACATTCTTTCTAATATAGCTTTTCCTAAGGCTCCTGCTATATGGTGTTGTCTTTCAGTCCAATCTAAGCAACATTTTGAGAATGCTCGTCTTTTCCTGTATAATGAATCCAAGTCAATACCAAATTCTTTGAAAAATAATTGTCCCTCTTTAGTCACCTCAAATTGTAAATTTTCCTTAACTAATATGTTGTTATTCAAAAGTGAATTTGTAATTTCAACACCTAATTTCCCAGCTAAATGGTCATAGCAAGTTCTGGCATATTGAATTTCTCTAGTCTCTTTCGATTGCTTTAAGGATTGAATTTGTTCTGGGGGAGCTAAATATAGTATTTTTTCTAGAGATTCTGCTATTGTATGATTGGTTATTTTGTAATAACGGTGTCTTCCATGTTTCTCAACATCTATAATTTCTGCTTCATATAGTTTTTGAAGATGAAAGCTAGCTGTTTGTGGTTTGATTTTTGCGGCATGTGCTAATTCAGTAGCTGGGTGTGGACGACCATCCAAAAGTTGAATTAAGATGGTTGCTCGTGATGTATCACTAATAAGAGAAGCTATTTTTGCTGCGTTTACATTCATTTGCATCACTCCTTATTTTACATCCATATTTCGATGATAATGGAATTATTTGTGTTTTACAATACAAATAAATATCGAATTTAGGAGTGATAGTATGAATGCTAAAACAGAGAAACTGTTATGTAAAGAAATAAAACCAAAGATTTTATACTATGGAATGCCAATTTATTTATTATCGACATTAGATGAGGATGGAACAACAAATATTAGTCCAATGTCTTCTTCATGGGCTTTAGGAAACTATGTAATTTTAGGTATTGGTTTGGGAGGTAAATCGATTGAAAATCTTGAAAGGAATAGAGAATGTGTTATTAATTTACCTTCTTCATCGCAGTGGAAACAAGTGGAAAAAATCGCACCTTATACAGGATTAGAACATGTCCCAGTTTACAAACAAGAAATGGGATATACCTATCAAAAAGATAAATTTGCACTAGCTGGCTTGACTCTGCTAGATTCAAAATTTGTAAAACCACAACGTATTAAAGAATGCCCATTACAAATCGAAACAATCGTAAAACAAATTAGGATTCCAGAATATGATCCTTTCTTTGCAATTGTTGAAACCGAGATTGTTCATGTACATGCGCATGAAGAGATAATACTAGGGGAAAATCATATTGATCCGCAAAAATGGAGTCCATTATTTTATAACTTTAGGCACTATTTTTCGATAGGAGAAGAGCTTGGGAAGAATTATCGAGCTGAAAGTTAGTTGTATGTATTTTGAATGACAAATTATATACAATTGAAGTTTTTCGATGGACAGAAGATGAGGGATATGAATATTGGAATCCATTAACACGTAATCTATCTCTTATAGATTCAAAAGAACACGCAATTGAACTTGCTTATGAACATGTAAGACAATATACTTCTGAAAAAGTAATGATGAAAGGTGATATTAATACATAATTGCAGTTCTTTTTATAGGTGTCAGTGATAAACACTAGGCTTAATTAACTGAAAACAAGTAATTTACGAACTAGAAAATAGGGGGATTTTAGTGAGAAAAATAGTACTATATAGTGATCAAGTGCAAGAAGATAGAAAATTGGATTATGAACTTTTAAGATTATTAAATAAAGAAAACCCTTCAATAGCATATCTTCGATCATCTTCAGATGTAACAGGAAAGTATTTTAATTATGTAGTTAAATACTATAGAGAATTAGGAATTAGTAATGTAGAATATTTTGATTTAGATAAAGAATACGATGAAAGAAAGATTAATGACATATTTAATTATGATGCAATACATCTTTCGGGTGGAAACACATTCCTCTTTTTAAATTCCCTAAGAAAAAGAAATTTAATGCAGCCATTAAAATATTATGTGGAAAATGGTGGGATTTTGATTGGGGTTAGTGCAGGCAGTATAATAACAACTAAAAGTATTGATACAGCTCAATTTGTAGACAAAGATATAATAGGACTAGAGGATAGAAGCTCTTTAGGTTTTGTAGATTTTGATTTTCTGCCTCATTGGAGTGAGGAACAGAGTGAAAAATATTTAGATTTAGTAAGGGATTATTCCAAGTTGAAAAATAGGACAATTTATGCTTGTAAAGATGGTGCCGGGATAGTTATTGATGGAGAAAATATTAAATTGATTGGAAATATAATAAAAATCTAATCTGGTGAAAATGATGGAGGTAAGAGGATTATCAATTGATCATACAAAGATTATGCGCTGAGTTCATCAATATGGATCTCAATTAAAAGAGAAAGTACGACAGCATCTAAAACAGCAAATGATTCATGAAGAGTTGATGAAACCTATATTAAAGTAAAAATGCACTATATTTATATCGTTCCGTTGATTCAGAACAGAATACCATTGATTTTTATCTAAGTAAATCAAGAGATAAACAAGCAGCCAAGTGCTTTTTCAAGAAAGCCTTGGCCTTTTCGTACGTTTCTAAACCTCGTGTGATAACAGTAGATAAGAACTATCAAATTGATCAGATGTTTTTGATGTTGTTCAAACAGTTGCTGTAGTGTCTAAGTCCCTATCATTATCTTCGTTATTTGTTTGAAACACTTCCTAACATCGATTAAAACAATAAAGAGGAAATTGATAAAGTCTTGCCGTGATCAATGGATTTACCATCTAGTTGCAAAGTACCAAAAAAGTGAAGCAAACAAAAAATAACTCCAAAATCAACTTTTATTGTATATTTTGGAGTTACTTGACGTTTACATTGAAAACGGGTCGGAATTTTGGACATCCTTTCACAATCTAATATAATTAGGTAACCAAAAATCACCAATGAAAAGTTCTTATATTAAATAGAAAAGCCGACTTTCAATCCATAATTCTGGAAGGAATGAAATGAACCCAAAAAGTTTTACGATTCTTTTTAAATTAACGGTGAATATGGCCATTACTCTTTGTAATTCCATACCAATTAGACCCGAGGATGAAGCCACATTGTACCCGTGTTACCCTCAAAAATCATTATTTTTATTAACTCCTTTGATGGCACTCGCTACCCCAATAGCAATGAGATTAATGCAATTACAGTTGAAGAGGCTGAATGTTTCTTCAGTAAATTTTTATTTTGGGGATTTATTTTTTTAGTTTACTGAATTAATTGATTTATTTACTGGACTTTTTTCGCTCTTTTTATCGTAATAAAAAATGAGTGAATGTTAATAGTTATTAAAATCTTCGGATCCTTGAATTTCAATATGGGTGAATAGTGGCGGAAAATTAAATTGAAAATTATGAAAATTAATATTGCGCTTATTTTTTACCTCTGATATATTATATTTAAGTAAAAATTCAGTAAATTATTAATTTTTATTTACTAAAAATAGAAAAAGAGGTAATCATATTGGTAACATTAAATGAAATTGCCAAAAAGGCACAGATATCAAAAACGACTGTATCAAGAGTGTTAAATGAGGACCAAACTTTATCCGTTACAGAAGAGACTCGGAAAAAAATCCTTCAGGCTGCAGAAGAGTTAGATTACATACCTAAAAAGCAACGAAATATAGAAAAAAAAATTACCAATCCTAAGCAGTACGGAAAAATTGGGCTTTTGATGTATCTTTCTCAGGAATCGGAATTTGATGATCCATATTTTTTGGCCATTCGTAATGGAATTGAAAAGAGGATGATTGAATTGGGAATTGAACTATCGAAAGTGTTGAGACCTCCTTTCAATAAAAAGGATCTAGAAGGATTGGATGGATTAATAGTAGTAGGAGTCATAGGTCAAGAAGAGGTGGAAAATCAAGTAAAGCAAGTACAACATTTAGTGTTTGTCGATGTATCTCCTGACGAACAACTATATGATTCAGTGGTGATAGATTGTGAAAAAGCTACTGAAAAGGTTATTCAATACTTATTGGATTTAGGACACAAAAAAATCGGTTATATTGGTGGTCAATCATATACCATTGGTGGATTATCTGGAAAATTAGAGATTCAAGATGTACGAAAAAGAACATATGAAAAAATGCTAACGGAACAGGGATTATATAACCCGAAATATACTTATATTGGAAAATGGGCAACGAAAGATGGCTTAACGCTAATGGAGGAAGCGATCCATTCAGGGAATCTCCCTACCGCCTTTTTCATTGGAAGTGATCCTATGGCCATTGGTGCTTTGAAAGCTTTAACGGATTCAGGATTAAAGGTTCCTAATGATATCGCAATCTTTGGATTTGATGGGATTGAATTATGCGAATTTGTTACTCCTCCATTATCCACTGTAAAAGTTCACACCGAGGAGATGGGGAAAGTAGCAGTAAATCTTCTAGTTGAACGCATTGATGGGAGAACACTGCCATTAAAAGTGGTGGTTCCGACTAATTTGATTATTAGAAAAAGTTGTGGAGGTGAGGGGATTTAAAAAATTTTTAAGAAGGAATGAAAACGCATTCTTAAAGTTAGGTCTAAAGATTGTTTTACAAAAGACAAAATTGATCTTCAAAAAATGATAGGGGGGATTTATGTTGAAAAAAAGAATATCGTTATTATTAATTTTAGCTATTTCTTTTGCAGTGGTGCTTTCTGCTTGCGCGAACAGTGAGAAATCTTCTAGTCAAGGTAAAAGTGGGGAGAAAGTATTACGCTTTGCTACATGGGATACTGGAGAGAGTCTCAAATATCAACAAGATATTGCGAAAAAGTTTGAAAAGGCGAATCCAGGAGTGAAAGTGCAAGTTGAAGCATATGCTGACGGGTTTGAGGATAAGCTGGCTGCTTCTTTCGGAGCAAAAAATCCCCCTGATGTCATGTATATGTGGAATTATCCAGATTACTATAAATCTCTGGAGCCACTTGATGACTACGTAAATAAAGACAGTAGTTTTAAAACTACTTTTGATGATTTTTATACAAATATTCTAAACTATCACAAATTTAAAGATACTACCTATGGATTTCCAGTTGGTTTTACCACTCGCGTCATTTACTACAATAAAAAACTTTTCCAAGAAGCAGGGGTACCTCTTCCGACTTCTGGTTGGACTTGGGAGCAGTTCAGTGATGCAGCGAAAAAGTTATCCAATCCTGAAAAGAAACAATATGGGTTTGTTCTCTCTTCCAAAAAAAATTCATATGCATTCCAAGAATATGTATGGAGTAATGGGAGTAGTTTCATTAGTCCTGATGGCAAAAAGGTAGATGGATATATGAATAGTTCAAAAACACAAGAAATCCTTAAAGACTTTCAACATATGATTGATGAAAATAGTGCTATTGTGTCTGATAAAGTCACTGATAGTTTCAAATCAGGGAAAATAGCTATGATCGAGAACGGCATTTGGCCTTTAGAAGAATTTAAAAAGGCTGGCATGGATTTTGGAACTGCAGAAATTCCATCCTTTCATGGACAACCTTCAAAGGGTGTTATCCATTCTGCAGGAATTGCAATGGCCAAAGACTCTAAAGAAAAAGACATAGCTTGGAAATTTATCAAATACTTTGTATCAGCAGAAGCAGCAAAAATGAGAAAGTCTGATATGCCAGTACTTAAGAGTGTGGTTTCCGAACAAAGTCATAAAAATGATCAGTTATTAAGTACATTCTATTCTATGCTTGAAAGATCATCAGATACTCCAGGCTTTTTACTTACAAGCAAATGGACAGAAGTTGACAAAAAACTAGATTATGCAATTAGCAGTGTATTATTAGGGCAAAATTCAGCAGATAAAGCCTTGAATGAAGCGGTTAAATTAATAGAGCCTGAATTGAAAAAATAGTTTAAGAGAAAGAAGGGGATCATTTTATGATTATAAAAACTGAAAATAAAATAACTCAAACGGTTCCCGAACGACCTATATCCATTCTATCAAAGATTAGATGGGGAGACCTTACTCCCTATCTATTCATTTCTCCTTGGATCATTGGTTTCTTCTGTTTTACGTTCGGACCCTTGATTTTTTCTCTTATCATAAGCTTTTTTGATTGGCCTACTGTTGGAACCCCAACGTTTATTGGTTTCAAAAATTATGTTGATATGTTTACAAATGATCCAGTGTTTTGGCAATCTTTAGGAGTTACCTTTAAGTTTGCTGCTATTTTAGTACCGTTAAACATCGGTATTGCTCTCTTGCTAGCTATATTATTAAATCAAAAAGTAAAATGGCTTTCAGGCTATAGAACGATATTCTATCTTCCTACGGTTGTTTCGGGAGTAGCCCTTTCAATGATTTGGTCATGGATGTACGACGGTGAATACGGTTTACTAAACTATCTACTATCATTAATAGGCATTAATGGACCAAACTGGCTAAATGATCCAACCTGGTCACTTTTTGCCATCGTGTTTGCAGGTATTTGGGGGCAAGGGACTATGATGCTGATATTCTTAGCCGGTTTAAAAAATATACCGAAAGACCTATATGAAGCTGCAGATATAGATGGTGCAAGTAAATGGCACAAGTTCAGTAAAATAACACTTCCGATGCTTAGTCCAACCATTCTGTTTAATGTCATTACTGCTATCATTTCAGCATTTCAACAGTTAACACTCGCGCTTGTTCTAACAGGTGGAGGACCTTTAAGAAAGACGTATTTCTATGCGATGTATGTTTATGAAAATGCTTTCAAGTATTTTAAAATGGGTTATGCATCCGCAAATGCTTGGTTTATGTTCTTAATTATTTTGGCTCTGACATTACTGGTTTTCAAAACATCTAATACTTGGGTTTACTATGAAAATGAAATGAAAAAGAAACAAAAATAGGAAAGGAGGAATATGATGATTACGAGAAGTATAACAACGAAGGTTATTGTACATACAATACTGATTATTTTTTGTTTATTTTTTATCGCACCATTTCTTTGGATGTTCATTACAGCTGTAAAAACCCCTGCTGAGACATTTGTTTTTCCTCCGAAACTAATTCCGTCTCAGTTTGAATTTAGTAATTTTTATACAGCCTGGACTGTTTTACCTTTTACAACATTTCTGAAAAATTCTTTGATTGTTACAGGATTAGGCATCATCGGACAACTATTATCATCTTCTTTAGTAGCTTATGGATTTGCCAGATTCAATTTTAAAGGAAGGGACATTCTTTTTCTAATTTTACTAGCAGGAATGATGATTCCCTGGGATGTAACTGCAATTCCCTTATATATGGAATTTAATCAGTTGGGCTGGATTAATACTTTAAAACCACTGATTGTTCCTAACTTTTTTGGATCACCCTACTTCATTTTTTTACTTCGCCAATTTTTATTAGGAGTTCCTAAAGAAATGGAAGAAGCAGCGATCATAGACGGAGCGAACCATTTTCAAATTTTTTCTCGGATATTCATTCCGTTAATGGCTCCAGTATTGGTGGTTGTCGGTGTGTTTCAAATGTTAGGCTCATGGAATGATTATTTAGGACCATTAATTTTTCTGAACGATCAAAGTAAATACACTTTAACGTTGGGACTCATGCAATTCAAAGGGATGTTTGGAGTTGATATGACTTCTATCATGGCTTCGACTCTATTAATTTGTATTCCTCCCATTATAGTATTTTTTATAGCACAGCGCTTTATCCTGGATGGCGTTCAAAATACAGGTATCAAATAATGTTTATTTCCTACCTGATCAAGGAAGACAGAAAGGAGGAAGTGGGCCGTGATCGCAAGGATTTATCATTTATTAGAATGGATCATGAAATTGTTATTTCTTAATTTATTGTGGATTGGATTTACATTGATTGGTTTTGGGGTGTTTGGATTATTCCCATCGACTGTTGCTATGTTCCAATTAATAATGGATTTGATCAACAAAAAGGATACAAAAATGGTAGCAACTTTTTGGAATTCCTATCAATCTAATTTTAAAAAATCGAACAAAATGGGTTTTGTCATCGTTTTAATAGGCTCGATACTTATGACGGATCTTTATTTTTTTCAAATGTATGACACCTTGGTAAGTAGGGTTCTTTCCCTTATGAGTTTGTCAATGCTTTTATTTTATGTAGTGAATTTACTCTATATTATTCAGACATTTAATCATTTTGAAGTAAAAACATTTCATTATTTTAAATATGCCACATTAATAGGCATAGCAAATCCGATAAAAACGATCATGATCATCATCACTCTCATTCTGATGGCACTTCTTTTTTTAATATATCCAGGTCTAATTTTCATGTTTGGTGGTAGTGGTATTGCACTAGTCATCGTATTGTTTACAAAAAATATTTTTGCTCGCTTAAAAGGTGTAGCTCTATAATTCAATATTCTAAAAAAGAAAAAGAGGAGGAGAGGCTATGATCACACAAAAGGTAAACATTGAGGCCATTCATGAAGATAGTGTCAAAGTCAAAATTGACCAAAGAGAAGAAAATGGAGTTTTATTTGTTCATATCCATATAGGATCAGAACAACCCATTCAATTCCCCAAAGTTAATTTAGTTTGGCATCACCCAATTGTTGATATTCAATCATATTGGCATCCGGGATCCTCCCGTAGTAAAAGTTTCGGTGTGGATTGGGATGGAGGTTTTTCTTCTAAAGCAACAGTATTAGCCCCGGTTGGCTGTTTCTATAATCAAGAAGGACAAAACAGGCTGGCTGTAGCATATTCCAATGCGATGGATACTGTTAATTTTAATTTGGGCGTCCACGAAGAAACTGGAACGATGAAAGCGCAAATCACATTATTTACAGAGCCATCCAAAGTTCGATCATCCTATGATGGAGTGATTCGAGTCGATATGAGGGATATTCCTTATTATCAAGCAATCCAAGATATTTCCGTGTGGTATGAGGAAATGGATGGATATGGGCCATCCTTTGTTCCAGAAACTGCGAAGCTTCCTATGTATTCGACATGGTATAGCTTTCATCAGGACATATCTGATGATGAAATCGAGAAACAATGTGAGATTGCGAAACAGTTAGGTTGTGGGGCTGTTATCGTTGACGATGGCTGGCAGACAGAAGATGATCATCGTGGTTATGCTTATTGTGGAGATTGGGAAGTGTCTCCTAAAAGAATCGTGGGCATGAGGGAACATGTTGAGAGAGTACATGATTTGGGGATGAAATATTTATTGTGGTATAGTGTACCATTTGTGGGAATCTATTCAAAGACGTGGGAGCGCTTCCGAAGTAAAATTTTATATTTCAATGATAGTCTCCAGGCAGGAGTTTTGGATCCACGTTACCCAGAAGTCAGGGAATATTTGATATCTACTTACGAAAAAGCTCTGAAAGAGTGGGATCTAGACGGATTTAAATTTGATTTTATTGATTTATTTGATTTAAATCGAGCGAAGGGCCAAGCAATTCAATTTGATCCAGAACGGGATTATGAATCCGTACAGGAAGCGGTGGATCGTCTATTTACTGATATTATGGAAAGTTTAAAATTAATTAAGCCATCCATTATGGTTGAATTCAGACAAAGATATATCGGACCTTATATGAGGAAATATGGAAATATTTTCAGGGTAGGAGATTGCCCGAATGATGCAATTACAAACCGTGTTGGTATTATGGATCTACGCTTGCTATCAGGAAACACTGCTGTTCATTCCGATATGATTATGTGGAGTCCAGAAGATACGACTGAAAATGCGGCACTGCAATTAATCAATGTCATTTTTGGTGTACCGCAATTTTCCATGCGTTTTGAAAAATTAAATAAAGATCATTTTGAAATGGCAAAGTTTTGGCTAGGGTTTTCGAAAAAATACCAAGACGTATTATTGAATGGTGATTTAAAGCCTACTGCACCAGAATTACTTTACCCGATAGTAGAAACTATGAATGACTCAACCAGACTAATCGCCATTTACGCAGATGTTTGTATTAAGACTGGTACCAATATTCCCGAGGAATTTATTATTGTAAATGGCACTTTAAACGAGGAGTTCATCCTAGATTTAGAAAAAGATCTTGTCAATATAACAATTGAGACATACAGCTGTACTGGCAATTTAATCCGAAAACATAAAACCGATCTATTCAAAGGGTTACATAGGATAGAGACAGAGAAATCTGGAGTTCTAATTTTTAGAAAAGCCTAAATCGGATTATGGCTTCATGTTAATGAATGCTGGTATTCAACTAGAACAAACTGTTTTTAGGAACACTGCAATGGAACGATTTTTTTCACGGATTTTTATTCTAAAAAGCCGATCCTAGTTGCAATAAATAATAAATAAAAATGGTTCATGAGGAGGATGAAAATGTCAAAAATTACATTTCTAGGTGCTGGAAGTACGATCTTTGCCAAAAATGTACTTGGTGACTGCATGTTAATACCTAGTATCCAAGGATTCGAGTTTGCCCTGTTTGATATTGACCATCAACGCTTAAAGGATTCTGAGAACATTCTGCAAAATCTAAAGGAAAGCTCCGGTAGCAACGTGTACATCAAGACTTATACGGACCGGAAAGAGGCGTTAAGAGGAGCAAAATACGTCATTAATGCTATACAGGTCGGCGGATATGAGCCTTGTACGGTGACCGACTTCGAAATTCCAAAAAAGTATGGGCTTCGCCAGACAATTGGAGATACAATCGGTATTGGCGGCATTTTTCGCGCATTACGAACCATTCCGGTGATGCTTGATTTTGCCAAAGATATCCGTGAAGTTTGTCCGGATGCTTGGTTTTTAAACTATACAAACCCGATGGCGACGTTAACGGCGGCAATGATTCGTTACGGTGGCGTAAAAACGGTCGGATTGTGCCACAGCGTTCAGGTCTGTGTTCCGTACTTATTTCGTTCGCTCGGAATGGATACAGAAAATGTCCAGTGGAAAATTGCTGGAATCAATCATATGGCCTGGCTTTTAGAAGTGACAAGAGATGGGAAAGACCTGTACCCGGAAATCAAGAAACGTGCGGCTGAAAAGCAAAAAGAAAAACATGATGATATGGTTCGTTTGGAACTGATGAACCGTTTCGGCTATTACGTAACGGAATCGTCCGAGCATAACGCCGAATATCATCCATACTTCATTAAAAGGAACTATCCGAAACTCATCGATAAGTTGAACATTCCGCTTGATGAATATCCGCGCCGCTGTGTCAATCAAATTGAGGACTGGGTGAAAATGCGTGAAGACCTTGTTAACAATAAAAACCTGACACATAAACGTACACTTGAATATGCTTCTTATATCATTGATGCAATGGAAACTGATAAACCATTTAAACTCCACGGAAATGTCTTGAATACAGGCGGCTTAATCAGTAACCTTCCGGAAAAAGCTGTGGTTGAAGTTCCGTGCCTGGTCGATCGGAGCGGAATTACACCTTGTTATGTAGGAGAACTTCCTGAACAGCTGGCGGCGCTGAACCGTACCAACATCAATACCCAGCTTCTTACTATTGAAGCAGCTATAACAGGTAAGAGAGAACACATTTATCAGGCCGCAATGCTTGATCCACATACTGCGGCAGAACTGTCTATCGATGATATCGTCTCATTATGCGATGATCTCATTGAAGCACATGGTGACTGGCTGCCTCAATTTAAAGGGACAGAAATTTTGAAGACATTCTAAATAACGTGAATGAATGCGACAGAATAGACTGGGTTCCAGACTGGTTTATTCTGTTTTGGTGAAAAAATGTTCACTAGAACCCAAGAGTGAATATGCTTGAAAAAAGAGAGCAAACCACTAATTAATCTTTATGTAATAGGGGCTTGCTCCTTTTTTGTGTCTGTCTTGGGTGTAATCTCTAGGGTGATAGCACCGAGCTGTGAAGGCAGAAGGAACAGGAAAAGACTTAGATTAGTAGAAGTAGTTATTCATTTTGCTGCGGATTCATTTGTCGGCGAAAGTGTAAAGGCCCCCGTTAACGTATTTTTTGAAAAAATAGTAAATAAGAGATATTATATAAGCTAAGGCAACATGATAATAGGCTATTTATCTTAAGGGGTAATATAGAAATTGAATTCTTTAGAATAGGAATGCCAGTTTTGTATTGAATTATTCTAGGTAATGATCATTGTTAGAAAGAAAGGAGCACCGAGTCGTTAGGCATAAATCCTAAATTCCGGTGTTTTTTTGTATGAAAAAGTAGGCAGATTTTAATTATAATTCAATGTGAATACAGAAATTTGTTCTATAGTAAATGTATCTGTATATATAGTAAGGAATTGCCAAAATATAAGAATTGTATTGGAGAGATGCAACATGGATAGAGGTAGTTGTTTTGTAGGAGGAGATAGTGAACAAGACATTAAATTTTCTATTATAATTCCTGCACACAATGAAGAAAGGTATATTGGTAGATGCCTGGATTCTATTGTGGCTGCATCAAAAAATTATAAAAATAAGGTTGAAGTTATTGTTGTACTAAATCGCTGTAGTGATCGAACAGAAGAAATTGCCCAGTCATATCATTGCGTAACTGTACAAGATGAAAACAAAAACCTTTCTAAAATAAGAAATGCTGGTGCAAAAGTAGCTAGGGGAGAAATCATTGTTACAATTGATGCAGATAGCTGGATGAGCGAGAATATGTTGAGTGAAATAGAAAAGCAATTAATGACTGGAAAATATATAGGTGGGGGTGTTAAAGCAAAGTTTGAACGTATTTCACTAGGAATCATAGTATCGGGAGTATTATTAATTCTTCCTCTCATTTTTAAATATGGACTCATATCAGTTGGGATGTTCTGGTGTTATAGGAAAGATTTTAATGCAATTGGTGGTTTTAACGAAGGTTTGTTAATGGCTGAAGATGCAGAATTTGCGATGCGTTTAAAAAAACATGGTAAGACGAGTGGAAAAAAATTCAATACGATAAAGAAAGCATATATGACAACTTCATGTAGAAAATTTGATGAACATGGTGATTGGGCATTAATAAAGAGACCTCAAATTATTTTTGCATATTTAAAGGGGACAAATAGAAGGTATGCAAATGAGTTATATTATGAAAAAGATAAAGAAAAAGAAAACTAAGATAAACCGACTTGTCTTGAAAACGCAAGTCGGTTTTTATGTAAAAGAGGGTTTGAAATTAAAAATCCTCTGAATCTTTTTTTCGTATATGTAGGAATAGCGAAATGATGATAATAACAAAAATTATTATTGTTTGTACAAATAGATTTTTAAACTGAAATAACGAGATCCATGAAAGCGCATAATCTTTAACAGATTGAAGAGATGGAATGCGAGTAGGCTCGGAACCATAAGTAAATAGTTTTTTTGTTTCGATAAACACGCTATTTTCTCCGTTGACCCCCATTACAATGGAAATATATCTTTTGTTTCCTTGTTGCACTGTACCAGCAAAACTATATCCAGCAGAATTTGCAAAGCTAGTTTGTAAACCATCGACGCCTTTAAATTTCACATTGCTATCAAGTGAATACAACATTTTATTTGTATTGAAAACATGTATATCTTTGAAGGTGAATTGATAAGAGGTTAATTTGGAAATTTCCAATATTATAGGATAATCTGTTAGTAAATGCTGGGCTAATTTGGAGGCATCTAAAGCTGTTATTTTAGATTCTTCTTGTTGATTCACTATAATACCGCTTGCATTTGCAAAATATGTTTTATTAGAAAGTCCAAGTTGTGTCGCTTTTTCATTCATTAAATTCGTAAAGTCTTGCTCACTTTTTGAAATATGTTCTGCTAAAGATACAGCCGCACTATTATTAGATGTAAGAACCATTGCATGAAACAGATCACGAACCGTTACTTGATCGGCAGTATTTATATCAATATCCTTTCTCTCTGTTTGAATGGAAGAATCATTTATTTTTACACGATCATCCCAATTGATATTTCCTTTATGTATTTGTTCTAACACAATATACTCTGTCATCATTTTTGATAAACTTACTGAGGGAAGAGGGATATCTTCATTTTTTTTATATACAATTTCTTCTGATGTTGTATCTATTAAAATAGCTGATTTAGCTTTAATTGAAGGTCCATTTACATAGAAATAAAAATAAAAAACAACAATTGCAGTAATAAGAAAAGATAAGATAAGAAGCATCAGTTTCTTAAAATATTGCATAGGCTATCCTCCTTGTATCTCGATATTACTAGTGTAAAAATTAATATTTAACTAGGAGGAAAGAAAAGTTAAAGAATTTCTAAAGAATTATAAGGAAAATATTAAGATTGGATAATTATAGTGATGATGATGGGCTAAAAATATAATTTGACTTACATTTAAACATAAAGAAGATTTAATATTGGAGGACAGGAATGTATTAAGAATGTATAAGGAATAAATTATTCTAGTATAAATATAGAAGTAAATTATGCGGTAGAAATACTAGCTAGAGATGAAAAATTTCCTTAAGTTAAATGGGAGAAGAATCTGCATGTGTAAAAGGAATTTATTTTCTTTTGTGGAATGTTATTCATATTTATCTTATTAAAATTTGGAAAGGAGAATATTTATGAAGCATTCCCTATTAGAGAAAAACACAGATGCAGATCTAGGAAAGAAAGAATCATTGCTTACAAAGTGCGCAAATATGTTTTCGAGATGGTCTCAGAAGTATGTACCGGACGCCTTTGTTATTGCTGTGCTGCTCACTTTGTTTACTTTTATTGTGGCATTTTTGATGAATCCCTCTAAGCCGTATGCAATCGTAAAATCTTGGGGAGATGGGTTTTGGACTTATTTGACTTTTACAATGCAAATGGTATTACTAATGGTTACAGGGATGACGTTAGCGTCCGTCCCGTTTGTTAATAGAGGTTTGCAGTCAGTTGCAAAGTTAGCAGACACACCTCAAAAGGCTTATACGATGACATTTTTAATTAGTGCAATTGCGTACTACATCAATTGGGGATTAGCGGTAGTTGTGGGAGCAATCATTGCGAAGGAAGTGGCGAAAAAGAATCCGAATGCACATTTTCCATTGCTTGTAGCAGCTGCTTATGCTCCGACAGCCTTATACAGTGCAGGCCTTTCCAGCTCTATTGGCTTGACAATTGCCACAAAGGATCATTTTCTTGCAGATATGATTGGAATTATTCCTACCTCACAAACAATCTTTAGTTACTCTACTCTAATTATTTTTTTCGCTCTATTCATCACAATGCCGATTATTATTGTACTTATGGCTCCAAAGAGCGGGATTATCAGGTATCAAGCAAACGAAACAGATACAAATTCTTTTGTAAAACCCCCTCAAAAAGATTTAACTGCTGCGGAAAAATTAGAATGGACACCAATTCTCGGAATCGTATTAGGTGCAATCGGCACGTTGTATTGTATGTATGAATTTATAAACGGTCGCAGCTTAGATTTAAATATCATTAATTTATTTTTCTTGTCACTCGGTTTATTACTACATGGTTCCCTTGGCAACTTTGCACAAGGATTTAAAGAATCCGCGCAATCCATTTCGCCAATTATCCTACAGTTTCCGTTTTATGCAGGGATTATCGCTGTTTTAGGAAGTTCAGGATTGGGAAGTTCAATCATCGAATGGATGGCGTCCATTGCTTCAAAGGATACATTTGATATATTTACATATTGGTCGGCGGGATTGGTGAATTTATTGGCGCCGTCTGGCGGGGGACAATGGGCTTTGCAAGGACCGCTGCAGGTACCAGCAGGCTTGAAGTTAGGTGTAGATCCAGCTACTATCGCAATGGCGGTAGGTTGGGGGGACGCATGGACAAATCTAATTCAGCCGTTCTGGGCACTACCTCTATTAGGAGTGCTAGGATTGAAAATTAAAGATATCATGGGCTATTGTTTCATTCTCTGTATTTGGGTCGGGATAGTTACAAGTGTATTGATGTTATTTGTATATTAGCTTTCATAGGAATATCCAAGCTAAAGAACTACTTCACTTTAAGGGAAAAAGTATTCCTCGATAGATTAGTAGTCGTTGGCATCGTTCTGTTGATAATAATAAGGCAATTTTGATGACTACCTTTGAGAGTTTCGAATGTCATAGATTGATAATTTAAAACAAAGTTTGATAAAACCCTGTATAATAGGGTTTTTCTTTTGCCCTTTTAAATTCATTTAGAATGCTCAATTAAAGGGCTAGTTTGTAGAGGGTTTTAACAGGTTTTTTAGAGTTATTATTTAAATAAGGATTTTGAAGTCTTTTGGTGAATATTAAATGTTAATTTAAAAGACGGAGGTTGTTGTGATGCTGAAACTGTTTCAATATAACTGGCAAGTTCGTGATGATTGGTTTACATTGTGCGAAGACATACCGGATGAAGAACTATTAAAGAAACGGGTCGGTGGGTTCGGCAGTATCCTACATACTCTATTTCACATTGTAGATGTGGAATATATGTGGATCTTAGGTTTGCGAGGTGAACCAGTGCCTGAGGAGCCATTGTTTGAAGATTATGCTAGCTTACAAAAAGTGAAAAATCTTTCAGCTCAATACCACGAGAAAGTCAAGCTGTTTGTGACATCTTGGACAAATGAAATGGATTCTCGGAAACTTTCAGAAACTGATTTCAATAAAGAACCGATTAGCTCGAGAGACGCACCAATCAGGCGCCGAGTCATTGAATGTACACATGGAGAGATCATACGTCACATCATTGTCCACGAAATCCACCATATCGGCCAGTTATCTATATGGGCACGTGAAATAGGAATGGAGCCAGTTTCCGCAAATTTGAGGGGAAGAGGGCTATTCGATAATTAGACTGCCTTTGCCAATTTCACAATCGGGCGCTTTAATGGCACAAGCATCAAGAAATAATCAAACTTATTTATAAACGAATGGTTTAATTGAATATATTTAAAGCGTATTAGACGAGATGGTAGTGGAGGAGCTAGAGAATTAGAACGGTCCTTGTAGGCGACTTTTTTGTTTAATAGCAAAAGCTCTGGAATGTATTAGGGGATGTTTGCTGAAATGCCCATAATAATATGATTATACAGAGAAGAAACGATGCAAATGATCCCATAAAAGAAGAAAGTTATGAAAAAAGGAAAGAAGTCCCGTGACGAAGCGGGACTTCAAGTAGCTGCCAAAAAAATTTAGACTCGACAATTCAATGGTAATATAAATATTCAGGAAATTCACCTGGTAAATGCGACCAAATAATACAGTCAGTTTAATAGAATTTGCGAAAGACGCTAAAAAATCGGCAGAAGAGATCCGGTGATTTAAATGAGATTGGATAATGTGAAGATGATTCTGAAATTGCGTTCCATAAAAAAGAATGTTATTCTAAAAATAGAATAATGAGAGGACTGATGGATGAATAATGATTAACTAATCGATATTTTAATTTGAAATTAATAACTTCAAACTACAAAATATAGGGTTAGTCTATCCATTTTTCACAAATCAGTTCATACTTTATTTGTCATGATTCCAATGATTAATAAGGACTTATTAAGTATAAGTGAAAGGCTAATCCTTCCAATCACAAATTTGGGGGATTTTTTTATTCTCTTATAGGTAAGTTGATAATCATTAGTCTGTAACCTTAACCTAACAAATAAAGGAGAGAGAAAAGTGAGTAATTCAGAGACTATTGTTACACATGTAATGCTCTATATAAGTCGTTAATATCCATCAAACTTATATGGAGGAATTAAAAAATTGATGGATGTTCCGACTTTATATGAAACGTTTCGATATATAAAGGAGGAATTATTATGTCAATGATAAAAGTCCAAGACTTAACTTTTTCATACCCAGGTAGCTTTGATAACATTTTTGAAGGTGTAAATTTTCAAATAGATACGGATTGGAAACTGGGATTTATTGGTAGGAATGGACGAGGCAAAACGACGTTCTTTAATTTATTATTAGGGAATTATGAGTATAGTGGAAAAATCACTGCTTCGGTAGAATTTAATTATTTCCCTTACCAAGTTTCGGATAAGAACAAGTTTACTCATGAAATCCTTGAAGAAATTTGTCCCCAAGCAGAAGATTGGGAATTTCTTCGTGAAATATCCTATTTAAATGTTGATGCCGAGGTCATGTACCGACCATTTAAAACATTATCAAATGGAGAACAAACAAAGGTGTTGCTTGCTGCACTGTTTTTGAATGAGGGTCAATTTCTATTAATTGATGAGCCAACAAATCATCTAGATACTGATGCACGAAAGATAGTCTCTGATTATCTAAGGAAGAAAAAAGGATTTATTTTGATTTCACATGACAGAATCTTTTTAGATGGATGTGTTGACCATATTTTATCTATAAATAGAGCAAATATTGAAGTTCAAAGTGGTAACTATTCTTCTTGGAAGTTAAATTTTGATAGACAGCAAGAGCACGAAGAGGCTACAAATGAGCGTCTACAAAAAGACATAGGGAGATTAAAACAGTCTTCAAAGCGTTCAGCAGGTTGGTCTCATCAAGTGGAAGCTTCCAAAAATGGAACAAGGAATTCAGGATCTAAGTTAGATAAAGGTTTTGTAGGACATAAAGCTGCGAAGATGATGAAGAGAGCGAAGAACCTTGAATCAAGGCAACAAAAAGCTATTGAAGAAAAGTCAAAATTACTAAAAAATGTGGAGAAAACTGAGTCGTTAAAATTAGAACAATTGAAATTTCAGTCAAATGAATTGGTTGTTTTGGCGGATGTGTCTGTTAAATATGATGACCAAATAGTGAATGAGCCAATTAGCTTCATAGTTAAACAAGGTGACCGAATTGTACTTGATGGAAAGAATGGAAGCGGGAAAAGTAGTATCCTAAAACTAATTCTAGGACAGCCAACGCAGCATACAGGCTCAGTTAATTTAGGGTCAGGGCTCATCATTTCCTATGTCCAACAAGATACTTCTCATTTGAAGGGATCGTTATCGGACTTTATTGAAGAGCACGAGATTGATGAGTCGTTATTTAAATCCATCCTACGTAAGATGGATTTTGACCGAATTCAATTTGAGAAAGATATATCTCATTATTCTGGTGGACAAAAGAAAAAGCTGCTTATCGCTAAAAGTTTATGTGAAAAAGCTCATTTATATATATGGGATGAACCATTAAATTTTATTGATATTTATTCGCGTATGCAGATTGAAGAGCTTATTCAACAATTTAATCCCACAATGGTTATTGTTGAGCATGATAAGGCATTCCAACAAACAGTTGCAACAAAAACTATATCTATGTAGTTCAAGGTGAATTTTTGATCAAACTTTATTTAAAATAACAGCTGACCATATATCAAATTCTTAGAGGCAGCGAGATTGCTTTTAATTGAACTTTATTTCAAACCAACACTCGGATTTACTATCGACGCTAAGGTTGACGTAAACAGCTCACCGCAGTATAAAGTGCACAACTCGAAAGGGAATACGTATTACATTACGGCTAGTGATGCGTATGTGAAGTAATATGAAAAAAAGACCGCCTATTACGGGCGGTCAATTTTTACTAAGTATTTTTTAATGTTTGTTTTATCGTTTTAACTGTTTGTTCAAGCCATTCTAATGGTGTTATTTCTAACCCGCCAAAATATATTCCATCTGCAGAATACCGTATGTATTCATTTTTTTCTGTATTACTATAATCGCTTTGAATAAATTCAGTTAGAAAAATAATAGCGTCTTGTAAATATTCCGTACTTTCTTCTTCAAGTAACTCTTGGAGTGCTTCTTCGTAAAATGTATCTTGATAAAATGTTGCTGCTAAGAACTGATAAACCGGATCTTCTGGATTTTTTTTAAATAGCATATATTTCTTTCCTCCTATTAGTCAACTGAATAACCTGTTAAAATGAAATTTCCATGCCGTCTTTTTTTAAGATAATTTTGGCATTTTTCATATCATGAGCTGTTGTAAACTCTCTCTGTATTCCACACCCAATAATATCATTATTAAAATAAATAGATTAAAAATGTTTGAGTTTGATATAAAATTGCAGTGTTCCGCTCCATTTCTGCCCCAAAGTAAAAGTGGGCGGAGGGTAGTTATATCAGTGATTTACGGTAGATACTAATAGAAGAATAATATTAAAAAAGTGGTAGATACAGTTAGTAACGTTGGCTTTGAGGTGAAAATAGTTATGTAGCATACAGGGAAAAAGAGAATACACAATATATCTATATACAAGTACTCTCTTTTTGGTTTTTTATGATTTTGTAAAGTCCCAATTAGTAGAAACAAATCTAATATGGTAATTGTTTTGGTATATACCCGTTATTATGATTCTTTTTGCTTTGTACTTAATATATGGAACAAGTTCATAATGAGTTTTAGTTTTAAAATATTTAAAGGTCTATTTGAAGGTTTCTTCTCTATTTATAGTATCTAATAAATAGAGTTTGAAATACTAAGCATAGTTAAGGTTTATTTTCTTTTCAAGTGAATGCTCTATGGTTATTATTTCTTTTCTTCGTCAAGCCCTGTACTTTCTACTTTGTAATTGTCCTTATAATTTACAACAGCCAAAATTCTGCGAGTTGGTTCATTAGTAACATGTCCCGATACAAATATTCAACCTAGATCAGAAGGAGTAAATTTAAACTTTGTTACTGTGATATCAAGATTTTCTTGTTCTTTAAAACATTGGATGGCTACTTTTTCAGCTTTATCTTTAATAACTTGCTCCTTTTGTTCATTTTTATGCTCTCTGTATTTATACCCACCAAAAAAAATTAAAATGATTACTATTATTAAAAATAGATACCTTTTTCTCAAAATTATCCCCTCCTTTTATAAAATATATAATTAAGAATATACTATTTATTCGGAGCACAAAAGAATAGGAAACGATAAAGTTTTAGATCAAACCTACTATGAGATGTCCGAATTTGCATATTTTACAAATTTAGATAATGCGTAGCGTGGGGGTAGGTATCACTTTTTAGGAAACCCGTGGAGATGTAGAACTTGTCAGCCTGCTCTGTGTCTGTATAAAGTACCAAGATTTTATAATGCCTTCTTGCAACACAAATGATGGTATTTAACAGGAGTTTTCCCAGTCCATTTCTTCGATTATCCTTAGCAATATAGAATCTCCTCAATCGTCCAACCTCTTGTCCTTTTAAGGATGAGTCTATATTAAGTCCTCCAATACCAACTAACACATTTTTCTTGTTAAATACACCGTATAAGGATTCTCCGGGCTTATCAAAAGTGTTGATACCAATCTTATAATCATTAACTAGCCTTTCAAGAAAACGAAAGCCATCTTGCTTACTTTCTTGTACTAAATGAGTGAGATCATTATAAAAGATATCTTGTATCTCTCTAACTTCAAAATCTTTCATATTTTTCCTCCTCGATAATTAAGTCTATACACTTTATTCTTGTTAGAAAAGAGTAATCCCTTTCTGTATACTCTATACACTTATAGTTGAAATTACGTCTCATTACCGGAATTTGTTTAAAAAATATACACGCACCGATATGGTATAATGTGGATATTTAATCTTTTTGAAGGAGGGATCATAATGATAAAGAGAGGACTCATTTCAGGAATACTTCTATTACTTTTCGTATCTGTAGAAGCTTATTTTAGTGGGGAGTGGCGTCACATTTATTATGTATGCGGAACTTTAGGGTTAATTAGCATTGGGTTAGCTTTAGCTTACTTCATTGATAGTTTAATTTTAGGTAATAAAGGAACTCTATCTTCAAAAAAGGAAACGCGTAAAATTGGCCGTATCGACCAATCAAAAGGTTTTTTAATAATGGCTATACCAAATCTTATAGCAGCATTAGTTTACATCGTTATTTAATGTATATCGTATACATGTGAGGTTAACATAACGTCTTATAATTTATCGGTAGCAAGGACAGGCTGGAATCATTGTGTTTACTTGGTTTTTTGTTTCTACACTTGTCCGACCTATATACATGATTTTATACATTGTGGAGATGATGAGATTTTTAGGCTTATGAATATCCTGTATTAGTACAAAAATTCGTATAAATGAAAAAAGATTTTGATTTTGTTATCGAAAAGTAATAAGTATCCACTTTGAAAATTGATAGGTGTCCCTAAGCTCGGGGCTGTAATTCGAACTAAATAGATTACCCAAGTGAAGATTATGCAAGTTAAAAATGAAAACAAGTGATACGTGAATTATTAGGAAATAGGGTATATCATTGCTATAGCGAATATATTTTTGGAGCGAAACGCTATGAAGCCGTTTTATAGTCCTAGTGACGTGGTGGAGCAATTAGGTATCCAATCACCTACATTATGTGTTAGAAAAATAGGATTACAGCTTCATAGGAAACGAGCGTGGGCATAGGAAGTATAGAAATGGCATTCCGTAAGGTTATAAACCTAAAGAATGACACAGATATGACACTAGAAAATACCACAAAGTAAATTGTATCATGGCATCAAGGTGTTGCTATTTTGAATCAACATGAAGTTGAGCGCTATAAAGAACCGGATTTCAACGCTACAAACGATGATTCAAAATCAAAAAGAAGTCATTGAAAAACAAAATGAGTTCCTTCAGGAATTAACCTAACGACTAACTGAGCAAGACTAGTAATTCATACAAATTGAATTTTGATTAATTAAGGAGTGAATTGAAATAGGAAGATACCCAGTGATTACAATAATAAAAGAATTAGATAATAGCGAATATGCGATTTATAGTTTTGGTCCTACTATTGATATTTGTGAGCAATACCCAGAAAGGTATGAAAGATGGCGTTTTAAGATTTTGAAAGATAAAATAACCTTTGAAGAAGGCTATGTTTTACTTGATGATATGCCTAAAGAACATTTCCAATTATTTTACAAGTGCGCCTTTAAGGTATATAAGCAAGTTGAAGAATGTTGTGGAATGGAGAATTTTAAAAATATTGATTTACCAGATCAAATTTCATTTATCATTTAAAATTTATTAGGATAGATTGTATTTTATTGAAACATTGATTGACAAGTATCATATAAAGGGAATCACCTTCATTTTATCACTCAATTGAATGTAGAAGGTTTCTTCAGTCAAAGAATTCTAATTCTCTATCATCAGTTTGCTGTTTGTTACCGTAATACATGGCCTATTACATTTTGAAAATATCAATACAATACCTAATATTTTTATTTTATCCATATCAAATCTTGCTTTAGCAGAACATGTTCGAAAAGAGCTTATGTTAGATTTACGTAAAATCCCCATCATGCTTGAAATATAAGTTGGCCGTGAAATTTACAATAAATAAAAATACTTATTATCAGTGTAGGATATTCGAAATGATTAGCTTATTCACTAGAATCTTTGTGATTTAAACCATAACTTCGCCACTTGGGCAAGGTTATGGTTCCTTTTAAAATTATTTTGCGGGATTTGAGTCAAAAATCAAATTTATTCTTCACTCACCAAACTTTCCCACTCACTTAAATACATGACTTCTTGTTTTACTTTTTTCTTTTCGGGAAGTAAACACAGAAATTCTAAAGAATTGCCGTCAGGATCATAAAAATAAAGATTTGCAGTAGGTGTCCAGGTATGAACCATAGACTCGGAAGGTTCAAGACCAAAAGCGGCCCTTGGATTTATTCCTTTATTAAGAAGCCATTCTCTTGCATGAATGATTTCTTCATAGTTAACCTTGAATGCAAAGTGACTTGTATGGAATGCTTCTTCTGATACCTCCCAAACGCCCAGCATTTGTTCCTTCTTATTTTCTTTATCAAACCAAAAGAATGCTACACGACGTTCTTCAATAGTGCGAGCATGAAATAATCCAAGTTTAGTATAAAACTCTTTTGCTACTTCTAAATTTTTTGTTTTAACATGTGTTTCATATAAAGTACCTGGAAACAAAGCATACCCCTCCTTTATATTTTTAGAAATTCTTACTATAAAGCCTATTTTAATAAACTAGAAATAGAAGTGATATCGTATTTTCTTAAAATGTTTTTTCAATTTTGTAGCCTTAATGTTGAACAAAAAAGTTCTCTTCATTATCCGCGCTGAGTTCAATAGGGAACCCTAGATATATATTGGGAAGCATAAGTTGGGCAAAACGGCCATCTTATGCTTATTGTTACAAAATAATTGAAAGAAAAGGAATTGTATTAAATAATTTAATTATAATTTGGTATAATTTAGGAAAATCCAGCTGCTAGGGGGCCAATAATGAAAGGGTTAAAGAAAATATTACCGTTCTTTTTTCAAAACAAAAGGAAAGATACAGATAAAGAGAATACGAATTATAAAGAGACGGCAACAAAAACACTTAACTATTTTATTGAATTAGAGCATTTCAATTTCATGAATTGCGATAAAGAGTCTATAACTTTGCATTCATTTAAAAGTTTTTTTCATAAAGAACCTAATATTCATATACCGGATTTTGTCAATCCTAATGGAACTCCACATCAGGATATGCAAATATTTCTTCAAAAAAAAGGAAATAGCGCAAAAGGAAAATATCTTGCAGATAATAATGCATCATTATTTTATTTACCAGTAGCAAAAAATGAAGTATTAAGGCATTTCTCGAATGAATCAAAGCAAAAAACAAGTTTTACTGATTTCCAAAAGGACCCGAATAGTTTTTTGATTCATATTCAACTAAATCAGATGCTTAAGCTAATCCCTGATACCCCGCTCGAATCTAGTGTGGTGGTTAGTCCGATTGTGAAGTACTTTCTACGTACAGGTAAGAGTCTGAAGGAGCTAGAATCAGATTTATTTAATACGATTTCATCTGTAATTGAAAGTGATAATTATGGAAAAAAAGACAAAACGCTTGAATTTATCGGGTCAAAAGAACAAGATTCTTTAGAAAAAGACATTAATTATATACATATCAGATTTAAAAATTGGGAAGAGCTGACCAAAAATATTCAAAGTACATTACAATCATATATTTCAAAGAGACATTTCGATAAAGATGGTGTATTTCGGTTTTGCAGTGAAAAAGAATATGAGAAATATGTACGTTTAACATATAAAGAACATGTAGGCGTAAACAGCTTTTATATAAATGATTTAGAAAAAGTAAAATATGAAATTAAAGATAGCTCCGTTGGTAAAGCTTTAGAAACCTATTTATCTTTAAGTAACTGGGAGGTATTAAAAAACTCAGGGGAAAGAGTGGATTTATTTAAGAATGAAAGTATAAGTGAAATGAAGAACGTATTACGAAAAATACCTATTACGAGATGGCCCTCGGAATTTCCATTAGGACTTATGCAGCAGGTTGCTTTAAATCTTATTATTGCAAAATCAAAAGAAGAGAATGGCTTTATTTTTTCTGTTAATGGGCCACCGGGAACAGGTAAAACGACGTTGTTAAAAGATGTATTTGCAAATATTATATTTGAAAAAGTAAAGTTTCTAAAAGAAGCCACAGATCTATTCTCAAAAGTGCAATTTGCGGAGGGACAAGAAGATTATTATTATTCCTTTCACCCTAAACTTAAGGAATATCGTATTTTAGTAACATCTAATAATAATTCTGCAGTTGAAAATATAAGTGTAGATTTACCAAAGGATAAGGATTTACTGAAGAACGGTTATCAATTTTTAGGATTCGACAAAGAGAAAAAATGTTGGGGGAAAATTTCTGCGGCAATGGGGAAAACTGCAAATATAAAGGAATACTTCACTACAATTACAGAAGATTTACAGCGTGTTGGTGATTTAGAGCATGAAAACGTATATTCATTTACACAATTAGAACAAAATGTGCTGAAAAAGATAGCTACGGCAGAAGAGAATGATGTCTGTCATAATGTTAATGAAAAGAAATGGCAAACATCTGAGGAACAATTTGTGAATATCGACGGTGAAAACAAAGATGAGCAGATGAATTGCGAGCGGAGCAAACTTTTTGCAAAGTTAATGAGTGAGTATAATGATTTTTTAATTGCAAATCAGGACAAGATTGAAAAGAACTTATCTTTAGCAAAAACCTATTTTTTAGGCGGTAAAGAAAAAGGAAATCTTGATTCCCAAATTAACGAAGCCAAAAGAGACAATTTCATTCAAGCTATGTTTGATACTGTGTTTTTACTCACTCCAATTCTCTCTTCAACATTTGCTTCCATTGCAAGGTTTTTAAAAGATTTAAAGACGGAGGATATAGGTTGGTTGTTTATTGATGAAGCAGGCCAAGCTACTCCCCAATCTGCAATAGGTGCGATTTGGCGTTCAAGGAATGTTGTTGTTGTAGGAGATCCCTTGCAAATTCCTCCTGTCGTTACATTAAGTGATGACCAACTTAAACTAATTGCAAATGACAGTGCTGGAATAAATGAGCAATATAATTTCTTTTATCGTTTAACTAGAAATGAAGTGAGTGTTCAAGAGTTTGCTGATCTTAATAATAGATATGGAGGCGAGATGATTGACTCAAATCAGAATAAAACATGGCTAGGGTCACCTCTGCGTGTTCATAGAAGATGTAAAAATCCAATGTTTTCAATATGTAATGAAACAACGTATCAAGGTAAAATGTTCTACGGATTAACGGATACTAAGAGTAAAGAAAGTAAGCCTCAATATGTTAGCCAATGGTTAGATATAGGTGGGAAAACATATGGGACAGGAAATCACTTTATTCCCGAGCAAGGTGAAAAAGCAATTGAAATTGCAAAAAAATTCTCGCAAGATAACCCAGATAAATCTTGCTATATTATTTCACCTTTTGTAAGTGTTGTTCAAAAATTAAAGCAACTCAAACAACAAAAACTACCTGGGAAAGAGTATGGAAATATTGAAATTGGGACCGTGCACACCTTTCAAGGGAAAGAGGCACCAATGGTTATTTTTGTATTAGGGGTAGATGATCAAAAACAAGGTCCACTAAAATGGGCTTCTAGTACGCCAAATTTACTCAATGTTGCAGCAAGTAGAGCAAAAGAGGTATTCGTAGTGATTGGGAATGCAGAAAGTTGGGGGAAACAAGAGTATTTTGACATTGCTTATCGATATTTAACAAAAGAGTTAGTTGAATTAAAATGAAATAGATAATCTCATGAATTGTTTGATGTAGGAGCTGTAATGGTAAATTTACAGTTCCTTTTTTGTTTTTAATTCAGTGACAACGTTCATTGTTACAATCACATTATTTTTGGCTCTTTTTGTTATAGGCCCAATAGCTACAAAACGAAAAGAAGAGCACGATAGATTGGAAAAGGAATTGTTAGAACAACAAGGGGTATTAGAGCAAGAAATTAAGAAGCAAGCAGTTGGTGATATACCGGAAGTGAAGGAAAATAAAATGAAGATCAATAAGAGACCTAAGCTAAAAACAACTTTTGAAATAAATTTATTCGTTTATGGAATTCGAATATAACTAATTGTAAAAATATGAAAATAAGTTCTTGCATTATATTTACAATGGAAATAAATAGCAATATAATTTGATTGATTAATCAATCATTTATTATGAAAGGGGTATCTAAATGGCACCTGGACTTACTAAAGATGAAAAAATGAAAAGAAAAAGATCTACTATCTTAAACGCCGCAATTAAATTATTTAGTGTGAATGGTTTTGCAGAGACAAAAGTTGCCGAAATAGCAAAAGAAGCAGGAGTTAGCTTTGGTACTGTATTTACGTATTTTGATTCAAAAGAATCACTTTATGAATCAGCGATTTTAGAGCCATTGGAGGAAATTAGACCATATTTTACTGAGATAGAAAAACACTTTAAAGGTAAACCTTTTGAAGTTGTGAGGGAAATGATAGATTGCCATGTACAACTTTTTTCAATGAGAAGTGAATACCTACGTCTAATTCAGCAGGTTCTTGCGAGACCTGATCGCTTTCCAAAACTTTTTAAAGAACTAGACGATTTCGTAAATGTATTTATAGACTGTATTCATCCAGTTATTGAAGCAGGACAAAGACTGGGTTACTTTTATGAAGAATCACCTTCATTAATTGCTAGGTCGTACTTATCCATCTTAAACGGAATGCGTTTAACGTTTATTGATGAATATGCAAACATGATGTGGAAGGATATAACGATACAAGCCCTGAGATTATTTGGACCTATCTCGAATAAATAAGGAGTGACTTATATGAAATTGAGGGATATCCATCCCAACATCAAACTTCGCCTAGCCATGCAATTTCTAGGCAGCCTGATTTCTATGGCCGTTATACCTTTTCTGGCAATCTATTTTTCTCAGAAAATCGGAGCCACTGAAACGGGTATTATCCTTATAATAATTGTGATTAGTGGAGTCATTGGAGGCTTTATCGGGGGGCATGTCTCAGACAAAATAGGTCGGAGAAAAATAATGATTTATTCTGAAATTGGTATATTGCTTTCGTATCTGTTTATAGCACTTTGTAATTCCCCCTGGTTTAACCTTCCTTATATTTCCGCAGCATTCTTTATCATCAATATGTTTTGTGGGGGAATGTTTCAGCCAGCAGCACAAGCTATGATCATTGATGTTACTAATTCTGAATCGAGAAAGCTTGTATTTACAATTAGCTACTGGTTGGGGAATTTATCAACTGCTATTGGAGGAATCATTGGAGCTTTTCTTTTTAAAAACTACTTGTTTGAGTTATTTATTGGGATTTCACTCATCTCTTTGTTATCTGTCTTCATGACCGTATTCTTCATCACAGAAACCTATACACCGGAACCTTCATCTAAGTCTTCTAATTATAAGAAAAAATTTTCATCAATAGAGATGCTTCAAACCTATTTAATCGTTTTAAAAGATAAGCTGTTTATGTTTTATATTTTCGGAGCGATCTTAATCTTTTCCTTGGAACAGTCTTTAACAAACTATATTGGGATTCGTCTTGAAAAGGATATACCCCATCATTCAGCTTCATTGTTTGGAATAGACTTCATGCTTGATGGCACGAAGATACTGGGTTTTCTCCGAACTGAGAATACACTTCTTGTAGTTCTCTTATCAAGTGTTGTATTATTCTTATTTAAAAAGCGGAGTGATCGCTGGACTTTAGTTACAGGGATGTTGATCTTTTCTATATGTTTTAGTGTTTTTGCTTTTACAAATAGCGTAGTATTTCTTTTTATTGCCATGTTTATTGGGACAATTGGTGAACTGATGTATGTTCCTATTAAACAGGCGATGATAGGGGAACTTGCACCACCTAACGCTCGTAGTACCTATATGGCTTTTAATAGCTTGACTTTCTACGGAGCAATGATTGTATCTTCATTGTTGATCATCGTTGGAGAGTGGATTCGCCCCATATATATGGGGGGATTGCTTCTTATTCTAGGATTAACTGGTACATTTTTGTACTACATAATAACAAAAACGTTAGACTCTAAAGTTAGTGAAAATAATGAAGGAAAAGTACCTGTTTCTTATTAAAGGATTGTTTTTCCACTAATACATGAAAAGAACCTAACTAGAAAACGATTTTCCGTAATTGGGTGTGATTGTGGAGTAACACAGGCAGAAAATAATCAAACTTTTTTATAAAACCGAAACATAAACTTGTTGAATAGGAATCCATTTTGAACAATTTTTTTCAAAATGGATTCATTTTATCTATCATAGAATACGGGTTAACACGATATTTTTAATGGTAGAAATTTCATTGTGGATAAAAGGAGTAATTATGTTGAAAATCATTAAAAGTACAATTTTATTTGTTCTATGTTTAGTAGTTCTTAGTGGTTGTTTTACTATAGAGGGAAAAGTTGTTGGGGGGAAAGTAAAAAGTTCTTCAAATAGAATATTGGGAGACTATAGAAAGTTTACCGGTTCTGCAAGTCGAGATATGGAAGTTAAAAAGGGTGAGAATTGGGTATTTTCTTTTGATGAAACAACAAAGAAAGGAACAATAACTGCCTATGTTGTGGATTCAAATGATAATACAATACTAGAATTTAATAATGTGAAAGAGGAAAAAATATTAAAGTAACTAAAGATGATACATATAAAGTTAAAATTAAAACGGAAGAACATGGTGGGGAATTTATAATGTCATGGAAAAAATAACAGTAGTTTTTCAAACGATCTTATTGTTATATTTTTTAGTATAGTGAGGTATCTTACATCAAGCTCAAACAAGCATACCCCCGTCCTAGATTTAGAACGGAGGTATGCTTGTTTGAGAAAGTGAATTTATTGTTTATATGGAAGAAGTTTTACTGTAAATGTTGTTTTTTCAGCATCGCTGTATACCTCAATTGTTCCACTATGAATCTCCACAATGCTTTTGGCAATGGCCAAACCAAGCCCTGACCCTCCCGTGTATGTGGAACGGGATTTTTCAACACGATAGAAACGTTCAAATATATGTGGTAAATCTGTACTTGGAATAGGCTGACCGTAATTGACAATATCGATTGCAATCACTTGATCTTCTTGATAGGCTATTATATCAATGAATTTCCCATCGTTTCCATACGTCATCGCATTTATAATTAAATTTTCAAATACACGCACCAATTTATCACCATCGGCAAGTACAATTAGTTTTTCTGATGGAAATGAAGGCCTACATTCAATATTTGCTTCTTGAAATTGCATACGAAATTGAACAGATAGTTGACCAAGTAATTCAATTATATCAATAGGTAAAGTATTTAGTTGTAACTCTTTATTTTGAACACGTGTATACTCAAACAAGTCATTCATTAACATGTTTAATCTAGTCACTTTATCATAAATAACTTGAATATAATGACGTAACTCTACCTCATCCCTATAATTATCATGGTGAATGAGATTAACATAGCCAACTATGGATGTTAAGGGTGTTCGTAAGTCATGCGATACATTTGTAATGAGTTCACTTTTTGCTTGTTCGGTTTGACGTTCTTCTTCAATAGAAACTTTTAACTGTTCTACAATTTGATTAACGCCATTTGCTAAGTCTTCTAAGTAATTATGTTGTAAAACGGAAATTTTATGATTAAAGTTTCCATTTGCAATATAACGAATTTCCTCTATCATTTTTTTAATACAAGCTTCATAGTATAACTTCTTCTCATGACGATAAAAAAGATACACGTAGGAGGAGAAAATAGAAAATAAAAATACATAAGACACCATCATAGCCCAAAAAGATTCTTTAAGTCCTCGATATTTTTCATAGCCGACGATTCTAACAAATTCTTCACTTAAAGCTGTTAATGTAAGGGAACTGTCAATTACACTTGTAACAAGACGAGATATGAAAACCTCTGAAATGGGTGTAAGTAAAATAGATATTAAAAGCCAAAATGCAATTTTCCATTTTGGGATGACCTTCAATATATCAAACGTTTCATTTTTCAATTTTATAACCTACTCCCCAAACAGTATGGATGAGTTTTTCACCATTCGTTCTTGTTTCAAGTTTATCCCTTAAGTTGCTAATATGAACCATTACAGTTTTATTAGAACCGTAACCATCTTCATTCCAAACACGTTCAAATATTTCTTCTGAACTAAATACTCTCCCAGTATTGCTAGCAAGTAGGTATAGGATATCAAATTCAATAGATGTAAGCTTAATATATTCTCCATTCACTTTCACAGTATGATTATGCTTATGTATTTCTGCAGAACGAATCCGAATAATTCCGTCTTCCTTTATTTGCGAGGCAGTATACTGGAAGGAGGATCTGCGCAATAACGCTTTAACTCTCGCAATTAATTCGAGTGGATTAAAAGGCTTAATCATATAATCATCAGCACCTGTCATAAGACCTAGAATTTTATCCATATCTTCGGCTTTTGCACTTAACATAAGAATAGGAACCGTATTTTTTTCCCTTACTTGCTGACAAACTTCTAATCCATTACGCTTTGGCATCATGATATCTAAAATCATAAGATCAATTTGATAAAGTGAGAGCATATGTAACGCTTCCTCACCATCATATGCTTTATAAATGTTGTAACCTTCATTTCGTAAATAAACGGCAAGCAATTCTACAATCTCTTTATCATCATCAATAATTAAAATATTTCTTTCCATCGTATATTTAATTCCTCTCTCTACATTTCATCATCATTAATATAATAACAAACATTTATGTGTTTGGGAGTTAAGATTATATACATAATTTCATGTAACGTATTGAAAGGATTTAAAAAACACATCACGAATAAAAATAAGAGGATGCTTTGTTACTTATGATAAATAGAATATAAGTTTTGTTAGAAGAGAGTAACGTGTTACATAAAGAACTAGCTACATTAGAATCGAGTGAAGATTGGGGAAAAGATATAAAAAACTTTTTTATTAGAATGTATGTTTATTTACGATGATAGAGGATGTGAGGTAATTGCGAAGAATAAAGAAATGATACGAGATTTATATAAGAAATATAAAGATTTGATTTCCTGTTATGAGCGAGAAAGTAATGATGAATTATTCAAATGAAAATAGGAGGAAGTGAAAAGTGTAATGAAACGTATTGCAATTGTATCAGCATGGGAGCCTGAGCTTACATACTTGCATCAGCATCATCCAAGTCATCGTGTAGAAAAACGAGCAGCTTGGGACTTTCATTTTCATTCTATAAATGACTTAGAAGTAATATCGGTAATTACTGGCGTTGGAAAAGTAAGCTGTGCTAGTTGCGTACAGTTATTAATAAGCGAATTTAAGCCTGAACAGTTATTTATGACAGGTATTTGTGGAAGTTTATCTGAGAAAGTAAAAAATGGTCATATTGTTGTTGCACTTAACACATTACAGCATGATGTAACGGCTGCAGGAACAGGAACAGATAGTTTCAATTTATATACTGGTAGAGCAGCTCCTATTGAAACAACAGAATATCTTGTAAGGCAAATAAAAAAAGTGCTTGCTTATGATACAGTGCATTTTGGGACTTTCATATCCGGAGATCAGCGTATTCGCAGTACGGAAATGAGATATTTACTACATACTGTTTACGGTGCAATAGCTGTTGATCAAGAAATAGCAGCTTTTGCGTATGTGTGTCATGTGAATAAAAAACCTTTTCTTTGTTTGAAAGCAGCTTCAGATCAAGCGAACGATAAAACAGTGGAAGAACAAAAAGTATTTAAAATGTTGGCATGTGAGAAAGCATGTGAATATTTAATTGCGTTTTTACGCGTTTACGAATTAACTACATCTCATCAATAATACGATGTATAAATCTATATCCTTTAAAAGGAGCCTAACTTTAGTCATGAAAATAATAAATAAAGTAGCAATTATCGGTGCAAACGGAAAGGCTGGTAAATACCTTATAACTCAAGCACTACTAGAAGGATACTTTGTCCGTATTCTCACACGAGATCCACAAAAGTTTAAAATATCGCATAAACATTTGGAAGTTGTAAAAGGAGATGCTCGCGATATTTCTGCAATACGTCGATTACTGCAAGGTTGCAATGCTGTTATTAATGCAGTGGGGCAACCTAAAAAAGAGTCATATATATTTAGCACAGTTACGAATCATATTTTAGAAGTAATGAAAGAATACGGGATCAAGCGATATATTCTTATTTCTGGAGGATCAATGGATGTACAAGAAGATACTAAAAGTTTATTAAATAAAATAGGGGCAAAGTTATTTCGTTTGTTTCTTTCGAGTATGATGAAAGATAAATATAAGGAATTACAACTAGTGCGAGATAGTAATGTGAATTGGACTATTGTACGATTACCTTTTGTTGTAGACGGAGAAGGGACCGGTAAAATAAAAGAGAGTCTTATAGATTTACCAGGAATTAAGATTCAAAATGGAGATATTGCGCCGTTTGTTATAAAGCAAATTCAGGATGAAATGTATAGTTGGAAATGCCCATTTATTTCAAACTAGTTGGAAAGGTGGATGAAATTGTTACGATGGTTCATTATAAAAAATGTAGCGAAGTGAATATAGATTTCGTGTACGAAGCTTTTCGAGATGGTTTTTCTGATTACATCATAAAGATGGAAGTTTCAAAAGAAGATTTTATAAAAAGATTCTTCGGTCCGGAAGGAAATAAACTTGAGTATTCTTATATAGCGTTGGATGAAAATAAACCAATTGGAGTTATACTTGGTGGAATTAAAGAATATGAAAGTATAAAAACAATGCGATGTGGCGCATTAGCGGTTCATCCGAACTATCGTGGGGTTGGCGTTAGTCATAAATTATTTGAATTTCATAAAGAAAAAGCGATAAAAAATGGATGTCAGCAACTTTTTCTTGAAGTCATTGTCGGTAATGATAGAGCGATTCAATTTTATACGAAGTTAGGGTATGAAAAAGTATATGATCTCTCTTACTATAATTTGAGGGACACTTCTATTTTGACAAGTAAGAGTGTCCAAAATATAGAAATAAAGCAAATTAAGTTTGGCGAATTTCAAAACGGTATACAAAAATGGTTAAACTTCCATATAAATTGGCAAAATGATGTCGAGTATATGGAGAAAACTGAAAATAATAAGTATTATGGAGCTTATATTAACGATGATTTAAAAGGATGTATATGTGTTGGTGACAATGGTAAGATAAGTTTATTATTTGTTGATAAAAAATATAGAAGAATTAGAGTCGCTACAAGTCTATTACAAACTGTAAGCAAAGAATTACAGCTTTCCAGTCTTTCTATTGGATTCCCTAATAATGCTTTACTTGAAGGATTTGTAAAAAAGTGTGGATTCGAGAAAAGTTCGTTGGCTCAGTATGAAATGTATTATACATTATAACCGATAGAGTGGAAATAGAGAAAATCTGTGATTTTAAATGGAGGTATGACAATGTTAGCTTTAATAGAAAAAGTAGATAATGGATATGTAGCTCAATTTAATCGTCCGTTACATTATTCAGTAGAGCAAGTTTGGGCTGTATTAACAGAAAATGAAAAGCTAAAAAGATGGATGCCGAATCTTTACATAGAAGATTTGCGACAAGGAGGTAAGATAAAATTTGATATGATGGATGGTTCTGGAGAATTTATTAATATTGATATTTTGCGATGTCAAATAAATTCTGTATTAGAGTTCACATGGGGAGAAGATCGAGTTCGATTTGAAATACATAAAGATCAAGAAAATTGTTTATTAATATTAAAAGAGTTTATCCACGAAATAAATGATCATACACCAAAAGATTTATCTGGGTGGCATGTATGCTTAGAAATTTTTTCTTCTGTATTAGATGATAGTGAAATGGAGTTTCCAAAAGAAGAGTGGGAAAGATGGTATAAGAGATATGAATTAGTAATGGATAAAATCAAAAATGAGAGAGTAAATTAATTGTATTATTATATAATAATTTCATATTAAAAAAGCGCATATACGACAGAAAGAACATTGTGCTAATATTTATTTGAGTAGGGGATAATGTGCAGTTTGAGAATATAGTAGGAGGATAATATTGACGAAGAGTATACCGATATTTTTTATCCTATGTATCTTTGTTATCATTATTATAAATATTAAAGGGAATAATAAGAAAAAACGATACGAATCCATCTCTAATGTGTATAGAAGGTGCTAAGTACATAAATTCAGTGGTACTATCTCAAGATAAGCAGCCTCTACCAAATATTAAAGTTTATGAAGAGGCTATTAGTGAAAAAGAGCTTGCAGTTACAAATTCAAAAGGAGAGTTGAAATTTACGACCGGTGTTTGTAGTAAAGTTACTTTAATATTTATTACCTAAAATGGAGATATATTTACAAAGAAATATGATAGAAATAATATATCTGAAATTATTCAGTTGGATTAGCATAGCTTAAAAATAATAAGATTACTATAATTTTATTATGTAAACATATAACGGATTAAATAAGACTCTGATTTTGAAATTACTTTTTCAAAATCAGAGTCTTTTATTTAGTAGAGATAAGTTAATGCCGTACAAGGTTTTCTTAATTATTTACAGTATCTCTAGTAACTTTAATTCCTCTTCTACAAAATCTATTACTTCTTTTATTGTTTTACTAGAAAAATCAAATTGGATTCCAGCAGCTTCATATATTTCTTTTACAGATTTAGAACTACCTAAAGATAATGCCTTTTTATAGTTTTGCAATGTTTGCTGAGGGTTTTCTTTATACTGTTTATACATTTGTAAGGCGCCGATTTGTGCGATTGCATATTCGATATAATAGAAGGGAACCTCAAAAATATGTAAGACAGATAACCATTGTGCGACGATCCAACTTTCATGCCCATTTATATTTACTACGCTTGAATTATATGTTGTAGAGAGCTCTAAAAACTTAACATTTCTTTCTTCAGCGGTATGATTTGGATTCTCATACAACCAGTGTTGAAATTGATCGATGATAAGCGTAATGGGTATATACTCTATAATTTGTGTTAATTGCTCTTGTTTAGCTTGTTTGAGTTCTTCTTTATTACTATAAAAAACATCCCATTTATCCATTGTAAATAGTTCCATTGTCATACTCGCTAATTCAGCAGTTTCCATTGGTAAATGCTGATATTGGTGTATTAAAATATCTTTCATTAAATCGTGATGAATACAGTGACCCATCTCATGTAAGAAAACAACAACATCAGTTTGTGTTGTTGTTAAATTCATAAAAATAAACGATAACTTAGATGAAGGTAAATATTCACAAAATCCACCTGGTGCTTTTCCTTTTCTGCTTTCCAAATCTAGATTGGTATGCATTTTTTCTAGAAGAGCTGAAAAACTCGAATCGATTTTCGCAAAAATTGTTTTACTTTTTTCTATTAATTCATTTTCACTTTTTACAGGCTGTAAAGGCTTATGCTCTATAGGTACAGCATGTATATCCCACGGGCGTAATATATCTACTTGAAGCTTTCCTTGTAGTTCCTTATGTATTTTTTCTTGCAACGGCACAACGTATTTACGAATAGATTCAGCGAACGCATTGCATTGCTCGACAGTGTAATCAAAACGCTCGTATTTTTTAAACATGTAGTCACGATAATTCGTTAAACCAACATTTCTAGCTTTTTTTGTTCGAAGTATAATTAACTGGTTTAAGATTTCCTGAATTTCATTCTCTACGGATAGAAATTTTTCAGAGATAGCAGCCATCGCTTTTTGACGAACATTTCGATCTGGGTCTTGTAGATATACCCTTAATTCAGAAATGTTTACTTCTTCGCCATTCCACATAGAAGTGAGGTTGCCTGTGATTTCAAAATATTTTGTGATTAACTCATCTTCAGTAACTTCTAGACTAATATTTTCTTCGTTAAAGAGTTCTATCGTATTTTTAATCTTTGTATCTAAGAATCCAAACTGAGAAGAATTTAATTGTAAACGGTAGGGTGATTCATAATATTTTTGATCTAATAGACTTTTATAACGTTTTAATATAGGCTGTACGTGTTTTTGATCAAAGTCAAAAGTTTCTTTTGCTTCTATATTATTCGTATTTTGTTGAAAGGCAATATAATGTTGCATGAATTGTTCATTGATAGAATTTAAAGTCTGTGATTGTTGTATTAACCAATTCTCAAGTTCTTGACTAGAAGATATTGAGACGTTTACTAGTATATCCAATTCTTTTATTAATTCATCTATATTACTAATATTGATAGGTATTGCCTGCTGCATGAAATATCCCTCACTTTTTTATTTACTAATAGAGGTATTCTTTTCTTTTATACGAATTCCTTTTTAACCAGGAAGTTCATACTTACTACACCAAGAATAATACTCCTGTAGTAATTGTAATTAATGTAGATAGATTGTTAAAGACATTCATTTTAGCTACTTTAATATAAGAAATATTCCGCTTGTAACTGTTAAAGCTAATTTCACAAATATAAATGAAAATCCTGTAATAAATATATAATAATACAACTATATACACTTTAGTTGTATTATTATATATTTTACCTCATATAGTCAATTTATTACCGGCCATATGCACATGGTAATCTTTCTGAGTCGATGCTACAATGTGAACAAATACAGACTGTACCGGTACGCAATAAACAAGAGGTGTAATCATGTATAAATATTTAAAGGTACTAAATGATTTAGAAAACATAATTCAAAAGGGAGAAATGCAAGAAGGGAAGAAACTTCCATCTATACGTTCGCTTGTGACGCAATATGGATGTAACAAAGCAACAATCATACGTGCGCTTCATGAATTAGAGAAGCGTCATATTATTTATTCCGTACCTCAAAGTGGATATTATGTAGTGAAGAGAATGGGGATTTATGAGGAAGATGAAACGGAGAATATTGATTTTGCATCTTCAGCTCCAGACCCTGATGTATTTCCTTATTTAGATTTTCAACATTGTATTAATAAGGCGATTGATACGTATAAGAATCATTTGTTTATATACGGTACACCCAAAGGGTTACCATCGTTAATTACAGTTGTGCAAAAACAATTAGTAAACTATCAAATTTTCACAAAAGAAGAAAACATCTTTATTACTTCGGGAGTTCAACAAGCTCTCGCTATATTAACTTCTATACCCTTTCCAAATCAAAATGAAACAGTACTTATTGAACAGCCAAGTTATCATTTATACATTGAATACTTAGAAACAAATCGAACCCCTGTAATTGGTATAAAACGTACTGCTGAAGGTATTGATTTAATTGAGCTAGAAAGAATATTCCGAACGGGAAAAATTAAATTTTTTTATACAATTCCAAGGTTTCACCATCCACTTGGCACTTCATATTCTAAGAAAGAAAAAGAAAAGATTATTTCTCTCGCAAGAAAATACAATGTATTTATAGTAGAAGATGATTATTTAGCAGATTTAGAACAAAATTCGAAGATAGGCCCACTATATAGTTACGATAATTCTTCACATGTAATCTATCTAAAAAGTTATTCAAAGATTGTTTTCCCTGGATTACGTGTAGGTGTGGCAGTTATTCCTCCTTCTATTGCAGCGTTGTTTCATAAATATAAAAAGCTATTAGATATTGATAGTTCGATGATTTCCCAAGCTGCGTTAGAAATTTACATAAAAAGTGGGATGTTTGAACGACACAAGCAAAAAATTCAATCATCTTACTATGCTAGATCTAAAGTGCTATCAGAAACATTAGAAGAAGTTTATAAAGAAAATCAACATTTGTTTACATATAAAGGTGAAAACAACATAGGAATACATACGTGCTTATCATTACATAAAGGTATTGCTAAAGAAACACTTATTAAAAGCCTAAGACAAAATCAAATATTTATTGATGCTATTGATAAAAATTATTTGTCTTCTTTCCATAAGGAAACACTTTTAAAACTAAATGTATCAAATGTGAAAGAAGATAAAATCGCGGTAGGAATTCATAGAGTAATCGAGGAAATGAAACGAGTAAGTCGTGTAGATTTCCATTTTAAGAAAGGCTAATTCTTTATATAGGAGGCTTAGTATGAAGAAAAACGTAATAGTCTTGTTGATATGTATGGTGGTAGGAATCGGAGCGATAGCAATTGTGATATATAATAAGAAAAGTGAACAATGTATAGCAGTTGCTATTCAAATAAAATCCGTTGTTGTAGATCATAACAACATGCCTTTAGCAAATGTTAAAGTTTATGAGGGCTCAATTACAAATAAGGAACGTGCTATTTCAAATTCACAAGGTGAATTTGATTTTTATTCTGGTGTTTGTGGTAAGATTACTTTACAATTGGTTACTCCAGATGGGGAGAGCTATACGCAAAAATATGATAGAGAAAATGTACCTAAATTAATTCAATTGGAAAATGAACATTGAGGAGAATAATATGAAACCATTACAAGGAAAAGTGGCAGTAGTTGCAGGAGCAACACGTGGTGCTGGAAGAGGAATAGCGATGATGCTCGGTGAAGCCGGAGCGACTGTATATGTAACAGGGAGAAGTACAAAAGGAAATTTATCATCAATGGGAAGAATGGAAACAATTGAAGAAACAGCAGAACTCGTTACAAAACAAGGCGGAAAAGGAATTGCCGTTCGTGTGGATCATACAGTAGAAGCAGATATTAAAGCACTATTTAATAGAATCCAAGAAGAACAAAACGGAAAACTTGATATTTTAGTAAATGATGTTTGGGGCGGCGATCCGCTTACTGAATGGGAAAAAGATTTTTGGGAGCATGATTTACATAACGGCTTGCTTATGCAACAACGTGCTGTCCATTCACATATGATGACAAGTTATTATGGTGTTCCGCTTATGGTGAAAAATAAGAAAGGACTTGTTATTGAAATTACAGATGGGATTGATTATCAGTACCGCGGTAATTTATATTATAGCTTAGCGAAAATCTCAACAATTCACTTAGCAGAAGCGATGGCAAAAGATTTAGAGAAACATGGTATTACTGCAGTTGCGGTAAGTCCTGGCTTTCTCCGTTCTGAAGCAATGTTAGATTTATTTGGTGTGACTGAGGAAAATTGGCAAGAAGGTGTAAAGGAAGATCCTCACTTTATCGCATCTGAAACACCTTTCTTTGTAGGAAGAGCAATTGCTGCTTTAGCAAGTGATTCAAACGTTCATAATAAAACAGGGAAAGCGCTTAGTTCATGGGAGTTGGCGAGGGAATATGGGTTTAAAGATATTGACGGAAGACAACCTGATTGGGGAAAATATTTCGAAGAGAATGTGTTAAAAGAACAATGAGTATTATATAAAATTAAATGAAGGCTAAGAACCCTTTATAAATCGGTTTTTAAGTCTTCTTTTTTGTTATTACAATCCTTGCTGATTAAATAGCTTCCTTTTTTATGTTCACCTTCCTTTTATAGTTAAAACGAACAAGCTATTTTTTTGTCTAATGAATAATATATGGCATCAAATAAATAAGGAAGTGAATCACACATTGTCCCAATGTTTTATTGCTAAATTAGGAGGCCGGGAGGAAGTGCCCTCTGTTTGTACAAATGCTTTTGGAATAGCACAATTTAGAATTAATGATGATTTTACGATACTTCCATTCAAACTGGTAGTGCATGATATAGAACGAGTGACTGCTGCTCATATTCATTTAGGAGAGGGAGTAGAAAATGGTCCAGTTGTTGTTTTTCTATTTGGTCCGGTTACACGAGGAATTAGTGTAGATAGAGGAGTGGTAACAGGAACGATTACAGCATCTGATCTTGTGGGTCCTTTACAGGGAATATCATTACTGGATCTCGTAAGAAAGATGAGTGCTGGTAATACTTATGTAAACGTTCATACGGAAAAACATCCAAATGGAGAAATTAGAGGACAGATAAAAAGATTTTAAAATTTCTTAACTGTATATTGTTAGTGCAGAATATAATCCCCTATTTTTTCTTATAAGTATGATGACAAAAACCTTTAGACATAATTATGACTAAAGGTTTTTAATGTGGGGAAATGTATACAGGACCAACAATTTTAAAGGAGGTTAAGTTCATGGAAGATAATAAAAAATCGATCCTTGCTTTTATCGTGTTAGTTTTAGGTTTAGTGTTTTTTGTTGGAGGTATGGTTTATAGCTTGTGGGGACCATTTTAAATTTGTTCGTGACTAACTGCCCCTGGGTAATCCAGTCATAAATTCCTTTTTATTAGTTAGGTTAAGTTATATATTTCGAACATAAAGGAGAACATTAGCAATGAATTATATACTATTTAAAGCGATAAATGGTCTTGCTAGACGAGGAACTACTATGGATACGATAATGATTTTTATCTCACAGAAGACTCGATATTTATACCTTTTCATATTAATATGTATGTGGTTTAGAAACAATTTCTACAAAAAAATTATTTTGTATGCAGGAATTTCAGCAGGAGTCACTTTAATTATAAATCGTATCATCCAAATTTTTTATTTTAAACCTCGTCCTTTTATTGTTCATCGAATTCGTTTGCTTATTCCATCAAAAAATAATTCTTCATTCCCAAGTAAACATACTGCTTTAGCTTCTGCTGTAGCAACTTCCATTTTACTTCATGAACGTTGCATGGGCTCTATTATGTGGTTATTAGCAGTTTTGACAGGTTTTTCACGTGTTTGGGTAGGGCATCATTATCCATTTGACATAATTGGGAGTGCTGTTATAGGTAGTCTAACAAGCATTGTTATTGATAAAAATACATATACGTTTCAATCTTTTACTACTTGGATTATAAAGATGTATTCATCGTTTACAAAATTATTTAAATGAAAAGAAGCAGCAACTCTCCTTTTTTATTCTCAAAAATTATACCCGATATAAAGAGAACATCCACTTCTTTTTGTGAAATTTGAAACAACCTAGTAAATAGATGAGGAGAAATAGGAATTGACTAGGATAACTAAAAACTAGGCACGGCTAGTATATACTTGTTTTTAGTTTTTATGTGCTGTGTGAACAATAAAGAACTGGATCAATGGTAATGCTATTTATTAATTACCATTAAAGGAATGGATTGTTGATGAATATTTTTTTTGAAAGCATAATTTTAATTGTTACGGGTATCCTTGCGTTAAAATTAACCGGAAGTAAATCTGTTAGTCAGATGACACGAGCTGAGATTATTATTGTTGTCTCCATTGCGCGTATTATTGTAGAGCCGGTATTAAGTAGGAAAGTAGGGCCATCAATCCTTGCAGCTTGTATATTTTCAGGCATTTTACTTGTTATTCATTATGTAGAAGTGAAATCAAGGGGGATAGAAAAATTTTTAAATGGTAATAGCATTGTTATTGTTGAGGATGGAGAAATTTTGAAAAATAATTTGAGACGTACGAAAATAACAGAACAGCAATTACTTATGTATTTAAGAGAACAGGGAATTCATGATATAACAACATTACAGCAAGCAACAGCAGAACCGAACGGTCGCATCGGATATCAATTAACAGCTGGCGCGCAGCCGGTTACATGTGAAATGTTAGAAAAGATGTTGCATCAATACAACCTGAAAAAATAGTTAATATGGGGTATATTAACTATTTTTTATTATTTTAAGGAATGTAGTAATACGTTATGAAGTCTTTTTAACCCAATCAACATGTCTTTTTCATTCAACATGGAGTAACTAATTCGTAAATAGTTATAGTTTGATTCATGATTCAAAATACAGGCCGTTCCTGGTAGGAATGAAACATTCACTTCATTCGCTTTTTTCAGTAGCATAAAAATATCAATTGAATTCGGAAGTGCTCCCCATAAATTAAAGCCACCTAGAGGTTTTTGAAAATAAACTTCTCCTGTTTGAAAAGTTAATATTTCTAGTGTTGTATCGCGTCTTACTTGTAAAGCAGTACGCAATTTTTCTAAATGGTTTTTCATTCTTTCTGCTCGTAAAAATGGAAGAAGTGCTTTTTGTGTCAATAATGGACTGCCTATATCCATCGAAGCTTTCACAGCGTATAACCATTCGAAAATAGGACCTTCTGCAGCTAATGCTGCAATACGAAGGCCTGGTGCTAATGTCTTACTGAATCCTTTTAAGTATATAACATGCCCGTTTGCATCAAAGGTTTTAAGTGGAGCTGGAATTTTAGCACCCTCAAAATATATTTCTCCAAAAGAATCATCTTCAATTATAAAGAAATGATATAGCTCCGCTAGTTCTACAAGTTCCATTCGTCTTCTTTTACTCATAACAGTACCTGTAGGGTTTTGAAAAGTAGGATTTACATAAATTAAAGTCGGCTTCTTTTTTTGACAAACTTCATCGATTAAATCAGAACGAATCCCTTGTTCATCAAGCTCAATTGGGATGATTTGAACCCCTTTATTTATAAATACATCGATTGCGGCACCATAGCACGGGCTCTCTATTATAACTGTGTCACCTGGTTTTAATAATGTTTGAGCAATTAAATCAATTCCTTGCTGAGCACCACTTGTAATTAATAAAGTAGAAGAGTCTACAGATAGTTTTTGATAATCCTTTAAATATCTTGCAATTTCTATTCGAAGTTCTTCATCTCCTTGAACTGATCCATAAGTTGCCAATATCATTTGATTGTCCGCTATTATTTTTTGCATTTCACCCGAAAGAAAAGGATTGGGTAAAAGCCGAGGATAAAGAATAGCTTGTGAAAAATCATAATGCTTTCTATGTTGATTCATTACATATTGAGATCGCATGACATTGATTGATTTTCTATGTTGCCAATCATATGGCTTCGGCTGATTTTTCCGATTTATCGGTTTATGTATATACACACCTTTTCCTTGCTGAATATATACATATCCTTTCGTTTCTAACTTTTTATAGGCTTTACGAACGGTTAATATGCTTATCTGTAAATCATCCGCCATAGAGCGTAATGAAGGTAAAAAATCCCCATTTGATAGCATTCCACTTTGAATCCGCTCAACGATTTGCATATAAATTTGTTGATAGAATGGTATGTTAGATTCTTTCCGCAGTATAATCTTCATCAGCTCACCTAAGTTTCTTTTTAATTTAATTAAATCCAAAAACATATGCAGAAGCAACTATAGATTTATCAAACTGTTATACGCCTTGATATACTGTTATACACTGTTTCCTCTATACTCATTTCAAGAATACAAAGGAGGAAATGAAATGGTCATTTTTAATTATATTTTAATTTGTATAATTTTTGGGACAACATTTTTAACAATTAAAATTGGGATTGAAGCGGGGACGCCACCATTATTCTCGGCGGGAATTCGTTTCTTTTTGGCAGGCGTTATTCTTATTATCATATTTTCCTTAAAACGAAAACATGTCATGCCATACTTGTTATCAAAAAGAATTATGTACACTGGTTTTTGTTTAACCTTTATGACATTTGCAACGTTATACTGGGCAGAACAGTATATCTCTTCTGGATTAGCAGCTATTCTTTCTGCGACAGGGCCAATGATGATTTTGTTATTACAAGTGAAAAGAAATAAAACAAAATTACAAAGGGAACAACTTCTTGCACTAATCATAGCGATTAGTGGAGTTGTTTGTATTTCCTTACCAGGTATGCATCAACATTTCACTTTTATATGGAGTATTGCTTGTTTTGTTATATTAATAGGAGAATTGTTTTATGCAATAGGCTCCATTTGTTCAAAAGAAATACTTTCAGATTTGCCAAAAGTATCGCCATTTCTTATTAACGGAATCCAAATGTTTTACGGTGGAGTTTTTCTGTTGATTACTTCTATTTTTACAGAACAGCCAAATCTAGCTATGTTAACATCTTGGAGTGTACAATGGCCCATTTTGTATCTCGTATTTATTGGATCAATTGGTGGCCATGGACTCTATTATTGGCTCTTATCGAAAACAAATCCAGTTTTCCCATCAACTTGGCTGTATGTATCCCCATTAATTGCTGTTATTACAGGATACGTATTTTTAGGGGAACCAATTAATCCATTAATGGGAATCGGAGCATGTCTCATCTTGATTGATGTATTTTTAGCAAATCGCTCTACACTTGAAGTGTATTTTAAACAGGGAAGATTATTTAAAAAAGAAATGTAAAATTATATTTTGGTTGTGAAATAAAAGAATATTTTATCTTAATGTGCCTACAAATGACAGAAAAAACAAATTATTAGATAGAGTTAGAACTTTTTATATGTTATAATTATATATTGTTTTTATAAAATGGCCCTGTATATGATAGGGCTTTTTTGAGTTGTAAAGTGATAAGGAGAAAAATTATTATTCAACAAAGGGATAGGAGAGATACATGTGAAACAAGCATTAATTGTTATCGATTTGCAAGAAATCTTTTTTTCAGAAGAAAAAAATCACTTATATCAGCATGAACAATTACTTGAAAATGTGAACACAGTCATTAACTGGGCAAAAGTAAAGGAGATACCAGTAATTTTCATTCAGCATACAGATCAAAATCCATCAGATGAAATGGCGAAGGGGAAGTATGCCTGGGAATTACATAAAGGGTTGTACCGAGAAAGTAATGATATTGTTATAGAAAAAATCACATGGGACGCCTTCTATCAAACTACTTTAGAGGAAACTTTAAAAAAATTAGGTATAGAGCAATTAATTTTTGTGGGTGCTCAAACTGAATTTTGTTTAGATACGACTATACGAATTGCCTATAGTAAGGGATATCAACATAATTTGCTAGTAAAGGGTGCGCATAGTACGTTAAATAGCAATCAACTTAGCGCCAAGCAAATTATTGAGCATCATGAGTCTGTATGGAATAACCGTTTTGTGCAAATGCAGCCGCTTGATTTATATAAGTGATGAGAGAAATCATGAAGCTTTTCCAATCCCATTAAACAACTTGAATAAAATAGGGACTAGATGTTATGATTCCCGGTATTAAAGAAGAACCGCTAGAGAATGCAATTGCTCCTCTTGAAATTAGAGTGCAAGCATCATTGAAAAAAGTCAGTATGTTTTTGAGTTTTAAAACAAGTACGAGGAAAATATTAATAGGAGGGGACGTCTTATGGAGATAAAAATAGATGATTTAACCGGTACTGCAGTAGAAAAATTATTGATGGATCATCTACAAAGCATGGCACTACATTCTCCCCCAGAAAGCAGGCATGCTCTAGATTTAGATGGATTGCGGAAAGAAGATATTACATTTTGGAGTGCATGGGAAGGTAATGATTTAGTTGGATGCTGCGCACTTAAAGAACTCAATAGTCAACATGGGGAAATAAAATCAATGAAAACATCTTCGTTGCATTTAAGAAAAGGTATTGCCAAGCGACTTCTTCAGCATATAATTGAGGAAGCAAAGCGACGTGGTTACCAGAGATTGAGTTTGGAAACAGGATCTATGGATGTCTTCAAACCGGCTAGAAGTTTGTATACAAGTATGGGATTTCAATATAGCAAACCGTTCTCGAAATATATAGAGGATCCAAATAGTGTGTTTATGGAAATGAAATTTATGTAAATGATGTAAATAACCGAAGAAATATTTGTATTTAATGAGAATGTATATCTACTTTATTTGTAATATTGTCGTAATAATCGTAATGATAATTCTGAAAAGACAGAATTACATTCTGGTTCTAAGGGTATTTCTAATTGTTTTGTTGGATTTTAAGGAAGAGAAAGGTAAATACTTTTAAAGCAATATAAAAAGAAAATTAGGTATCTTTCTGCGCGTTAAATTAACATAAATAGGCATAAGTAGAGAGTTCAAATTTATTTGGATTTAAAGTGTTGTTAACCCTAATGAAACACGAAGCAATCTAATCGCTTATATAATTAGATTGTAAGAGTTAATTGGAAAGAAGGGGTTACTGTGAAAGAAATAATTAGTAGTTATGAAGATGTATTGAATATGTTAGATTCATTATTACGTGAACCAACTCAATTTTGGGATGGTTTTTATTCAAATCGTGAAGAAGAAGTTCCCTTTTTTACTAATAAACCAGATGAGAATCTCGTTAATTATTTCGAGAAAAAATTACTTAGTCCAGGAAAAGTTCTTGAATTTGGATGTGGTCCAGGCAGAAATGCAATTTACTTTGCTGAAAAAGGATGCTTAGTTGATGCAGTAGATTTATCACAGAAATCCATTCAATGGGCAACCGAACGTGCAAAGGAGAAAAATGTAAATGTAAATTTTATTTATAACAATATCTTTGACTTAAAAATCAAAGAGAATACATACGATATTGTGTACGATTCAGGATGCTTTCATCATATTGCACCACACAGAAGAATGAATTATATAAATTTGGTGAAAAAGGCTTTAAAACCAGGTGGTTATTTTGCAATCACTTGTTTTGTTCAAGGCGGAGAATTAGGTGGGGCAGACATAACGGATTGGGAAGTATACAAACTACAAAGTCTTAAAGGTGGATTAGGATTTACAGCTGAAAAACTTAGAGCCATTTTTAGTGACTTTTCTGAAGTAGAAATACGTAGAATGAAGGAAATAAATCAATCAAACCCAGTTTTTGGTGTCTCTGGACTGTGGACAGCTTTATTTATGAGTAAAAAGAATTAAGTGAATATAAAGTAATATCAACGGAAGAAATATTTTTTTCAAAAAAGAAAACAAAGTCTTTCTGATAACTCAACATTCTTTTAAGCAACATAATGAAACCCTCTCGNNCGAGAGGGTTTCATTATGTTTAGTTCATATGTACAAAGCATTAGTTTACTTTCTTTATAAACCCTTTGTAATGACGTTTTACAAGCTGACTTTCTAGCGTTTTCATTGTTTCTAACGCTACCCCAACAATGATGAGTAGGCTTGTACCACCAATTTGAGCAGAAGGTGGTAAAGTAGCAATCTTTGTGAATACGAGTGGTAAAATTGAGATAGCGCCTAAGAAAATAGCACCAATAAATGTTAAACGATACAAAATTTTTGTTACATATTGCTCTGTCGATTTACCCGGACGAATACCTGGAACATATCCATTTTGCTTTTTCAAGTTCTCTGCCATTTGTTCAGGGTTTACTTGAATAAATGCATAGAAGTATGTAAAAGCAATGATGAGTCCAACATAAAGAGTCATTCCGATCGGATGCGCGAAGTCCAAGTTCGTGCTTAACCATTTCGATACATTAGAGTCAGGAAATAGCTGCGCAATTGTCCGCGGTGTCATGAGAAATGCAGAAGCAAAGATAACAGGGATTACACCTGCACTATTTACCTTTAAAGGTAAATGAGTATTTTTTGCTCCTTGATATTGATTCTTACCTGAAACAGCTTTTGCATATTGAATAGGTATTTTACGAACTGCTTGTTGGATATAAATAACACCGACAACGATTGCTAAAATAACTAATCCAATCAATATGATTTTGACAATATGCATAAAGAGTTGATCGCCAGCATTTTGGAATTGCTGTAAATAAATCTGATTTACCACGTTTGGAATTGCTGCAACAAGCCCCGCAAAGATAAGCATTGAAATTCCGTTTCCTACGCCGTTTGCAGTAATTTGTTCACCTAACCAAAGTAAAAATGCAGTACCGGCAGTTAGCACTGTAGCGATAAATAAATAAGTAGTCCATCCTGGATTAGAAATTAGTTGCCCGCCTGCTATATTGTTAAAGCCAATAGACATTCCAATGGCTTGAATAAATGCGAGAATGATTGTAAAGTATCGGGTAAACTGAGCTGATTTTTTACGGCCCATTTCACCTTGCTTTGCCCACTCTGTAAATTTAGGTACAACATCCATCTGTAACAACTGTACAATAATGGAGGCTGTAATATAGGGTGTGATACCAACAGCAAAGATTGAGAAGTGTTGTAAAGCCCCTCCGCCAAATACATTTAGCATACCTAAAACATTGGCTTGATCTTGTACCTTTAATACCTCTGCGTTAGTATGAGGAACTGGTATAAACGTGCCAATTCGAAAAACAATTAACATCGCAAGTGTAAAAAGGATTTTCCTTCTTATCTCAGCTACTCTCATAAAGTTTGAAATTGTACGAAACATCATGTCGCCTCCTGTATTTTTATCAGTTACATAAAACTGATTGTTATATCCCGATGAATAAACCACAAACCTCCTTCCGTTTAAAATTCATTTGACAAATGGATTTTCGTACATTTTGTAGTTTTTTCACGGATTTAAGAAATACAAGTATTTGTATAGACGATAGATTTATTTTCGTAATCATTCAATAACCATAATATAACTAATAAATCAAAAAATGTACATAGATGTGCATGAAAAATGAATAAAAAGGGTACTTCTTTACAATTGTTATATGAAGAGTTGATTACATAAGTTTGTAATTGTTATCTATACATAAGTAGAGAATTATCCATAATGGTCGCATGGTTTATGAAATAAGTTTATGGATTATATACAAGAGACACGAATGGATTTTGAAAAATTATATTCACTAAATGTGCGAATGGGTATGGCACTATTGTACCGGTACAGTTATTGTAAATGAACATTGTTGATACTCATCATAACTTTTAAAATTTGCATATAATACATTCACTCTAAATATTGAAGGGGTGCTTTATATGACAGAGTTACAAGATCAGTTTTTTGAAAGATTGAACCTTAAGAAACAACAGACTGTGAAATTTGAGGACTTGAACAAAATAATGAGCGCAATTGCGTATGAAATTCCATTTGAGAATTTAGATATCGTAATAGGTAATACGAAAGAAATTTCTAAAGAGAATTTACAAAAGAAAATATTAATGAGTTCACGAGGTGGGCTTTGCTATGAAATGAATTCTATTCTATATTATTTTTTACAAGATTGTGGATTCGATGTGCAGTTGGCATTAGGCACAGTTTATAAAAGTGATTTAAATGTATGGTCTATTGAAGATAGTCATATTACAATCATTTTAAATTATGATTCCGCGTTGTATTTAGCTGATGTAGGAATTGCTTCATTTGTACCTCTCACACTTGTACCGTTTACTGGTGAGGTTGTTACTTCAAAAAATGGCGAATATCGTGTTATAAGAAAAGATACAGATAAAGGAACGTATATTTTAGAAAGACGAGACATTCACTCGCGGCACACCTCACAAGAAAATATAGAATGGAAGGTGTGTCACGCCTTTCGTACAGATCCCATTGATGAAACAATTTTAAATGAAGTTCAAAGAAAAGTTATAGAAGATGAGAATTCTAGTTTTAATAAGGGGGCAATTGCAGTAAAACTTACGCATTCTGGATATGTCTCTTTGACGAAAGATAGCTTGACTCAAGTAATAAATGGTCAAAAAAGTAAAAGTGTAATTACAGAGAATCACTACGAAAAGCTCTTACATGATAGATTTAACATAGAAATGTAAACCGAAGTAGTATGAATCTTAATGTAAAAGCATCATGGGAAATAGAGGGTTTATTTGCACAGCAAGGCCATTCTCTTTTATAGTAATATAGGTACGATAAAAGTAACAATGAATAGAAAAGGAGTCTACTATGTCAGTTATCGATAAATTGAACCTTAGTAAATATAGTAATATGGCAGTAATGAATCAACCAAACGATTATGCCCTATTTGCTGAACAAGCAATTAAGTTATCTAAAGATCATGATGCTATCTTCATTTTTGTAGAAACACTTGATGAGATGGTTAAACACACGCAACTTATTATTAATAAACAATTATTACTCGAAAAAGGCTATTTATTTTTCGCCTATCCGAAAAAAGGTAATACGCGTTATGACACTTTTATTCACAGAGATGAAATATTTCCAGCGATGAAAGTTGGAGAGGATGGATATGTAGGTAATAGTGATATCAAATTCGCGCGGATGGTTAGTATGGATGACGTCTTTACTGTTATTGGCTTAAAACGTGAAAAAAAGAAACCAAAGAAAACATCTGCTGCTAGTCAATGTGTTTCTGATTATATAGAGAATATTAAAGATGTAGAAGCATTTTTAGCTAATCACCCAAATGAACTTCAGTTTTATCAAGGTTTAACACCAGGATATCAAAAAGATTGGGCGCGCCATATATTTTCAGCAAAACAGCAACAAACACGCGAAAAACGTGTGCAGCAAATGATTGAAATTCTTTCACAAGGTTATAAATCAATGGATTTATTCCGCAGAAAGAAGAAATAAAGAAAATTTAATAGTAGAGCGTGATATTTTTAAATTAGGAAACAAATGTTAAATAATAAGATATAAAAGAATGAATAAGAAAAGGTGTTTTGAATGAAATCGTATATTGTAGTTGGAGCTGGAATTTTAGGAGCGTCTACTGCTTATCATCTCGCTAAAGAAGGAGCACACGTTACTCTAGTTGATCGCCAGGATTTAGGACAAGCAACGGATGCAGCAGCAGGAATTGTATGTCCTTGGCTTTCACAGCGGCGTAATCAGGCTTGGTATAAAATCGCAAAAGGCGGAGCGCATTACTATACTTCTTTAATTCAACAATTAGAAGAAGATGGTGAAACAGATACAGGTTATAACCGAGTGGGTGCGATTAGCTTACATACGGATGATAAAAAGTTAGATCAAATGGAGGAGCGAGCATATAAGCGACGTGAAGGTGCTCCTGAAATTGGCGAAATCACTCGCCTATCGCCAGAGGAAACAAAAAAACTATTCCCGCCGTTATCAGAGGAATATGGATCTGTACATATAAGTGGCGCAGCTCGGGTAAATGGACGAGCTCTTCGTCAATCTCTTGTAAATGCTGCGAAGAAACATGGTGCTACCTTTATAAAAGGAGATGCTGTTTTAATTCATGAGAATAATTATGTTAAAGGAATTCATGTAAATGGCGAAACATTAACGGCGGATCAAGTAATTGTCACTGCAGGAGCTTGGGCAAACGAATTACTAAAACCACTTGGGGTAAATTTTCTTGTGACTTTCCAAAAAGCACAAATTGTTCATTTACATATGCCGGATACTAATACTGAAAACTGGCCAGTTGCGATGCCGCCAAACGATCAGTATATTTTAACTTTTGAAGATGGCCGTGTAGTTGTAGGGGCAACGCATGAAAATGATACTGGTCTTGATTATCGTGTTACAGCAGGTGGTTTACATGAAGTGTTTGATAAGGCATTGTCTGTGGCACCAGGATTAGAAAATAGTACAATGCTGGAAACGAGAGTTGGCTTTAGACCATTTACACCAGGTTTTCTCCCAGTTATTGGTCCATTACCTAATTTTAAAGGTATACTCGTTGCGAATGGTTTAGGCGCTTCGGGATTAACAGCAGGTCCATACTTAGGTTCTGAGCTTGCGAAACTTGCTTTAGGACAACCGATAGAATTAGACTTAAATGATTATGACGTAGCAGGAGCAATCGAATAATTACAAAAACAAAAAAGATTAGGCATAACTACCTAATCTTTTTTGTTTGTTTCCACATTGCTCGCAGTAAATTTTATATGTGTAGAGGGAATTTTGAGTATTTTGGAGAAAAGCTATATGGATTGTAATTTTGAAATTTAGGAGATTAAGGAGTTGTCTTCGGTGGATCATGTTGAGATAAGAAGACCAATCATCGATGATTTTGAAGAATTAAATCAATTGTTTCGAACAGTCATTATCGATACGTTTGCTAGAGAAGGTCTATCGGAATTGGCTGATGACATAGAAAATGAAATTGAAACGAAAAAGCAGTACTTGAAATGTGACTTTGATAGCAATGGGAAAAATCGATATTTTTTGATAGCTGTAGATAAACGTTGTAATAAAATTATCGGCACAATTGAATTTGGTCCATCAAGTAAAATTATTAATAGTTGCACAGATGACGCATTAAAAAACTTGAATGAGGTGGGGACTGTATTTGTACTCCCGAATTATCAAAGATGCGGCATAGGAAATTTACTCTTAAATGCGATTTTTCTTACCTTATTGGGTAAAGGCATAAAAGAATTCTGTTTGGATAGCGGATATACTAACGCACAAAAAATATGGAAGAAAAGATTTGGAGAGCCTAACTTTTTGTTAAAAGATTATTGGGGCGAGGCGTATGATCATATGATTTGGAGAAAATACATACATGATATACCTATAATATTTGGGAGGTAGTGAAAAAACGGTATTTTTACTCAACACGAATAGCTTTTCTTGCATACATGTGCTATTATTTACCTTTATAATAAAAGAGGACGTGAAGCAACTTGATTAAAATTGATTTACCTGCAGTTGATGTTTCTATAACAGAAAGAAAACAAGTAATAAAAGGCGATGAGCCAAGAATCACTCCAATTCATGGGTTCATTGATTTCCACCTATTCCCAAGAGATAAAGGCGGCATTTTTATGTTTTATAACATTAATGACGAACTTCTCTTTGTAGGGAAAGCACGTAAAATAAGACAGCGTATTAAAAAGCATTTTGAAGACAATGTTTCACCAATTAAAGCAAATCGTGATGAAGTATACCGCATTGATGCATGTATTGTAGAAGATCCAATGGAAAGAGAAATTTACGAAACATATATTATTAATGAGTTTCAAGCGAAGTATAATGTTGATAAGGTATTTTATAAATAAAATAAAAGCAATGTAAAACATGATCTTAGTAATATAGTAAGGTCATGTTTTTTTATTTAACAAAAAAACATTGAGTCCTCTTTGATTATTCGACAAAATATAACAATGCAAAAGATTGTTTTTTGCTATGATAAGTAGGGAATTTATATATTGTGTTTATTGGGGGATAAAAAGTATGTTAAAAAAATTTACTACATGTATTTTGGGTGGAACTTTAGTATTTAACTTATCTGGCTGTGAAAGTACATCAGATAAAACTTCTTCTGAATCGAAAGAAACAATTTCTAAGCAAGAAGAAAAGAATATGAAAACAAAAGAGAATACAGATTCGAAAAATAAGGAACAAACAAAGGCAAAGACAACAATAAAAGAAAAAGAATATCCATTAAACAAAACTTTTAATACGTCAAAATTTGATGTAACTGTGAAAAGGGTTGTAGAAAGAGATAAGGTGGGTAAAGAAAGCATAGGGATTCAAGAAGCTGATAATGGAAATGTCTTTATTGTTATAGAAGTTGAAGGGAAAAATATAACAAACGAATCGATTAAATTAGCAGTTTTGCCATCAGTTGATTTAGTGGATGAAAATGATAATGCTTACGAAATGAATGTCTGGGCAGCTAGTAGTTATGCAGTTGAAAAAGGTGTAACTCCTAATCTTAATACAGAATTAAAACCTGGGGAAATAAAGAAAGATAATAGAGTTTATGTGATTAATAAAGAGAAGTTTGACACAGGTAAATGGTATGTTCTTGTTAATCATGAACATAAAGAACAAATTAAATAAAGTTTATACTAAGAGGGGGATTTTCCCTCTTTTTTGTTGTCTGGAAAAGTCCTTACATCTTGAATTCGTTTCCCTTTCTTTCATAACAGGTAAAAATAAACATATACTGGTACAAGCAAACAAGAAAGGAGACAATCATGAACTGGTTGGAAGCTTTTATATTAGGAATTATTCAGGGGTTAACGGAATTTTTACCTATAAGCAGTACCGGTCACTTGTATTTAGGAAGACATTTGTTTCATTTAGATGAAGCTGGGCTTTTTTTAGACACGATGCTGCATATTGGTACCCTGCTAGCGGTATTTATTTATTATAAAAAAGAGTTTATCTATTTGGTTAAAAACCCATTTTCAAAACTTACATTTTTACTCATTGTAGGAACAATCCCGGCCGTTATTATCGGTCTACTATTTAAAGATTTCTTTGAAGAGATTTCAAAAACGGGCATAACTATCGGATGGGAGTTTTTAGTGACAGGTTTGTTTTTGTATATGGCAGAGAAACAAAAAAATGGACGTAAGAAAATGAATGACATTACATATAAAGATGCTTTTATCATTGGCTCCTTTCAAGCATTTGCTATTTTTCCAGCAATCTCTCGTTCTGGTATGACAATTGTCGCTGCACTTTGGAGGAAACTAGACCGTGAAACCGCAGCGTATTTTTCATTCTTATTGTCAACACCTGCAATTGTTGGAGCAATCATCTTACAGTCTGTGGACGTTTTTCAAGGTAAAGCAGAAACAATTTCAAGTACATCGTTAATTGTTGGCACTTTATCCGCGGCATTTTTCGGATATATCGCAGTATCTTGGATGATTCAATATTTAAAAAAGCATTCTCTTAAAGTGTTCGCTTATTATGTTTGGGCTCTTGGCATATTAATATTAACTTTACAGTTCACTGGCATATTTTAAAGAGAGCCCTTGGAGATATACAGTTAAGCAGTAAGCATATATTAAACTAGCTCTTGCTGGTGAAGATGATTAGATTAACCTAACTTACTCACTTAGTACTTGTAATGAAAGGAAAAGATGAATAAATGTTGATAAAAAAATCCTGTCGTGTAAATTTATAGCAGGATTTTTTATTTTGTGATTCTATTAATATGCTAGGAGAATAAAGTGGGAAATGGAAAATTATATTTTAGCATCATAAAAGAAGCGGAAATATCTTTCGGGAGGTAGAAAATGTTAGGAAAAGCAATCGTTATTGGTGGAAGTATAGCTGGGAAATTAGCAGCAAAAGCTTTGTCTGATTTTTTTCAAGAGGTAATGATTTTAGAAGTGGGCACAGAGTGGAATGAAAAAAGCCCACGAAAAAGAGTACCTCAAACCCATCATCCTCATGTGTTATTAAAGGGTGGTGAAGAGGCTATTGAGAAATTATTCCCTGCGATTATGACCCAATTAAAAGAAGATGGTGGTATCATAAATAATTTTACTGGAGATTTGAAATGGCATCATTTTGGTTTATGGAAACAACCATTTATTGGAGAGTTGAATGCGGTTCAACAAAGTCGTCCTATGCTTGAGTGGCATATACAAAAAAGAATGAGTGAAGTAAATAATATTACAACAAAATATGAAACAATGGTTGAACAATTGATAATAGATCAGCAACATCACAAAATCTCTGGAGTAAAAGTGCAGTGTATGAAGACAGGAAATAAAGAAAATCTCCATGCAGATCTCGTTGTAGATGCAAGCGGATTTGGTTCGAAAAATATAGAGTGGTTAGAAACATATGGCATAAAGGTAAAAGAAGAAAAAGTATGGATTCAATTATTTTACGCAACTAGGGTATTCCGTTTAAAACAACATAAAAATCCTGATTGGTGCAATTTACTTATTTCTCCTAGCTTTCCTGAAAATCCTTATGGCGCCTTTATTCAAACTATTGAAGACAATTGTTATTTCGTAACTTTTAGCGGATATGCCAATGAGAATGCACCAAAAACAGATGAAGAGTTCCTTGCATTTGCTCAGAAGTTACCTGCATCAGATGTTATGCATTTTCTTGAACAAGCTGAACCAATTACAGATATAAAAATACACAAGATTCCTTATCAAGTTCGTCGCCGATTCGATTTAGTGAAAAATATGCCAGAAGGGTTTTTAGTAATTGGAGATGCTCATTGTCGCTTTGATCCAGTTTTTGGACAAGGAATTTCTGTTGCTGCCATGGAAGCTGTCGCGCTACAAATGAGTTTAAAGAAAAGAACATCGCTGCAGAATGGTTTTACTCGAGAATTTTACAGACGTATTTCTAAGGTGATTGCAACGCCATGGGAAATGGTTACTACAGAAGCATTCCGTCACCCTAAAATAAAAGGAGAGAAGTCTTTTATCCAACCATTTCAACAATGGTATACGAAAAAAGTATATCGGCTTTCTGCGAGTAATACAGATATTTATATTCGTCTGGTTAGGGTAATGAACCTTATTCGTAGTCCTCTACATCTTTTTCATCCTAAGGTATGGTTTGCCATTCTTACAGCTCGACAGAAATAGAGGGAGTTAACCTTACTACAAGCAGTAGGAAATTAACTATTAAATGGCGAATTAATAATAGTTAATCGATTAAAAAGGAATGATTCATAAATGGAAATATACATAGAAAAATTAAAGAAACAAGATGCAGAAGAATTATTTGCTTTTGAGTGTTATAACAGAACTTTTTTTGAAAAGATGGTACCGAGTCGTGGGGATGATTACTATGTTTATGAAACGTTTCAATATAAGCATGATGAATTGTTAAAGGAACAAAAAGAAGGCATTTCCTATTTTTATCTCATACGAAATAAGAAGAAAGCAATTGTAGGTCGAATAAACTTAGTAGACATAGAGAAAGATAGACAATTAGGATATCTTGGTTATCGTGTAGGAAAAGATTTTATCGGAAATGGAATTGCAACTAAGGCCGTTCAATTACTCCAAAATCAAGCAGTAAACGAGCAAATTACTGAAATTCATGCAAAGACAACAAATACCAACATTGCTTCACAAATCGTATTAGAAAAAAGCGGCTTTTCACGTACTGCAATTGATAAAAAAGCTACAGAGTTAAATGATTTCATTCATTACGTTTGGAAACAAACTAAAATGCTATAAAAGAAATTTAAAAACAAAAGGGGAACAATGCAATGAAGGACTTACGTTATCCAATTGGACAGTTTACTCATGAAGGAAATATTACAGAAGAAACGGTAGAGAAATGGATTCAAGAAATTGCCAATCTTCCTAAAGAATTAACAAAAGCAATTAGAGATCTAGATAAGGATCAATTAGATACGCCATATCGAAAGGGTGGATGGACAGTACGGCAAGTTGTTCATCATATTGTTGATAGTCATATGAATAGTTACATCCGTTTTAAATTAGCTCTTACAGAAAATAACCCGACAATTAAGCCGTATAGGGAAGAAAAGTGGGCAGAACTCCCTGACTCAAAATTACCTGTAGATGTTTCTCTTGTATTATTAGATTCATTACATAAAAGATGGGTAAATTTATTAAATTCTTTAGAACAGGCAGATCTTGAAAAAACTTTTAATCATCCAGAATCAGGTGAAACAAAACTAGAAGTAGCAATTGGATTATATGCATGGCACGGTCGTCATCATACGGCACATATTACTTCTTTACGAGAACGGTTAAGTTGGTAAGTGCTATGGAAGTAAAATTAGAAAGAGCAGTAAATTTTGATGCAGAATCTATTTTTGCTATTCAAATACAAGCGTTTAAACCGTTATTAGAAAAATACAAAGACTATAAAACGAATCCTGCTAATGAAACGATTGATAAAGTAATTACGAGAATAAACAATCCTAATGGAGGATTTTATAAAATAGTAGTTAATAATACTCTTGCTGGGGCTATTTGTGCATTTTGGAAACATACGACGACCCAGTTCTGGATTAGTCCTATGTTTATTCTACCTAATTATCAAGGAAAAGGGATAGCCCAGAAAGTATTCGTTTTAGTAGAAAAGATGTTTCCAAAAGCAGCTAGTTGGGAATTAGCTACAATTTTAGAAGAAGAACGTAATTGTTATCTATACGAGAAAATGGGTTACATTCAGACGGGAGTAAAAAAGAAGTTGAATGATCATACAACACTTGTTTATTATAAAAAAGTAGTATCATAATTTTTAAAGGGATAGATAAAACAGAATAAATCTGTGTCATCTATCCCTGTTATTTTGTATTTTTAAAACAAAATAATGTATGTTGTTCCAAAAAATACGGGGTTATAACTTTTGTTTTTGCATAAAAATGCAAAAAGGCTATTTTGTTGTATATTTTACTAAAGCTTTTTGGACGTTTAAAATACTGTCATCACCTTTTAATTCTTTTGTGATTGGATCGTGCATACTAGATATCCAAATTTTCAGTTCTGCATCTAAATCAAAATGTCCTGCTGTTTCGATGCTAAATTGTGTAATGCTTTTATAAGGAATAGAATGATATTCTGTTTTCTTACCAGTTACTCCTTGTTTATCTACTAAAATCATTCGTCGATTTGTAAATACAATTAAATCTCGAATCAATTTATATGCATACTCAACTTGTTCATCATCAAGCATAATTTTTTGTAAGTCACGCTCAACATTTTCTGTACTCGTATCAGATGCATTTCCTAAAATACCACTAAATAAACCCATATAAAATTCCTCCTTTGTAATCTGTGGAATGAGTTTCTTTTATTGTATCACGTTATAGACTAAGAGATTCTTACAATGCAGCAAGAGCTTTTGAAAGAGAATGCAATGAATTTATTGATACTTCATCATAATATCTTGTGCTAAAATATAAGTATTTATAAGTTTAAGAAACAAATGCAGAGGGAGTATACATGAAAAATATTGGTTTAGTATTAGAAGGTGGAGGCATGAAAGGATTATATACAGCAGGCGTGCTTGAATACTTCATGGAAAATGATATGTTTTTTCCATATGTAGTTGGAGTATCCGCGGGAGCATGTATGGGAGCAACCTATTTATCCCGTCAAAAAGGGAGAAATAAAAAAGTAAATACAGAGTTAGTGTCTGATCATCGGTATATATCTTATCGAAATTTAATTCGAAAACGAGAATTGTTTGGTATGGATTTTCTTTTCGATGAGGTGCCTAATCAAATTGTACCATTTGATTTTCAAACCTTTTTAAATACAAATGAGCAGTTTGTAATCGGCACAACAGATTGCGAGGCAGGAGAGGCTGTCTATTATAATAAGCAAGAGCACGGGAATGATATATTGAAAATTATTCGTGCATCAAGTTCTGTACCATTTATCGCTCCTGCTGTGGACTATGATGGTAAAAAGCTTTTAGACGGAGGGATTATTGATCCAATCCCTGTTCGAAAAGCGCAAAAAGATGGATTTCAAAAAAATGTTGTTATTATGACGAAGCCAGAAGGATATGAGAAAAAGCGTAATAAATTTTCGCCTATAGCAAAATATTTATATAGACGATATCCGAAAGTCTCTGAGCTTTTAGTAGAACATTATCGTTTTTATAATGAAACAATTATGTATATGTCTTCGGAATTACAAAAAGATAATTTTTTTGTGATTCAACCAAGTGCGCAACTTCCTGTTAGCGGGATTGAAAGGAATAAAGGAAGACTCGTTAACTTATATAACTTAGGGTATAACGATGCAAAAGAACAGTACGATAACTTATTACGATGGATAAATAACTAAGAAAATTGAGGAGAGCCATTGATACTAGGAAAAAAGGTGATTTTTGAAGAGTTAATGAAACTATATAGTCATTTATATAAACCATTCCCACATCGTGATACGCGTAACATGTATCGAGATTTTAAGAAGATGTTTTCTGAGGATGATTGTATAAATGCTGATTTGGATTTATATTGGATGAATATCTCAGGAACATTAAGTTATGTGTTAAATGGAAGGATAGAAAAAATTCCATTTAAGCAAATAAAATTACTTCGCGTATCATTTTTTGATCGCTTTAAACAATTTCGCTTTTTAGAAAAACATATTGAAGATTACTACATATTTTATAGAGACTATATGTATTATGAAAGAGCACGTAAATTATTACTTTATTATCTGACTTATGAAAAGACCCAACACANNTGTGTTGGGTCTTTTCATAAATAATACAACATTTATAAACTTGAAATCCCTTCTTGTATTGTAGATCGATTAACTGAGCTTATTTACAACAATAAAATGAACTCATTGAGGATTCTGAAGAAGCAGCAAAAATAGTTCGGACAATTAATAAATAGGGTTTAGAATATCACTTAATTTATCCTGCAAGTGCATAAAAATGAGGGTGAAAACAGAATTTTAGTGTTTTTCCATAAACCTACCACTCGTTATATAATCGAGATAGGCTTATTTTATATATCATGTAAGGGAGAAATGGAGAATGACAAATACATATCAATTACAAATACCAAAGCAATTAGAACAGTATAGGGATATTTTAGAAAAAAGTGTAAAACCTTATATTAAAATTACTGGTAAGATAGGGGAAACAACATTATTTCAAAGCAAATTTGGTGGTTATCCATATTTACCAATTAACCATGAGCACCCTAAAGATTCAAACGGAAAGCCGATGGTACTACTTGCACAATTAAATTTTGAAGAACTTCCTCATATCGAACCTATGCCGACAAAGGGTTTGCTACAGTTTTTTGTAAATGGAGAAGATGATCTTGTTGGTGCTGATTTTGATCATCCAACAACACAAAAAGACTTTCGGATTATTTATCATTTTGAAGTAAATTATGACGAATCACAGCTTGTAACGGATTTTAGTTATTTAAATAATCTTGATTTAGAGCATTTTGTTATACCCGAAGCAGCTAAGTTATCATTCGAACAAGCTTATCAACCTGTAACAATAGGAGATTATCGTTTTGAATCATTTTTTAAAGATACAGTTGATTTAGAAGATATCGTTGATAAAGAAGAAGAAATAGAGTTTGGTGAATTGTATGAGGAGTCTTTTGAGAGTCTAGGACACAAAATTGGTGGATATCCGTTCTTTACACAAAGCGATCCAAGGGAATGGGACGAATCATATCAAAAGCACAATATTTTACTGCTACAAATTGATACAGATGATTCTCTAGGTATTATGTGGGGAGATTGCGGCGTTGCGAATTTCTTTATAAACAAAGAAGACTTGATCAATTTAGATTTTACTAATGTACTTTATAATTGGGACTGCTGCTAAAGGAATTTAAAGCCACTCTCTAAATATCTATATAGATATTTNNAAATTATATATATTCAATAAACAAGATGTTTAAGTATTATAAAGAACGAAAAAATTAATGATGAATTTATGAATCAAAATAACTGCTAATAACAAATAATTTAATCGCTCGTTTTATTAAGTTATAGTCGTTACAGTATCAATAATTAATCAGAGAAAGTTTTAGAATAAATTTGCTGTGACAAATTTGATCTTAAATCTATATAAAGACTAATACAATTAAGCGAAAGCATATATAGTGAGTTTCTTTGAAAAATCCCTGTTCCGTCTCAAAAAGTATAGTTTACTTAGATTTTGAGACGGAACGACTTTTATTTTCATAACTACCTATAATTTATATTATGTTAACTAGAAAAAAGTAATAAACTTACTAAAAGTATTTTTTATACCCTTTCCTTTCGCAGTGTGGATTTTCATTTTAGTCACTGTTAGTTTCGCATGTTGCAGTTACTTTAGATTAAGTGAATATAATGTACGAATGCTAAACAACCAGTACGTATGCACGACTAGTTGTTTAGCATTCGTACTGGTGATCGAGTTTGTTTTAGTATGTGCACAAAAACTATTTTTTCATATGATTTGCAAGGCATAATTCCATGTATGTTCATTAGATCGTTTTTCATTATTTTGCTATTTAGATTCAACATATAAACGCCGGTATTCTTGTTTTGGTATAACGGCTGGTCTGAATTGAGTTCTACCTTTATATCTTCTAAGATGCTGGATTCTTTTTGAGAAATACTTACAGATTGATTATCCTTTATAATGACACCATCGGCAATGAAGAATCCTAAAATATACGCCATATTGTTAGACCAATGTTTAAAGTAATCTTCATTCAAACTATATTTGCGTTTCCAACTACCTTGTGTTCGTTTTTTAACGTTGTTATCTGTTAAAACCATCCGAACATATCTAGCTGTGACGTTAGCTAATTTTGCGATATTAGACGTACTTTCCCCTTCTAAATACAGTTTAATCATTTCGTCCTTTTCCAGTGCGCATTTAGAATTTTTTTGCTCCGATCAACCATTTTGATTAGCTCCCTTCACTTGATATAAATTAAGTGTGCACCTTATTCTACATCATATAAAGGAACTAACGTTCTTTCTATTTTATCTATCGAAATTTAAGATAACATTTTTATTCACTGTAGATCTTCGTATCTTCCCTTCTTTCTGCTGTTATTTGCTCTTCCTGTACTGTACTGTACGTTTGTTCAATTTTTGTGGTAGCTATGTAGCATGTTTCCTCGAGCTATCTTCCGTCGGTTCTTTTTACACCCTTTAATTTATAGAATTTTTAAATTTAATAGAATTATCACCCTTTTCTTCTTGATTTGTATAAATTCCATCCTTTAATATGAATATGTAAACCTAAATGTTCCTATTTTGTTTAAATGAATCATAAATGATTAGATTTAGGTGATAAAGTTTATAAAATCAGGAGTGATATGTGTGTTTTCGAAATGGAAAAAAGGATTAGTAACTACTTTATTTGCACTAACAACGTTTTCGACAGTAGCATCTGCTGAAGAACTGCCTACAGATCAACAAAAATGGCAGAAATGGGTTAGTGAACATGCAGTTAAATTACAGGAACCAACTGCTAGCTCTAATGAGGATTTATCATTTTTAAAACAAACCTTGCAGGACAAACGTATTGTCTTATTAGGTGAATCTACTCATGGTTCCACAGAAATGAATCAATCAAAGGTTCGGATGATTAAATATTTGCATGAGGAAATGGGTTATGATGTACTTGCGTTTGAATCAGGCTTTGCGGAAGCGAATGCTGTATATCAAAACATAGATGATTTAACAGCTGAGCAAGCTATGAAAAAAGCTATTTATGGAGTATGGCATACAGAAGATGTAGAAGAATTATTTCAATACATAAAAGAGCAAAAAGAAAAAGGAACACCCCTTATTTTAACGGGATTCGATATAAATATCCCGTGGAATGCTTCAGCTGCTACATTTGCAACTTTTGCAAATGAATGGATTAGTAAATTGAATCCTGAAATAGGGAAACTACTCGTAGAAGCAGAAAAAGAAATTGTGAAATATCGTTCTGTCTCTTCTTATGAAGAGTTTCAAACAATGCAGAAACCTCTTTTAAGTAAATATGAAAGAGTAAAAGAATTTATCCAACAACATAAGAATGAATTACAACAAATAAAACCTAAAGCATCTTATAATGTAAATCTTCTAGAAAAATCGATTAGTACTCGAATTGATACGCTGAAAACGCATATTCCAAATGAAGTAAAAGAAGAAATACAAAGAAAACAAAAAACATATAACGAAAATGAACAAGCATTGAATGAGTCCACTTTTTACTCTCGGGATAAAGAAATGGGACAAAATTTAGCATGGTTAAGTGACATGCAATATAAAAACAAAAAAATAATTGTGTGGGGTCATAATTATCATATAAGAAAACAGAATTATAATATGCTTTTGAGTTTCCAGTATGCTATGGGTCTGTCCAAAAAACACCCTAATATGATTGACTTTTTGCCAAAATACTTGAAAAATCAAATGTATTCTGTTGGTTTGTATGCATATAGCGGAAGTAGTTACGATGACAGTCAAGACTCTATTGTAAATGTGAATAAAAAACATGAACCCAATAGCATTGAAGAAATCTTGAAAGCTGCTCAACATCCACAAGTCTTTGTAAACTTAAAAGATGTGAAAAAAATTCCCGAAACGTCTTGGATGTACTCACAGACTATAGGACAATATTGGGGGCTTATTCCTGAATATATGATTCCGAACCAACATTATGATGGTATTCTATGGTTGGAACACATTTCACCTGCTCAGTATAAATAAATACACAGCTAAACGCGCTATTGAGATAAGATGGTGCGTTTTTTTATACATCTTTAACACCATGATGTTTCATACTAATACTGATGTTTTTTACGAACGTCTTCTCCCTTTATGAAATTATTAGATTATATGTCTTCTTCTGAAGGTAAATAAGAAAAAACACCTTTTATAGGTGTCTAAGAATCTTATATATCATACAAATCAATTGGAATTATTCTTTTTTCTCTCTACCTGTATTCCCATAACCGAAAATCTCAAAAACGAATTCACATAGACCAACTACGACTTCCCCAATTATTTCGTGCATTTTCCTACACTCCTTTTTTGTAAATCTATCTTAAGTATATGAGTTGGATGTTTTTAAGTGCTATTGGAGAAAGTGACATAAACATTACAAATTTGTAATGTTACTCTAGTTTAAATGACACCAAATTTCTTTAATGCGTAAGATATTCCTCCTTCGCTTGCTTTTTTAGTAACAAAGTCTGCTTTTTGTTTTAATGTATCTCCGCCATTTTCCATGGCAATTCCAAAACCTACATACTCCAACATGTCGATATCATTTTCGCCGTCACCGAAAGCAATGGCTTCGGATTTGCAAAAGTTGAGATGCTCTAATACTTTTTTAATCGCAGCTGATTTGGATACTTCTGTTTCTTCAAGTACATTCATTACGTAGCCATGAAAACGCTCGAATCTAAGTTTTGAAAATCTATCTAGAAATTTTTGTGCTTCATTGTCGTCCACATACAAACATATACAGTAAATTTCCTCTGATAGAGATTTCATTTTTTCGGGATATTGTGTAAGGTTTAAAGTTTCTTTTAATGCTCTCATAACCCGCTCATCGTTGGAACCCATGCCGTTCATCGTAAATAGCTTGGTAAAATAAGAAACACCGTGTCCGTTCAACTCAGCAAAAGCTGAGACATCTTGAACTGTTTCTGTTGATAGTACTGATTTATGTATAACTTTCTCGTTACATGTTATAAGTGCACCATTAGCAGAAATAAATGTATCAATGCCCATAGTCTTAAACTCTTGGCACAAATTGTACGGTCTTCCTGTTGTAACTACAACTTTTATTCCTCTCTCGACTAATTTCTCAATTGCTTCTTTTGTGCTTAACGGTATACTTCTATCCACTTCACTTAATAGGGTGCCATCGACATCGAAAAATACAATCTTGTACATATTTAAACCTCCCTTGCTATATAAATACATCTTTATCCAGTATCTTAAAGACGTTTGATTTTGACATAAAAAGTTTTATTACACTTCGTATTTAGTAAGGCTTATAAAGTTATTTAAATTTCATTATGGTGATTATTAATTCTCTTTCGAATTAAAGTGACGTGTGTTATATAGTTATACTCGGGTTGTCTAACCTGTTAAAATCTTTGCATTCATATTCTACTAATGTATGATTTATAATGATATACCGATGTCCTAATACATGCGGCTCATTGAGTATTTTAGATAGAAAGCAAGGTATCATCTCCCCTACCCCATAATAATAATCACTAAGTATCATGGAAATAATTGATGATCTATTAATTTAATCGCCTTCTTTAAATAATTACCATTCGAAGGACTTTTTTATTTTTATGTTAGTCCTATTTATTTTCTGTAAATAGCTTGTTGAACAATGAGTAAGGAACCGTTTTTTTAATTAACAATTCGTAAACTTCAGCACCAACATCATGTAGAGTTACATAGGCAAAGAAATCTTCTGTTGTATCCAACAACGAAAATGTATTTTTAAGTCTATTCATTACATTGATTCCTATTAAAACTAGCTGCTCTTCAAAAAACGATTTATGAAATGCTATCTTTCTTTCGACATCAAGTATTGGATGCTCCGTATTTATACAATAGTATGCGTTTGTGATTTCTTCTAATTGTGGAGTGATTAATTCATTGAAAAAGGTAAACGGAAATGATGAATCATGGTACCGAACACCATTTAAGCTATTAAGCTCTTCTTCTGATTCATCAGAATACCATTTATCAACTATCTTTCGGTATGCATGTTCTGTATTTATTGATATACCGCAATAGCCTCCCTCAGTACCAACATACAATGCGAGTACAAACACATCTTTATTATTTTCGGAATGAGAAAATTTTTCTATGACTTTAGAACTGGCTTTAAAATTTTCAGGAGTATAAGCAACAAAACCTTTTTGATTTGACTTCCAATCTCCATTAATTACTCGCTTTAGTAGCTCGGTATAATCCCCTTTTTTCTTTGTTTTTACGTATTATTTGTTTGTATTTTGATATTCGTTATTATCTAATAATGTAAAGCAGCTATTACTTATATAATGGTATAGTCATCAAAATATTGATCGATGCTTTGTAGTTTTTCTACTTTAAAATTTGTAATAGCAAAAGAACTCTTATGTAAATGTAACGTTTCATCTAAGGTAATAATGTTGCCGTCTTTATCAAGCATTATGAACGAATAAACGCCCTCTATAGTAGCTGTTACTTTTCCTAACGCTTTTTTATCCAACCATATAGATAGTCCTGCAAACAAAGAAGCAGTAACAAACATTTTGTTATCTATTAATTCAAGTTTAATATAGTCTGGACTGTCAATATCAAATAGCTCGACGTAATTACATTCCGAATTTCCGTATTCTTTTTTAAAATTATCAATGAAACTACTAATAAACATTTCTTTGTTATTCAAATTTTCTAGTATTTCTCCACTTTCATTCAGTATAAGTTCCTCAAGTTTTTCGTTTGAAAGTATTTCGTTATATATTCGCATAGTTATTTCTCCTAAGCCCTTATTATTTCTGTGCATAATAATTTAAATGGTAACGATTTGTTTTTTAATAAACCTTTTTCATCCATGTATTGAATCAATTATTTTAATTTCTTTTCATGGGATATTCTTAGTTATCAAGTATCTTTCCCCTTATATTTGTTTCACCTTAAAATATTAGTTGTATTATTTGTGAATGATTGTCCCATTAAAAATATATGGTACAGTTACTTTTCGTTGTAACAGACCTTTCACATGTTCGGGAAGTCGTAAATATGTTTCAGCGGTTTGTAACTCCATCCATTTAATTTCCTCGATTTCTTCGGGCCTTGATATGTGTATTGCTCCACCTGTGATTTTCCCTACAAAGTTAATAAAAATAGCATGGTGCCCTTTTTCCTCAAAAAATGCTTCACTTATTGAAAAAATCCCATCTACCTCTATATCTAATCCTGTTTCTTCTTTTACTTCACGAATTGCTGCTTCTTCTAACGTTTCACCAAACTCGACTGCACCACCTGGTAAAGTAAAATAAGAACCATTTGTGCCTGTATTTTTAACCATCAATACTTTTTCTTGAAACTCATCAAAAAGTAGTACGTATGTTACAGTAACTTTTTTCATAAGAACCTCCTTAGTAAATTTCTAATATACAGTTCTATATAAGGTGTTGTATCCCCTTGTTAATAAATTTTAAATATTATCATATGGAATATTAAGGATGTCATTTGTTTTTATTTAAAGAAATAGTAGGAAAAATGATTGTGGATGGATGAAATGAAACCTCATAAAAAGAAACGACATAATCGGAGAGCGTATGGGCAATTCTTAAGTCAATGTTGGGTTAATATAAAAATTTTTTTAAAAATGTTATTCATTTTAGGACTTTTAGGTACATTTGTGGGATTTGGTTTTTACATAGTGGATTCAATATCGCATCGAGAATTTACAGTGTACCTTGCTTTGGCTTTTATAATTTGCTTTGTGTTGTCCTATATTCTAGCGCATATTATCAGTAAAGTTAAGAACTGGAATTTTTTAAATGCAGATGCAAACTTTGATGGAGATATCGGAGGTTGTTTACTAACTCTTATTTTATTTCTATCATTTTTATTATTATTTGGTGTGAACTACATCGTTTGTAAAATAACTGGAAATTAAAAAATTTAATTCCTTTTCAAAAGAGCCCTAGTATTCATTTAGGGCTCTTTTCTTAAGCTATTTTTTGATATAGCTTTTGTTTTTCTTTCTTTTTCTCTTTATTTGGTGGTCGAATTAAAATAGCAATAACAAAGGATATAATACACAGTATACCGATTGTAATAAAAGTAGGCTGAAACCCACCTAACAAAGCGCCGATAAATGCCCCCGCGAGTGCTCCAAAGCCAAAACCTTGATATACGATTCCATAATTTGTACTATGATTTTTTAGACCGAAGAAATCCCCCACAATTGCCGGAAATATGGTGATATTACCTCCGAAACAAAATGCAACACTTGCAACACAAGTAAAATAAATAGCGTAGTTTAAATTCATAAAACTGAGTGTGAACACAGACAAACCGATTACGACAAAAGTTGCGGATACAATTTTTAATCGACCTATTTTATCCGACAATGTCCCGAGAATAATACGGCCTGCAGTATTAAAGATTGCAATCATTGCAACGGCATTCGCTGCGGTTGCTGCACTCAGTCCTACGAGTTGAACTCCGATATCTTTTACCATACCGATTAAATATAGACCGCTCATGCACGATGTAAATAACATAAAAAATAATAAATAAGCTTGTTTTGTACGTAACATTTCTTTCGGTGAATAATCACTACTTACAGTTTCAGATACTGTTTCATTTGTAGGAGCCTCACGTAAGAAGAAAGATCCCACGAGTATTACAATCAAAACGATTATGCCCCAATATAAAAAAGCTTCCGATACACCAACTGTATCAATTAGCTTTCCATTCACGTATTTAAAAATTAAGCTTCCCATTCCATATGCTGAGACTGAAATACCAGAAATTAAGCCTTTACGATTTGGAAACCATTTAATTAAATTTGATAATGATGTGATATAAGCTGTTCCATCTGCATACCCTACGACGACACCAGCTAGTAAATAAAGTAACGCTAATGAAGAGACTTGTGAGCTAAGAATTAATCCAAAACCAAGAATAATTCCTGCAGTTGCAATAAGTTTACGAAGTCCCATTTTTTGTTGTAATTTACCTGCAAACAAAGTTGAAAACGATAAAGAAAAGCTGGTAATTGAAAAAGTTATCGCCACAGTATGAAGTTCCCAGCCAAATTTACTTACTAAAGGTTGATTAAACAAACTCCATGTATAAATAGTTCCCAGCCCAATTTGCACGATGATTGTGCCTAGGACAATAAGCCATGGGTTTATAGATGCTTGTTTCATGCGAACTGTCCCTTTCTTATCATGACATGATTTATCACAATTTAGTATATCCGTGTTAAAAGACGAGATACGAATTTAAAAACTGGAAATTAAATTAGAGTGATTGTATAAAATCAACAAAAAGGCACTTCAGTAAGAAGCGCCTTTTTGTTGATTAGATTATATACGGATTTATTGTAAAAAAGCTGTGTTAAGATAAGACATTTTCAAATGCTTATATACATATAGTACCAAATGATGCCCTTATTTTTATAGGGCCTAAGATGTATTTTTCTTTCATAAAAAAGTCTTATAAAAATAAAAATTAATATTCGATTTCCTCATAATCTTTTGGTTGTGGAACAGTTTGCATATTTGCTGCATCTTTTGGATCGCTATATATAGCATTTTGCTCTATGCTTGTGTCTTTGCTATTTTGTTTTGTAGTTCTATTGGTTTGTTTTTTCATAAGGGCTCACTCCTTTTCTTTATAAAAGTAGTTATACCCTAATTTAAATATTTTTACTGGTATGTAAAAGATGATTTCGAGAATGTATCAGCGACTAAATTGCTAAATTCTCGTAAATAATACAGATAATTGTCTCCCCCATAGTTATATCTTTTATTATACATTTTGGCAACGACAACATTATATTCGGGAATAACTAAAATGGTGGGTCCTGTAATGCCTAATATTTGATACGAGCCTTTAGGCACTCTTTCTCCAAGTTCACTTTGTAAAGCCGGTGTGTTTTGAACGAACCAAAAACATCCATTTTGTGGTAGGTCCATGTTTTCATATTTTGGGCTTTGAAGACTTGTTGCAATTTTAATGACCTCTTTCGGTACAATTTGTTTTCCGTTTAAATACCCTTCATTTAGATGTAAATTTCCCCAATAGGCGAATTCTCTAGCAGAAACGAATAGATTCTTTTCTGTTCCATCATCTAATATTCCAGTACTGCATATCGCTTCTTCATGAGGATTTACTATTACCTTTACCAAATTCTCATGATGCTTTTTTCGCCATCCTGTTTCTTTGAAACCTCCAGGTATAAAGATACGTTTCTTTAATAGCGTTGGAAAACTTGTATTATATAGCTGATTAATAAGGTGCGTCATCATACGTACATTAATGTCTCTATATGCCCATCCTTTTCCAGGTTCAAATTCTCGATAAATGGTTCCGTCTACTTGTTCATTTAAACCGTGTGAATGGGTTACTAAATGTCTTAATGTTGTTTTACCAAGTAAATCTTTATCATAGTCTTTAAAATAATCAGCTGCGTAATCATCGAGATTCTTTATTTTCCCTTCATACAGGGCGTAAGCGACTGCTAGACCTAAGTAGCTCTTTCTAGCCGAAGCGACATTAAATTGTGAAGAAGCTGTTATTGGTGCACTGTTTTCAGTATTAGAATGTTTTCCACTATAATGTTCAAGCACCACTTCATTATCTTTCATAATAAAAAGTGCTGCTGCAGTACTATGATTCTGTTCTTTTATTTTATTTCTTCTACCCATGAAACTAATTTTTGAAATGTATTCAATGTATCATTCACCTCTAAATAAAATGCTATATCAGATATTAAATTCGACAAAAATAGAAGATGCCCTTTAAATTATTTACTCTACAAAATGAAAGAAAAGTGTCTCTACAATTTGAACATGTACATACACTCTTCTTTCATATAATAACTTTATTTATGCTACAAAGTTAAATGAACCACCAGCTCCAGCAGCTAAAGCAGCCAAAGCAGCCGCCACAACCGCCGCATCCGAAGCAACGTCCACCACATCCGCCACAACGTCCGCATCCGCCGCAGCGACGAGCATCTTCTTGTGCATAATAGTATGGATATTGGTTTTGATTATCCCAGTACACAACATTTCCAGACTGATAATCATTTAAATTCAATGAGTGCAGTTCTTGTTGAAACTCATTCATTTTTATGACCTCCGTTTATAAAATTAATCTTCCATCTAACATAATTCATTGGTGCTTTTCTATATTTTTTTGCTTGTTTAATCTCTGTAATAAGCAGTGATAAATATAGAAACTATAAACTAATTTCAATACGTACAACAACAAAATATGAGTTTTTACTGGGTGATGTACCTTGTTCGGTTGCCTATTTTTAAATAGCTTAAATGAATATAATTTTACATGAATTTCTCATTTGTAAATTTAATGGGGGAATCTCGCAATATGATATGGGGGGTTACAATCGAGGTGGAAAGAATAAGTTGGGTACTTATACAGTAATATTTACATTTAAGCACCCATACCCTTTATCAACATTTTATAAGTTGCTAATCCAACAATTTGATACATTATCTTTCTGCATCTTTTCTATTAATCTTTGAACAGAGGGTTCGGGCATTATTTTATATGTAATGAAATTTTCATTACTTCATTACTAAGGATGATCCAATGAAAAGCCAAGTGAGACTCTTTCGAAATCGGCGCTATATCACTATGTAAGTCTTTACTATAAACCTCGAAAACATGATTAATTTCATAATGAAGAGTCTCACTATCTTGCCAATCGTTTTCAATCACTCCTAAAAAGCGCTTAATTTCACAATCGATCCCTATCTCTTCTTTCAGTTCACGAATTAATGCGCATTCTGCAGGTTTTCCTAATTCTACATGACCACCTGGTAGAAAAGAATGATGCCTTTTATAATTTGCTATTAAAAGTTTGTTATCTTTAATAATGATTTCTCTTACAATATGATGAAATTTTGTTTTCGATTAGGTTTCTCCTCTTTATCCATTTTCTTAATTAAAGTTAAACAAGTAAACGATATACTTCTTCCCTATCATAAACATGACCAAGATTTACAAAACGATAGCTTTCATATAATCTTTTTGCCCGAGTGTTCTTTTTGTGTATAGTTAGACGAATCTCTTATTCCGTACCTTTATTTCTTCTACCCATGAAACTATTTTTTGATATGTATCCAATGTACCATTCATCTCTATATGAAATGCTATGTCAAATATTAATTTCGATGAACATAGAAGATGCTCTTTTATTTGTTAAATTCACAAAATGAAAGAAAAGTGTCTCTACAGTTCTTGTATATACACTTTTCTTTCAAAAATATCTTTATTTATGTCACGAATTTAAATGACCCACCAGGTAACACCATTAAAACCGTCAAAACAATTAGAGCAACCACCACAACCACCACAACCACCGCAACCACCGCAACCACCGCAACCAAAACAACCGAAGCAACCAACACACCGGAATCCACCACAACGAAATCCACCGCAACGGCCACCGCAACCACCGCAACGACCACAACCGCCACAGCGACGAGCATCATCTTCAATATAGTAATGTGGATATTGGTTTTGCTGGTCCCAATACATAACATTTCCAGACTGATAATCATTAAGACTTAACGCTTGTAGTTCTTGTTGAAACTCATTCATTTTCATGACCTCCGTTTATAAATTAAAACCCCATCGATGCTTTCTTAGATTTCTGTTCGTTAAATCTAAGTAGAAATAGCGCTATAAACTAAGCTCAATACGTACACCAACAAAATATGACCTATCACTAGATGATGCACCTTGTTCATATGCCTATTTTTAGGTTGTTTTTACTATGGGCTCATTTTTATAAATGGAAATTATGAAATATGAATTTAAACAATAACATTTAGCTTTATGTCATCATTTTCTAGTTCTATAGCTTAAGCGTGGTAGTTTTTTGCGTGATATCTTTTAGTCATAAAAAAACACAGATATTAAATTTTTAAAAAGATGAACTAAGAGTATATTAGTCTTTCGAGAAAGGGTACTTATATCATGTTTTTTTTACAACGTAGTACTCTTACATGTTAGTTTATAAATTGCTAAGCCAACAACTTGATAATTCCTCTTTTTGCACCTTTTCTATTAATCTTTGAACAGAGGGGTCGGGCATTATTTTATATGCAATTAGATTTTTATTATTAGGAATAATCCAACTAAAATCCAGGTGAGACTCTTTAGAAATTGGTGCTATATCACTATGTAATTCGTTACTATCAACTTCGAAAACATGATTAATTTCATAATGAAGTATTTCACTATCTTGCCACTGGTTTTCAATCACTCCTAAAAAGCGCTTAATTTCACAATCTATACCTATTTCTTCTTTCAGTTCGCGAATTAATGCGCATTCTGCAGATTCTCCTAACTCAACATGACCACCTGGTAGAAAAGAGTGATGCCCTTTGTAGTTTGCTATTAAAAGTTTGTTATCTTTTATAATGATTCCTCTTACAATATAATGAAATTTTGTTTTCAATTAGCTTCCCCCTCTTTATGCAGTAACTACTTTATAGTATTTATGTTCATAAAGAATATTACATTTATCCAAAATACTCATTTAGTAGTGGAATAATATAAATCATAGGTGTTTCGTAGGGATGAATGCGATGAATAACCGCAAGTGCATCTTTTACTATTTCTCGTTTGCACCGTATTTCCACCTTACATTCTTGTCCTTCGCATATTTGACCAATTTCTCCATTATAAGGTTCTGAGTTAGTTAGCGGTCTCCAGTACCCTTTAACTGAGCTATAAGACATGCAGTTATCATAATTCCCCACTTTACAAGCCTGGACTTTATTTAATGCATCTCGTAAGTCTTCAATAAATTCTTCTGGAATAAATATTTCGATTTTTACTTCGTTAAATTGCATTCTTTGTTTCACACCTTTTTTAATTAAAGTTAAACAAGCAATCGATATACTTGCTCTCCATCATAAACATAACCAAGGTCTACAAAACCAAGGCTTTCATATAACCTTTTTGCTCGAGTGTTCTCTTTGTGAACAGTTAGACGAATTTCCTTGCACTGGGAGAAGTGATTGGTAACCCATTTAATCATCTCTATAAAAGCAGATTTTCCGTATCCCTTTCCTTGATATTTTCCATCAATCAAAAACCCATTAATCCAATACATGTCCACTGTGTTTCTATCGAAGGCATGCATAATAAACCCAACCATAACATCATCATCGTATATAGCAAATGGTATATATTCTACGTTGTCACCATCTGGTTTTATATATACTTTTGCAAGTGATACAGCTACAGACGGTACAAATTGATTTTGTTCCTTGGATACTTGTAATTTTAGTGCGTCTTCCCAATTTTCTCTTGTCACGACTTTCAATTGTAGGTTTACCATATCAAACTCCTTTGGAATAATGGATTATGAAATTATTGAAAAATCCTTATATGAATTGAAACAACACAAATAATTGGTAAGAAAAAAACTTCTTTAATTTTAATTCTTCTTTTATATTCGTTTCATTCCATTAATCTCCTTTTTCTCATATAGATTTTAAAACATCGAATGTGATTTATTTACATCGTTTGTTCTTTCAATTCGTATGTAGTGATCTTTTTCGTTTTTTATATGTGCAAGTACAACGCCAAATATTGTTATGACACCACCAAGTATTGATAACATAGTAGGAACCTCTCCTAACCATATCCAACTAATAAAGCAAGCAAACGCTGGTGTTAAATAAAGTGAGCTCGTTGCTTCAGAGGCTCCAGCATGAGAAGTTATATAAGCCAAAGCTATATACGGAAGTACCGTTGGAAAAAGACCTAAATACACAGCGCTAAGAGTAACTTCTATAGGAGCTTTTACTATTTCAGAGCCAAGCCCTGGTAAAAAGATTAGCATTAATACAGTCCCTGCCCATATCGTATATACAGTAAACGGTAAACTTCCATATTTTTTGAGGAATGGTTTTTGAAAAACAAAGAATAAACTTTCTGAAATTGCAGCAATAAGTATAAGTAGTATGCCAGTGTTGAATCCGAGTTCATCTCCAGTACTAATTGATATGAGTGCTACTCCTATAAAACTAACTGCTCCTCCTATCCATCCCCATAATTTAAATTTTTTACGGAAAAATATAAGAGCAAGTACTGCAGTTATGATAGGGGTAACTGATACAATCAAACTTGCAGGCCCTGCGCTCACACTTTTCTCTCCATAATTTAAGGTGATGTGATAAACGGTAAAACCTAAACCGCCTAGAATGAATATTACCGGTATGTCTTTTAATTCTGGTAGACGCATTCTACGTATGACCGCTAAAATAACTAAAGCAAATGAGGCTATTAATAAACGTAATAACGTAAGATGTTCCGGCGTATATGCTTCAAGCCCAACGCGAATTCCAGGAAATGCAGAACCCCAAAGAACAATCGTAATACAGTGTGAGAATAAAACACGGAAATTCCATTCACTATATTTCATACCATCTCTTCCTTTCATATAGAAAAAGCCAGCCACTTTTCCTTTTCCAATTATTTCTTTTCATAATATTCAATCGTTGATAAAATGTCTTCAACCAGTTCTTTAATAAAAAAACCAACCACTTTACGGTTCATTAGTAGAAAAAAGGGGGCTTTTTATGAATACATATAATCCAAAGTCGAATAAACAATCCCCTAAGTACCAACAGATTATGGAGTATATGAAAGTAAAGATTACAAATGGCGAATGGCCGATAGGTAGTAAAATCCCAAGTCAACGAAAATTGGCACAGATATTTGATGTAAATCGAAGTACGGTTATTACAGCATTAGAGGAGCTAACTGCAGATGGTTTAATCCAAGGGAAAATGGGTATGGGTACAATTGTGGTCAATAATACATGGACCCTATTAGCTACTGATCCACCGCCTAATTGGAATGAGTATGTGAAAGCGGGTTTGCATAAACCGAGCAAAGAAATGGTTCAAGAAATTAATACAGTAGAATCAAATAAACAATTCATTCACCTTAGTAAAGGCGAACTTGCTTCTAATATTTTCCCATTAGAAACAATGCAATTAGTCATGCAAGAAGTTTGTAAAAACCTCACTGCTTTCGGATATGAAGAACCAAAGGGGTTTCTTCCTTTACGTGAAGCCATCAGTAATTATGTAAGTTCATTTGGTATTCATGTCTCACCATCTTCCATATTAATCGTCTCTGGAGCTTTACAAGCATTACAGTTGATAGCTGTTGGGCTGCTACATAAGGGATCTCCAGTTCTACTTGAACAACCATCTTATCTCTATTCGCTTCATGTATTCAAATCAGCAGGAATGCATTTATCAGGAGTATCCTTGGATTGCCAAGGGGTTATACCAAGTGAGTTATCTAGACTGAATAAATACAATGGTGAAAAAACTGTTTTATATTCTATTCCTAGCTTTCATAATCCCACAGGAACTTTAATGTCAAAAACTCGGCGAAAAGAACTTATAAAAGTATGTGAGAAAGAACAACTTCCTGTTATTGAAGATGATATTTACCGTGAATTATGGATTGATGAGCCACCTCCTCTCCCGTTAAAGGCAATGGATAAACACGGACATGTATTACATATCGGTAGTTTATCAAAGACACTAAGTCCAGGTTTAAGAATCGGATGGATTATCGGCCCTGAACCTGTAATTGAACGATTATCAGATATAAAAATGCAAACAGACTATGGTTCTAGTTCTTTATCACAAAGAGTTGCTGAAAAGTGGCTTTCTAGCGGTTTGTATCAAGAGCATGTAGAATTTGTGAGAGCGCAACTAAAGATACGAAGAACCCTAATGATTCAAGCATTGGATATGTATTGCAAAAATATTGCCGAATGGAATGTTCCTAGTGGTGGTTTTTTTATATGGTTAAAAATAAAACCGAAAATTCCAATGAAAAAACTATACTCAAAAGCGTTATCTAGCGGGATACTTCTTAACCTAGGGCGTATTTATGGAGAAGAGTCTGATCAGCATATTCGACTTTCGTATGCCTATGCATCTGTGGAAGATCTAACAAAAGGAATCTATCAATTAAGCGAAATTGTTCGAGAGTTGATAAACTCATAGTAAAAAAGCCTGTTCCTTTAAGAAACAGGCTTTTTTATAAATTTATTAATCCTTTTATTGAAATAAAGTGAAACTCCTATTGGCGGGGTGTTTAGTTCCCCACTGATGGTTAACACAACCAATAGGGATTTATATTTTTTTATTCATTCATTATGGTTCTAATTTCTTATAAGGCAAGAATATTTGCATTAATTTATCTCTCCACAAATAGCCTATTTGCTTGTTCTAAATATTACAGGTAGCAATTCGTATTTTTATTCCTTTCTAGTTTTTATAAAGAGTTTTCTCCAAAACTCCTTTTATAAAATCTGTTTTCGCCTTACAATAACGATCAATATCTTTCCGATAATTTTCAGCTAGTTTGTATTTCAATTCCTCATATTCTTTACGTGCAGCTTTATTCGACGATAAATAATCACGTAAAGCGATATGCTCTAAATAACCTTTCCCGTCCTTTGGACAAACATAGAGATGGTATTTCATAAAATGATCTTCTTTATTCCGTTGAAAAGCTTCACGACCTTCAACACCTAGATCTCCTTGATATTGATAACCTTCTTTTTCTAATCGTTTTATAATATCAGGCAAAATATCGTAACTATCTATAACGACATCAATATCAATAATCGGTTTCGCTGCTAATCCTTCAATAGAAGTGCTCCCTACATGTTCAATTCTTAAAGTCAAATCTCCAATATAACTTTCAATCATCATTTTGATTTTCTTAAATTCCATTTTCCATTCAGGATTATAAGGCATAATTTCTATTACTCTTGTTTTTTCAGCCATTAGTCTGTTCCTCCTTAATAAGACCTAGAACTTTTGCAAAAGCAGGTTCTGTTTTCTCTTTTTTTCAGAACTGTAATATCTCCTCAAACATGAGGTAGTTACTTAAAATTACAATATATATTCTAAATTAGCTAATAAAATATGATGAAAAATATTAAAGATAGAGAATGTTCTAGAAGCACCTTTATTTCAATATATTAAATTGAACCAAAGATGTATTTCATCTCTTCGTTAACAAACCAAAAATATTAAAGTAGCAAAGGAGGAAGTTTATTGGATATCTTTCACATCCTTTTAATCATTCATATTCTATTTGGGACCATATGTTTAATTTCAGGGGCGGTTGCAATGTCTGCAAAAAAGAGAAAAGGAACTCATACAGAATGGGGTGAAGTTTACCATGCATCTTACGTTGTAGTTTTCATCACTGCAATTATATTATCTATTTTACATTGGAATGAGATTGCTTATTTGTTTTATGTCGCACTTTTTTCTTATTCATTTGCTATTTATGGTTATCTTGCAAGAAAAAGACGTTGGAAAAATTGGATTCATCATCATATTAGAGGTATGCTAGGTTCATATATAGGTGCTGTAACGGCCCTTTTAGTGAACATCGGGAGCTATATTCCAATATTAAATTTACTTCCTAAACTATCGTTTTGGTTTTTACCTACATTGATTGGTACCCCACTTGCAATAATGGTTGTAAAAAAATACAAAAAACATACAAACAAGTAAAAAGTTCTATCTCTCTTGGAAAATAATAAAAGCACCATTAATCATGCAGTAAATATTCTGCTTCGATAATTAGATTCAATGATTTATATTATGACGCAATCATTTTAGTTCAAAGAAAAAGAATCCAGATTTTACTGGGTTCTTTTTTACTTTAGACTCGTCATGTTAAATCTATTTCTGTATCATTGTCAATTAATTATTAAAATAAAATAGACGATCTACGGATTAGAAAAATCCTTAAATCGTCTATTTTAGCTGTGTAATTTCCTACACTTACACTCTTGAAGTATGTTTCGAAATAGCGTTAATTATATTACCCCAATCATCAAAGTGAATTTCATGCCCCGTTCCCTCTAGTGGTAGTAACGATGCATTAGGAATTTCATTAGCTAGAGCTAAGCCATGTTCATACGGAAGCGCCGTGTCTTCGGTACCGTGAATAACCAAAGTAGGTATATGTATTTCTTTTAATTTCCCCTCATAGTAATCATCACCTTTAAGCAGTGCATGATTAAACATACTGAGTAGATTGTTTGCTCTTTTTATTTCTTTTGTTACCTGCTTTGTAACTCTTTGTTCATCAAATTTATGCTTTGGTCCACAGAGTAATGCTGATCCTCTAACCAAATAATTCACTACAGATTCGTTATCTGTCCAGTCCAATTTACTTCCATTCGCATGATTAGCAAGAATTTTTTCATCCATTGGAGGTAAATTTCGATTATTTTCATCAGACCCATAAATACTTGATGCAATCAAAGTCATTGTTAGAACTCTTTGAGGATGTCTTACTGCGATAACTTGAGCAATCATACCTCCCAAGGACATTCCAACAATATGCGCTTGATTAATATGGTATGTATCCAGTACTCCAACAGCATCATCCGCCATGTCTACTACAGTATACTGAGAACTCCCTGGCTCGTAGACAACGGAACGTCCAACATCTCGATGATCGTATCGAATAACGTATCGCCCTGTATCCGCTAATCTTTGGCAAAACTCTTCATCCCAGTAAACCATTGAACACATTGCTCCCATAATCAATAAAGTAGCTGGATGATTAGGATCTCCAAAACTCTCTGTGCATATATCAATTCCATTAATTTTATTTATCTTTTCTTTCATAATTCATTCCTCATTTCATTCGAATTTGGTTATTTGGAAAAAAGTACATCAAAACAGCCCAAAATTCACTTTAGAAAAATGAACGAATAGAAATGTACCTGAAATTAACGGAAACGATTGAACTTTATAATCATGCTAAACACTCTCCTTATAAGAGATGAATAAGAGGCTTTAGCCCACTATTTATTATAATATGTCTTAGTAGCGTAGTTAATCTATTTTATTACTAATGAATATTGATCAATAAAACATCCAAATCATAATATAAGATGTTTTATTTTAGCTTTTTATGTGCTGCAAACGATCCGGATAATTCGTGAACATGCCGTTTACACCCCATTCAATCAATTTTTTCATATCTTCCTCTTTATCCACTGTAAATGGGTGAATTTCTAAGCCGTGTTTTTGTATTTTTTTAACATAGGTAGCATTCATAGATGTATAATTCATGCCCAAGCCCAAACAATACGTTTTGTACTCCTTAAAGTCTTCATTAGTTAATCTCGTTGCTTCCTTATGTGTTAATAATTGCACTAGAGGAATGCTTGAATTTAGACTATGAACTCTTTTTAAACTTTCTTTACTAAATGATTGGATGATTATTTTTTCCTTTACAATACTTGGATCAGTTAATTTGTATTGATTCAGTATTTCTAATAGTTTTTCTTCCATTCCAGGATAGTCTTCTGGTGATTTTGTTTCGATATAATATCGAGCATCATGTCCAAACGTTTCAATAATTTCTGCAAGTGTTGGTACTTTTACATCCTGAAATTCTTCTTTTACTAGATTGGGATGTTTTTTGTTAAAGAAACTACTAGCATCAAGTCTTTTTATTTCTTCCAATGTATGATCTTTAACAAGTCCTGATCCATTTGTTGTTCGATTTAATGTATCATCATGCATGGCAATTAAGTGCCCATCTTTTGTCATTTGAAGATCTATTTCTATATAATCGCTTTTAAATTGTTGACCTAATTTGTAAGCTGGTATTGTATGTTCTGGAGCATATGCGGATGCCCCTCTATGAGCAATCGTTATTACATTATCTGATTGGTTCTTAGCTTTTATGTAATTCTTTTCTTTTGTTTGCTGTAGAATGACGATGCTTATTCCTATCCAAAGGAAAATAATTGTAGTGATAAGTGGTTTTTTCATAGTAATATTTTAACTCCTAGTCTTTTACTCTATTTATCTATATTACACGTTAAAATTTAAGTAGGCTTAAATTTGTTATTAAGGTTTTGTAACAAAGTTATGCAGTCTGTATAACGGGTAATTGCATAGTCAATATTTTTATAAAAAATAGACCATGCTTTCAGGATTGAATCTATCCTAAAGCATGGTCTATTTACTATGAGTTACAATTCAATATTTTTTAGGTACTTCCTTTACACCTTTAATCGGTAAGCAAGTACCTATTAGTGCAATGATAGCACATCCAATAAACATAACAGGTAACCCATATACAGCAAGTAAAGATAGCGTACCAAAAATAATTAAATCCAGCACTGAATCGAGCACTGATAACAATGAAATTGTGGTTGCACGTACATGTGATGGAATTATATCATTACTCAGTTGTGAATAAATCGGGTATCTTATTGCTCTTACAAATCGTAATATAATAAATGCTCCTAAAACGACCCATAACGTATTTCCAAAGCACGCTGCTAATAGTAATCCACAGACAGCTAATGCACCTGAAAGATTTAATAAAAATATACGAGAGAATTTTTTGGTTAACCATCCTATTGAAATGGATGCAAAATATCCGCCTATTGCAGCGACTGCATATAATATACCAATTGCAAATACAGGAACTCCTGCATTTTTCAAAAGTAGTTGATCGTAGTTATCAAAAACCGCACTCGCTGAAATAAATACAAGTGATATATTCAAGAACATGATGAGTAATTGAGGTGCTTTTCGAATCACTTGTATTCCTTCGACTACTTGTGAATACGGTGACTCAATATATTCAAATCCCGCTGCTGGATTTTTTATAAATAAAATTAAAAATAATTCTACGAAATGAAAAAAAAGCCCGAGTGTAATTAAAATAAGAAATTGCTCTTCCTTTAAATCTTTCGCAAAATAAGATCCAAAAATAACAGCAATCATCATTGAAATAAAGCTAGCCGATTGAATTTTTCCCATCGCTTTATCCATAAGATGTTGTTCATTCGTTTCTTTTAACGATTCATATATTAAGGCTTCGTCAGCACCTGAGAAGAAAGTGACTGATAAACCATTCAACAAGCTATATAAACAAAATAACCATATATTATCAGCAAAGAACAAAATAGAGATACTTATAATTTTGATGCAAGCGCCTGTTATAAACGAGAGTTTTAAGCCGAAGCGATCTGCAAAAACGCCTGCCGGTACTTCTCCAATTAAAACCGCTCCACTCCAGCACATTAATACAATGAGAATATTGGAAGGAGTGAGTCCTCTTTCAACATAAAACAACGTCATAACTGCTTGTAAAAAACTAATTGTTCCAAAAAAATGAACCCAAAATAAAATAGAAATATTATGATTTGCCAGCGTATATTTTTTCAAACTTTCTCCTACTTTCCGATATTTATATTCTTTGCGGAAATAGGAGTGCTAAGTTAGCTTAAATGCTATTCACTCCTCTTCCTTCATTTGAGATTCGTTTTAAATTTTTTAACATGCGAATTCCTCCTTACGTTTAATTATATGTATCGTAACAAAAATTCTAAATATTTACAAAACGAAAATATAAACTGGATAAGATTGTCGAAATGAAAAAAGTGGTATATAATAGGCAGTAACATTACTAGTAATTATTTTAGGTATTCCTAGAATAAAGGAGCGATACATATGAAAATTACTATTTATTTCGGAAGTCATGAAGATCAAGATGTACGTACAATGGATTGTCATTTAGATGTAGACGATGCAGAAGAGCTTGTTTCTGTTTCATAATATAAATTACAAATAATATGGGTTGAATCCTCTTCCCACTTACGTTAAAGACACCTTTTAAAAGGTGTCTTTTTTATTGTTTTTTGATAAAAATCCCTTTACTTTGTAGTGATTAAATAGTAAAATATAGATATGCGAACAAATGTTCTCTTTTATTTCAATCGTACTTGAAGGGATGATTTTTACAATGGCTCAAAACAAGCGCAGAGGAAGAAAAAAGCATACACCGACTATCTCAAATACAGGCTTTATCGGTTCTGTGTTTATTGATACATTGGAACTACAAAAAAAATCCTATTACTTTGCCCGAAAGAAACTTCAAATTGTCCATCATGTGTTAGATGGTCTTGCAGGAGCAACAAGCTCTCTATTTAAAGAACATAATATTTCTGCATATATATCTTGTGTGTATTTACATAAACAAAAGAAAATCGGTTTTGTTCTTTCCACAAAACCTTTTGAACAAGCTGATGGTGTTGCTTATTTTAAAAATTACTTAATTGAAAAGAATTTTTACGATTCTCAAGATGCTGAATTTCAAGAGGTATTTAATACAGGCTTTATTGGGGTTGTATTTGCTGATTTATCTAGCATTGACCGCTTTAACTTTGATTTTGAAATGAGTATGCTATCAAAATTAATGAAGGATATGATTATTCCTGTTAAGGAGCTATTTTTACGTCATAATACCCCTGCTTATATCTCTACTTCTCATTTAGAGGAACAAAATAAATTAGGCTTTGTTTTATCTATAAAACCTTATGATGAACGTGCAGAAGCGGATTTATATTTTGAAACATATTTAAAAGAACGTGGCTTATATATTGGTGATGAAGAAGAGGACATTGATAAGATTGTTATTCGAAAAAAAGTTGAATTAATATAGAAAAAATGCAGGATTGCAATATATCCTGCATTTTTTATTTAAAGACTTCATTTTCTAAAATAACGACAGAATCATTTGTCATTCTCCCAGCTTCTTTTGTATAACTTACAAGTCGTTGTATATTGTCACAACACAACTTTGCTCCCCATACAAGTAATGGAACACCAATAAAATCAATATGGAACCTTCTTGAAAACAAGCCTCCAAACGTCATAGGAAGTGGCACTGTTGGAGATGTATTTGAAAAAATGATTTTTTCGTTGTTTTGATATTGATGTTGAAGAATTTCTCCTAAATTCTTCATAGCTGGAACAACTAACTTTGATGTTCCGTGCCCTATTGTGTAAACTGGGTTCCCTTTCTCGTCTCGCCCATGAAAAATTATTTTTCCCATATCAGAAGTTTTGAGTTTATTGAAATAATCCACATTTAAAATTTCTTCTTTGGTCAGTCTTCGATCGGTTGGTAATTTGTTTAAATGATATGCTGCCGCAAGTGAGGTTGTATGCGTTCCGCCAAAATCAGTGTAAATAAAGATCATGGTATCATTCCTTATCATAAGTGTTCAATGTTTATTAGTATCACCATTTCAATATTTACTAATCAAATAATGTGGGGATTTTATAACTTATTTGATTAATTTGATATATTTCTTTCAAAAATAATATCTTCTACTTATTACTGTAACAAGTGGCGTACAGAAAAAGCGTTTGTATAACGATTAACATATAATGTGTACCTCACGAAGAAATATACTTGAGTTTTAAGTTACAATACGATTATGATATCTAGATAGAATATAATACTGAAAGGATGGTGTATTCTCTTTGAATATCCTTGAAACAGAACGTCTTATCCTTCGCCTACAAACAACCGACGATGCATCATTTATCCTTGAGCTTTTGAATGACCCTTCTTGGTTACAATTTATAGGTGATCGCGGTGTGAGAACGATAGAAGATGCAAAAGCTTATATTTTGAATGGAACGGTTCGTATGTATGAGCAATATGGTTTCTGTCTTTTTTTAGTAGAACGAAAGGAGGATCATGTTCCAATTGGAATTTGTGGTCTAGTAAAAAGAGATTCACTGGAAGATGTAGATATTGGCTTCGCCTTTCTTCCCAAGTATTGGGCCAAAGGATATGCCTATGAAGCAGCTTCTGCGGTGATGGCATATGGAAAAGATAAATTGGGGCTAAATCGTATTGTGGGGATTACTACTCAAGAGAATCACGCTTCAGCTAAGCTATTAAAGAAAATAGGATTACAGTTTGAACGATTAATTCAGTTAGCTAATGATGCTAAAGAACTTAGTCTGTTTGTATTCGATAAACGAAAAGATAACTATATCAACAAATAGCAAACATATTAAAAATAGGAACTCATGTAAAAGACTCTCCAATCGGAGAGTCTTTGTCTTATATACTAAATTTTGATAGATCATTTGTCGGTATAACTATTTTATAGCCTGTACAGATACGGGCTTCCATCCCTTATTTTCAACCCAATCAATGTATACTTTATATTTTTTATTGCTTTGCTTATCTCGCACATTACCATATGCTTTATTCGTTCCATTATTTCCGATAAAATCATAAATGATTTGTGATTCAGGAACATCAACAGCGGAGGAAATTGCCTTTTTCATCTCATTCCAATCTGTCGTTCCCTCTTTAAATTGCATGGCAGGTTTTGTTCCTTGTTCTGTACCAACTGGCTGCCATTGATTATTTTGTTCAGTTTGGTTTTTAGTTGTTCCCTCTTCATTCACCTTCTGCTTTTCCATGTTTGTATTCTTTTGTTCTTCTTGTTTTTTCACTTGATTTTCATTAAGCTGCTTTTCTTTTTCCGGTAATTTTGAGGTTTCTTTCACTTGATTTTGTTGCTCTGCTAATGTTTGTTTTTCAACTTCTTTGTTTAATTGTTCTTTTGATGCGTCTTCTTCTGATTGTTTTGCGTTTTGTTCCTCTAATTTACTTTTTTTCGCTTCTTTAGATGCTAATTGATCTACCTTCTTTTCTTCTAGACGCTCTTTTCCTTTTGTTTGATCAGTAAAAAATAACTGATAAGATACCATGCTGACTGTCAGTAATACCAAACTTAATCCAATATTAACAACACCGCGCTGTCGACGGGTTTGTTGTTTTTCTTGAAACCTACTTTCATTTCCCATTCCTGAAACCTCCATATGACTTTTACAGTATACCTGTATGTTGTTTTCTTTACTTTAGACTCTAGTAAGTTTATTTTCATATTTTTGATGTTGATAAACTTTAAAATTCCATATGTATAGTCTTTCTCATTTTCCCCCTTATCACTTACACAAACATCTATTGTAAATTCATTTTTTAATTCGTACATTATTACACACGCTTTTCTATATTACATTTTAATATTCAGAATTTCAACAATAAAATTCATATTAAGCTAGAATATTTCTACTATTTTTAATACAAGTTTCGATTACTTTAACAATTCATTTATTTTTATGAAATACTTGGGAATTTAAAAACGAAAAATGGGGGTAAAATGATTAGGAACTTGAAAAATAGTAGCATCTAAAATACGTATACGTTAAAAATAAGAAGTATATTGACTTTGGATTTGAGACGAATTGTTTAGTTGGATTTAGACTAAAAGAGAAAATATGCGCTATAGAAATAAAATAGCGCACTCGAAATCATAAAAAAGAGTGTCAATCCTTCTTGGATTAACACCCCAATACTAAGCTAATTTTTAACATCTTACATATTTACGTTTGAAACCAAGCCTCCCTCTATCAATTTCTTTATGAATACTTTCGTAAGCATTTAGGAAACTGCTTTTTTTCTTGTCCCGTTTTACTTCTACTGTACCTATTTCCTTTGTGGTCTCGACTGCTTTTTCATGTAACGGCAAATATGAAATCCCCACGGTGTATAGAAAATTATTCATAGCGGATTTCGTTCGTTCTGGCGAATCATGAATCGTATTTTTCACAATTTCAAGCATATTAGAAATCTTACTTTCGGAAAATTCATTGTCTAAGCGATTCCCTAAAAGCCAGCAGTAGCAACTCCAGCCCGCTGACATTCTCAGTTCGTCACCGCTTGCAATCCATTTATCAGCAACGTCTTGTGCAAAATCTGACTCTGATAAAGTTACTGCCACCACAAAATCAGACAGCATATAAAAATACGCCCCATCCATCCAACGATCAAAATCCGACTCACTCATAGCTTTTGGGTTTGCAATAATGCCCGCAAAGTACATTGCATCGTAGTTACCTGTGGAATAAAGCTCTTCAGCTAAACGTTGATTCATTTTTAATTTCTTTGCGATTGGTTTCATAGCACCTGTAGCTACCCCAAAAAGCGGCTCTTGCGCACCATTGGATATGTACATTTTTTTCGTTCGTTCCTTACCGAGGGCTTCCAGCTCCTGCATAACTTTTTCGAAATCCATAGTTTTGCACTTCCTTCCTTTATATTAAGACCCTTCTAATTGTAACTTTATTTTGATAATGGTAATAAATATGTCCTTTTCTATAACCAGAGGACTTCGTAATATCTTTAACAGAAGTCTTTGCATAAGAAAATAGTTCGGTTACTTTTTCAGCTATCACTTATTTTTCTTGTTCAATGTCATAACGTCTTTTATTCAACACTTTTCTCCTTTCATTTGTATCTTTGAATTATGAACGTTAGTTCTCACTCTGGCCTATGTAAATTTTCTATATTTAGCAACTGTTTTGTTTTTTATTTTTCTTATAAATACGGTGCATGAAATTACTTATTGGAGTACCTCCAATACTTCGGACTCTGTACATTGATAGTTTTTTTAATTGCTATTACCAGGATAATAAAAGCATATTTTATTATATGGAGACCCATTCTTTATAAAAATTACTTGTAGAAAATTATCTATGGGAATGCAATTCATTTTTTTAATTCGTGTTTTTTATCCTCTTTACATATATTTGTAAAGAGAAGGGAGGGACAGAAATGAGAATTGCATATACAGATAGTGATGTGGACTTATTAGCTCGTCTAATGAGAGCAGAGGCTGAAGGAGAAGGACAACAAGGTATGTTGGATGTTGGAAATGTCGGTGTGAACAGAGTCATGTGTGATTGTCTAGATTTTAAAGGAATTACAAATATTCAACAAATGGTGTACCAACAGCAAGGTGGAAATTATTCATTCGAAGCTGTAACAAAAGGATATTTTTATCAACGTGCAAGAGAAACTGACAAAGAACTGGCAAGGAAATGCCTAGAGTACTGGAGAGGACATCCCGCAACCAATTCTCTTTGGTTTTTTAATCCCGTAGGAAATTGTCCTCCTGTTTGGTGGGATCAAACATTAGCTGGGCAATACAAAGAACATTGTTTCTACAAACCAAAGAGCATTGATTGCCCCAAAGTATATTCTGGAAAATAACGCTTATTTGATATGGCTTTAAACCCTTTTTATAATTCATTCTCCCTTTCAAAAGTTAAGAAAAAGCCTTGGCTATGTTTCATATACTAGCAGGGCTTTTTCCATTGGTATTTCTCTAATGAATTGTTAAATACGCTTATGAATTATTTGTAGTCCTCTGAAACGAGTTATCATCCAAATCCTCTTCAATTGATCCATGATTCATGTTTTTTCCGTAAAATATTTCATCCATTTCTGTTTTTAATTTTTTTGTAATTTCCTCTCGTTCTTTTACTGGTAACTTCTCTTGTGTATAGCCAAATAGATAGTTGTTTAGGTCAAATTCTTTCAGTTTACATTTTGTGTGAAAGATATGCTCTTGATATACATTGACATCAATCATGTCATAGAGACTTTTCACGTTATTTGGAATATAATTTTGGATGGAACTTATTTCGTGGTCAATAAATAACTTGTTACCTGTTATATCTCTTGTAAATCCTCTAACGCGGTAATCAATGGTCATAATATCAGTATCAAATGAGTGAATAAGATAATTTAATGCTTTAAGGGGGGATATTTCACCGCATGTAGCCACATCAATATCTGCTCTAAAAGTGCTGATCCCCTCATCTGGATGATATTCAGGATACGTATGAACTGTGATATGACTTTTATCTAACTGCATAACAACTGAATCAGGAAGAGGTCCAGGAGATTCAGTGAATGATTCCGTAGGTACTTCTACCACTGGTCCTTCTGATACTAATATAGTTACGCTTGCTCCTTGTGGTACATAGTCCTGTTTAGCGATATTCAGTACATGTGCTCCTATAATGTCTGAGACATTTTCCAAAATTTTAGTTAATCTGTCTGCATTATACTGTTCATCTATGTATTCTATATAAGCTTCTCGTTCTTCTTTTGTTTTTGTATAGCAAATATCATACATGTTAAAACTTAATGATTTTGTTAGGTTATTAAATCCATGCAATTGAATACGTTGTTCTGGTGTTAGTTTCATAATAAAATTCCCCATTCTTTTTTCTGCTCAATAATGTTTTAGAAATCCTTTATGAAATATAGTTCCATTCTACAATTTTTTCATACATTTTCTTTTTGCATTAGAATTACTTGTAATTATTGTATTGTTATAATTTATTCTTATTGTAAAATACGGTAAATGAAATTCAGAGTAACAGCCATGTAAAGAATAAAAAAGCTATTTAGAGTAAACGAAAAGATGT
>NZ_NUOT01000046.1 GCF_002584535.1 Bacillus cereus
TATTACTTCCTTTCTAAATAGTAAACATCAAGTAACTCCAAAATATACAATAGAAGTTGATTTTGGAGTTATTTTTTGTTTGCTTCACTTTTTTTCGGCACTCTACAGCTAGATGGTAAATCCTTTGACCACGGCAAGACTTTATCAATTTCTTCTTTATTGTTTAAATTGATGTTGGGAAGTGTTTCAAACAAATAACGAAGATAATGATAGGGACTTAGATTGTTCTCTTTTGCGGTTTCCGCCACACTATACATGATCGCACTTCCTCTAGCACCTCGCCGTGTATTTGAGAACATCCAATTTTTTCTCCCGATTACAAACGGTTTAATCGAACGTTCACTTCTATTGTTATCAATTTCTAAATGACCGTCTAATAAAAAGGCTTTAAGATGCTTCCATTGATTCAAACAATAATTGATGGCTTTTCCTAGCGCACTTTTTGGTAAAACACGATCTTTCTGTTCATGAAGCCATGCCGAAAAAAGGTTCAGAATGGGCCTGCTTTTTTCTATTAACCTCCAAAACAAACACCCTTTTTATGTGTATTCCTAGCAAATAGTGATATTTAAATTGCAACATCTTGATAGCCTACTTCATCTACCTTTTCATTTATGAGACGAACCCCTAAACCATTTTCTTCATCCCACAAACAATCAAATGAGATTCCTATATCACGTCCATCGCGAAGGAAATCATACGGAACCGAAATACCTACTAATGTTATATGTTCTATTAATTGATCAACTGTTTCAATTAATGGGTAGTCCTCATTAAATGCAACATCATAACCAAGCTCATGCCTTTTTTCTTTATAATAATCTAAAACTGGTTGTAATATGCTATGTTGGATTTGTTCCCAATTATCCATTAATGAGTTGTATGATACATATTGTCCTTCATCAAAATCCCCATCTTCAGTACCTCCTACCAATAATGCTATCTCTGTATCCTTTCCTAAAAACTTCATGGTTCTGTATCCTACCCATTTATACTGATAATCAAGTTCTCCAAAAATTTTATCATTTATTGTCATTTTAAAATCTCCTTATTATTTATTTGCAAATCCTTCAGGTCAAAGGCTACTACGTTTATGTCTCATTGGCTATAAAATTTCCAAACACTAGAAAATCTAGCTAAAGAAGTAGCATGGCTTTAATTTTTTTCTGTACAAAATATTAGCTCAACTTCAACTTCGTATATCCCAAATTTCTTATCACTATAATAAATGCTTCTGTCTATCTTATTCATTTTAGATATTTGTTTCTAATAAGTCATCATGAGTAGCTACTAAGAAAAAAAAGCCTTGTACATAGATTTAAAATAACCTCACCTTGAGTACTATTCATAAGGCATGTGGATTTATCATATCAACAGATGTGGCATCTGTTACTCCTCTAAGATACTTACCAAAATCAATTTTTAGTAGCGCTTCATAATGCTCTGAAGTAATACCTAAATCAGTCATCTTTTTGTTAATCTTAGAACGCTCGTCTACACTGAAAGTATAATTGGGAATAGCAGTTTTAAGCTTGTTCATCTTAGTAGCATTGACATTACACTATTCAATTTATTCTAAATGTTATAAACTGGAATGAATTAAGAGAAGTAATTAAGACAGTGCAATGTAAAATATGATATAGGAGACAGATGATAACAATGCAATTAGTAAAACCAACTCACCAGCACAGCAAACAAATTATGGCTTATCGGCAAGCATTCCTAAGTACAAGGGAACAGCCATATGGTAGTTGTTCCTTACAACAATTTGATTCCTTTGACGAATGGCTTAATAAAGTCAAAATACAAGAAAAAGGAGAAAACCTACCACTAAATCGAGTTCCATCCACTCAGTTTTTGAGCTTTGATAAGGGAAAACTAGTCGGTTTCATCAATATCCGTCATCGATTAACGCCACAATTACTCATAGAGAGCGGACATATAGGTTATAGCGTGCACCCGGACGAACGCCGAAATGGTTACGCTACTGAGCAGCTTCGTCTTTCCTTATTTGAAGCGAAAAAATTAGGATTAGACAAAGTGTTAATAACTTGTGACAAAGCAAATATCGCCTCTGCCAAAACCATTCAAAAAGTTGGGGGTATCTTTGAAGATGAAGTAATTTCCCCGAATACTGGCGAGATTGTTCAGCGTTACTGGATCGAACTATGATTCCATAATTTTTCAAGAGTCATACTTGATATCGTATCGAAACTATATCATAGCGAAAAGAAAAAATCGGAGTGATTTCTCACTCCGATTAAAATCTAACTTTTGAGATTCAGTACAAGGACCCCTCTCCTTATTTCAACTTTCCCTCAAAAACAATTCTTCTTCCGCACGGTTCTACAACTGTTTTCCCATCTTTCTTCACTTCATGAAAGATGGGCTCTTCCATGCGGCGTGAAGGTGCATACCCTTCTTTTTCCATACGCGCTAAGCAATCTGTAATTGTTTCGTTATCCTGTACTTCAAATTTTTTCTTTTTAGGTTGTTTTGTCATGCCCTAACCTACTTTCCATTTTTCTTGATGCGGATTGGCTTTTCATATATGTGATATATAGAAGTGCAATAATTACCATTATTATCATAACCGCTATAAAAAAGCTTGTATACTGTATTTTCTCTATAAATATGCCTCCTAATACAGGTCCCATAATACTTCCTATACTAAAGGCAATTCCGGATAATATATTTCCTGCTGGCAGTAAGTGTCTTGGTAATAAATCCGTCATAAAGCCAAGCCCTAAAGAGAAACATGATCCAATCACCATACCAGCTAACAGCATACACCCAAATACAATCCAATAATACCCGTCAAACACTGCAGCAAGTAAGAAAATAATTGCACTTATGCTGAATGTCCATGTTAAAATGCGATCTCTTCCATATTTATCACTTAATATACCAAGCGGAATTTGCGTAACAATTCCCCCAATTGCGAATGCAGGTAATAAGAAGGATACATCAGCGACAGACCACCCTTTTCGGAGTGCATACACAGGTAAATTACTATTTAACATCGCTTCCAAAACGCCGTATGCTAAAGGCCCCATTAGTGCAATCCACGCAAGAACAAATACTTGTTTATAACGAGAAAGTGATGATTCATTTTTCTTTCCTGTGTCATCTTGCTCTGGAAAAGCATTTTTGGTTGGAAGTAATAATAGCCATCCAATTAAACAAAGAATCGTAGATACGATAAATGGCGTTGCAAGCCCATATTGGACAGTGCTAGCTAAGTATGGTCCTACTGCAAAACCAATCCCAAAAAAGACTCCATATATAGAGACTTGTCTTCCTATTTTACTAGGATCAGATGTCGTTGTAATCCATGTTTGCGTTCCGACGTGTAACATGTGATCGCCTACTCCAACTAAAAAGCGCAGAATAAACCATGCCCAAAATGAAAATGTTTGTGTAAAAAAGAATAATGAAATAATAACGAGAAATCCGCCGATTACGATAATTGGTTTCATTCCAAAACGCTGCATCGGTTTCTCAAGCCACGGTGAAATAAATAAAATCCCAATATATAACGCAGTTGCATGAATACCATTAATACTAGAACGAATCCCTTCTTGCTCAAAAATCATTGCGATCGCCGGTAGAAGCATTCCTTGTGATAATCCAGAAATTGCAACAATTCCAACCATAATCCAAAATGTAAATCGTATTGACATCCTCTTCTCTCTCCCTTTACATGTTCACCAGCCTTCATTATAAACTTTTTGAACAATAATGTGTAAGCATATAAAAAGAAGTTAGACGAATCTTATCTAACTTCTTTTTATATGTTCTGCTTATTTATTTTCCAGCCAATTTGTAACGTGCTGGGTAAATTCATCTAAACAGTCAATAAACGGCGAATGCCCACAATCCTCTAATATGACTAGTTCTGCATTCGGAAGATGTTTTGCTAATTCTTCTCCGACCACTTGCGGGACAACGTAATCCCGGTCTCCTTGTACGACAAGAGTCGGTACTTGCAGGCGATGAATATGTCCATTCCCTGGTACAACTCCATTATGTTCATCTGAAATATTAAACGTAATTAAAGCATAGTTCACATCTACAAAATTACGCTGCGTTAACATATCATCTAAATACTTTTCATAACGCTCTGGATCTGGTTTATTGTGTGTATAAATCAGTAAATCCCAAACCGTACGATAATATATCTTGTTCATATTTTTAATTGCATCTAGTACTGGAGCAATTTGAACGGGATCTTGCGCAATTTCTTCTTTTGTTTTTAACAAAGTGGATGTGATGGGTTGACCGTTTATATCTTTTTTGAAAATAGGATATCCTTTCATTCCAACTGATTCAACCAAAATCAATTTTTCTACGCACTCCGGATGACAAGCTGCAAACTCCATCGCAACACCACCACCCATTGACCATCCCATCAGTGAAAACTTCTTCAATTGTAGATCATCTATAAATAGCTTTACATCACCTGCAAAGTCTTGCAACGAATCTATTGGCTTATGGTAGGTTGATTTTCCAAATCCTCTTAAATCAATGGCGTAAATGTGATATTCATCTTGTAATTTCCCAATGACTAAATCCCAGTGCTGTGAGGATGTCATATTCCCATGAATTAGGATGAGTTTTTCTTTATTTTGTCTTCCAACTTCTTGATATGCAATCGTTTCTCCATTTGATAACGAAACAAACTTCAGTGTTGCAGGCTTAATCATCACACGCTCCCCCATTCATTTTTAATAGATAGAAAATTCTAAACTTACCTCTAGCATATCATGTAGAATATATGTTCTCAACACAAAAACGATACAAAATACTTACATAAAACAACATACCTATCACTAGACAATTCTGGTAAAAGATTATATAGTTAGCTAGGTAACTAATTTGAAAGGATTAAACAAATGGACGAAAAACAGCATTTTTTTCACATTGTCAGTCAAACTTCTCGAAAGTTTACGAAGAAATTTAATGAACGTGTATCACCAACAGGTTTATTTAGTGCACAATGGGCTGTCATTTTTCGAATTAATCAAACCGGACCTTGTACACAAACTGAGTTATGTCAGTATTTAAACGTTGAATCGCCAACGATGACTCGTACTTTAACACGTATGGAAACAATGGGATGGATTATTCGAACCGAGGGAAAAGATCGTCGCGAAAAGCTCATTTCATTATCTGAAACAGCACTAAAAATGATTCCAATATGGCAAGAAGAAGTTGATACTTTCGAAGAAAAAGCGCTACAAAATATTAATGAAGTAGATTTACAACAAGCATTTCAAGTACTGCAAACCATTATTAAAAATTTAGATGATTAATTGGAGGGATGACGATGCAAAGTGAGAGACTTTGGACGAAGGACTTCCTTGGAACTTGTTTTAGTAGTCTGTTTCTCTTTTTAACGTTTTACATGCTTATGACTACTTTACCCGTCTATGTAATAGAGGGGTTGAAAGGAAAACCTGAAGAAATTGGTTTAGTCGCAACAGTATTTCTTATTTCTTCTGTCCTATGCCGCCCGTTTACCGGAAAGTGGCTTGACGATTTAGGAAGAAAGAAAATCTTATTTATTTCTCTTTCCTTATTTTTAGCTGCTACCGTAATGTATTTCGGTGCACAAAGTTTATTTTTATTACTTGCCCTTCGCTTCCTTCACGGCATTGGGTTTGGAATGGCAACGACAGCTACAGGTACAATTGTCACAGACGTCGCACCGGCTCATCGCCGCGGTGAAGCACTTGCCTATTTCGGTGTATTTATGAGTTTGCCGATGGTAATCGGTCCTTTTTTAGGTTTAACGATTATTTCACATTTTTCATTTACAGTTCTGTTTATCGTTTGTTCTATCTTTTCATTACTAGCATTTCTATTAGGTTTACTTGTAAATATCCCACATGAAAAGCCAGTAAGTAAACAAAAACGCGAGCGAATGAAATGGAAAGATTTAATTGAACCTTCTTCTGTTCCAATTGCCCTTACAGGGTTTGTTCTTGCTTTTTCTTATAGTGGCATATTATCTTTTATTCCTATTTACGCAAAAGAAATTGGTTTAGGAGAAGTTGCTAGTTACTTCTTTATTGTATATGCACTTGTTGTTGTTCTTTCTCGTCCATTCACAGGAAAGATATTTGATCGTTTCGGTGAAAATATACTTGTTTATCCTTCCATTATTATTTTTACAATTGGAATGTTCATCTTAAGCCAAGCACAAACGCCATTTTGGTTCCTTGGTGCAGGTATATTAATTGGTTTAGGCTATGGGACGTTAATCCCAAGTTTCCAAACCATTGCTATTTCCGCGGCTCCAAACCATCGACGCGGCTCAGCAACAGCTACTTATTTCTCATTCTTTGATAGTGGTATGGGTCTCGGTTCCTTTGTACTAGGTATCGTAGCAGCACACTCAAGCTATCATAATATGTATTTCATCGCTGCCATTATCGTTGCATTTACATTACTTATTTATTACTTTCTACATGGCAGAAAACAACAGTTCAAAAAGCAAGGTACAGATGAAGAATTATCAGCTTAATGTTAATAAGGAAAGTAAACTCCCCTGTTTACTTTCCTTATTTTGTATTTCTAAGAAAACGATCGTATACTTATTGTAGAATTAACAAGGAGGTATATATATGAATTTTAAAAAATCTCCCCTTTTGTTACTCATACTTACACTAGTGTTTATCGTAACTGGGCTTGGATTTACTTTTTTTAAACAAAACAAAGTCTCCCCTTCTAAAGAGAACGTGACAAAAGAAAATTGGTTACAAGATCCCTACTTACGTTGGTCATATACACATATGAAAGAACTAGCGTTAACAAGCGAAGTAAAAAATAATCCCGAGCAAATATCATCATTTCCTACTGCATTACAAAACTTAGATGATTTCTCAGTTAAAAAAGTGAATGGAGGAAATATCCCTTTAAAGAAACTATTAGATGAGAATAAAACAGACGCCTTTGTTGTTGTACATAACGGAAAACTTGTTTACGAGCATTATTTCAACGGGTTTAAACAAAATGAGCAGCATGGAATGGCCTCTTTAGCAAAAGTATTTACTGGTGCACTTGTACAATCATTAACCGAAGAAGGACTCATCAATGTAAATAAGACTGCTGAAACATATGTCAAAGAATTACGAAACACTCCATTCGGAAAAGCAACAATTCAACAATTAATGGACATGCAGGTTTCTGCTGAATACCCTACACATGGATATATACAGCCAGGTTTAGAAAATCAAGATGCTCAATTATATTTAGCCAGCAATATTCTTCCTCGTGGTAAAAACTATGATGGCCCAATAAAAATTTATGATATGCTACAAGAAGCAGAAGAAACGGCACCACCTGGAACTGCGTTTTCGTATAATAACGGTTCATCTGAAACACTCGGCTGGATTATACGGACCTTAACTGGAAAATCGTTAACTGAAAATGTAAGTGAGAGAATTTGGTCCAAAATAGGTATGGAAGAAAATGCGTATTATGTTACAGATGAAACAGGAGTTGAACAAGCAAGTGCTGGTTTAAATGCGACTGCAAGAGATTTGGCCAGATTTGGGCAATTGATTTTAAATAACGGTCGCTACAATGGCGTGCAAATTCTCCCTTCCTCTATTTCAGAAAATGTAAAGAGCGTGCAAGAAGGAGAATTTGCAATCGGACAAGGTACATCCATTTCTTATCATAATCAATGGTGGATTCCTCATAATGAACACGGTGCATTTGAAGTGTTAGGAAGTTATGGACAATGCCTCTATATAGATCCAAAAGCGAATATGGTCATTGTACATTTCTCATCCAATGCTGAGCCAAGCAATGATGTTCATACAACTTATTCAAATATGTATGTAGATATCGCAAAACACTTAGAAAAAAGCTAGTTTTATACTAGCTTTTTCACATAATAAATTTTATATAAATCAATTGTTTTCTATACACCTTATTACATTTATCCATTCTTCACATGAAAGATTTAATCTTCTATATGTGAATAACGTCGTACAAACACTTTCAATCATTGAAGGGTTTTTCCGTAGAAAATCCCATCTCAATACTTTAGGTAGTTCATACATCTTATATTCTTTACTTTCCTTAATAATTCCATCAACTTCCCGTTCACAAATTCCCCTTACTAAATAATCTGCTCTTAATTCTTGGCACACCTTTTTAAAATTTTCATTATGATGTTTCAATTGAAGTAAACATGTTACATACGTACGAAACAATTCATCATTCCGATTACAGCATCTCATTATATTTTCTATTTTTTTCATCATAAATTTTTTGCCTTTTCTTGTATTTCTAAAAGCCACTTTTCACGCTTTGCTGCTTTACTTGTTTTTACAGATTGAAAGGCAGAACGTTTTATTTGGCGTATACCACAAAATTGCAAAATACCTTTTTTCATAATCACCCAATCAGCCGATCGATATAAGAGTGCCACGTACCATAAGGGCGAATCTAACGTATTAATAACCCACGCCGTTTTTCCTGTAAGTAATCCTTTCGGCATTACACCTTCATATCTATATGCAAACCCAGCAACAAAAACACGATCAATAAAACCCTTTAAAATAGCTGGCATTCCCCACCACCATATTGGATAAATAAAAATAAAAGAATCTGCCTCTTTGACCAATTTTCTGTATTTCTCTGTTTCTTCTTCATATACTAAATCACACCTTCTCTTATCTTCATTAAAAGTTAGAACTGGGTTAAATGCTTCCTTATAAAGATCAAGTAATGTAACAGAATGGTTCGTCCCTTGCAGTCCTTTTTGCACATGTTCTATAAAATTGATGCATTGAAACTAGATGGATTCGGATGTGCATATACGATGAGGATGTTCACCTTTCAACAACACCTTTCCTTAAATTCCCTTTTGACTTCCAAATGTTTGCGTGATATTCTATTACTTGTCAAGTAGCAAGCCTATATGACAAAACGACTGACACCTACTCGGCGAAGGTGTCTATTTTTTATTTTTAGCCGAATGAAATGCCTCTTTCAGGGCATATTCAACTTTTGACACTACACACTCAACACCATTCCCTTGTATCAGGCTGCTTTTGCAGTCTTTTACTCTACATAGTCAAAAAAATTCAGATAAATTATAACATAAAAAAAGAGAGCCTAGCTCCCTTTTCTTGCCTTATAATATACTCCTTTATTCGTATAGGAATATTCATCATCAGCTAAAGTAATTTTCCCATCCAGTTTTAACTCGTCTAATAGCCTTGATAAATAAAATTGATGTAGCATTTTTTTCGTGAATTTTCCTTCATAATGCGAAACGATATGCTCTTGAATATCTAATAGTGATATTGGTTTATCTTGCTCCATCATATATTCATATACTGCTTTACGCAGCTTTACGTATTTCTCAAGTGTCACAGTACAATTGCAACCCCTTTCTTCTCATGCTGTTATTTTTGGAATCGGTTTTTTTGCAATAAAAAAACCTCTCCGATAAGAAGAAGTTACGTATATATCTTCGTCTTATCTTCCAGAACAAATCATGTTCTGCTGGAATTAGCACCTGCATCGCGGTTGCTGGGTTTCATCGGGCCAGTCCCTCCACCTCTCTGGATAAGAAAATATTCACTTTATATCTTATAATAGCCACTTCTATTTTCATTGTCAAATCATATAAAGTAACCACATTGAAGTTATATTTTCTTTTCTAACGCTCATACTAAAATTGTATGTACAAAAGGAGGGATTTATAATGGATAAAAATGCTCGTGGATATGTTCAAGATTCGTTTCATTCGTTGCAAGAAGCAAAAAATTGTTTGGAACATGCATTACAAACAGTTGAAAAGAGCGATAATAGGGAGCGAATCGAACAGTCTTTACAAGCTGTGGAACATGCATTACAAAAATGTGATCATACGGTTCATATTTTAGAACAAGAATGAAAATTGCCCATCTCTTTACTAGATGGGCAATTTCTCAAATGGCATACTGTAACAGTATTGCCGTCGTAATTAAAAAGTATACAGAATTCACGATTTCTAAAACTCCAACTTTTAAGATAGATATCTTTTTACCATACAATACGATTGCGCGAATTAGGCTCGGTATAAATATAAGAGAAAGCCATGGATTTACCAATAAAGAGGCAATGATTAAGAAAATATGATAGCCCCATGAAACATAGCGATAAGTAGGATTATTCTTTTCACGAATCATTGTTTTCACATAAAATGTACTACCTATAAAATATAGAAAAGAAATACCAGCAATTGCAAAAGCCGTTTCATCGACTGTTTTCATCGAAAAATAATAACTAAGTAAACCGCCTATGCAGAAAACAAGTATTGCACAAATATCATTTACTAAGGCTCGTTCATTTTTTTGTCGAGCAAAGTATATATTTACGATAAAGAGCGGAATCATCGTAACACCAAACAGAAGTATTTTCCATTCATACAGTAAAGATACGCTCCCGAAAACACATGCGATTGTAAAGTAAATAAGTGCCGCATACATAAATTCTTTCTTTCGAGGTTGCTTTATGTACATTAAAAATGGATACGTTGCTAAATAGATAAATAACCAAGCGATAAAAAGTGGAATATGATATAAAGTAGGTTTACCAAGTATTACACTAAGTATAAACGGAATCAGCAGCATCCCCCAGGCACCGTGCTGCTTTGGAACAACTAGCTTCATGAATATGGCATCTCCTCTTTGAAAATATTTCTCATTTTCTATTATATAAAAAGTCTCATCTAAAAATCGGACTACATTAAAACAATTTTTTGACACATTTCAAAATAATGATCAACATGTATAAAAAAATGCTTCCTACCAATGGTAAGAAGCATGAAAGAGGCAAACGAATATGTAAGTCGCGACCCTACTTTACATTCTTATGCTTTGTAACATATGCTTATGCCTTGTTTTCCTGAGAGAATAGCCCTTTATCATTATCTAAAATTCCATATTTCTTTTTAAATCTCGTAATAATTCTAATCCACGATGAGCTAAACAAGACAAGAAAAATCACATTTGAGAGTGCATGCGCTAAATCAAAGTAAAAGCTCGCAGCATAATATGCTATAAAGGCTTTCCATGTTAATCCTTCTAAAAAACCGAGTATCCCCCACAAATTCATAATCCAGCCAAAAACAAAGCCGGCTATGAATCCATAGATGACTCTCCCCCATAACGTTCTCATTATAAATGTGTTTCGAAGTAGACCCGCTATAAAGCCTATCATTCCCCAAGAAAACATTTGCCAAGGTGTCCAAGGTCCTTGCCCTAAAAATATATTAGATACCAATGCTGCCGTTGCCCCAATCATAAAGCCTGTCTCACTTCCAAAAACAATTGCAGATACAATAATAACAAAAGAAGTTGGTTGTACACTCGGCATAATGGAAAATGGTACACGACTCACTGCTGCTATGGCTGCTAAAACAGCGACAATGACGATTTCACGTGAAACAAATGCTTTCCTCTCAAATCGTATATAAAAAGGTAACATAATAACAGCTAATAAGAATAAACTACACCACATAAAATATTCATCTGTTACAAAAGAAGTAAACAGAAGAGTACTTATGACAATAATGAAAATAAGCATTATGAGAGCAAAATATCGTTTGGACACGCTTTATACACATCCTCCCACGTTAATGCATAAGGCAACTGCTTGCGAATAAAACGATTAATAGATGTTGTATAAAAGAAATTATCACTAAAGAATTTCTTTGGCGTATCATCCATAATTACTTTCCCGTCAAATAGCATCATACAATGATCAACATATTTAGCTGCAAATTCAATGTCATGTGTTGCCATCACAATCGTTGTTCCTTTCTTTTGTAACTCCTGAAACAATCCGCCTAATCTTTCCTTTTTCTCTGGATCCAGCCCTTTTGTCGGTTCGTCTAGTAATAATAAGCTTGGTTTTGATAACAAGGCTGTACATATTGCGATTAACTGTTGTTCTCCCCCGCTACAATCATGCGGATGACGATCGCGAATGGACTGCAGCCAAAATCGTTTTAACATATCTTCTGCAATTTCTTTCCCTTTATCATCATATAATTCATTTGCTCTTTCAAAAACTTCATCCCACACCGTCTCAAATGTAAAATGATAATACGGATGTTGCGATACAAATCCGATTCTTTTAAACCGTTCCTTTGAATCAATTTTATGAATCTCCGTTCCGTTCCACCGTACTTTTCCTCTTCTAGCTTTGTTTAATCCTGCTAATATAGTTAAAAGTGTTGATTTTCCAGTACCATTTTTCCCAACAAGCGCAGTCCACTTCCCACGTTCAATCGATAGCATTAAATCCTGTAAAATAAAAGGGCTATTTTTTTCATATTGAAATGATATATGATTTGCTTGTAAAACCACTTCTTTTGTTTCTGCCTGTGATATAACCGGTATTTCATATTCCATAGGTAACTCAGAATGTATTTGTGTTTGTGCCTCCCTTACCGTAAATGGGATTTTCTTTACATTCCATTCTAAAAACAACCTTGGAATTTGAGGGATAAACGGGCGAAACTCTTCTAATGCCCACATTTTTGATATAACATGTTGCGGCGTCCCATCATACATTATTTCCCCAGCATCCATAAACACAACTCGAGTTGCTAGTGGAATGACTTCGTCTAAACGATGTTCACTCATGATAATGGTAATTCCGAGCTCTTCGTTAATTCGTTTTAATAACCCTAAAAAATCTTTTGCTGCAATTGGATCAAGCTGTGCTGTCGGTTCATCAAGTAATAATAATTTAGGCTGTAAAACAAGAACTGCCGCTAAATTAACCAGTTGTTTTTGTCCCCCCGATAATGTATGAACAGACTGGTGTAATAAATCTTGAAAACCTAAAAAACTAATTAATTCAGCAATTCTCTTTTGGATTATATTGGTCTCTAGGCCAACATTCTCAAGAGAAAATGCCAATTCTTGAATAACCGTATCCATAACAAGTTGATTTTCTGGATTTTGAAATACCATTCCTACTTCTTGCGCTGATAATAAATCTGGCATCTCAAGTAAAGAAGTTCCATTATAATACATATTACCTATGCGTTTTCCAACTGGAAGTAGCTCTTTCTTGAAATGTTTCAAAAGTGTCGTCTTACCACAGCCTGAACGGCCAGCCAACACAATAAATTCCCCTTGAGAAACCCTCAAGGAAACGCCCGTTAATGCTTGTACCTTTTCATCTGCATACGTAAAAGCTAAGTCTTTTATTTCCGCATGCGCCACCATAACCATTCCCTCCCTTCCATTATGATTGGTAAACTAATAAATAGTAAAAATAAAACGAATAAGATTCCATCATATTGCTGAAATACAAGCGATTCCACCCTTGGATAGATTAATAGTTTGCCAGCACCGTAAAAACTGAACAGAAAACAGCTTAGTAATAAAATTGCTAAGCACGCAAGTATGTACCAATCTTGCCTTCCCATGCGATATTGAATATATGTACTACGCTTTGTTACTCCAAATCCACGTGCTTGCATGGAATCCGCCGTTTGTAATGCATCTTCTAAAGAACAAACAAGCAACACCTGCAAGAGCTTCATTCCATTTTTGATTCTCCCTATGAATGGGCCTGAATCTAATTGCACTCCTTTTGTCTTTTGAACAAGTGTAATTTGCCTTAAACGCCGGATAAATAAAGGAACGAAGCGCACTGTGATCATTGTTAGTAACGCAACTTTCGGTGAAATCCGTGAAAACAAGTACAAAAATTTATGACTTGAAATCACATCATTATAAGAAGTAAATGTGAACATAATAGCAAGTAACAATAATCCCATTATGAATCCATACATACATGCCTCTAATGTAATTCGATTATCCCCTAAACGAAATAATGTAGTCGCTCCTCTATGTGTTAACAAAGGGTTCAACACAATAATCATTACGAAGAAAATAAGCGTGCTTGGTATCATTTTTCTTAGTTTCTCGCCATTTCCTTGCATGATGTTTAACAGTACGATCATAATAATCGCACCCATTAAAAAAAGAGGGTGAAGACACACCATACATAGTATCATCACCCCAATATAGTAGATAAAATTCACAAAAGGATGTAAAGAAGAAAAGATAATTTTCATAGTCCTTTACCAAGAATCCTTTCCTATTTTAGCACATATACCCATTCGATTTTATCTCCTGGCTTGACTGTATATGCACCTGCACTTCGATTTGGAAAAGCACCATTTACACGGTACTTCCATCCGCTTGTGCTCGTTATGTCTTTTTCGTATAAATCATTAATGCCCTTTACATAAATACTATCTCTGGATCCCGTTGCATCTACATCTAATCCTGTACGCTGCAATACTTTATAAACCGTATCTCCCTCTTGTACGTCAACTTTTTTTGCTCCTAATAAATAACCTTCATTTCCACGTACAGAAATGGTAACTTGCTGCGCTTGTGGTTCTGGCTTTTGTTCGGGTTGCGGTTGCGGTTGCGGTTCTGGCTTTGGTACTACTTTAGGTTCTGGGTCTTTCGACTGTTCCTGCTTTGGTGTTTCTTTCGGCTGATTAACTACTTTTGCCTCTTCTTTTACTTCTGATTTTGCTTCTGGCACTTTCTTAGGCTCAGTGTTTGCTTGCTGCGCTTTTGGTTGTTCTTGTTGCGCAACTGGTTCTTGCTCTTTTTTCTCTTGTTTCTTAATTTCAGGTTGTTTTTGTTGTTCTTGTTCCTGATCCCCCTTTTGCTGCTCTTCTTGTTGCTTTTTCTCTACTGATTCTTGCTGCTTTTCCGGTTTACTTTCTTCCTTTTTCTCTTCTTGTTTCAGTTCCTCTTTTTGTTCTGTTTTTGAAATTGCTTTTTGTTCAGATTTTGACTCATTTTGACTACATCCAACAAGCAATCCAAATGAAAGGACAACTGAGAGTAACCATTTCATCATACTCATGTTTTTCTCACCTTTCCTAATAAAATTAGGAGCAAATCATTGCTCCTAATTTTTTGTTAAGCTGCTTTTCGTCTCCATAAAACATATGCTGAAGCAATACACAATACACCCATTCCTACTGGCATTGCAGTGTCCCAAGCAGATGCTCCTGTTTTCGGTAATTGATGGTTTTTCGCAGTTTTTTCATTATTTAATGTTTTCTCTTCTGTAACAACACGAGAGTTCTTATCGTTTGTTTGTTCTTGTGGTTTTTGAATTACTTCTTGCTTTTCAATCTCCTTGCTCTCTTCCACTACCGGTTCCTTCGGCTCTTCAACTGCGTTCTCGTCGCCCTCAGTTGATAAATTTGTCCAATCATATATAGAACCTTGACCAGTTACAAACGATTTATATTGAACAAGCGCTAGAAGTGCTTGTTCAGTCGCCATACCATTGCCCTCTTGGTCATTTGGCAACCATTTAAATTCACCATTTGCAAGTTGGTATGATATTAAATTTTGAACTGCACTTACATTATTTTTAGTAAATGCTTCACTAGTTGGATCAACCCCTGCAATAGCAAGTCCAATAATTGCTTGTGCAACACTATTTGAATTTTCTTGACCGTCAGCTTCAAATCCACCAGTGTTCAATTGTTTATTTGTTAAATATTGCACAGCTTTATCTACAGCATGCTTTACCTCTGGTTGTTTCTGATACGGTGCTAGTGCCGATAAAACCATACCTGTTACATCAATACTACTAGCCTCGTCCTTACTACTTTCCACATGGTATGTCCAGCCACCGTCTGTATGCTGTGCATTTAAAATCTCTTTTACTAAAGCAGCACGATTCCACTTTGCTTCAGCCGGTACTTCATATTTTTTTGAATCCAGTGCAAGTAAAGCGAATGTATAACCAGTAATAGAATTTAGTTTCTCAGATTGATATAGTTTTTGAACTAAATTCTTCCCTGCAACATTCGTTGGATTCCCATTTACCGCTGTTACTGCTAAAACAGTTCTTGCTATATCTGTAGCGGTAAATCGTTCCACTCGTTTTTCTACTTTTTGTGTTAAAGATTGTAAATAACTAATCTTTGTTTCTACTGGAATATTATTTCCTGAACGAGCAAGTGCAATTGCTACCCAATCACTATCAATTCCGTCTTCGATCATTTTTTTTGATGTTTTAGCAATCGCTTGATCTAATTGCTTCATTAATAATTCATTTGTGATTGGTTCTTTCGACTCATTAGGCTTTTGTTCTTCTGGCTTCTTCTGTTCTTCTGGTTTTTGTTCCTCAGGCTTTTGACCATCTGGATTTTGCTCTTCCGGTTTTTGTTCCTCAGGCTTTTGACCATCTGGATTTTGTTCTTCCGGTTTTTCCGCATCTGGATTCTTTTTGCAAGTTCCCATCTTATCAAGAACTTGTTGCAATGTTTCTGTGTTCATATTGTTCCAATCTACAACAAAACGAAATGTAACAACATCTTCAGATTCTAATTTATAACTATCCGCCCCTACCATGGCAGCTTTATCATTTACATCATATGCCCATCCACTTGTCTCACCAGCCATTAAACCATCAATACCTTTAACATACATACCATATTGCGTATTCTCAGCTGTTACTTTAGTCCCCATTACTTTTTGTAACAAACTATAGGCTGTTTCTCCATCTTCAATAGCTACTTCTTTCGGACAAAGAATAACTCCTCTTTGCGATTCCCCAATAATCGCAAGTGTTGCTGTTTTTCCTTCAGCAAACGTAATATGTACAGTATTTGTGAATGAAACAAACACTAATGCGACTGCCATAATCGATGTAAGCAGCCATTTTTTCATCATTGCCATCCTTGCTTATTCCTCCCTTTGCTTACATATGCATAAAAAAAGACCCTTCAAGGGCGTGCAATAACACTCTACTGTGAGTGCTATACAAAATGCACAACACCTCCTATCCGCATAGATAGCGGTTGTATTTGTATAGGAAAGACAGTGTAGCTTATGAATGTATTATTGTGATAACATTCACTTTTAGCGGCGAACCCATTTCATTTCCACCTATTTCCTTTAAAAGTTATCGTATAAACGACATACCTATACATTCATTAAATTATAAATATCTGTATTATTTTACTATTGACACGAAATTTTGTCTATGCTTTCTCTGATTTATTTCCTATGAATATTAGTCTGTTACGTGAAACTATAAAGCCTATATATAGTCACTATAGCTTACTATGAAGTGGTTGTTTACATACAATAACACCATCTTCATCGATATACACATAATGATTTGGAATCCACTCAATTGCTCCAAACTGTAAAGGAATTTCTTTTTCTCCTTTTCCTTCTTTTCTACTTCTCTTCGGTATTGTACCTAACGCTAAAATACCAATGTTAATATTTCGTAATTCTTTAGAATCACGAACATATCCATATACAATAATCCCTGCTAAATTTCGTTGACTTGCTATATTTGCCAAGTTATCTCCAAGTAACGCACAATTTGTAGAAGCCTCTCCATCAACTACTAACACTGTTCCCTCCGGTAAAGTTTGTAGAGCCTCCTTTACTATTACATTATCATCCTCCACTTTAACCGTTGCAATTTTTCCATGAAATTGTTCTTTCTTTCCATATGATTGAAATATAGGCTTACATACTTGTACGTCTCCTTCAAAAGCATCACACAGATCTGTTGTTCTCCACATCTTTCTCCCTCTCTTCTTTTTAGTATATGTTACATATTCTTGTCGTTTTATTTTTCACCTGTCTAATATTGCAAAATTTTGTATACTATAACTTTTTTTCCAAACTGCATAATATTTCAAATCCCGTACATACTATATAAAGGCTGGTGAACAGCTTGAGTCCAATTTCGTAGTACCTACAATCTTTTCTCCCTTTCCCTGGGGCTGAGCAGTTAGTTTTTACTAGCTGCTCTTTTGTTTTTATATTTTTGTTTAAAGCCCCTTTTTAATTATCATCACTAAAATCAGACAACCAGTATGTACTCATGAGTGAATAGGACAACCTTTTCTTGTAATATTCTTTTATAAAAGGATAAGGGTGTGACAATGTTGAATAGGAAAAACGCTCAAATTGTTATTCACATAATAAAAGGCTCAACTATAAAAAGGTTTTTAATCTTAGATTTAGTTACTGGAACAGGAATTTTTTATATAGTTAAATTTATTTCTTCAAGTGCATTAATTGCATTTATTGGCAGTCTTATGGGAACCGAAAGTATTAAAAAGATACCGAAATTCAAAAATAATACGAATTAAATCCTAGTACCTAGCCCCACTACCTTTACTTCGTTAAGAAGAACAGACCTTCTCAATAAAATAATAAAAAAGAGCCAAATGGCTCTTTTTTATTACATTTCAATACACGGATCTATTATATCTCCAACTCGATCACCGGAATTAGTAATATACTACTTAATTACAATGTCGTGTAGTTCAAAACGAATCATTTTTTTCAATTCATCTAGTTCTATTTCAACTTGATATCCTATCTTCCCAGCACTAAAGATTATTGTATCTAGCTCCATAGCACTATGATCAATAACGGTAGGAAAATATTTTTTCATCCCAATCGGTGAACAACCCCCATGAATATAACCAGTAAGCGAGAGTAAATCTTTTGATTTCAACATGCTTATTGATTTTTCACGAATGCTTGCAGCAGCTTTTTTCAAATCCAACTCTTCACTGACAGGTACAACAAAAACATAGTGTTTTCCTGATTTCCCTATAGTAACTAGCGTTTTAAAGACTTGATTGGGAGATTGTCCTAATACCAAGGCAACATCTATTCCACTAATAGCATCAGTATCCGCATAGCTATAATGTTTATAATTAACTTTCTTCTTATCTAACAACCGCATTACATTCGTTTTGTATTCCATTGTGCTAAAACCCTCCTGTAATAAATCTATATGTACTATGTAATATATAAATTGAGATGTAGACGGTGGAAATATAATTTCCAATACATAAATATTGTAACTTACTTTACTATTCTCTAACAAGGAATGACAAACATATCACTCACACTGTTTATATAAGATTAATTCATCCGTTAATCTCATTTTTGTTTTCAAAAAGCATTGCTATCTCAATAATCACTTGTTATAATTTTGAAAAAACTTAAGGAGAGACCCAATATGTTTAATTGTACTTCTTTCCAACTTCATCATCATATATAACGCCGTGTATCCGAAGAATTTTTTCTTCGTGGGTACAGGGCTTTTCCTGTTACCCACGAAGCGTTCATAAAGCTATGTGGGTATTTTTATACCTGCATAGCTTTTTTTATTTTATAAAAGGAGTGATTTAAATGGATGTAAGAAATGTAAAAGGAACAAAAGATTATTTACCCGCGGAACAGTTGCTTAGAAACAAAATTAAATGCGCTTGTGAAGAGACTTTTGAACGATATGGCTGTAAACCACTTGAAACACCTACATTAAATATGTATGAACTGATGGCTTATAAATATGGAGGCGGTGCTGAAATTTTAAAAGAGATGTACACACTACGTGATCAAGGAAATCGTGAACTCGCACTTCGGTATGATTTAACGATTCCATTTGCAAAAGTAGTAGCAATGAACCCAGATATCAGGCTTCCCTTTAAACGCTATGAAATTGGAAAGGTCTTTCGTGATGGACCGATAAAACAAGGAAGGTTTCGTGAATTTATTCAATGTGACGTTGATATAGTCGGCGTAGAATCTGTTATTGCTGAAGCTGAATTAATGGCCATGGCATTTGATCTTTTCAAAACTTTAAACTTAGATGTTACCATTCAATATAATAATCGTAAGTTATTAACAGGTATCCTTCAATCGATTGAAATTCCAAACGAACAAACAAACGATGTTATTTTATCATTAGATAAACTTGAGAAAATTGGGGTTGATGGCGTACGAAAGAATTTACAAAGCCGTGGGATAACAAATGACACTGTAGAGGTAGTTTGTCATACTGTTGAATCTTGTATAACATTAGAAATTGATGAATTTAACCAAGCTTTCTTAAATTCACTTGTTATAGAGGGAAGCAATGAACTAAAGCAATTACAGCAATATTTACTCGCACTTGGTATCCAAGACAATGCTGTGTTTAATCCATTCTTAGCAAGAGGACTTACTATGTATACAGGCACAGTTTATGAAATCTTTTTAGCAGATGGAAGCATTACTTCAAGCATTGGTAGTGGCGGACGTTATGATAATATAATTGGGGCTTTTCGTAACGATAATACATCCTATCCAACAGTAGGGATTTCCTTTGGCTTGGATGTTATTTATACAGCTCTTACGCAAAAAGAAACGGAATCTGCTTCTGTCGATATTTTCATTATTCCTATTAACACCGAAGTGGAATGTTTACGAATCACACAACTTTTGCGTTCTAAAAGTACCTTCAAAGTTGAACTGGAACTTGCCGGCCGTAAATTAAAGCGAGCTCTTAATTACGCAAATAAAGAGAATATTCCTTACGTGCTTATTATTGGTGAAACTGAAATTTCTACGGAAACCATTGTTTTACGTAATATGAAGGAAGGTACCGAAATAAACCTCCCCCTATCTTGCATTGAAAATGGAACATTAAAGGATTATTTATAAAAAAGCAGCCAATTAAAAGGTTAAGCCGTTCTCTTTCGAAATACCCGCAACTATACAAACACATTTAAAAGCAGAACAATTCGCACATGAATTCGCTCTGCTTTTTATTATCATATCAATATTTTAAGTTCCTAGTACTTTTTTACCAAGTGGCTTCGTACTATTCGAATCTGGTTCAAGTGTAATACCAATGTTATCAAAGGACTGTTTTTGTGCAATTTCATATGTCAGAAGTCCTGATCCAGTTTCATCCGGTTTAAATATTCCAGCGTTTTTTCTTTCTCCATCTTTTAATAACCAAACTTGATACACTTCTGATTTGTTTACTTGTGGCAAATGATCAGCTTGTACAACTAATTTTTTCTTATCTCCTTGTTGCATAACAAATACATACCCTTTTGTATTTTCATCTTTTTGATCGATTGATACTAATGGACGCGTAGAGATTACTTTCATTGGATCACTGCTTAATTCATCCTTAGCTAAAGATTGTATTTTTAATTGCGAATTTTCGATTGTTACTGCTACTGTAATCACTAACATTGTTCCTAGTAATACTGTTGCCAACGGTGTAAATTGTTTTTTTAGTAAAACCGTCCATTCTTTCAATTTCGCTGTTACTTTGTTATCTCTATTCGTTTGTTCGCGAACAAATATAAAATCAAACACTTCAGCTTTTAATGTTTCTGGTACTTCTCTCTCTTCAAAATCGAAATGCATTGCTTCCCAAGCTGCCTGCATTGCTGGATACTCAGTTTGACATTTGGGGCATGTCTTTAAATGTTCTTGAAACGCTCTTTGTTCTCTATCATCAAATGTATTCGTAACATAGGATAATAAATGCTCACATTCTCTCTCCATACTATCCCCTCTATTCTAGATATTTTTTTAATTGCTTTAAAGATTGATGAAGACGACTTTTAGTGGTTCCCAATGGTTCATCTTCCATTTTAGCAATCTCACTAAGGGAATAACCTTTCCAATATAGCAAGTCGATTAATCTTTTTTGAGACGTAGACAAATTCTGCTTTGCCTTTTGAATTTCAACACTGTGCATCCTTTTCTCGATTTGATTTTCTGAATCTGCTATATGCATATGTTTTTCAGAATCATAAAGATTATTAAAGTTTCTATACATAAGTTCTTTATTTTCTTTTCGGACATAATCAATACATATATTCCTTGTAATAGTAAGTATCCAATTTACGAAATCACCTTTTGAAGGATTATACATACTTTTAGTTGTCCAAAGTTTCAAGAAAATTAATTGAACAACTTCTTTTGTTTTGTCCTCATTTCCTTGGAAAAATTTAAAAGTGAAGCTATATATCAACTTAATATATCGTTCATATAGTTCTTCTAATGCAGGACGATAGTTTCTTTGTACTAATTGCATTAACTCATAATCATTTTTTTCTTTCATTCTCACCTGCACTCCCTATTGTTTTCGTTTTTCTGATAATTCTAAATTAATTTAATTATATAATTCAAATAGAAAAATAGGAACCACCAACAACATTGGTCGCTCCTTTTAACAGAATATTTATCCCACTATTCGCTGGCATGCGCCCTATTCGGCGTGCTTTCTATCACTGTTTAAATGTAGTTTCACCATTCAGTACAAACCATATATCTTTAACCCCTTGTCCATTTATATCTCCTTTTGATTTATCATTAGCAAAATAATAGAGGGGATAGCCTTTATACGTTACTTGTTGTTCCTTCGTATCCTCTCTTGTTATCGTAGCAAAGTCTTTTCTATCAAATCCTTTTGGCACTTCAAAATCTTTCGCAACAAATGGCGGCCAAAGTTTTACGCAGTCACCACTACAATTACTTACCTTAGATGTGTCTTTTGCAAAATAATAAAGTGTTTTTCCGTTTGAATCTGCTAAGTATTTTCCAACCTTATCGTTCTCTAATAATTGTAAACTAGGAGATTCGTTTTTATTACTACTAACTTCACTCACGTTTTCTCCACTCGTTTTCTTACTTTGAACATCTTCTTTCTTATCGCTATTACACGCTGTTAATAAAAAAAAGCTCACTAATATGGACACAATACATTGCCATGCTTTCATACTGACTCCTCCTTCAATTTTTTATTTATATTTAAGGTAACGATAGAAAGGTTTGATTGGTTTGATACAAAATAAAAAAAGATGCAAGCCTTTCCCTCTGCTTACATCTTTATTAATTCTATCAATTTATGCCTTTTTTCTTATACAAAAAATTGTTATTCAGCTCGGAGCGTTCTTCATTAATTAGGATTTGTTGTTTTGTTCCATATTTATAACTACATTTCCCTTCTTGTGTCCTTTCTCAACATATCTATGAGCTTCCACAATCTCTTCAAACGCATAGTACTTGTCAATGACCGCTTTTATCCTACCCATCTCAACAAGTTCTTTCAGGAAGTCTAACGCTTCGAAAGTTTCAGGTGAATTTTGACCTAATATTAGCTTCTTGTTGCTTGTCAATTTAGTCCATAGCATTCGAACACTTGGCAACGGTTCAACGACATTTATATAGATACCGTCCTGCTTTAACAACTTGATACAATCTGAAAACAAGCTCTTGTTTACCGCTTCAAAAATCACATCATAAGTCTCGTCTGTAGTAGAAAAATCTTTTGCAGTGTAATCAATTACCTTGTCGGCTCCAAGAGATTTTACCAATTCTAAATTTGCGTTACTGCACACTCCTGTAACTTTTGCTCCGAAATATTTGGAAAGCTGTACAGCATAATTTCCTACACTTCCCGAAGCTCCATACACAAGAACATTTTGACCACTCTGAACGTTAGCTTTTCTAAGAAAAAACAAGGCTGTACGTGCCCCAATTGGAATAGCAGCAGCTTCCTCATATGTTATATTAGAGGGCTTAATAGATACCGGACCATCTTCAGGTAGACAAATATACTCGGCATAAGAACCAAAACCCACTTGGGTGGCCGCAAAAACCTGGTCTCCTTCCTTAAACTGCTTGACCTCTTTCCCTACTAACTCAACTTCTCCAGCTAACTCCATTCCTAATATTTGTTTTTTAGGTTGACTAAAACCGAGCGTGATTCGAGCAGGTAACCAAACAGAACGAGGAACCGTAAAACTCCTTGATCGAATATCTCCTGCTGTTACAGTTGTCGCTTTTATTTTGATCAGTATTTCATTTTTCTCAGGAACAGGTTTCTCTACCTCTTTCAGTTGAAGAACATCGGGGGGACCGTACTTTGTGTACACAATTGCTTTCATTAAACTTCCTCCAACTCGTTCTATTTATTAATATCATACGAATAATATGAATTGGTTCACTCTTCAACGAGTATAAGCTTTTTTCAATGCGGGTACCTCAAAAGAGAACAGCTTACCAAAAGGTGGGCCACTATTTATAAATAGTCTTTTACCTATAAGCGCGATTCGGTTTACATAATATATTTATGGCATGACTTTTTGTCTACATAAAATTTCGTTCTTCACTTGTTAAAAATTAAAACCAGCTCTGCCTAAACTTAGTTTTTGCTACATCTGCATATACATGTACTCCATCTTCAAGGCATCCAAAACTAGTCTTAGATGCTGACTTTCTACTAACAATTGATCTTCTTGAAGACCTTTCAAACTATACTCGGGATAGAAATAAATAAAGAGTGCGTATCAAGTCAGTATTTTCTTGACGTTACTCTTGTTTTTAAAAAAATATTAATGTCTTAAAATTAAAATGTTTAAATTGCTCTAACGATATTTTACCTAAAAAATAGTATCCTATAATTCCACATAATATGAGATTCCATAAAGCCTCAAGAATCATTTCTAATAGTTTAGGTATATTATCCCCTAAAACACCCCCTATAAATTGATACATAATCCCGGAAATAATCAATAATCCCAAAGCCAAAAGAGATTTTGAATCAATTTTTTTCTTTGACTTCATAATCTTTGTTTCCATAACAACCCCTTATTTCTTATTATTTTATTAATTATGAATATACAACAACACATCATTATCCAAAAAAACGGTAATTAGAACAGCCACAATAATTTTATTTTATCAGTTTTGATTTTCTCCTTGTTTTAGGATTTACTTTTTTTACATTTTTTGAATAGTATAATCACTAGATCTATTTACCGCTCTAAGGTGCCCCACCTCATCGCCATCAAGCTAAGATTTTGAAATAGCTCCAAAACAAAAATTCTATATCTCTACAGTTATTTATCAGAATTCAGCTCACTTTTTTCGTTTTGGGAAACAACCAATTTCTTAAATTGATGGGTAGCGGTACTCAATAAAGAAAAGACACTCTCATGAGTGCCTTTTCTAATTGTTTTTTAGCAGAAGCAAGCAGCTCCAACAATGATTAATAATATGAAGAGTACAACGAGTAATGCAAATCCTCCAGCAAAGCCGCAACCTCCACAACTACCACCAAAGCCCATAATAGTTCCTCCTTTAAGTAAGAGGGGAAAAACATAGGGGTTCACATGTAACGGATTCGGTTTATTTTATGTTGTTACGAACTAATTGAGCAGGTCCTTTAATAAATAAAGAAAAGACACCATTAAGGTGCCCTATTAACATAGGATTTGAGGGTGAGATTTTTCTGTAAAATATTAAATTTATCTACCGTATATTTGAATGGGTCTAACCATATTCCAGTTTCTTATATAAACTCTAGTCCCTTTGCTAGTCATTTTATAATTTACCTCATTAGCTGCCCAAATAAAACCAGCTTTAATAGCATAGTTAAGAGCTTCCACTCCATTTTCAGTTGTAGTATGTAAGGAGATTATCTCATGGGTTATTTACAAATTGTGGGTGGGTAATATTTGACACTTACTAAATAAAAGAAGAAACCGATATTGTTTCTCCTTTTGCACAGAAATCACTATTTCATAATTTATGAAAGTTTATTTAAAAGCTGATTTAAATCTTGCTTTGTTTTCGTCGTTAATGATTTGATTCGTTTCACATCTATTTTCTCTTTTTCAGTCGCAACAATTAAAGGATACATACTTTGTCCAATCGTTTTATAATCAGTTGGATGTGTTGCTTCTAACTCTTTTTCAATTACATCCCATTTTTCATTTATTTGCTTCCCTAGTTGATTCACTGTATCTAACTTAGGGTTTGCAGCTAATTGTTTATCCAAGCTGTCGATAAGCTGCGCAACTGCTTTTACATTTGCTTTCACAGCTACACTTTTATTTGTATCTTTCGTTGCAGTTTTTCCACTTGTCGTTTGCTCGTTTGTTTTAGTATTTGTTTCTTTTTCTGTCGTTTTCCCATTTGAAGTTTGGTTCGTAGATTTAGCGTTATTCTCCGTTCCAGACGATTCTTTGGAATTCTTTTGATCTTTCTCTGTTTTTTCATTAGTAGATGTGTTTGTTTCTTTCTCATCGTTTTTCGTGGCAGAAGTTTCATCAGCATTCGTTGTTTTTGCTTCTTCTTGTGCGTTCGTTTGTTCCTTTTTCACTTGATCTTTTTCTGCAGAGGGACTACAAGCTGTAATGGAGAGCATTGTACCAATTGCTAGTGATGCAATGGTTATTTTTTTTATTTTCATAATAAAGCCTCCTATATTTACATTTTTATCCTCCTCTTTACGATTCTATTTATCTATAAAAATCCCTTTTTGTTCTAACTATCATCTTTCCGACAGAAATCCTTATATTTATACGACAAGCGATTATGTATTAAACTTTAAAATTCGAGCTTTTTTACTCTGTATAACGCATTTTGTATACAGTTATCCCCAGGAAAAACAGAGGAATATATTGCCCTATACGGAGTAATGGGCAAATTACTTATAGCTTTACAATAATAATTCCACTACCAAAAGTCCCCTTTTTCTGACAATCCATTTATTTTGCACAAAAAATAAATTCATAAAATATTTCACGCTTCCTATTATTTCTCAACATTTTTGTTAACATAATAAAATTATGGATTATTAATGAGATATTAGAAGAAAATAATTCTATTATCGGGTGCGTTTTTACTTCTATATTTCAATGGTGAGTTTGTATTTAAGTGGAATTTTAAAGGGGAGAAAGACACTTTTCATCATTTCGCAGTAGAAACAATAAATTCAAAAAATCAAATAGCTACTACATGTATATTATTCAATGTTACAAATGAATAATAAGTACTATACTGAAAAACACTTTTGTAATTATGTTGCTTGTATATCTACATGTAATAAGGAGGAATGTAAAATGGAGAAAGCGAATGAAAATACATCTAAATCAAGCCATCGAGTAAAAGAGGACGAAATTGCTACAGAGGCAGGTGTAATTCTAAAATTACAATCACTTCAAACAGCAAGTGAAGGATCTGGATTAGCTCCAACTAATCAGCTTCCATCGAACGTTCTGGAACCTCTTGAAGATAACCATAAATAAAGATTTTTAATAAAAAAGGGGCAGTCGCAAATTTCGGCTGCCCTTTTTATATTAAGCACTCTTTAACAACTTAACACCTTTTACAATATTCCAAATGAAGTAGTAAATAATGCCTAGTATACGAACATGCGTAGGCTCACGCTTACCGCGATATTTATCTCCCACCTAAAATTGATGCACATTTTTGAGGAGAGAGATGAATGTCAGAAAACGATAAAAAACAATGATAAATCCAGCATTCGAGTTTAAGAATTAGCAAGTGTTCGTCATTACAGTTCCAAATGTATCCGTTTTGCTTCAAAATACAGAACCTGAATAAACTTTTTCGTATCGATACGAGTAGGTAATGTTTGCTCATTATTCAACTCTGTCATCTTTCTCCTTACAGTTGTAAAATCAAAAAACCTAGAAGCGTAATTTTCGAACTTCGGGTTTAAAAAATCAGCAAGTCCAAGGGATGCTAAGTGGTTTAGTGATTGGTAAATTGCCCTCCGGATCCGTTGTTTGGAGGCTTCAATCGACCTTTTTAATTCGGCCTCTTCAGCTAATCCTCCAAGTCTTTTTTGAGCTAAATTCAAAAAAACCTCTTTTAGAGAGGGAAACCCTTGTTCCAACGTTTTATCTTGTTCATATTTATATAAATAATCCAGTATATCCATTAAATCTTTACTTCCGCTTTCACTAGCTATCCCTAATTCGGATAGAAGAAAATGTATGGAGTTTCGAAAATGATTTGAAGTACTTATATGCTTTTCATTACGGTATTTTTCCTGTGTACTTTGATCACTATCCAATTTAAGTACCATATTGAGCGATTCTTGAATATTTTTTATCGATTTTTCCAATCGGATTCGTTCAATGACTTTCTGAACGACTGTTAATACTTCAATCCGGTTAATCGGTTTAATAATATAGTACTCAACACCAAGCGAATATGCTTCAGCAATCAATTCTTTTGACTCTACTTGAGAAACCATGATAATTTTCCCTTTAAACAACGGTTTTATTTGACGAATTGTTTTTATTCCATCTTGAATCGGCATTAACAAATCGATAAATAAAATGTCTATATTTTTCAAGATTAGCGTTTGTTGATCTAACAATGAGCCATCCTCAGCTTCTCCTACAACCTCCCCAAGATCCGCATCCTCGATAATTTGAGCCAACATTGAGCGAACCGCTTTCTCATCATCTACTATATAAAAATACATAGAATCACCCTTTCGCAACTATATGATCAATCCCTAATCTAATTTTAAAAATCGATCCTTTTTCTTCGGTTCTGTCCTCAAATGTAACAACACCTTCAAGTTGTTCGACCATTTCTTTGACATACGATAATCCAATACCTGTTGATGGGTTACCTGCATCATCATATTTAGAAGTAAACCCAGGTTCAAAAATTGAATCTTTATACTTTGAAGAAATACCGGGACCATTATCCCCTATTCGAAATTCAACGAAATGGTGGTCTTTATTAATGTCAATTGTGATGGCTCCCATATCTTGAATAGCTTCTACAGCGTTTGCAACGACATTGTTTATAATTGATAAAATTACGTAAACATGATAGTGAGGATGCACACCGTCAATCTTATACACAAATTGGATGTCTTTCTTTAGTAACCGGGCGTATTTCTCGTTTGCTCGTACAATGATGTTTACCAGTTCATATACGGACATATAATCTGTAAAACTTTCATCAGAAATCAGCTTTGAAAGTCCAGCAAAAATGCGTTGGTTATCCTTTTTAACTTCATGGACTTCACCAGCAATTTTCAATGCCTGCTGCCGTAAATCCTCAATCTGAAAGCCTACCCTCTCGTTATCTAAAGAATCTAAATTTTTGTACAAATCATAGGATTTCTTCGTTATATTTTCAGCATCTTGCAACGTTTTTTTTAAATGAACAGCATCTTCATATAAATTGGAGATGAGCATAAGCATGTGTTCATTTTGTTTTTTTATGTGTCTCTCCCTTGACTGCGCTTCATACAGTTTCATCATATTGAAAAAGCTTAAAACTATAAAACTGTGGGAAAATGCGATAACGATTATCTCATTTATTGCCTCTGGCGTGATAGTTGTTTTTAATACGAAATATTGAATCATTAATTCTACACAGTCTGATAATATTTCAATAATGCAGCCAATAAATCCAATCATCAATGGTTGATGATGAAAGCGTTCTACTTTCGCTAAGTAAAAGAGACAAGAATAAGTAAAGTAAAAGAAAAAACTTGGATACTGGATATGAAAAGAATCTATCCAATCCATATTCCCCTTTGTGATGACGTCCATCAAGATCCGAAATGCTACAACCACTATTGCTGTTAAAAAACCCGGAAAAAATGCTGGCATTCGCCGAAATAATAACAAAAAAAAGAAAAATGTTGGTGCACCAAAGCTCATTCGAAATGTCTCATTTAGGGGAAAAGACTTTATTTCACCTACTAAGGGTACTGTAAATACCATCAAAACCAGAATATAGATGTCTTTTTTTACTAAATTACTAAGATTCAAAATAATCACTTCTCACTTTCGCCTAACAGTCAGTATACAAATCTATTACCATTAATACAACACTTACTCTATTTTTCAAAAAAACTATTAATAAGATATAAACGAAAGTATTGCACATTGCGAGTGCTCTTGATATTCTTCTACTTTAAAACAGGAAGATGCTATGTAACACAAAAATGTTCAGACACATTATATGGTCTGAACATTTTTGTATTCGCTCTGACATCAAAACACCCATGATACTTTTTAGAATATACCTAAATCCCATTCTTGTGCAATATGTTCCAATAACATAACCCCTGGTAAACTATTCCCATAGTCATCAATAGCTGGTCCATAAATACCAATGCCACATCCATCTTGAAACGGTAGTTCCCTCCTGGCCCTTGAGGGGACGAGTGCCATAATCCCTCCGGACACCCCACTTTTAGCTGGTAGCCCGATGAAAGCAGCAAATTTGCCAGAAGCATTGTACATTCCACAAGTAAGCATTAAAGCTTTTGTTAATCTAGCAACCTCTTTAGGGATGACTTGTTCTTTACGAATAGGATGATATCCATCATGTGCAAGTATAAGCCCTATTAAAGCAATATCCTCTGTATTTATTTCTATCGAACATTGTTTCAAGTAAACCTCTAGTGCCTCCTCCACATCTGATTCTAAAAAACCATTCTCCTTTAAATAGTATGCTAAAGCTCTATTTCGATGGGCTGTTTGCCATTCTGATTGAAACACTTTTTCATTAATGGCGGGACGCTTCCCTATCATTTTTTCGATTAATGCGTATAGAGATTCTAATTTTTCTTGCGCCGATGTTCCTGACAGAAGCGAGGCTACCGTAATCGCTCCAGCATTAATCATAGGATTAAAAGGCTTTCCTGGTTTATGCATTTCTAAACGAATAATCGAATTGAAGGCATCTCCAGTTGGCTCTACATCAACCCGCTCTAATACATAAGAAATACTACGACTTAAACAAGCAGCTATAAAGGCGATTACTTTTGATATACTTTGCAAGGTGAAAGGTACCTCCCAATCCCCTGACTTTATCATTGTTCCATCTGGCTCTACTATACAAATACCTAATTGCGATAAATTTACCTTTCCCAAAGCTGGAATATAACTGGCGCTTTGTCCTTTAGTAGCATAGGATCGATAATGAGTTACCCATTGATCTAAGTAAGCTTTTTCTTGACTCTCAACCTGAACGTTATACTCCTTTATCATTTAACCATATTCCTCCGTCTTATTAACTTTATATAGAATAATTTTTTCTTTATTATAATCAATACTATTTGCATAAGAACCAAGAAAGATATTCAGACATATTACAGTCCGAATATCTTTTTTGTTACATACTTTTCTTTTTTGAAGTTGAAGTGTCCTGATAATGCTCCCAGCATTCAATGTTTTCAAGCCCTTTAATGCTATCTTTATAAAAAATAGGATCATTACCAGCTTTTTTCTGTTTCATGTAATCCTGTAACGCAGCAAAGGCCACTTTTGAAAGTAAAGTAATAGCAATTAAATTTATAATAACCATAAAGCCCATAAATAAATCCGCTAAATCCCATACAAGTTGGATCTTTGCAACAGAACCGAATACAATCATCGCTAACACGCCTATTCGGTATACCATCAACCATACTTTACTATTTTTTAAGAATCGAATATTTGTTTCTCCGTAATAATAGTTACCAATTAACGCACCGAATCCAAATAAGAAAATAAAGATAGCAAGACACCCTGATGCCCAAGAGCCGACATGTTCACTTAATGCTGCTTGTGTAAGTGCAATACCATTTAACTCTGGTTGTTTGTATGCATCAGAAAGTAAAATAATAAATGCTGTGCTTGTACAAACAATCAGTGTATCCGTTAATACGCCAAGTGCTTGAATAAGTCCTTGTTTCACCGGATGACTTGTTGTTGCAGTTGCGGCAACGTTTGGCGCACTTCCCATACCAGCTTCATTCGAGAATAAACCACGTTTAACCCCATGCATGAGCGCTGCTCCGATTGAACCGCCTGCTATTTGTTTAAAGCCAAATGCGTTTTGAACAATAAGAGAAAGAACTTCCGGCATTTTTGTGATATTTGTAATGATAACAAATAATGCAATACCAATGTATAACACTGCTAGAAACATTACTTTGTATTCAGCCATTTTTGCAATACGCTGCACACCGCCAAAGATAATCCCAGCGAAAGCAATTGCCATAATAATTCCTAAAGTTAAACGATCTGTACCAAATGCGTTCTCAAAAGCAATTGTAACAGTATTTGATTGGACAGAATTAAATACAAAACCGAAAGTAATCGTAATTAAAATAGAGAATATTATTCCCATCCAACGTTTGTTTAATCCTTTTTCCATATAATAAGATGGACCGCCGCGGAAACCGGCTTTATCTTTTACTTTATATATTTGTGCTAATGTACTTTCAACAAAGCTAGATGCTGAGCTAATAATAGAAATAACCCACATCCAAAATACCGCTCCAGGACCGCCTAGTGCAATCGCAATCGCAATTCCTGTGATATTTCCTGTTCCAACGCGAGCAGCCATACCAATACAGAACGCCTGAAACGGTGAAATTTGGTCTTTAGAACCATTCTTCCCTTCCATTAACACACGGACCATTTCCTTTAGCATCCGAAACTGTACAAATTTCGATTTAAATGTGAAATAAATTCCGCAAACAACAAGCATAATAATTAACAATTTAGACCATAAAAAATCATTCGTTGATCCGACTAAATCCACCAACAATTGTTCCATATCATCACCTCATATCAAAATTCCATATCCCCTAATCTATGTAAAATCACCTTTATTTTCTGACATAAATAACCTCGTTTCATATTCACATGCAGCAAAGACAAAAGTTTTCTATAAAAATGGTATTTCCTCGTTTATACGAATATTCATAATATATAACTGCATAGCTGACATCTTGAAAGACCTAATGCTTTTACACGTGGCTGCTCTAGCTCCTCCCGCAAAAAAATAGTTTTTATCCAGAAATGTGGCTGCACCATCATGCTTGTTTCATATGCCAGGTTTTTAAATTGGACTTATATAGATCCTTTTTGTCTCTTTTTATTATTTGCACAGAAATATAAACAAAATTATCAGAAAACTAAAATGATTATAAACACTTTCGTATTTGTTCCAGTATATAGTCTTTAATTTATAATTAACGCTTCTTTGAAAAGCACTCGACTGCCCTGGTATTCTCCTCTAAATCAGCGCATGATATCAGTAGATCTACTGCCCTTCACTTGTCTTCAAATTTTTGCTACAGAACCTTCATTTAAATACTTTGTTTACATAAAAAATATATTGCCAATTTTACAGTATCTCAGGAATCTTCATTTCTATTTTCCTCTATGGATAAAGAAAATCATTAATAGATTTCCTTAATATCAGATAAACATATAGAGAAGACCTCTTGCTGTTCATTTATTAAAATAAGTGTTTGTTGGTGCAAATCAAGGTTACAAACTTGTCCCTTACATGTTTGTAAAAATCCACTCTGATAGTAATCGATAGTGATTAAGTGATTTTTTGCTAATTTTCTTAATAACATGGATTTACCCCCTTTTCCACTAATAGTCTATATAAATGGCCTGTAAGTAAAAGAATCTAGGCTAAGTAAAAATTTCAAAAAACACCATTTGAAGCGCTTTCAAATCTAAACTAACAGAAACGTATCTTTAATTTATAATCAAAAGTACAGAAACTCACTAAAAAGTACAGTTTCTTATAAAATAATTTTTTAAATATTTAAAAATTCATATAGACGCAAAAACTTTAAGATAGTTACATGTAATTTCTAAATCTTGGACATACTGATACTATGACTCTAAAAAAGGAGTGTGATCAAAATAGAAAAACAAAAAGAACTCGTAGGAATCTACAAGTTCTTTTTGAGATAATTTTAATATGGCTACAGCAAACTATCTTAACAGACATAGCAAGAAAACTATTGAGATAATGGTTTGACAAGTTCATTATATAACAAATATTAACATTCTAAGATTACATTTTTGGAAATTATGTTAATTAAGAAATTAGGATAATTTATTGCGTTATTATCCCTTGGAAAATCCACTTAAATCAATATATACATAATAAAACCTTACAAAAATGTAAATATAGATAAATAGAGAAGACTATTATTTTTATTAAATGATTAGCCTAGAATACTACTTACTTTACTCTGCATCTACGGAGCTTAGTATAACCTTTCCATCTTCTACTTCAACGCACTTAATTTTTCAATTGCCTGTTGCTCGGTTGGTAAGAAAAAGAAATTGTTTCCCTTGTTACATTCATAGATGAAATACTTCTTACCTCCGAATCTGTCCATTCCCACGAATCACATATTTTGTGGAAGTCAATGCAGACAGACCCATCGGTCCCCTAACATGCAGCTTTTGCGTGCTGATGCCGATTTCCGCGCCGAAGCCAAATTCAAAGCCGTCAGTAAAGCGGGTCGAGGCATTATGATAGAGCGCCGCGGCATCGACGGACGTGAAAAACTTGCTGACGTTTTCCTCGTTCTCTGTAATGATCGCTTCGGAATGCATGGATCCATAAGTATTGATATGGGTAATCGCTTCTTCAACAGAGGAAACCATTTTGACTGCCAGCGTGAGAGACAAAAATTCTGTTTCCCAGTCTTCTTCTGAAGCGGGTACAAGAGAAGAATCAATTTCTAACACTTTCTTATCCCCACGTAGCTCCACTCCTCTTTCCTTCAAGAAAGCAAACAGCTCGGTACCAAATCGCTGCGCCCAATTCTCATGAAGTATAATTGTTTCAATAGCATTGCATACAGACGGACGCTGTGTTTTGGCGTTTACGATAATATCGAATGCCATCTGTTTATTCGCTGTTTCATCAATGAAAATGTGACAATTTCCCGCACCTGTTTCCAATACAGGAACAGATGCTTCTCTCACTACAGTATCTATCAACTGCTTGCCACCTCTTGGAATAAGAACATCCAAGTACTCGTTCAATGTAAATAACTCTTTTGCGCTATCTCGTGACGTGTCTTCAATGAGCTGTACACTCTCTGGAGGCAAGCTCGTTTGTTTGAGCGCTCGGTGAATCACAGCAACGATGGCTTTATTGGAATAAGTGGCGGAAGAACTACCTCTCAAGATCACTGCGTTGCCTGTTTTCAAGCAAATTGTAGCCGCATCCACCGTCACGTTCGGCCGCGCCTCGTAAATCATCCCCACAACACCGAGTGGCACGCGCATCTCCCGAATAGACAATCCATTCGGCCGTTCCCATGTAGCTACACATTCTCCGACAGGATCGCGCAAATCAATCAGCTGTCTGATTCCCGCTGTCATATCAATGATGCGCTGTTCGTTCAGCATAAGACGATCGAGGAGAGAGGCAGACATTCCTTTCGCTTTGCCTTGTTCGATATCTCGTTTGTTCTCCTCCAAAATGTAGGATGTCTCTTCTATCAATTGCTCAACGATAGCCGCCAGTGCTTTATTTTTTTGATCAGTCGATTTGGTCACAAGCTCTCCAGCAATCTCTTTTGCTTTTTGTCCCTTTGTCAACACTTCATTCATTTTCGTTTCCTCCTTTTTAAAATTAAAAAGTATAAAATTTGAGGCGTGTTTAACTACTCCAACTTGTCACTACCATCCAAGACTCTTCTGCATAGATATTAGTTGAATCAATCGGAAGTTTAGAGCGAGTAAAGACAAACAACGCCTTTTAAGACGGGGAACCTTGTGTTCTTCACTTTAAGATCCCTCTCGGGATCTTAAAGTGAAACCCAATTATCTCTATGAATAACTTCATAGCTATGCCTTTCGCCTCGCGCTTGAATGTCATGGCTCTGCATACCTTTTAAATCCCGCAATTCCTCTGAACTATATCTACACTGTCCTTTTCCTATCACGCGTCCCTGCTCTGTGATGACCTCCACGACCTCGCCTGCTTGAAAGAACCCTGACACACTGGTAACACCGGCAGGAAGAAGACTTTTTCCATGCTGAATGATGGCAGCGGCTGCTCCGGCATCCACTTCGATTTGTCCGCTGACAAGCGAATGTAATGCGATCCATTGCTTGTTCACCTTGATTACTTTTGGAGTAGCGTTACCGATATACGTTCCATCTCCTTTCCCCTTCAAAACATCTAAAAACTTCTCCCGTCCACGTCCTGTTCCGATGAATACACTCGCTCCGAGAGATAGTGCCGTCTTTGCTGCATCGATTTTCGATTTCATGCCGCCCGTTCCAAGTTTTGAGCCAGCATCTCCAGCAAGAGTGGCGATTTCTTCCGTAACTTCAGGGAGAAAGTAATATTTTTTTGCGTCCGGATGTTTCTGGGGGTTCTGGTCATACAAACCGTTCACATCCGTAAAAATCATGAGCATATCCGCCGAAACCAATCCACTTACTAAAGCTGACAACATGTCATTATCACCAAACGTTAGCTCCTCCAAAGAAATAGAATCGTTTTCATTGATTATAGGAAGAGCTGAGCGATTTAGTAACTCCACTAAAGTGGCGTAGGCATTGCTGTATTGTTCTTTTCTGGAAAAATCGCTTCTCGTTAGCAAAAGTTGCGAGGTAACGATCCCATATTTGCAGAATTCCTCCGTATACGCCTGCATTAACAGACTTTGCCCTACAGCCGCGGCAGCCTGTTTCCCTTTAATTGTCACAGGTCGGCCGGGATACCCGAGAGCGGAAAAACCTGCAGCGACGGCACCAGATGTAACCAGCAAGATTTCATGTCCTTCCTGCTTCAGTCGCGCCAAGGCAGCAACGTGATCTGAAAGCTGTTCTTTAGAGATACCTCCATGATTAGCTGCCAAGGAACTGCTTCCGATTTTTACGACAATTCGTTGTTTTTTCACTTTTGTACCCCCTAGTCTAAAATCAAAGTTTTTTTGTAAATTGCGTCTCTTTTTTTCAAATGAAAACAAAATATGCTTCTATAACATGCAATTTTCAGCAAAGAATCCTTCACCAATGATGCCTATCTAGCAATAAAGAGCAAAATAAAAATGACCGTTCCGCCCTTAAAAAAGGACGAAACGGTCATTGTTCCGCGGTACCACCTTCATTGATATAAAATATATATCCGCTTGGCGCCTGTAACGCAGGCGTACGCCTAAACTTTCGTTTAAGACTCAGGGATAGGTTCGATACTTTCTATACGAGGAATCTTTCAGCCAGTGAATTCCACTCTCTTGCGTAAGAAGACATATGTACTAGTTCCCTTCAACGATTTTCAATTTAATTTTTTATACATTATGCGATATAATGTATTTTTGTGTCAAGAGATATTTTAGAAAATTAAGAAGGCAACAAGTTTTAAGCATTGAATTATGTACATACTGTATTAACATCACAATATCTAGAAAATGTTGATATAACTATACTTTATCTCTTGTTCATAAACATAAAGTTTTCTAGACATACATCTCTTAGCGTACACCAAAAGGAGTAATTCGTGTCTAAACATATAGATAGCGATACGTCCCTATTCTCCAAAATGATTTAAAATGTTTTGGAGTAGTTTATAACAAAAAATTTAAGTTATAGAGAATGTACTTGTTTAGTGCAGAATAAGAGTGATTTCTATATATTTTTGTATTGCAAAAAATAGTGTACTCTCTTAAAATGTGTTTTTATACTAATCTCGATATAGTTTATACGGTTTATTTCTTCTACACAGAATATCATTATTTTTTCAGAATAATATTTTTAAACCAATAAAATTTATAATAAAAGGAGCAAGAGCGAATTATTATGAACAAACAAATAGGATTCATTGGATGCGGAAACATGGGTATCGCTATGATAGGTGGCATGATTAACAAAAATATAGTTTCTTCAGATAAAATAATTTGTTCAGATTTAAATGTCATTAATTTAAAAAATACTAGTGATAAATATGGCATAACTACAACTACTGACAACAATGAAGTAGCTAACAATGCTGATATTTTAATTTTATCAATCAAACCAGACCTATACTCATCAGTAATTAACCAAATAAAAGAGCAGATAAAAAACGATGTAATAATCGTAACTATTGCTGCAGGAAAAAGTATTAAGAGTACTGAGGATGCTTTCGGCAAAAAGTTAAAGGTTGTTAGAGTAATGCCTAATACACCAGCCCTTGTTGGAGAAGGTATGTCTGCGTTATGTTCTAATGAAATGGTTACAGAAAAAGATTTAGAAGATATACTAGATATATTTAATAGTTTTGGTCAAACAGAGATAGTAAATGAAAAATTAATGGATGTTGTAACATCTGTAAGTGGCTCTTCTCCAGCATATGTGTATATGTTTATAGAAGCCATGGCGGATGCTGCTGTACTAGATGGTATGCCAAGAGCTCAAGCATATAAATTTGCAGCACAAGCTGTATTAGGTTCTGCAAAAATGGTACTGGAGACAGGAATACATCCAGGCGCATTGAAAGATATGGTTTGTTCTCCAGGTGGAACGACAATAGAAGCTGTAGCAACATTAGAGGAAAAAGGCTTAAGAACGGCCATCATCTCAGCTATGAAACGTTGCACTCAAAAATCTGTTGAATTATCCAGTCCAACCAAAGAGTAAAAACTAAGTTTAAAGGAAACCGATTAAGATATAGTTAGCCAAGTACACATATCTATAAATAGTTGTAAACCATATTTACATTTGGTTTACATAATGTCTCATTATCAATAGCAATTAAAATGGATAAATTCATACCTACTTGAGTTTGTCCATTTTGCTCTTTAATTATTTTAAGATAATTTTATGTAATCCTATTTTTATGTCCTGTTTGGTGCCTCTAGTCTTACAAAAACCCCCTTATTTTCCGCATAAGATCCCTCATAATTACCTTCATAAAAAAATAAGTTACTATATGTAGCATGTAAGGCGATTATCTCATGGGTTATTTACAAATAGATAAGAACACTTGGCACCTACTTATAAACGATATTTAAAAAAACGACACTAAATCTCTTAGTATCGTTTTTATTTTTAAATTAATCCTCGATATATTGATCAGCCATAACTTTCGAATATATATTTCGGATACATACAATAAAAGTAACTACATTCCAAAACGACCTACCTTCTCTTATTAATAAAACCCACCATTCGAATGAATTACTTGTCCTGTCACCCATTTTGCTTCTTCACTTACTAAAAATGCTATTAAACGTGCTACATCTACTGGCTCCCCTATTCTACCTGCCGGAAATTTGTTTACTAAATATGCTTGCACTTCTTCAGTCATCCACCCTGTATTGGTCGGTCCTGGATCAACAGCATTCACAGTAATCCCCTTTTTCATCGCAACTGGTGCTACTGAGGTAGTAAAAGCTTCAATCGCTCCTTTCGTTGCTATATAAGCAAGCTCATTCGGCATGGGCCCTAGCGATTGTCCAGATGTAAGATTGACAATATTTCCACTCGTTTCAACCGTATAATTTTTAATAAATAATGAACTTAATAGCATCGTAGCGCGTACATTTACTGTATAATGTCTGTCTAATTGTTCTACATCTAACTCTTCAACATTTGTATCCGTAGAATATGCAGCATTGTTAATCAAAATAGACGGCTCTCCTAATCGTTCTGATACCATATATAATAAACGGTTAGGGGCATAAGACTGCGCTAAATTCACCTCAGCCATTTCACATCGAACGCCATAATTTTCAACTTCTCTTTTCAATAAAAATGGTTCTTCATCATTCATGCTCCATGGCATTGCCTTATCATACCTAGGCCAGTACGTGAAAAATATATCGATACCTTTTTGCGCAAGTGCTGTGCAAATCGCTGCTCCAATTCCATTTAAACGTGTCGCTCCTGTAACAATTGCTATTTTCGTCACTTGTTTCTCCCCCTATTTTGCCTTCTCATAATTTCAAAACATAAATAGCATTTCTGACAAATAAATCCCCTGTATGAATACAGAGGATTTATCATTTTTTTATTTAATATTTGCTAGAATACGTTCTGCTCCTAACTGTAAACTACGTGTTACTATTACATTTATAATAATAAACGCAATCAATAGAATACTAAACATGCCCCATATACCGATTCCAAAGAAGTAGTATAATCCAACAACCCCACCTACGATTACTAGATCCATCGCGATATTTGCAAGGAAATTCCATAGAGTTGTATACCTGCTTTTAAATAACTTCTGCTCTGAATCCCAATGTATATCCGCCGTTTGAGCGTCCCAACGTGTACCGATTAAATTCGTTAACCAAAGACCATTTGCACTTAGTAAAAACCATAACAACATAAAGAGTGGTGAAACACCGGCAACAATTGTCATGATAAGACCAAACACAGCTAAAATTGTTACATTTATAAGCCATGCTGTAAAAACTTTTGCAAAAAATATATCTGATGCCTTTACTGGTAAATAACGATTGACAAACCACGAACTCCCATCCCTAGAAAAAGATGTTGTTGCAATAACATTACTTCCCATTAAGAATAAACCTGCACAGAAACCTATGCCAAGAGCTAGCCCAGACCATGTTGGTTCTTCTATAAACTTAGTTAACCATTTTAAGCTCCCCTCCTGTACGAAAATTATAAAGAATAGCATAATTGGCATAACAAAAGTTTGCACAATACAATTTATAAAAAATTGTGGTGTACGGAATAAAATTTTAAACTCTTTTTTAACATAAGCTTTTATGTGTGAGCTTTGTACAGTTGATTTTTTTAAGTTTTCTGCCGAGATGGCCTCTTTTTTTGCGGTACTCGTTGAAAGTCCGATAACTCCTTTTAAATACGTACGCTGTGCAACATAGAAAAACAATCCGAAAAACGCTAAAGAAATCGCTGCAAAAATCACAACGTATATAATCCCTTTCCAAGAAGCATTCTCTATTAACCCCATTGCACCAAAGTATGTAGTTGGAAAATAATTTGTCATCTGAACCAGTAAGGAAGATTGATGATCAGCAAAGTAATTTGCAAGCGCATCTCCTGATACTGCACTTCTGTTTCTCCATTGCATAAACACGTTAATGCCTACAATAAATAATAGAGTTAACAGCCCAATGAACATATTGCTACGATCTTTATTCTTAGCTATATTTGTATAACGCATAATAACCGTCATTAAGAGTGATGCGAGTACTAACGGAATAATAGGGAAAAATATGTAAATTAATAGTGCATATAAGTAATATGTAATAAGCGCACCACTTTGCAAACCATATACAATGAAGATTGGAAATAAAATGAAAGATCCCATTATATATTGTGTAATTAATACAGTAATAAATTTAGCCGTAATGATTTGTGATGGTTGTAGTGGTAAAGGTAGTAAAGTTTCAACATCATTATTATAATAAAATACCGTTAAAATGTTCGTAATACTAATTACAAATACCCATATGCTCGCAACAGCTAATCCCATTCCAATTATCGATGTTTCTTGTCCGATTGATTTCATTCCTACATACATCCCATATGTAAGTGGGCCGATAAATATAAAGCCAGCGAATAATAATGCTAAAAATGAAAATGCATACGCCAACCGTTTCTTTTTATCCGTTATGACATCTGCATAATTTAATTTCAATAATACTTTTGTTAATGTCCAAATTTTATTCATTTCCAGTCATCTCCAAGAACATTTTCTCAAGTGATTCATTGGATTTAAAATGATCTCTCATTTCATTTAAATTACCTTGGAACTGCAAATTCCCCTTATTAATAATCGCTACTCGATCACATAATTTCTCGGCTACTTCTAGCACGTGTGTTGAGAAAAACACTGTTTTCCCTTTATCTGCATGCTCCCTCATCATCTGTTTTAAAATAAACGCTGATTTTGGATCAAGCCCTGTCATTGGCTCATCTAAAATCCATACATCCGGATCATGCAGAAGTACACCAATAATAATAATCTTCTGTCTCATTCCGTGTGAATAACTTTGAATTTGATCTGACAAAGCATTATAAAGATCGAATCTCTCTGCTAAAAATTGAATTTTTTCCTGCCTAATTGCATTTGGCACCTCATACATATCAGCCATAAAGTTTAAATATTCTATCCCTTTTAATCGCAGAAACATATCTGGACTATCCGGAACATAGCCAAATGTTCGCTTTGCCTCCATAGGCTCTTTTGTCACATCTTTTCCGTTGACCAAAATTGTTCCTTTATCTATTGCATGAATACCTGTTACCATCTTAATTGTTGTTGATTTTCCAGCACCATTCGGCCCTAAAAATCCAAAAATTTCTCCACTCGGTACTGTTAAACTTAAATCTTTCACAGCATAGGAAGAACCATTGTAACTTTTTGATACATTTACAATTTCAATCATTTTATCCAATCCTTTCCTCATTTACCAATAAACTATATCTCTATTATAGCATACTTACATTTTAAGATTTTGTATTTTTTAGAATCACATAAACCTCCATAAAATACCTTTATAATTTATCGTTGTATTCAGAAAAATCAGTTCACTATTATTTCTATAGTAAATATACATATTCATTTTGATTTTTCAATATGTAAACTACGGCTATGAAAATAAAAAAAGAATCCCCACTCGTTTCCTCCATTTGGGCGCACATAGCATAAGGGGATAAGGGTATAAGAAACACTGACCACAGATGTTCTCTCCACCTAAAAGGAAAGTTTTATATCAGTGTTTCATATTCTTTATCCATTAAAATATATATATAAACCTAGACCAACAATTAAAACAACTGCTAACAAAAGGTAAATCATTGTAAGTCTCGTAATATTTCCTTTCGTTGATTTACCATAATTTTCATCCCCATTTTTTCCAACCACTATCGTTCCAACAACTATTACTGCAACTATCATTAACATAATTAGCATCCACTTAATCATACGTTTCTCCCTCCCTTCCTCTTGCAACCATTTTACGATATTTTTACTGTCTATAACTTGTAAATATTATCATTTTTCTGAACTTTAATATATTTCTCACTCTTTTTTACATTTACCTACTTGTTCTTACGTTAGATTCTTTATTTGTACAATACACTCATAAATACAATGGATTAGGTTGACAAGATAAAGGGAATCCATTCTCCTGGATTCCCTTTATGATTTCTTCTTTACTATCAACAGTAATGTTTAACGGAGCGTATTACTTAAAAATCTTTCGCAAAATTTCAATTTTGTTCCTATAGGGCGGAAATACCAATCCTAACTCTACCCTTGAACTTTTCTTTAAAATGCTTTTATGATGAGTAAAAGCATCAAAACTATGTTTCCCATGATAGGCACCGAACCCTGCATTTCCTACTCCACCAAAAGGTAAGTGGAGATTGGCCATATGTGACATTGTATCGTTGACGCACCCTCCTCCAAAAGAGATTCGCCCTAATACCTGTTTTTCAACATTTTTATTTTCAGTAAACACATACAAAGCTAACGGTTTTGGTTGGTTGTTAACCATATGAATGACTTCATCTAAATCATTGTAATCCATAATTGGTAAAATCGGTCCGAAAATTTCTTCTTTCATAGCTGCAGCATCCCATGAATTCACTTCAAGAATTGTTGGTTCAATATATAAATGACTTCTAGATGAATTTCCACCAAATACTATATAATTTCGGTCTTGTTCTAATATAGAAATAAGTCTATCGAATTGTCTCTCATTAATAATTCGACCGTAATCATTGCTTTTTAATACATCTGATCCATAAAAGCTTGTGATGATTTCTTTCATTTTCGAAATCAGTTTTCCCTTGACAGATTTGTGTACAATAACATAATCAGGTGCAATACAAGATTGCCCAGCATTTATGAATTTCCCCCAGATAATACGTTTGGCTGCTATATCCAGGTTAGCTGTTTCATCGACAATAGCTGGTGCTTTTCCACCAAGTTCTAATGTTACTGGTACAAGATTTTTCGCCGCAGCTTCCATAACAATTTTTCCGACTTGAACGCTACCAGTAAAAAAAATATAGTCAAATGGTGCATGAATTAATAAAGAAGTTGTTTCTCTATCTCCTTCAATTACACGAATATATCGCTTATCAAACGTTTCACCTATTATTTTGTTAATTACAGCTGCAACGTTTGGAGCATTTTCTGAAGGTTTGAGAACTACACAATTCCCTCCCGCAATTGCCCCGATAAGAGGTTCAATTAATGATTGAAATGGATAATTAAAAGGTCCAATAATTAGCACTGTACCATATGGCTCTTTTATTATGTAGCTTTTGGAAGGTAAAAAATGCATAGGTGTTTTTACTTTTTGAGGCTTCATCCACCGTTTTAGATATTTCATTATAAAATTGATACTGTTAAAGGCGAAACCAATTTCTGCAGCATACGCTTCAAACTCGCTTTTGTGTAAATCCTGATATAATGCACTCAGCACTTCATTTTCATATTTTTGAATAGATTTTTTTAATTTTTCTAATTGTTCAAGACGAAATTGAAGACTTCTTGTATAATCATTATGAAAAAATTGTTTATGCTCTTGAATCAGTTGTGGAATATTATCAACCATTAGGAAATTCCTCCAATAGCAAAAAATTATTTGATTTCACTGAATTTCAAGCTACATATTTTAGAATAAAGTTTGATTACAAATGTTCTATAAACCTTGATTCTAAATAAGGTACTTTAGCAATAACTATTCGTACAGTTTACAACATCATTAACATGCTCTTATACATTTCCTTTTAGGCTATATTTATATTAATATCATCCTATATCTCTTTTTGCTTCTCAAAATGAGCCATACCAAAATTTTCATTAAATCTCTTACACCATATAGAAACTAAACCATATGCATCGATATCTAAACCTTCAGGAATTTCATAGTTTTGAGATCCTTTATTCCCCTTTAAATTACCTAATTCAATATACTGATAGTTTTTAACATCTTCATTATTCTTTAAACTTTTCGTAGGAACCAATACCACTCGAACATCTGGACCATTAGAAGTTTCAAAATCAGTCAGTCTTAGAACACGCTTTCCATCTGGTAGTTGATAAATTGTTGCTATTCCATTCGTTTTATGAACACCATTCTGAAACTGCCCTTTGCTTATTACACGTTGTTGTTGATCTTCTTTTGATTTTATTTCTGTTTGTGGAAATACTTCGTTAATTTGCTTATCAATAAATAATTTTTCAGGACGGAATAAAAACCATAAAAATCCCCCAACTATTATTATTCCTCCAATAAACAATACATGTTTTGTTTTCATAAAATAAAAACCCTCCTGTAACATAGTGCTTGTATGTATGTTAACAAGAAGATCTATCATTTCTATATCAAAACTATTACAAAAGTCTTTCAATCAGTTCTTTTTTTCTGATGTAACGGGAAGCGTAAACCGAAATTCACATCCGTAAGATCCCGAACACCAATTTCTCCCTTATGTATTTCAGTTAGCGATTTTGCATCACTATTTCGAGTTCAGACCCTTCGGATTGTGAACTTCTTGATGGATCCGTTCTGAAAAAACGTTCAAATATACGCATTTGATCATGTGAGCAATCCCTTGCCATTCATCATGGAAAGTGAATTGGCTTGCTGTTTTTGTTTATTTTGGTCTGTGTAGAAGGCAGCTCTCTCTTCTCTAGTTTCATTCGAATCTTAAAAATAGTTATACAAAAAGAGAAACAACGACAGAGGTTAATAAGATGTCTGCCCCTCTATTTTTTCAATTTTAAGCAGATAATTTTTTTGATAATACGTTATTAAAGCTTCTGTATGTTATTTTTACAATTTTTTAAGTTATCTAACAGACTAAAAGTAGATATCCTGTGACTAGGCCTGGTGAACTACCCGCCACTTAACGCTCTTACGAGCTGTTTGAAGTGGGGGCTTCTCGTTTAGTCGTTACTTTTATTAGCTAACGAATTAGTCGTAAGACCGCGAGCTATCTCCCATGTTCCATAGGTTCTTTAATACGATTTATGGTAATGCTAACAAACGTTCAGCTTCATTTTTGATATTGATTGCAGAATTATAATCTCTATCTATTGACGCACCACAATCACAAACATACACTCGTTCAGATAGTGCTACATCCTTTACGTTTCCACAACTACTACATGTCTTTGTAGAAGGAAACCATTTATTAATTTTCACAAGCTGTTTCCCCTGTTCTTGTAACTTATAGGCTAAAAAAATCGTGAACATCCCCCACCCATTATCAGTAACACTTTTTCCAAAGCTAAGTGCTCGTGACATTCCTTTCATGTTCAAGTCTTCAATTGCTACAACATCAAAGTTGTTAACTAATTCTTTTGATTTATGATGAAGGAAGTTCTTACGTTGATTTGCTACCTTTTCATGTAATCTAGCTACAAGAATACGTTGCCTATTCCAACGCTCTGAGCCTTTTGTACGCCTTGACAATACTCGTTGTGCCTTTGCTAATTTTTCTAATACTTGACGGTAGAAGCGAGGATAATTGGCTTTCTCATTCTCACTACTAACATATAATTCTGACATAGAAAAGTCTAACCCAATAACAGTTACCACTTCTTTTGGCACGATTTCTTTTTCATACTCAGTCAAGATAGACACATAGTATTTTCCAGTGGATGTCATGGAAACCGTGCAAGATTTAATCACATGGTCTGGGGGGATTTCTCTATGTTGTTTCATCTTTACAAGCTTCAACTTCGGTAATTTGATATGACCATTAAGCAACATAAGATTTCCGTTAACCATATTCGTTGTATAAGATTTTCTATCCTTTTTACTTTTGAACGTGGGGAAGCCATTTTGACCACTAAAGAAATTTTTATAAGCAGTTTGCAAGTTTAATTGAGCATTCGCTAATGCTAATGAATCCACTTCTTTCAACCATTCAAACTCCCCCTTGTACTTTGCAGGAGTAGGGAATTTTTGTTTCTTTAGTTCTTCTTTATTCCCTTTGTGCTCCTCATACACTTCTTTTCGTTCAGCCAACATCTTATTGTATACAAATCGCACACATCCAAAAGTTTTACGTATAAGATGTGCTTGTTGTTCTGTTGGATACAAACGAAATTTGTACGCTTTATTATGTATTGTCATATCATTTCACCTCACTTTTCCCCTTGCTTTTCGATATACTTCTTTACTACTTCTATTGGTGAATCCCCAGTAGTGAGTAAGCAAAAACTTCTTGACCAAAACATCTCTTTCCAAAGTTTCTTTTTCACTTGTGGAAAGTCTCTCTTGATTAGTCGAAAACTGGCATTTTTATACGCATTGATGAACTTTGTAATTTCTGTATTTGGATGCGATTTGAATAAAATATGAACATGGTCATTGTCATGATTCCACTCAACTAAAGTTATGTTATAGCGTTCTGAAATCCTGATAAACATATCTTTTGCATAGTTAGACATATCATCATCAAATACATTTCTTCTATATTTCACAACTAATATAAGATGATAATAAAGCGAGAATACTGAATGATTATTACTATCTAACTCCATTTATATACCAACCTTTATGCTTTATAAGACTGATTATATCAGAGTGAAAATAAAAATAATAGCAAGTACTTTTCGGCTAACGCCGAACCGAAATCCCTCTCCCACCTACCGCTTTGCTATCGCCCTTCACACGCTTGAGGAAGGAGAATTCTTTCGGATAAAGTGTTAAAATTTACTTAACTATTCGTTTTAAGGAGGTTCGTATGAAAACAACGTTAGTAATTATTCGTGGAAACTCAGGTTCAGGAAAAAGCACAGTAGCCCGGCAACTACAATTACTCCTAGAAGGCACTTTATTAGTTCCACAAGATGTAGTTCGCAGAGATATGCTTCGTGTGAAAGATACTGTCGGGAACTTGTCTGTTGAACTCATCAAACAAACCGCACTGTACGGTATCGGTAAAGTGAACTATGTAATTGTAGAAGGTATTCTAAGCACTCATAAGTACAAAACTATGCTTACAGAACTAATTGATACATTTGAAGAAAGTTATATCTATTACTATGACATTTCTCTCAAAGAAACAATAACTCGGCATAAAACCAAACCCAACGCTGATGATTTTGGCGAAGCTGAACTAACAGCTTGGTACACTGATAAGGACTTTCTAGACTCACCAAACGAGAAAATCATTTCCGAAACCATGTCAGTAGAAGAAACCGTTAAAATGATCATCTCTGATATTCGGGTTGTTTCTAAAGCATCAGAAGGCATTTTCACTAATACACTGAAAAAGCGGTGACAAAAGTATGGTTGCTGGAATAATCCACTACTTTACACTCTATGACAGCAACCCTGTCACTAGGCCTATTTTGATGACCTTTTAAAGCTGATGTAACAGGATTTCCTACCAAAACTAATTACAGTTTACTTCTCTTCTAGTAACAATGTTTTCATATTTTCTAATTGTTCTTTTGAAAACCCAAGTCCTTTTTCAGCATACATTTCAACACTGCCAAACTTACGAGCAATCTCATCAATTGCTGCCTGTAAATAATCAGTACGGGCTTCAAACATAGCTCCTAATATTTCTTTACTTTCCTCATTTTGTAGCTTCGCGCCTAAAAATTCCATCATTTTTTGATTTAACTTTTCACGGAATCCATTACTTAATAAATAGTCTTGCATTACCGTTTCTTCTGGGACACCAAGAAGAAGTAATAATAGTGCCGAACCAAATCCAGTTCGATCTTTCCCAGCAGTACAATGGTTAACTAGTGGTAAATTTTCTTGATCTTGAGCAAGCTGTAGAAAACCAATAAATGCTTCATTACCTTCTACAAAGCCCTTATTCATTTTCACTAAATATTCACCTGGTTTTCCAAGCATTGATAAATCTCCCACTTGGAAAAATTCATTAATATTTAAATCTTTTGCTATATCTTGCATGACGGGTAAACAAACTTGACGAACACCAGCAATGCTCGGATTTGGTTTATGCGTCACTTCAAAATCTGTTCGATAATCACAGATTAGTTTTAAACTAGACTGTTGTAAATAAGCAATATCCGATTCTGTTAACCCTGCTAATTCTTCGGAACGATATAATTTCCCCCACTTTACTTTGCGACCGTCACTTGTATCATAGCCACCTAAATCACGGAAATTAAACGCTCCTTGTAATGGTAAACGGCGCTCAGCTACGGTAACTGTTTGTCCATTACTTGCTACTAACCGGAAATACGGACGCATGTTTGGACTCGGATCTGCTATTGTACATGAAGCTGCTCCAGTGACATGCAATAACAATTGTCCATTTTCCTCAATATGTTCTGATGAAGTACTCCAATAAATAGTCACTTCTCCTACTCCATCTTCCCATTCAATATGTAAGGTATTCTCTAGATTCCGTTCTACACTTGCTTGTAACCAATCTTTTTGTTGTTCCATATTGTCACCAATACTTTCTTTATATAATCCGTTATATGAAGTAATAATCTATTATATTATATTGTATTGCAAATATAATAGCTCTGTTCTGACTATATTTATGACATTCCCTTGCCTTTCTTTAAGATTAAGAAAAGATTTCTTTTACTTTTATGAGTGTTGTAGATGGAATACCACGAAATACGTATGCAATCTGCTCGTCACCTAAATTTTGATATACAACTGTACCACGCTGAGGATGGGAGTAGAATTCTAATCCATTGATCATTTTCATTCGGCTATAATTTTGAATCCACGACAATACTGGATAATAATTGTGCTGTGAATGACGACACGCCCAAAGAGCATATAGTTGTTCCTTTACATCCCAGTATACATATTGTATTTCATCATCCCCAAAACCAACTGATTCGAGTTCCCATTCATCTGGGGTTGTAATTGGTAAAGAATCAAATTGCACTTCATTTGGTAAATGCCACTTACTACATCTACTTATTTCACCACAAATTTGTGCTCTTGCCTGAAAACTTAATTGGTGAAATGGTTTATTTACTTGTTTTTTTGCTTTCTCTAATTCTAATGGTTGTAAACCTTCCAAGAACTTTTCCATTTCTTGTTGCTCTATAAAGCCTTCATCAATTGAAATTTCAATCTGCGTTTTCCATTTAGAAATGACATAACTAACTTTACCTTTATAATTCACACCTCTCCAATATACGAGAGCATTATACTGAAAACATTCACCTTGTGCTTGATACATACAACTATCCGGAAATGTCGGCTCCATTATATCAAGAAAAAATTCTTTTACGCGAAACACTCCTGTTGGTGTAAAAACTTGAAACCAAAGTGTTTCCCATTTCTCTCCTTCACTCCGCTCCGATACATTTTTAATATGCCACCCATCAAATAATACGACTGGGTATAGCGCAACCATATGTTCCAGTTTTTGTTTTAGCATAATAAACTCCCTCCTTATTAACTACTTCGGGAGAAGTTATTCTTTATCCTTGCACGAGCAGGATTGTCTTCGAATATATAGAATACTAGGAAACGATGCATTACGAAAGCAGAGAGGAGGAACAGCTTTGGATATCATTACACTGCAACAACAGTTGGAACTCATTCAGCTAAATGACTATATACAGATGCAGAGTATCGACCTTGATGAGTTAAGTTCCCATATGATTCAAAACATCGGAACCACTGATAGCTACGTCCGTGATCAATTAATATATAAATGTTTTGCACATTTTATTCAAAATGAATTCCTATCCCATGATCAATTGGAGACTTTATTAACAACCTGTCTAAGTAACGATTACTTATACAAAGACATTGCCTCTCCAAATACAGATGGAGTTTTCACACGTTCTTATACCACTTTATTAATTGGTTTAATTATACAGTTCGATAATTCTCATTCATTTTTATTACAAGAAACAGTGCAAGAAGTAAAAGAAAAGCTCATTACGTATATGAATCTCGAAATAGATTACCGTGGATGTGTACAAGATAAAGGCTGGGCTCATAGCATTGCCCATGCATCTGATGCCTTTAACGAACTCGTACACAGTTCACATATTACCTGTTCTTGCTATGAAGAGATTGCTCATTGTATATTAAATAAAATTTTCATTTATTCTACTGTATATCATAATAATGAAGATGAAAGAATTGTTACTCCCCTCCTATCTATGCTTTATTATGACTTTCCAAGAGATCAACTTTTTTCGATTATCTATAAAAAAATAAAACGGTTACCACAATTCAAAGTCAGACTTTCTTGTCATGAATACTTCATATTATGTGCAAATATAAAAACTTTTTTACGCACCTTGTTTTTCAGAACAAAAATAGATTCGAACCTTACTTCTGTAGCCAATCAAGCCGAAAAAATGTTGAGGGAATTACCGAAATATTGTTAATGATACAGGAGCATACATAATGTACATGCAATCTATACAAAAGCCATTAAATCTCATCATTAGGATTGTCAAATCAAAACGATTACTTGCTACATACCAAGCAAGAAGAGAACATTCTGCACCTATTTTGAAAAAACTTGGCTTTACAGAATATGAAACGTATTTACAATTCGCAAAAAATCTAAATTTATAAGGAGTTGAAAAAAATGGGATACATTGAAGACATGCGAAAACTCGTAGGGAATCATCCGCTTATCATAACTGGTTCACACGTTATGATTTTAAATGAACAACATGAAATCTTGCTTCAACTTCGCACCGATTTTAAGATGTGGAGCATTGTTGGTGGAACTCTTGAATATGGAGAAACATTAGAAGAAGCTGCCAAAAGAGAAGTATATGAGGAAACCGGACTTATTATAAAAGATTTAGAACTCTTTCATACTTTTTCGGGACCTGAATTATTTCAAACATATCCAAACGGCGATCAAGTATATGGTGTCATGGTTGTTTATGTTTGCCGAAATTATGAAGGTGATTTACAATGTGCTCCTAACGAGTCAAAAGAATTGCGTTTCTTTCCATTGCATACACTACCACATAATATAGGCACTGTACCAAAAATGATTATTGAGCAATTTCAACAATCATTTGCAATAAAAACAAGTAAATAGTTGCCAAAAGACGTTCCTAAATGCAGGTAACCAGTTGGCTTAATTCCTGTTAACATTATTTTCTTCACATTCTGACTCCCCCTTTCCAAAATGAAAAGAGCCCCTCGTCCTAGAAAAGGACGAGGGGGCTCCCGCGGTACCACCTTTATTAGCTACAGTTATAGCTCACTTGATGCTTCTTTAACGTGAAGCGAATCGCCCTAGCTTACTTATTTCAGCCAGAAGCTCCAGAGTCCATTCCATATTCATCCCTTACTGATTTCCACCAGATATCGGCTCTCTGTGAAGTTCTAAATATGTACTCTTCTCTATCATTGCTTTTGTTTATTTTTTACATTTTACTACATTTATTTTTCTGAGAAACATAAATATTCTGTTTTACGCAGCAGGACTTTCACTTTTTTTATCTAATTATATATAGGTTTGCGGAAAATGATTCTACAACTTTGGAGGAATTATCATGGTAAAATATATTTCGATTCTTGGTTCAACTGGTTCAATTGGTACGTCTGCATTAGATGTAGTCGCTGCACATCCTGAACACTTTAAAATTATTGGTTTAACAGCAAATCACAATATTGATATTCTTGAGAAACAAATACATACATTCCATCCTCGTATTGTTAGCGTGGGTACAAAAGAATTAGCAGATACACTTCGCAAACGAATTTCTGCTGATACGAAAATTACTTATGGAGAAGACGGATTAATTGAAGTTGCAACTCATCCTGATTCTAATCTTGTATTAACTTCCGTTGTCGGTGTCTCTGGACTGCTTCCAACTATTGAAGCATTAAAAGCAAAAAAAGATATTGCCATTGCTAACAAAGAAACATTAGTTGCAGCTGGGCATATCGTGACAGAGTTAGCTAAACAAAATAACTGCCGTTTAATCCCCGTAGATAGTGAACACTCTGCTATTTTTCAATGTTTAAATGGTGAGAATAACAAAGAAATCGAAAAACTAATTGTTACAGCTTCCGGCGGTGCATTTCGAGATAAAACACGTAATGAGATGGAAACTTTACAAGCTAAAGATGCTTTAAAGCACCCAAATTGGTTGATGGGAGCAAAACTAACAATTGATTCCGCTACATTAATGAACAAAGGCTTCGAAGTCATGGAAGCACGTTGGTTATTTGATATTCCTTATGAAAAAATTGATGTTTTAATTCATAAAGAAAGTATTATTCATTCTTTAGTTGAATTTATAGATGGATCTATGATGGCACAGCTCGGTGCTCCTGACATGAGGATGCCTATTCAATATGCGTTCCATTATCCAACTAGATTACCGTCCTCTTATAAAAAGTTAAATTTATTAGAAGTCGGTAGCTTACATTTTGAAAAACCAGATTTAAAGAAATTTCCTTGTCTACATTATGCCTACGAATCTGGAAAGATTGGCGGAACCGCACCTGCAGTCTTAAATGCCGCGAATGAAATTGCAAATGCGCTATATTTACAAAATGAAATTTCATTCTTTGAAATAGAAAAAACAATTTATTCTACACTTGAAGCTCATCATAATATCATAAACCCATCTTTAGAGGCTGTACTAGAAGCCGATCGTTGGGCTCGTGAATATGCAAACGAATTATTAATTAGAAAATGAAAAAAAGAGCTAAAACAGACACATTCTGCTTTAGCTCTCCTCTTTACGTGTTCAATTTAATACATCTATAGCAATGCGTAACAAATACTTTTAAGATCACTAAGGTAATAGATTACTAACTGTTAAAATGGGAGGTTTATTCATGATTAATAAATTACTTATCACTTCTTTTGATGTAGCTTCAGCTATTTTAGCAATTCAAATTCCTGCATATGAAATTGAAGCAACATACATAAACAGCACGGCAATCCCGCGTTTATACGATACTGTAGAAGATATCCAAAATTGTAACGAAACATTTTATGGATACATCTTAGAAAATAAACTAATAGGATTTATTTCTTTTGTAAATGAAGGGACAATTATTGATATCCATCGTCTAGTTATATCACCTGACTATTTTCATAGAGGAATCGCAACAAAGTTACTCCTTCATTTATTTAGCATATGCTCTGAAACAAGTAAATATATTGTACAAACAGGAAAAGCAAACATCCCTGCGCTTTCTTTATATAAAAAACACGGATTCATTGAAATAACAGATATTGTTTTACCTGATGGACTCGTTCTTACGCAATTAGAAAAGTCAGAAAAACCTAAATAATTTGACTTTATTTGCGAGTTATGTTATTTTATTTTTTATAAAACCTTTTGCTGAATCCAATTTTTGGAACGGGGGAACCATCTATGTAGCCGATGCTACTTGGGGCGAATCTTTTTTAAGTAGGGATACTCTCACTTCCCGAGTCCGACAGCTAACCTCGTAAGCGTAATGGGAGAGAGAGGGTGCTTTTTACTTATGTTACACAGTATCCCTCCTTAGCTATAAAGTTTGTGGTATCGATATCATTAGAAACCTATATTTATAGCAAAGGAGACTTGTACAATGTTACGTTTATCAGATCATGCGATGAAAATGATGGAACAGCGTATGCGATTAGAGCAGCAACGTACGTATCAAGCAAACAAAGTTGTGGATAGTTTACATCACAAATATTTTTTTCAACATATTTTCCAGCCGAAAAGATGAAGTAAAATTCTTGCGCATATAAGATGATTTATACGTACAGTATAACTAAACATGAAAAAAGCTTTGCTACTACAGCAAAGCTTTTTTCTGTTACTTTTTCCTTCCTAACATTAAAAGTAATTCTTCATTAATTTACTTATCCAATGTGGAGCATGAGTATTCTCTCTCACATCGAATTGCGCAAAACAGCCTTTTTTTCATCAAAATCACTTAACTCACTAGGTTTTCTAATCCATGATTTGTTGTTCTCTTCCTTAAAATCATTCATTAAAAAAATAATAGTGGCATGAGCGTATTCTTCAAGGCCTATCAATCCTTCAACATACTCTGAATATATCAGAATATTAGAGATAATCCCCTACCAATTATCACCCTATGAATATTACACATTATTTACACCTTCATTTTTATACGATAGCTTATTTTCTTGCTTTCACAATTAAAGTTGTTGGTAACGCTCTCGCTTTATATAATGAATAATATTTCACAGACGGTTCAACTGCTTGTTCCTCAAAATCACTTGATGGTTCACCTTCAACTATTTTTTCAATTGTAAATCCTACCTTAATAAGCTCATTTATGTATGTACTCAATTTTCTTTTATATAATACAGCTTGTACATCTTCCCCTTTAAATGTTTCAAATGTAATAGGTACCTCTTCATGATATGAAGATTCCAAAACAATTTCAGGCGTTCCATACTTCAAGTTTGAATAAATCGGATGCTCCCAACTAAAAACAAAGCTTCCTCCTTTTTTTAAATAAGAATAAATAAGCTGCAATGTTTTTGGTAAATCAGATGTCCATCCTAGCGCATAAATGGAATATACAATATCAAAATGTTCTTTCGGAATATCTGTTTCATCCTCCATCGCAGCACATATCAAGTGTGGATTCCACTCTATTAATGTCTGCTTCGCTGTATCAATTTGTATTGTAGAAAGATCAACGCCCCATAATTCTTCTGCTCCATGCTTCGCCATGTACTCCAAAGAATGTCCGCTGCCGCACCCTATATCAAGAACCTTTTTATGCTTTATCGTATCAAACAAATGAATTTCATCTTCAGAAGCAGTATACGGCCCGTACCTTGGCAAAGAATCTACCTGAAAAAAGTAAGGCGCTACTATATCCCAGCACTTTTTATTGAGCTCTAACATTTTTGCTTGTTCCATTTGTCAAATCCCCCCTCTATTATAGTCACCGTACATTCATACAAATTCTTCTTTCTTAGTACTCGTTACTTTGCACGAAATCCCATTAGCTAACTTCTGTCTATATATTTAAGCATTATAGCTAGATCTTCCTTTTCTCTTCGCCCGATAATTTTTCACTTTCGCGATTGTACCACAAGCTCTCCCCTCTTTACTCCCCGCATACATTCCGCACCAACGCTTACTTCCATTACGAGAATGATCATAAAAGACCCAGCGGCAATCTGGACATGCCTTTAATCGTTTCCACTTTCCCTGCTCAATATCAATCAGAATAATTTGCAATATGGTTGTATAAATATTTCGTTCTCCTATTGGTTCATATGTGACAGAATCCATGTTTTCTGTCACACACACGCGAAATAGATATTTTTCAAACCACTGTTGTAGTGCTCCTTTCCCCTCAACTGCGAAACGAATTTCATCTCGAAATCGTTTCAGTTCATCAACTGTACCAAAAGATAATTCTTCATTAAAATGGATCCTCATAAATTGAAGTACATCATCTATAGTATGAAGCCCGTCTACGCACATTCTTGAATCATTCGGAATTCTCCATGTATTTAAAAAGTCCCTTACGGTTTCTAATTGTCCTGGCGCCTCTTGACCATGTTTCAAATTCATTCACCATCTTTCTAAATTTTACTTTTTTCTGACTTTATGTATAATTATAGTATAAAACAGTTAACCATTAAAACTTTTTAATGGTTACATTATTGAAAGGAGTCTCTATGAAAAACTTTTCTATACCAATACGCGTTATACTTATTTCATCATTTTTCATGGCGTTTGGATACTTTGCTGTATATGCATTTCTCGCCATCTATTTATCGAGTTTTTTAAACTTTTCTGGCATACAAGTAGGAACCATTTTAACCATTATGACGATTACTTCACGAGTTATTCCTTTATTTTCTGGTATCATCGCCGATAAAGTAGGCTACATGATTATGATGATATCTGGTTTACTATTAAGAGGCATTGGCTTTATTTGTTTAGGAATATTTTCAGAGTTTCATACTATTTCAATTTCCGCCTCCCTGATTGGATTTGGAACTGCATTTTACGAACCAGCTGCTCGTGCTGTATTCGGCTCACAGCCAGCTAACATCCGAAAAGATTTATTTACATACTTAAACCTCGCTTTTAACAGCGGCGCAATTATCGGTCCAATTGCTGGTAGCCTATTACTCGTATGGAACCCTTTGTATCCATTTATCCTTACTGGATTTCTCATGTTATTATTTGCTATCATTTTTTATCTTCTTAGATCCCACTTCCAAGTTTCTACTGAAAATGTACAGCTCTTATCTGGATTAAAAGCCGTTTTTGAAAATAAGCATTTTCTGTTATTCTCATTTATCATGATTTTCTTTTACATTATGTTTACTCAGCTTACTGTCGCGCTCCCGCTTTATATGACCAATATCAGTCATAGCGTAAAGTTAGGTGGACTTGTCATTACAGTAAATGCAATTACAGGCGTTTTGTTTATGATTGTATTTCGAAAAACATTTCACAAATACAATACACTTTCAATTGTAAAATGCGGTGTGCTATTTATGGGGCTTTCCTTTTTACTTATTCCTTTGTTTCCACATCCTTATTGGCTGTTTGGCTGTGTCATTTTATTTACAATTGGCGAAACACTTGTATTACCTAATGCTGACATTACAATTGCAAATTATAGTAATGAATCCTATACGGCCACATATTTCGGGGCTTATCAGCTCTCACTCGCTATTGGATTTATTATTGGAAACTACACAGGAACATGGTTTACATCACAGTTACAAGGAATGTATACACCTTGGTTGATTTTTGGCACAATGGGGGTTACAGGTTTTATTTTGCTTCATATTTTAAAAAATATGGAACAAAAACAAGAAAAAGAAATGATTCATACAGGATTGTAATCATATATAACGTCAAAAAAGCACCGTCCAGTCTATTATTGAACGGTGCTTTTCATAAAATAATTATAATTTTTTCATCCCGCATTAACAGGCAGAAAACGAAAATGTGTTTTTTGCGAAATCATTAATGAATATCATGTTTTTTGAAATTGCCGCCCTTCACTTCTGCTACGTCATATACCGTAACAAAGGCACTTTCATCAATTTCATGAATGATTTCTTTTATTTTACTTTCTTCTAAACGGTTAATAACACAAGTAATTTCTTTAAATTGTTCCTTTGAATAACCGCCGTACACTTCATTATACGTTGCACTTCGACCTAAGCGGTCTCGAATTGTTTCTACCATTAAATCAGGTTCCTTTGTGATAATTTTAAAAGTTTTAGAACCACTTAAACCTACTTCAACGATATGAATTACTTTAGAAGCAATAAAGTAAGCAATTGCTGAAAGGATAGCCCCTTGCAGACCAAATACCGTTGAAACAACAATAAAGACAAACATGTTTAAAAATAAGATGAGGTCACTTGTCCCAAAAGGTAACTTTCGAGAAAGTAATACAGCTAACATATCGATTCCATCTAATGCGCCACCATTACGCAATGCTAACCCCATACCAAAACCGATGATAATCCCCCCAACAACGGTAATTAACAATGTATCACCGTGAATAATAGTTGGTATGTCGTGCATAAGAACCGTACCGATTGCTAGTGAAGCAATACCGATAACCGAATAAATAGCGAAATTTTTACCAATTTGCTTATACCCTAACCAAACAAAAGGAATATTAATGACTGCAATTAGAATTCCTAATGGTAATCCAAATAGTTCTGAGCTTACGATACTTAAACCCGTCACACCACCATCTGATACATTGTTTGGAATTAATACCGATTCTAGTCCATATGCTGTTATAAACGCCCCTATAATAATCGCTAATACTCGTAAAACGATCTTTAGTTTATTGGGCTTGTGCTTTTTGATTTTACTCATATCATTTCCTCGTTTCAAACTTTTTTCTATTTTCATTACTACACATGTTTAATTTGCCAGACTCACTCCTAATAACTATTTTAACACATTACCACCATAATATTAATGGTTAAACAGCTTTATTATTAATTAACAAAATTGTTATAAAATTAGTATATTATTTCCCCCTAAAAATGAAAGCCCCATGTAATTCATACATGGGGCTTTCATTTTTTATAATATACAATCTTTAAGACTAACTCTTATCAAATATTTGTTTACAAATTACTTATATTCTCTTTAAACATCTTTGTTTTTACATCCAAAGAATTAACTATAAACTAGTTCTTTTTTGCTTAAACCAAGCACCTCTGCTGTTGAAGTATGAATTTCTTGGAAAAGCTCTGGGTTTTCTACTAGTGACACACCATAAGAAGGAATCATTTCTTTTATTTTCGATTCCCATCCGTTCATATGTTGTGGGAAGCACTTTTCTAATACTTCGAGCATAACGTTAACGGCAGTAGAAGCACCCGGAGAAGCACCGAGCAATGCAGCTACCGAGCCATCAGAAGCACTAACCACTTCCGTACCAAATTGAAGTGTTCCTTTACCGCCGGCATCAGTATCTTTAATAACTTGCACACGTTGGCCTGCCACCACTATGTCCCAGTCCCCGCTTTTAGCATTTGGAATAAACTCACGTAATTCTTCCATACGCTTTTCACTCGATAACATAACTTGCTGAATTAGATATTTCGTCAATGCCATCTCTTTTACACCTGCCGCCAACATAGTGAGGACATTATTTGGTTTTACGGAACCTATCAAATCAAAATTCGAACCAGTTTTTAAAAACTTTGGTGAAAAGCCAGCAAATGGCCCAAACAGCAATGTTTTCTTGTTATCTATATATCTTGTATCAAGATGTGGAACAGACATTGGCGGAGCACCAACCTTAGCTTTACCATATACTTTTGCATGATGCTGTTCTACAACTTCTGGATTGTTACATACCATAAATAATCCGCTTACCGGGAAACCTCCAATATGTTTTGACTCAGGAATACCGGTTTTTTGTAGTAAAGGTAGACTTCCTCCCCCACCACCGATAAAGACGAATTTTGCAGTATGATATTCCATTTTACCGTTATCAATATCATGCACTTTCACTTCCCAGGATCCGTCGCTAGTACGTTTAATATCCTGAACACTATGCTTGTAGTTTATCTCGACATTTTTACTCTGTAAGTGGTCAAACAACATACGTGTTAAAGCCCCAAAGTTGACATCCGTTCCAGAGTCGATTTTTGTTGCCGCTATTGACTCATTCGATGTACGACCTTCCATGATAAGCGGCATCCACTCCTTCAGTTTTTCAGGGTCATCAGAAAATTCCATCCCTTGAAACATCGGATTATTTGAAAGCGCTTCAAAACGTTTTTTCAAAAACGTTACATTTGTTTCCCCTTGTACCATACTCATATGAGGTATCGGCATAATAAAGTCCTGTGGATTACGAATCAGATTACTGTTTACAAGATAAGACCAAAACTGTCTTGAAAGCTGAAACTGTTCATTAATTTTGATAGCTTTGCCAATATCTATAGATCCGTCAGGTTTTTCGGATGTATAGTTCAGTTCACACAGTGCAGCGTGGCCCGTCCCAGCATTATTCCATTCGTTAGAACTTTCTTCTCCTGCGTTTGTAAGTTTCTCGAACACTTTGATTTCCCATTCAGGTGCTAACTCTTTCAATAATGATCCCAAAGTCGCGCTCATGATTCCGGCACCAATTAAGATAACGTCTGTTTTCTGCTGCATGTTGCTCATGATAATCTCTCCATCCCCTATATTAGCAAAAAAGTGTAGGCGCATCTTCTCAGATGTCGCACGCCTAGGCCCCAACCTAGAAACATATCTTTTCTGCCTCAATTATAGCCATATCATATTCTATTATAACTATTAATCGACTAAAATATCTAGTATTATCTGATAATTATAAACCATTTAATCCGGTAAACAAGTAAGAAGTTCGTACACAAGGACCTAAAAACACCAAATAACCAATGTCTAAACCTTAAGATAAAGGCTTTGGTTCGCCTTTACCTGTGAACCGAAACCCTCCAATTTTTTACCGTTACTTATAATATGTTTCCCCGCACTTAATAGAGATTAAAAAGGAAAAATTAATTAATTTACAATGTATACTACGTCACTTTCTCTCAAAAATATCCATATCATCAATAAAAAGGAGAAGCTTTTCGCTTCTCCCTTCTTTACGATGCGTGCTCCTTCTTCTTCATTAATGCTCTTTTTTTCATAGCTTTTGTTAAGTAGCCACCTTTGAAAGAACGAATCTCATATGAAGACATAAATGCCTTCGGTGCGATTCGATTAATAATTTCTAAAAGCTCTTTCTCACGTGAACGCTTTGCAACAATATCTAAACGGTAACGAATCGAATTTATCCCTTCCCCTTCAAATACAGTTACACCAAATCCTGAATGTCTTAACTCATCAACTAACTCATTGCAACGGTCTAGTAAACTAACTTGGTATGTAATATACCCAATTGCCAATTTATTTTCTATATAACCACCTAATAAAAGCCCGGCACTAAAGCCAATGACATAGGATACAATATTCATCCAATTTGATAAATCTTGGAATACAATCCCTAAACTTACAATATAGATTGCACCTTCTAATAGTCCAACACCAGCAGCGGATCTTGTTTGATTCTTTACAAGCAAAATCGTCCGGATTGTTAAAACAGGAACATAAATAATTTGAAGTACAAAAATAAGTAGCGCTTGTAACATTTGCATCCACCTCTTTCAAAAAGTCTTTTGTCATAATAACATATATAACCTTTAGAAAGCGATGGGTTTTCATAAAATTCTTTAAGATTTCACATGAAAAATAATGTAAAACTTTATTCTCCGTGTTTTTTCTTCACCTTCATATGTTTAGAGGTGGGAGTCCTCTCGAAAGATATGATAGAAAAAGGACTTTATGTCGGTCTTTTTACATTTATTTCAAATTCTTTTCATTTTTTCCTCTTCGTTTCTCTTCTTCTTTAGCTAATTGTATATTCGCATAGGCTAAATTCGCAATCATTAAAAAGTGCCCGCCTAAAATGCCAGTACCAAATGCCCACATTTCCATTTCATGTTCAATTTCATACATAATGATTGCACCCAATATAGCAGCTGCAAAACGATTTAAAATCCCTAATCCTGGCGCTCGTTGTTTTAATACAATGCTTTTCCCAATCTTTTCAACTCGTCTTGCTAGCAACCAAAGACAGTATGCGCTGACTGCTAATCCGATCCCAAAGCCAGTAACTTGCTTTGAAAAAGGCGTTATCGTCCATAAAAGTAGTAAACCACTAAAAATCATATATAACTGTAGTTTGTATACTCGTAACGCAACTTCAATCAAAATATCCGCTCCTTGTTTCAAGTTTTGCAATAGGTAAAAAAAAAAGCAGCAACCTACACAGTTGCTGCTTTCTCTTGTTGATGATCAATTTTTCGAATTTCAATGCGTTTAATTTGATATGCATCTTTTTCAAGAACTTTAAACTCATATCCTTCTGCTTCGACACATTGTCCTTCTTCAATTTCATGGTTCTGCATCATAATCCATCCACCAATTGTATCCACATCTTCTTCTTCGATGTGTAAACCAAATAAATCTTTAACTTCTGTAATCAACACTTTTCCATCCACAATTTTGTGATGATCATTTATGTGTTGAATTGGTGGGTGTTCATCTTCATCGTATTCATCACGAATTTCGCCGACGATTTCCTCCAATATATCTTCAAGCGTTACAATTCCGGCCGTGCCTCCGTATTCATCATATAAAACAGCCATTGGAATTCGCTTTTTCTGCATTTGCAGAAGTAAATCGTGAATTGGAGTTGTTTCCATAACTTCAATAATCGGACGCATATACGTACGAATAGATGATAAATCTTTTGTATCGCCTTTCATATATCGAATAAAGAAGTCTTTTACGTTAACCATACCAATAATATCATCTTTATCTTCTCCAAAGATTGGATAACGCGTGTATCGTTCACTTTGGATGATGTTCATGTGCTCTTCTACTGAATCTTCGAGATAGAAACCGACAATTTCCGTCCGTGGTACCATAATCTCTTTCGCAATGCGGTTATCAAATTCAAAGATATTATTTACATACTTATATTCTGCTTGATTAATTTCTCCACTTTCATAGCTCTCTGAAAGAATTAATCGTAATTCCTCTTCAGAATGGGCTACTTCATGTTCAGAAGCCGGTTTCAAGCCGAACAAACCAGTTATAACACGTGCTGAACTATTTAGCATCCAAATAAAAGGATACATTACTTTATAGAACATCATGAGCGGTCCAGCAAATAATAAAGTTACTCTTTCCGCCTTTTGAATTGCCATTGTTTTTGGTGCTAATTCACCTACCACAACATGTAAATATGTCATAATCATAAAAGCAAGACCAAAAGTTAATACATGAGATATAGAAGGAGTTATATTCCATTTCTCAAATAGCGGACGCAAAAGCTTCTCTATTGTCGGTTCACCTAACCAACCCAGTCCCATTGCCGTAACTGTAATTCCTAACTGGCAAGCAGATAAATATTCATCTAAATTTGTTGTTACCTTTTTTGCTGCTAACGCACCGCGTTTTCCTTCCGCAACAAGCTGATCTATACGACTTGAACGTACCTTAACAATCGCAAATTCTGCTGCTACGAAAAATCCAGTAAATGCGATTAAAATCGCAACCATGACTAAATTAAATATTCCCAATGAATCCCCTTAGTAAAAAAACTAAGGTGTTCACCTCCTGTATACTTATAATGTTTTCTGATTCTCTATTTCTTTAGAAAACATAGCGCTATACAGAAATTAAAAGAGTCGGATCCAATTTCAACTATAAAAATAGTATCAATGTTTGTATTAAAGTCGTCGTTTGACCAGATAAAGACTTCGATATTTTTTCACGTTGTGAATCTGTTAACCCATCTAATAGAGGTTTCAACTGTGTTAGTTCTGCTTCTAATTGATGGATATGGTTTGTCACTTCATTCACTTGTTTCGAAACGTGTTCATTGATACCGAGCAGCTTCTTTCTCTCCTCGATCCTCTCTTTAATCTCACAAAGCGGCATATGCATTTCCTTGCATTTCTCAATAAATTGTAATGTCTCAAATGCTGTTTCATCGTAATAGCGATAATTAGATTGAGATCGCTCCGCTTTTAAGATACCTAGATTCGTATAATAATCAATCGTTCGTTTCGATACGTGAGCCAAGTGAGCCAACTGTCCGATTCGATACACCTTCCCAACGATTTTTCCCTCCCCATTTATGTTAAGAACATCATACAATACATAAACTGTACAGTCAAACGTGACAGTTTTCTAGCTCTGAATATGAATGACCAATTCGCACTTGATCTCCCTTCTCTAAACTAATTGACTTTGGATAATTACTAATGTGAGACTGAATCACAACATATTTCATTTTACCTATCCCATATTCTGAAAATTAAGTTATAATTTTATTATAAAACTTATTTACGATAAACAAATTCAAAATATTGAGAGGAGAAATTCTTATGTACTACAGCAACCTTTTCGAAAATGATCAACCTGTAATCCGTCTATAATCTAAGGCGGGCATGCTTATATTTTTATAAAAAATATGCCTCGTCTTAGGACTTGTAAGAATCCTACAAATAGACGGAGGTATTTCACAATGAAACAAACAATTTTAGGTGCCATATGTTTATCACTTGCAGCAAGTATTTGGGGTGGTATGTACGTTATCAGTAAATATGTACTAGACTTTGTTCCCCCTCTTACACTTGTTTGGCTTCGCTTTATCATCGCTTTTTTCGTTCTATATATTATTTTGAAAATAATTGAACGAAAAAATAAAAAGAAACTCCTCATTCATAAACGAGACTGGTTACTTTTTGCTTGGATCGGTTTCATTGGCTATTTTATTTCAATTACATGCCAATTTTTTGGAACAAAATTATCAGATGCTCACACAGGTTCTTTAGTTACATCAGCCACTCCAGCATTTATGGTTGTATTTGCTGCTTTGATTTTGAAAGAAAAACTAACTGCACGTAGAATACTCTCTACCATCTTAGCTACAATAGGCGTCACAATTGTCATCGGATGGGATATAGAGATGGGTTCTTATTTTATTGGCACAATCATTTTAGTTGGAGCTGCCATTACATGGGCTTTACTATCTATTTATGTAAAAATTGCTTCTAGCCGTTTTTCATCCTTGGTCATTACAACGTATGCAATATTCTTTTCGTTATTTTTCATTACACCGTGCATGATTTGGGAGTTACAATCAAGTCCAATTGAAAACTTAAATCCCACAATCATTTTAGGTATTCTATATTTAGGAATCATCTCCACTGCAGGTGCCTTTTTTCTTTGGAATAAAGGACTTGAGTTAATGGATGCCAGCATCGGTTCATTATTTTTCTTTTTTCAGCCCATCGTTGGTTCATTACTAGGGTGGCTATTATTGAATGAAACATTAAACAGCAACTTCTTTATTGGTGGTGCCCTGATTATATTTAGTGTAGTGATTACTACACTTGAAAAGAAGGGCTAACAATAGCAAAAAACACAGGCTGTATAATACTCCAGCCTGTGTTTTTAATTTCTGTTATACACTGTTAAATATTGATGTTGACAATAATCAGAAGTATATTGGGCCTGTTTTTATATCCACTTCTTTAAATCCTTATTTACAAATGTCAAACATACCAAGCATCCTCAGTGAATCTATTCCATTCTAATGTAAAGTTGTTTGCTTTAAGTTTGATACTGCAAAATTGTTTTGTTTTCCAATCAGTGCCGAACATTTTAAAAATAAAATTATTTCTAATTGAACTTTGGCTAAAAGTCAAAAACTCCATTTCTTCCAATTCAACTATTGGGACTTCCTTATCAATTCCATCATCAAAATGGATAATGAGTTTAATCATTGTTACACCTTTAAAAGTAAGTTTGCATCTATCCGTTGCCTTTGCAACTTTATAAGGATTGAGAGGATGAATTTTGGAAATATAAACAAATTCAAATTCAAAAATAGCCATATCTTTTTCAACCTTTATTTCTTCAACACAGCAATCGTGAAAATCTAAGTAGTCAAAATAATGATTTGTGGTTTTATATTCCCAAGAATTCAAATTCACTCTATTTAACCCCCCTCAATTAGAAATTACGATAAATGAATAATCTAGGTTTATCCTAAGTGGTAATTGTTATGAAACATTTACATATTATCTTTTCCTCAAGCAGACCAGTGCGCCGGACGAGAAAGCAATCTTGGTAATTTCGTGTTGACATCCCCTTTCGCTGCGTTAACCTGAACTTGAGTCAGAAAAACACTCTCAGTAAGATCTGCCCCACGAAGATCAGCGTCTCGTAAATCGGCACCAATAAAGTCAGCCATTCTTAAATCTGCTCCTCGAAGATCAGCTGCAATTAAGTATGCTCCTCGTAAATTTGCTCCCTTAAGATCTGCCTTTCTAAGCTTTGCCCCCATAAGGTTTGCTCCTCGATGATTAATCCTTTTATTTTTTTTCGAACTCTTATACTTGTAACGTGACTCCGTCCATACTAATTCGCTTGTCTTTAATAGAAGTTCATTTACATACGCTCGGTGTGATGGAATGTTTAAATCCATCAGCAATTCTGGACTAAGCTGAGAAAGTCGTTCCGTCTCTGCAATTGCGTCAAAAATTCCCTTATGAATCGTACGTGTCGCTTTTAACGCTAAAGCCTCATTCAAATACCACAGCATCTCATGAAGTTGGTGCATAATTGGGAAAACGTCATACATTTTCTTGGCATGTTTTGAATCTCCCCTCCAGTCAACTCCCTCAAAAGTAACCTGTGAAACTTTTTGTCCCGCACCAAAACACTCAAATACAGTACATCCTTTAAAACCTTTCTGCCTTAGATTTTTATGAATGCTACAACGAAAATCTGATTGCAGATTAGAGCAAGGCTTACCAGCATCCTTATTAACGGCAAAATCTGCCGAAGCTGCAAAAGGTAATGCAACGCAGCACAAACTGAAGCAATTCTCACAGTCAGCTCGTAAACTATTAAAACTCACATCAGTTTTTGCATCCAAAAAATTATTATTCTCTAACAAAACATGTACCCCCTGTTGTTCTACCTTTTATTTCATTTTAAATACATAATCAATTCGTAAATCAAATATCATATTTCATTTCAAACGCTACGCTAACTTCCAAATATAATTTCATATAAAAAGGACATATTCTCCAACCTATATTATCATTAAATTATAAAGATTCATACAATCAGGAGGGAATCATATGACATTAGAAATGAAAACAAACTGCCAAACTTGCAATACTTCACTTCAAACGGATTCGGAAGCTTATATTTGCACTTACGAATGTACATTTTGTGCACCGTGCACGGAAAAAACAAATCATGTTTGTCCAAACTGTGGTGGTGAATTAGTGCGTAGACCCAAAAGAAAATCATAAAAGCAAAGCTATTCATAGCTTTGCTTTTCATTTGAACACTTATTTAAAAATCTCTTTCAATTCACTTCCAATTAACTCAGATAAATATTCATAACCAACAGCATTAAAATGTAAGCCGTCACGCTCTTCATTTCCTACGAATTTCTTATAATCTAATTCTTCAATCATGTGAGAATGTAGATTAAGAAAATGAACTCCTGTTTGTTCTGCCACTTCTCTTACTACTTCCGCATACTGTAATAATACTTCATTTGTTCTTGCGTACTGCCTTTCCTCATCCACTGGTGCTGGACTTATGAGAAGCACTTTTTCTGGTGAAATTCTTTTCACAATCGTAATTAAATTTTCTTCATATTCTTGTAGTGATACTTGTTTATGAAATGCTGCATCATTCGCACCAAAAAAGACTGTTACAAATGTTGGCTCGTAACATAAGACATCCTCTTCTATTCGTTTTAATGCGTCAAACGTATTGTCACCAGAAACCCCTGCATTTACCACTTTCCATTCAGGAAACAGACTTTGTAAACGCGGTGTTAATCTAGGTTCGCCATTCCAGAATGTTTCACCGTCTGTAATACTATCACCAAAACATACTAATGTTTTCATTTCCGTTTCCCTTCTTATGTATGAAATAATTTTCCTTCTAATGCTGAAATATAGCGCTGAGCCGAACGTTCTACAGCTTCATTTGCATTCTCTTTTACTACCCTGTGAAAAGCGTTGTATAAACGATTAAAAGGAAGTGACTTTACCCTTTTGGCCATTTCTTCAACTTTATTTACTGGTAACGGAATTAAATTGGGATAGCTATACATAAAGCTCACCCACTCTTGATCCGCTACAACTTGAATAATGTCCCCTGTTAATAAAATCCCTTTCCCTTCATTCCCCTGTGACCAGTGTAAAACAGAACCACCTTTAAAATGTCCGCCTAGACGATGCACAGTGAGTTCATGAGATAATTGCAATGATTCTCCTGACCAAAAAACAATATGTTTACTTGGACGCATGACCCACTGTTTATCATCTTCATGAATATAGATTGGTACATCGAATCTTTCCGCCCATTCTACTTGAGTAGAATAATAGTGCGGATGGGATAACGCAATTGCATCTAATCCCCCTAATTCTTTCACCTTCTCAATCGTATTTTCATCGAAGTATGTAATACAGTCCCATAACAAATTATACGATTCTGTTTTTACCAAATAAGTTGTTTGACCAATCGCAAATTCTGGTTTCGTTGTCATGCTATATAATCCTGTTTCTTCTTCAATGATTTCATTTTGATATGTATGGCTCGCTTGTAAATCATCAAGTGTTGTCCAAGATTGCCCTTTCGGATTCACATACTGCCTCTCCTCATTACAAATCATACAATTCACTGGTTCTTCTGTACTCGCTGCATATTGCACGCCGCACGTTGTACACACAAAATTCTTCATAAAAATTCTCCTGTCCCTATTTATTTTTTTATCTATCAATCTTTCATTGTTAATGAATTTGATCCATCCAATAACGCCAAGCTTGTAAATAAGCTTCTAAATCTTCAGGATGATGTCTCATACAAGTGTCTAATCTGCAATATAAAGCGATTACAACTTCTTCATATAAAACTTTTCTCGTTCTATTATGAAATACACTCTTTTCTACTACCTCGCCGATTGTTTCCTTCGTTAGATCTTCCGGCGTCGAACAAAATGCATAAATGAAATCATATATTGGATCTCCCAAAACTGGCAGAGGGTCAATCACACCATATAGTCTATGCTCATTAAATATAAAATTATGAAATCCACAATCCCCATGTAATAAATATGGTTGATTACTATATCTCGTTCTATTTGGACTGTGTACTAATTTAAGAACAGTATGAAAATCTTCTTCTGTTATATAGGATTTTACAGTTTCATTAGCTTCCATCACCCTCTCTAAAAGAAAGACCTGCCAAGAGTCTACCGGTTCTTCTTTCCATTCCCACTGATCCATTTTCATAGCTGGTTTATATGTATGAATCACTTTCTGTACAAGTGTAAAAAGAATATCTTTTTTATTCTCAACATCATAACTTGTGGAACCAGGGATAAATGAATAGACCATATATCTATTGAGTGAATCTACATACAAAAGCTTAGGAAATACACTTTTGTCTTCATAAAATTTAAGGAAATAAGCCTCTTCTCCAATTACTTTCGGTTCATTCAACTTAACAACGCACGGCTCATTTCCTTCTATAAGGTACAGTCTACTTGTAGTACCGCCGGTTAATCTCTTGCACCCTTTTGGATAATGATCAATGACTTCATTAACAATTAATTGTTCAATAATTTCTGAAATATCCACTTTTCCTATTCCCACTCTGCAAATGTATTTGAAATTCCTATAAATAAGACAACGTTATTATTATTTGACAAATATAAGGAAACTCCTTTAATTTTTATATTATAAAAAAGCAATCCTCATTTCTCCGACACCGATAATGCTGCAACTAATATCTCTATACAAATTTCATTCCACTTTGGATAATATAATGTAATCTCATTTGGTTTCACAAATACCATACTACTCGATTCGTACTCACCGCTAAAATCATACACTTCTGTAATATCCATCCGGTAAAACGGTTGATATCCTACCTTAGGCTATGGATCATTGGCATTCCAATTCGGGTTTTCACCATGGTTTACAGCAATATATCCAAGTAAAAGACATTCTCCTTTTACATATCCTTCTTCCTAATACATATTTTATTTTCACACAACAAAAACCTGCTACAAATTGGAGGTTATATAAAATGAACCTTACTTGTATTCTCTTTTAATTTTTATAAATAAGGGAATGCTATAAAAACACCCGTATAATAGGAGGTTTTATATATGAAACACGATTTTTTACAAGCCGTAAATCAAGCTATCGGTAAGGTTGAACATATTCATATTGAAGAAAGTGGCGCGGACAGCCTACTGATTCATCACGATGATGTAAGGCAATTGAAACAAGTTGCTGAAACGTTAGAAAATAACAATTTCCATTCCGTTATGAGGCAAAATGGGAATACATCTTTTATTGAAGTAGTAAACAGATAAAAAAAGTTCGGTCATATACCGAACTTTTTTTATCCTCTCAGCCCCTAAACCTATTTAAAAGTTTTGCAATACAATTCCGTTTCTGCCTTTATAGAGCATCCGTTTTTCAAAAAAACCTTTTGCATTTTTTCATTTGTCATATGGGTACTTCCTATATAATAGGTAGCTCCCATTTGCTTTAACAAACGTAAAGATTGAAGATGAATATGAGCACTAAGTCCTTTTCCACGTTCCTCTGGCAATAATCCGAAATAAAATAATCGTCCTTCCTCCTTCGTACCAGGTTCAATATGAGGAATAGATATTCCAATCGGTTGCTCCTTATCATAAAAGGCAATACATGATTTTTCCCAACCCTGGCCTAATTCTGCTTGTATAGCGTAAAAATGTTCATTGATATTAAGAATGGATGATTTATTATCTGACCCTAGCATACATCGCTCCCAAAGTGATTTAAATTCTTCTTCAGACAATGTCCCTTCATCTATAGAGCGAAAATTATACTGTTTCTCTGGAACTACGATACACGAAAGTTTGCGAAACACTTCTATTTTTGCTGCATAAAGCTGAAAACCAAATTCACGTAATATTTTTGCACTCGGAGTATAACTGTTAAAACTTTTATCTAGTAAAACACTCGCTCTTTTTACCTTCCAACTTGAGCAAACCTCTACAAATCTTTTTATCTTCTCTTTATAATTTTGAAGATCATACAGCGCATCTTCTTCAATTTCTTCAATTGTTACTGCATTTGGTAACCCATTTAATACTTTTTTGGAGGAACCAAATATGTTTTGAACCGTTGTAAGATTACACATTGTGTTCACCTTTCTATGCAAAAGTTAAAACTACCAATCATAGAGTACAAACATCCGAAATTATACTATTCGGGTTACCCCCATTAAATCCCTTTCAGTTCTAGAATAAAATGTTTTCAGTTTAATGAAAATTTAACCGTAAACATACAGATAAAAAATGGGCTCCTAGCATTTACATTTCCGTTTCATTCCGCCTACTTCTATAGCGAATTAATTAAGTGTAGCGTGAGACATACATCTATATAACGCTTCGGTAAATACAGATAACCCTTGTTTTTATGCCTATTCATAAAAAGCACGACACCCTTTCTCATTAACATAAGAGAACAGTAATGCACTTTTAATCTCAAGAATTTGAAATGTCTCCAAAACGAAAAATTTATTATTTTACAGTTATTTATGAGAATTCGACTCATTTTTTTCGTTTTTGGCGCAACCCATTTCTAAAGTTCATGGGCATATGACGAGAACCCAAAATGTATTCATTCATATTCACAGATGATATCTTTTTAGTTTACTTCTTATGCTGAAGCAGCAAGAAATTGTTGTACTTTGCGTATTAATTTGATATTTTATGGAAAGATATACTAGTAAGTATACGATTTGAACATTCTATTTTTTAGAGTGTAACAGGAGGAGAATGAATATGTCTGAAATTGAAGTAGGCGAAATTTTCACCCTTAGCGATGAGAGTAATGAGGAGCAGGAAGTTGAAGTGCTCGGAACGATGAATGTCGAAGGAGCAGAATACATTGCTGTTGGCTTTGTAGAAGACATTGAAACGGAAACAGAGGAAGACATTGATATCTTCTTTTTAAAAGTAGAAGAAGATAGTGAATTCTCATACATTGAGAGTGATGAGGAATTTGAAAAAGTATCTGCTGCGTTTGAGAAAATGATGGAAGAGCATGAATAATATTAGTTGGACACAAGAGGGGGATGCATATCACCCCTCTGTTTTTGCATATAAGGGTGCCGCCCATCTCCATCAAGCTAAGATGTTGAATTACCCCCAAAACGAAATTTTTCTCACCAAATTTATTTGCGTTAATTAAGTTCAACTTTTTTGTTTTTGTAGCATTTAATTTCATTAGGTTGAATACCCATTTTTTTGAGAATTTCCTGATTCATTTTAAGATGGAGGCGGAAATCCATAGCATTTCTCGAAACACTTTGCTAGATCACACTACTTGCATTCTTGCAATCTATATAACCATTATGTGCATTATGCATCAAAGGCTGTATTTTAACAGATTTACTAATCTCTTCACGGTGCTTTCTAATTTTACAAATCAATCCTAGAAAAAACGATCCAAATAACGAACTGCTGTTGGTTTGAAATAGTGTTTGATTAAAATGGAACTACAAACGCTGGATTTATAACATAAGAAAAACTCACATTTTGAAAAAAGATTGATCAAAATATGAGTTCGATTTGTTATTTGATGATTATTGTTTATAAAAATGGTTGATCATTTTTAGGTTCGTTTTGTTGAATGTTAGTGCTCGTTAACTGAATCAAATCGATTAATCTTTCAGATGTAATTTTTCTGAAATAAAAAATTGTTACTTCAATGGAGTATTTTTGGGTTTTATAACAGCATCTTTTTTCGGCATTAAGTCACCGTTTATACCTTTAAAAAAGAGAGGTAATCCTTCTGCTAAGACAGGGTGTATAACTTTAGTTGGATCTTGCCTTTGATGATGAATATGTAAATGAGGTTCTGAAGATGAACCGCTATTCCCAACACGTCCTATTACATCCCCTGGTTTTACATGATCTCCTACTTGAACAGAGATACTATCTTTTTTTAAATGGTTAAGTAAAAGATAAGTACCTGTTTCTTTTATTTTTATGTACACATGATTTCCTTCCATTGAATTAAAATTTTCTGATCCTGGTTTAATGTCAGCTTCATCATCTGAAACAGCAACTACTATTCCAGAAACCGGCGTATGAATTTCTTTATTCCATATTCCGTAATCTTCATTCCTATCACTTTTAATATTATATGGTTCCATTACTAAATCATATGCCCATCTCTCTGATGCCCATGTTGCATGAGGTAAATTATCTTTGACACTATCTCCCCCCCAACCAACTACAGTTTTTTCGGCTAAAGGCCAACTTACCGTTATAGATGGTTGTGCACGCTTAATATTGTTTGGATAAGCACAGAGAATAATATTCATGGTCATTAAAATTGGAAAGATTAATACTATGTTTATCATTACATTAATAAACAACTTTAAACTTTTTTTCTTTTTAACAATTAAAATGATAAACATGACAAAATTAATTAATAATCCTAGTGCTCCTATGATAGGTAAAACTAATTTGAGTATTGCCCATGAATACGCACCAAATATACCACCAATAAAAAAAGAACTGATCCATAATAGTAAAATGAGCCCTATTAACACACAATTTGGATAACCAATCTTTCGCAATAATTTTTTTAAAATAAACTACCCCTCCTTATATCTAAAATCTATTAGGATTAATATTTCAGTAGGCTCTTAACTCAATCTGTTCATCTATTGCCAAATAATAAGAACCATCCCCATTAAATATAACAATTTAAGGATAAAATTTCCATGCAACTTTAGGTGTAGATTCAGTCCGTTATTATTTTCTTATTAAGCAAATCTGTTCCTATAGTTAAAAAAGAAACCTACCCTTCGACAAAAATTATCTAAGGGAAAAAATATCGTAACATTTTTAGAAACGTCGTGACTTTATTCAAAACATCGCGACTTTATTTCAAATCCACAACTGCATCTTATTGAATAGAAAGTTCATTATTTGGTCTCTTTTGATGTACCCGTATAGGAAAAAGCAATTTCATATTGATAGTAAAGATAACTACAGAATAATTATGATGTTATGTAGCATATATATAGTCTAGTTGCCTGAACTATTAATCATAAAAAAATCATATCAGTAACACTCTAATACTTTTCTTTTACCATTTAGGTGTTACTCGTATAAGGCAATATATTTCTGTTTAATTCCTGTTTAAAAGGAGATGGTTGAATGAAGTTAAATCATTTGAATCTATGTGTTGATGATTTATCAGAAGCTAGGCATTTCTTTGAAACATTTTTTGATTTCCAATTTTTAGAGCAAAAAGGAAAAGCTCTTGTAGTCATGAGTGATGAAAATGGATTTATTCTCGTGTTAAGTGATCCAAAAGCATTCAAGGGAAACAAGGCTATTACATATCCTGAAGCTTTTCACATTGGTTTTTTGGTGGAAACTTCAAGTGAAGTTGATCAAGCATATAATCGTTTAGTTGCTGGAGGCATCGAAATAGATAAGGAACCTTATACAATGAGAGGTAGTAGTTACGGGTTTTACTTTACAGTATTTAATGGTTTATTAATTGAAGTTTCTTGCCTTGACTATAAAGATGGTAAGAAAGTTTCAAAAGCCAATGACACATTCCTTACATAACAACTTTCAACCGAACAAGTCATATCTCATATAAATTAGTTACGAAAAAGGTCTCTTTTTTCTATTCAGGGGCCTTTTATATTGAGTAGCGATCAAGAATATAAAATACCTTACGTACATAAAAATGAGGCTTCTACATAAGTTTTAAGCAAACTTTTTTATAAAATGAAATGTTCATCCATACAAAAAGAATCCATTTGTTCAAACCTTATTCCAAACCAATCCATTACATAAGTAAGCGTCAAATATTTTCCACCAGCCATTTGTATATAACCCATGAGATAATCTCTTTACACACTACATGTGGAGGTTTTTTATGGAAAAACACCTATTAGAAAAAGAATGGGAAGTTTAGTTTAGAAAACCTTGCAACAGAACCAAGTTAATAAGCGATTTTGACCCAAAGGCGGCAAAACATATTCCTCCGATAGCTTTGCGGTCTATTCATACATTACCAATTTAAGCCCATTATGATATAATTTTTGTAAAGAGAGGTGAATTTTTTGGAAAGGAAAAATCTGAAGGTATTCACTAAAATCTCGTTCTTTACAGCACTGACTACGATTATTGTTATACCAACCTCCCTATTCATTTCATCTATAACTTCGGACGAGAGTGTGGAATCTATCCTAAGTGTCTTTATATCACTTGCGTTTTTTACTTCCTTATTTGGCATTCCCTTGAGCATCGTTTCAATGTTCAGTAAAGAAAATTTAGCTAAAAGAAGTTTTGCTTTAATTGTAAATTCACTGCCAATCACTCTTTTTGTTTATGCTCTAATTATGGAATTTATAGATGAATTCCTTCGAATTGCACCTTAAATGAGTTCAAATAAAAAGGAAATATAAATAATTTTGAGTAATTAGCTATTAGGAAAAATGATATAGAAAGTCTTTACGTGGAGTGGCGAGAATGATTGACTTGTTTCTCAAAAACGGTTCATCAATCGCAGAGACTTGCCCATTAGCTTTCAGTTGTATTAACTAAATAAATATCGAAATATTCTCACGCCCAGTTTTTAGTAATGGTACCATCCGTTGTGACGTAACTATTAAACAATTTGAACTGGATTAAAAAATCGCACAAAAATTATTGCGGCGTTTACATGTATGAATCAACTTGAAAAGGAGTTTGTTTCATGAATATTACATCTCTTTCGACTTACTGTTTTATTATTACGTTTACTTACATAAAAAATATCCCGATACCTACAAAAGGACCGGAATATTTTTAAATCATATATAAAGATTACGTTTATTCATAATATAGTTAATATACTTAGCTGCACTGCTCTCGATATCTTCATCCTTTAGTTGATATTCCGCTCCATACAACGTAAATGTTGGTATAAATTTCATCCCCGTATATAGACAAGTCGCCTGGAATGGTTTTGTTAGTTCGTTCATTGTAAACCCATCTTTATACTGCGTCTCTAATCCCCCTATAGAAATCGCCAAACCAAACTCTTTATTACGTACTTTATCCCCTGTAGAACCATATGCAAAGCCGTACGTCAGCACATCATCAAACCACTTCTTTAATAATGGTGGTGAACTATACCAATAGAACGGAAATTGAAATATGTAACGATCGTGTTCTAATAATAACCTCTGTTCATAATCAACATCGAATTCCCAATTAGGAGCTGTTTTATATAATTCATGCACTGTTATCTCATTAGAATACTTTTCCAATTCTTCTTTCCATCTTTTATTAATCCGTGACTCTTCAATATTAGGATGTGCTACAATTACAAGTGTTTTCATCGATTATTTTCCCCCTTATAAAAAAATGAAATCCTTAAGTATTAGTATGTGTTAGTTACATATAATTGAAAAGTACGTACTTTCAGGTGCTATAGGAACCTCAAAGTACCTATGGAGGTGTAATATATAGATGAATCAGAATCATAACTTTCCTATCGCTACCACCCTTGAAGTCATCGGAGGAAAATGGAAGAGTAGTATTTTATGCATTCTCATGAGCGGAAAGAAACGGACACACGAACTGAAACGTGCAATCCCAGATATTACACAAAAAGTTCTGACGCAACAATTGCGACAACTTGAAGCTGATGGAATCATCCATCGTACTGTATATAAAGAAGTTCCACCAAGAGTTGAATATACAATAAGTGAATATGGAAAATCTTTAATTCAAATTATGAATGAAATGTGTGAATGGGGAAAAGATCATCAAGTCAAAAAATCAACAAAACAAAAGAACCCTTAAATGGGTTCTTTATATATCACTCTTGAAATTTCTTTTCAGTCATCTCTATTAATTCCTTTGTAAATTTATCATCCCAGGAAGAATCAATAAGTACCAACCCTTTAGAGATATTTAATATTAAGCCATTTGAAGGGACTGCGTCCCCATTAAAGTAACCAAGTTCTGTATGAACCCATACTTTTGAGTTTATCTGAGAGATTGAAATAGTCCTCTCCTGATTTTTAATTACGCTTTGTTCTTCTTTTACTACCGCATGCACTGGCTTTACAAAACTAGCAAACTGTCATCCCCCTAGTAAGGCTATGCACACCCCTACTTTTAACGCTTGTTCTTTTCTCATAATCATTACTTCCCCTCGTTTTGTCTGCACATTTTTATTTACTAGGAAGCTTTGATAGACGCTCCTTATAATTTTTAGATAATAAAATATTTAGCACACCTATCATATTATTTGTTTCTTGTCGTGCTTTTTCATATGCTTCTGAAAAGGCCACTTTATTTTCCTTTGTTTTTTCAATGTTTGCCACTTCACGCCAACTTTTCTTCATCATTTCATATTTTGCATATAACCCGGAATCTGTTTCAGATTGTGCTACTGGGGCCATATAATCAGATTCTCCACCTTTCCGAAGATATGCAAGTGCCCCTGTAATCTCATCATTTGAAAAATCACCTTGTCTTGCGGGTGCTTCTAATACACGAAGTGACCGAACAGATACGTATACAGCCTTTACAAGTGCTCTTTCTAAATTCGATATTTCATCCCATGGTTTATACTGAAAAGAAGGATCCTGTCCTCTAGTCATAAATGTAAACCCTTCTTTAATCAAATCAGTTGGCGCATTTTCCAGCGGCTCCCCTGTATGAACATTTACAATTAAATCCCCATAATTAGATATATCAGTTCTTCGACCATCTTCACTCGTAACACGGCGAATCGGATGATCTGTGTAAAGTATGTATCCACGTTTATCAATATGTTGCTTTAATTCCTCTACTGTTGTTGCAATTCCAATTTGTCCCTCTTCTTTCTTTTGTACTTCTTCTTTTTTCTCTGCAGAATTTTTTCCTTCTTGATTCAATGCCGTATTTTCTTTTTTCTCCTCTGCTGGCTTTACTGCTTCTTTTTCAGCACAAGCAGACAATGTTAATAATGCAACCATTGTTATTAGATTTAGTAACCGTCTAAATTTCATGTCATTTCCCCTCCATATTCATTATACATACAAAAATTAACAAAAACTAACATAATCTTCTTATCATTCATACTTTTCTAATTGTACAATTACATACTCTATTCCCTCTTGAAATGCGCTATTTGTCCAATAGAACATCTACGATTATTTTAATATCTGCGATGTAGCATAAAAAAAGAACTTGGTGTATCCCAAGTTCTTTCTCCTCTTTATTCATTAAAGATAACTTTTTAAACTTCTCTACAGTCTCAAAATAATAATCTGATTCCTTTTCCCTTTGCTTATTAATTCCCGGAATTTGATGGGACCAACCAGCTGCAAATGTAACGTTACAGCTTTTTGCTATTTCTAGTGCAGATTTTAAATCCTCTAATACAATAACTTCATCTTCACGTAAATTCCTACCTATTGCATTCCTTTCACTATTATTTCATGTTAGTGTCATATCATCCAACTTTATATCTTTACCACTCTCTATCTCGATTGATTTTCATCTTTTCCTGAAATGCTTCCTCTAAATCAATTTCTAATTTATTCGCTAAATCGCACACATTCCAAATTACATCAAACATCTCTAAGCCTATTTCTCTATTCGTATTCTGATCCTCATTTCGCTTTACGATTGCTTCTGCTAGTTCCCCTAATTCCGCCATTAAGTACATTGTACGCATTTCAATCGTTGTATTCTGAAATCCTTTTTCTTCACTGAAGTTTGCTACATACTGCTGAAATTCAGAAAGCTTCATTTTATATCCCTCTTCCCTTTTTATGAATTTCTTCTACCAATCTTCTATCTTCTTTATATTTGCAGCGATTTGGCTGCCCTTCTGCACGATGTATTCTTAAGCTATTTAACTCATATACAACTGAATATAACGTCCCAAAATTATATTTTTTTAGATTTAAACAGACATGTTCTTTACTATTCGATAAGATACCCTGTACACTTTCTCGATTTAACTGCGCATTTTTTCTTAACTGTTCCTCCATATAGATATATCTATTTTGGGATTTACTCCAATCATTATTAACATTTTGTTGTAAACCTATCATTTCTTTACTTACAAAATGATTTGTACAAATGATAAAATTTTCATCCTCTCTTGGTCTCCGTACAAACATGTTATGTGGCGCTTTTTCTACTACTGCCATATTTCCTGACCCGTCTGCTAATAAGTAATTATTACAAATTGAAGACGGGAATTCACTTATAATATGTATCGCCTCTTCTACCGTACTTGCATTTTCTAATATTTTGCGAACTGCCACATAAAAATTTAATCCCACTTCTTTATATTCACTTTGTACAAGCGTAATCGCCACTGCTAATCCTTGTTCATTCATCCCATCTACTTTCCCTAAAAACACATCAGAATGTCCAACATACGAATATTTCTCGTTAGGACAAACGAGTGAACTCTCCGTATATTTTTTCATATCTAAAATCAAATCATAGTTTCTTCCCATAATCACTTCTGAACCGTTATAACATGCAAATATACTACATTGCGCTTCTGGTTCGAATACGCCTATACTCAATATAAAAGAACTGACCTCTTCATACGTTACATAACAACCTTCAGCAAACCCTTTCATTTCTTCTATAAGTTCTGGGTAAAAGTCTTTTAATAAACCATGACTTTGTCTCCCAAATATTAATTTTTCTTCTGAAACTTTTGGGAATCGAAAACCATTTTTATATAAAATGCTTCCATAATGTTTTCCCATCTCATAATGTGTTCCCCGTAGCCTTGGGTGATACATATAACCCTCTCCTTTTCTCTTCCTAAGGATAAGGTATATCCTCCTGTAACAGGAGGGTCAATTAAGAATAGACCGGAACACACACTTTCGTTATAAAATGTAACGGATTATGTTTGGATGCCGGCCGAATGTTTTTATAATCGATTTGTTCAGTAAACACTCCCTGTTCATACACTTCAAAAGGTGAATCCCTTACTACATATCCCTTTTCCTCAATGAAATCCATTATTTTTTCATATGCAATTTCTAATTCCGAATACGGTCCTTTTACAATCGCGCAAATATGTTTTCCCCCCTCTAAACAACGAACATTTGAAAGTGCACGATCGTACTCTTTTATAGGTACACAAACTTCTAAATCTATCGGTGCATTCCCTTTATCAAATTGATGAAAAACTGTCATCATTTTCCCATCTGCTTCTAGCCCATATGCGTATAACCTTTCAAACAATTTTTTTACAGTAAAATCGATTTCTCGCATACATACTTTTTCACGAACGCCATAAATCCATTGTCTTTCCCGTATTTCTTCAAAGCATTCTGTTACATTTGAAACAGTTACAAACGGCTCATTTCTTTTCAAATCATTAATAGATTGATGAATCCCCTCCAAAGTTTGCTGTATTTTTATCATTTTCCGCTCTAACTGTAGAGCCTTTTCTTGCAAATGATTCACTAATCCGGTGTCATCATGACTTTCTATGACTTCCTGTATTTCTTGTAATGAAAAACCGAAACTCTTTAGCTTTTTTATATATTGTAACGTTTTTATTTGCCCATAATCATAATACCGATATCCTGTTACAGAATCAGTATGCAAAGGTTTTACAAGATGAATTGCATCATAGTGATGTAACGTTTTTATAGATACACCACATATTGTTGAAAACTGTCCAACTGTATACATGTACGATCCCAGCCTTTATTTTCAAATTATTTCCTATCAAACTATATTTTACTATATAACGTATTTATTTTTTCACTCAACTTATTTTAATCTATATGTGTACCTTATTGAACTAATGGTCAGAATAGTTGAACACCGCCCTTAATTGCTATAATATTCAAACTATAATAAACCATAACAGTATTTAAACTTTAGGGGGAGATTTATATGTCTTTAAAAGCAGGAGATATCATTACGTTTGAACGAACTTTTTCAGTAAGGGACGTTGAATTATTCACAGAGGTTTCAGGTGATGAAGGGATTCACCATATAACACTAGATGAACAGGGAAGACTTGTAATTCAAGGATTACTAACGGCAACTCTACCAACGAAAATAGGTGGAGATAATAACGTACTGGCTCGTACTATGAATTTTGAGTTTTTAAGACCTGTATTTACAGGGGATACGATAATTTGTGAAGTTAAAATTGAAAAGTACGAAAGGCAAGAAAATAATAGAACAGCTATTATTACATCCTTTTCATGTGAAAATCAAAATGAAAAAGTAGTATTAAAAGGCAACTTTTCAGGTGTAATACTTTAAATACTAATTGTTCCGTCACTCCACCATTCAATGAATTGCTTTAAAGAAGGAACAACCTAAGTACGACTATCATCTTCGTGATTCCAGACATAACTTATAATCATTAAGTAAAGAACCCCCCTGATTTCAATTAAAAAGCAGGAGGTTTTGGTATTTTAATAGCCTTAGCGAAATGAATAAACTATTTTTGCTTATTCAAGAAAAACAATGATTAATTGAAAAAGAAATACGGATTAACGAATTTTAGCCTTGCGGAAACCATCAAATGCACTGATTACTGCAGATATTGTAAAGATGAAAATACCACCGCCAACTATCCATGTTTTAAATTGATTAGTAGTAATAGTAAATACATCCGCCATATACGTAATGAAATCTTTGTTTAATAAATTAGGATTTAATAATATTACAATGAATACAACGGTTCCAATTAGCTGAAGGACCGCATTGCATATTGCCATTCTTTGCGTCCATTGTCCCTTTATTAATTTATAAAGGGACAATGCTATTTCTAAACCTATCATTATAACAACGATTGGCCAATATCGAAGCAAAACATCTTGACTGAAAGTTGGCGCTACAAATTCAAGTCCGTTTCTACCTCCTTCATATACACCTACAAGATGATTCGCATAAAAATAAAGAGTTGACCAAATTGCAGTCCACAATAAACTTCCAAATACCTCGCCCTTTGAAATCGTTTTTTTCTTAGGGACATTAGGGATATTTTTCAAATCATCAGGAGTCCATTTTTTAAGGCTTGCTGTTAATGGCTGCTCATCTCTTCCATTATCTGTTCTTTCTAAAATAGCAAACACAACTGTTAACCAAAAGAATACTTGGATCCCAACTTCAATGATGGTCCATGCTCCTTTGCCCATAAGACTCAAAACAATATTTATAACCGCTTGTTCTCCACTATATCCAATAAAATATACGGCAATCATCGAAATTAACGAAACGACAGCGGCAATCGGTAAAATCATTTTTAATAGCGCCACATATACATCAAAATAACGTGGACCAATTAAGTGCATTGGCCGATCTCGATAACCACTAGCCAATGTGACTGGACTCCCTAATTTTTCAAGAACCGCCTTTACATCTTCTTCACTGTAATCATCAGGAAGCATATCCTCTATGGTTGATCGTAACTCAAGTGTAATATCTTCACGATTTTTTTCAGGTAGCCTTCTTGTAACTTCCTGAATATAAATCTCAATTAGATTCATCATCTTCTTCCCCTTCTAATAAGTTATAGAGCTTTTTTGAATTCTCCATCCATTCCCTTCTTAACTGTAAAAAGATATCTAGCCCATATTCACTTAGAACATAATATTTACGAGGTCTACTTTCAGATGTATCCCAACTACTTGTCACCAAATTCTGTTTCTCTAATCGGCGAAGCAATGGATATAAAGTACTTTGATCAATCGTAATACCTGATTCCTCCAATAACTGAACAAGTGAATATCCATACTGTGGTGTTCGTAATTGACTTAAAACGGCTAATGTCAATGTTCCTCTCCTAAGCTCTGTCGTTAACGAATTCAATAAATTACTCATTCACCCACCTCATTTTTATTACTATATGTCATACAGTATTTAATTTATGCTATGCAACATACACCATTGTTGTGAGAGAAATATTTTAAATTTAGAAATAAAAAGAAACCAGAAATTAGATACGTCTAATTTCTGGTTTCTTTTTTAGTTTTACTTTAGATGTGCAGAAAGTCATGATTTTATAGGCACGCAGATTTCGCAATAATGATCGCGAACCATCTCTCCAATGTATCTTTCGAAAATTGGCCGAGCGTCAATCTGATAACCATAGTTTGACAACGCAGAAAAAATTTCGCTCCACGCTTTTTGAATATCTTCAGCTGTGTGTTTGACTTTGAAAATCGCATATTTCCCACCAAAAAGTTTGCTTTCACCGACGAGATCATCAATTTGATAATCGTCTGAAATAACGATACCGGCATCGTATCGGCAGTTTTCAGGCAGTGTTGTTTCAGGGGTGTCATGTGAAATCCCAAGAATTATTGATGTGCTAGAGAAAAGATTTTTTTCCGCAGCCCATTGCTTTAATTTTTGCATCGCTTGAACATTAGCAGGACCATATGGACCAACTTGTCGTACATATGCGATGCGATATTGTGGAAGAGTTTCGACCTTAATATTCATATTTTTTATTTCCTTTCTGCATCAATATTTACTACATTTCAAATGCTATCACAATATAAAAATAGAATCATTTGATTTTTTAAAATTTTGAAACACCAAAATCACCAATGAAATTCTACTCCTAATCTAGTTAAATACGATACACCCCTCCCCCTCTATATTCCCCTTTATTTTACATCCAGTTTATAATATAGTGATTATAATAGTATGGAGGAAGAATAATCATATGATACTCAAAACACTACATATATATGAAAAAATGAATCAATATTCGGTATCCGGACTAAGCTTAGCTATTATTCGTAACGGAAAATTAGAACACACTGAAGGTTTTGGCTCACTTGAGTTGGGTACAGCTAGGAAGGTTAACGTAAATTCTATTTTTAGCGCTTGTTCTATAAGTAAATTCCTCACAGCGATGCTCGTATTGAAATTAGCAAATCAAGGGATACTGAACTTAGATGAAGATGTGAATAATAAACTTGTATCTTGGAAAGTTCCTGAGAATAAGTTTACTAGTAGCAAAAAAGTTACCTTACGAAATCTATTAAGTCATCAATCAGGAATCATTGATCCACCTGAAAGCTTTGATATATATCATTCTACAAAAGGAAAACCTACCATTCTTCAAATTCTTCAAGGTCAAACATTTTATTGCCCAGTCCCAATTGAAGTGCAATATGAACCGGACAGTACCTTTCACTATTCAGATGCAGGATTTTGTATAATAGAACAACTCATAGAAGACGTTACTGGGGAACCTTTTAATCTTTTATTACAAAAATTCATATTTGATCCTTTACATATGAATAACAGTACACTCCTGCACCCAATGCAAGATACGACAAATAATCCTTTCGCTTGTGGTCACGATAAAAACGGACATGTGGTAGATGGAAAATATCCATCCTATCCATATTCAGCTGCTGCAGGAGTTTGGTCAACTCCGACAGATTTATCCACTTTAGTAATAGAAGTCATCCAGTCTTTACAAAGCAAAAGCAAACTCGGTCTTTCCTCCAAAATCGTCAAAGATATGATTTCTCCACAAGGTTGTTCAAAGTGGACTGGATTGGGTATATTTCTTGACACTCCAAACCAAGAAATAGAAATTTCTTCACTTGGTTGGGGCGTTGGGTTTCAATGTTTAATGCTTGCATATCCTTATAGAGGTACTGGCGCTGTCATTATGACAAACTCGGATTTAGGTGTTCATCAAAACGAGGGGATTATTGGAGAGATTGTTAACTTATTAAAACTATAAGAAGCTTTAGTAACAGGCCTATAATAAAAAAGCTAGCAAAAAGCTAGCTTTTTTCGTTCTGACAAGCATAGAAAGATCCAATACTACACAGAATGTAGAGCACTTAAAGCCGATTCTTCATCTGCTAAAAAGAATACTGCCTTCCCTTTATTACATTCATATATAAAATCCGCAAGACTTTTACTATTATATACACTGAAATCCCCGACAATAGCTAATTTTACGCCGTAGTTCATATACTTTTGTAAAATTTCACCCGCTAGACGAGTTCTTAAGTTGAAAAATTCCTCTGTAATATTCATTTTTTTCATCAATATTTTTTGGCAATCATGCTCATAATTGATGGATGCCATTAAGTCTAATGCTCCTTGTACATCACCTATTACGATATCAGTACTTTCTATAATGGCAACTTTAGAATTATCTTTTTCATGAATACTTATTTTCATCTGTATCCCTACCTAACAATAGATTTTTCATTACATTATGATTCCTCTTTTTTCTTTATATAATATTTTTAGCTACAATCTTGAGATGCTCAGGGGCGATGATTTCCTTTATATTTTCTTGAAGATCCTCGTGTAGCATGTCTTCAAGATACTCCAATGATACTTCAAGAGGTGTACACTCTAGTGTTTCAATGTTTAATAGGGAATAATGTTCTTTTTTCTTTATTACCATGTACCGATTCTCTTCCGTTAAAAGTAAAGAACCTAATCGAATTCCGAATAAACGTTGATCATCAAATTTCATACTATATACCTCTCTCCATTGATAAACATACTTTAATATTATTTATACACAAATCAATATCCATATTATAACTTTAACAGAATATATATCTAAATAACATAAAAATTGGTATTATCGTCTTTATACATGCAACCGACACTACACTTTTTATATGCAAGATTCTTAATACTCCATATATTACGGTGTAAAAAAACTTTCTCAACATATAAAAATCATTTTTTAGTTTTCTAAATTATCAGAATATATTATAATGAATTTAATAAAAGTTTGACCTCTCCTAATTATGTACATATTGCTGATCGGTAGGAATTGCTACCGATCTATTTTTTTATTAACATTAAATCTTCTTTTCGAATAATTGAAAATAAAAACTCTGCATCTCGGCCCACACCACAAAGAAGCGCGGACCCTCTTTGATGTTGCCAAGGCAATCCAATATAATATAACCCTTGCATCCCGCTAACGCCTCTTGTATGAACGGGTAATCCTGCTTGATTCACTGCACCTTCTACGTCAATCCAATGATAATTTGGTATAAATCCTGTAGACCATACTACATTCTGAACCTGGCATGTGTTATCATCTGAAAACACTACTTTGTTCCGCAATGCATTTACGACCTTAGACTTCACTGGTATTGTTCCATTACGAATAAGCTCTCTACATTCATAACCAAATATAGGATCTTTCTGCTTCTGAAACCACCTTCCCCGCCTTGTATGGGTTCCTGCATATAATAATCCTATTTTCTCAAGCCAGGAAAAAATACTCCTTCCCATTATTTTTAGTGGTAAAAAAGAAAGCGGATGACTTATCGCAATCGTAACATCACGAGATTTCGCAAGTTCTACTGCAATTTGTGCACCTGAGTTTCCTCCCCCAACTACAAGAACTGCTCCTTCTGGAATTTGCTTTGGTGATTGATATTGTGAAGAATGAATTTGAAAGATATCATTTGAAAGATTTTGAGAAATGGAAGGAATGAAAGGTTGATCAAAAGCGCCTGATGCGATAATAACACGTTTGGATCGTAGTACTTCTTTAGGCGTATAAACCTCAAATTCATCCTCTCTCTTTCTTACTTTAAAAACATTTGTTTGTAGCCTCACTGGTAAAGAAAAACGCTGTGCATACGCTTCTAAATAATTGGAGATTTCATCTTTAGTAGGAAATTCATTTTGATTTCCCTCTAGCTTCATACCCGGCAGTGTACAATAAGCTCTTGGTGTAAACAATTGTAAAGAATCGTATCGCTTTCTCCATGAATCACCAATTCTTTTTTCTCCATCTAATAATACAAAATTATAGTTTCCTTGCCGCAAGTAATACCCCATAACCAAACCTGCTTGACCAGCTCCTACTATAATTACATCTAACACTTTTTATCCCCTCGTTTCATGTCACAAAACATATGAATATTTGTTCATATGTTCATATGTTTGATTTCATCATATACATTTTCTTTTTACTAATCAAGGAAAATGATTCTTTTTCTGCTCAACCTGTAAATCTAAAAAAAACACAATATTGGTGATAAGAAATTTTTCACTACCAATATTGTGCTTTAAAATTTGATAAAAGTAACACTTTAAGTAACTCATTTTTTACTCTCTTTTTGAAATACCACTAGACATATGTTTTTACATTCTCTTTATTTATAAACATCTGCCGCAAGCTCTTGTAATCATTTGAAAAATTAAATTGGAAACCGTGTCTGAAAGGACATAGCTGAACCGTTCTCCCCAGCCTACTTGTTTCTTCATCCTGACAATCCGCTTTTTCGATAAAGTAAAAATTCCATCAGTGAGGAATTTTCTTCATCCCTCACTGATGGAAAGCTCTCACCAATCGAGCACATGCCCGTGAATCGCAGAATAATATTAAGCAAACACTCGCTTGATCTCTTTTGCAATTTCATTCATTAAATCTTCTGCTTGCGGATATAAACCACTTTTATCCATAAAAGCATGATCTGTACCATTGTACTGAATCAGCTTCGTAGGAACCCCGCTACGTACTAGTTTTGCCGCGTAAGCTTCACACTCTACTTTTAAATAATCAAATTCGGCAGTTACAATTAGCGTCTCCGGCATTCCGCTTAATTGATCCGACAACAGTGGAGAAACATGGGGATCTGTGATTTCCGCATTATTTTGCAAATAGATTTGGAAGATCCCCCTACTACTTTCACCCAATGCTGTAACCAGTGGCGTGATTATCTCTACATGGTTACGAATCTCATACTGATCAATGCTCCAGTTGAAATCCTCGGTTTGGACGCCGGCCATATTTACTGACGGATAAATAAGCGCCTGAAATTTAATCATTTCCGTCCCATTCTCACGATCCATTAACGCACAGACTGTAGACAAATTCCCCCCCGCACTGTCTCCAGATATGGCAATTTGCTGTGGATTCACACGAATTTCTTCAGCGTGCTCATACACCCATGTTACGGATTCGAAACAATCTGTTAGACCTGCTGGATATGGATGCTCAGGGGCTAAGCGATAATCAACGGAAATAACAACGGCACCTGCCTTTTCTGCCAATGCTTTACACGGATTTTCCACGACGTCAACACTTCCGGCTATGAATCCTCCGCCGTGAATGAAGACAACAGCAGGCAGAATCCCTTCATTAGAAGGCGTATAGATCCGCAGAGGAATCGGCCCATTTGTGCCATCAATTGTTTTATAAGTGGTTTCGACTTTACTTTTCGTAACATCGTCATTGTTCCAACCAAACATAGCTCGCATTCCTTTAACAAAGCCCATAGTATCTGAAGGGTCAAATGGCTGGTTTTCCATCGCAGCCATTTTTTCTGCCGTTTGTAAAGTCACACCGAGGACTCGAGGGTCTAATTCACCAATCGCATCAGAATCAGGAATCGGTTTAGCAATAAAATCGAATCCTCTTTTTTTGACAACTGGTATCTCCTCGCTCAGTTTAGAAACTAGATTAACGTAAGAAGTTGTATTACTCATCATTACCGTCTCCTTTTTTGATAATTTTAATTTCGGAAAACTTTATTACCGAGTTCTTCAGTATGTTGCTGTACGAGAATCCTCATTCTCACCGCTTAACGATTCACTTTCTCATTGTTTAATAGCTCAATCATTTCACTCAACATTTCCTCTGTAAAAGCACCTGCGCTAAAGTTCACGAGTGCCCTTAATGGCATATAGCCCAGCATAGCATCCATTAATTCGGAAGTATCGCTATCTCCTTCAGACATGCTAGCAAGCGGACTACCTTCTAGCGCCTTTGCCATAAGCTCTTTTGCAATTGGTGCTAAACTTTGGTCTGTAAACAAGTCCCCAAGTAACGTATTACGATGTACTGGTTTTCGAATGAAAGTCGTTGATTGAACATAAATGCTTTCATGCAAGACGATCTCTTTTGAAGACTTTCCTACCAAAATTTCAAACTCACCTGTTTCAACATACCAGTCCTTCAATTCAACGTTATAATAAGCAAATGCTCTTTTAGCTAACGTAAAGGTAACCGTTTTTTCTTCGCCTGGCTGTAATTCCACTTTTTCAAATCCTTTTAGCTCTTTCTCAGGACGGATCACACTGCTTTCCACATCTTTTATATAAAGCTGAACAATTTCTTTACCTACTGCATTGCCAGTATTTTTCACATTTACACTGACAGAAACAGTCTCCGTATCTTTTATTTCTTTCTTATTAATTGAAAGATTACCATACTCAAATTTTGTATAGCTTAACCCAAAACCAAATGGGAACAATGGCTCAATATTTTTCGTATCGTAATAACGGTATCCGACGAACACACCTTCTTTATATTCCACTATGTCACCTTCACCAGGGAAGTTTAAGTAAGAAGGATTATCGCTTAAAACTTTCGGGAATGTTTCCGCTAATTTTCCGCTTGGATTCGCATCACCAAATAATAAATCAGCAATCGCTCCTCCTAATGCCTGTCCACCCAAATAGCCTTCAAGTATTCCTTTCACTTTACCTATCCATGGCATTTCAATTGGAGCACCGTTACTTAAAACTACAACGATATTACTTTGAACTTCTGCAACGGCTTCAATTAATTGCACGTGATTTTCTGGCATATGTAAATGCTTTCGGTCATACCCTTCTGATTCATAGCGATCTGGAAGTCCAACGAAAAGAACCACTGTATCTGCTCCAGCTGCTACTTCTTTTGCCACATTAATCATGTTTTCATCCAAAGCATCATCGGCAAGATCATAGCCCTCGGCAAATAATACGTTCGTATTTTTACCAGATACAGTTTCAATTTCTTCGAGAATGCTTTCCAGTTTTGTTGGATTAATATGAGAGCTTCCGCCGCCTTGATAGCGAGGTGCCTTTGCAAATCCTCCAATTACAGCTACCGTTCCTGCCTTTTTCAATGGAAGAATGTCATCTTCATTTTTTAACAAAACCATACTTTCGCGTGCAACTTTTCTTGCAAGCTGATGGTGCGCATCCTTACTATACACAGCGTGTTCCCGCTTGTTATCAGCTGCTTTAAAAATAATGTTAAGAAGACGTTCTACTGCTTGATCAAGCTTTTCTACAGATAGCTGACCACCATTAACTGCATCAATAATCTTCTTCTCACCAATTCCAAAGCTTGCAGGCATTTCTAGTTCCAAACCGTTCGCTAAACCTGCAACACGCTCATTTACTGCACCCCAATCAGAAACGACAAAACCTTCAAATCCCCATTCATTCTTCAAAATATCATTTAACAAATAGTTATTTTCCGAAGCATATTCACCATTCACCTTGTTGTAAGCACTCATTACTGTCCATGGCTGTGCTTCCTTAACAGCACCTTCAAAACTAGCAAGATAAATTTCACGCAGTGTTCTCTCATCAACAATAGCATCCGTCGACATTCTACGATGTTCCTGATTATTAGCCGCGAAATGTTTTAATGATGTTCCAACCCCTTGACTTTGTACGCCGTTAATATGATTTGCAGCCATTTGAGATGATAAATAAGGGTCCTCTGAAAAATATTCAAAATTTCTTCCGCACAGCGGCGAACGCTTAATGTTTGCCCCAGGCCCAAGAAGAACACCGACATGTTCAGCCTGACATTCCTCTCCTAATGCAACTCCTACTTGTTTTATTAATTCTTTATTCCATGTACTCGCTAATCCTACTGCTGATGGGAAACAAGTAGCTGGGACACTATTATAAATCCCTAAGTGATCTGCTCCCTCTGCCTGTTTCCTAAGTCCATGCGGTCCATCAGTTACCATAATTGAAGGAATTCCCAATCGCTCAATCCCTTTTGTATTCCAAAAATCTAATCCAGAACATAGACTTGCCTTTTCTTCTAGTGTCATTTGTGAAATAATTTGCTTAATATCCCTTTTCATAATAGTCCTCCTAATCAAAAGATTATTGGGTAAGCGCTTTCTTAAACCTATTATAGTTTTTATTTTTCGGATATTATGGTATTGTTTTTAGAAAAATTGTAAAATTTTTAGCTGATGTTATACTGAGTTTTAATGAATGGAGGTTAAAATAATGAATTTCTCCAAACTAGAGGATTTATATTATATTTGTAAGCTGGTCTTTGACATGTATAAAATACCTATCTTTTTTCTTGATAAAAAGGGAGATGTAGCATTTGAACTCTCTCGCAACTTTCAGCATAACCCATTGTATACTTCAAAAGAGGAGATATTTCGTCAACTATTTAAGGAGGAAAACTTCTATCGTTTTCCAGTACTAAGGGAGACCTCCTGCCTTGAAAACTATTTCTCAATTAACCTGCGTTCAAATGACCAACTTAGCGGGAACATCATTGTCGGTCCTGTCCTTTATTCGAGGCTATCAGAAGTATCAATTAAAGGAATCATCAATGACCTTCATCTAAAAATAAACAAAGATGAAATGGTTCGATATTATCATTCTCTCCCTGTTTTAAGCAATTTGAATTTTTTAAATTTGAGCATGGTCCTTTATTACATGCTGTATCAATAAAAATTAGATATGGTTGATATCCTGCAAAAAAATATGCTGTTAGAAAAGGAAAAATTTGAAGTGGAACAGCCCGATATATGTATATCGGAACACCGTCAAAATTTACTGACTCATGTCGATCCACTGGCTGAGAAGAAAATCTTTGCATGTATTAAAGAAGGGAAAAAGGAGGATTTAATTCAAAGCCTAAGGGGATTATCTGAAGAAGGGAATCTGGGGGTGTTATCGAAAACGAGTCACCTGCGTAGCCAAAAAAATTCCGCCATCGCAGCCATCACACTTGCGACTAGAGCTGCCGTAGATGGTGGACTATTCCCTGAAATCGCATACACCCTTAGTGACTTACTCATCCAAAACCTAGAAGAAATAAAAGAAAGTAAAGCTATTATTCCATTTTTGGAGAATGCTTTACTTGAGTTTTCGGAACGAGTAAAAAATGGGAAGTTGCAAAAGTATTCAAAACCCATCAACGCATGTCAAAATTATATATTCACTCATCTTTACGAAGATATTACACTTTCTCATTTAGCGAAAATAGCCGCACTAAATTCTAGTTATTTGTCTTTCCTTTTCAAAAAAGAAGTAGGAATTTCAGTAAGCGAATATATCCAGCGTGCTAAGATAGATGAGGCAAAAAGTTTAATGACCTATACGAGACATTCTTTATCCGAAATTTCCACACTATTAAACTTTCATGATCAAAGTCATTTTACGAAAGTATTTAAAAAACATACTGGTGTTTCACCTAAACAATTTAAAAATGGGTGTGTTGAATTCCCCCCACCTACCTCTACACGAGCTTGAGCTGGGGGATTCTTCTGTTTCTGCTAGGACAAAAATAGTTCCTCTCGTTCAACAAAAAGGATACAACGATATAGAAGCTCTGTAGTGTTCCCTTGTAAGACAGACGACCTATTCTATTTTCCAGGGAAAACAAGTAGAGCTAAAGGGATATAGCGGCACGACTTTATTCTAACTCCACAAAAGTAAATAGCAAAAAGAATAATCGTATATCAAACCCCGCTTGTCAACGCGACTGATTTGGGGATACAAGAAATAAACTGATTAATAAATTCATCGATTTCTGCCTTTGTAATAATATAAGGAGGGAGTAAACGAATCGTATTTCCATTTGTAACGTCCACAAGCATACCTTTATTCAATAATTCTAACTGTAGTTTTTTTACATTTTCATTCGTATCCTGAATACTAATTCCAAACATCATTCCAGAGTGACGCACTTCTTCAATAAAAGAAGAGTTTTCCTTCTGGATTTTTTGGAGTTTTTCATTTAAATATAAGGACGTTTCATAAGACTTTTGCATTAAACCATCATCAATTAATGTTTTTAATACAGCCAACCCTAAAGCCGTACCAATTGGTGAATGTGCGAATGTTGTTCCATGATCACCTGGTGAGAATATATCATAAAGTCGTGGACCTACTATTATCCCTCCTAATGGTGTACCGCCTCCCGCTCCTTTACCAAATTGAATAATATCAGGTGTAATATCAAAATGTTGATAAGCAAACAATTTCCCAGTTCTCCCTATTCCACTTTGCACCTCGTCAACAATAAATAACATATTATATTGTCTACAAAGCTCTTCAACACCTTTTAAATATCCCCCCGACAAAGGGTATATCCCACCACTTCCTAATACTGGTTCTACCATAATAGCAATCGGATTTTCTTTGAGTATGGTTCTTTCAAGTTCCTCTAAATTCTCTCGTTCCACTTCATATATAGGAATAGACGTACGAGGAAAATTCTGATATATACTTTCTTGTCTTGTAAAGTGCAGAGCGCCTAATGTACGTCCATGAAAACTTTCTTTGAGTACAATCACTCCATCACGTTTTTGATTCGTTATATGTCTGTACTTGTGGATTAGTTTTAAGGTTGCCTCAGTAGCCTCTGAACCCGAGTTTGTATAAAAAACTTTCCCATCCTTTAAAGAATAATCGACTAATTTTTTTGCATATTCAATAGCCACTGGGTTTAAGAAATGAAAGGGAAGATGTAAGCATTTTGTAACTTGTTCAAAGGTGGCATTTATAATATTAGGATGATTGTAGCCTAATATATTCACTCCCACACCAGAAAATAAATCAAGGTATTCTTTACCATTCACATCATAAAGCTTACAACCTTCTCCCTTTTCTATAGCAACCGGCGTACGGGGATACGTAGACATTACATATTCTTTATCTAATTGAGACCAATTGGTCATGAATGATTCCTCCTAGGTGTAAACACATTAACTTTACATTATTTCACATGTTCTCACACGAATTTTTGGTACAACTTGTGAATTGACTGTACCATCATCCTATTTACAAAAAATTCTATTAGAATCCTTCGCTCCTTCTAACCTGTAAGGAGGTTTCGATAATTATATCCAATAGCTTGTTATAGGATATTCCCGCCGCATGAGCGCTTTTAGGCAGTAAGCTATTTTTGGTCATCCCTGGCAATGTATTCACTTCCATAACGTACGGGATTCCATCTTTTATCATCATATCCACTCTAGCATAAACACTGCATTTTAATGCTCTATAGCAGGTCATTGCAGCTACAGCGACACGTTCATATGTTGCAAGTGGAAGCTCTACAACCTCTTCAATCGTAGCGATATCATCGTATTTCGCATGATAATCAAAAAATTCAGCCGTATGTTGAATCGAAATGATTGGTAAAAGTTTTCCGTCCAAAATAGAACATGTAATTTCTTCGCCCTTTATATATTTTTCAATCACTATTTCAGAATCCCATTTGAATACATCCTCAAGAGAGGAAAGTAAAGAATCCTTATCGTAGACAATCTTTACCCCTACACTGGAACCACCTGAGTTTGGTTTGACCACTAACGGATATCCCATTCTATCTATTTCATCAAGCTGCAGATCTTCCATATTTGAAAGATGAATCCAATCTGGTGTTTGAATGCCCTCATAACGAATCATTTTTTTTGATATATTTTTATCCATACAAATACTACTTGATAGCATGCCGCTTCCTGTATAGGGAACGCCAAGGGTTTCCAATGTACCTTGAATCGTACCGTCCTCCCCATATTCTCCATGAAGTGCTAACAATGCAATATCAAGATTTCTTCCCTTTTCAACAAGCTCTTTTTTATCATTTAGTTTAATAGGCACTATTTCATACTTACTCTTATCCAAATGTGCAATCATTTCTTCCCCTGTCATAAGGGACACTTGTTTTTCAGAGGACACTCCTCCCATAATAACGCCAACTCTCATTTTCCCAACTCCTAATTTTCATTTTTCAAGGTATCACCAATTATCTTAATCCCATTGAAAATATCCTCTTCTTTTAAGCGAGAGAATCCTAATCGAAACGTATTACTTCCGCCTCCATCTGTATAAAAGACATCTCCAGGAGAAAAAACAACTCCCTTTTGATAGCACTTTTTCAAAAGTATACGAGCATTTATTTCTTTTTCTAACTCTATAAAAAGATGAAGTCCGCCATCTCCAGTCATTCTTTTAAATGGAATGTATTGATTACAAGAATGAAGGGCTAGTTCATATTTTTTCTTATAAATTGACTTGGCCTTTTTTAAATATTTTTCGAAATAACCATCATGTAAATATTGATAAAGCACTGCCTGATCCAATGTGGACGTATGAATATTGCGTGCCCTTTTCATACTTTCTAAGTAGTGGATTAATTTCTTATCCGCTAATATCCATCCAACACGTAAGCCCGGAAAAAGAACTTTTGAAAAACTGCTAATATAGATAACATTGTTCCCGGGTCCAGAAAAGGTCAATAACGGCGCTAAATGTGAACCTGAATAACGTAACTCCTCATTAAATCCATCCTCCACAATTGGAATTTGATATTTTGAAAAAAGGTTCATGATTTTAGACCTTTTTTCAGAGGAGGTGACAATCCCAGTAGGGTTATGGTAGGACGGAATTAGATATGCAAAATCAAAATCTGTTTCGGACAAACTTTTCTCAACTTGACAAATATCGATACCATCATCCTGCATCTCCATCCCGTGGATTTCATATCCATGTAATCGAAAAAGCTTTAATGCAGTATGATGGGTAGGGTTTTCGCAAATAATACGCCCGGATTTTTTAGCTAAGGAAGACAATAAAATATCCAGACCCTCAGTGAAGCCATTCGTAATGAGGATATCTTTGTTGGAAATGTCTACCCCTTTCATTTCCATATAGTGAAGAAGGTAATGAATTAAGGGTCTATAACCTTTGGCATATCCGTAGTTCAAAATGATATCTCCTTCATCGGATAACCTGGTCAAAAAAGCCCTTTTAAAATTTTCGACATCAAAAAGCTTTTCATCCGGGGCAATACTATTGAATGAAATCATACCTTTTTCCCAGCGAACACCGTGCTTCATTAAATCTAATTCATCCGCTTGCAACGTAACTTCACTGAGCTTTTCTTTCCAGTTGATTTCGATAGATGGTGTTTGGGATGCATCGACTTTCCCTACAAAATTCCCTTTTCCCTTTATTGCATAGATTAGACCTTCTTGTTCTAAATCTGCATAAGTAGTGAGAACGGTCGTTCTGCTAACCGATAATAATTTACTGAGTTCTCGGGTAGATGGGAGTTTCTGATGCTCCAATAGCTGTCCTTTCATAATCATTTTTTTCAAATGATCCTTTAATTGGATATAAACCGGACGATTTTCTACAAACTTAAAATCATTAAACACTTTCTTGCCCTCCTTATTATCATTTTTACATAATTTTATCTATCTCAAAAGGTCCACCACATATGTATTTTCTTTAACTAGTGGTATGGTTTAAAACACCATTCATACATCTTTTTACAAATGTAGTGTAGTGCTTTCCTAAGTGGAAGTAAAAAATCCCTCTTGGTAAGAGTACTATTTTTATACCGTAACCAGTTGTTTTGTATCCTTTAAAAGACTTACATGAAATTAGTGTTTGATTAAAAAATGTTTTAGACTATAGAAAAAAGTATTAGACTGTCAAAATATAGTTGCAGACTGAAAAATTATTTTCTGTACATGAAAGCACCTTTTGTTAAGATAAAACCAACGTATCGCAAAAGATTTAAAAATCTCAAACAAGCATAACCCCGTTCTAAATTTAGGACGGGGTTAAAAATATAGTTGCTTTATTTTTGATGTAAGATACTTCACTACACTAAAAAACATAACAATAAAGTCATATATAAATTTAAGTTTTATTCAACAATAGCGCCCGATTGTTGAAGATTTTATTGAAGATAAGCATCCCTTTAGCTTAATAATGAAAAGACAATTTCTTACTATTAATTGATGCCTTCTCCTACAATTAAAAATCTATTATGTTTATTTTTTTGAAATTACAGTAAACATACCCGTCATGTTTGGTGAGTAATCTTTAAAATCATACTTTTCATAGAATGATTCTTTACCTTGTGATGCAAACAAACCGACAAACGCCTTATCAGGCGCATTTCGATTTAAGTACTCAACCAAAATATTCATTATTTCCTTCCCAATACCATTTTTCTGATAATCTGGATGAACCACTATATCTTGAATATAGAAATAGATAGCCCCATCACCAACAATTCTCCCCATTCCCACAATTTGTTCATTATCATTGACAGTGATGCAGTGAATCGAATTCTTCAGTGATGTTTCCACCACTTCAAAATTCATATAATTAGTCCATCCCACGGACTCGCACAAATACTTGTATTCTTCCAATGTTGGGATGTTATTTTTAAACTCATATTTCTTCAAAATGTATCCTCCAAGTCCTTAATTTCAACAAGTATATAAATTCGACATCTCTTTATCTATTCCCTTTAGCTAAAGTACAAACCTTCACATTCTCTACGATGTTGTTCCACAATCTAGCCCGATTGCGAAACAAGAAAAAATTCTTCTTCAATTTCCACCCTAACTGTAGGGACATCTATATAACTACCATCTGCTAATTTTCGCAAAATTTTATCACTAACCGAAGTACTCATAATTTCTCTCCCCCCAAAAAAGATTTATAGTTATTATTATAAAGCAATTCCAGGAGGTGAAATATGGATAAATCAAAAAGAAAAACATTATAATTTTAATCATTTTAGCACTCATAGTTTTAATAACAGGTTATACTATATCAACTATCCAAGACAGAAATACAACGAAAGAAAAAGCTGCTGGAGTTGCGAAAGAGCACATAAAAAAAGAAGAGAATATAGATTTCATGGTAACTGATGTCAAAATTGAACATTTAGAACTCGCAGGATTTATTACAGTCTCAGGATATGATAAAAATAATAAACAACAAAGACATTATGTTGTAATAAATAAGACTCAAAATTATATCATCGATCATTGGGGAAAAGAATAAGGTAATTATAATAAACTCCCAACAACTAAATACATAAAATAACATAATTATAGCAAGGGACTGCTTGTGTGCTGATTTGTAATGCATTCCCTTATTCTAGTAATTTAAAAAAGAACAAGCTGCTAAAGCTGCCATAGAACATATTAAGAAAAAAGAAAATATAGATTCTGTGGTAACTAATATCAAAATTCATCAGTTAGAACTCAGAGGTTTTATTACAGTTAGAGGATATGATAAAAATAATAAACAAAAAAGATTTTACGTTGAAATAAATAAAATTCAAAATTATACAGTCACTTCTTTGGGAGAGTAATAATCATTTTCCAACAGAAAACTCTCACCTTCAAATACTATGTTAATAGGGTACCTTAATGGTGTCTTTTCTTTATTTATTAAAGGACCTGCTCAATTAGTTCGTAACAGCATAAAATAAACCGAATCCGTTACATGTGAACTCCTATGTTTTTCCCCTCTTACTTAAAGGAGGAACTATTATGGGCTTTGGTGGTAGTTGTGGAGGCTGTGGCTTTGCTGGAGGATTTGCTTTACTCGTTGTACTTTTCATATTATTAATCATCGTTGGAGCTGCTTGCTTCTGCTAAAAACAATTAGAAAAGGTGCTCATAAGAGTGCCTTTTCTTTATGGGGAACAGCCACATTGCCATCAACCTAAGAAAACAGGTTACCCCCAAAACGATAAATAAGCTCTTTTTCACAAGAAAGCCCAAAAATTTCGTTCTGGGGTGTAATAAAACTTTAGCTTGATGGGCATGGGGTAGCACCACACATCCATCAACTTAAGGATTTAGACTATTTTTGAAGTTAAAAGCACGTTACTATTCTCTTATGTTAATGAAAAAGGGTGACGTGCTTTTTATGAATATGCATCAAAAACAAGGAGTTACTATTTGTTTTTATGATATAATTTACATATATAGGAAAGGTGGGAGATTATGAAAAAACGTTCATTAACAGGAAAAATATTGGTTTTTTTGGGGGCTATTTTATTTGTTTGGGGACTAATTATGCTTAATGTGATTACAGATGTTATACGGTTTGAAAACATAAATAAAGTATTATCATTTAGTGTTCTTATTGCTGGAATAGTTTGTTGCATTGCATCTAACTTTTTCAAAGATTCTAAAGGATCTTCTAACAAAATATAAAACCTGTATAAAAGTGGTATAAGGGGTCTCGCGAGCATTTTGAAAAAAACCACGTTAAGCAAAAAATACAATAAGCTGCCCATATGGACAGCTCATTTACATAAAATTCGAAAGAGGAAGCAATTTTTTGTTATGTTATTTATCAATTTATCTCCTGAAATCGTATGTATCTTCGGGAACATTTAATGTATGTCCGTTAATGATTACTGTATCATTGTCTTGCCAAACAATTTTTGCCGTATCCTCTCGGTAATTCCAATACACATTCTTTGTCTTAAAATATTTGCGGTGATTAAATACTAACTCTCCTCTAACAGCAAAACTCGTTGTTGCTCCACCGTCTGTTACATAAGCTTTAAATGTATATGTTCCGTCAGGAGATTGTTTTTCAGCAATCTTTTCACCTGTCGGTAGTCGATCCATACTGAAAAACGCCCAATACACTCCGTATACGAACAAACCAACTATACAAAATAATATAATTAATGATTTTCGTTTGGTTTTCTTAATTTCCTTCTTTGCAAAATTCATGTTTTAGCTCCTATTAATGACTTTTATGGCAAACTTCTCTCGTTCTCGGAAGTAGTTATTTGATTCGTTCAAAGATAATCTCAAAATAATTCGCGTATCCTGCGATTGCTGGAGTAAAGATTTGAACAAGTTTCCAACCGTCTTCAGAATGTTCGGCAATAATACGTTTATAATCTTCTTTAGGCTGTCCTTTCCATTTATCTACTTCAATTTTCACGAATTTGTAATCGTACATATCCTTCCCTCCTTTTCCTAATTGTACCATTTTAGAGAATTGATTCGTTAAGATATTTGGATGTATATTTTATTCATAGAGGGATACCGCCACATCACTATCAAGCTAACAAAATAAAATACGCTTTCTTTCTGTAGATTTATAGGAAAGGATGGCCTTTTTTTACACTTGGGGGTAAAGCAAATTCTTAAGTTGATGGGCAGGGGGGGGGGTAGCAATGGAACTTTTTTACACAACAAATACTTTATCAAGACCTAAATCGTAAAAAGTCATAAAAAATAAGGAGTGAAACATATTAGTCATGTATAATATGTTTCACTCCTTTTACTTTTTCTTCAACAATCGCGCCCGATTGTTGAAGATGCTTATTGAAGAAAAGCACTCCTTTACTTTAAGTACAGGACTTCACAACCTTTTTTTACGGCTCATTAAACTCAATTCCTATTGTGTTGTACATGCAAAAAGACGCTTCTTATTTAAGAAAAGCGCCCGACTGTTAAACCATGAAATATGCGAAAGATCTCTCTAATTTATTTGACTATCACATCCGTTTAGCCATCCATAAAGCAGGAAAATCACCCACTTCACCATATAGAGAATGTAAAGGGGTTTCACACCTTCAATACTGCTTCTACGGCTAGGCGAGGAAGGTCGCTGAATTATGGTGCTTTAGGACCAATCAACGCCATCCCAAGAGGATTGCAACTTTCGCAACAGAACAATTTGGCCGAGATGATATGTATCGTGCATCATGATATTGCTGAGTAAACACTCAATAGAGTACCTGTTAGCTGCATACGGAACTTTTAACTTTTCATCGTCAAGGTCCGCAATGACCGTTTTTAATTTATTCATGACTTCATTGAGGCGCTGCACTGTCTGGGCCCACCCAATTTCGTCTTCTGGATCCCCCGGATTTCCAAAGGTTTCTTCATTGTCTTCTGCCTTATGCGGATTCTCTGTGACCTTAATTCGATGGATTATGTCTTCATTCCAAAATATCAAGTGGTTGACAATCTGCCAAATCGAATTGCTGATTCCCGAACTTGTCCATGCTGCCTCAGCTGCGCTGACTCCATGAAGCGCCTGATCCATGGATGCAAACCAATCATTCTCATGACAATGCATGTCTAGTTGTTCTAAAAACATTTTGGTTACAACTTGCATACAACCAATCTCCTCACTGTTTAGTGTGATTTTTCAAAGTTAAAAGACAAGAAAAATATTCTCAATGAAATACTCCAATCATTTATATTGAGAATACAACAAAACCATGATCACTATGACTTATTCGGCTCATCCAGCTTTTATTCCTTCATCATGACAAGTAAAGTACTCTATATCACAAATTTCATATGAACATCGCAACTTTATTTAAAATGTTATGTCTTTTTTATAAATATTCCAACAGTATTTCAATTCTATAATGTGTGTGATAAGAAAGTTTTTTGTTAGATTCATTAATCCGTTATTGTTTTAATTAGATTCCTGTTTTAAAGTTCTAAATGCAAATGCACCTGAAATGATTTGTAAAACCACTGGAAGGAATAACATAAATAAACCTAAAAACAATGAAATTATACTTAATACAATCATGCAAATACCATAAGTTTTATTATTTATTTTATTAACACAACAAGCTAATACTAATAGGCCTATTTGAATAATTAAGGCGATGCTAGAAGTAATGATAATATATTCTTCAATACCTCCAGAACTAGTATTAGAACTTGTGTAGGAGATACAACCAATTACAATTAATAAAGAAAGTAGGAGTCCTAAGATTCCTCCGATTAAGCCGATTACAAATTCTATAGTACGCTTCAAATTACAATACCACCCTTCAAAATACTATTTAAATTGGCCCTTATAAATTTACCATGATTTTGGAGTAGCTAAATATTTTAATTAGATTTTTGTCTTAAAGTTCGAAACGCTAATCCACCAGAAATAATTTGAAGAATTACTGGAATAAAGAAAAGGAATAATGACATAACCCATGTTACTAATGGGAGTAATATCATACAAAGTCCGTAGGCTATATTGTTAACCTTATTTACTGAACATGCTAAAACTAACAGCCCTATTTGAATAATTAATAAAATAGAGTAATAAGTCAAAACTTTATAATCAATATCACCATCCATAGCAGTAATAGCTATCATCAATAGAATAAGAGAACCTATAACTCCCAAAATACCACCAATTAAACCCAGTATAAATTCAGGTGTTCTTTTCATTTCTAATACCTTCCTAACTATTAATATATTATGTATTTAATGTCCATTTATCTATATTACCAAATGTAATTTGGAAAAACTATGCATAAATGTATTGGGTTTAATATTAGATGTATCTGTTCTGGTTCTGTTGGGAGTAGAAGCCATGCATATGATAAAAAAAACAGATTGATTTACGGGATCAGTCTGTCCAAAACCAGAAAGAATTCATCCATCAATTGCGTGGGCTTACAGTATAAAATACAATTCCGCTAGAAATATTTGCGCTATATTCTCTTTTATTTTATCTTTGCACCAGAACCTTACAATTATGATAGTTGATTAACCACACTTTCTAAAAATCTGTCTACTTTTTCTTCTGATGTATCCGGCGTATGATAACCAATCGTAAATGTAAGTCTTCCATTATAAGAGCTTGCCCCCATTGAAAAGAATGATGCATACATAATGGGTGATGTCATATACCCATCCTCAGCTTGAACTTCACCAAACCTAATAGGTTCATCTGCAATCACCCCAAAATTTGTAAGTAACGGCAACGCCATCCCCATCTGTAAAGCCTGTTCGTATTGCTGATTATACATTTCCTTCACCACAGATAGCTTCATACCTGCCAGTAGCTCCATTCCTGCTGCTGAAGAAAGACCCGGATTTTGAGACTTTATTTTATCCATTGATTGTTTGACTCGAACGAGAGTCTGATTAAATGATTCATCATCTTCCATTTTAATCACTGGCATTTCCATACCGGATAAGTTGCAAATAGCACCAGTTGTATAATTAGGCAGATATCGACGTAAATCAATTGTTAAACCGATCATTTTTTCTACGGTGCGTGGTTCTGCATACACAGTGAAACGTGATAAAGCTCGGAAGTATGCAGTCATGATTGCATCATTCAAGGTAACCTGTTGTGCTTTTGTCCATTGGATTAGACGTAGAGTTTGCTCATAGCTCAACCGCCGTACGGACATTTTTGGATATGTATTTTTGTTCGGTTGAGATGGAAAAGACCATAACGATGCCTGTTGTTCTTGGTTAGGACGATACGCACTTTTTACGTCTGATATTCCAGTATATTTGAATACAGGTGATTGATCACGAAAACCCTCATTCCCCTCACCAAATTCCTTTATAATTTGATCCTTAGATTGTCCCAAGGAAAGTTGAGTATAAATTGCTCCCAGCAAATTAATATATTCCTTGACTCCTGCACCATCTGAACATAGATGAGATAATTTCACAACCAACATATCTGTTGTAGTGCCTCGTAATAATTTTGTTTGAACCATAGGCCCCTGAATACGATCTCCAGATTCCTTAATAAAATCTATTGTCATCATTTCAAGTTCTTGATCATTTCCTTCTGCAAAAAGACAAATAGGTGAGTTAGTACCCGATGAATGTTCCTCCCAGTAAGGAATATCATTTTCTACAAAACGGCTGTTCAAAACCGGCTGCAATTGTAACGTTATCCTTACTGATTGTTCAAGTATTTTCTTTGATATACCTACAGGAAAATAAAGAACTGCATTAATTTGTTGATCTGCAGAATAAAGACCTAATAAATAATTCATTCGATCTTGAGGTGTTACTGAATACTTTCTTTGTTCCATAATTTTGTCCCCCCCTTAAGGATATTTTTGGTTATAACCTCGTTCTCCATATAGTTGTAACTTTTCTAGCCATTTTTCTTCAAGAGCTAATAATGCTTATTTTTCGATTTTTCTTATGAAGGCATCTTTTCCGTACTGGTTCCATTCCTTTTGCAACTCTTTGTTGGTGGTATACCCATTTTTTATTGTTATTAACACTTCCTATCCCTTTTAAATAAAAATAAACACAAATTTATTTTGTTTATAAATACACAAACATTTTATAATAATGTTTGTGTATTTTCAATAAAAACCAAACGAATCATTTTTGTGTCTGTTAGGCATACACACAAAGATAAGAAATGGTGCCCATGGCACTTACGTTTTCGTTTCATCACACCAGCTTCTATAGCTAATTGATTAAATGTAGCTGGAGACATATATCGATACCATTCTTCGGCAAATAAAGATAATTCTTGTTTTGGATACGGATTCATAAAAAGAACGTCACTCCTTCTCATTCATATAAGAGAATAGTAACGTGCTTTTACCTTTAAAAAATAGAGCTAAATGCTTAAGTTGATAGACATTGGGTAGCACCACGTTACCGAGATATCTACAATACAGTTCGTACATCGTTGTATGGGTTTAAACATCCAAGCCAATATGAGGATGTATTGATCAAGCCCGTCCGGAAGATCAACATCAACCTGATTATGGAAGAGTGGGAAAATATTCAGCGGATCATATTGTCACTTGACCTGAAAACAACAACACAAAGCATCATAGTTGGAAAGCTTAGTGCTTATGCACGTAAAAATAAAACCAAACGTGCTTTGTGGGAGTACGACAATATCATCAAAAGTCTATATTTTCTTGAATATATCGATTCCGTATCAGTTCGTCGAAATGTACAACGCGCATTAAATCGAGGGGAAAGCTATCATAAATTGCGTAGAGCAGTATCCTATGCTAACTTTGGTAAACCCCGTTTCAAAACTGAACAAGATCAACAGCTATGGGGAGAGTGCAGCCGACTGCTTACGAATTGTATTATTTACTACAATGCTAGCATTTTGTCTAAAATGCTGACTTATGGGGAAAGAATGGAACGAGATTCAGATATGTTGAAACGGATTTCCCCGATTGCATGGCAACATATCAATCTTTATGGTCGCTACGAGTTTAATAAAAAACAAGAATCGATTGACATGAGCGAAATTATACAGGAATTGATCCAATCAAAGGTTATACCAAGTGTGGATTTGAAATAAGGTTGCATTGTTTTGAAAAAGTGAAACTGTTTTTAATGAATTAGGAACTGTTGAGCGATAATAGAATTGTTCCGTTAAGAGCCATTTAGTTTAACGAGCTGTGTTCCAATTAATTACTTCAATTAAATGGAATTTAATGTTAATATGGTAAAAATACTGGGGATTATTTTTACTAAGTTTTCTTTTATTTTTAATTAGTGAGATTCATCTATGGTTTATGTTAAAAAGAAGGTTTTAATATCAAAATAAAAATTTTCTTTAATAACCCAACATTTTTTATCACGCAAAATAAGTATTAAAAAAAGTGCAAAATAATATGGGGTGAGGATTTTGGTAACAAGCATGGATTTAGCCTCCTAAAATAACAACAAATAATTTTAGGAGGCTAATATAATGAAATTTAATATAAAGTCTAAAGAATTTAGTCCATCAAAAAAGGAAGTATCTACAAGGATCTTAATGATGGTACTCGCTCTATCTGTACTTGTGGCTGCTATAACGGTTGATTTGGTCAATCCAGTTCTTCCACTTATAAGCGAAGATTTAAAAGCTTCGAAAGCTCAAGTCAGTTGGGTGGTAAGTGGTATAGCACTCGTACTTGCTATTGGCGTTCCCATTTATGGGCGTATGTCGGACTTTTTTGAGTTGAGAAAGCTGTTCTCTTTTGCCATTTTGATATTGGCGATTGGAAGTCTTATCTGTGTACTTGCTCCTAACCTTCCCTTATTGGTTTTGGGACGAATGGTTCAAGGTGCTGGAATGTCAGCTATTCCGGTTCTTTCAGTCGTAGCCATTGCGAAGGTTTTTCCTGAAGGAAAACGAGGGGGTGCCCTAGGCCTCATAGCAGGATGTATCGGTGTCGGAACTGCTGCGGGTCCGATTTTTGGAGGATTAGTCGGTCAATTATTAGGTTGGCAATCTCTGTTCTGGTTCACGTTTTTGTTGTCCATCATTATCATTCTCGGTGCACTCTATGCACTCCCGACTATCACACCGACGTTAGAGGACGGGAGCCATCGGAGCTTTGATCTTATCGGTGGGATTTTGCTCGGACTTACAGTAGGTTTACTTCTTTTTGGCATAACACAGGGGGAGACGTTTGGTTTTTCTTCGTTCTCTTCGTTTGGTAGTCTAATTGGCTCTCTATTGGCTTTGTTAGGGTTTATCTGGCGCATTGTCACCGCAGAGAATCCATTTGTACCTCCTGTCCTGTTCAAAAATAAGTATTATGTAAATTCGGTAATCGTAGCGTTCTTTTCGATGTTTGCCTATTTTGCAGTTCTTGTTTTCGTTCCATTGCTGGTCGTAGAAGTGAATGGACTCTCTCCTGGAGAGGCAGGAATGATACTATTGTCGGGAGGTGCGCCTGTGGCGATTTTTTCTCCTTTTGTTGGTCGTATTTCTGATCGTTTGGGGACTAAACGTTTGATTATCGTAGGGCTGACAATTATGGGGATTTCAACTTTATTCTTGTCAACATTTGCTTCTGGAGCTTCTTCTATTTTGGTGTCAGCAGGAGTCCTAGGCGCAGGTATTGCCTTTGCGTTTCTAAATTCCTCAGCCAATAATGCTGCGGTAAGTTCCCTAGTGAAAGAACAAGTCGGAGTGGGAATGGGAATTTTCTAGGGTGCTTTGTACCTTGGAGCAGGTACAGGGGATGGAATTATTGGAGCAATATTATCAGCTCGACGAGAAGCTGATCATTCCATAAATCCTCTCTATGTACTGGACGCTGTATCGTACTCAGATGCATTCCTGGCAACGACAACCGCTGTGATCATCGCGCTAGTAGCCTCATTTGGATTGAGGGGCGACGGTCAGTAGCAGCATAGCCTTTTAGTTTCACGATTGTGGAAGAGAATCATAGGTAGATAATGATCAAACTTTTAAAGACGGTTGAGCTTACGAAATTCCTCCTGAATCTTTTACATTTCAGGAGGGATTTTCATAATAAACCTTTTCGGGGGGATATGCAAAAATACCCATTTTTTTGTTTAGAGTGTTATTAAATTCTTAAGTTGATGGATGTGTGGTGCTACCCCTATACTTTTTTACTTCTTTTACTAAATCATCTGCATTAGTAAATTGACTTTCTATAATAATTTTTTGAGCTCTTTCTTTAGATGCAGCAAAATTAAATTGTTCAGTTAAAGGAAGTGAAGAAATATCTAAACCATTCAATTTATCTAAGCTGTCTTGATGATTTCTCATACGCGGTCCCAAAAGCACATCATTTGCGTTGGCACCATAAAAATCAGGTGCTTCTTGAGAACCACGAAAAGCAATAACAACTTGTTTCGTTTCATCATTTTTATAAATAGTTGCATCAAAACTATTTTTTGGATTATGCAATGATACAGAAGTAGGTATTTCAACACGTTTCCAAGTTTCTAAATGGTCCCCAACTTCTACGTCAACACTAGGCTTATCTTTATAACTACCTCCTGATAAGCGAGCAAGAGCTTCATCACTAACAGAACTACTCATAGTTTCCCTCTCCTTAAAAAAGATTTATAGTATGAATTATAAAACAATTTCAGGAGGCAAAATATGGGTAATTTAAAAAAGAAAAATATTATCATTTTAATCATTTTAGCAATTATAACTTTAACTATAGGATGTACAGCCAAATTTATTCATGATAGAAATACTGCAAAAGAAAAAGCTACTAAAGTTGTAATACAGTACATGAAAAAAGAAAACAATATAGAACTTGTGGTAACCAATGTGAAAATTGAACACTTAGAACGTGAAGGTTTTATTACAGTTGGAGGATATGATAAAAATAATAAACAAAAAAGATATTACGTTGTAATAAATAAGATTCAAAATTACACAGTTGATTACTGGGGAGATGCTAAGTAAAAAATGAACTAATTGTAATTTATAATAAACTCCCAACAGCTAAATACATAAAATTAATTTTCAATAGATTTCAATGATACAAAAAAATCAAAAGATTTTTTGGGAGAAAATATGGATAAATTAAAAAAGAAAAATATTATCATTTTAGCAATTATAGTTTTAGCCATAGGCTCTACTTCATTAATTATTCACAATAGAAATACTGCAAAAGAAAAAGCTGCTGAATCTGCCATACAAACTATGAAAAAAGAAAAAAATATAGATTTCGTGGTAACGGATGTGAAAATTGAACACTTAGAACTCGAAGGTTTTATTACAGTTAAAGGATATGATAAAAATAATAAGCAACAAAAATTTTATGTTGTAGTAAATAAGATTCAAAATTATAAAGTTGATTATTGGGGAGGAAAAAACAACTGAATAAACCAAATTATTTCTATGTATATTCTATGTATACTCTATACATAACAAGTCAACATAACGTAACATTATCGGGATTCAATGTATTTAGAAGACTATTAAAAGTCCTCCAGATTGTTTAACTGGAGGACTTTTGTGTTCACATAATTATTGTTAGCGGAAGTTAGCTATTTAGCTTGTATAGACCAATGAAGGATTTTTTTATCAACGGGATCTAGTCCATCGATTGGGCTATTTAAATCCCATAATTTGATTGAATTTGTTTCCTCATTTTCTTGAAAGGGCTGTAATATACTTAAATTAGTTATATAAATTGCACTGTAACTTATATTTTCATTAGGTCTTTGAATCTTAATAAGTCCTCTAAATTTCAAGCTTTGAGCTTTTTGTGAGGTTTCCTCGTATAGTTCTCTTTTTGCACATTCTCGTAAAGACTCATTTTGTTCTCTTCCACCAGCTGGTAATTCCCATTGCTTTCGATATGTATTGAAACATAAGAGATATTTATCATTATAATTTGCGACTATAAAGGAACTACCTATAGGTGAATAATGATTTATAGCATGCTCTTCTATGTTTAGAAATTCTAATAAACTATAACCATGAGAATTAACTGCAATACTCATATATCGTTTCGCCTCCTTTCTTTTTTACATAAAATTCGAACTCGGAAGTCAATGAATCTCTTTTTATAAATTTAGATAATGCGTAGTATGGGGATAGATATCATCTTTTAGGAATCCTGTGGAGATGTAGAATTTGTCAGCCTGTTCTGTGTCTGTATAAAGTACCAAGACTTTATAATGCTTTCTTGCATCACAAATGATGGTATTTAACAGGAGCTTTCCTAGCCCATTTCTCCGACTATCCTTAGCAATATAAAATCTTCTTAATCGTCCAATTTCTTGTCTCTTTGAGGATGGGTCTATATTAAGCCCTCCAATACCAACTAATATATTTTCTTTGTTAAACACACCGTATAAGGATTCTCTGGGCTTATCAAAGGTGTTGATACCAGCCTTATAATCATTAACTAGTCTTTCAAGAAAACGAAAGCCATCTTTCTTGCTCTCTTGCACTAAATAAGTGAGATCATTATAAAAGAGATCTTGTATCTGTCTGACTTCAAAATCTTTCATATTTCCCTCCCTGATGATTAAGTTTATACACTATATTCTTGTTAAAAAAGAGTAATCCCTTTCTGTATACTCCATACATGCTTGGTTAACATAACGTCTCAATATCGGAAGTAAATTTAAGTTGTTTTTAGAGTAGGTATAGCTAATCCAAATTCCTGAATTGCACGCCTGAATTCCTCTTTGTTTTCTAAATAAGGATGATGTTTATCTTCTAAAATAGTAACGGACATATTAGGAAACTTAAATTTTTTATAATGATCTGGGCCAACAGCATCATCATACTTGCCACTAATTACGAGAGTTGGTACTGAAATTTCAGCTGTGATTCGAGTATAATCTTGAAAAAACTCAGGATCCGCATGTACATATTTACGAAAATCAGGACGGTGTTTAAGCTCTTTATCTAAGGTTTCTAAAACTTTAAGGTTTTTTCTATCTGTGAACTGTAAATCATAATACTTTCCCATTTCTAGCAGTTTTTCAGCTATTGCAAAGAAGTCTTTATAGAAAGAATCGATTGACACATAAGAATCCATAATATTATCTTCTTCTAACCAGCTTCTTCCTACATTCATTTGATGCATGTTTGACTCTCGCTTGTTTAGTGTACAATTAAGCAAGATTAAACTTAAGACACTGTCAGGGTGTTGTTTGGCGTAATTAGTAGCTAAAATACCACCAAATGAGTGTCCCATTACAATCCATTTATCTATCTTTAATTCTTGCCTTATTTCCTCAAGATCTAAAAGTAATCTTTTAAGTGAGTAATCCCCTTTCGGAGCGAGTGAAGAGCGACCACACCCCCGCTGATCAAGATAATGCATTTCCATAAAACTTTCCAAAAGAGGCCCGCCTGTCTGTTCAAAAGGATAACTCCAATAACCAGGACCTCCATGTAAGAAAATACAAGGTAATCCTTGTCCACTTTTGCTGATATGTAAGGTAGTACCATCACTTGTCATTAAATTTTTCATTTTATGAATCCTCCTTAAAATGAACTTTTCTTTATTAATAGTTCGTGACTGTTCCTTAGAAAACCTACCTTAAAAACCTGTATATTCTATACATACTCAGTTAGCATAACGCCTCAATATCGGTAGCAAGGATAAGATGGATCCCTACTCTCACAAAGAATCCCCGGCCTATCAACATTCTGTGAAACATCCTCTTCACCTACGTATGTAGTTTCTTATTCATCCCATTATATTAGTGGTTAAAAGCAAACATTGTCTTTATTTTTTTCCTCCATATGCATAAAATTCCTCATAAACTAACGGCTAGCTTATGGGATAATCATTAACTCAAGGCCAATTTATGTTTCCAATTCCGTTAGATAATTAGATAATCACCTATAAAAGTAAGTGTTTTCCGGCCAACTAATGCTTCCAAATGCAATCGACTTATGGGTAAAGTGACATTAAGTCCTTTTTATTTGCAAATTTATGTGATATATTTTTAACATAAGGAGCGAAATATATCACATAGGGGGATTGTATGAAAAATAAAATAGCTTATTTAGGATTTATCGGTTTTTTAGGTTTTTTGGGTCCTTTCACATTTTTAGGTGATATTACGTGGGCAGGTCTCTTATTCAGTTTCTTTTTCTTCTTCGCATATGCAAAAGTAGTACCAGATGAGCTTTTTATACTACATGTTCGCATCTCTGCTACAAGAGCTTTTTTCGTAGCATTGGTACTAGGTATCATACTAGTTTTGAGTATTTTTATTTTTGAAAATCTACATATAATTCGTTTCCTTGTTATTATTTCAGTTTTTGCACCATTAGGTACCTTCTTAGTTAATTTAGAAATATTTGAGCGTAGAGAAAAGAAAGGAATGCAAGATGCCACTTAAGACTCGAATGAAAGAATATAGAGTAAAGTTAAATATGTCTCAGGAAGATTTAGCTAATAAGGTTGGGGTTAGAAGAGAAACAATTGGCAATCTCGAAAACGGAAAATATAACCCTTCATTCAAACTTACTTATGATATTGCAAAGGTTTTGGAAGCGCCTATTGAGGCTCTGTTTTGGTTTGAAGAATAGATTAATTCTAGTACAAGTAAGTAAACTTTTGTAATTGATATGTTCATGAGTTTTGATCAATCTTTTTTATAAAATCTACATCCAGACTTTTAACATGGGAATCCATTTTGATTAATCTTGATATGCTCCCCATTAGGTAGACAGATAAAAAATAAAATTTGTTTTCCTCGAGGTGTATTTGTATCAAACTGACCCTTAATGCTAATGCCTTTATTCTCAAGTTTGTTGAAGGCTTGGTTCAGGATATTTACGTCTTAATTTGTTTAACTCTATATTTATTAGATAGATTTTATATAACAAGGAAAAAGTAGGGAAATGAACGACAAAACTGCACAGTTAATTTCTTTGGAATCTAGATGAAACTTATACCAAATTCAAGAGAATATTTTTTATCGTGCGATTAAAAATTGTCGTTGAGGCACAATTTAAGTATTGAAATTTTCTATACTTAGATGTATTATATTTTTGTATTTTTCTCTATCTGAAACAGAGAAAACATCATCACTTCTGAAAGGACCCGAACTTCAACGGGTTCTTTTTCTACTTGAATTCATTTCTGATGCATTGTATTATATTTTCATGTCTTACTTACATAAATCATTATCGGAAAGAATCTGCATTCGAGCAGATTCTTTTTTATGGGTTGGTATTTGCTTTTCTTAGCTTGATGGGTATGTATGGTGCCCCCTGCCAGAAAATAAATCATATCCTATAATTATGCTTATTTCACAACAATTTTAACTTCGGCCCCATCTGGTAATTCCTCACTTTATAGCCTAGATAGGAGCCAGCACCGCTATTATCAGCTGGTTTTATATTTCTCACTGTATTTAAAAAGATGCTCTTGGATTTCTCCAAGAACATCTTTCATAAAACTTCATTTTTCGCTTGTTTATCAGCTACCTTATGATAACAACCATGTTTTACTACTTGTCTAACATCAATTGATTCATTTTTTTCAGTTTCCACCATGTCTGAAATGTCTACAACAATTGTATTCGTTAAAATACTTACCACATATCCAGTTAATTGTAAGGAAGGATTCTCTCGATAAGGGAATCGAACGTAATCCCCAACTTCTACTTTTGTTGTAAGTTTCATATAGTAACCTCCTAAATCAACATTAATTATTCAGTAGATTTTTATCTTTTTGTTTCTTCATACTGCTTCGCAAGTTTGTAAAATGAAGAACGTTTGATACCATATTTCTCCATAGCCCCTACTGCTGTAATGGCACCAGATTTCCATTCTTTATAGGCTGTAATGAATTCTGCTGTAATTTCTACTGGAGGACGTCCTAAACGTCTCCCTTGCTTCTCGGTCAGGGCGATTCCCTCCGCTTGCCGTTGTTTAATAGCATAACGCTCTTTTTCTGCAAAAGCAGATAAAATTGTAAGAGTTGCTTTTTGAATAGCACTTTGAATGACATCATTCGTAGTCTCACCTTTGTAATTTACATTAATGAACGGTTCTTTTATAAATTGTAAGTTAATCTCATGCCTTTCGTAGTATCTGAATTCTTCTAAGACATCGTTCATACTTCTTCCCAGTCTAGTTAAAGAATCAAATACAATAGTATCTCCTATACGAACTAAACGTTTTAACATTTGATAATTTTCACGTTTCATGTTTTTACCGGATTGTTTATCAATGAAAATATCTCGATCCTCTATCCCTAAATCCTTCATATTCTGAATTTGCCGTTCTTCATTTTGATCTTTACTTGAAACTCGTACATATCCAAATTTTTTATGTTTCATGTGATGCACCTCATCAAAAATTATAGCAAAAACATCTGTAAATGTGCAATTAATATACAGACATCTGTAAAATAAGAAGAGGGCATTTACGGATGTAATTTTTTATAGTTTTATATATATCTGTAAAAGTATACCTTTACAAATGGATGGTCGCTTTTCCCATTAGAGAAAGTAATATTCCAGTTGATATTTTAGAAAACATGGAATTTCCAGTGCTAGATAGTCTCTATTTAGCCGAAAAATAGCCTTAGCGTACACCAAATATCTTAACTTATGTCCAAATCGTGTCTAAACGTACAATTTTCTTTTTTTGATACGGTGAGGCCATGCCCATCAACTTAAGATTTTTCACTGCCCCTATAAGGGGTACCGCCAGCATTTTGGAAAAAACCCACGTTAAGAGCAAATTGGGATATTAAAAGGACTGATTAATCCATGTTTAGGTTAATCAGTCTTTTAGTATTTAATGGAGTTAATTTATCCAATCTTCAAGAATTGTTAATGTTTTATTTGCTGCATCCATCTCTATTTGTATACCAATTGGGACAGTTAACATCGGGTGAGTATGGCAACAATCAAATTCTGCAATAAAGGGCAGGCTAATACCATTTAAAACCTCTAATAGAATTTCATATGGTTTTTTATTTGTACCATTATCGTTAAACTGTTCATGTTTTCCGAGGATTAAACCAGAAATTTTATCAAATATTCCATTGACCTTAAGTAATGAAAAACTTCTTTCAATAGTAGCAGCATCTTTTGTTGTATCCTCGATAAGAAGGATATCCCCTTTTTTTATCTCTGGCATATACTCGCTACCCCAAATACCAGTTAAAGTGTCTAAATTCCCTCCAATTAACCTTCCTGTTGCTTTTCCGGTATTTACACAAACCCAATCATTTTTTATAGGTTGTTTTTCCTTAATTTTTTCTTCCCAGTTGATAAATTCATCTGTCCAATAAGGTGGCTTTTTAATATAGTATGGTAGTTTTTGTTTTTCTTCCAGCATGTCGCTGAAATATTCGTATGTAAAATTAACAAATGGCTCAAATTCACCAAATGAAGGGATTAATGCAGGTCCATAAAATGTATTTATCCCAGTTTTTGCGTATATTCCTAGTAATATCGCAGTAACATCTGAATAACCTATCATTATTTTAGGATTTTTTATAAATGCCTCATAATCAATATAAGGCAATATTGAATTTGAATTCATTCCACCAATGGTTGACATTATACATTTGATGCTAGGGTTTCTTATTAATTCATTAAGTTCTTCTGCTCTCTCTTTAATGCTTCCAGCTCGGTAGTTATCATGTTTACCAGTTAAATTTCCTTCTATTATATTAAATCCCTTGCTCATCAGAAATTTTTTTGCTCGATCAAATCTTTTAGGTGCTGTATAAGTTGCTGGTGATGAAGGGGAATAGATTCCAATTAGATCACCTTTTTGTAATTTGCTGAGTTTCATTGCTTTATCTCTCCCTTAAATGGTATCTGCATTGAAACGAAGAACTAATGCAAATAGTCTTACAATTAATTGTACCTTATATTAATTATTACCGCGCATGTATGTAGAATTAATACAACACAATTTAAAACAAGGTTCAAATAACTCAAAAGCTCTTAACGTGGTTTTTTTCCAAAATGCTGGCGATACCCCATCGCTTTCAAGCTAAGGTTTTATACTGCCCCAAAAACAATAATTTTGTATACTTTTACTCTAGGGATGTCAATTTCACTATATTTAGGGTATTTATTTTTACTAACTTGATGGACATGTGGAGTCGTCTCCCTTATAAACCCTTAAGTATTTATAATCAAATATATGTTTTTGATTATATCATTGTCTGATTATTGTTTTTTATATTACTTCGAATTTTCGGGAAAAACCCACTAATTAATAATGCCACAATCCACGTCATTATTAGAATAAAAGTTATTGTATTTCCGGAATTTAAACTTAAAACCTTCCACAAATAGGTAGTACAAAATACGAGCATAGCAGTAATAATAAGTAAAAATGTTCTAACTACTAATCCGATGTAAGATTTCTTCTCATGCTTAATAATAAAAGTTCTTTTACCTTTGTACAATCTAATCACAAACAGCAGCAAATATACACCAAGTGTGCCTCCAATAACAATTGATATAATTGAGTTGTTTTTTCTTTGCTCAGCTAGAGAGAAGTAACTTTCAGGTAATTTTCCAGTTTCATATTCAATCCATGCGTGGTAAATATCCTGTCGTAAGTCTATACCACCTTCACTATTCGTAAGAATTACCAATCCATCCTTTGTATTAGGAATGAAACCATAAAAAGAATGCCAGCCTCGATTGTCACCAGAATGATAAATTAATTTCCATTGATTAGATAACTTTTTTTCAAATACACCTAAACCATTCTCACCTAATACCAGCTTTTGCATTTCATCGACACGTTCATTTTTAATGACAGCATTACCTTTATTATTTGCATCCATGCTTGCAAGTATCAATGTCATCATATCGGTAACATTTGTCTTGAGGCCTGCAGCAGCCTGTTCGGTAAATTGGTAACTAGGAAGTTCCTCTCCAAAATATCCATAGGCTTTCGAAAGATTAGGATTTTCAGGACGTTGTATGAATGAACTAGATCTCATTCCTAAAGGTTTCATAATTTGTTCTTCCATATAACGATCAAAAGATATTCCGGTAACCTCTTCAATTACAAGTTGTAAAATTGTATATCCGCCACCAGAGTAAATTGCTTCTGAACCTGGTTTATTGGTAACCTCCACTGGTTCATTAAGCCACCCTTTTCCAGACAGAGACTCCTCGATAGAATCAAGATGTTTCCCTGGTGCAACCCCAAGGTATCCTTTATGTGCAGACAGCCCCGCTGTATGGCTTAATAATCTTCTTATCGTGACTTCATTATTATTGAACTCTGAATTAGGTAATTTCCATTTGGTTAGAAATTTTCCAACGGGATCATCTAGTGATAAACGACCTTCATCTACAAGATGTAGGATTCCCCACGCTGTAAGGCTTTTAGATATGGAACCAGCCTGAAACAAAGTATCATCACTCACCGCTTTTTTTGTCTTTTTATCTACATAACCGTAGTTAAGTGTATAAGCAATACGCCCCTCATGTACAATTCCTATTGCAACCCCTGGTACATCATAATCTTCCTGCCATTTTGGTACCTGTTCATCCATCTTTTTCTTGAAGTTTTCTATACTCCTAGCAGTCAATGCGCCCGATTCTGCCCTCACCACTTTCGTAAACCACGCTTCATTCGTAATTAATATGAAAATAATTAAACATAAAATGCTTTTGAAAATTATCGATGCTTTTTTCCTATTCTTCATTTACTCTACCCCTTTTTTTTCAGAATATTCTCTCCGTTATTCAGGGTACCTCATTCGAATATCCATTTCTATCGATTTTTATTACCTAACCTTACAAAATTGTAATAAAAATCAACAAAACATATTAATCAGTGACTTTACTGTCCTTTATCCACGGGCAATGAATTTAATCCACAAAATAGACATGGGGTTATTTATTGTTTAAATTAATGCCCCTAAGATACTAGTTTAGTAGACCTGATATCTATATTTCCGTACCCTTAAAAAATTTATAATAAAAAAGGTAAAATCGTGGAATACGATTTTACCTTTGACATAAGGGAAATTAAATGGGTTGATAATTATTACAAGTGGATTAGGTTTCTTGTGAGTTTCAAATTAAAGGTTTCACCCAAAGTTGAGAAAAATCCACATATCCAAAATATTTCATCTTAATATTCGTTAAATCTGATGAAAAAGGAATTTGACGTGTATCATAGTATAAGGGAACCATAATAGAGGATTCTATCAGTTCTTTTTCAAGATTCGCATTTAATGAAGCCCACTTTTCAAAATTTGTATGTTTGTATTTAGAAAGGTGTTTTTTTAGTGATTTATTTGTTTTTAAAACTTTAGCCAGTGGTGAATATCTAGCTGTTAAAAAATAATAAAATGATATCTCTTGATTCATCTCGAATACTTCACCATGAATAAAGAGATCAACTTGTTCATTAAGTTTTTCATCCCTAAGATAGTTTTCAAATGGAACCCATTTAACTTGAAAAGGTATATTTTCTTTTTCTAAGATATTCATTAACCATTTTGTTGTCGCTTCTGTATACTGAGTCGCTTTTATAATAAGTGGTTCTTTAAATTCGGGACGTTTTCTTTTTGGAATATCGATTTGATGATCTATGTCTTTTAAACAGCTTTTGATATTTGAAATTTTTTGAGTATCATATTTATGAATATGATTCATATTGTTAACGATAATAGAATGTAAATAATTACGAACATCTATGTGTTGAATTGACGAATTACGCCAAGCATTCATAATTATAACGCCGAAACCTGAATTCTTTTCTACTTGAAATGTAGAATTACTTTTATGATGTCTGGAAGATTGATAAATAGTATCAAATTCTAGAGGGACCTGAATGAATTCTACTGTATCTAGCAAAGGTCTTTCTTGAAAATAATCATGAAATGCTATCAATGATGTTTTCTCCAGGTTATTCTCTCCTATATAAAAACCACCGGTTCCTATGATTTGGCCGTTATTTTCCTTATAAATGCTTGTATTTATCATGCATAACATTTGTAAACAATAACTACAACTATCTGGATAATGTATATCAATAATTAATGGTGATACAATCTCTATTTTTTCTATGGGTAACCATAAGTCTTTATAATATTTATGACTACGTAGTTTTGAGAGACATAGTTTCACGTCAGCCGCTGTTAAGATGGATCCATCATGAAATTTTATAGACTTTTTTAAATATAGTCTAAGCTTAGATTGAGTTAAATCCCAACTGTGAGCTATTTCAGGGAATATGTTCCCCTTTTCATCCATATAAACAAGTCGATTGAAAACGTTCGCGACAATATGTGCACTATGTACATCGGCAGCCTCGAGCGGGTGTGTTGTTAAAAAGGGCTCTCTTCTAGGAATAATTAATTTATCATCCGAATTATGTATATAGCCAAATTTTGAATGAAACTTAGTCATCAAGCGTAGTTTACTGTTTGGAGACCAATTATATAGTAAATATTTACTGCTTTTTTCAACAGGCTGTTGATCCATAATTTCCATTACTTGTGACTCATAGATTTTTTCTATATTTTTTAACCATTGAAGAGAGGAGGAATTTCCTCTGCCTTTTCCAGAAGTGAAAGTCAGCCAACCTTCATCCATCCATTTATGTAAGTAACGTACTGTTTGCTTTGTACTTAAATTTAAAAAATCTGCTAGGTCTTGTATTTTTATATTTCCTGAAGAAAATGATTGCCATAGATTCAGTAAATTTTTATCCATTTTCCTATCTCCTTTTATAAGTGGACATGTTTTTCTGAATATGTCCATTTTTAGTTTGATAAGTCTAGTTTAATATAACATTAGACAAAAGGAGGAGATACGATGAATTGGAAAGACTTTGAGCAAAATATAAAAGTACGCTTAATTACATCGTTTTTTAATCGTGCTGTTACATCAGCAGTAATGCCCTTTATGGCATTGTTTTTTGCTCACGAAATAAATAAAGTATGGGCCGGATCATTTTTAATCTTAACAGTTATATTAAGTTTTGTTTCAAATTTAATTGGAGGTTACATGTCAGATCGCTTTCAACGAAAGAAAATCTTATTGTTAACTTCATTTTCTAGTACTTTAATGTTTTTATTCATGACTTTAAGCTTATATCCTACAGATAAGATGCTTTGGTTATTTGCTATTGCTTATGTAGGTTTTATAATATCTAGCAGTCTTGGGCGCCCATCCATGCAAGCTATCATCATAGACTCAACTACACCAGAAAATCGAAAGGCTATTTATACAATTGACTATTGGCTTATGAATCTTTCTATGGCAATTGGTGCAGCATTAGGTGGTTTCTTATACATTAATCACCAAAAAGAGTTGTTTATATTACTGACTTTTGTTTCTGCTACATTACCGATTGCTTATAAAATTTGGCTAGTTGCAGAAGTTAAAGAGTGCCTAGAAAAAAGGCATGGAAATATAGTACTTGATCTAATTCAAAACTATAAAGTTGCTATTCAAGATAGAGCATTTTTAAGAGTTGTAATAGGGTCTACCTGCATATTTGCGGCAGAGTTTTCTTTAAACAGCTATATTGGTGTACGACTTTCAGAAACATTCAATCCAATAAGCATTGGGAACTTTGAAATAGTAGGAGTGAGGATGCTAAGTATTCTTAACATACAAAATATGCTTTTAGTAGTATGTTTAACGTTTATTGTAAATAAATTTACAGATCGCCTAAGTGGAAAAAAAGCGTTACTTTTAGGCCTTGTGCTCTATGGTGTAGGCTATGTGACAGTAACATCTGCAAACACTTGGTACGTACTGATTATTTTTAATTTTATTGCCACTGTTGGTGAACTTGTCTACTCCCCAATCAGAAATACAGAACAAGCTAATATGATTCCGGCTGATAAAAGAGGATCGTATTCAGCTTTTGCAGGTCTATCAGATATTGGCGCGGATCTAATTGCAAGAATGACTATTATCGTTGGTGCATTCTTGGTTCCTACGATGATGTCTGTTTACATTGGTATCATTGTAATAATGGGGACATTTCTCTTATATAATGGACTGTTCTTTAGAACTAATATTCAGTCTCAGGAAAAATTGAATAAAATGTCATCATAATATAATACTTTTAATGAAAAAACACGCTATTCTTTCTGTAGAATCATAGGAAAGGATGGGGTTTTTGTATGTCTATTTCTGTATCTGATGAATTACAACTATTTGCTCAAGAGATTCAAAGCTTTTTATCTCCAAATATCTTACGAGATCTTAATAGCGATGTGGCGAGACCCCTATCTAATATAATGGATTACTATTTTTATAACGGAAATGATAATCATGCAAAAAACCGATTCTCTTTACAATAAAAAGAATCGGTTTCTAGTTTTATCCTCTAGATAATATTGCACTAATGAATGCGGAAACTGGGATATTATTACTTGAGAGCATTAATTGTAATCGTGGCAGCCTGCGCGATCAGTTCATTATCATAGGTAGCATCCTTTGTATCACGACTGGACAGAATTGCAATGATAATGGGTTCTCTATTCGGTGGCCAAACGATTGCAATATCATTTCGTGTTCCGTAGCTTCCGGCTCCTGATTTATCAGCGACTTCCCAGTCTTTTGGTACGCCAGCGCGGATGAGTTTGTCTCCTGTAGCGTTTCCGTGCATCCAATCCGTAAGAATTTTACGTTTGTCAGCTGGGAGTGCATTTCCAACTGTGAAAGCCTTAAGATCGGTAGCAAGTGCTTTAGCTGTACTTGTATCACGGATGTCACCAGGAATAGCTTCATTTAAATCTGTCTCAAAGCGATCTGCCTGGGTAACTCTATCACCAATCTGTTTGAGCGCTGTTTCAAATCCTTCAGGCCCGCCTAGTTCCTTAAATAAAAGGTTCCCTGCGGTATTATCACTGTAACGAACGGCAGCTTCTGCAATCTCTCCAAGTGTCATACCAGTATCTACATATTTCTCTGTAATGGGTGAATATTCAACTAAATCATCTTTTGTATAAGTGATAACTTCGTTTAATTTGTCAATTGGATTTTGCATTAGCAATGCTCCTGCAGCTAATGCCTTATATGTTGATGCGAAAGCAAACCGTTCATTTTGTTTATAAGAAACTGTTCGATTTGTACCAGTATCAATTGCATAGATACCTAGTCGAGCATCGAACTTTTTCTCAAGTTGAGCGTACTTTTGATGAGTCGCATGATTTATATGCTTTGTTTTTTCTTTTGCTTCCACTTGCAATGGTTCACCTGTAAAGAGTTTTACACTTGCAAGACTTAAACTTAGTATACCAACACACATCCCTATTTTTAGCACCCTTTTACTTTTCAAAATGATCATTCCTTTCAGACTTTTAATACTTAAAACAAATGTTAAATTAGATACAATGTACACAATTCGAATAACAGTTTTTACCATTACATGTAAATCCCCCCATTTATTGATTAGACTCTTATGTACGAATTGAAAAAACAACCGTATTTAAGGCGTTTCAAAAGATTACAGATGTATCAATACTACAAATGTAGTTCTTTACTACATTTGTAGTACCGCCACATCTGTAGTATAGTATTACATATGTAATTGGATTGAGTCAACTTTTTATTTTCCCCCATCAAGCTACTATAAATATGCTATATACCTGTTTTAAAAAATTTTAAAATCCAAGAGAGTTGGTGTTGAAGGACATGTTTTTAACGCATTTTATAATTGGTTTATTGGTGTCTTCATTTTCCATTACTGTTATTCTACTTATAAGAAAATGGTTCGGCAGACAACTGACAGAAAAATGGCATTATCATTTATGGATGTTTCTTTTTATCGCTTTAGCACTTCCATTCATACCTACTCATTTATATAATTTTAGTTTTCTCTTTAGCGATGGGGATACATATCAGACTAATGTGCTCAGTACTGATATGGGGATAAATGGAACTAATATGATACAGGGATTAAATCTAATACAAGACTTTTCTGTATCTGTCAATCGGCCAGATCTATCCTTACTTAATGTGGGAGTAATGGGAGTATGGATGTCAGGGGTGCTATTATTTACTTTTACCACGGTTCGTGGATGGATAAAACTTAGAAGGATAAAGAATTATTCTTCTACGTTTTCTAATCAAGAAGTTCTCGTGCTTTTCGAAGAATGCAAGAAAAGACTACAGATTAAAAAATCAATAAAAATTGTTATTTCCAAAAGAGTCCAATCTCCAATGATATTCGGACTTTTTCAAACATATATCGTCTTACCTTCTCAGCATGAAAACTGGCTCAGCTTAAAACATTACGAGTACATCTTTCTTCATGAACTGAATCACTATAAAAACAAGGATCTGCTGACAAATTACGTGATATTGTTCTATCAAATCATTTATTGGTTTAATCCCCTTGTCTGGCTTGCTTTTAGAGAAATGAGATTAGATCGGGAAATCGTATGTGATACATCTGTTTTACATTTGCTAGATGATAATTCATTTAGTGAGTATGGACATACAATCATTAATTTTGTGGATCTTTCAAAACGATCAAGTAAGCTACCATTAGTAACACAAATAAACGGTTCGAAGAGTCAAATCAAAAAACGAATTGAACAAATTGCTACCTATAAGCCTGGCGCAAAGAAATCAATAAGAAAAAGCGTCTTTATTTATGTATTGGCTAGTATCATTTTGACAGTCCAATTACCTGTCATTTCCGTATTTGCGACGGAGAACGACCGATACTATTTTAATAATGACGGAACAGTTTATGAGGATTTACATCAATTCTTTAAAGGGTATGAAGGAAGTTTTGTTTTATATGATCAGAGTGCAAAACAATATCGCATTTATAATGAAGAGAAAAGTACGTTGCGGGTATCACCTGATTCCACATACAAAATCTATAGTGCCTTATTTGCACTAGAATCAAATGTGATATCATCAGAAGAATCCACTATTCCATGGAATGGGATAGTGCAATCCTATGACGCTTGGAATATGGATCAAGATGTCTCATCTGCTTTAAAAAAATCTGTAAACTGGTATTTCCAAGAACTAGATCGTAGAACAGGGTTTGAAACAATCCAAGCCAATCTACAAGATATACACTATGGAAACTCAAATGTATCTGGGGGATTAGGTGAATTTTGGCACGAATCCTCATTAAAAATTTCCCCAGTTGAGCAAGTGCAACTGTTGCAGGCTTTTTATAACAATCAATTAGGATATAAGGAAACTCATATCCAAGCTTTAAAGGAAGCACTGCTCTTAGAAAAGAATGAAGAAGCTCGCCTATCAGGAAAAACAGGTACAGGAACAGTGAATGGAAAAAACATCAATGGTTGGTTTATCGGATATGTTGAGACGAAGAACAATACTTATTTCTTCGCTACCAATATACAAAATGAAGATGATGCATCTGGAAGCAAGGCTGTAGAAATTACTTTATCAATTTTAAAAGATTTAGGAATCTATTAAAGAAAATGGAGGAGATAAATATGGAGAAAAATATTCCTAGTATATCAGAATCAGAGTGGGAAATCATGAACGTGCTTTGGGATGAAGCTCCTCAAACAGCAAATGACATTATACTCTCCTTACAGGAGCGTACTGATTGGAAGCCGACAACTATACGTACTCTTCTCGATCGGTTGGTTCAAAAAGATGTAGTAGGTGTCAATAAAGATCTAAGAGTTTACACCTTTTACCCGCTTTATATACAGGAAGAGTGCCAGCGTGCCGAAGCCGAATCATTTATTAAGCGTATCTATGGAGGTACTTTAAAATCCATGCTTGCCCAATTCATTCAGGAAGATACCCTATCTGATGATGATATTAACGAACTACGCCTTATTTTAGATAAGAAACCTAAAAAGCAATAATATAAAAAAAGCGATTTGGAATTTTTCCAAATCGCTTTTTTCGGTCGAACTCTAAATAGCGGAGACATATTACTTATATAATTTTATCAATCTTTTTTGTAAAGCAATGCTAAGCTTTCATTCTCATGTTTCATGTAAGTATTGATTTACGTGAAAAATAAGAACCAACATAAAATAATCATATAACTACCTTAATTAGATATGATGTGTTTTATTCTATAGACGATTTGTTGGCTGACAACTTATCCAACAACATTTTACATATGTCGGACAATCCAGATGGCTTAATGCCATCCCTTGTCCGAAACCAATTCAGCCCCCACCTACTCACTGGTTACGTCCTTCACGTTCCTTGAGGAAGAAGCCTCCTTGGCTCAATATCAGCTTTAAACTTAACGGCTAAACTCCTTATTGAAAATTTTATTCCGACCCTCGATGACTTCCGGACCTACTGCGTTGATCGCAGTTACAAAAATATGCTCTCCTCCTAGAGGTCCACCGACTCTCGTTTCAAATCCGAAAGTGCCGCCGGCATGCCCCCAATATGATTGTCCGTCCGGTGTTTTTTCTTCATAAATCCCTAGTCCGACTTTACCAATCGGTGAATCTACCGTTGTGAGCATCTGGTCCATCATCTCTTGATTTAAAAGCTTTCCTCCCAAAAGCGCACTGAAGAAAGTAATCAAATCTTTAACTGTTGAAACCATATTTCCTGCTGCGTTTGCCCATGATTGATTCATTTCTGTCAAATCATACAAATGACCCGATTTGTCCATATTATATCCTGTAGCATGCTCTCCTGGAATGTGAGGATTTACTTCCATTACGAATGTCTCTTTTAGCCCAAGTGGCTCGATAAACCGTTTCCTAATTTGCTCTGCATACGTATCTCCTGTTACCTTTTGAATAATTTGGCCAGCAAGAACCGTATTCGTGTTCGAATAGTCCCACCCCTCTCCTGATACAAATACAGGCGGCTTTGCAAGTGCTAAGCCGATAAGTTCATCCGTAGTATAGTAACGAAATGGATTTTGAGGCAAAGTAATATCTCGCATATCTCTATCTGTATAGGATGCAATCCCACTTGTATGGTTCAATAACTGACGAATTGTAATATTATTGCCGTCATATCCATTACCCTGTACAACTCCTGGTAACCATTTTTCGACCGAATCATCAAGATTCAATTGTTCTTCCTCGGCCAACTGCAATATAACGGAAGCAGTGAACGTTTTCGTTATACTCCCGATACGGAATGAAAAGTTTGGCTCTACCGGGCGCGGTACCTCATAACTCGCTGTCCCTGTAGCGTAAGACCAACGCTTTCCGTCCTTTAATCCACCTGCTATGACACTTGGAATTTTTTTATTAGTTACCACCTGATCCATTACGTACTTGACTTCTTCTCGATGTTTACTTTTCTTTTCCTTGTCCGTGAGTTCCTTTTTTGATTTTGCTGCAAATTCTGAGGCTAGAATATTGTTGATATGTTTTTCTGCTCCTAGTACATTGATATTTATCGAGATGACATGTTGACCATCTTCCGTTCCTCCTGCAAAGTTAGTAAATCCGGGAATACCACCGCCATGCCCCCATACTTCGGTACCGTCCGGCAATTTTGTTGTGTGTATGCCAAGACCATACTTTCCTAACGGAGAATCAACTGTACTAGTCATCATTTCCTTCTGCATCTCCGGTGTCAACAACTTTCCACCTAATAAGGCACGGAAAAACGTCGTCAAGTCTTCTCCTGTCGAAATCATTTCACCGCCAGCGTTAGCAAACGATGGGTTAAGCACAGTAATGTCTACTAATTTATCTCCCGTATTCAAGTAGCCACGAGCATTTTTTTTCGGAATATCCATCGAGCTTCCAGGAAGGAACGTTTCTTTAAGTGCGAGTGGCTCAATAATTCGTTTCTTAATTTGTTCGGCATATGTCTTCCCAGTAACCTTCTGGATAATAAGCCCTACAATAACCGTATTTGTACTCGAGTATGCCCACCCCGTTACTGGCTTTAGCTCCAAAGCACGAGCGATTAACTGTTCTGGTGTATAATTTTCACTTGGATTTCCAAGTAATTTCGTCTTAAGCTCTGAAGTCAAGAAATCTGGAATTCCGCTTGTATGATTTAATAATTGACGAATTGTAATTTTGTTTCCATCATAGCCTTTACTCTTTATGAGCCCCGGCAACCATTTCTCTATCGTATCATCGAGACTTAGCTTCTTCTCTCCAGCAAGTTGTAATGCAACTGTAGCAACAAATGTCTTCGTTGTACTTCCAATCCTGAAAGTAGAATCAGCGTCCACTTTATGATTTCTTTCGATGTTTGCTTCACCAGAAGCATATGAACAGCCTGCGTCTCCTTTTTTCACGGTAACAATAACCCCTGGAATATTTTCAGTATTAGCAGCTTTATCAATAGCCTGTTGGATTGACGTCTTTTTATACACCGCGTGCACATTTCCATAAGTAGGTAATACTAGTGTCCCAGCCAGTATAGTCACTGTTAAGGTTAGTGCAGTTCCTTTTTTAATGATGAATGATTTCATAACACATCTCTCCTATTATTTTAAAATTTTCTGTTACCTCACTCCCTTACCTCTCTCATCGTCGGTGTCGAATCACTGCGATCGTCAGTGCCAGATTCACAGTTTGAGAGAATTGACTCACTTGTCGGCATTGCCCAGCACAGTCTGGATGATATCCGAAAGCACCTTCACCAGCTCTCTCATAATTCATTAAACCATTCGTTAAGTGAATCGCTGAGACAATTAACAGAAGAGTTTATGAGATCGACAGGTACAACGGTTATATTCCGTGTGATTGGCAATGAGGCTCTCTCAACTCAAAAAATAAACTTTTGCCTATATCGCTGCCTTCAAGAGTCGCTAACAAACGCGGTTCGACATGGCAAGGCAAGTGCGATATCCGTTCAACTGCATTTCGATAAGCAACAACTCCGGTTACAAATTGAAGATAACGGCATCGGGATGGAAAAAATCCAATTCGGATTTGGGCTCAATGGAATGAAAGAACGGCTTGAACTATATCACGGCACATTGTCGGTTCACTCTGGGGCTAAGCAAGGAACATTCGTTATATGTAATATTCCATTGCAAACAGAGCTTGTACATAACACAATCCGCCTGTTGATCGTTGATGATCAGGCACTTATTACCGACAGTTTGGAGCAAGTTTTAGATCAGCATGTTGATTTTACCGTCGTTGGTAAGGCGAAGGACGGGCGCGAAGCATTAGAGCATTGTGAGCATTCGCATCCTGATATCGTGCTAATGGATATTCGCATGCCGGGAATGGGCGGACTTGAAGCTTTACTTGAGATGAAACAGCGATGGCCTGATATGAAGATTGTGCTCATGACAACGTTTGAGGATTTCTTGCAGGCAGCAACTGCATTGGAACATGGAGCGGAAGGCTACATGCTGAAGTCAATTCATCCACGTGAAATGAAAGAAGCCTTGAAACTTATTTATAACGGAGGAACTTGGATTGATCAATCGGTCGCTACGCGAGTTTTCGAAGAGATGAAACGTCAGCGCGAACAGCTAGAGAAGATCGGCTCAAGTAAGGAAAATTCCCCATACGGACTTACGAAACGTGAGATGGAAATTCTGAAACATCTGTCGAACGGGCTTCGCTACAAGTCAATTGCCACTAAATTGTTTTTATCGGAGGGAACTATACGCAATTACTGTTCGAACCTTTACTCGAAGCTCGGCGTCAACAATCGCGAAGAAGCAATTAAAATGGCGCGAACAGAGAATATCTTGTAGACGCTGTAGAACTTTCCGATAGTACTCACGATATAAATCATTCCGATACATTTATATCTGCTAATCCAAACAATGAATCAAGTAATAGAAACTGGAACAGTGCCTTGAAAAAACTTTTATTCATAAAAGAACAAGGAAATAGACGCCTTAAGTTGATGGATGTGGGGTATCGCCATATGTCCATCAACTTAAGAAATTAATTATTCCCCTAAATAAAAAAAATGAACTGAATTTTCATGGACAACTATGAAGAGATAAAACTTTCGTTTGGGTACCGCCAAATTACTATCAATCTAAGATGAATTTATACCAATAATTCATAGAAAACGTTATTCTTTTTGTAGGAATATACAGAAAGGATAACGCCTTTTTTGCTTTATGGGTAGTGTAAAACCTTAGCTTGATAGCGATGTGGTGCTATCCCTAATAGAACACTCCATCTAATTATCAATAATGTGTATATAAAAATATTCATATATGCTCCTTTTAGACATAGTGTTTATCACGTAATATATTCTAAATTATAGTTTCAATTCTTTTCATTATTCGCATATCCTAATTATATACAAATAGGGAGAGATGATTTATCTCTCCCTATTATCCATTTGCTATATTAAGTTAGCGAGTAACTCCACCACCAAGTTGTTGTTCAGCTAATGCTACTAGACGTTTTGTGATTTCTCCACCAACAGATCCATTTGAACGAGCTGTTGCGTCTGCGCCAAGTTGTACGCCGAATTCTTGTGCGATTTCATATTTCATTTGATCAAGAGCTTGTTCAGCACCATTTACTAATAATTGATTACGGCTTCCACTGTTATTGTTTGACATGTTATATCACCTCCTTCACTCTTTAATATGTAAAAAAGCATTCGAAAATATATAGTCCTTTTTTTGGTATTAGTTTTTATTGTTTTAATACATAATTCATGCTCATATTTCACAAAATAGTATTGTGTAGGAGAGCGAAAAAACTTCTTGCCATATGGATATCATGTAATGAGTAAACCTCCTGAACACGATGAAACGGGTTGTGCTTTATGAAAGTGCAACCCGTTTTTATTGAAAATTACTATTCCTACATGAAAGTTAAAAGATAGGAGAATCATTTATGAAACATATTGTTGCCTTATTAATTAAATATACCGCTATTAGTGCCGTATTATTGATGATATTAGGTATATTCCAGGGCGTTTCAATTCCTAGAATATTACTGATTTCATTACTAATTACAGGGACAGCCTACTTAATAGGAGATTTATTTGTTCTACCTAGGTATGGGAACATGATTGCTACAATTGCTGATTTTGGATTGAGTTTTTTAGGGATTTGGATATTAACTTATTTCTTAACAGATATAGATTTAACTCCTAATATTGGTTTTTCTTCATTTTGGTCTGCTTTGCTTATTAGTGCTGTAGAAATATTCTTTCACATTTATATGAAAAAAGCTGTATTACATGAAGGTAAAGATTCAAGGGAATCAACTAATATGCATCACGATAGATATGCTATGGAGATCTCACATGAATATTTAAACCGCTCTGAAATAGAAAAAGTAAGATTCATTCAAAAAGAAAATGATACAAAAAATAAAATGAAATAAAAAAAGTGGCTTTCAGCCACTTTTTTATTAAGCTTGATCAGTATTTTTAACATGTAATGGCGGAGGAACTACCCAGCCTTTTTTCTTACTTAGACGTAGTAAAGTTGCACCAGCTTGTGCTTTTTTCATATGGAATTGTCCAAAAAGCATTCCTACATCTTCTCGAAGACATTTTCCCATTACTTGACTACAAGTTACTAATCCTGCCGCTAAACCTGTAGAAACTGCTGCTGCAATTTCAGCATCATTGATGCGTGCTCCAGGAGGAATATCTTCAATAGATGCAACTGGTCTTTCTGGAGGTGCTGGTGGTAAAGCTACACCGTTTACTTTTAGAAGTGTTTTTAGCTCTTCTATTTCAGAGGTCATATCATTTTCAATTAGGTTTTCTAAGAATTTCTTTAATTCTTCATCACCTGTATGGTTAATGAATACTTGATGACCTGCAACTGCTCCTTGTGCTGCGAGAAGATAACTCCAAATATCAAAAACTTCTCCATAATGTAAAGGCTCATTTTGAGGATTTCCACTTAATACACCCATTTTAAGATGCCTCCCTTTTGTAAATATCATAGTTAATATGCTTTTCAGTATTGAAAATAAATTTTTAAGTATATTTGTTCCTGTAAAAGACTTTTTAACATTCATGGGAAACACCTTCCCCATAAGATATGTGTTTGTAATCTAGAAAAGAGTCTTTCAAATAAAATACTCAAAGATTATTATTTAAAATTCTCAATAATCTTCGAGTACAAATGCATTCATTATGAGAGTTTATTTATAAATTAAATACAGACAACATGAAAAGATGTGTTTGTTAACTACTGTAATCTGCTATGCTTCCAATAATCAACAATACTACTTGCCCTAATCTTTTCTATTTTGGGGTGAAGTTAACGAGTAAATCCGCCATCAAGTTGTTGTTCAGCCATTGCTACTAAACGTTTAGTGATTTCACCACCAACAGAACCGTTTGCACGAGCTGTTGTGTCAGGACCAAGTTGTACACCAAATTCTTGCGCAATTTCATATTTCATTTGATCAAGTGCACTTTCAGCACCTTGAACTAATAATTCGTTGCGATTTCCACTCTTATTGTTTGCCATATGTATCACCTCCTATGTTTTTAATATGCTAAGAAACATAAAAAAATATATATTCCATTTTATGGTATTTAATTGTTTTGGAATTTGAGTATAAGTTTTTCTTTCCTTCTTAAAATATGATTGAGAGAAACAAGAAGAGGAACTATTTTCATAACAAGGTTTGTTTGGAACGATTATGTTATCCTCCTAATCCTCTTCTTTTCTCTACTTGAATTCATATGTAAAAAGAACGGTATGTAAGGGGGAGTTTATACAAAAGGTGTTCATGAAATAAATGAGTGAATTTCTAAATATGTAAGTACAGAAGTTACATCTAATCAAACTCGTGAAGTATTACATCAACATTTACAGGATGCAATTGATGCACATAAGCAAGTAAGTCAATATATGATTGATAAAGGATATTATCATCCAACTAATGTACAAGAACAACTGCAAGTAGATTTAATGACTATACAAACAGCTTTAAACGTAGCATAAAATCAACAACATCCTCTTTAAGAACTAAAAAATATACGGAATTCTATCTGATACATAAGGACATACCCTGCTTTCTACAGGAAGCAGGGTATGTCCTTTATTAACTATCTTTTTTTAAATACAGCATTAGAATATAAAAAAGATACAGGAATAAATTACCTTAATTCGGGGCATTTTACAATTGTTGCTTATCTTAAAAAAGAGAGGTATTTTCTCTGTATTATTACAAAGAAGAATTGATTAATATTATTAAACCAGACAAACCAGATCCCGCCGCTGCGAAGGTCTTACAAGAAATACTTGGCGGCCATTTTGGTGAAATGCGTACGATGATGCAATATTTCTTTCAAAGTTCAAATTTTAGAGGAAAAGCGAAGCAATATCGTGATTTACTTCGAGGGGTTTTTCTTGAGGAAATTAGTCATGTAGAGCTCGTTCAGAATACAATTAATCAATTATTAAATGGATCTGGTGAGCCTACGCCAGGTAATGCTGGTATGGGATAAAGCACCGCTTGATGAGGCGGTTAAACATGCAAATCCTCACCATTTTATTGTAGGTGCTCAAAGCTCATTGCCAGTAGATGCAGCCGGTAACCCATGGAACGGATCGTGGGTATACAGCCATGGAAATCTAATTAGTGATTTAATGGATAACCTAGTTCTTGAATCAACTGGGGTACTTCAAAAGACAAGGATTTATGAAATGAGCTCAAATCAAACTTTTCGTGAAACACTTGCCTTTTTAATTGTGCGTGATAATGCACATCAAAATGCATTTGCGAAAGCATTAGAAACTTTAGGCGTTGAATGGGGAAAACTCTTCCCTGTACCAAACTACAATATCAATAAATATCCTGAGTGTAGAAAATACGTAGAAATGGGATTTCATAATGCTCAATTTAATTTCAGGTTGGATGACACAAGAATCGGAGAGATCTTCCAAGGTGAATCACCAAGTAGAAACAAAGAAATGTTAAGTGTAACGGAGCCACCAAAAGGTTTTCCTGTACCAGAACTTCCTGAAATGCCAAATGAGCATAGTCCGGGATTAAAAGATATGGAGCTTTGAGATTATTATGACCAACCATTTATAAATGGTTGGTCATAAATCTAAATTAGACAATCTCTATATGGATTCAAATAAGCTTGGATCTTTTCAAAAAGGAGGATATTCATTTTGAGTAAAGTAGAAAATACACTATCCATTTTTGCTTTAGGTGGGGTTAATGAAATAGGAAAAAATATGTATGCCATACAATATTCAAACGATATTGTGATTATTGACTGCGGTTCTAAGTTTCCAGATGAAAGTTTATTAGGAATAGATTTGATAATACCTGATATTACATATTTGCAAGAAAATAAGGATAAAATTCGAGGTTTAGTCGTTACACATGGACACGAAGACCACATTGGAGGTATTCCGTATCTATTAAAACAATTGAATGTCCCAATTTATGCAACGAAATTAACCCTAGGATTAATCGAAATCAAATTAAAAGAACATAAACTTCAAAATCTAACACAGTTATTTATTATTGATTCTGAGTCATTAATTGATTTTGGACAGATAAATCTAACATTTTTCAAAACCAATCATAGTATTCCTGATTGTCTTGGAATCGCTTTTCATACCCCAGAAGGTACAGTAGTTCATACAGGCGACTTCAAATTTGATTTAACCCCTATTAATAATCAATATCCCGATATTCATAAAATGGCTAAAATCGGATGTAATGGTGTTTTAGCTCTACTCTCGGAAAGCACGAATGCTGAACGTCCTGGATTTACTCCTTCAGAACAATCAGTAGGTGAACGAATTGAAGAAGCGTTTACCAAGGCACGTAGAAAAGTTATTATCTCTACCTTTGCATCCAACGTGAATCGTGTACAACAAATAGTAGATGCCGCTTTAAAAACAGATAGAAAGCTTGCTTTACTGGGGAGAAGCATGGTAAATGTAGTTTCTGTTGCCTTAGAACAAGGTTACTTAGATATTCCTGATGGGATGTTAATTGAAGCAAATGAAATCAATCGAATGGATCCAAAAAGAGTAGCTATTCTTTGTACTGGTAGTCAAGGTGAACCTATGGCAGCCCTAGCTCGTTTAGCCAGTGGAAACTATCGACAGGTAGATATCCTACCTGATGATACTGTCATATTATCTGCAACTCCTATACCAGGAAATGAACGTAATGTTTCAAGAATTATAGATAATTTATTTCGCTTGGGGGCTAATGTCATTTATGGAGTAGGAAGTTCAACAGGAATGCATGTTTCTGGGCATGCCTATCAAGAAGAATTAAAATTAATGCTTACTTTAATGAAGCCTAAATATTTTATTCCTATTCATGGCGAATTTAGAATGTTACATCATCATAGTCTATTAGCAGAGTCCGTAGGTGTTAAGAAAGAGAACATCTATATCATTAGCAATGGTGAAGTTGTCGATATTAAGAATCAGATTGCTCATCAAACCAGAAGAATACCTGCGGGTAATATATATGTAGATGGATTAGGAATTGGTGATGTAGGAAATGTTATATTACGTGACCGTAAGCAACTTTCTGAGGATGGTATGCTTGTAATAGTTATTACTCTTAGTAAAACAGAGGAGAACATATTTTCTGGTCCAGACATCATTTCTCGTGGATTTATATATGTTCGCGATTCAGAAGATTTCTTAGAGAAAATCAATAAACTAACTGTTGGAACTATTAATGATTTAAAAAAGGCTAATATTAGCCAATGGAATGCTTTAAAAAGAGAGTTAAAGGAAACACTAGGCCAATTTATATATTCACATACAAAAAGAAAACCAATGATTCTTCCCATCATAATTGAAGTTTAAAATGATGATTTTCTGTATCGATTAATTAAGGGGATCACAGATTTTGCGATACTTTCATCCCATGCCTAAAGGTGGATTAAAGTCATGCAGGGGCTTTTCTGTATCGCAAAATCTTTTAGTCCAACATCAGTTCTACAAGCGGATTCAGTTTTAGGCATTTGTTGTACTTTTGTTCCAATAAGGATACATACAAAATATTTACCATTCGGTTACATCGAATCGTTGCATGCCAAATACGCCCTTTTACTTCACGACTTTGGGCAAAGCGAACCAAGACAAGTTTAAGTAATTTCATTTTGTTGTCTATAATAGCAATATTTGCGTTCTTTTTCTTGGTTGTGTAGGATTAAACTTTATTCTTTTTAGACTTGAATCGTGGAATAGCATCTGCAAGTTTTTTCAATATTAATTGAAGAGCAATACTATCGACTTCTTTTAAGTAAATTATATCCGGTTGCTTCTTTAATTGAGCTAGCCTGGTAGGACATGTATTACTGATTTAAACTATATATATTTATATTTAAAATGAATTCAGTATTTATTTTTCAAAGTAAAAAGATAAGATCTTGGAATTTGATCTTATCTTTAACATAAAGAATAATTAAAAAGGATGAATGAGAAAGGACGGATTTTTAAGGTTTTAGAATAACTTTTATACAATTATCCTCACGATTATTAAAAATTTGATAACCATAACTCGCCTCTCCAAGAGGGAGTTTGTGGGTAATAATCTCCTTTGGATCAAATTCATTTTTTGTTATTTTTTCAAACAATTCGGGCATAAAATGAATGACAGGGGCTTGTCCCATTCTAAGGTTAATATTCCTAACCCAAAATGCACCTAGTGGAAATGCATTATAGTTGCCACCATAAACACCTGTCAATTGGACCGTTCCATATTTTCGTACGGCTTTTGTAGCAATTTGTATAGGACCGAGAGTTCCCCCTTGTAATTTTAATTTTTGTTCAAGAAACTCCAAAGGAGATTTCTTTCCATCCATGCCTACACAATCGATGACGACATCCGCTCCACCTTGCGTAATTTCTTTTAGATGTTCTCCCATATCCGGGTATTTTGTAAACTCAAATACCTCAACATTGTTAATTTTTTTTGCAAAATTCATTCGATAATCCAAATAATCAACTGCAATTACACGCTTGGCACCTTTCATCCAAGCAAATTTTTGTGTCATTAATCCAACAGGTCCACAACCAAGCACGATAACAGTATCGCCTGATTTTACACCTGCATTTATTACACTCCAATAGGCCGTCGGTAAAACATCAGATAAAAAAAGTAGTGATTCATCCTCAAGCTCGCATGATTCTGGTATAACAAAGGGAGTGAAATTACCAAAAGGAACTTTTAAATACTCAGCTTGACCGCCTGGATGGTTACCGAATTTCTCTGTATAACCAAAGTATCCCCCGGAATCATAATGAGGATTTGAGTTGTCACATTGACTTTCCATTTCATGTTGGCAATAAAAACAATGCCCGCAAGCAACATTAAAAGGGATGACAACACGATCTCCTTTTTTTACTTTAGTGACATCAGGACCCACCTCTTCAACAATCCCCATTGGTTCATGACCGATAATGTATCCTGGGGGTAAAGGCATATTACCTTGGTATAAATGTAAATCGGATCCGCAAATAGCGGTTGAAGTAATCTTTACAAGAATATCATCTTTTTTTTCTAACCTCGCATCATCAACTTGTTTAACCTGTACTTGATTTGGCCCTTGATAGGTTACAGCTTTCATATTCACATACCTCCCTTTTTAACATTTTCTCAAAACATCTTTTGCATTTATTTATAATATAGAAGTCATTCTTTTAGTTATTAAAGATAGACCTGAATTGAATCAGAGAAATCCATAACCTTGTTATGAGAAGTTTTCATATTACCTTCTTTTCCCTATGTCTTCTAGCTATATTTTAAGAAGAAAATCAATATGTATAAAACATTTTTATTATAAATTAAGTAAGAAATTTAGGCTTTTTATGTTTCATATAAAGAGTATTGTTAAATATATTTTCCGTAATCAGGAATAGCTACTTTATCAAAATTCTCTACTAAACGACGCAATTCATTTCTTAATTCTTCCCCAAACATAGGTAAACCGTGCCCTGTCACTACAAATTTAGGATTTAACTTCTCAAGTATTTTTACAGACTCCCAGGCGTTCTCCCAATCGGTAGTAAGATATCTTGGTGGACCATTTAATTCTTTTTGTTGAATCAATACTTTATACAATGAATCTTGTCTTACGGTAACAAAAGCATCTCCA
>NZ_NUOT01000047.1 GCF_002584535.1 Bacillus cereus
GTGTTGATACTGACCATGGTGTTGATACTGACCATGGTGTTGATACTGACCATGGTGTTGATACTGACCATGGTGTTGATACTGACCATGGTGTTGATGCTGACCATGGTGTTGTGTTTGATATAAAACAGCCTGTGGATGAATTTGATGGTGACCATGATGATGTACTTGTTGCTGATGATGACCGTGTTGCTGGTGATGACCATGATGTTGGTGGTGACCGTGATGTTGGTGGTGACCATGATGTTGGTGGTAACCGTGATGTTGGTGGTGACCGTGATGTTGGTGGTGACCGTGATGGACGTGATGACCATGAATCATTTGTGGACCTACTCCTCCTACTAGAATAGGAGCAACACCACCAAATCCTGGTTGCGGACCAACTGCTGCAGGGAAGCCAGATTGTGCCCCGCCTACAAATGTTGGAAATGTAGTTGGTGCCCCTACAGGAACTCCACCTTGTGCTCCTCCTACAAATGCCGGAAATGTAGTTGGCGCTCCTACAGAAACTCCACCTTGCACTCCTCCTACAAATGCCGGAAATGTAGTTGGTACTCCTATAGGAACTCCACCCTGCGCTCCTCCCACGAATGTTGGCATTCCGGTTTGCGCTCCAGCTACAGATGTAGGAATTCCTTCTGATGATCCGCCCATCCATGTTGGGTTCCCGCCATATCCTTGTTGTCCAGCTCCTCCCATTAGCATTTGTGCATAGCCATCCTCACCTATCATAAAGCCGTGCGATGCGTTATTATCCATCCCTTTCATTTCTTTCACCTCTTTCTCTCAATTTAACCTGCCTTTGTTATCATATTTCTCATACAAGAATAGGTGTTTGTCTATAAGGGAATTCCACTCATTTTTCAGTTGTCTCAAAAAAAGAGCAGCCCTCTCATAAGGACTGCTCTTTCCTATTAATTTGCAACGATATTAACAAGTTTTCCAGGAACAACAATTACTTTACGAACTGTTTTTCCTTCAATTTGTTCTTTAACTGCCTCAATCGCTAGTTGTTCCATTTCTTCTTTTGATGCGTCTTTTTTCGTTTTCAGTTTTGCACGAACTTTACCCATAACTTGAACAACGATTTCAACTTCATCTTCTACAAGTTTTGACTCATCAAATGTTGGCCAGCTTGCATATGTGATTGTTTCACTGTGTCCAAGTTTGCTCCAAAGTTCTTCAGCAACGTGTGGTGCGACTGGTGCAATCATTTTCACAAAACCTTCTACATATTCTTTCGGAAGAACTTCTGCTTTATATGCATCGTTAATGAACATCATCATTTGAGAGATTGCCGTGTTAAAACGAAGCTCTGCATAGTCTTCTGTTACTTTCTTCACCGTTTGATGGTATGCCTTTTCAAGTTCCTTATTTGGTGCATAAGTAATTTTCTCACTTAGTTCACCGTTATCTTGAACAAATAGACGCCATACGCGATCTAAGAAGCGACGAGCTCCATCAAGACCATTTTCAGACCAAGCGATTGAAGCATCTAATGGTCCCATGAACATTTCGTAAAGACGAAGTGTATCTGCACCATGACTTGCTACGATATCATCAGGATTTACAACGTTACCTTTTGATTTACTCATTTTCTCGTTGTTTTCACCTAAGATCATACCTTGGTTAAATAGTTGTTGGAATGGCTCTTTCGTTGGAACCACACCGATATCATATAATACTTTATGCCAGAAACGAGCATATAGTAAGTGAAGTACAGCATGCTCTGCACCGCCGATATAAATATCAACTGGAAGCCATTGTTTTACTTTTTCAGGATCTACAAGTGCTTCGCTGTTGTTTGGATCAATATAACGTAGGTAGTACCAGCAGCTACCAGCCCATTGTGGCATTGTATTTGTTTCACGACGACCTTTTTTACCAGTTTCAGGATCTACAACGTTCACCCACTCTTCAATGTTTGCAAGTGGTGATTCACCTGTACCAGATGGGCGAATATTTTCTGTTTTTGGAAGAACTAATGGTAATTCTTCTTCTTTCACAGCTGTCATTGTGCCATCTTCCCAATGGATAACTGGAATTGGCTCACCCCAATAACGTTGACGGCTGAATAACCAGTCACGAAGACGGTATGTTACTTTTTGATTTCCTGCACTTGTTACTTCAAGCCATTCAATCATTTTTGCAATTGCTTCTTCTTTATTTAAACCATCTAAGAATGCCGAGTTTACGTGCGCACCATCACCTGTATGTGCTTCTTTTGTGATGTCTCCGCCTTTTACAACTTCTTTCATAGGAAGATCGAAGTTTTTCGCAAATTCATAATCACGCTCATCGTGAGCTGGAACTGCCATTACAGCACCTGTTCCGTAAGTTGCAAGAACATAGTCAGCAATCCAAATTGGTAATTTCTCACCGTTTACTGGGTTAATTGCATAAGCACCAGTGAATACGCCTGTTTTTTCCTTCGCAAGTTCTGTACGCTCTAAATCACTTTTCGCTTTTACAGAATCAATGTATACTTCTACTGCTTCTTTTTGGTCTGCAGTTGTAATTTCTGCAACAAGTGCATGCTCTGGAGCAAGTACGCAGTAAGTTGCGCCAAATAGTGTATCAGGACGCGTTGTGAAGATTGTAAACTTCTTATCTGTACCATCGATATTGAAGTGTACTTCTGCACCTTCAGAACGACCAATCCAGTTACGCTGCATATCTTTTAAGCTTTCTGGCCAATCAAGCTCATCTAGATCTTCAAGTAGGCGATCTGCATAAGCGGTGATTTTTAACATCCATTGTTTCATCGGACGACGCTCAACAGGATGTCCGCCGCGCTCACTCTTACCGTCGATTACTTCTTCGTTTGCAAGTACTGTCCCAAGTGCTGGGCACCAGTTTACAGGAATTTCATCTACGTAAGCTAATCCTTTTTCAAATAGCTGTAAGAAAATCCATTGTGTCCATTTGTAGTAGTTTGGATCTGTTGTATTTACTTCACGGTCCCAATCATAAGAGAAACCTAATGCTTTAATTTGATTACGGAACGTGTTAATGTTTTTCTCTGTAAATTCTGCTGGACTGTTTCCAGTATCAAGTGCATATTGCTCTGCTGGAAGACCGAATGCATCCCATCCCATTGGATGAAGAACATTATATCCTTGCATACGTTTCATACGAGATAAAATATCCGTTGCTGTATATCCTTCTGGATGCCCTACGTGTAGGCCTGCACCTGATGGATATGGGAACATATCTAGTGCATAAAATTTTGGTTTTTCTGTCTCATCTGGCGTACGGAATGTTTTATTCTCTTCCCAATACGATTGCCACTTCTTCTCAATTTCTTGATGATTAAAGCTCATGAGATATCCTCCATTCAAGTTATATTTATTTTCACCGCCTAAAATACAAAAAACCTCTCATCCCTAGAAAGGGACGAGAGGTTATAGATTCCCGCGGTACCACCCTAAATTAATGTAATAAAAGATGTTCAAAACGTCCCGTAAAGGTCGCTAAACAAGCATCAATATATACATTCGCTTAGATCCGTAACGTGGATTAACGGCAATTGCTACTTCATTTCACAACTGCAACTCAAAGGCGAGTTCATAACGAAACGTGGATTGACTTGCACCGACCGTCAACTCTCTAAACCAGCTTCTATTACTACTACTCCTTCTCACTGTTATTACAATATGAGTTAATTTAAATATATTCTAAAACAAGTTACATGTTCCGTCAAACTAAACCGCAATTTTTTCTTCTACTGTTTCTTCTACTTTTACTCGTTTATCATACATACTCGTTGCGATAAGTGCTACTACAAGCATTACCATGATTGCAATAAACAATACTTCCATATTATATAAGTCAACAATCGCTCCGCCGACAACAGGTCCAAACATTTTTCCAACAGTCGCCGCACTATTTACAACGCCTTGATAGAAACCAATCTTATCATTTGGCGCAAGGATATTTGCAATTGTTGGAACAGCTGGCCATACAAATAATTCACCAATTGTTAATGTCACCATCGCGACAAGGAACATCGTGAATTGCTGCGCTTGACTAAGTACGATAAATGACACTGCAAAAATACCGATTCCGATCATAATTTGTTGTTTTAAAGAACGCTTCATCGCACGAATCATCATACTTACAAGCGGCTGTGCACAAACGATCATTGCCCCGTTTATCGTCCATAATAAACTATAATGACGAAGGCTAATATTTAGCTCCTGCATATGCGTCGCAATTGCACCTTGCCACTGTACATATGTAACCCAACATAAAGCATATGCTACACATACGATAAGAAGCGCCTTGAATCCTGGTGTAAGTGACCAACCTTTTTTCGCTTTGACCGCTGTTTGTATACTTTGTTCGTTTTTGTCCTCCATACCACGGAATCCGATAAAGGCAATTAAAAAGAAGATAAAGTATAAAATAAAGTTCGCTAAGAAAATATAATCAAAACGATACGAAGCAACTAAACCACCGCACGCCGTTCCAACAGCGATTCCAACATTTTGTCCAACATACATCGCATTAAATGCTCTTCGTCCTCCCTCTGGCCAAACAGTGCCAACCATTGCGTACATCGATGGAAAGACCATTCCAGACCCGAATCCAATTAACGCTAGCCAAACAACATACAACGGCCAACCATGGAAAAACACAAGACCTAAAATCGACACAAGTGTAATAACAATTCCTACTAAAATTGATTTATATCCGCCCCATTTATCAAATAACACACCACCGAGCAAATTACCGATTACACCAGTTAACGAGTTAATCATCAACACCATTCCGGCCACAGATAGAGACTTCCCTAAATGATCGTGTAAATAAATTGTATTAAAAGGCCATAAAAAAGAAGCACCCGTGACATTAATGATCATCCCAGCTACTAATAGCCATACTTTCCTTGGCATAGTTTCCCCTCCTATTCTGTTTTTTCGTTCTATCCATAATAGTAAAATTGTAGTCGTTTTTAAATAGGAAGGCAACTGATTAATAGTTGGTGAAATTCAGACAATGAGATGTAGACTATATAAACACAAATTAAAAAATCGATATAAAAACCCTCTTTTTTAGGCAGGCAAGAGCATCTGGTCACGCATAGAAACCGTCAGGGCCTTTTCCTGCGACATGCAAGGTCTAAAAGTAGCGATCATGGTGTATTCTGCACGGCAGTGACTTATAAAGAAAAGCGGAGCCGACTGTTTAGGCCTGTTGGCTAAGGTTCTTTCACGCAGAAGGTGTTTTTTACCTTCTCGTGTGGAAGGTTCTTAGACATGAGGGCCTAGGAGGCAGAGCTAGACAAAGATGTCGAAAAAATTAAAATATATATAAAACCCACATCTACATAAAGAGGTGGGTTTTCGTTCACGCTTTACAGCATTGGGAGAATACACTGAAATTTCATCCCCTTATAAATCACGTGATTTAAATGTACGAATCGCTATAAAAATAGCTGCTAGCACATATAAAACAACATAAACAATCATCATATTACTCGGCGCTGAAACACTCCCGAACACTCCTTGTGAGGCTATTGATAAAGGATTGTCTCCTGAATCAAATAAATAGATTGTCATTTTACGATACATTGTATCAATTGGGAATAAAAGGCTTGCGATTATGCCCATGTTTACAAGTGCTGTTTTTTGTGCCAATGTACCGATTTGTTCAACAAATCCGCCAATAAATCCAGTTCCGTACAAAATAATTAACACAATGCCAGCATTTAATGTTGCCATACGCGTGCTTAGTAATATCGCGATGCTAATTAAAATAACGGGCTGGATCAAGAAGAGAGCCAATGCTTTTATAATCTGCGTCGCCGTGAAATCTAAATGAAACGCGCTCCCTCCCATTGTTTGATGAATAAGCACGATACTTATAAATAGAAAGGCTGCGTACGCAATCAGTAACAAGCATAAGCCGATCCATTTTCCCATTAAAAAGGAAAAGCGTGAGATTGGCCTCGTTAACCACGTATCAATTTGATGGCTTTCAATTTCATTGGCAATACTGCCAACACTACTTAAAATAGCTAACAACGCCGTAATAAACGAAGAAAAGTACAACCCCACTCCAAGAAGCTGTGTAGAAAAGAAACTCTTACCCATAAAGTCTTGAGCTGCCGAAATACCGCTAGATTCTCCTGGAAGAATTTCACTAACGGCATAATGAATGGCCACCCCATAAAATATTAAAAAGACAAATGTCATACATAACGTAATAGTAAAAATACGCTTTAACAGAATTTCTTTAAATGATAACTTGGCGATTGTCCACATGCTGCGTCCCCTCTCTCTTATTTACCCAGTACATAAACACATCTTCCAAATGCGGGTGAACCGGATTTAACTGATACACTGGAATATGTAGTGCTACAAATGCTTCTAACAATCTAGGAATGTCATCTTCTTGTTGTAGCGTAATAATCCAACGCTTACGATTTTGCTGTTCTTCTATCTTCCGTACATTTTTAACAAACGAAGGCAGTTGTTTAAAGAACAATTCGCTCTTTTCACCAAGTGTTACTTCAATTTCCGTTTGAATCATCATCAACGAGCGCCAATCTCCTTGGACAATTAACTCTCCCTTATTAATAATCGCCACGTGATCACATACATGTTCAATTTCATTTAATAGATGGCTGTTTAAAAATACTGTCTTCCCTTGGTCCCGAAGCTCTTCCATTAAATGACGCACTTCTTTCCGCCCGATTGGATCAAGCGCAGATGTTGGCTCATCTAAAAAAATCAATTCCGGATCAGAAAGCAGGGCACACGCAAGTCCGATACGTTGCTGCATTCCTTTTGAATAACCGCGAATTTTTTCTTTTTCCCTACCCTTTAAGCCAACTTTTTCAATAACCTCACTCATTTTTGCTTTCCGCTCACGAGAAGGAAGATCGCATAGTTTTGCATGTGTTTCAAGTAACTGCCATCCGGTCAGCCAATCAGGATAGCGAAACAGCTCAGGTAAATAGCCAATACGCCGTTTTGATTCTATTGTCCCAATCGGCTGTCCTAACATTTGCGCTGTTCCCGAATCCGCATGGATCAATCCAAGCATCGTTCGCACAAACGTACTTTTCCCTGCACCGTTAGGACCTATAAATCCGAATACAGTACCGCGCGGCACATCTAATGAAATGTTGTGGATACCGCCTTTTCCGTTATATTGTTTTGTTAAGTTCTTCGTTTGAATAATCCAGTCTTGTTTCATGTTTTACCCCCGCTCTATACAGGAACAGAGCCGCCCCATTTCGCGGAGCCGCTCTTGTTCAATCATTATTTTAATTCATTTGCAAGTTTAATAAGATCGTTTGCATTCAATTCTTTCTCTTGCTCTTTATGTTGCTCGACCATGTGCATTTTCCCATCTTTCTCCCAAATAAGTACATTTTCATATTCAGCGCTATATAAGACGGCCTTTACTCCTTGAACCTTTGTCTCCGATACTTTTGCACCTTTTGCTACATAGGGAATCGGCAATGTATGTGTCCAATCTTGAATACCTGCAAGTTGTGTTTTCACATTCCCTGGAATAATCGGAAGCTCTAAAACTGTTTTTTGTAATTTCGTAACATTTACACCTTCTGGAACAGAAATTTTTGGTGCATCAATTACATTATAGGAAAAAGCGCCTGATGTTCGATTGCCCTCAACTTCTATTTGAGTACGTACTGATTCCGGAACTGTGATTGAAAACTGCTTACCATTCAAAGCACTTTCAAACTCAGTATTGCTTTGTAGTTGTTTCAATAATTTATTAGCTTTTTCTGTATCGAGCTCAAATTGCATAATAAATGACGAATTCACATCCACATTCGTTACCCGATATCCATTTGGCACTTTTGGAACTGCATACCCAGCTTCTCTTGCTTGCTGTTCCGACTGAAAATGAGCATCTTTTTTGCTTCCATTATCTTTGATTCCTATTTTACCAATTCCTTTAATGGACTTCTCTCCTTCTTCCATATTAGAGATCCATCCTTCAATTTCACGTAAGTCCGAATCGGTAAGTTGAACGAACTGCACATCCTTTACTCGAAAAATCGATAACAAGTTATTTGCTCCTGCCCGTACTTCTGGAACTGTTAAAGACACACATACAACTGCTGCCGCTGCTGCTGCAGTAATCCAACGTTTAGATGATTTCTTCATATTATGCCATCTTCCCTTCTTTTTACTTTCTTCACTGTTTGTTTCTTCCATTTTATGATTTTGTATATTTTGTTCAAAGGTTTTCCAAGCTTGTTCAACATCGATATCAATCTCTTCACTAACGTTTGTGAATTCATCATCCAATACAACTTCTACCCATTGATTAAGCTTACTTACTTCTTCTAACGCCTTTTGACATGCTTTACAATGGTCAAGATGTTGAATATATTGCTTTCTTTCATCACGGTTTAATTCTCCATCTAAATACGCCTGAATAAATCCAATATCTTGGCATTTCATTTGTCACTCCTCCTTCATCCCTCTATACATCTTCCGAAATTTCGCTTTCGCTCGTGCTAGCAATGTTCCAACCGAGGAAACTTCCATATGAGTAGCCTCCGCGATTTCTTTATATTGAAATCCCGAAAACTTCATTAATAAGAGGGTACGTTCACGCTCATCCATTTCTTTTAATGTACTTTGTACACGAGTAATTTCTTCTTTTTGAATACATTTCTCTTCCGATGATGGACTACTCATTGATTGTTTATAATTTGCTTCTTTTTCAATTCTTGCTTGATGCCTTTTTTCAGATCGCAAATAGTTATATGCTGCATAAATAGATGCTTTTGCCAGCCATGCCGATACACTTTCAATCTCTTTCCATTCTGTATGATATAATTGCAAAAATACTTCCTGCGCTAAATCTTCAGCAATCGCTTGCTCTCGCACAATTCGCATAATTTGTCTCACAACTTGAGCATAATATTGTTTAAATACATCTTGAAACTGTATATTAGAAACTGAATCTTGTTCATATATATTTAACAATGAAGCTTTCACCTCCACTCGTTTCTTCCTCCTTATTAGTCACTTTCACTATAAAGAAACCACAAATTTGCTATTTGTGACAAAAAATAAAAAATATTTTCTTGTAATGGTTCATTCTTATTATAACCGTGTATTGAAACCCATTTTAATTCCTTGATCTCTAAGAAATTTTGTTCAGAAGCATAAATCTTATATATAAAAAAAGGAGCTGCCTCAAAAGA
>NZ_NUOT01000048.1 GCF_002584535.1 Bacillus cereus
AGGAAGTTGCGTACCATTTTTAGCAACCTGAGCTGCTGTCATAGGTGCTTTTGGTCCTTGTGAATCTACTACAATCGGAAGATTTCCTACATTCGTTGAAGTATCAGTAGCTGCCGAAGAAAATCCTGGTGCTACAAGTAAAGCTGTACTCAATACAAATGCTGCAGGAATCATTTTTTTTATACGCTTCATACTATCTCTCCTCTTTTTTATTATTTCTACAAGACTACCAAAAAATGAAATTGTACAATTTGCTACTCATACTTTTTACTGAAGAATAAAATAACTTTTGCTACGTTTAGTTTAATTTAAATATCTTTCAATACACTTTCATAGATGTTACAAAAGTCTTTCGGTAATGCTATCTTTTAATAATATTCATTATTCGCTGGAGCTGCTTGACTTGCAGGAGGCTAGATAGTTCACCCCATTGCTCCTACAGCTAGCCCTGCCGTGACTTTTTTTAATATTGATTTTATCCTATCTCCCCTCTTCTTCTATAATTTCTACAAGATTACGAAAGATGAAATTATACTGTACATTGCTTATACTTTTACTGCAGGATAAAATAACGTTGGCTATGTAGAAACTTAGAATGCTATTTTTACAAATATGATACTTTTGTGATTCTGGATTACTTCCAAACCAAAATAACTGATTATTCAGGTAATTAACTCGACATAATGTTACCTGCAATTTTACCGCACCTTTATTGGTGTAGCCTTCTCCTTTCTTAGTGGTCATACCAATTACACCTTTATTAAAACATTAGATTTTTATTGCGTAAATAGTAGAATTTTGTCGATTATATTGATTAATTTAGTTATTACGTATTAATACAAGTAAAAATATTATACTTCTAAAATTGCTGTGTTATTTTATTTTAATAATTATAATAGTTAGAACTTAATATAACTGATAAAAAAATAACAATTTTAATCCATAAATAAAATTCAATATAATTTAAATGTTATTCATATAATTTAATCACACTCTGTATATTGGTTCCCTTTATTTGGATATGTAAAATTACATCAAAATATAGGTTTAAATAAGAGGCGCTCTTATAAATAACTAGCTGTAAAGAAAGAAAATTTTTTGTTTAGGGTCTACTTCAATCTCTTAAATTGATGTAAATCCATCTACAATCCTATTACTCTAACTGGTGCAATTCTGATGATGTCATAAAAAAACAAAAGGGGATGTAAATAATAATTTACATCCCCTTTTGTAACTCTAATTTTCATTAGAACACTGCATTCTATTATCTTCTTCCAAACAGATTTCTATGAATTCAAATAAACCTTTTGCCTCAACAGAACGTTTTCCCCAATCATGCCAAAAATATAGCACTTGTCCTACTACTCCAGATTCTGATGGATCTGTATCAATGCAAAGATAATCCCCAGCACCATTTTCTGCAATTGGAATCCACTTAGAATTCCAAAGAACAGGTTTAAGTTCATTTTCAATATGCGCCTCTAAATCATCTGAATCGAATTCATCCTGTAGAAATGTCCAGTTGTCTATAATTTGAGAAGTTGGGGAAAGGACCAAATTTCTTACAAAAGATTCAACCCCAGGTTCCCAAATTTGTCCGTTATATATCTCGTAAAAACTTTTCATTTCTTTAGGAAGTGTAATACCCAGTGTAGATTCAATTAACTGAAAATCTTCTTCACTTGCACCCGGTTGGAGGTTTAATGTTTTTTGAAAGTTCACTTCAAGGCTTGAACCTCTACTAATTATACGTTTCCATAGTAATTCAGCTGAATTTATCATGTCTTTTCCCCTCCGATTATATTTCAAAAAATTCAATTTAAAACACACACAATTACTATTAATCTAAGGTTTTGAATTATCCCCATAACGAAAATTTAATTAATTGGTATATACTTCTTGAATCCCTTACTTATAGTGCCATCATAGCCATTTTTAGAAAAGAATTTATGTGCTTCTATTCTATTTGTACTACTTAATAAAATAATTCTTGTGGATCCCCTTGCAATTGATAGCTGTTCTACATGTTTTAGCAACTTTTCACCTATCCCATTACCTCGAAAATCTTCATTTACAATTACATACTCTAGAACGGTATATGGTCTAAATTGATATCCAGGATCAAGACAAAAAGTCATAAATATACTTCCTTTAACTTTACAATCTTCTTCATACACAAATAAGAAATTATTAGAATTATTCTTTATCTGCTCAATTCTTTCTGGTAAAACCCTAATGTTTTTACTATGCGGTGCTAATTTTTTATATAGATTTTCAATTTCATGACTGTCTTTTGGTTCAGCCTCACGAATCATATAATTCCCCCCTCTATTAATACTGATATATCAATAGTTCAATCTATCCTAATATTACATCTGTTGACTCTATTGTATCCTAAAACAACGCTTTTTTAGTACAATTCAGATAATAATATGGTAAAAAAAGAGAATGGAAGGGGTGGCGTTTTTTTATTACAAGTTAGAACAAAATCTCGTTCTGGGGTAGTTGTATTTTCTTAGCTTGTTGATAGCGATGTGGCGAGACCCCATGCCTATCAACTTAAGAATACTAAGGGCTGGAATCTTATTGGTTCCTTAAAATGTAGATATGGGAAAATAATGTAAAAAAACTATTGTATGTTTAAATTCTTTATGTTACATTTATATTACAAAATGATTACTGGATGTAACTTTTGTTGCTTCTTGTTTTCTTTTGTTTTAAGTATGTTACGGTTTATGGTTCGTATCCAATCAACTGAGATTATTTAAAACTAAAGAAATAGCAAACTATAAGCTAAAAATAATTTTTCTATGTGTATAAGAGTGTGTGTAGTAAAGAGTCTGAGTTAGAGCTTTATGCCCATTATTAAAAATCCTTTCTGTCTTGAAAGAAGAAGGCTACCAACTATTTAGGAGTTTTTAAGTAATGTTAGTGAATGAAATGTACTTCCTTTCCCACACACAATGTAGTACATATTCTACTTTCGGTCTAATTACTACACAAACTTTTATACATATGAAGTTATTGTTTTAGGAATATATAGGAGGAGAGAGAAAATGAGAAAGTTATTAACACTAATTGGACTTACGTTTTTAATGCTAGCTGGATGTAGTAATGGAGATTTTGAAAAAGCAATGGATGAGGGGAAGACCGCGCTAACGAATAAAGAATATAAAAATGCCTTATCATCATTTGAACGAGCACTAGATGAGAAAAAAGATGATTCAGATGCAAAAGTGTTTGTAGAACAAACGAAAGCAATGATTGAAGCAGTGAAGCTAAAAGAAGAAACAAAGGTAGAAGAATCAATTAAGTCATTTGAAAAAGTAGAGAACATGAAGAATGGAAGTAATACGCTTATAAAACAAGCAAAGGAAGAACGAACAGCATTACTAGCCATCTTAGAACAAAAAAAGAAGTATAGTGAGCAACTGGTGAAAAGTGAAGAGTTAATAAGTAAGAAAAATTATTCAGAAGCGAAAGAGATTTTAAATAAGCTAGTTTTAGAAACAAAAGATAACAAGAACCTTGAAGAATATAATAAAAAAGCCTCAGGATTAATCACTAAAATTGGTGAAGAAGAAAAAAATACAAAGAGTAAAACAGTAGCAGCAGCGAAGGAACAAAAAACAGATGCAGTAACGAGCCAAAAGGTAGAGACAGAGAAGAATCAAAAGGTAGAGGCAGGAAAGAACCAAAAGGTAGAGACAGAGAAGAACCAAAAGGTAGAGACAGAGAAGAACCAAAAGGCAGAGACAGGAAAGAACCAAAAGGCAGAGACAGAGAAGAACCAAAAGGTGGAGACAGGAAAGAATCACGATGAATTTACTTTTGAGAAAGCTATAGGATATATCAAAAAAGAATATAATGAAGAATACACTTACACTCTTGAGGATACTCAAGTAGAAAATGGAAAGAAATATTATAAAATTAGAGTGCGTACGACATATAAAATAGAAGGCGCAGCTGGATCAGGATTTACTGGAGTATTCAAGGTATTTGAAGATGGTACAATTGTTGAAATGCACTAAATCGATGAAAAGGATACGATGAACCGTATCATAAATAAATGAAGTTTAAAAATAAATACCTAATCCCTATTACAACGAAGCAATACGATGTAACCGGGGATATGGAACAGAAAAGTAACCCTACAAAAATGTAAGGTTACTTTTTTGGATCTACTATTAATCTGTAACTTCAATAGTTATAAGGTTCAAATGTACTAAGTATAGGGTCTCACCACACATCCATCAACTTAATAAATTTATAACACCTCAAAACAAAAATTGTGTACATTTTTACCTGGGGATGTCAATTTTCTCATTTTGGAGTCACTTCAAAATACTAACTTGATAGCGATGTGGCAGTACCTCTATTCCAAAAGACTACTTTTCTTTTTTCGTAAGCGTCAAATATTCCCCACATACTATTTGTAAATAACCCATTAAATAATCTCCCATACTACATGTGAAGGTTTTTTTATGAAAAGACACCCTATTAAAAAATAAGAAACTTATATTCAAGACTGTAAAAACAGTGGATTCTCAAACGTTGCCTGGTGTCAAAAACAGAATCTATCAGTTCATCGGCCATATTACTGGCTGAAAAAAGTGAAGGAAACAAAAAACAACTCCAAAATCAACTTTTATTGTAGATTTCGGAGTTACTTTACGTTTACTTTTATAAAAATTTAAAGTGCTTACGCTACGCTGCGATACTCTTCTTGTTTTTCTTTTTTCTGATTAGGTGCTTGGATTAAAACTGCGATAATAAATGACACGACACATAATACGCCAATCACCATGAAAGTTGGTTTAAATCCACCTAAAATTGCACCGATAAATGAACCTGCAAGTGCTCCAAAACCAAAGCCTTGGTACACGATTCCGTAGTTTTTACTATGGTGTTTCATACCGAAGAAATCACCAACAATGGCTGGGAAAATCGTGATATTTCCACCGAAGCAAAACGCTACACTTGCTACACAGACGAAATATATACCATAGTTTAAATCAACAAAGCTGAGTACAAAGACTGACATAGCCATAACGACAAACGTACCGGTAACAATTTTTAAACGGCCGATTTTATCTGATAACGGTCCCAGAATGATTCGACCAACTGTATTAAAGATTGCAACCATAGCGACTGCGTTAGCTGCTGTTGTTGCGCTAAGCCCTACAAGTTGAACACCGATGTCTTTTACCATACCAATTAAGTATAAGCCACTCATACATGATGTAAATAACATAATAAATAACAGATATACTTCTTTTGTGCCTAACATTTCTTTTGTTGTATAGTCCTTGCTATTTGTTTCATGTACTGTACCTTGTTCAGCAGCTTGATGGATTAAACAAGCACCAATCACTATCATAGCTGTAACAATTAAGCCCCAGTAAATAAATGCTTGTGATACGCCAACTGAGTCAATCAGCATTGCGTTAATGTATTTAAAAATCAAACTACCTGTACCATATGCAGATACAGAAATACCTGCGATTAAACCTTTACGCTCTGGGAACCACTTAATTAAATTAGATAGTGAAGTGATATATGCTGTACCATCTGCGTAACCTACAACAACTCCTGCTAGTACATAAAGCATTACTAATGAGGAAGCTTGTGAACTAAGCATTAATCCAATTCCTAATGCTAGTCCGGCTATCATAATGAGTTTACGAAGTCCCCATTTCTCTTGCAATTTACTCGCAAACAAAGTTGAGAATGCTAAAGAAAGGCTAGTGATTGAGAAGGTTATAGCAACAGCATTAAGACCCCATCCGTATTTACTCACTAAAGGCTGATTGAATAAGCTCCATGTATATATCGTTCCAAGTCCCATTTGTACAATGACTGTACCGAGGACAACAAGCCATGGATTAACAGGTGATCGTTTCATGCCATCCCCTCCTCTCTTTTCATTTCAATTCTATTCAATAATCGTCTAACGACGTTTCGCATATCCGCAATACAATGTGTTAAAAAATCGTATACTTTTTTTGCACTCATTTTTGCCACCTCTTTCTATTTGATGGCTTTATTGTATAGGATGTAAGTAATTGTGTAAGCACTTACAACACAGAACGTCAAATATATGAAATCAGTTACAGAAAAAGCGGGATGAAATACAAAAGCTGCTTGTTACATACGAAGCATCTTTTTGCATAAGTACGGCTGGGTTTCAGAAATATGACTCACATTTACGAGATTCCCCTAAAATATATCAAAAAAGCAACATTAAAATTTAACACAACCTAACGAAAAAAGACAAGAGTGATTTCCTTGTCTTTTTTAGAAACATATATGTATTAAGATTTATATTTTTTTACTGTACAAGGAATCGTTACAATATATAAATCTATCGCATAGATTGTAACCCAAATACCTTTTCCTTCAGCTTCTAACTTTTTATTTAGTTGCGATAAATGCTCTGAAACTTTTCTTTTTCCCCATCTTCTCGGAAACCATTGAAAAACCTTAGGAACATTATATTTCTTGTTATACCAGACATTCAATCTCCAAAAAGTGAAAAAAAATGAGACAATAATTACAATGCAAAAAATATCAAAATACGAAACTCCTAAAACCATATTATATATTCTTCCTTTTCACTAAAAATTTGATGATTCATTCCTATTTCTAATATTTTGATCCCATCATCATAAATTGGCTTGATAGGCTTTCCATAATTTTCTCCTTTAAAAAAATAACTTATTATTATTAATTATAAAACTTTTCAAGAGAAAAAAATGTATAAATCAAAAAAAAAGAAATATTTTAATACTATTATTTATAGCAATAATCTGCGTAGCATTATTTATTCAATACAGAAATAGACATACAAAAACGCCATCCTTTCCTATGATTCTACAGAAAGAATAGCGAATTTTTTCATTTTAGGGGGTATTTTATTTTGTTAGCTTGATAGCGATGGGGCGCTACTCCTATCTGTACTCTTCTTCATATATTTGTACTAGAACCCTTTTTCTTCTTATTATTTGAGTAAGATTTTAGACTATTTCTTGTATGCCCTTAGGTATATCATATAGTTTTTTCATAATTACATTTATTGCAAGCGTTTTCATTTATAGGTATTGTTATAATCTACATTTTTTCACAAAACATTTCTTAACATATTTAACTTTAAGCATTGGTAACAAAATCCTTATTGTTTATAGTTTTTAACTATGATTTTTCCCTATTTTCAATATATAGATTCCTAAAATAACAAATCCTAGTCCTACAAACGGGACAGTTGGAAACTTCGTTCCTGTTGATGGCAGGTGATGCTTTTCCTTACTTGCAATATCACTTTCCATTGTGTGCTCTTTACTTTGTATATCATAAGATTGTTTAGTACTTCCATATGTAGCATGCACTTCTTTAATTTCCAGGCCACTTGTTATTTTTTGATTCTTTATTTCTATTTCTGCTATCTCGCCAGTTTTTACTTCCATTTTTTTTATTGTAGGATCAAGTACATAACCCTCTGGAGCCTGAATTTCTTTTACAACATATGTACCAGTAGGAAGTTTATTTAATGTAGCAATCCCATTCTCAGTTGTAGTGATTTCTTGTCTAAAATCCCCATGTTCACTTACAACCTCAAACACTGCCCCTTTTAAAGCTTCTCTATTTTCTCCTACCTTCATAATTTTTAACGACCCTAAAAACCCCCATCTTACTACTATATCTGTACTGCTTTTTTCACTCATTCTTGGTAATAAAGCTGTTGTATTCTGAACCCTTTTTTGGCCATCAAAGGTAACTGCTTGTAAGCTCTGCAATTTTGCATTTACTCTTATCTTGAAATTTCCACTTGTTGCGTTTTTGGGAATCATCACTTTAAATTTTTCCTCTATAGAGAATTCATTCTTTTTTTCACCTTGCTCATTTATAATTTTAACTCCTTCTGGTGCGCCCTCCATTTGAACTGAGTATACTCCAGATAATGAATTTGATTGAACTGTATATAAATTTGTTTCAAAAAATTCCCCATTTTGCTCTACAGTTTGTTTTCCAGTAGGTATTACGTTCAAATATATTTCCTGAACTTCAGTACCTTTAGAAGCCTTTTCTACCAAATGTTTTACAAGGTTATATACCTGTTGGTTTTCTGGCTTTGAATCGGCAAATTCAATTTTTTTAGATACAATCCAGATAGCTAGTTGAGTTGCATAGTAGGCTTCCTCTTTTGTAGAAACCCCTAATTCAGCCGGCGTTTTTTGAGGGTATCCATAAAGTAAGACACGATATACTAAATCACTTTCTTTTCCAATTTCAGAAAGATCATCTCCATTAGGTGAATCCAGATCAGGTGATAAACAATATGCAACATCTTTTGATGACGTTCTTAGTAAGTCTGACTTTATCTTTACTTTATTACCTTTGAATTTAATATAATTCCAGTTCATTTGAAACTTTTCTTGATGTATTACCTCGGCTGCTGCTTGCGGAATAGAAACCCCTAGCAGTATAATGATTAAACTTATAATTCCAAACCATTTTGTTAATATCCTGCGTTTCATTTCATTCCCACCATTCATCAAATTTTTAGGAAAAACCTTACATGCTGATTGTATTTGCTGTAAAAGAATATTAGTTTGATTTTTCAGATATTTATAGGTATAAATAATGCTTGTGTTATAATTTAATATTTTCTTATAATCTTTATCGTTTAATTAGATTTACAATATTTGTTAAAAGCACTACTTACTTAACTAAATGTACGGGCGTAAATATTATTCTATACTATTAAAAACTAATTCGAAAAATCAATTTTCAGAATTTAAATATATGTATTTAAATATAAATAAATTTAACAATCCATCTATTAAATGTATGTTTTTTCTATACAATTTACCTTCACAAAGCACCCATCTTTGTTTTCGAAAGATTCAGTTACATTTTATATTCATTATATTCAGAGAATACGTGGCTTGCAATTCTTTTTTTATGTTATGATATTTTGTTTATTGATTCTTTTACAAGAATCAATAAACAAAAGTAAAATAATTTTAATCCTTTATCATTCTTTTAGCTATTTATATACATTCATGGATAGACCGAAAATCATATATACGCATGTGCGTTGTAACTTAAAAGGTTAATACACGGGACAATCAAACTGTTTCAACAGAAACATAAAGGACACTATTTAATGACTGATTTGACAATTTCATTATATAACAAATATTAACAATCAAAGATTTAAATTTTGAGAATTATGTGAATTTATTAAACAAAACAATTAATTGTATTTTTTATTCCTAAAAAATCCCAATCTTTCATTTCACATAAAATCAACATCGATATGATAATAAATTATAAAAAATATATGCATAGATCAATCGAGAAGAATGAGCATTCTTAAAGAGAAACATATATCTATATTCAACAATAATTTATACATACAAACTGAAAGTATATTTATCCCCACCTATAAACTATAAAAACAGACATTTGTTAACTATCTCTATTTTCGTTCATTGTGTTCGTTTGTTTTGTTACCTTTTTATCACCCCTTAACAAAAAATAAGACGCTAAACCGATCTCGGTAGCGCCTAACGAAGTAACTATAGAATTAATCATTAATAAGTATATCTGGTCCCTGCCTCAACATATATGCAAAACTAGAAATAAACACTATGCAAAATATAATAACAGAAGGCCACATATTAAAATAAAATCCTTTACCTGCAATTAATCCGTATATGTTTTGGAACAAGAAATTAGCACCTAAGATAATTCCCCCTAATATCGAGCTGACCACAATGCTGATTATATAAAATTTAAATTTCTGAAACATTTTTCCTCTACCCCTTTTCTAAAATTAACTTTATTTAGTCTGTTTTAGAAAATTATACCATTTTATTTTTTTATACCCTTAAATTTAGATACATTTAAGGATATTTTAAGAGAAGGAAGTGTAAGTACTATCTCTTCAAATGTCCATTTGGTTCAATAAAAAAGAGCACTACAATGTGCTCCCCCAATACGATTATAAAAAATGAATGCATTGTGTCATAATTTTAATATATGCCCGTCTCATTCAATGTTTTACTAGTTTAATGTATAATTTCTATATAACAAAGAAAAAAACACCCGTTTTGGATGCTTTTAAATCCTTTCTATAACATAAACCATTGTCTTTTTTGATGGTGCATGATAAGAGTAACCTTGATTTTTATGAACATACATTTCATATTTACCTATCACTTGAAATCTTTCTGTTTCAGATTCACCGAATTCTGTTACAGAATCGCATAAAATAGTTAATTCTTTTCTATTATTGCATAACAAATTAGAAATTTGTTTTTCGATATATATTCCCCCTACCGCTAATTCTTTCAACATTTCTCCATATTGCATAATTTCTCCACCTCTCCCAATCTATTCATTCAACAAAAACCATAAATATCCTTTTATTGAAATGAACAAAAAGCTCTCACCAAAGCGACAACTCTAAAGAGGATGGGCGAAGACAAAGAATCTTCCTAGTTTCCATAAACCAGCTGTAGTACCGTCTTTACGCATTAAAATAAACTCAGTTGTAAGTGCATGTTTAGCTCATAATAAAAGCATCCTATTTGGATGCTTATTATGTAAGTATCTAAAGTTATTCATAAATACAGGTAAAAAACATATATGTTATGATACATATTTTTTCGTTTGGGGTAATTCTAAATTCTTAAGTTGATGGGCATGGGAGCGTCAGGATTCTGCGCTTTTACAACGTTAAGCATATTTTTCTAACAATTATCCTAACTAATGTAACCTGATCTCCTTATAAATTCTTTTATTTAAATGTATAATTATATAAAAATTATAACATTTTGAATCGAGGTGACAATTATGAGAAGTTTAGGTTCATTAGTAATCTCTACTATATGTTCAGTAATCCTTATTATTTGGAATGCCTATACCTTCTATAATAAATTCACAGCCGGAAATACATATTTTTGGATTAGTGGTATCATAGGTATAATGTTCCTTCTATTCTTTGTCAGAGACATGCGAGATATCATCAAGAAAAACTATAAAACGTCAACAGATTAGGAGCGAATACATATGCGGAAAAAGGGAGTCATTACAAATATCATTGGGGATTCGTTTCACCTGAAAACATAAGTGGAAATTTGGGATAACTTTTATATTGCAGGATATTAGAAAGGGAATGCCTATAGACTGATCTATACTGCATTCCCTTATTTTAATTGTATGTCCACTATATTTCTATTCTTCCTTTTCTAAAATTAAAAAACTGACATTCAAATTTCTTGGTTTTCGCCCCTTTCTGGCTCCACGCCATTGTAATGTAAACTCTACATGAAATGTCCAATCTATTAGCTGTTGAAAATCCCCCCCTGTAAACTATAGTAACTTTTGTAAAGAAAACAACTTGGATAAAAACAAGTTGCTTTCTTTTATAGGGTATAACAAAGAAAGAGTGGAAAAACAATACTCAAACATGTAAATCAAATGGAGTAAACTGATCGATAAGACTAAAAATTCAGAAAATTTATTCGCTAAGGGTTTTTGTTTACTCTTTCTTTGTTGTTATGAGTTTAACATGAAAAATAATATAAATCAACAAAAAATCTCAAATTTCTTACAAATTCGACATTTTATTTAAATACAATATATAAAGTGAAACTTTAATCAGTAGGGGTCTTCTTCATCCCCACTGATTATTAGCCCTCACCAATCGTACTTTTACAGACAGTTCATGCGGGATAAAAAGCGAGATCTTTAGAATAACAACAAGAAAAGCCACTGAATAAACCTTTTCTTGTTGTTTGAAATTAGCTTTTTTCACCCTTGATCCTTATTTAAAAAACATGTTATATTATTTTTTTCTCTTTTCTCCTTCTTCTATATTCCATTCATCACCCCAATATATTGAAACTCTATCTCCTTCTTGCATACTTACCTTTGGCTCTATTGCAGCTTGAATCTCTTCACTTGCATCTTCCGCATTAATCAATCCATCCATATTTTTATTTTTTTGAAGTGCTAAGCTTTCTTTTGGATTATTTGATTTATTAGTAGGCATATTGATCTCTCCTCTTTCATTTAGTAATTACTACGGACCCTGATATTATTTCTAAATTATAAAAGTTTATGCCTATTCTATTGCCAAATTGTTTATATGAAGCTTGTTTACCAAGAGCTTTTCATACTTGATTTATAGGATCATTATTTTCCCAATTAGGCATCCAATTTTGTACTCCCGCACCTGGAGCGAATTTGAAAATTAAATACCACGGCGAAACACCTTTTGCTCTTGCATGCAAAAAAAGTGAAAAAGAAGCAACGTGTATTGAACGTTGCTTCTTTCTCATTTCCCTCTATTCATCTACACACCGCGGAATTTCCAGTATCCAGAAACACCAAACTACCATTATTTTAAACTACGAGAAAGCTCTGTAAAGATAACCCCTAGTGCATAAGCACCTGCATCTGGATAACCTAAGCTTCTTTCACCAACCGTACCAGCGCGGCCCATTCGAGCAACGATTTCTTTTGTATATTCTGCTCCTTTAACAGCAGCCTCTGCTCCTTTTTCAAAAGCAGTCTTAAAGTCTGTACCAGCTGCAGCACTTTCTGACCAAGCGTTTACACAAGGTACAAGCGCATCCACAAGCGTTTTATCTCCTACCTCTGCTCCCCTTCCGAAAGATCGCTCACCAATAGACTGTATCCCTTTAAGTGCAGCCTCCAGCATTTCGGCAAACTCTGCAACTGTTAATTCCACTTTTCCTTCAATCGCCTTACCTGCAGCACGGAAAGCCCCGCCCCAAATGGGACCAGAAGCTCCTCCGCAATGTTCCATAATCACCATAGAGCACGCATCAAGGAAAATCCCAATATTTAAATATTCTTGATCTAAAATCGAGCTCCATTCACGCTTTAATTGTTTAAATCCTTTCGCGACACTCATTCCAAAGTCACCATCGCCTGCATGCGTATCTAATTCGCAGAATGGTACTTCGTTCTTAATAATAACCTCGCTCATTTTATCTACAAGATAAACCATATTATTTAATGTAAGTACCTCATCCTTGATAATAGCGTGTTCTTCCGCTGTTTCCATCTCAAAGAAAACTGGCTTCTCTTCTACATCGCTGTTAATATCAATGTATTCCACACTCTCAATTGGCCCATCTACCTTAAACGCAGGTGTATTACATTCTTTCGATAGTAATGTTTTCAGCTCATCATCTAGTTTCATTACAGTTAGAGAAACCCCAGCCATATCAATACTTGTCATGTAATTGCCGACAAACGTTCTATTAATTCTTATATTTCTTTTACTTAACTCTCTCGTAACGGCATTGTTAAATAGATACAGTTCTTGAAGCGGTGTACCGCCGAAACCATTTACTAAAACAGCAATTTCAGTATCGTCTTCTAGCCCTAAATCCTTCACAAGGTCATTTGTCATGCGTAAAGCTAGTTCGTCTGCAGTCGCAATTTTTTCACGTTTTCTACCTGGCTCTCCATGAATACCAACACCATATTCCATCTCATCTTCACCCAGTTTAAAAGTAGGCGATCCACTGGCAGGAACCGTACAAGAAGTTAATGCGAGACCAATTGTACGAACATTCGCCGCTGCTTTTTCTGCTACAGCTTTCACCTGCATTAAATCCATACCTTCTTCCGCTGCGGCACCAGCTATTTTGTGTACTAACAAAACCCCCGCAACGCCGCGGCGCCCTACTGTATACAGACTATCTTCTACTGCGATATCATCATCTACACGGACATATTCAACTTGAATGCCGTCTTCAGTAGCTAAGTGAGCACCATTTTTAAAATTCATGATATCTCCACTGTAATTCTTAATAATAAGAAGCGTACCTTTTTTGCTAGCTGTTGCTTTAATCGCTTGATATACTTGAATTTGTGAAGGAGACGCAAACACATCTCCGCATACTGCCGCATCTAGCATTCCTTTTCCGACTAACCCCGCATGCGCTGGTTCGTGTCCACTACCGCCACCACTAATTAAAGTGACCTTATTTTCGTTCATTTCTTTCTTCTTAATTACCTTGTACTTCTTTAGCAACTCCAGTTCTGGATGAGCCATAACCATTCCATTGCACATCTCCATAACGAGAGTTTCAGGTTGATTTATAATTTTTTTCATTTCTTATTTCTCCTCTACACGTTTTGTTACATTCTTTATATGCCTATTCGTATCCACACTTCCACCTAACTGACATGACACATGCCCTTCTGAATTATGATATATTTGAAAGCATATTCTCACTAACTATAGTAAGATGAAAGCGTTTTATAGTAAACGGACAAAATGAACGATTTGTCTAAAGACATCGACTTCATTAGTAGATAGGATTAGCCTCAAATGTGGACCTATAAATACATCTGAGGCTTTTTGTATTATGTTCAAAATCGATTTCATTCCTGTTTGTTTATATATTTGGTGTTTCATCGTGACGAATTTTTTGTTATTGTTTAACTTTACATAGTAAATAAGCGGTGATGACATAGATATCGAAATATTTAAGATGATATTTTGTTTAGAACATGAATGATCACTTAAGATAGGAAAGAAGGTATAAATATGACAGATATAGTGAATTTAGCTTTATACTCCATTTTGTTTATCATCATCATATCCATCATATGTTTAATTTTATCAGTATTCATGAAGCTTTCTAGGAAGAAAACGAATCATCGTCGTTCTATTGAAAAAGAACGAAAAGTACATTCTCCGGCAAAAGACACAGGGCAATATAAAGATTCAGAAATCACTACCAAAGATGCTGAAGCAGAGTGGATGAATGCGGTAATGACAACATCTTTTGTTGTTGCAGCTATGAAAAGTGCCCATGAAGATTCAAATATCGATCATGATTTAGGAAATGACAGCCATGGCTCAGATTCAGCAAGCCATAATGATTCATTCGATGGTGGGGACTCGTCGGATTAGCTAAGTACGGAGAATACTTAGCTTTAAAGTATTCATTTCAAGATGCTTATTTTCATATGATATAAAGAGAAAAAGCACTCTTATGAGTGCTTTTTCCCCGACTTGATAACCACTTTAATTTTAATAATATAATTGCATTTGGATTCTCATCCAATTACATTCTACTACACTTCAACATAATTTGTATTGAGAAAATTAATATTTCATTCAAATTATCTTCTATGAAACATTCGAATTCCTTTTTAACCTCTGTTCCTGATCACTTATTTTTTCTCCATCACAGCAAAGTAATTCTCTTCATGATCCGCAAAGTTAAACACTCTACCGGAAGGCATATTTACAATTTCTCCGACTGTGATATTTTTATTTACTAGGTCGCCACGGAATGCATCGAGATTTTCCGTGAAAAACATTAAAGAAGGTGCACCAAGATTTAATCCCGGTGACATTTTCGCAACGAATTCCTTATTGTGCAAAATAATGCTTGTTTCTGCACCCTTTGCCGGAGCAATTTCAATCCATCGCATTCCTTGACCGTTATCTTCTTCAGAAACTACACGAAATCCTACTTTTTCTGTCCAAAAACTCACTGCCTCATCTTGGTTATTTACATACAACATAATTTGACCGACTTTATGAATCATAGACTTTCCACTCCTCTATACAAATAAATGTCTAACCTTTTCCATCGCCAAAGTTTCTGATACCCTAGCGACAACTTAATAGATACGACAATAACTGAAAACTTCCTTCTAAAAAGAATGAAGCTTTTTCGTTTAGGTAGGAGATTATGAAGGGAAGATAGAATATTATCAAAATATTTTATAAGGGAGGAATATCCTTGCTAATTTCAAAAGATACTGCTAGTTACATGATTCGTACTGGAAAAATAGAAGATGCAGAAGCAACTTTAGACATACAGAAATCAATTGTTTCCGAAGGTCACTTTCTTATTTCATTACCAGAAGAGTTTAAAAAAACATCATCCGAGCAAAGAGAATGGGTGCAAAGCGTATTGGAGAATGAAAGAGAAACATTAATTGTAGCTGAAAAAGCTGGTGAAGTTGTTGGTTGGATTGTATTTATGAACGAGAATAAAAAGCGATTGTCTCATACAGGTTCCTTTGGAATAATGATTAGTAAAAATTACAGAGGAAGAGGAATTGGAAAAATGCTACTCCAAGCTTTATTAGACTGGGCAGAGAAAAATCCTTTCATCGAGAAAGTAAGTTTAGGAGTTTTCTCAACAAATCATAGCGCAATATCTTTGTACAAAAAGATGGGGTTCATTGAGGAAGGCCGTAAAATGAAAGAATTTAAAATGAATGATAATGAATATGTAGATGATATTCTTATGTATAAATTCGTTTAGTGAAATCCTAATCACAGGTACCACGCAAAAAAAGCCGTTCTCCTATAAATGATGGAGAACGGCTTTTCCTAAATCCCCTGTTCATGTAACAAGGATTAAGCATTATTAGCTATTATCATAAAACGGTTTGAATTTGTACGGATTCCTTTTCCCGTTTTATTATAATGAATTTCTCCATCAAATCTTGGTGGGATCGGTGTGTGTTTAAATAGGAATATGAGTTCTTCGGGTGTTTCGTAATAATCAATCAAATGCCTTTTTCATTCTATTTCGTACGATTAATATCATTCCACCTAAGATTGATAACACCCCTAGAGGCATTGTATTGAATTCTGTACCTCCAGCGTTAGGAAGTTCCCTGTTATCGTTTTTCATTTGAAGAGCCTTGTTAGTCTGTTCTAATTCAGATACTTTCTTTTCTACATTTTGCTTCGTCTGTTTCAATTCAGTTACTTTCTTTTCTACATTTTGCTTCGTACCTGTTAATTCAATTAATTTATTTTCTATATTTTGCTGCGTCTGTCTCAATTCAGTTACTTTCTTTTCTACATTTTGCTTCGTACCTGTTAATTCAATCAATTTATTTTCTATCGTTTGCTTGATCTGTTTTAACTCAGATATTTTTTCTTCTATCGTTTGCTTCGTATGTGCTAATTCAGTTAATTTATTTTCTATATTTTGCTTAATCTGTTTTAACTCAGATAATTTCTCTTCTGCATTTTGCCCCGACTGTTTTAATTCAGTTAATTTCTCTTCTGCATTTTGCCCCGACTGCTTTAATTCAGATAACTTCTCTTCTGCATTTTGCCCCGACTGTTTTAATTCAGTTAATTTCTCTTCTGCGTTTTGTTTGACCTGCTTTAATTCAGATACTCTCTCTTCCACATGTTGCCCGGACTGTTTTAATTCAGATACCTTCTCTTCTGCATCTTGCTTCGTCTGTTTTAATTCAGATACTCTCTCTTCTACATGTTGCCTCGACTGTTTTAATTCAGATACCTTCTCTTCTGCATCTTGCTTCGCCTGTTTTAACTCAGATACTCTCTCTTCTGCTTGTTGTTTCGCTTCAGATACTTTCTCTTCCACATTTTGCTGCGTCTGTTTTAATTCAGATACTCTCTCTTCTGCTTGTTGTTTCGCTTGCTTTAATTCGGATAACTTCTCTTCTGCATGTTGCTTGATAGAATCATGTATTTTGATGGTATCAGGAACTTGAGCATTAATGGTATCAGCTCCTGTTATCATCGCTAAAGCTAGTGTGGATATCGCTACTGTTTTTTTCGTACTCATCATTTTGTACCTCTCTTCTTTCATGAGCAATAAGTTTTTACGTTCAAATCTTAATATATAAAAATTTAATAATATCAGTATAATTATACCAAATGTTTATAAATGAAACTAGAATAGTAGGATGATATATAAAATACACGAGAAGCTTTTTGTATATTGCCTTTTTGCATCAAACTTATTCCCAAAATTAACTGCCTAAATTGTTAATTTCTCTTTCTACATTATGTCCTTTCATTTCAGTTCCGCTTTTATTGAGATTTGGGAATTACAACTGGACCTCATACATCATTTTTCTTTAAACATTATAGAGAAATAGAAAAAGCTGGTAAACGGTAAATCTTTTTTCTATAATAAAACATAGAAGCGATTAGGAAGGGTTACATTCAATTATTTGATTGCCTAGATTAAACGTTTAAAAGGGAAAAAACAGGGGGAAGAAAAATGTCAAAAAAATTAATGTCTTTATTTTCTGTCATGATGGTTGCAGCCCTTATGATAACTGGCTGTGGTCAAAGTGATAAAGCAAATAATGAACAAAAAGAGAATGTGACAAAAGAAAATAAAGAAGAGAAAAAAGATACACAAAAAGAAAAGAAAGAAGAAAAAACGGATACATCAAAAGAGAAAGAATCTAAAGATACAAACACGAAGGATACGGCAGCTAACGCAAGTGATTATTCAAAGCTTATCTCCTATATGGAGAAAGAAACACAAGGTAAAACGAAAGTTCTTTATGAAAACAAGGAACCGCAATTACATAAATTACAAGATGTTTCCGTGTCACTTGATAACTACACATTAGTTGAATTGAATGATTTTCATACCAATTTTGATATTCCTTTTAACAGGCAGACAAATGGTGGGGTTATTCTTGCACACTATACTGTAAAGAACGGTTCAAATAAAGATGCTTATTATATGCCAACTTTAAACATAACATTTACAGGCGCTACAAAGGATTACAGTAACTATAAAGATTTAATTCCAGCAGAAGAACAATTAACTGAGAAATTGTCTCCAAAGAATAATTATTTAGTAGAAGCAGGGAAAAGCGTTTCTGGTTATGTTGCTTACCCATTTAGTAAAGATGATTTAACAAAAATTTTAGGGCTATCAACGGTATCAGTAATGGTTCCTGAAGCGCAGGCTAATAAAGGAAAATTTGATGCTCCAATCGGAAGTCCGGGGAAATTTGCGTTAAGTTTAAATCAACAAGGTAGTGAAAAGACTACAGCAGATAAAGCTTTTTATCAAGATAAAGTAACTGTTGATAACATGGGCGAGAAAACAATGCTAAGTGAGAAATCAAACATTAATAAAAGTGAACAATTAGGTAATACCAATGTTACATTAGAGGGATACCAATTCACTAAATTTACGCCAAATTCCGTTGAAGCTCCTCGATTTAAAAATTTCAAAAATGGCATTGTTTTAATGACAGTCAAATTTAAACTCGATAACAAAGAGCCTGAAGATATTGGGTTGTCTTCATTAAGTTCTACACTAAGAGTGAATGATGGTGCGCAGTATACGCTAAGCGAAGGCATGTTGCTGAATTATAAATATAATGATTTGATTAAAGCCGGAACATCTGGCGAGTTATTACAGGTTTTCACCTTAGATCAGGAGCAGTATGAAAAGATTTGGAAAGACAAAAGCTTCGAGATCGAATTAGGACCTATGAGAAATAAAGACGCAAAAGATATTTCAAAAGGGAAACAAGTGAAATTCACATTACCGAAATAAAGCCACAATAAAAGCCGGGGTGAGGTTGTTTCCTCCCCCGGCTAATTCTATTTATAAAGAATTCACCGAGAATGCTTTGTAAATAGATGAACTGCCTTTTCAGGTATATAAAATTTCCCATTACTCTCTACAACGATACTTCCTAACTCATAAGCTCTTCCATCGATACGGATTATATTCTTATTAACAAACAATTGAGCTTTCCCTTTATTGTGTTTTACTACGAGCACCGGGTTTACTACATCTGTTTTATCGATTTTTACAGTTGCACCAATTTGTTTAAAGGCTGATTCAGCATCTAAAAATAATTTGTTTGTTAACTCTTCTAAGTGAAAGCCCATTGCTTCGGCCATTACCTTCGCAATATCTGTATTTTGGACGAAACCATATGGCTTCCCAAGGCCGTAAGAGTATAAGAATACATCTTCACCCGTATGCCCCCCCGTTGTAAAACCAATGTTCGCACGGTTGGCCAATAACTTAGTAAGTATTGGACCTACATCCGTTTTCTTTTGTGCAGCTTTTAACTTTGCTTTTTCATCATGAGTTAAATCTCCTAAACCATAAAGTGCAGCTATCTCTTTTACATTAGATAAATCATCTTTTAGTTTATTTGTAGCACCTTCAAGTGTCATTTTTGCCTTTTTCAGTGGAGCAATGTAGGCAGATACCGGTGTGGTATCATATCCTTTTGTGGTATTTTTGTTACCGATGGAAATACCACTGTTACCATGGTCCGTTACAGCAATGACCATCGTGTTCCCATCTTTTTTTGCAAACTTTAACGCTTCTGCAACTGCAGCATCAAATGCTAATATATCGCTAATCATCCCGATTGGGTCATTGACATGCGCTGCCCAATCGGGCTTACTGCCTTCTACAAATAAGAAGAATCCATCTTTATCTTTTGATAATGTTTGAATTGCTTTCCCCGTCATCTGGGAAAGTGTTGGCTGCTTGGGATTGGTTGCTTCACGATCCATATCAAACGCAAGTGCAGTATTTGAGAAAGAGCCCCAAATTTTATCGGATTTAGAGTTTAATAAGGCATCCTTCGTTTCCACAAAGTCGTACCCTTTGTCTTGGATCACTTTTATTAAATCTTCGTTGTCTTTACGGATTCCATTGTTTCTCACAGGTTGCAGCGCTGCCTTTCCTCCGCCTAATACAATTTCCATATTTTGATAAACCTGTTGTTCACCAAGTACTTCAAAATCTTTGCGGTTCGCATGATGAGCAGAGAAAGCAGCCGGAGTGGCATGCTGAATTTCTGATGTAGCAATAATTCCTGTTGCGCGGCCTGAACGTTCTGCGCCTTCTAAGACGTTGGCAACTGGACGAAACCTTTCTTCTTCTTTGATTGGTTCTAAGCCAGGTGAATTCACAACAGAAGGTAATACGCCCACATAGCTCGAATTTGATTTATTTCCTGTCGCTAAAGCTGTTGCTGCCGGCGCTGATTCCGTAATAGCTGATTCCGCCGAATAAGTACGAACCCCTCCTGATACAATTTGATCTAGCGCAAGAGGTGCACCTTTATACCATCGGGCCAATGTTGTTGCTGAAGAGCTTGTCCCATCCATAACCATCATAATTACGTTTTTGGGTTGCTGCCTTGCTTTTTTCACCTCAGCTTTTACCTCGTTATCATTCATCATGCTTCCTGCACCTAATAAACCTAGCACTATCGTTCCCGCTAATGTTGGCCCCATCATCTTTTTCCGAAAATTAGTCATTGTTGTCCCTCCATAGGTTGTTTTCGGCATCCCCACTCTAACATTCGTATGTAAACAAGCTGTTTCTTCTTATTTAGTAGTACCCTATTGTCACGAAGCTAACAATAAAGTGAAACTTGAATCAGTGGGGATTTTCTCCATCCCCCACTGATTATTAGCCCTCACCAATCGGGCTTTTACGGACAGTTCATCTCCCACCTAACTTCTTTAGAAAAGCGGAAGCGGCTCGCTCAGAATCACAGGACGTTGAAGCCAAGGGCAGAGAGGCGCTTTTTGCCTCGTCCGAGGGGGCGAAACGACCGGAGATTCTAGCCGCTAGAGCTAGACATCGCTTTCGCTGAATTTTGAGGTGGGAATGTTACTGTCCTAAAATAGCGGGATAACTCGTTCCCTTGGCAGCCAAGTATTTGCAAAAGTTTTTACAGGAATTACTGTTACTCTTTTAACCGAATCTTAATTTTAAATATTATAATGAATGCAGCATTACCAGAAAATACAGACAAAGGAGAAAACATATGGATTATATGAAAGATAATTTAATCCCCCTTTTAGAGGACTTTAAAAAAGAACCAACGAAAGAAAATGTAACCGAAATATTAAAGGAATTCGGTGTACAGTACCCTGAACATTGGGCTAAAGATGAGATAGAAGGTAAAGAAGCTATTCTTGCCAGCTTTCGTTTTTTAAGGCCATTCCAAGAAATATTGGATATGTATTTATATAATCATGAAAGCTGGGTTCAAAACTCGATTCAGCGTGCGAATGAACAAGCAACACCCGATACAAACAACTTGATTATAAAAGAAATGGTGCAAGCAGGCATCCCACCTGAAAAGATTGGATTATTTGCGTACTGGATAGCTAGGTCCGCTATGAATGAAATTTTATATCGTCTATCAGATGCAGGCGGCGGAGATTATGATTTACCAAATGAAGGAGAAGAGCTACCCTCTTGGAGACTAGAAGAATGTTCACCACATAACGGAAATCCAATGAATGTAGAACGGACAGGGCGACTGTTACTTGAATTACATAATATTTTTCCGTTCCACAATCCAGGTGAAAAATAGGAAAAAAGACAAACAATTGAATTCCCCTCTATAGCAGAATGGCAGGGAATTTCTTGATGATGTAGAAAAAAGTCATATGCTATATTTTCCAGCTATGCGAATCATATAGTGAATCGAATGATATAAGGGTGGGAGTTACGGTGTTAAGAAAACCAGAAAGATTACAACCAGGTGATCGCGTTGCAACAATTAGTCCTTCTTGGGGAGGCGCAGGCGATCCTGAACTAAGATGGCGTTATGAACAAGGGGTAAAAAGATTAGAAGAAGTGTTTGGTCTTGTGGTTGTGCCTATGCCAAATAGTTTGAAAGGCTCTGATTATATTTATGAGAATCCAGAGGCCCGTGCGATAGATATCATGACAGCATTTCAAGATAAAAGCATTAAAGGGATCTTTGCGAATATTGGCGGACAAGATAGCATTCGCTTACTTCCTTATATTGATTTTGATGTCATACGTGAAAATCCAAAAGTTTTTATGGGGTACTCTGATGTGACTATTCCACATTTATTTTGTCATAAAGCTGGTATTTCTTCTTTTTACGGTCCAGCTATTTTGACTGATTTTGCTGAGAACGTCGAAATGCATCCATATACAATTGAAATGGTAAATCGAACGCTCTTTTCAAATGAAATGATTGGTGAAATTGAGCCGGCTACAGAATGGACGAGTGAACGATTACTATGGATTGAATCGAACAAAAATAAACGACGTACCATGCAGCAAAATACTGGATATGAACTACTTCAAGGCTCGGGTATCGTACAAGGCCGTTTAATCGGAGGTTGTATAGAGGTACTGGAGTTCGCAAAAGGAACAGAGCTTTGGCCTGAGAAAAAATATTGGGAAAACATCATTCTGTTCTTTGAAACATCTGAAGACAAACCAGATCCAACTTATATCAGATATTGGTTACGAAATTATGCGGCGCAAGGCATTTTACAAAACACAAATGGAATCATTTTCGGCAAACCGAAAGACGAGAAATATTATGAAGAATATAAACATGAAATTGTAACAGTTATGAAAGAATATGGTTTAGAAGATTTACCGATTCTTTATAACTTAAACTTTGGTCATACCGAACCTAAGTTTATTTTACCTTATGGCGTGGTGGCAGAAATAGATTGTGAGAAAAAGAAATTCTCGATTTTAGAAAGTGGCGTGCAATAAGGTGAAACTTGAATCAGTGGGAGTTTTCTTCATCCCCCACTGATTATTAGCACGACCAATCGAGCTTTTACAGGCAGTTCATCCCCCTACCTAACTTCTTAAAGTAGCTCGTCCAGAATGTGAGGGGGATAGAACTTCTGACGTAGAGGTGTTTTTTACCTCACAGGAAGAAGCGAAGCCACTGGAACTGTGCAATACTTTCGCTGAATTTTGAGGTGGTATTACTGCCCAAAAATAGCGGGATAAACATAAGAAACATTTTACTGAAGAATCTTATAAAGAACGACTATATTTTTCTTCACCTTCCCTAGTTAAATGCCGCCCAAGGTTTATGCAAGGTTTTTCAATAAATAGATACCCCAATGAAGATAGTAAAAAAGAAAGAGAAAAGGAAAGAAACACTATTAATATGGTAGGTAGTTTATCATAAAATAAATGCATAACTGAGAATAAAGAAATAAGATGATATAAATAAAGGCTATAAGAAATCTTTCCAAGAAAAACAAATACTTTTCTTCTTAATAACGCACTAAATGTCCATGAAGCGACACTCATAATCATTACTATACAAACCCCAAATGAGACAACGTAGTCCCTCAATATATAATTGTTCAAAAAATCTACTTCACCAATCATTCCTTCATACATAAAACAAATAATCGCAATCAGTAGCAATGCAACTTTCACCACTTTTTTCATATTGAAGGCGTAATGAAAAATCAAAGAACGATACTTGGCTAATAGAGCTCCCAGAAAAAAAAGAGTGATGTAGTGAAAACTTAAAAAAACACTAGTTATGCTTCCACTAGGATCAAAGAAATACAAACCTATAGTCGAAGAAAAACTTAAAACAATAAACCACAATAAGGAATATCTGAGCCTTTTGCGTATAAAAAAGAAAGTCAGAAATGGAAATACAAGCGAAATTCTCATTTCATGAACAAGAGACCATATAACATTGTTATATGCGTCCGTGTTATACTCACCGATAAAAACAAAATGTTGTAATAATAAAGTTAGCGTATCTGTAGTGGTCCATGATTTACTAAACCAATCACTAATATATGGCATATCATTACGAATAAAAAGCATTTTAGTAATAATAGCAACGCTGATTGCTACTACATATGGTATATAAATTCGGCAAATCCGTTTTATTATGTATGTATCATAATGAAATTTCTCATTATGAATAGATAAATACAAAACAAAACCACTCAATACAAAAAAGAGAATAACAGATTCGTTGCCGCTACTAAAAAAAAGACGTAAAGGAGTTTCCTTGAATAAATAAACTATGAAGGGACTATTTAACTCATATCGATAATTTTCGTACGCAGGCAATAGCATCATATGATGCCCGATCATTACAAGAAGTGCTGCTAATCCTCTTAGAGAGTCAAACTCCTCATATCTTTTCATCATATTACACCTACTAAAAAGGTTTTTATTAAAATACAAGTTGACTTCAATCTTTTTGTTTACAAAATTATCATGTTACTTACAGTTGTAGGAGAATAATAAAGTTTTAAAATGCGTTCTATATATACTTATTTCCCTTTGATACATACGAATACTAGCCATCCATTTCTACGATGATATGGAGCGAATGATTGCGTTTGGAAGGCTCCGTTTCGATTACAAGGAACAGATAAAGCTTACATTTCTCCATATTTTATATCGATTATTCGCTATGTCTTCCTACTCACGCGAAAGAAATTGTGATACTTTTTCCTAGCTGCTTATATAAGTTCATCTGTAGTACACCTTCATTCATCAAGGGAGGTACTCCTCTCTTAATTTGTTTAGTCGCAAACTTAAAAATCTCCTATATTTCCCCTATTCATAAGACAGATGTATTTACACAAAATATTTTATGCTACCAAATATAACACGCGTTGGTAAAAAATGAAAATACGAAATGATTATTTTTTAATAGGAAAATAAAGTAAAAAAAAGAATCCCGTGGGATTCTTTTTTATTTCGAACATTCATTTCATCCAAGCTAAAAAGGTAAACAGAGAAATTTTTTGAGGTAAGAATATTATTACTCATAAATACTGGGGTAAATTGAATCGATGCATTTATATGTGACCAAGTATTACACATATCTCACCTAACTGTTAAGATATCGAACCTATATCACGGTATACTTTTCACGATATTGCTTAGGAGTCATGTTACATATTTTTTTAAAAACTCTTGTGAAATAACTTTGATCATAAAAGTTAAGCCAAGCACAAATATCTGATAATGGATATGTAGTTAATGTTAATAGTTTTTTTGCTTCTTCTACTCGTTCCCTTTGAATATATTCACTTAAAGGAATTCCTACTTCTTTTTTAAACAATTTAGATAAATAAGTAGGATTAATATCAAGCAGCGTAGCGAGATTATTGAGAGTTATTTCATGGTAAATGTTTTTGCTAATATGATTTAAACATGTAGTAATTGTATTCGAATAGCTTTGAACGCTATATTCTTTAACACGATCAGCAAAAGCACATAAAGCGTCCTCAATTAATCTATTGACGGAATACATATTATCTAGTTGTTCAATGGTTCCCATATAGAGAGAACTAAGCGAAAAAGCAATTTCTGGCGGAAGATTCCCCTCTATTGCATAACGAGTAGCTAAAGTAATGGCCATTATCCCATTATTTTTTTGATTTCTTAGCTGATTTCTTTTTGATGAAATTACAGCATCTTCTTGCGGGAATGCATATGCATATTTTATTAATTTTTCTTTGTCCCCTTCTTTAATGCATGTGAAAAAATTCCGTTCCAATAATATATCGTAATGATCAGGATTATTTTGACGGCGGGCTGAAATATATAAGTCAGGATTCGCAATTTCATAGGCGGTTTTCTCTAATAATTTATTTTCTCTCCAAACAGCACCTACATCTAACTTTTCTTTAAAAATCATGTAATGCAATAAAATCCCTATATCAATTAAAGTTATTTTTTTTATCACAGGTACGGAATGATAGTATTCAATTCCATCTTGGATTCTAGCATTTTCGCCAAATTCATCCATAAGTCTAATGGCCATGTTCTCTGATACTTTGGGATATGTAGAAGGTCCAATAAAAAAGGTTCCTTTTATAGATTCATAATCTACTATGCGAATGAAAACGAAATTTTCCAGATAACTGTTTCCCCTCATAAGCGGAAAATTATAGAGATCATTTTCTTGAAAAAGCTCACTCAGTTGTTCTTCCCTAGAAGAATAAAAAGGACTGCAAATATCATTAGAAGTAGATTTATATAAGATTTTTTCATCTGCAGATAAAAATTGAATAGATACTTGAAATGTTTTATATAAAATATCACACAAATATTGTATATCCATAGAATGATTCATTATAGTCTCCTTTTAACTAGATAAGATTATAAAGCTCCATATAAAAAACCAAACATTTTAATTCATACATTTATGTAATACATTTGTGGATTTATAAATAGATTTATGAAGAGTTAAATATACCTAAAAATTCTATTATTTTCAATAAAATACAATTAACATCAAAATATTACCATAAATTTTCAGAAAAAACACTTATTATTTAGATTTATAAGAACAATCACACAATGATCAACTTCTTCATTTAAATATCCGTTCCATTCATATATTTGTTATGCACATCTTTCTTGTAGTCATAGACATTTCAAAAAACATACTCACATATACTCTCCTGGCACTCTTAACTTAATGATGATGTGGCTATTCCCTACATAGTAAAAATTTAGGAAGAAGCATTCTGTTCAGATGCTAGGTTTATAATTTTTCCACCCCAGTATAAATGTTATAAGGATTTTTTCTAAATCAAGGGTGATAATTCCTATTCGGAAAATCACGCCAAAACTCTACTATTAAATTGAAAAAGTGGTGAACGAGATGAATGAAAAAGTAAAGATAAAAGAGTTTATACAAATTTTAAAAAGGCGACTCTTAATCATTATACTTACGACAATTTGTACAAGCGGGTTCATTATTATTTCATCCATGTACCTTATGAAACCGATTTACCAGTACTCCACCCAAGTACTTGCTGGATCTTTAGGTGTAGAAAAAGAGGAAAATCCAGTAAATAAGGTACAAGATAACAGACAGCTAGCTCTTTCATATATGGATATTATAAAAAGCCCATATATCATGATAGGCGTAAAAGAAGAGTTACACCTAACTCGTTCAAGCTATGATTTGCTGAAACAGGTTTCCGTTACTAATAGAAATGATTCACAGATTATTACGATTTCAGTGAAAGACTCTGATCCACAATTAGCTAAAAAAATTGCACAATCTGTCGCAAAACAATCCATATCTAAATTTAAAGACTATGCAAATGTAAACCGACTTAATATTCTTAATGCTTCCGAGGTAATGGAAGAAGCTGAACTACTTTTTCCAAAACCAAAATTCATTATAGCCATTTCAATCATAATCAGCTTTTTTGCCGGAATTGGTTTAGCAATTCTACGAGAACACTTTGATAATTCAACTTACAACAGTCGAGAGCTCGAACACCTTGGTCTCCCGTTATTAGGAAGAGTGCACTTACATACAAAAAAAAGAAACAACAAGCAAAAAACAGCTTATAAGAGCTTACCTTCTATGAAACGAGGTGAACATAATGGCTATTAAATTTAAGAGGAAATATTTCTTTAATCCAGACGATATCACCATCAAAGAACGATTTTATAGCATATGTAACCATATTGAACCGAACCTTCAAAAGGAAAAGTCAATATTAATGATTACTTCTCTTGCACAAACAAAAAATATAACCCATGCTACTGCTTATTTGGCCCTTGCTTTTTCAGAACAACGAAAACGAGTGCTGGTAGTGGATGCAAATCTGCGTCAACCTTCTTTACATCATGTGTTTCATATTGATCATTCATTTGGCCTAACCAACTTACTCTTAAGAGAGAAAAATAAGGATACTCCAATAAAAATAACGGATTATCTATCTTGTTTACCTACAGGCGAGGATCTTTATGAGCCAGTGACATTGTTAACATTAGAGACCTTCCCAATCCTAATTGAGGAGTGGAAAGAGCATTTTGATATCATCCTGTTTCACACATCCGATTTCTTAAACACACCAGATGCACAAATCCTCACAAAACATTGTGATGGCACTGTTTTAATGATACAGGAAGGCCGTGATAAGTTAGATAAAATTGCGAATGTAAAAAAACAACTAGAACATAGCAAACATGAAATAATCGGTACAGTCATTATTTCATAAAGGGGGAGTAACTTTTGGACCCAAAAATAAAGATTGATAGACAGGTAGAACTACAAGTAACGCCTCTATCAACTTCATCCTACCTTCTTGTTAAACGACTTATAGATTTTGTTTTTTCGCTTTTCATGCTGTTCCTTTTATCACCCATTTTAGTTCTTTTTTGCATCCTTATCCCAATCGAATCAACTGGTTCTCCCTTCTTTTATCAACAGCGCCTGGGGAAAAACGGAAAAGATTTCAAGTTAATAAAGTTACGCTCCATGTTTTTAGATGCCGAAAAAAATGGTCCTCAATGGGCAAGTAAAGAGGATCCTAGGGTTACAAAAATAGGTAACTTTATAAGAAAAACTAGAATTGATGAAATCCCTCAAGTTATTAACGTGTTAAAAGGAGATATGTCGCTCATTGGCCCTAGACCTGAAAGAGAATATTTCTATAAAAAGTTTGATAAGTCATTGCCTAATTTTAAACATCGGTTACTTGTAACGCCTGGAATAACAGGATTGGCGCAAGTGAATGGTGGATATGATCTAACTCCCGAAGAAAAATTAGCATTCGATTTATACTATATCCAGCACAGATCATTCGCTATGGAAATCAAGATTTTATGTCGAACATTGGCCATTGTATTTACTGGAAATGGGGCTAGATAACTATTGAAGGGAAGAATAAAAAATGAAGAAAGTGCTAGTAACGGGGGGCTTCGGATTTATCGGATCCCATATTGTAGAAAAATTAATTCATAATAATTATGAAGTGGCTGTGTATGATAACTTATCCACCGGATCCGTAAATAATCTCCATTCGAAAGGTATAGCTTTCTTTGATAATGTAGAAGATGAAAGATCATTAGAAAAAGCGATGGAGGCGTTTCAACCTGACTTTGTAGTTCACCAAGCTGCGCAAATTAGTGTACAAAACTCCATTTCAAATATAACAAATGATGCACGAATCAATATAATAGGGTCAACAAATGTCATAAAACTCTCTCAAAAATATCGTGTTAAAAAAATCATATTTGCTTCTTCAGCGGCTGTATATGGAAATTCTAAAGTCATGCCTATTTCAGTCTCACATCCTTCTCGCCCCTTATCACCTTATGGCGTCTCCAAAAAAACAGCTGAGGATTATTTAAAACTCGCAAAAGAATTATATGATATAGACTATGTCATTCTTCGTTACAGTAATGTCTATGGTCCAAGGCAAACCGCAAGCGGTGAAGGCGGAGTGATTTCAATCTTCATAAATCATTTCATTAAACAGGAGCAATCTATTATTTATGGGGATGGTTTACAAACGAGAGATTTTATCTATGTAGACGATGTAGCAAGCGCCAATCTTAAGGCATTGAACTACAATGGAAGTGGTACTTTCAATATATCATCAGCAACTTGTACAAGTATCAATGAAGTATTCTCGATGATTCAATCGATTGGGAAACAAAATATTCCCCCCATTTACCAACCTGCAAAAGACGGTGACGTCAAAGAAAGTTTGCTCTGCAATAAAAAGAGCATTCAACAATTAGGCTGGCAACCTGTATATGCATTGGAAAAAGGTCTTGCGAATACATATGATTATTACCTGAAGCAAAAAGAACCTACATCTGTATTTAAGTGACTTTACAGTTGTGAATTGGGAGAGAAATAAGTGAATAAGAAAACAAACTCAATTATTAAAAATATATTCCACTTACTTTACAGCACGATTTTAGCTAATGTTTTAAATGCAGGTACACTCATACTATTAGCAAATTACTTTAACTCAAAGAACTATGGAATATTTAGTGTAGCACTAGCTCTTTCCATGGTCATGCATTTTTTTACAGATTTAGGAGTCAGTAATACGTTCCTTCGAGAAGGAGCAAAAAAAGAAAACCCAAGCGCTACATTCTTTTCTTATATAAAAGTTCGCGTCATATGTTTACTTTTCACATTTATTATTTTTTCTTTCGGTATCCATGTCTTCTATCATGAACAACAAATTCTTTATATGATGTATAGTTTAATGATTCCTTTAATCATCGGCCTAGTGCTGCAAAGTATAGGCATAACCTACTTTCAATTATCTGAAAGAATGCAATTTATTGCATCCATAAGAATCTTCTCGGCCATTGTATTAGTCACATTAACCATTTTGTGTATAACCTTACAAGTGGATATACATGTAACAGCTTTTTTATATGGTTTTTCTTATTTAGCTGGAGGCCTTTACTCCCTGCATTTACTCAGAAAAAACGTGGAATTCAAATGGCAAGTCCCTTTTCAAAAAGAATTATTGATGAATATTAGCCCGTTCTTAATTAGTGGGTTATTTATTATATTAACCCCTCAACTAGGTCCATTAGTATTAGAAAAAACACTTCCTTTAGGGCTTGTGGGTCTCTTTGCAGTAGCTTACCGAATCCCCTCAGCTCTCTATCAAATACCAGGGGTTATTGCAGGTGCATTCTTCCCACTGTTATTTAAACATTATAGTCATGGGGAAATAAAGAAACATACAGAATTAAATATCCTGCAAATGAAATTTATGTCCTTAATTGGAATGTGTATGACAATAGCTTTATTCTATTTATCCCCCTATCTGATAACGATTTTATTTGGAGATAAATGGGAATCTGCAGTTGAACCTTTAAAAATATTATCCTTTATTATTGTCTTACAAGGATTTAACATCGCCATTGCTGACGGGCTCACAACAAGAGGACTGCAAAATCGCCGTACGATTGTTCAGTTTATAACCATCTCTATTGGCTTACTGTCTTTTTATTATCTCAGTGTTACTTATGCAATAGCGGGGGCAGCTTTTTCTGCTTTAGCGATGGAAATCGTATCATTTATTGGTTATGTATTAGCCAATCCAATTAGAAGAACCGTATTAACCAAAGTCGTTATTCCATACGGATCCTACTTTTCAATAAGCTTTATCCTATTACACTACTTATTATATAAGTTTCCTTTTATCGCCATGTTTTCTACCATGATCTTAATGTCTACGATGGTTTTACTATTTGATCAAGCTACTCGGGACTTGATTAAAGGCTTTATAAGAAAGAAAAAACAACAGAATATCAACCATTTAAAAGACGGGAGACAACGAGGGAATGGAAAGATTACAAATTAAAAGAAATACTTCTACTTTAGAAGTCTTTCTTTTGTTATTTTTTATTACACTTAGTAAATATAATGTATCCATCGGTTTTTCATTAAAAATTTACATGATTTTTCTAGCCGTTTTTTTCTGTATTTATTTTCGAGACTTTTACTTTCGTCCCCTTTATCATTATGAAATTTTATTGCTTTTATTTTATTTTATCTATTGTCTAAGCGGTGCTTTTTCACAGTATCCAGAAGCAAGTATTCGCGTCATTCTAGGAGTAATCCTTGTCCTTATCTGCTATTTCATCATGAGGTATATGCTGGAGCAAGCTTCCATTCATTCTATTGAAACTTCCATTGCAAATGTCGGGATGCTATTTAACGTGATTAGTTTATTACTATACATAATTGGACTACAAATAACCGGTGGATCCCCAACAGGCGTTGAGATTACTTCTTACGGATTATTATTAGATAGAGATTATCCAAGGCTAATTGGACTACTTGATGACCCAAACATCTTCATTTTTTATAATACATTGTTTTTTTCGTATTATTTAACACACTTAAAAGGATTTAAAAACTCCTTTGGATTTATCTTATGTATAATTACTAACCTCCTTACTTTTTCTCGAGGCGGTATTGTTGCCCTAATACTCGTTATCATTTTGTATATAATATTAGCGGATTTTCAAAAAAAGGTGAAAATGATACTTGTTGCCCTGTTATGCCTAGTTGTAATGTACGCCGCAAGCTCTTTTATTCAAATCGATTTGAATCAGATTATTTCCAGTCGTATCAATGACTTTTCTTCTGATAAAGGAAGTGGTCGATTTGAATTATGGAAACAGGCCATTACCTATTTTATGTCTCATCCCCTTTTGGGAATCGGTACCTTTAATTTTTCGGATTATTACGCATTTGAACATAATGAAAAACTATATGTTCATAATACATATCTAGAAATCTTAGTAGAGGCTGGAATTATTGGTTTTCTGTTTTACTTTTCTTTTTTATTACTGTTCATTATCAAGCTCTTTAAGACTAAATTACATATTGAAAAACCTTTTATTATTCTTACACTTTTTGCTTTTTTATTGCAGATGGTATCCCTTTCTCTCATGATTAATGAAGCGCTTTTCTCCTTTTTAGCAATTGCTTTAAAATATATTTCTGTATATGAAAGAAAAGAGGCTGGTTTTTATGATATACACGAAAAAAGATAGTGAATCATTGGTTTCTGTGATAACCCCCTCGTATAACAGCTCCCCTTTTATAAAAGAAACCATTGAATCCGTTCAGGCCCAATCATATGCTAACTGGGAAATGATTATCGTTGATGATAAGTCGAAAGATGACTCCGTTCACGTCATCAAACAATATATAGAAAAAGACCCGCGAATTAAACTGATTACTTTAACTAAAAATGTTGGTGCTGCTAGAGCTAGAAATATAGCATTAAAAGAAGCTCAAGGAGATTATATTGCCTTTTTAGACAGCGATGACCTCTGGTTACCTACCAAACTAGAAGAACAAGTCGCTTTTATGCAAAAAGATAATCTTGCTTTTTCTTTTACCTCTTATTCTTTAATTGACGAACAAGGAAATGCAATGAATATTCAAGTTCATGCACCGAAAGTTGTAGATTATAAATATCTGCTGGGAAATACGACGATTGGCTGTTTAACCGTGATGTTAGATAGGCATCAATTTAAACAAATTGAAATGCCTGTTATCCAGCCTGAAGATACTGCCCTATGGTTAGTATTATTACGGCTAGGATATCAAGCATATGGCTTACAAAAGAGTTTATCTAAATATCGTATTGTAAGTAACTCTACTTCAAGGAATAAATTAAAAGCTGCCTACCGATATTGGAAACTCTTACGAAACCAAGAAAAGTTAAACTTTGTCAAAACCAACTTTTATTTTAGTCAATATGCTTATCATGCATACAAAAAAAACAGAGGAGACCGACCTCCTTCTATGACCAGTGGAGGGAAATAAAAAATGAACAATATTCTACTATTAACCGATAAACTCATAACGGGCGGCGCTGAGATGTATTTTTGCAAACTAGAAAACCATCTCAAAGGTGAAAACATGACGTTTTATTCAGCAGCTGCCACAGGTGAGTTGTATCATCAAATTCATAATAAGCATCATTTTATTCCTTTAAGTTTAAAAAATCATCCTGCTAACCTCTATACATTAAGTAAACAAGTAATGAAATTGAACATTGATGTTATCCATGCAAATAGTTTCAGAATGTTACTGTATTCTATCGCAATTAAAAAAATCACGAAAAAAAGAATGAAGCTCATTTATACAAAACATAATGTTACAATACTTGAAAAAAAGTTTCCCGCGCTATTAAAAAAAGTGTTAAATCAACATGTTCATCAAATTATCGCAGTGAGTAACTTCGAGAAAGACAGCTTACTGCAATTGGGTATAAGAAAGGACCTTATTCGAACAATTTACAATGGTGTTGATGTAAAGCATTTTTCATTTCAACAAATACAACCTAAAGAAACCCTCAATATCGGGATTTTAGCCCGGTTATCAAAAGAGAAAAACCATGAACTTTTTTTAAAAATTGCAAATGAGTTAAAATATGTACGTAACGTAATGTTTTATATTGCTGGGGATGGACCTGAACGGGACTTTATTGAAAAAATGATTCATGATTTCAAGTTAAATCATAAAGTGAAGCTTTTAGGTAATACATCTAATCCATATGAATTTATTTGCAGTATGGACTTACTGCTTCTAACGTCTCTAAGAGAAGTGTTTCCAATGGTAGTCATTGAAGCAATGGCTTCTGGAACACCTATTATTTCTGTAGATGTTGGTGGTATCAAAGAAGCTATCATAGATGATGAAACTGGAATTCTCGTTTCTCATCATTCTGAAAAAGAATTCGCAAAGAAAATCCAGTTACTTCATGACAATCAAAACCTAAGAAAATGTTTAGGAAAAGCGGCAAGAGAAAAAGTAGAAGAAGCCTTTTCCCTCTCAAATATGATTCATTCTACACTTGAAACCTATCAATATTAAAAAACAAACGATAATCTCGTTTGTTTTTTCTTTTATATATATGCATTTTTTCAAACATGCATATTATATAATATCTCACATATAAGGAGTGTTATAAGTTGACAGAGCCTCTTAATTTTACTGAAGACTGCCAAAATCAAAATGTTGTTAATATTGATTGTTTTGGTGCCAGTCCAGATTTACTCGATAATTCCCAAGCTATTCAAGAAGCCATTAACTATTGCGTGGCCAACAATTATTCTAAAGTTGTTATTACCGGGAAGAAACAGTATACGATCTCCTCCCCTATTGTTATGAAGTCCAATGTACATCTTGAAATGGACCCGACTATAACATTAATCGTTAAAGGGAATTTCCAAGTGTTTGAGCTTCAAAAAAACACTTCAATCTCTGGTGGTTCGATTGAAATCGTGGATAATAGCTTTAACTCATCCGTTCTTTTTCTTTCTGGTGCCAATCAAATAGAAATTCATAATCATACTTCTATATCAAATATTAATATTATAAATCGTACAACAACTTATCAAGGTATTGCAATTCATTTATCCTGTAAAAAGGCATGGGATTTCATAAGCTTCTTTAAAGCATACTCCATCCAAATCACAAACTTTAATACGGCTATCTATTTAAAAACAGAAAAGCTTGAGGATATAAACAATCCTTGTTGGATTAATGCAAACTCCTTCCATTCTATTTTTATAGATGGTTGTCAGTATGGTATCGAGATTATAGGAAATGGTGAATTACCTTACGAAATTTCAGGAAACACCTTTACGGGAATCCAAGTTCAATGCCGGAAACAAACAAAAAAAGTAATCCGCTGTTCAGGTGCCTATAATATATTTGAAGGAATCATATGGGACGTCTTTCGTATGGATGCCGCTCCCCTCGTTATCGAATTCTCTTCCACTTCTCATCATAACTACCTATTCTCAAATCAAGTTTCCACATCGATTATCGATCGTGGCCTATACAATCGGTATACCACGCCACATGAAGAATCGCTTCCTGTATACCCTCCTCTAGCATTAGGAAAAGCCCAGCTAGTTGGGAATCAAGATGATATATTAGTAAATGCAAATGTCCGTTACGCAGTGCGCCAACTTTCTGGAAAAGCCCCCTACGGAGGACATATTAATAATTGTTTTAACTTGCTTGATGAGCAAAGTGTAAATTACGTGGATGTTCCGAGTACGCAGCCAATTGTAATCGAGTTAGATTTTTCTAAGCAGCCTATTAACATGCTGAATTGTATTGGTATCTATTTTGGATGGAATGAAAGCCCAAGTCGCATTTTAATTGAATATCAACAGAGCCTAAATGGCCCATGGCAGGTTGCTAAAGATCTTCCGTTTAATGCCGGAAATACTGTGCTTTCAGAAGTAAGGTCAACTATATTGTATAAAGTTAAGTTCACACTAAGCGGATATACACAAGATCACAAACGCTTTCGGATAAATCGAATATTCGCAAGGTCATCTCTGCAACATGGCTCCTCATGGTTACCAACTACTGGTGGTACTTTATATGGAGATTTAGAATTTCAAAAAGGAAATGCTGTGACGTTAACTTCCCCAAATGGAACAAAATGGAGATTGAGTATAAATGATCAAGGGCAAATTAGCACATCTAAACTATGAAAATCATACAAATTAAGATCCATTTACTTCCATTAGTAGATGTCATATGCTCCCCTTTGATATCTTCAAATGTTAACTAAACAAAAAAACAAAATACTCCAACAATTCAAACTGCATCATCATGCCCCTAGAAGATCAATTTCAACTTATACGTAATAATTGTCCCCTTCTCTACATGAATCTAGGGGCTTCTCCTAAGAAAGCCACGTCCGATTGAGAGAACCTTACAGTTACTGTTTCACTTTATTTGCTTGTCCACTATCGGAGATTCTGCTCATAGGCACAGAAGAAATATCAATAGTCGTATCCACACTCTTATCAGTAAGCTCAACAATCGTGTTTCCATGATTGATTTGGTTCAAATCCCACAACATCCCATGAAACTCATTATGTTGTCCGCTCACCTTCAAGACACTTTTTGTTTTACTTGAAGGTTGTATCTGTAAATTGGTAAATTGATTCCCACTAGCCTCATTCGGTATCGTTGAATGACTATCCATGTAAATCATGTTTACACAATCCTCTAAAGAAAAATTCAGAAACCGATTAGCATTGATCCACGCATATCCAGAATTCGGTTTATCCACTTTTAACTTTACTCCATTCTTCATTCCTACTACCTTAACGTTTTCGAAGTTAACAAAAGAAATCTCATGCTCTTTTCCACCAGCGTATAACGATATCCCTGTACCCTTGTTCGTTTCAGACCAATTGATAATATTTATATCCTTTATATGTGTTTTGTTCCAAGTGTTATAATATTTATGTTTACCATCTAAATAGATCACTTCCGAATTAAAATTCGCATCATCAATGGCAATATAGGCCCCTTCCATTGAAGCATTCCTCTCAAGTTCAATTACCCTGAAGTTACCATTCACAATAAACTGTGTTCCATACCCGAATAATAACTTAACACCTTGCTTCACAACGATAGGTGAAGTAATCTTATACTTTTTGTCATCAAGCAAAACCGTCTTTATTTTACTATCCTTTGCTTTATTAATAGCTGATTGAATTTTATCAGAATCACTTGTTCCTTTAAAATCCTCAACATATATTTTCTCTTTTCGATCTGAATTAGAATGATTCTGATAGTAAATAACAAAAACAATTAGCACTATACCTAAGAAGATTAAACCAATTATTTTTTTCATCGTACTCATCCCCATATTTAGTTTCCTTTCTTTGGTTCGTTATATATGAATACTCTACTGTTATCGTCAATAGCCTCAAGTATTAACACAGTCATGAAACGAGATTAAAAGACCGCCATACATTCTCTATGAACTGATATGATCTCACCTAAGCAGGAAGTATAAAAACCCACCTTTTTATACAGTAATATTTAAACCTTATTTACAAGGGATTTTTAACTAAAAAGATAATAATTGGGTTTTATACCATTATTTATAACCCTTACCTCTTTTATTTTCTTGCAGATGAATCTTTTTTGCAAGCAAAAGGTGTATAGGCTTACCATTTTCTTTTCCTTAAAGATTTACGTCCAAAGTATCAGAAGAAAACACATATCTCAACCGATCACTTTCTCTTGTAAATGCAATAATCTGAGCATGGCGGACCAACTCGTTCACCATATATGCTTCCATTCACGAGAGGTTTCACCCATTTCTTGAAACCTGTTTCCTCTATACTTTGAATTACCTGTAGTAATATGCAAACAATCAATACGAATAACTAAAAATTGAAGAATGTAACATGCTTTCAAAAACAGCAAATTGTTATGGTAAGATTTCCAATGTATAATTATGGTATTGTTTGTTTTTACGAAAATAATACGGGGGAATTTTTAATGAAAAAAATCATACTAGGGACACTTACAACGTTCTTGTTATTAGCTGGATGTAATAATTCTACTGAAAGTAAACCAGCTGATTCAAAAAAGACCGCGGCAGAAGAAGAAACAAAATCTACAAAAAATGAGGATAAACAGGATACGAATCCGAAAAAAGATGAAGAAGTTTTATCACCTACCAATCAGAGTACAAAAGATTTCATCACACCATTATTAGTAAAATCAGAAACACCTGCTGATATTATGACAATACAAGTACAAGAAGATATGAAGCAAAAACTTGAGGAAATTAATAAAAAAATGAAAGCGAGTCTTCAAAAAAACTATACATGGTACATGGAGTATATAAAAGCAGCACAGCCTGGAGAAAGATTAGCATATCATGAAAATATGGGAATTACACAGGAAGAATATGAATTGTTCCTATCATCAGATCAATATATGAAACTTGTTAAAGGACAAGAAGGAAAAATTCACTTCAAAAAGATCAATAACAATGTATACGAGATTCAAGCTAGCTCTCCAATCAAATTATTAAACAAACTTCAAATTGATTTTGCTAGCAATACATTAAAAACAGAGTTTGGTACACTAAATTACGATGGTAAAGTCGAAGCTTCCGATGCTCAAAAAATAACTGGCAGATGGAATGGTGAGCAGTGGAAACTAAGCACAGGTAGCTTCACCGCAACGTATGCAATTGGTCAACTTGAAGACTCCAAAAAAACAATTATTTATATAACAGCAAAAGGCCTTTTAGATGGAAAAACAATCAATCAAGATCAAGTGATTGAATTTAAGGCACAATAATTCATAAGATAAAAAATGTTTTAGACTATAGAAAAGAGTATTAAACTGGTAAAAAACAGTCGTAGATGTGCAAAAATAATAAGTATCCCAAAACCCCGAAAAGTCCCTTTCAGAAATGAAGGGACTTTTCATTCATATCATCAGCATTATTGGAAGTTCGTTTTCAATTCATTTTAACTATCATTTTAATTTGTGCCTATTGGGATTGGAAGGTATGATTTTTAATGGTCTCATCATGTCATGGTCTTCATGCTCTAAACGATGACAATGCCATACATAGTCTCCAGAATACGGTTCAAACTTCATTATAATTCGAACGATTTGTTCACCCCCTACTAGAACGGTGTCTTTTAAACCGAAATCGGCCGGGAGAGGATCTAACAATTGCCCATTCAGATCGTGGCGATCAAGGACACGAAAATTAACAAGATGTATATGGATAGGATGAATTCCAACGGTTAAATTCACTAACTCCCATATTTCAATAGAATCAAGTAATGGTGTTTCTGTTACTGGATCGTCCCATTCTTTATCATCTAATAAAAGCATAGGACGCCCAAATTCATCTTCTGAGTCACTTAGTGTTAACCGTCTTACTTTTCTTACCTCAACTTCCTTTAATGGGATAAATTCAATGTTGCTTAAGAGACATGGAATTTTGCTTTTATCAGGGCAAGACAACGGCTTAGTTACTTGGAACTCCATTACCTCGCCAGTTGGATTTTCTAAATCACTTCCATTTTGTAATATTACTTTCTTCCCCTCTAAACCTGAGAAGTCAACAATGATGTCCATACGTTCAGCAGGTGAAACATCCAAACTTTGTACTCTAATTGGCCGTTTAAGAAGACCACCATCAGTTCCGATTAAAAAGAATGAACTAAGGTCACTAAATTGGAACTGATATGTTCGAGTATTAGAAGCGTTTAATAAACGAAATCTGTATTTGCGGGGCTCTACTTTTAAAAATGGCCATACTTTCCCGTTAACTGTAATTGTATTTCCTAAAAACAGAGGAACAATAGAAGGACATGGTAAATTAGGGGATGGATTATCTGGTTGAGCAGGATAAAAGAGGGACCCGTCTGGATTAAAGGATCTATCTTGAACGATAAGCGGTATCTCGTATTTCCCCTTCGGAAGCGGAAGTGATCTTTCTTCCTTATCGCGAATCAAGTAAAGACCTGCAAGACCTGCATACACATTCAGACGAGTAATCCCAATTGCATGGTCATGATACCAAAGGGCAGTTGCTCGTTCTCGATTCGTATAATAATAAATCTCTTTCACGAATTTCGGGCCTGTTTGTTGAAAGTTTCTCGTAAACCATGCTTCAGGATGACCATCACTATCTGGTTCACTTGGGCTTCCATGTAGATGAACAACAGTGCGTACTTCTGGATTATCATGGGCTCCGTGAACGGTTTTATCAACTGGTAAAAAGTGTTTTTTAGGTAAATCGTTTGTCCATCTCACATATATAGGATGATTTTTTTCAACATCAAATGTTGGACCAGGTACTAACCCGTTATAACCCCATACCTTCGTTTTAGGTAAATCTCTATGAAACTTGTGTAGTGTTTCAATCATGCGTACATCATAAAGCGGCTTTCCTTTATATGTTCCTTTTGGTTTGATTATGGAAGGAATCGGAAGGGAATCTACAAATTTTTTTAGTCCCAAACATTTTTCTCTCCTTTCATTTAATAGAGTATAGTATATTTTATTAAACAAATATTTTTTTGTTTGTATACTTGTCTAACAAAACTTTTGATAAGTGGGGGAGTATTCATATTCATCAAGGATTTGATTTTCTTCTCTTTTAAAAGCTTTATGCAAGAATATATACATTCTTCTTTTGTTGCGTATGTTATTGATGCAATTTCAGTTGCATTACCAACAATCAGTTTTCCAAGTATTTTATACATCTTTAGCAGTGCAGGTACAAAAGAATGATTAGACGCAAGCAACTACACATCTCTTGTAACACTGGTATGAGCAGTCATCGCCACTATTTAATCTGAAAGAAAAAAGACACTCGGCGAAGTGCCTTTTTTTATACTCCTAATGTAGACCTCAATTCGATTCTATTCCCTACTGCTTGAAGAAATTTTCGATTAGCAGATCCTTAGTCTTATCCAGACTGTCTGAAAAAAGAATCAATATCATTTTAGGCGGGGGACTTACTAGTCTTTTTTTAACCTTCCCTCTCCACAAACCTCCCAAATTCCTTCAGAAACCGCAGATTCAGCATCCCAACAGGTCCATTCCGATGCTTCGCTATCTGAATTTCTGTTATATCTTTATGCTCCGTCTCCTTATCATAATAATCCTCCCGATACATCAGCATAATCACATCCGCATCCTGCTCAATCTGCCCTGTCTCTCTTAAATCAGAAAGTAGCGGGCGCTTATCATGACGCGACTCCACCCCGCGAGACAATTGTGAAAGCGCTACGACGCACACATTTAAATCACGCGCTAGCAGCTTCAGCTTACGAGAAATTTCACTCATTTCCTGAAACCTATTTCCCCGATATTTCGAATCGCCTGTAATAAGCTGCAAGTAATCAACAATAACAAGCAATTTCTTATCCCCATGCTTTCGTTTCAGCTTCCTCACTTGCACCCAAATCTCCTGCGTTGTGACTCCTGCTTTATCATAAATCTCTAGCGGCAGATCCCCAATTTCCGCAAATGCGCGGCTCGTTTTTCCCCAGTCCTCTATCGTAAAACGATGCTTCGGGTTTTTCAGCCGTCTTCCAGATACCTCACCTAAACAAGAAACCATTCGTTTCAAAAGTTGCTTATCGCTCATCTCCAGGGAAAACAACCCAACTGCCGCATCCGATTTTGCTGCATGAAGCGCAATATTTAAAGCGAACGCCGTCTTTCCCATCGAAGGCCGCGCCCCAATCACAACAAAATCCCCTTCCTGCAAGCCACACGTCATCTTATTTAAAGCTGGAAAACCAGTCTCAATGCCAGTAAGTTCTTCTGTATCTTGATGAAGCTCTTCATAAAGATCGACTAACGTATCCTTCAAATCAAAATCGAGTGTGCAATCCACCTCTTCCAGTTCACAAAGCCTCGTAATCGTCTCTCCAATTACTTTCTCATCCTTCTCCGCAAGAAGCCGTTCGCACATGCTGTGTGCCACGCTTCCCGCCTGGTTCATTTTCCAAGCATTCCGAACAAGCCCCTCATAATAAGAGAAGTTGGTAGTAGTAGGCACACCCTCAATCATATTAACTAAGTATTCCATCCCCCCAATTTGCGCCAAAAAAGCAGCATCCATTCTTGAAACAAGCGTAACAAGATCAAGCGGCTGCATATCTTCCTCTACTTCCCGAATCAACTTGAATATAGCTCGGTGCACAGCCGTAGAAAAGTGCTGCTCAGTCAAGTGGCACTCCTTAATCAGTTCTCCTTCAAGAAGTAAAGACCCTAATACCGTCTGTTCCGCCTCAACATTTTGAATGCTCATGGACGCCATCCCTCTTCCTTGAGAAACTTCTGCAACTCTTCTTCAGACGGCACATTTTTCTCCCACTCCTCGCACTCCTCAAGGAACTTCTCAGTTTCATACACGGCAGTCGGCTCCTTCTTCCGAAACTTCACTGCCGCCTCTTCTACTTCACTAACCTTCGTATATCCCTTTCCGTGCCAATCTCGCAAAATCCCCTTCACATAAGCAATCGTCCGCTTATTATTTTCATAAGAAATCTGAAGTGCTTTTAATACAAGCTCCTCCGACAAATCAGCCATCCATTCACTTAATTCCTCCGCTGCATAAGACGACAAACTACCGAAGTGTTGTTCATAAAACGTAAATACACTGCTGCCTGGTTCCGCTTCTGCTACTTCCACATCTGCTTCACAGCTTGCAAAGGTTTCTTTAGGGATAATCTCAGACAATTCACTCGGCATACCGAAATGCTCTAGCAATAACGGAATATGTAACTCTTCCTCCAAGCATCTTTGAAGAAACATACGGACAAACTCTTTGCTTTTCACAGTCTTCAACTCACGTAACACGCACTTCTCCACGTTTGTATTCGTAATCGGATTATAGCGTAACCAATTCAGAATATATAACTCCTTCGTTTCCGCATCGTACAATATCTTTCCATAATCAACAAAGCGCTGCAGTAACTTCTCAACGGTCTCCCTGTTATAACCTGTTTCCATCTCCGCCAAGCGCTTCGGCAGCGAATACATCCCGCACTGCGTCGTCTTTGAACATGTCAGCAAATATATGTAAAAGTACCTCTCCTCCGGCGTTAAATCGAGCACAAAATCATCCTGCCAAAAATTCACCTGTACATTACGGTATACTGCCATGTGTATTCCTCCTATCCTTTAATGAAACATATGTAATTTTGAGTTCCATCATGTATATAGGGATGAGAGAGGAATTTTGGCGGGTTTATTTTATATTTTTTTTAAAATGACTACGACTACATTTCTTCGAAGTAATGCTTGTAGTAGTTTTTTTATTTTGTTTTTGTAATGCTTTATTATTTGTAAGGGGCTTAGTAGAGGTTTATAATGGGCTGTTGAGGGGCTATACATCCGTATGAAAACAGCACCACCATTTTATAATATTTGGTCAACAGTTATGTTTTTTCATTTACATTTAAACCAAGATTCAAAAAACATATAAGAATATCACTCTTAGAATGAACACTTACATATAGTTATAGAATGATACTTAATCTGTGGTCGAAAGTATGTAAAAAGGGGCTAGTATGCATTACGGAGAATACAAAGAATAAAGTACAGAGACGAAGTAAAAACTAAAAAAATTAGACAAGGAAAATGGAGAGATGAATTAAATGTTAAAGATAATTAAACATTTAAAACCTTTTACTGCCTCAATCATTGCAGTTATATGTCTATTATCCATACAAGCCGTATGTGACCTATCACTGCCAGATTACATGTCTAAAATTGTGAATGTAGGTATTCAGCAAAAAGGTGTAGAAAACGCAGTACCTGAGGTTATTCGTAAGAGTGAGATGGATAAACTTAAGCTCTTTATGAATGAAAATGAGAAGAAAAAAGTAGATAACAACTATGCGCTTTTAGATAAGAACAATCTTTCTCAAAGTGAGCTAAAAAATGATTTGAAAGATTATCCGCAGCTGGATAAAGAACCCCTTTATAAGCTACATACAGAGGATAACAATACAATTAACGAACTGAACGATATCTTTGGGAAACCAATGTTAATTACACAAGGAATTGAAAAAGGCGGCCCATCTGCTTTTACTCCTGCTGCGCCAGGTGATAACAATACACCGGCGAAACTTCCGCCAAATACAGATCCTTTCGCAGTCATTGCGAAAATGCCTCAAGATCAAATCAATACAATGAAAGAAAAGGCAGATGAAAAGTTTAAGAATATGCCAGGCAGCATGGTAACACAGTCAGCCGTTTCATTCATTGAGAATGAGTATAAAAAGATTGGCATCAATACAGATAAGCTTCAATCCAATTTCATTCTTACTTCTGGCGGGAAAATGCTGCTTCTATCCTTAGTAAGTATGGCCGCAACCGTTGTCGTGAGTTTACTTGCTGCAAAAGTAGCTGCAGGACTCGGCAGAGATCTTAGAAAGAAAGTATTTCGGAAGGTTACAAACTTCTCAAATGCGGAGTTTGATAAGTTTTCCACTGCCTCTTTAATCACAAGAAGTACAAATGATATCCAGCAAGTGCAAACCCTTATGGTTATGCTGCTTCGCATTGTATTCTATGCACCGATTTTAGGCATAGGCGGCATTATTAAAGTACTTACTACAGACCTTTCAATGGGATGGATTATCGCAGTTGCAGTTATCGCCATTTTAAGCTTAGTCATTGGTTTATTTAGCATCGCGATCCCTAAGTTTAAGAGTATCCAAAAGTTAGTAGATAAAATTAACTTAATCACTCGTGAATCTTTAACAGGTATGCTCGTGATTCGTGCTTTTAATAATCAAAAGCATGAAGAAAAGAAATTTGAAAAAGGAAATCAAGACTTAACAAGAACGAATTTATTTGTAAGCCGTTTAATGTCATTTATGATGCCAATGATGATGTTTATCATGAATGCCGTTACTGTACTGATTATTTGGGTTGGATCACACCAAGTGGATATGGGAAATATGCAAGTTGGTGATATGATGGCATTTATGCAATATACAATGCAAATCATCATGGCCTTCTTAATGATTTCAATGGTATCTATTATGGTTCCACGTGCTTCTGTATCTGCACAACGTATCGCAGAAGTTTTAGACACTGACGTTACCATTCATGATGCAGAGGAACCAAAACCTTTCTCTTCAGACAAGAAAGGTTACGTTGAATTTAAAAATGTTAGCTTTAAATATCCAGGTGCAGAAGAAGATGTGCTTTCTAATATTACCTTTACCGCAAAGCCTGGAGAAACGACAGCTTTCATCGGAAGTACAGGTAGTGGTAAATCAACATTAATCAACTTAATTCCACGCTTTTACGATGTCACAAGCGGCCAAATCTTAATAGATGGCACTGATATTAGAGAAGTATCTCAGAAAGAATTAAGAGAAAAAATCGGTTACGTACCGCAAAAAGGAGTTTTATTCTCCGGTACAATCGAAAGTAATTTGAAATACGGTAAGAAAGAAGCAACTGAAGAAGAACTAACAAAAGCGGCAGAAATCGCTCAGGCGATGGAGTTTATTAACGCGAAACCTGAAAACTTCCGTACAGAAATATCACAAGGTGGTACGAACGTTTCAGGCGGTCAAAAACAAAGACTTTCTATTGCGCGTGCTCTTACAAAAAAATCGGAAATCTTCATATTTGATGATAGTTTCTCAGCTCTTGACTTTAAGACAGATGCTGCGCTGCGCAGAGCTTTAAACAATGAGATTGCAGGAAGTACTCTTTTACTTGTTGCCCAAAGAATCAGTACCATTATGAATGCAGATAAGATCATTGTACTTGATGAAGGAGAAATAGTCGGAACAGGTACTCATGAAGAGCTTATGGAAAACTGTGAAGTTTATAAGCAAATTGCTTTATCGCAACTTTCAAGAGAGGAGTTGTCATCATGAGTGAGAAAAAAGTAGAACATAATAAACAAGGTGGTCCTGGTGGTGGCCATGGCGGCGGTCATATGGGCGGCGGCATGCGAAAGATTGAGAAGGCAAAAAATTTCAAGGGAACGATGAATAAGCTCCTTCAATACTTGAAGCCCTATAAATTATCAATCTTAATCGTTATCCTTTTCGCAATCGGTAGTGCCGCCTTCGCAATCGTCGGTCCAAAGATTTTAGGTAAAGCGACAACAAAACTTTTCGAAGGACTCGTAGACAAGGTAACAGGCGTACACGGTGCTGCCATTGACTTTACCTATATCGGAAACATTGCCCTTCTGCTCCTTGGATTATATATAGCGAGTACTGCGTTTGGCATTATCCAAGGATATATCATTTCAGGGGTCGCACAAAAGGTATCTTATAACTTCAGAAAAGAAATTGATGAAAAGATCAACCGGATGCCGCTGAATTACTTTGATAAAACAACGCACGGGGAAGTATTATCTAGAATTACGAATGACGTAGATACGGTGAGCCAGACTTTAAATCAAAGTATGTCGCAAATCATCACATCCGTTATTACCATCATCGGTGTATTCATCATGATGTTATCAATCAGCTGGCAAATGACATTAGTCGCGCTCTTAATCTTGCCAGTATCCATGATACTTATCATGGCAGTCGTAAAACGATCACAAAAACACTTCAAATCCCAGCAAGAATATTTAGGACACGTAAACGGGCAAGTAGAAGAAATTTATAGTGGTCACAATATTGTAAAAGCCTTCAACAAAGAAGAAGAAGAAGTGAAAAAATTCGAAGAGGTAAATGATACCCTTTACCACTCCGCATGGAAGTCTCAATTTTTATCTGGAATGATGATGCCTATTATGATGTTTATCGGGAATATCGGTTACGTCGCTGTCTCGATTTTAGGCGGATGGCTCGCGGCAAAGAGAACCATCGCAGTTGGAGATATTCTAGCCTTTGTACAATATGTAAGAAACTTTACGCAGCCAATCGCTCAAGTAGCGCAAATCGCGAACGTACTCCAATCCACTGCTGCCGCTGCAGAACGAGTTTTCGAATTTTTAGAAGAAGAAGAGGAAATGCCAGAATCAGAAAATCCAGTGAAGCTGCAAAAAGTAAACGGAGAAGTTACCTTCAAAGATGTTCAATTTGGATACAATCCAGATAAGATCATCATCAATAACTTCTCAGCTAACATTAAGCCTGGACAAAAAGTAGCAATCGTCGGACCAACCGGGGCTGGTAAAACAACAATCGTCAAACTATTAATGCGATTCTATGACGTAAACAGCGGTGCGATCTGTATAGACGGTCACGACATAAAAGACTTCACGCGCGAAGACCTGCGCAGCATGTTTGGTATGGTACTGCAAGACACTTGGCTATTTAACGGCTCCATCATGGAAAACATCCGTTACGGTAGACTAGACGCAACTGACGAAGAAGTAATCGAAGCAGCGAAAGCCGCGCACGTGCACAGCTTCGTAAAAACATTACCAAATAGATACAATATGGAACTAAACGAAGAAGCAAGCAACGTATCCCAAGGACAAAAGCAACTACTCACAATTGCCCGCGCCCTTCTAGCGGATCCAAAAATACTCATACTCGACGAAGCAACAAGCTCCATTGACACCCGTACAGAAGTACTGATTCAAAAGGCCATGGAAAACCTCATGGAAGGCAGAACAAGCTTTATTATCGCTCATAGATTATCAACAATACGTGATGCAGATTTAATCCTTGTTATGAAAGACGGGGATATTGTAGAACAAGGTAATCATGAAGAGTTATTGAAGGCTGATGGTTTCTATGCTTCGCTTTATAATAGTCAGTTTGAAGGTGCGGATGCTTCGTGAGATTGATGGGACACTCCTCTTTTTTAAAGTGAACCCCA
>NZ_NUOT01000049.1 GCF_002584535.1 Bacillus cereus
TAAATGGGATAATACCAAATTGCATCTCTTTTTTTATGGTTATTTTTAATTTTGTACCAATGATATATGCGTCTTTTTTAGATTTTTTAAAATTCTAAAATTATAGAAGGTTAAATTCGATATTTATAGAATTTAATACATAACAAAATAAGGAGGGATACAATGGAAGTTTTACATGTAACGAGTAGAAAAAGGGAAACATATGACGTTCAAGTAAAGTATTCGATACTTTTCGAATGTGCTCTTGGGATTGCAGCCATTACGAATACTAGGCTGATTGATACGTTAGAAAAATCTCGAAATGAATGGGAGGAGATTAGACAAACATTATCGGTGGAAATGCAAGAGCATTTACATTTCGTAGAGAAACATAATACGTGGAAAGCATTACTGCAACTATTATATCAAGAAGATTTTCAGGATTTATATGAGTTTACTCAGTATATCAATTCGTTGTTAGAATCTGAATTAAAGTATATATGTATTCCATTTGTCGGCTATAAATATGAAGAAATGAGAAAGAATGCAGCCAATGGGGAGAGGGAAGCAGTTCAAGAACTACAAGAAATCACAAATAGCAATCCATTTTTCCCTGCTTACATCGATTTTATTTGCAAAGTGGATATAAAAAAGCTGACAGAGCACCTCACTGCAGTGATGACAGGATGGTATGAAGCTGTTATAGAACCTAAAGCGGAAAAACTGTCACGCATACTAAAACAAGACTATGAAACGAAACGTCAAATGAATGAAAAAATGCAACCAGAAGAATTTGTTGAATGGGCAACAGGCGGTGTTACTTATTCTCCAGAGCCCAGTGTACATCATGTTCTTCTTATCCCGCAATATACGTACCGACCATGGAATATCGAAGCTGATATAGAAAATATAAAAATATTTCATTATCCAATTGCAAATGAAAGTATACATCCAGAAGATCCATATGAGCCAAGTTATTTTCTAGTGCATAAACATAAAGCATTGGGTGATGAAGCGAGGTTACGCATTGTAAAATTATTGTTTGAACAAGATCGTACATTGCAGGAGATAACGGAGCAGTTGAATATTGGAAAATCAACAATTCATCATCATTTAAAAATTTTAAGATCTGCGAAGTTAGTTGATATTCTAGATGCTAAGTATAGTTTAAAAAAGAAAGCATTAGAGGCTATATCAAAAGAGTTGGAATTCTATTTAAATCATTAATTATGCATTTGTACATCAAAAGGTATAATGATTTTACCTTTATAGAATATGCACAATAGGAGGAGAATGAAAAAGAAAAGTTGGTGCAAAATGGGGAAAAATATTTTAAAAAATCGATCGTTTTTCTTTATGTGGATTGGCAGCGCGATTTCCGAATTAGGTGGTGCATTTGGTACGCTATGTAATTCTGTTCTTATTTATCAATTAACAGGTTCAAAAGTGGCCTTAGGAAGTATGTGGCTACTTTACTTTATCCCGTCGCTTCTTTTACAACTTGTCATTGGTCCTTTCATTGATAAATGGAGCAGGAAATGGATTATGATTGTATCTCAGTGGACACGTGGACTAGCTTTTTCACTTCCTTTATTTATGATAATCATTGGGAATGTAGAAACATGGCATATTTTTGTTGTACAAATGATAGTGGGTCTCATCACTCCATTTTACGTACCAGCCAATCAAGCGATTACGCCAACAATTGTATCAAAAGAAGAGCTGCAATCAGCGAATGCGTATATTGATGGAATGGTTCGCCTTATGATGTTTTTAGCCCCTGTATTAGGGGGAATTGTTATTGAGTTTATAGGAGTAAAGCTAACTTTATTTTTCGTTTGTTTGTTTCTATTTATAAGTGGTGCTTTACTGCTATTTATACAAGAGCATAGAGTAGCTCAAACAGTTCGTAAAAGTTGGTTAAAGCAATCTATTGGAGGATTTACATATTATTTCAAACAACCCATTATTTTCTGGTTAGGTGTTTTTCTCACATTTGTTCAATTTGGAGTCGGCGTAACGATGGTTATCAATCTTCCGTATATAATAGATGACCTCTCAGCAAGCTATGCTGATTACGGATATTTTATGGCAGGTTTTCCTCTAGGATACGTAATTGGCTCTATATTTGTCGGGAAAGTGCAGCGTCGTAGTCGGCGTCTTCTCATGCTTGGAGCGTTATTAATAGGAGGGCTCACATATATTTCGCTAGGATTCAATCACAGTATCTCTTTAGCAATTTTTATTGAAGTTATAGCGGGTGTATGCATGGCATTTTTTAATGTTCATAACACGACAATATGCCAGCAAGTTGTGCCAAATGATATGATGGGAAAAGTATTTTCGGTGCGCTTATTTTTAATAAGAGGTGCGATGCCACTAGGTGTTTTAGTTGGAGGAACATTGAGTGAAATATGGGGAGTAAGGGCGTTATATGTATTAATTGGATCTATCATATGTGTAACTTCTTTAGCTGGAATACTACTTCCGTACTTTAAATTTCTTGATGAAGCTGTTCAAGAAAAATCAGCTTAAATGTTTTAATTGAAAATAATTATCATAATCAATTATAATGGAAGAATATTAGAAATATTTACATACAAAGGGAGTGGGATACATGTTTATTGAAACGAAAACGATTACAGTGAAAGAAGGAACTTCAGATCTTGTTGTTCAACATTTTACTGGAGAAGGCATCATTGAAAAATTTGAAGGATTTATCGACTTAAGTGTTCTCGTTAAAAAGGTGAGAAGAGGAGACGAAGAAGTCGTTGTACTGATTCGCTGGGAATCTGAAGATGCGTGGAAAAGCTGGGAGACAAGCGAAGAACATATAGCTGGACATAGAGAAGGTCGCGGGAAACCAAAACCGGATCATATTATTAAAGCAGAGCATGCTGTGTATTATGTGAAATCATCGAAGGGTGCTTATCAACAGTCTTAAATTATAAAAACATCGTATGTAAAAGACTACATCTATATATGGATGTAGTCTTTCTTAAAGAACTTTGATTATTTGTTTTTAGGTGCATTGATTCTTTCGGAGTATAGAAGTTTTTCAACGTAATGTTTTGAAATAACCAAAGGTTGTGTGTTTGTATTATTTTTAAATTTTGTGTAATTTGGTTTTTTAACTGGTGTTGTTATAGTTTCTGCAAATTCATATGGGTAATTAACTTTAGATTTGTCTTCAAACATATAGATAGCTCCTTTCTTAGAGTATTTGTTAGAGAGTTATAATATAATATGTTCATGTTTTTTTTTTGGACTAGATATGTATTAATCAATTTATATTTGGGTAAAACAGTTCTTATTTAGTGTCCTATTTAAATATAAATAAAGCAATTAGGGGTATTCAAATCAATAGCATTGGACTGGATCTTAAAAAAGGGGGAAAAATAAGGTTTTCCTTCAGAATAAACATCAAGATATAATGATGAATAAATAATTATGTAAGGTTATAATATTTAACCTCTTTGGTAGTAAATAAATAGTCCAAACCTTTTTCGGACAGTATGCATTCTTGTATCATAATTTTTATTTCTTCTCTGGCGTAGGTTATGCCATAGGTTATTATGCTGTACAATCTTTTATGAAGGCTTTGTTAAAGAATAATGTTGTTATTTGATTCACTCGAACAATCGTTCTGAAATGAACTGAAATTACCGAGAGCGAGTGAATTTTAATGGCGTTAGCGGACATAATTAACCAAAATGGTTTTAGACAGTTGTTCTTTCTCAGTTAACACAACTTATGATAAATTGATGTTAACGGAATTTTATGAGTAATCAAACGTTCATTGTTCCGTAAAAGGGCCAGTTTAATTGAAAAAGGGATTATCTATTAAAGGGATTAAATTGGAGGGAATAGAAAATGGATGTAAAGACACTTTTGTTACAACAATGGGCAAGTTGCTTAGATGAAGAAGACTGGTTTCCACCACTTGAGAAAGTGCTAGAGGATATTACTTTTGAACAGGCAATTTGGAAACCAGTTGAGGGGGGAATGAATTCTATTTGGGAATTAGTTTGTCATTTACTTTTCTATAAAAAGAGACTTCTGATGCGATTTCTTGGTGAAACAGCGAATGAACCCCAGGCAGAAGATAATGAATCTACATTTCGATTACCAACTGAGACGTTTCAAAATTGGAAGGAAACAAAACAAGAATACTTTTACGTTCATCGTGAACTTGAAAAAATACTAGCAAAATCAGAACATGAAGATTTGTATAGACAGATCCCTGGAGAAAGATCATTAGTGCTTGAACTGAAGAGTTTAACATTGCACGACGCATATCATATTGGGCAAATTGTATACCTAAGTAAAATGCAAGGAGCTTGGGTAGGGAAACGCAGCTTTTAAAAAAGCTACATTAGCTTTACAGTTATTTCATTGCAGGTGGCTTTAATGGAATAAGAATGGGAACGTCCAAATCGGACGTTCCCATATTTTATACCTGAAAAACAACAATACTATTTACCAAAGCCTATATTAAAGTAGATTTATAATAAAAAAAGAAAGTTCAAAGGTATGATTGAATAGGTTCTTGCTAAGAAGTTTTGTAACACAAAGATGATATTGATCATAATGACTTAATCAGAGGAGTTGAATGGAGAGGGAAATGAAAAAAATATTAATGAAGTATATGACTAGATTTACAACACTAAACGAAGAAGAACAACAGGCAATCGTTGAAGATGTACAAATTGAGGAATATAAAAAAGGAACAATACTCCTTAGACAAGGAGATGTTCCAACTAAGTGTTATTTTGTATTGAATGGATGTGTTAGACAGTATTCAATAGATGAAACAGGAAAAGAGGTTACATCCAATTTCTATACAGAAGAACAAGCCATTTCGAATTTCAATCATCATAGACAAGATAAGTCATCCGCGTACTCTTTAATTTGTCTAGAAGACTGTATATTGGTCGTTGGTAATCTTGACTCCGAAAAGGACATGTATAACAAATACTCACAATTGGAAACAATGACACGCAAGATGATCGAGCACAAATTTGGTGAGGTACAAGATGAGTTGGCTTCATTTATTGCATCTACCCCAGAAGAACGCTACAAAGCACTATTACGAAAACGACCTCATTTAGTCGATCGTGTACCCCAACATCAATTGGCGAGTTATCTTGGGATTACCCCAGAATCATTAAGTAGAATCAAGAAGCGAATCAATAAAGATAAATTTTAGGGAATTGTCATACACCTTTATGGACTTTTCCTCCCCTGAATAGCAGCCATATACCAAATCCCAATTCTCCTACAATCATTGGTACATTAAATACAATTTTAAGATTTGAAATTACCGCATCATATTGTGAAAGAGTCGTGTTAAATAAGTTAATGACAATATAGCCTATTGAAGCAAGCAACAATAAGGCACTAATGATTTTAGGTATTCTGTCGGATTTGAAAACCAAATAGCCTACAATCATGAGGTGTCCGCCAAAAATGATCAATCCTATAGACCAAATAGATTCAAATGCTTCAAGAAACAGCATCATATGTGCTTGAAGTTGATCCATTTTAAATAATGATAAATAGTCTGTACTTTTCGAGAGAAGCAATACAAAGATTAAATTCAGTATGGCAATTCCCAATATAGTCGCATAAATAAGACGGAACCATGCACCAAGTAATGAAAGATTTTTATTAATTGGCTTCAGAAACATGTAGAAAGCCCAGGCGATCATAATGTCAGTGATCAGGATGATGACCCAACCGAAGATTTCAGCTTTGAAAAGCATATTTGATGACTTAATGTTATTAAAAGTGGCGCTGGCATCCCCTTGCACCACAAGACTTCCATGGGCAAAGCCATAGGAAAAAAATGCAGCAAGTGCCATGATGATAAGTAATATGCCAGCAACCAGAGCAGATTTTCTTTGATATGATTGTTCTTTTACTGAAGTAGCCATAATATACCCTCCTATATTACTAAGGTGATTTCATTTTAATAGGAAGATAATGACTGGTCATTGACTTAAATCAAGAGTCCGAAGTATTTTTGATACAGTATTTTGTCACAGCTAGCTTAACGGTTAGGGTATTTTATCTTTTCAAACATAAACAGAGAAATATAACATAGCTTAACGGTAAAATGACAGACCTAAATATTTGGTCTGTCATTTTACTATTTCTTTTCTCTCTTAAAGGAGAAATCGTTATGGCTCTTTCTCATTCATTATTCTAGTTTTTCACTTCATTATATAATTCAAGTGCTTCTTTTACATGCAAGCCGTTTTTGACAATACCATGTATCGCTTGAATCATTGCAGCTGGGTGTTCGGATTGCCAAATGTTCCGTCCCATGTCAACCCCAATAGCACCTTCTTGCAATGCTTGGTATGTAATTGTTAAAGCGTCTTCGATTGAGTCTAATTTTGGGCCACCTGCAATGACGACTGGGGCAGGGCATGTGCTCGTAATTTTTTCAAATCCTTCGCAGTAATACGTTTTAATAATATCAGCACCCATTTCCACACATACACGTGATGCAAGTGCTAAAAATCGTACTTCTCGTTTTTGGAGTTCTTTTGCAACTGCTGTAATACCGAGAACGGGTAAGCCGTAATCATGTGCTTCAGAAACAACATTAGCTAAATTGTTAACAGTTTGTGTTTCATATTCTGAACCGACAAAAACAGATACACCAACCCCAACCACATTTTGCCGCAGTGCTTCTTTAATTGGTGTAACAATGGTCTCATTTGCTAAATCTTTACCGACTACAGTTGGACCACCTGAAACACGCATTACCATTGGTGTTTTGCAGTCTTCAGGAATGCAGGAATTGAGTACGCCCCTTGTTAAGAAAAGAGAATCTGTATAGGGAAGTAAATTCTTTACTGCTTCTAAAGGTTGTTCTAATCCGTGGATAGGGCCTAAAAAGTAACCATGATCTATCGCTAACATAACTGCTTTTCCATCAGGTAATATCGTATTTAATCGATTTTGAAATCCCCAAGTCATTGTCAATCACTCCTTTATTAATTTTGGATTTTCTGTTTGTACAGTATCTTTTTCTTGTAAATGTGGTGACTTAATAAAAACAGCTTTAAAGATTTGATCTGAGTGGTTAATAAGATAGTGAGATTCGTGAGGGCGAACTTGTAAGACGTCACCTTGTTTTACAGGGACCCTTTCATTATCAATATAGAAATCAATTTCGCCTTCTAAAGCATAAAAAACTTCTTCACATGTGGTGTGATAATGATTTTGAAATTCCTCCCCAGGCTGAATAACTACAACACCAAGGTCAATATTAGGGCCCTTTATTAAATACTTTGGACCGTGGTTACCAAAGCGATAGGCGAAATCATTTTCATTTACTTTGAGCATACTGTTCACTCCTTTATGTAATGTGTTACAGTGCACCTGGAGCAATCCACATATGTGATGTGAATCCTTCATCCGCTAGTGGGAGTTGTTTTTCATAAACTGATTTCCATGTTTGATAGAATCGTTGATATAGTTTGTGATGTTCAGCATTTGGTTCATATGAGCTCTCCCATTTTACAAATTCCTGAGAAGTAGCCTCCATAGAGTCATATATGCCAGCGCCGACTCCAGCGGCAATTGCTGTTCCTAAAGCGGCAGCTTCCTTCACAACGGGTACTTTGACAGGAATTCCGAGAACATCCGCAACAATTTGGGGCCAGAGCTTGCCTTTTGCAGCACCACCTGCAAAAATAACTTCAGAAGGGAATTTTCCAGTTAATGATTCTATTAATTTTAAATTTCCAAGTGTTACAAATGCAGCGTTTTCTTCGATTGCACGGAACAGTTCTTTCTTTCCGCATTTATCAGCATCTAAGCTTAAATTAATGAAAGAAGGTGCGGCGTGGCGCCATGAAATATAATTCATTACATTTGAAAAGGTAGGAATAATACCATATGATCCGATTGGAACATGTTTTGCTTGTTCTTCTAATAGTTCGTAAGCATCTACACCTAGTTTAGTAGCAAGTGCCTTTTCATCTTGGCAAAAAGCATCTCGAAACCATCGCATAACAAGACCTGGGAAGAAAGCGATTGTTTCATATTGCCAAAGTGTAGGGATAGCGTGGCAATTGACGCGAATTTGAGCGTTTGGGTCGGTTTTTGGGCTTGTTATATTTACTTCTTGTTGCCAAAAGCTACCTCCGCAAATAAAGGTTTGTTCAGGGGTTACAACTCCTGAACCGAGTGAGGCCATCTGAGCATCGCCACCTCCAGTAACTACCGGTGTTCCTGCGTGTAACCCTGTCAGCTCTGCACTTTGTTTTGTTACATGACCAATAACTGTCCCTGCTTCATTTACTTTTGGGGCAAATGTTAAAGTTAGGCCGCATTGCTCAGCAATGGAATTATCCCAAGTTCTATTTTGTAAATGAAATATACCAGACGTACATCCGTTTGAAGGGTCTATTTGTAACACACCACATAACTTATAGAGAATCCAATCATTTAACATTGTAAAAGAATGGACTGTATCGTATATATCGGGTTGATGTTTTTTGAGCCAAAGTAATCTAGGTAAGGCACCTAGTGCAAAAGTTTGCCCTGACTTCTCATATAATTCTACTTCGAGGTTTGAACGAATCTGTTTTAACTCACTTACTTCAAAAGAAGCACGGCCATCAACGTTCGCACATGCCCATATGTCTTGACCATCTTTATCATATAGAACAAATCCTTCGCGCATACTTGTTGCACTAATTCCTTTAATAGAAGAAGGGGATATATTGCTTTTTTTGAGTACATCTTTCGTGCACTCTTGAACGAGTTTCCAGTTTTCTATCACATCAAAATTCATAGAACCAGGATAACGAGAGTCGGGTTTATGAACCCACTCTTTTTGACTTACAGCCAGCTGATTTCCTTGTAAATCGAAAAGAACAGCTCTGATACTACCAGTTCCTGCGTCGTAAGCTAATAGAGCAGACATTATGATTCACCTTCCTTTCTTAATAGGGAGAGTGCAGTGTCCTCATCGGTAATTAATGTATGAATGAATTTACCTTTTAAAGCCCCGTAAATTGCATCTATTTTGTCTTCACCCCCAGCTACACCAACTACATGTTTCATCTTTCGAAGAACAGGAAGAGGTGTACCAATTAAACGAGCGTGATGCGGAAGTTCTAGTAATTCTCCATGTGTATTGTAAAATTGCCCTAGAATATCTCCAGCACCATTTTGACTACGTATATAGGTCATTTCACGAAGCGTTAATTTTTCTTCTTTTACAATTGTTGCATCATGAGATAAACCACCGATACCGACTATTGCTGTATTAGCAAGTGAAGCGACATGTAGCATATCTTTAACGGCTGGTTCTGAAAGAATGCTTTGTGCCATTTCAGTTGTAGATGCTAAAAATGGTGTGGGAATGATATGAAGTTCTCCTTGCATGTGATTGAGATAGTTCTGTTTTTTAGGAAGGTAGTGATTTACACCACCTGTAAGAGTAACGATCGAAGGTTGTATAGATATGTCAAAATGGATGTTTTCTAGCATTTTTGATATAGTTTCTCCCCAACCAATGCCAAGTAAATCTCCTTGCTGTAAATGAGTCTCTAAATATTGCGCTGCAGCTTTTCCTAAAGAATAAGGTGGATTTTCCATTGGCGTAGGGATCACAAAAGAGTCTTTTAAATGAAATCTTTTAATCAGTTCACGTTCAATGCTTAGGCAATGTAAACCTGTACCTTTTACATGAAATGTAACGACACCTTCAGCTCGTGCTTTATCTAATAACCGAACGACTTTGTTTCGTGAGATGTGAAGCAATGAAGCGATCTCTTGCTGCGTTAAATGATCTTTATAGTAATACCAGGCTACTTTTGTTAACAAATTTTCTTCAAAACTCAGCTGTGACATTCTCTTCATCCCTTTCAACAATTGACCAATGCTTAAACATATGTGTTATGTATTTTGTTTATACCGATAGAAATAGCCATTATGCTGAAGAAAAATTTGTTCTAGATATGAAAAAAGGGATATACAATGCTACAAAACAAGTAGAACAAAAAATCATTTTCTCAAAAATTGTTCCGCATAAAGGAGGATGACAAGATGTGAAGAATGTGCCCTTATTAGAGGTGAAACAAATTAGTAAATCATTCTCAAACCAACTTGTATTAAAAGAGGTTACATTGGAATTAGAACGCGGAGATGTATACGCTCTAGTAGGAGGAAATGGTGCTGGGAAATCAACATTGATGAAGATATTAACGGGTTTATACTCTTATGATGCCGGGGAGATGTATGTAAAAGGAAGAGAGCAAAGTTTTTCTAATCCAGCAGAAGCACATTCAAATGGTATTTATTTAATCCCACAAGAACCGTTAATTTTTCCTCATATGACAATTGAAGAAAATATATGTATCGGAATAAAAGCAAAGAAGAAGGAACTTCGTAAAAAGGTAAAAGATTTGATAAAAAGTTTAGGATGGAACATAGAGCTAAGTGCAATTGGAAGTTCATTATCAATTGCGCAGCAACAATTAGTAGAAATATTAAGGGGATTAATAAGAGAAGCAGAGATTCTTATTTTAGATGAGCCAACATCGACATTAACAACTCATGAAATAAAGAGTCTTTTTGTGTTAATGAAAAGCTTAAAGGAAAAGGGAATTGGGATGATTTATATTACGCATCGTTTTCCGGAAATCTTTGAAATTGCGAATAAAGTAGCTATTTTACGAGATGGAATAATTGTGAATCAAGGGAATGTATCAGACTATACATATGACATGTTAATGGAGGGATTATTGCCAAAAGATTATAAACAAGAGAAGAAGAAAGAGGCGCCTCAAGAAACGATAAAACATTTTCAACGAGTATTAGAGGTAACAAATCTGTCGAGTGATATATTTCAGAATATATCATTAACCGTACATGCTGGAGAGATTGTAGGAATTGCTGGTGTTGTTGGATCAGGTAGAACGGAATTAGCAGAAGCATTATATGGGCTAAGACCTGTGCGGTCGGGAGCTATTTTATTAGAAGGAAAGTCAATTGCAAAGTATTCGACGAGTAGACGACTAGATGAAGGGTTGGTATATGTTCCTGAGGATAGGGCTGGTAATGGTATCTTTTCAATTGCATCTGTTAAAGAAAATATAACGTCAGCGTCTTTACACCGACTCAGTACTTTTTTCTTAAACCACAAAAAAGAAAGCGCTTTAACTAAAGCGTATATTAGTAAGTTTCGGATAGCCGTACCTAGTAAAGATGAAAAAATGACATCTTTATCAGGTGGAAACCAACAAAAAGTTGTATTAGCTAAATATCTTGCCTGTGAACCTACATTAATCATTCTTGATGAACCGACGCGCGGGATTGATGCGAAAGCAAGATTAGAAGTGTACGAGGCAATTCAAAGTTTAAAACAATCCGGACTTGCAATTTTATTGATTTCTTCTGATGTAGAAGAAATTGTTCAATTGGCAAACAGGGTATATGTGATGAGAAATGGAGAATTTGTTTCTCACTTGGGGAAAGAAGAAATTTGTATAGATGAAGTTACACGTCTCGCATATGGAGGAAGGGAAGGTGTAACGGAATGAAACGTTTTTCAAATCTATTTAAAATGCATGAAACATCCATTATCATTTTATTACTTATTTACATAGCACTTGTAGGAATGATTAATCCTAGTTTTGTTCAGTTTAGTTCGCTTTCTTTAATTATGAAATCAAGTCTTATCTTAGTCATACTAGCTATTGGTCAATCATTCGTATTATTTACTAAAAATATCGATGTTTCAGTGGGCTCTATTATGGGGTTAAGTGCAGCGGTTTGTGGGATGTTTTTGACAAATGGTAATAGCATTTTAATTTCCATTATTGCTGCAATCTTGCTTGGAGCTGTCATTGGAATGATAAATGGCATTGGGGTTACGATGTTTCGTGTACCGGCAATTATTATGACATTAGGAATGTTAGGAATTATTAGAGGAACAATGTTGATCTATACAGGTGGCAAATGGATTGAAGATATTCCTAAGTCTTATAAACAGATGTCTTCTGTTATGATACTAGGGCTACCTATTTCAGTATGGATCATTTTGGCTATTTTACTATTATTATATATTTTTTTAACGAAAGCACCTTTTGGAAGATATTTTTATGCTACTGGAGATAATGGAGAAGGAGCACGTCTCATTGGAATACCTGTAAATAGGGTGAAAATATATGCATTTATTATTTCGGGAATAAGCGCCGGGATTGCAGGATGCATATTTGTTATGAATATCGGCTTTGTGCCAAATCAAACTGGTACAGGAATTGAGCTGCAAGTAATTGCTGCCGCTGTTCTCGGGGGGATACATTTAAAAGGTGGAACAGGTTCTATATTTGGAGCAGCACTAGGGGCAATTTTTTTAGAAGTTATTAGTAGTTCACTAGTCTTCTTAAAAATACCTGCTTTTTGGAATAGTACTATATCAGGATTTTTACTGTTACTTATTATTATATTAGACAGTACTTTGAAAAAATGGAAGGGAATAAGACAGCTGGAAGAAAGAAGGATGAATCAATGAAGTATGCACGTGGATTTTTCAGATGGGAAGGGGTTCTGATTGTATTACTTATTATTGAGTTCATACTTTTTGGCTTATTTAACAATGATTTTTTTAATATTAGTAATTTACTTTTCAGTATGAATGACTTCGTTTTTATTACGATTGCCGCAATTCCGATGACATTTGTAATTGTTACAGGTGGAATCGATGTATCTGTAGGGTCCATTATGGGGCTTACTTCAATTCTTATTGGTGTGCTCTGGATGAATGGACTTCCGGTTATTGTAGCTACGATTATTGCCTTGTTTATTAGTTGTCTAGCCGGTTGTATCAATGGGCTAATTATTAAAATGACAGGTGTGGAACCTCTTGTTGTTACACTTGGAACGATGTTTTTATATGCAGGAATTGCACTTGTTATCTCGGGTGGCTCAAATGCCAGTGGCTATGAGGGAATAAGCGGGTTACCAGATTCTTACGTGCAACTTGCAAATGGCAGTTTTATAGGAATTCCTAATTTACAATGGTTACTTTTCGTTTTGACTGTTTTGTTTGCACTCTTACTTCATCGTACAAGGTATGGTCGTTATGTTACGCTAACCGGTACGAATGAAAAAGCTGCGGAATATTCCGGCATTTGTACAAAAAAGGTAGTCATTATCGCATATATTCTTTCCGGGTTAGGAGGTGGGTTAGGAGGCACTTTTTTAACAGCATATTTTGGTTCAGCACGAGCTGATATTGGAAGCGAGACAATTCTGCCGGTTATTACGGCAGTTGTATTAGGTGGGACACTCATCACTGGAGGAAAAGGAAGTATTCTCGGAACGGTACTAGCAAGTATATTTATTGGTATGATGCAGTACGGTTTACAAATGACAGGTTTAACGAACGAACAGTCAAATGTAGTTATTGGCATTATACTTATCCTCTCTGTTATTATTAGGCATTTCAAATTACAGCAACTCACTATGTGGAAAAGAAGGAAATTGCATAAGGGGGAAATGTCATGAGAAGAAAACTGGGGATTTTAATCATTATGTGTGTTTGTATTATTGGTTTAATCGCATGTTCTAGCAAAACAGCAGACAAGAAAAAAGCAGATGATGTAAAATTTGCTTTCATTCCGAAATTAACAGGAGTCGGTTTCTTTACATCGGGTGGTGAAGGGGCAAAAGAAATGGGAGATAAGTTAGGCGTGCAAGTGAAATATGATGGACCATCAGAGGCGAGTGTATCAGGCCAAGTGAAGTATATAAATAATTTTATTAATCAAAACTATGATGCATTAATGGTTTCCTCTACATCAGTTGATGGACTTTCACAATCATTACAGAGAGCAAAGAAAAAAGGAATGACCGTTTTAACGTGGGATTCTGATGTGAATCCGAAAGATCGTTCATTTTATATAAGCCAAGGAACGCCGGAGCAACTTGCAAATCTATTAATTCAAATGACTTCATCACAAATTGGAGATAAAGGGAAAGTAGCATTCTTCTATTCAAGTCCGACTGTAACAGATCAGAACCAGTGGGTAACAAAAGCAAAAGAGATTATAAAAGAAAAATATCCAAATTGGGAAATTGTAACGACGCAGTACGGGGAAAATAACGCACAAAAATCATTATCGGTTGGCGAAAGTATTTTAAAAACGTATCCCGATATTAATGCAGTAATTTGCCCTGATGCAACGGCACTTCCGGCAATGGCGCAGGCTGCTGAAAACTTAAAAATGGATAAAAAGATAGTTGTGACAGGATTTTCAACTCCAAATGTAATGCTTGATTATGTAAAACGAGGAACGGTTCAGCAATTTGGATTATGGGATGTAAAACAACAAGGAGCACTTGCAACTTATGTTGCAAATGAAATTGTGGTAAAAGGGAAGAAATTAAAAGTTGGGGATAGTTTTGAAGTTCCAAATATAGGTAAAGTAAAGGTGGAACCGAATTCTATTCAAGGCTATGACTACGAAGCAGATGGAAACGGAATTATCGTACTGCCGGAACGAGTTGTGTTCACGAAGGATAATATTGATAAGTATAATTTTTAAAGTAAAAAGTTCATTCCTGTATAGAAAGGAATGAACTTTTTATTGTTTTTGATAGAATTTATCCCTCAAAAGTATGAAGAAAAATTAATAGAATTCCCGCTTCTGGTAGAGGTGATTATAACGCCATGTTTATACAATTATATTAAATATATAGAATACAGAGGAGAGATTTGAATGTTATTTCATTATCATTTTTGGACGCCTTATTTAGAAGAAATGGAGAATTTTTATAAAAAGTATGGGTTTCGCATTTCTAACAGGATTGGAAAGTATAATGGAGAATTTCAACAATTTAATTCGCCATTAACGTGGGATGATTTTCGTGATAAACAGGTACTTTTTCGGATTATTGAGGCTAGAAAGGGTAAGATTAATATAACCTTTGGCTATGGAAAAAGTATTAAATTTGATCATATTGGTTTTTTAACGTCAAAAGAAGAAAGTGAATCAATTTGTGCACAAGCTGAAAAATTAAAGTGGAAAGTAAATATAGGAGAAAAGAGAAGCTTCATTTCAACACCATATGGTTTTCGAATTGAATTACAAACAAATTTGGATGCAATAGATGATAGTCAGGCTAAAGAAGAAGTACAGAAAATTGTAATGACAACAAAAAAAACGGGATTAGAACAGGACCTTTCATTTCTATTTCAAAAAAAAATAAATCATATTGAAACTATTCTTGATAGTAAAACGGCATTGAAATATGTATATTTTAATCCTTTATATCAAAAGAAACAAAAAGATCCTAATGGTGTGGAGATATATTTTTAAACTTCATTTGTGATTTTAAGTAAATGAAAAGGTTATTTGTAAAAATATGCTATTTCAACCATTTATGTTATAATCATTCTGAATATTCGAACTTATGGTCAGGAGGAATATAAATGCTTACACCAAAACAAATCTCCAACTTATTTAGAAATTTTTCTATAAAGGAAAGTAAAGGGTCGAGCGATTTATACGAACATTTATCATTGGAAATTTCAGAAGATGAGGAAATTCTTGCATTAGCGTCACACGCACAACTTGGTCAGCCAACTCCTAATTTATTACTTGGTGCCGTTCACTATTTATTATTGAAAGGGAATAGTCATGTATTAAAACAATATTATAGTAGTCTTGTTGCGAATCCAGAAAAAAATCTAGAACATGCTTTTCACCATTTTAAAGATTTTTGTAAGCTTCATCGAGAAGAGATAATCGATATTTTAAAAACAAAGCTAGTACAAACAAACGAAGTAAGAAGGTGTACATATTTATATCCGAGTTTTTGTTATATGTTTCATAAAGTTAATAAACCATTAGCTTTAATTGAAATTGGGACAAGTGCGGGTCTACAATTGTTCTGGGATCAATATAGTTATTCATATGGAACAGGAGGAGTATATGGAAATATACATTCTAATGTCCAATTGAAATCAGAAATAAAAGGGGACAATCAGCCATTTTTCTTACCACAAAGTCCACCTGTTATAGAAAGAATCGGACTTGATTTACATATAAATGATTTAAAGAATGAAGAAGATTATTTATGGTTACGCTCACTTATTTGGCCTGAGCATGAAGAACGACTTGAAATGTTTGATCACGCAGCAGCTTGCTTAAAAGAACAATCTGTGAAACTGATAGAAGGGGATGGAGTAGCTCTTCTTTCAGAAGTTGTGGAACAAATTCCAGATGATGCAGTAATTTGCATTTTCCACACACATGTGGCGAATCAAATACCAGAGAGTATAAAACATAACTTAGTAGATAAAGTGAAAGAAATCGGAGCGAAACGCGATGTTTTCCATCTTTATAACAACATGTGGGATAGAGATCTTCATCTTGATTATTTTATAAATGGAAAAGAATATCGTGAAACGGTTGGGGAAACAGATGGTCATGCGCGGTGGTTTAGTTGGAGATTGGAAGATAAGTCGTTATGCTAAAAGTAAAAGACAACTATCATCAGTTGTCTTTTTATTTTCGAATTATAATTCCTCGCTTACTTATTATAACTTATATTTTTAAATCAAAAAAATTACAGAGAGATGCAGCAGAATGGACTATTACTATATTAAGAAAAAGATACAATAGATATCTAAAATGAAACTCAAGTGATGATAACAAATAAATTGTATCTTCATCTGAGTCCTATATTTTCATCTTAATAAAGCAGTGCTTTTAATTCTAATGTATTTTTATTTCAAAGTTGTAACAAAATGATCATTTAATAATGGAGGTTGAAGCTATGAAAAGGTTAGTAATTATTACAGTAGGTAAAACCCATAGTGGGAAAACTACATTTGCAAGAGCTCTAGAAAAAGAGCTAAATAACTGTTTTGTTATGGACCAAGATAACCACGCTGAATTTATAAACACTTTTTATAAGAACTTACAACCGAAACTAGGGCCTAATACTCTTAAGCATGCCCTCTCAAAGCTAATTGTCGATTATGCAAAAGAACACACTGATTTAAATCTTATTATTTGCAACTCAAATCGAAGTCGAAATGGACGAGTGTACTTGCTTGAAGAGTTATTTAATAAAGATGAGTTTATCCGTATTTTGGTTCATTTTGATATTCCTGATGATGTTCTTCTTGAACGAGTTACTCAAAGTAGGCGAAGTACTAATATATTTAGGGGTGCTTATTCTAATTTTGAAGAAGTGCTTGATCGACAACAGACTGAATCTCTACAAGAAGATGTAACTGATCCAGTAGAAGGTGAAGCAGATTATTTATTTGTAATTAAAGACAACGAGGAAGTTGATTTTGTTATTAAAGAAGTTGTTCATATTGCTACATGTTTATCCGTTGTTCGTTGATTATTATTCAGTGATGTTTGAGTTTTACATAAGGTGTACTGATTTAAAAAGAGGAAGTTATAAAGATAATGCGGTGCTATTGCTCGAACAAGTAACAATCGTTTATTCATTTCCCTAAGTCGATTAAAATGCCAAAAAGACTGCTTTTTAATCGAAATTAGTTATTTTTTAGCCATTTTAGTGATAATAGTTTATTTTGCAAACACTACAATACATTAAAAAACGTCAGTCATGTTAGTTTATTAAAGGGCCAGATTGTTAGGGGAAAGAGGAAATTGAAGGTTCATCTTGAATTTGTAAGTTATACTGGGAGAAAAGGGTTTAATAGAACTAGATTATTCAAATAGTTGAAGTGAAAAAAATACAAGGGGAAAAGTTATGAAACATAAAACACCAGAAAAATTATTTAGGATAGATTGTAGAGATATTTATCTTCAAGAGTTTTCAATTGAAGATGCAGATAGTATTCACAGAATATCAAACCAACCAGAAATATTTAATTTTTTGCCAGACTGAAAATCAACAAAAGAACAGCGGGTTGATTGGGTTACCAATTACGAAATACCAGCAAATAAAGCGTTTCTTGATGCCGCTGTAAATACATCAAACATAGATGGTCATTTTTTAAAACTAGGGGTATTTATTAAGGAAACAGATGAATTTATTGGTTGGTGCTGTACGGGCATAAAAGATGAGCTGCCTTTACCGAATAGAGAAATTATGTATGCTATTTCAAGTGAATATCAAAAGAAAGGTTACGCTACTAAAGCGTCTAAAAGATTGATTGACTATTTGTTTACAAATACAAATTTGGAAGTCATTAACGCAGTAGCTTTAATTAACAACATTTCATCAAATAAAGTAATTGAAAAATGTGGATTTACTTATCTGAGTCAACAGACGATAGAAAACGAACTATATAATCATTATATATTGAATAAGTCAGAGTGGATGAAAAATCATTAAAAGAAAATGTTGTTGTTCCAGAAAAGGGCGCGATTCTGGAATAAGAAAGGACATTACTATTAGTCATATAAAATATGTAATGTTCTTAAAATTATTTATCATATTTAGCGAGAAGACCCCTACCTCAAGCGCGTAACGGTAGGTGGGGGTAGTTCAATTAGGTATTGATAAACTCTTCATCAAAATGGTTTCATTTCTTTTTGGATTAACTTTCTGTTTTATAAAAAAGTTGGATTGTTTCGATGAACTCCATTCCACAAACAACCCTGTTAATGAAGGGGGAGGGGATCTCAACATCGTTTTAGAATTTAAGATGAGAATTTTTTGTTTTTTCCGATAGGCTGAACAATGTTCATTGGAAATACGATAATTTTCCCTGCCAGTTAAAACTGCTACTTCCACTAATTTATTATCTCCCGACAGAAAACTCCCACCTCAAGGAATGGGTAGGACATGGTCCAATGAGTAGGTGGGAGATGAATAGTGGTTAGATAAAAGTCTAATGGTTCTCCTTGCGGAAGAGAACTGACGCAGGAAGAAGTATGCTTACATAGAAGGAATTGTTCCATTATAAAAGTCTTTCCATATGTATACATTTTTGAAGGGTGGCAGAGGAATTTCGACAAAAAAGAAGAAATGATACGAGAGAAGTATTTTTTGAATAGATTATGATATCGTTCTCATGAATATCATGAAAAAAGCATGTAGAAAAACTAAAATAGGAAGTGAGGTGGAAAGTGGTGCTCGTCCATAAAGCGTATAAGTTTCGGATCTATCCTAATGCAGAACAAAAAATACGTATCGCGAAAACAATGGGTTGTTCTCGTTTTGTATTCAATTACTTTTTGGCAAAATGGAATGATAGATATAAAGAAACAGGGAAAGGATTCACCTATGGCACTTGTTCTTCGCAATTACCTGCCCTCAAAAAAGAATTTGTATGGCTCAAAG
>NZ_NUOT01000004.1 GCF_002584535.1 Bacillus cereus
TAATAAAATAGTTATTTTAATTAAAAAAGCAGCTAGCTTTTGCTAGCTGCTTCGCTCCCTGAAGAGTTCTCGTTATGTAATTTAGATGAAGATATTAGCTATTAAAAATATAGCTCCTATCAAAATTAGAGATTCAAATAAAATCGAAAATTGGTTTTTCTTTGGCTTTTGAAATTCCTTCATTAAGCCAAATACTGCACTTATACCAAAGATAATATATAGGCAGATTATTAGGGTTTCTAACATTTTAAACACTCCTAATATATAGATATTTTTATTATATATCAAAATTGAAATTGATGTGAGATTATAACAAAATCCTTATTTGAATAGAGAAAAAAGACAACAAACGGAGGGCTTGTTGTCTCAAAAAAGTGGAATGTTACTAAAATATTAGTTGAAGACATAACAGGTGATTTAAAGTATATGAATTGCGTATAAAAAAGAAATTAAAGAGTGCTTTCCAAGGCGCTCTTCTACCCAAACTTACATTGAAAAAGAATACACGACATTGTATGCGTACTCCTTTCGTTTTGTGTAGTTTTAAAACAAAATCGTTATTTTATTTTAAACAATCTAAGAGCACACATATAAGCGTGCTCTTAGATTGGAAAGGTGGTCTTTTAGGAGTGGCGAGTCCCCATACAATAATATATGCTTGTCCAGTTTAAATGTGAAAAGTTTTTAATAAAAACGCTATTTGATATCTAAATTGTATATGTAGAAAGGAGCATCTAATTAAAGTGCTCCTTAGGAGATTAATTATAAATGGCTGTTCATTAACTATTATTATGTTTATTTTATCAAATGGTGAAAAACTTGGACAAAAACTTCATTTTGCACAACAAAGCAGCTAGCTCAATTAGCTAACTACTTGTTGTGCAAAAGAAACGCCACGCTTACAGCAATAAATTGTAACCTAAAGTTACAGCTATAGTTTAAACGGAATTTGAAATATTATACGGAATTGAAAGAACCTAATAAAACTTAACTTGAGAACAGAACTTTGTCCCACTAAATAGAGGAGAACAGCTTTTAAAGCTATTCTCCTAAACAGAAGTGGGAGAAACAAGAGAGCCTTTCAGATGACAATTAATCAAGCCCTACAAAGGTAGTATGTACTTACATTGAAAATCTATGCAACAAAGCAGCTGGCTCAATAAACCAACTGCTCGGTTGTCACAAATGTCTCTTAAGGAGTTAGAGTTTAACGCAATTTCACGGGAATAGAATTATGGCTGGTGGCCTATCTATAATTTGCACGATATTTGAACAAGTATTCATGAATGTTAGAGAAATTAATAAAAATTTCACTTTATCACAAATAAAAGAGCAGTTAGCCCAGTCTAACTGCTCCATACAAAGATAATGATCTAGATGCATAGATATTATATGCCGAGTTATTGATTTTATTCAAGGAGGAATAAAGAATGTGTGCTTATTGGGAAAACGTAATTAAAGAATTCTTTAAAAAACAGGAGTAGGAACGAAGTAAAAAAGCAGCTAGCAAAAGCTAACTGCTCTCTCCAAAAATGATGATTCGATGCATAGATATTATATGCCAAGATATTGGATTTATTCAAGGGGTGATGGATATGAAAAGATATCGTGTGGAATTCACGGAAACAAAATCTTATGAAGCATTTGTGGAAGCTAATAATCATGATGAAGCAATAGCAAAGGTAAGAGATGGGCAAATAGAAGATGAGGAATTGATTGAAAAAGATGTAATCATAGATGGGATGTATTTACAAAGTAAAAGCTAACTGCTCGCCTTTGGGGAAAGGGGAAAAGCCTAATATCGCAGATGAGAATCTGGATGTAAGTATATTATGACCGAGGTTTTGAATTTTATTCAAACAACCAAAAGAGCAGCTAGCAAAAGCTAACTGCTCTCTCGGGATGGGAACTCAGATTGCTAGAGGTTAATTTAAATGAGTTATGGCTATCGCCTATAAAAATTATATGCGGAGTATTGAGTTTTATTCAGGGAGGAAGATGGAAATGAGTAAATATGAACTTAAAATTATTGATAATAAATTGGTTATTGATTTAAACAAAATGACAGATGATTACATGGAATCTTACGGATATGATGGGATGCCTAGTAAATACGATATTGGAGAGTTAGCTTGTACGGAATCAATTGGAAGTGTAGAGCTTTCAGAACATCAAGTGAATAAAATCATGGCAGAGTATGAAAATGGCGGGGAATGTAATTGGTGTGGTGAAATCAGAAAAGAATTAAGAGGACCTCATTTACTAGACTTTGTTCTTGGCAAAAAGATGTGCCGGAATTGTTGGGAAATGGATCATAAGAATTATTTAGGTGCTATTGGTGAGGATATAGGTCCATTCGATAAACAAGAATAAGAGCAGCTAGCAAAAGCTAACTGCTCGGCTCCAATGGGGAACTGGAGAAAGATTGTATCTATAGTATTGACGGAATGTTGAGTTTTATACAGGGAGGTAGAGGGAAATGAGAGAAATTAAATTCAGAGCATGGACAAACGGTTGGATGGGAAGAGGACCAAGTTCAAAAATGATTTATAGTGGGGATTTGGCTGATCATTATGATTCGGAAAGCGCGATTGATTTCTATCCGATTAAAGAAGGCGATACTCTTATGCAGTATATCAATCAAAAGGATTCAGAAGGAACAAAAATATATGAAGGTGATGTAGTTACCTGGTACAACCCGATGATTGAAACAGGAGAAAGAATGACAGGGGTTGTTGTTTACGATACGAAACAGGCTACATATAAGAAATGTCCTATCAATCTGTACAAAGCAAATGCAGGGAATGGAGGATACACCGGATACGAATTTAGATGGTATGACAATGTAAAAGTCTTAGGTAATATCCATGAAAATCCGGAGTTGTTACAAAACTAAACAAAATAATCCTTTTAATAGAAAAGAGGAGATTGAATTGAAAACATTCGATACGGGACTAAAAAGTAACTGGAGAGCATTTAAAGAGTTTGTGGAGAATAAACAAAAAGATTATTTAACTAAGTATTACTTTGTGTTCGAAGAATGCGACTGTGGTGATACATCATATGTTTTCGTACAACACAATGAGTTGGATGATTGGTTAGAAAAAATGTTTTGGACATGGGGACGTTATGATACTGACGATCTAAGAAATTCAATGGGTGATGTGAAAGTTTGGAAACTAATATCTGAGGCTGACTTTAAAAAATGGAATCCGATTTATAAAGGGGCAAGAAAAACATCTATTGTTATCAATGATGAAGTGTATTATAGAAAACTAATGAAAATCAATGTAGAGCCATCTGTAATTGTTTCAACTGATATTTATTAAAATAATCTTTATTAAAGAGAGGTTGGGAGAATGAAAGGCTTGAAGAAAAGAAAGTTAAGAAAAGCAATTGCTCGCCGCGCAAAGGCAGTAGAGAAACATCAAGTCGATAACGCTTGGAGAAATATATTTGTACAAGCTGGTATTTTAAAGTGAAAGCGAACAGAATACAGTCCGGCTAGAAAACTAGAGGACACCAATTCATTAAGGCAGCAATTAAAGCTGTTTTATGAATAGGTGTCCTTTTTATTTTGAAAAAGGAGATGGGGAAATGAAGGCGTTAAAGGATCAGTTACGTGAATGGAAAAAGCAATCCAAGCAAGGAAAGAAGAAAAATAAGAAAAAACAAAAAGAGAAATTAAGTACTCGTGAAATTGAGGATTTAATGGGGATGCATAGACCTTGTTATGAACGTAGACGCGGAGCTTTAAGACAAAAGTAATTTAAAAATAAAAAGGAGTGGTCTTACATGACTAAACAATTATCTTTCTTACCGAAAATCGATAGAGCAGCAACGCAGAAAAAATTAGAAGGTGTTCTGGAAAGTGTACGTTTATATAGACAGTTTGGAATGATGCGTGAAGAAATGAAAGTCACTCCTTCTTATGAAATTAGATATCACGGACCTACAAATGATGTAGGGAAGCCATTAGAAGATGTAGCGATGGCTAATATACAACAAAGTAAACGAGAAGAGTGGATTAAGCAAACATCATTTCGTATTGACCAGTTTCTTAGTCGTTTGGGTAATGGGCGTGCAGGAAAGGATCAAAGAAACATCATCATTAAGCGTTATTTAGAAGATGAAGATGTATGTGATTATATGGTATATAACGAAATCGGCATGAGCGAGCGTACTTATCGACGTGTTAAGGCTAGAGTATTTTATAAACTTGCTTTTGCTCTTAGATTAGAAGTTTATGAAACTGAAGAAACTGGAGGTAATGAATAATGAATTTTGTTCAGCCAATACGTGATCCAGAGCAAATACAACAAATAAAGGAGCACCTAAAAGAAAAGAGTGACAGGAATTATATATTGTTTGTAATGAGAATCAATACAGGCCTACGTATTAGTGATATTTTGAAGTTAAAGGTTGGTGACTTGAAAGGGAGTCACATCTCAATGCGTGAAATGAAAACAGGTAAGCAGAAGCGTATTCAAATTACTGCAGCGTTAAGAAGAGAATTGAAATGGTTCATTAAAGAAAGAGAGGACCATGAGTATTTAATTAAGAGCAGACAAGGTAGTAACAGGCCTATTGGTCGTAGCATGGCATACAAAATACTTAGAAGTACAGCGGCAGAGTTTGGCTTAGATGAGATTGGTACACATACATTACGGAAGACATTTGGATACCATATGTACATGCAGACAAAGAATATAGCGTTGCTAATGGAGATATTCAATCATTCATCGGAAAGGGTCACGTTAAGATATATAGGTGTAAACCAAGATGCAATGGATAGAGCGATGAATAAGTTTAAGATTTAGTAATTCGCTTTTTTTTATGTAGATGGGCAGGTACAACATAAAAAGTATCGAATAAATACATTCAATAGTATTGTTTGCTTTTGATATGAATATTAGTTAAAGATACGTTAATTACATTCCAGTTAGTAACCAAAAAGGCGATTAAATAACAGAGGAGCAACTTACATGGAAAATATATTAAAAGTATCATCAAAATCAAATCCCAATTCAGTTGCAGGCGCAATTGCAGGCGTATTAAGAGAAAGCGGTAATGCAGAAATTCAAGCGATTGGAGCTGGCGCTATAAATCAAGCGATTAAAGCCATTGCTATTGCAAGAGGATTCGTAGCTCCTAGTGGTATTGACTTGGTTCTTATTCCAGCGTTTCAAGAGGTTTCAATCGATAATCAAGAAAGAACAGCAATCAAACTAATTGTAGGTCCTAGAAAATCTAGGTCTTAGAAGAGACCAACAATATAAGAATATTTGAAAAGACCGATAGAAGTCGGTCTTTTTCTTTTTTTACTTATAGTTAACCATTTTTATTGTGTTGTGTAACTCAAAATAGAAAGTCTTATAAAGTTACTGATAGCAAGTGGTTCAGCGGTTGGCTTAGTTACACAAAATATAAGATAGGGGTAAGTGAAGCAACGGCATAAAAAAGAAGCGTAGTTCGTCAAATGGACGTACCGCTCCATTATTACCATCAAGTTAAGAAATTCATTGTTTCCGATTAATGGTATCCGATTAATGGTATCCGTTTTTATATAATTATTATAGATTTTGAAAAAATAAAAAATCGCCTTATAAAAGGCGATTCATAGTTTATTCGTTTTGAATTCTTTTGATAAATAAGTATCTTTTAAAGTTAAATGCGATGTTCTATATTAACGTCTTTCAGGTTCTTTTTCTTTTTTTCTAAGACCGAATAAACCTAATAGTCCTAATAAACCAAGCCACGCCCAATTATTATTATCATCACGATCATTATTTAAATCATTTGTTGTATTCACATTTCGAGTTCTAGTATCATAATTAACTCTATTCATGTTATTGTCATTAACTCGAGTTGTAATATCATTATTGTTAACTCTATTCATATTATTCCCATCGTATTCAGCGTGGACACTTGTACCAAAAAACATAATAGTTAGTAATAGAGCACTTAAAATAGATGACAATTTTTTCTTCATAGTTTTCCCTCCTTTCGTGTTTAGTAATATCTCCAGTTCCTTTAGGTAATATTCGTTTAAGAATATATAAGTCCATTTGAGTTGAAATTATGATGACCATCTTTAAATTCTAATTATTAAAAGTACTGATAATAATGGATTATGTTAATAAAAATATATGTGCTATTTATCAGAATAAATTTTTTGAAACAGTACATTCTATAAGGTGTAATTACTATATTTGGGTAAGGTGTTCCTTATGAGTTATAAGAACTTATTTTCTTTAATCTGGAACATGGTTGGGAAAATTTTTTCTATAGTAAGCATTGTTGTTAAAAGATTAATTTCTTTAAGGAGGAATATTTTAATGGGTGTTTTAGGTGGAAATCCACAAAATGAACCAATGCACTACGGTGAAGTCTTTGGGATTTGGAGTTATCTTGCAGCGGCACAAGGTGCAATTGCTGGATATCAAGTTCTTATTAACCACACAGGAGACGAGGATTTAAAGAAATTTTTAGAAAATCTCGTAGAGAATGATATCCAATCAGAAGTTGAAGAATTAAAAAATTTATTAAAATTAAATGGTGTTGCATTACCGCCAGCACCTCCAGAAAGACCAGTTGCATCTATTGAAACTATTCCACCTGGCGCTCGTATAAATGACGCAGAAATTGCGGCAACGGTTTCTGCAGGTCTTGCAGCAGGTTTGGTAGCATGTAGCCAAGCTATGGGACAATCACTTCGAGAAGATGTAGGAATGATGTTTGGTCAATTCCATATGAAAAAAGCACAAGCTGGAGCTATATTGCTTCGTCTGAATAAGAAAAAAGGTTGGATTATTCCGCCTCCATTACATGTTCAACAATCAGATCAAGCGTAATGCCTTAATAGAAATCTAATTTATTCTTTATGGCTGTTGCAGTGGGCTTGTCTAGGGAAATAAAGGTTATTAGCGAATTAAAATAAAATGGCAGAGTCGTGACAGATTTTTGGCCGGAAATGTGCCGCTCATTTTGGAAATAAGGTGATATATTTGTATTGTGGGCGTGGCGGAAAACACGACTCACGCCTACCTTTATAATAGATCGTCATGACAAATGGTGATGGTTGGTGGATTGAATGGATTGCCGGTTCATGATATTCACAATAGTTTGCATGACATACGTTGAAAGTGAAGAAGAGCTTTTGCTCTCTTTCAGCTAACAACATTCTAGGTAGATGGAGTGAGGACGGTCTGATAAGTCGACCAAGAGTGTCTGTCGCGGTTGTTAGATGAAAGAGGAGTGAAAACATCTTAACCAAACTAAATGAAATATGCGATATACAAACACGACTTGTTTATTTTTGGAAACTGTTATTCTAGTGAATGGCAGATTTCTACTTTTTAAAAGTAAAACTTCATTTACCGTATTTATAGTAATAACATAAGATTTTGACGAAAGGGCAACTGGTGCATGGTTGCTCTTATATTAGTTACGATAAGTTACTTCGAGAAGTTGAATTTACACAAATCATGGAGAATCTTCTTTCAGTACTGACATTCACGGATTCGATAAAAAAACAATATCAAAATACAATTAATCAGTTTGAAACAGAACTAACTAAATATGAAAACTTATAATAAAAAGCATTCCTTATGGAGTGCTTTTTATTATGTAGGATATTCTTCTTTTCTGTCGAATAGATAGGGGGAAAGGGGATGATCGTATTTTTTAGGAATAAATCTGGAGAAATGATTCTTGATGCGAAGAATGAGAATGTAGCTAGTTTAATGGCTGTTTTGAAAGAAACTAAAAGTATTAAGATTGGCCTCTTTAATTATGATGTAAAGAAATATAAATTAGAGTATTATCGACATCCAAAAAATGAGGAACCAGAAAGAGAATTAAACATTATATTGGAACGTAACTATAATGATAATAATTGACAGCATCCAAAACGGATGCTTTCTTCTTTGTTATATAGAAATTATATAATAATGAGGAATGTGAACAAGTATATAACTATACAATGTATAGAAAGGTTTCTGACATGTTACCCCATGTCTGTGGAGGGCACTTACTTAAGGAAGGGAAGTGCTCTCTTTCACATTTTGAGAAGGACAAGCATATATTATAGTGTAGGACAAGCTCAATCGCTTATCCTATCCTATTGACTCCTTTCACAAATTTTAGCATCTGCTAACGCGGATGCTCTTTTTATTGAACAAAATTGACATTTGAATAGGAGTGCAAAAATATTTTATATTCAAATAAAAGGATATTTATGTTAAAAAATAGAATTTTTACCTTTAGTGGGTAATTTAAACTAAGGGGTATAAATTCGATGCGAAAAGAAAAGGTTTTGTTAAAGCGATGGAAGGCGGATTTACAAGCTGTTCAAGAAGAGAAGCGGTTGAAGAAGAAGACTAAGAAAAAGAATAAGAAATATAGCATTACTGGCAATACAGCTGACTTTATGAATGGTAAGAACACTTATCGTAAAGAGAATGGGGTATGGAAACAGAGAAATAAATAATGTGAGGATAAATGAATTTGATTAAGTTTATAGCAATTATCCTAGGCGCTACCTTTATAGGTTTAGCGTCTTATTTTATTTTGCGAAGGAAGTGATGGAATGGAGCAATGTGGATGGTTTATTGCTGGGTTCATACTTTGCTTAGTGATTATAATTCAATTCATTAAAGCAAAGGAAGTAAAGGAATTAGATTAATAAGGGAGTGAGAGTAATGTGTGAGCATAAGTATCAAATGTTAGATAGTGAGACTACTGCTTTTAATGCTAACAATAAACAATTCGGTATGGATGTCTCTGCTATTTTCTTGATATCCAATATCGTGAAAAGAGGATTGAGGGTGAGGATAGATGGAATGTAACGGTAAGTTGTTAACAGAAGAACAAATAGATCGGTTGCAATTCATGCTTAATAACTATTATAAGAAGAGCACGGACATTTGTTCCTGTGATGTGGAACGAGTGTTGAACAAAAAAGAAATGGAACTAACTAAAGTTGAGAAGGCAATTGTTATTGCTACAATTCTTCATGCTATTGATGAGGAAGAACTTGAAGAATATGTGGAGTTAGAAAAGTTACTACCATTAATTAAAGTGCTTGATGGATTATATGAGAACAAAACACCGAAAGTGAAGAAAGAAACTACAGTTAGTTTAATTAATAAACTGATTGATGATTTCTTAAAAGGAAACAAAGCGGTGGATACCAATGAAACAAAACAAAACAACAGAAGCGTAAGTTCTATGACAGCGGTGAGTGGAAGAGTATACGTGAACAAGTAAATGCTGATACAAAATACATTGCTTATGGTGCAGGTCCAGGTACAAATAAACGTTTTGTACATGTAGAACTATGCGAAACAAAAGACTATGAGAAATTTAAACGCAGCTATGATAAATACATGAAGTTACTTGCTAAAATTTTGAAAGATAATAAACTTTCAGTCGAAAAAGGATTATGGACTCACTATGATGTAACGAAGTATCTTGGCGGTACAGACCATGAAGATCCGCTTGATTATTGTGTATCAGAGGCACAATTCCGTGCTGATGTGAAACGTGCATACAATGATTCTAATATTGAAGTATCTGTACCAGAAAAACCATCAAAACCAGAAGAAGTACCAACAGCAGTAACAGATGGAGTTGCATACATTAATGGTTACAACGTGAATTTACGTAAAGGACCAGTTGCAAGCTACTCTAAAATTCGTCAGTTAAACAAACCAGAATCATATGTTGTGTGGGCTGAAAAAGACGGATGGTTAAACCTTGGTGGAGAGCAATGGATTAAATACGATTCTTCTTATGTGAAATTCGATAAGAAAAGCACAGTTGATTCATCGGTAGGTAAACGTGTTGTGTCCAAGGTGGACAACCTACGTTTCTATGATTCTCCATCTTGGCAGGATAAAGATGTAGCTGGCACAGTTGATGCAGGATTAGGATTTACTATCGATGCAAAAGTAACTGTCAATGGCTCACCACAATACAAAGTTCATAATAGTAGAGGGAAAACTTTCTATATTACAGCTAATAATGCATTGGTATATGTGAAGTAACAAATAAGACCGCTCTCAATAGAGGCGGTCTTATTTACTTTCGTACTTTAAACTATTGCTATTCCCCACATACTGAACTCGTTATGATATTCAGTTCTTTCAATACATACCCCAAATTCTAAATCATCACCTACTAATATAAAATCTGCAGACCCAGTTAGAAATCTTGATATAGTTGATAGCGCTTCTAAATTATCAAATACTTCAGTAATGTTCAGCTTAACTGCTTCAAGTTTGCCTCCTCTAGAGAAAAATAGTCTTCCTTGATTAACTGGAAATTTAATAGTTTTAATTGTTTCTTTTAACAGCGCTATTGATAATTTTCTATTTTCTTTATAATCTGTGTCACCAAAAATTTTTATGTCTGAATTTTTTTCTAGCTTACTATATAATTCTTTACAAAATAAATCATTAGATTCTGCATCCATAAATGATTCCATAGAAATCGTAACAATACTAGAAAGTTCGTTTATAAGTTCTTTTCTATTAGCGTTTCTTTTAGCTTTTCTTTTAAGAATCTCCATTCGACTTTTATCCACATTACTCAAAATTTTTCACACCTTTTTTTTATTTTTTACCTGTTTTCTTGTAACCCTCAAAATCCTCAGGATAATGTCCATCTTCCTGACCGTATCTCCCTTTCTTCCAAGGATTTCCACTTGTATTATCTGCAGTATGGAAATGGGGCCCTCTTCCCATTTTATCTTCTTTATGTTCGATAATATACTTTGTTTCACCTTTAAAATTAGTGTACTCCTCTACCCATCTATGTTCAGTAGTCCCATCAAATACTTGAACAGGGTTTTTACGCGGAGTAGAGTTAGGAATTCCAGCGGTTCGTCTTGCTTTCCGATATGCACCATTATTAGTTAATAATTTACCTTGTCTCTCAAGATGATCCTTATAATTTTCAGTGGCTTTAGCAGCTTGGGCTGCATCTGCAGTCATTTTCACACCTTTCACCATTTTAGCAAGCTTCCCAACGGGTGTAACACACAGAACCATCATTCCACCAGCTGACACTCGATCCAACCATGAAAGTTTATCGCCTGTTGATGGATCTATACCTTATAGTTAATAGGAGATGTAAGCGATGGAAATGCAAATTTTCGATGTTAACGAATCTGTTTCATGTATCATCAAAGTACCAGCAGAACCAAAAGAATACACATTTTTATTCCGCAAGGATTCAATTTTGGGTGAGCCGGTATTTTTATTAGAAGATGAGAGGCAGTATAGTTTGATGAATGAAGAGATAGTTACTAAAATAGGTGCAATTACATCGGAGCAACTCAAGAGGGATTTTTTTTGGGATTTAAAGGGTTGGGTATGGATTGAGGTTGATGACATTGGTTTATACAGAAGAAAGGCAACAAATCAAGAGGTAGAAATGTATAAGTATGTAAAAGGAAATATAAAAGAGAATTTAGCTGATAAAGTGAAAGTCCCTCTCGAGTGAGACGGGCTTTTTCGTTAATTTAGGGTAGGAGCAGACCAATTGGACTTGAAAATCATTTTAACTCCAGATCTTTCAAGGTTTGCTTTTGCTATATTATTACATTCTTGATGTTATGGGGTTTCCTGGAAGATCATTAATTCTTCTACATGCTAATCATTTCTTTTGTAGTTTTACATCAAAAGAAAGGTGAAGTAAGGCAATATAATCATCTGGGATATCATTTCCGAAATACTCGTCTACTTCAATTTTTTGCTCACATTTTGCTCACAAATGATATAAAAACGCGTGAAAAAATATGAAATTCATTTTAATATATAAAATATAATATAACAAATAAAAAGAGCTATAAATGCTTGTTTAATAGGCATTCACGGCTCTTTTGTATTTTTTATATTATACAAAATGAACAATCTTAAAACTGTTCATTTTTCTCCCAAGATTCAACGATATAATGAGCAATTGTCGGATTGAATCCTTTTCCAACCAAGAACATAATCGCAGCAACTTCTGTCATAGCATGTTCTGCGGATGTGTGTTTTGCCTCATTCATTCCGTACTCTACCCATGGTTTTACGAAGTCCAACACAGGTTTCTTTAATGATAAAAATTGTGTACCAACAACTTGTTGAATTTGTTGTTGTGTAGGTTCAGCTGGAATTGAAGGTGTAGGCGGCCCCGGTGGTAAGATTTGTATTTGTGCTGGGTCTAATGATGGTGTTGGTGGTGAAACACGTGGATCCTGGTATGATTGATACATTTGTGGTTGCTGATATAGAGGTTGTTGAGCTACATATGGATTCTGCTGGTATTGAGTTTCATGAGGTTGCTGAGTTACGTATGGATTTTGCTGGTACTGAGTTTCATGAGGTTGTTGAGTTACGTATGAATTTTGCTGGTACTGAGTTTCATAAGGTTGTTGAGTTAAGTATGAATTCTGTTGATATTGAAATTCTTGTTCTTGTACTTCTTGCTCCCGGGTTTCAAACTGCTGCTCTTGAGATTGTTGTTCTTGATCTTGAGGATAGTATGGTTGCCCTGGATAAGGTTGTTGATTATTATAGAACATTTTTATTTCCTCCTTCATGATCGTACGTACAAAACAGTCTATGGGCGGACAAGAAAATATGTGATGAAAAAATGAGAGCGTGTTACAATAAGAAATTGGGTGAAGATAAATGAAAAAACAAGAACAAATACAAAAAACAGTTGCTTTTGTAAAGAATATTTTAGAAACAGATGCCAGTGGGCATGATTGGTATCACATTGAGCGTGTACATAAATTAGCGATTTCTTTGTCTGAAAAAGAAGGTGGAGATCGTTTTGTAATTGAGATGGCAGCTTTACTTCACGATGTAGCAGATGAGAAGTTAAATGAAAGTGAAGAAGCTGGTATGAAAAAAGTTTCTGATTGGCTAGAAGGATTGGATGTTACTGAAGAAGAAAAGAAGCAGATCATTCATATTATTGCGAATATGTCATATAAAGGCGGACATGGCGGTAATGTAGAAACATTGGAAGGAAAGGTTGTTCAAGATGCAGACCGACTAGATGCACTTGGTGCAATTGGTATTGCACGTACGTTTGCTTATGGCGGTGCGAAAGGTCGTTTAATGTATGACCCAAATATTCCACCCCGTGAAGGAATGACGAAAGAAGAGTATCGAAAAAATAATGATCCATCGTTAAATCATTTCTATGAAAAGCTTTTGAAGTTGAAAGATTTAATGAATACAGAAGCTGCAAAAAAAGAGGCTGAAGTTCGTCATCGCTATATGGAAGAGTTTATCGAACAATTTATGAAAGAGTGGAATGCACAAATATGAAAATGCTAACAGTAGAAAACGTATCAAAATCATATGGGGATAAACCATTATTTGATGGATTATCATTTAGTATTGCAGAGGGACAACGTGCAGGGATTATTGGTGTAAACGGTACAGGGAAATCTACATTATTAAAAATTATTGCAGGCATAGAGATTCCTGATACAGGTGATATGACGCATACACGTGGTTATACAATTAGCTATTTATCACAGCAACCGGATTTTAATGAGAATTTAACAGTGCTTGAACAAGTGTTCCACGGTGATACACCGTTAATTCGCCTTCTTCGTGAATACGAACAAGCCTTATTAAACATAGAAAAAGACCCAAGTAATGAAAAAGTGCAAGAACAATTATTTGCAGTGCAGCAACGTATGGATGCGATGAATGCATGGGAAGCAAATGCGAATGCAAAATCACTTTTAACGAAGCTAGGCATTACAGATTTCACAGCAACTGTGGGGAACTTATCTGGTGGGCAAAAGAAACGCATTGCAATGGCGCAGTGCTTTATTGAAACACCGGATTTGTTAATATTAGATGAGCCAACCAACCATCTTGATCATGAAACGGTAGAATGGCTAGAAGAGTACTTAGCACGTTATACAGGAGCAGTTTTACTTGTAACACATGATCGTTATTTCTTAGATCGTGTTACCAATCGTATTTTTGAACTAGATGGCGGCAAGCTGTATAGCTATGAAGGAAACTACAGTACATTTTTAGAAGCAAAGGCACTTCGTGAAGAGCAAGAATTAGCGCAAGAATCAAAGCGTCAAAACTTATATCGCCGCGAACTTGCTTGGATTCGTCGTGGTGCGAAAGCTCGTTCTACAAAACAAAAAGCACGTATTCAGCGCTTCGAAGAATTGAAAGAACAAGAAGGTCCAGCAGCGAAGCAATCTGTGGATATTTCACTCAGCGGGAGCCGATTAGGAAAGAAAGTGCTCGAATTAAAAGATGTGACGAAAAAGTTTGGTGATAAAACGGTCCTTCATAACTTTAATCATATTGTGAAACCAGGCGATCGAATTGGTATTATTGGGGCTAATGGTAGCGGGAAATCATCTTTATTAAATATGCTTGCAGGCAAATTATCACCTGACAGTGGTGAAATTGAAGTTGGACAAACTGTGAAAGTTGCTTATTATACGCAAGAAAATGAAGAGATGAATTTAAATCAACGGATGATTGAATATATTAAAGAAATTGCAGAAGTCATTCATACAACGGATGGTAAAGTCATTGGAGTATCCCAAATGCTTGAGCGTTTCTTATTCCCACCGCATTCACATGGAACACCACTTGGTAAACTATCAGGTGGTGAAAGAAGACGTCTATATTTATTACGTCTTTTAATGGGAGAGCCAAATGTACTTCTATTAGATGAGCCGACCAACGATCTAGATACACAAACGTTAACAGTACTAGAAGACTATTTAGAAGATTTCCCAGGTGTCGTTCTTACTGTATCGCATGATCGCTATTTCTTAGATAAAGTAGTAGATGAATTATTTATCTTTACTGGTGGCGGAGAAGTTCGTGAATTCCTAGGAAGCTATAGTGATTACCTGGATATACAAAAGGCGCAAGAACTATTAGAAAAAGTAGAAGTACAGAAAGAAAAGAAAGTGGAAGAGGCTCCAAAGCAACAACGTAAGCGTAAACTTTCATATCACGAACAACGTGAATGGGAAACGATTGAAGATACGATTGCGGGGCTTGAAGAGAAGCTTGAAACGATTGGAGAAGAACTTGCAAATGTGGGTTCTGATTTCACAAAGGCACAAGAGCTTTCTGAAGCGCAGCAGCAAACAGAAGAAGAGCTAGAAAAAGCGATGGAACGTTGGAGCGAACTATCTGACATCGTTGAAGGTTTAAAATAAAAACAAGCTGCATATATTGAAATGTAAAGAGAAAAACTTTACACTATGAGTAGAACTTATTTTAGGAGGGAAAAAATGAGAACATCTAATCCAATGTTGAAAAAAGAAGCCTTTCGTAAACAAGGAGCAAATGCGTCTGCGATGACAATTGGTGGAGCTGTAGGCAAAACATTTATTATGCTTGTTTTGCTTCTTGCAACGTCTGTCTATTCATACATACAGATGTATACTGGGAAAATGCAAATGCCTGTTTTAATTGGAGCATTAATTGTGGCTGCAATTATCGCATTTGCGGCTATCTTCTTCCCAAAAATGGCGCCTATTACGGCACCTATTTATGCAGCTGTTGAAGGGATTGTCCTAGGGAGTATTTCAGCGGTATATGCGATTCGTTTTGACAATTCTATTATCTTAAATGCTGTATTACTAACAATTTCAATTTTATTTGCAATGTTAGTTTTATACGCAACTCGTGTTGTAAAGGTAACGGATAAGTTCCGTACTGGCATAATGGCCGCAACACTTGGGATTTTGGTTATGTACTTGATCGTTTTTCTATTAAACATGTTTGGTGTTACTGTTCCGTATATTCACCAAGGTGGAACAATTGGCATCATCATTAGTGCAGTTGTGATCATCGTTGCTGCATTAAATCTATTACTAGACTTCGATTTAATCGAAAATGGCGCACGTAGTGGAGCTCCAAAATATATGGAGTGGTACAGTGCGATGGGTCTAATGATGACATTAGTATGGTTGTACTTAGAAATTCTTCGTTTCGTTTCTTACTTTGCGAAAAATGACTAATTGAAAGAAACCCTGTATGTTTCAAACATGCAGGGTTTCTTTTTGTGTTTCTTAAACTCAAAATTGATATTTTTAAATCAAGAAGAATTTGTTTTATATGGTGTAATATGGATGGCGAGAGTGCTAAGAAGTATTCATTTATCGCAGAGGGAAGAGATGATGATGAAAGAAAAGAAAGGACTATTAATAAACTACTAGGAAAGAGCTTTTTTATTGAATGAGATGACGCTTTGACTTATCTATCTGCTGCATCTAAGAAAAAACTTAAATGTGAAAGTAAAGTTAAACCGAATATTTTTTATCTGGAAAAAATACTGTATCAAGTGACATACGGATGGCTCAAGGAGGAAATTACATATCTTGTAGCGAGGTATAAGTGAAAAAATTAAGTGTTAAACATTTTAAGAAATTTTGCATGATTGAAACATGCAGAATTTCTTTTTTTTATTTTATTAGATTCAAAGTGGGCTTTTCCTTTTAGAAATATATCATTTTACATTTTTTACCTAACTTCTATTTTTTTCTACAATAAAGAAAAAAATGTGAGGTGGTATCAATATGATGAATCGAGTTGTATTAATTGGAAGATTGACAAAAGATCCAGAACTATACTACACAAAGCAAGGGATTGCTTATGCACGTATATGCGTTGCGGTAAATAGAGGGTTTCGAAATAGCCTAGGAGAGCAGCAAGCAGATTACATTTACTGCGTTGTCTGGAGAAAATCGGCTGAAAATGTATCAGAGTATTGCCAAAAAGGTTCGCTAGTTGGGATTACAGGGCGGATTCATACGAGTAACTATGATAATGAGCAGGGAAAGAGGCTGTATAAAACAGAAGTTGTGATTGAAAGGATTACATTTTTGGAGCGGAAGAGAGAGGGCGCATCACAGTAAAACAAGAAAATATAAGTAAAAAGAACTGCATTTATAATACAGTTCTTCTTACTTATGCTGATCATTTAGAACATAAATGTAAATTTTATATCAGGGTAAAATCACCAGATATATATTATTTTTTATTAATTCCTTCCCATACGACATCCAATTGCTTGTTAAGCATATCTTTAATATCAGTTTCCTTCGGATGTAATAACGATTGAGACATGAGTGTATAAAAATAGACACTCATAATTGTGGAAGTAATGGTACTTGTATTCCAGTTGCTTTTTAGTTTCTCCGTCTGCTTTGCTTGCTCGATAATAGAATGCAAACTTTCTTGTAGTTTTTGAATACTTTTCAGTTCATTTACTGTAGGTCAAAAGATATTGGTTCAAAAAATCTACTGAAACGTGTCCCAGTATTGTTCGAGTGTTCAGTTGTTGGAATTACAGGTCGTATTCATACGAGTAATTATGAGAATGAACAGGGAAAGAGAGTGTATAACACAGAAGTTGTGATTGAAAGAATTAAGTTTTTGAAGAGGAAGAGCGCCCTACAGTAAATCTGGTTTTGTGTACCAAAAAGAAAAAATATTTTATCCTGTTATTTGTAGAGATTTCAGTTTGTGGGAATAAAAAATGTTACTAATAAGAGTTTTTATTTTATTAAAAATAGGCGAGAGCACTCCATCTTCAAGGAATCTTAGTAGAATAGAGTGTTCTCATCTTCAGATAAGGAAAGTCTTAGTTGCCGTTTTGAATGTCTGACTGTTTCAGAGACTATATAGTCACAGAAAGTAAATTAACATGGGGCTGAACGATAAGAGATATATCACTAAATGGTTTTTCGTTTCTTATAACTAAAGTTTTGCTGTTTAAAGCCAGTTTTTTTGCTTATTAATAAAATAGAACTTGTAATTAGAGCTTTGAATTGAAGAAGTATGGCCACAGACATGACTTATACAGAAATAAGTATTACAGGCATAATCAATAATTCTTATATATATCAATTTGAAAAATAATAGATTTTATATAGTTTGGAAACTGTTTTTATTAATTTTAAGATGAGGAAATAGTTATTCTTCTTATTTATCTAGAATTAATAGTATAATTTTCATCATTAGATATTGCAAGATCACTTTCTGTTTCTGCAGGTTTTTTACTGAGTACAATGACGACTACAATAATACATATTGCTCCAATTATTTGAAAAAATAAGAAAGGAATATGCAAAATTATTACAGATGAAAGAATAGAGGCAAGAGGTTCTGTACATCCCAGTAAAGTAGTTTCCTTAGGAGAAATGTATCTTATACTATCTAAAAATAGATAGAACGAGATTAATGTTCCGAATATTACTACAAATGCGATTAACAATAATGTATAAACATCTAAATTTGGGATGTTTGCTAAAAAAACTACCTCTCTTTTTGTAGCAAACTGTAATATAGTTACTCCCAATCCCCCAATAATCATCCCCCAACCGACTAATACTGCAGAGGACCAATTTTCCAATAGCCCCTTTGAATAAAGGGTATAGAATGCTAAAGATAGCCCAGATAATACACCCCATATAATAGCTGGGATAGATACAGTTAAGTTATTAATTGATCCATTGGTTAGTAATAAAAAAGTACCAAGGATAGCTAAAGTTATGGCTAAGACCTCGCCTTTAGTAGGCAACGATTTATACTTCATAATGAGATAGATAGTAATAAAAAGAGGTGCTAAATACTGCAAAATGGTTGCTACAGCAGCATTCCCTTCATTTATAGATGCAAAGTATGTGTATTGTACACCTAACATGCCTATTGTTCCAAAAATCACCAGTTTTATTGCTTCAGTTTTGTTTTTCCAAATACCTAGAATTTCTTTTTTATTTTGACCAAATATTGAAATGGTTATAAGGGTTATTCCTGATAGCAGAAGACGAATTGTAACCAACCATTCAGTTGAAATTCCTTCTTTTTGAAAAAGTTGTTGTGCAACAGTTCCTGATAGCCCCCATAGACTAGCACCAATCACAACCATAATCATCCCTTTAATTCGATTCTTTTTATTAATGTTCAAACGAAGCACCTCACATTATTTTTAGAATATTACAGTCATTGGAATATATTATGCAATATATCACGAATGACAAAAAAGTTGAATTGAAATATTTTGAATTTTTTATATAAAGGGTACTAAGATTAACTACTAAAATAACCTCATATTATTTATGGTGATGTTATTTTAGTAGTTTTAATTAATATGTATAATGCTAGTATTTTTAGATATAAAATTTTTTTTGTAGCATCATAGTTGAAAAGGATTTTACAAATGTGTATTTCTGAAAAATCACACTTAGATTAAAATGTTTAATAAACTTTAAATCACATAACAGAAAGAATTCTTTGGATATCCCTCATTGGTCTTAACCAATTTATTGACATAGCGTGTTCTAGTAACATAGGATCACCACTTTCTAATGCCGTAATAATGTCTATATGCTCATTAATGGAATGTTCAGCAGGAACAAAGTTTTGGAAGAAAAGGTATTCAAGGCGTAATGCATGGAGGTGTAAATTGTCTAATAAAGGCTCTATATATTTATTATTAGCTAGCGAAATTATCATATTGTGAAATTCAAAATCTAAGCTCATTGCCTTTTCTGAATCTTTCATAGTAATTGCGTGTTTAAAGTTTTCATTTATTCGTTTAAGTCGTTTTATGTCTTTTTGTTTAATATTGTTAATTGCTTGTTTACCTACAATGACGTGCATACCGGCTATTGTTTCATAAATTACAGGTACATCTTCCAATTTCACAGGAGAAATTTTTGTTTTCTGTCCCCTAACCATTTCTACAAGACCAGAAAGTTCAAGAACTTGAAGTGCTTCTCTTACTGGAGTTCTACTAACACCTAAAGCATCGGCAAGATCATTATCATTAATTTTTTCATCAGGCTTCAAAACACCTTTAATAATCCAATCTTGCAACTGATTAAGAACAATTGTTTTTGCAGAAAATCGTTCTTGTTTAGTATAGTTTTCAGGAATTGGCATGATTTAATACTCCCTTTCATTCACTTTTCTATAGGTAATATATTATATACAGAATAACAAAGCTATAACGATAAAGTAAAGAAGATTTTTAAAATTTAAATTTATCACAAAAAACGACTGTTTGTTCTGCAATCGGCACATATTTTTTAGAAAATTTAAAAAACTATTTCTAAAGTGATATTAATTTCAAAGTATTGTAAAAAATTGAAGTATCCGTTAGCATCTAGGCATGGAGGTGAATGGAGAAAAAAGATTTTTTTGGTAATTCATATTTTTGAGGAGTTGAAAAATAAAAGTATTAAATTTTATTACTTATTTCTTTTTTATTTTAGAATAGTATCCGCTCTATAAATGTTGCTGGAGGTATCAAAAAAAGGATGAACATTAATTATTCATTTTTATAATAAATTATAATAGTTATATTAAAATTTATTTATATATTAGTATATTTTTGTTAAAGAAGCTTACTCTTATTAATTCGAATTTGAGAAATCCCCAAAAGTGTTTAGTGTTGTTACTAAAAATGCTTTCCTGTATTCAAGATGAAAGTGATGGCAGATTTTTGTGCCTTATTTAGATCGACAGGTGGGAGAAAACATTAGGTGGCTTATGAGACATAGCGGGGATTTTTTATTGCTAATTATTTTTTCTATGTAATCCGATGAAAAAAAGATAAAAAATAAGGGTATTTATCGTATATATTTTGGAAATATTTCATTTCTTAATTTCAGTTATCTTTATGTGCTCGAATAAAAAATAAATATTTTTTAAAGTATGGAAGATGTATTTAGAACGATCGTTTAAAGTTCCAAATATAAGTATCATTCTCTTGAATGTGTATTTTATTTTTAAAAATATGTAGGTATTAATATGTGTTGCATTCAGAATATAATGTTATGCAAAATATAAAACTTATGTTATTCAAATTTTAGGGAGGAAGACGCATGTTATCTGAATTAAGAGTGGTGCCAACAGATCAAGTATTTTTACACGAAGAATATGAAATAGAAAGGTTATACAAGCTAAGTCATAAAATTAAGAGTGAACAAAAATTAAAAAACCCTCCTATTGCTTTGCAACTTGATAACAATAAATATTTAATTCTGGATGGTGCTCATCGTACTTTATCTTTACGAAAATTGAACTGTAAAAGAATGGTGGTTCAGGTGGTTACGGCAGAGTATTTATCAATTAATGCTTGGGCACATCACATTCTAAATGGAAAAAAACTAATAGAAGAATTGAAAGTTAACCAGAAGATATGCTTGAGTGATGAGCGACAAAATGATATACCAATGGCAACATTATATTATGAGGGAAAGGAGCAATATTTATATATTGTACCGGAGCATCAACTAACTTTAGAAAACAAAGTTAATGTTTGGAAGGAAGTTGTTAATTCCTATACAAACAAATATGAATTTAATAGAATTATGAGCAATCAAACAATACAAGATGCTGGATTAGTGTTTAACTATACAACTCTAGATTTATATCAAATAAAACAAATAGTAGATTCAAATTTATTACTTCCAGCGGGTGTGACGAAATTCACCTTGAATTGTGGCCGCATATTAAATTTAAATATTCCATTGAGTTTTCTAATTAGAGAGGATTTTGTGCAAGAAGATTGGGAAGAATTATTAGAATTGTGGGAATCTTCAATTAGATTGTATACTGATCCAGTCCTATTATGCGAAATATAGTGTTTGAGGAGACAATAGCTACTTATTAAAAAATGAACTTACTAATGAGTAATGTGCACCTTTCTTATATTACGGTTTCACAATTAAATTGCTAGTACTAGTATATTAACTCTAATTGAAAAGGAGAAAGACTATGATACATGATAGCGTTCTTTCACTAATAGGTAATACCCCAGTAGTTAAAATTAATAATTTAGTACAAAATGATGATGCTGAACTATATGTGAAATTAGAAGGTTTCAATCCTGGTGGAAGTTCAAAAGATAGAGTAGCAAAACGAGTGATAGAATATGCTGAAAAACATGGGAAATTAAAACCAGGGGGAACAATTGTAGAATCATCTTCTGGAAATCTTGCTATAGGTCTTTCAATTGTAGCGCAAATGAAGGGATACAAGATGATCTGTGTAGTAGATCCTAAAATAAGTAAGGTAAATTTAAACATTATTAAAGCATTTGGTGCACAGATTCATATGGTAGATGAGGCTGATGAATATGGAAATTATTTAAAAACAAGGTTAGCTACAGCACAAAACTTAGCAAAATCTATTAAAGGTGCCTACTGGCCGAATCAGTATAATAATCCTGAAAATCCTGAGGCTTACATCCGGTCTTTAGTTCGTGAAATTTATGAGGATTTTGGTGATGCCTTAGATTGGATTGTATGCCCAGTCGGAACAGCAGGTCTGATAACGGGAGTCGCAAAAGAAATGAAAATATTAAATCCAGCTGTGAAAATTATGGCTGTTGATGCTGTAGGTTCCGTTATATTTGGAGGAGCACCAGGGACACGCAGACTACTTGGAATCGGAAATGCAATTGTTCCAGGAAATTTAAATACTAGTTTATATGATGATTTGAGCTATGTAAATGATGCAGATGGATTTTTTATAACGAGACAGCTTGCTTTAAAAGAAGGGCTCTTAGTAGGAGGCTCTTCTGGGGCAACAGTTTGTGCAGCTTTAAGATTATTAGAAAAATTACCAAAAGACAAAAAAGTATTAGCTGTATTACCAGATAGAGGCGATCGATATTATAGTACAATTTTTTCAGACGATTGGCTGAATCAGAATGAAATTCAGTTGCCTGAGGGTAATAATGAATCTGTTTTAATTTAATTAAAAATTAACTTTCAATTAAAAGGAGTGCTATTTATGTTATTAGAAACTAAACCAGAATTAATTTACCTTAGCAAACAGGATATTATTAACCTAGGTGGTTATGAATCAGAAATCTATGTGAAAGCTATAAAACAAGCTTTGACTATACATTCTAAAAAGAATTTTAGTCAACCTTTAAAACCATATTTAAAGACAAATAAAGAAGGAGAGCATATTGCTGATAGAATTATTGCTATGCCAGCATACTTGGGTGAACCTAATATTTCTGGGATTAAATGGATAGGTAGTAAGTTTGATAATCCTATAAAAAAGAATATGGAAAGAGCAAGTGCATTAATTATTTTAAATGATCCTGAAACTAATTTTCCAATTGCTATTTTAGAAGGTAGTGTTATTAGTTCAATGAGAACTGCGGCGGTGACAGTAGTAGCAACTGAATATCTAGCTAAGAATGGATTTGAAAGAGTTTCTATCATGGGTTGTGGATTGATTTCTAGAATGCATATAAATTCTTTATTAGAACAGTTTAATAGTATCAAACAAATTAATTTGTTTGATTTAGATAATGAAAAAGCACAAGTATTGGCTCAGGATATGAAGAAACGTTTTAATAATGTAGAGTTTCAAATTCATAGTTCAGCTCAAAGAGCAGTGGAAGTAGCTGAAGTACTTGTAACATGCACGGTAGCAGATAAACCTTATATTAAGTCAGAATGGATTCAAAAGGGAACTTTTGTAAGTAACATCTCAATTATGGATATAGAAAAAGATGCATTTTTAAAAGCAGATAAAGTGATTGTTGATGATTGGGATCAAGCAAACAGAGAAAAGAAAATAATAAATCAACTCGTATTAGAAGGGAAATTTTCAAAAGATATGCTACATGCAGAACTGGGAGATATTATTACTGGTAAGTGTGCAGGAAGAACAACAGATGAAGAAATTATAATATTAAATCCTATGGGAATGGCAATAGAGGATATCTCATGTGCACATGAAATATATGAGAAAGCCCGAGAGAATGGAGCTGGAACGGTATTAAGTTTATATTAATGAATAATTGATTTAAACAAAGAAACTGTATAATTTACAGTTTCTTTGTTTAAAAAAGGACATTCTTATTAAAATATTTAAAAATATCCTTTTTTATTTAATGAAATAGTAGAAAAGATTTTAATAATTGATTTGCATACTGTAATGTATTTGACTGGTATTTACACTTATCATTAACTATACTTCTTGAAGGGAAATGGATAAATTATAAAAAGTTATTAGTGAAGTTAAAAGAGAAGGAATACAGATATGATAGAGAATGTCCAATTGATTCCCTTTAATCAAGTGATTTTTTATGAACAATATGATAAAGAAAGAGTAACTATGATTGAAAATAGTATTGCAGATGAGAAAATTCTTATAGATTTACCAGCTGCACTGAAAACCAGTTCAAATCAATATCTTATATTGGATGGTACACATCGTACCTTAGCTTTAAGGAATGAATATTCCAACTCAAATAGTGGATGAAAATAGCCTGCAGGTTAGTTCTTGGATTCATCAAATTTCTAAGAGTGGGGATTTACTAAAGAGAATTTTCGATAATTCTCATATTTACTGTTCAGAAAAAATCTTAGACGGAAACAGGTATGTAACTAATATGTGTATGGATGATAAAATGTATTATTTATATAGCAGTAATACGTGTAATAACCCAATAGAATATGTTACTAATATGTTAAATTCGGTCATAACAATGTATACAAATAATTCTAGCTTTAAAAGGTTAAAAAAAGAAGAATATAACCCAACTTTTTCTAGTATTACATTTGAGTTTCCGATATTTTCAATACAAGAAATATTAAAGATTATTAGTAATAAAGATTTATTTCTACAAAATGTAGTAAGATTTGTTATTGCATGTGGAAAGTTAAGGGATTTGAAGATTCCAATCAATATTATACGAAGCCCTGAAGTATTTGAATTTGATTGGAAAGAGCTTCTAAAAATAAACTAAAAATCTTATTCTAGCAAGAGTATAGGATAAGATTGGAGGATACGGATTTTTGAAGTAATCTAACGTATATGTGATCATTTCAAATGATTAATGGTTAAAATTCACTTAAGTTAAGACAGCTTATTCTGTTAAAAAAGCTGTTTTTTTATGGTATGCGAGGATTATATCTCGGTAATAACGTGATTTATTTAAGGAGGAGCTAAATTGAGTGATACTACATATGCAACATGGGCAGAAATACATTTAGATTCACTGGCGCATAATTATCAATGGTTTCGTAAAAATATTTCGTCTAACACAAAAATTTTTGCGGTGGTAAAAGCAAATGCATATGGACATGGTCTAGTTCCTATTGCAAATTGCTTAATGAAAGAGGGAGTTGATGGTTTTACTGTTGTTTTCCCATATGAAGGAATTGAATTAAGAAGAAAGGGAATTGATTTGCCTATTATTATTTTGTCACCTTTTTTTTCGGAGCAAGCTAAAGAAATTGTAAGATGGAATTTAACACCTAGTATAACACATAAAAAACAATTGCTTGATTTAGCTAAGTGGACAAAACTATTTAACGTAAATATTAAAGTCCATATAAAAGTAGATACAGGTCTTGCACGTAGTGGATCTCGTAATCGAAATGAACTTTTAGAATTGTTAAAAATGGCGAATGAATTACCGGGTATAGAGATAGAGGGAGTATTCACTCATTTTGCATCAGCAGATCATCCCAATGCTTTATATTTAAAAGAAGAAAATGAGCGGTTTCTAAAAATGATATACAATATTACAGATCATTACGATATCCCATTAGTTCATGCTGCAGCTACAGCAGCGACAATCAGATCTATAGATACGCATTTTGATATGGTTAGGATAGGGCTAGGGTTGTATGGATATGACCCATTGCCGGATTATTTAGAACGAAATTGCCCACTTAGGCCAGTAATGACCCTGAATACCAGGATTGCATATCTAAAATGGATTGAGGAGGGTGAAAGTATTGGATACAATCGGAAATATACAGCAGATAAACCTATGCATATTGCAACTGTTCCAATTGGATATGCAGATGGAATGAATCGAAGAATAGCTAATCGTTATTCTTTTCATGTAGATGACCAGTGTTGTAAAATACGTGGGAATTTATGTATGGATCAAATTATGATTGATGTTACCAAAGTCGAAAATGTTGGTATAGGACAAAAAGTTACCGTTATGGGAAGGGATCAACTTACAGCTAGATCATTGGCAGAATGTTTAGGTACAGCAATTGATGAGGTTTTATGTTCAATATCTACAAGAGTTCCTCGTTTATACCTAAAACAAGAGGAATTCTTATTAACACTATAAAAAAGGAAAAACGTCGTTTTTTATGCTTGTCTAATTTTAAGATGTCATTTTGAAAGAGTAAAATAAATAAGGTTTCTTATGTGATAGTAAGAGAATAGGAACTGTAAAAGGAAAGTGTTTTAATAGAGTTAATATGGTGAAGATGATGAACTTGAAATATTGGAGAAACAATAAAGTGAAAATTCCATCAATGAGTCTTCATTCCCACTGATGGAAAGCCCTCACCAACCAAGCTTTTATTGCATGCGAATAGCTGGATAAAAAACATAATAGTGTAAGGTTTAAAAAGGAGTTTTTAAAAAGCAGAAAAAAGATTGAGAAGTTAAAGAATATAATTTAAGTAAATTCTATATTAAGCATATCAGCAATGAATAGTAATTTACATCTTTTAAGGGGGACATAGAATACAATTGAGATTTATAAAAGCAAGCGTCTCAGTAGGAGTATAGCGATAGAACATGTTACAATACAGCTAAGAACAAGCAATAAAGGAGAGTTTATTTACGTGAAGATTAAAGCAATAGAACCGACGCCAAGTCCGAATACGATGAAAGTCATCTTAAATGAAGTGTTACCATCAGGAGCACGTAATAATTACACAAATGAGAATGTAGAACAAGCACCAGAGCAAGTACAGCAAATTTTAAAAATTGAAGGTATTAAAGGTGTATACCATGTTGCTGACTTTTTAGCAGTAGAGAGAAATGCGAAGTATGACTGGAAAGTACTTTTACAACAAGTTCGTGCTATGTTTGGAGAAGAAGTAACTGAAGAAGATGAGAGGGAGCAACTTTCGCATTTTGGCGAAGTGAAAGTATTCATTCAAATGTTCTTTACAATTCCGATGCAAGTGAAATTAACAGATGGAACAACGGAAGAACGAGTGGGTTTACCAGATCGTTTTAAAGAAGCGATTATGAAAGTACAAATGTCTGCACCTAATGTTGTCAAAGAGCGTAAATGGGTGGAACAAAGTACACGTTATGGCAATTTTGAAGAAATCGGAAAGGAAGTTGTGGAAGAAATTATAGCTGCTTATCCAGAGGGGCGCGTTGGAAAAACTGTAAAAGAATTATTAGATCAAGCAGGTGCTAAAGAAGTAACGATTGCAAAGCGTGAACCATATAAAGTTACAGAGGAAATGATGGCGGATCTTGATTGGAAAAGTCGTTATGCAGCGCTTGAACAAATGGATCCTACAGAAGAAGATATTCCTGTATTGAAGAAAGCACTAGAAGATGAGAAAGTATCTATCCGCCGCCTAGCAACAGCGTACTTAGGTATGGTAAAAGGTGATGAAGTCTTGCCATTATTGTATAAGGCTTTACTAGATCGCTCTGTAAGTGTACGCCGTACTGCGGGCGATTGCTTATCAGATGTAGGAGATCCAGCAGCGATGTTTGTTATGATTAAAGCACTTAAAGATCCAAGTAAATTGGTGCGCTGGCGCGCGGCAATGTTCTTATTTGAACTTGGTGATGAAAGTGCAATTCCAGCGCTACGTATAGCGCAAGATGATCCAGAGTTCGAAGTAGCAATGCAAGCTCGTTTAGCATTAGAACGTATTGAAGGCGGAGAAGAAGCGAAAGGATCGGTTTGGAAACAAATGACGGAGTCTCGCAAAGGAGAATAATCATATGCTCGTTTTCTACGATAGTTGGTGTCCGATGTGCAGGGCAGTGGCAGAGCGTACGAAGAAGCTTGATAAAAAAGGCGCAGTGAAGTTTGTTTCTTTTCGTGATAAAGATGTAGTGGAACAGTATCAGCTTTCTTTAGCATTACAAAGTAAGATGGGACAAAGACTTTACATTTTAAAAAATAATAAATGGTATGAAGGTATCGGTAGTGTATATGTATTAGCCAAGGCTGTGCCATCATACTGGTTTGCAGTACCATTTATTAAGTTATCTATTTTACTTGGATTTGGAAATAAAGTGTATGATTATATTGCCAATAATAGAAAGCTTGTTCCAATTGGCCATTGCCGCGTGGGGGTTTGTGAAATTCCCTCAAAAAAATGAAAGCATTACTATCTTTCTTTTGCACCTATTATAAGAGCGTGATATGATGAATTTGGAATGAAAGTTGAAGGAGAGATTACAAGATGTCAAATGCATACGAAGAATACATGCGTCAAATGGTAATTCCGATGCGCCAAGAGTTAGTGCGTGCGGGATTCGAAGAATTAACTACTGAAGAAACTGTAAGAGAATATATGGAAAATGCGACAGGTACAACATTAGTTGTCGTAAACTCTGTTTGTGGATGTGCAGCTGGTTTAGCTCGTCCATCAGCTGGGCAAGCGGTTGTACGTTCTGAAAAACAACCAGACCACCTTGTAACTGTATTTGCAGGGCAAGATAAAGACGCAACAGCTACAATGCGTGAATACTTCGGAGATATTCCACCGTCTTCACCATCTATGGCGTTATTAAAAGGAAAAGAAGTTGTTCACTTCATTCATCGTCATGAAATTGAAGGAGCAACAATGGAAGAAATCATTAATAATTTAGAACAGGCTTTTGAAAAGCATTGCTAAAAAGGGGGAGAATGATTCTCCCTTTTTTCTTTATATATGAGGTGAAAAGATGATTGTAACAACAGCAGGACGAACGAATAAGGAAATGACAACTTATGCAAAAGAGGTAGCGGAAGAATTACAAAGCTCTTTTGTCATGCGGAATGATATATCTGTATCCAAGCTACATGAGCAGTTTAAGCAAGATATACTGGTTGTAGGAAAAAATCGATTAGCGATTTATCCAAAAGGTACCGAAGAATCGTTCTTTTTCCATCCTAACTCTGCAATGTTTCGTGTGAAAAGATTAATGCGGGGAGAACATGATCCATTTGTACAGGCTGCAAAATTAGAAAAAGGAATGACGGTGTTAGATTGTACGCTCGGTATGGCATCAGATAGTATTGTTGCAAGCTATGTTGTAGGAGAAGAAGGGGCTATAACGGGACTTGAGGGGAATCGTTACATGGCTTATATAATGAATAAAGGTTTAAAGCAGTGGTGTGCAGGTATTTCAGAAATCGATAAAGCAATGCGTAGAATTAGAGTGAAGAAAAACGAGCATTTTGATTTCTTAAAGCGCTGCGAAGACAACAGTTATGATGTTATTTATCTGGATCCAATGTTTGAAGAAACTGTAATTGAATCAGATGGGATTCGTGGCTTAAAACACTTTGCTTTGTATAACGATGTCACAGATGAAACGATTGCAGAGGCAAAGCGTGTTGCTAGGAAACGTGTTGTCTTAAAAGATCATTTCCGTAGTACACGATTTGAGAGACATAACTTTTTAGTATATAAGCGGAAAAGCGCGAAATTTCATTTTGGTGTAATTGAACCTTGCTAATTATTTGAAAAGATGTATAATAAGCAATAATCAATTATATATTATGTCGTAGATGAAGAGAGTAGTCTGGTTCAGAAGTAAAGCGAGCTAGGGATGGTGAGAGCCTAGTACGGAGAAACGGATGAAGCGCACTTCGGAGACGCTGCTTGAAATGAATAGTAGAGTAAGCCGGGGCCCCCTGTCCTCGTTATAAACGGGAAAGTGGTTCGTAGTGGACAACAAGGGTGGTACCACGGGTGATAACTCGTCTCTTTTTTAGAGACGAGTTTTTTGTGTTTAAAAAATAAGGAGGGAGCAACATGGAATATAAAATTAAATTTGCAAAAAGTTTATTTGAAGTAATTGAATCAGAATTATCATTGGAACAGATTACAGATCTAATTGAAACGCCGAAGCAAGATGAATTCGGAGACGCAGCATTCCCTTGCTTCATGCTCGCCAAACAATATAAAAAAGCACCAGCAATTATCGCGAAAGAAATCGCTGAGAACTTAAATGATTCATTTTTTACAAAAGTGGAGGCAGTTGGACCATATGTGAACGTGTTTTTCAACCGTCATATAGTAAGTGGTGATGTATTAAAAACGATTTTAGTTGAAAAAGAAGAATATGGACAGGGGTATTTTGGGCGAGAAAAAATAATAGTAATCGATTACTCTTCACCAAATATCGCGAAACCGTTCTCCATGGGACATTTACGTTCAACGATGATTGGGAATTCTTTAAAACATATCGCTGAAAAGTGTGGATATGAGGTTGTAGGAATTAATTATATTGGCGATTGGGGAACACAGTTCGGGAAATTAATTACCGCATATAAAAAATGGGGAAGTGAAGAACTTGTAAAAGAAGATCCAATTCGTGAATTATTCAAATTATATGTTCAATTCCACGAAGAAGTCAAAGAGAAGCCAGAGCTAGAAGAAGAAGGGCGTGCATGGTTTAAGAAATTAGAAGATGGTGATGAAGAAGCAGTCTTTCTATGGAACTGGTTCCGTCATGAATCTTTAAAAGAGTTCTCCCGTATTTATGAATTGCTTGGTGTTGAATTTACGAACTTCCAAGGAGAAGCTTTTTATAATGATAAAATGGATGATTTTGTTGAGATTTTAGAAGAAAAAGGGCTATTAGAAGAATCTGATGGAGCGCAAGTTGTCAATTTAGAAAAAGAAAATATGCCACCATGTTTAATTAAAAAATCAGATGGAGCGACACTTTATGCAACGCGCGATTTAACAGCAGCACTATATCGTCAAAACACATATGCATTTGATAAAGCACTGTATGTAGTAGGAGCAGAACAAAGTTTGCACTTTACACAATTTTTCACGGTATTAAAGAAATTAGATTATAACTGGGTAGATGGGATGGCTCATGTACCATTTGGACTCATTTTAAAAGATGGTAAAAAGATGTCCACACGTAAGGGGAAAGTAGTATTACTAGAGGAAGTATTAGAAGAAGCGATTACGCTTGCAGAGCAAAATATTGAAGAGAAAAATCCAAACCTAAAGCAAAAAGAGGAGGTTGCTAAGCAAGTTGGTGTCGGAGCAGTCATTTTCCATGATTTGAAAAATGAACGTATGCACAATATTGAGTTCTCCTTAGAAAAAATGCTGAAATTCGAAGGAGAAACAGGACCGTATGTTCAATATACACATGCACGTGCTTGCTCTATTTTAAGAAAAGAAAATGCTGAATTTGAAATAGAGTCGTTTGAGTTAAGCGATGATTATAGTTGGAGTACGATAAAATTATTAAATAGATTTCCTGAGGTCATTGAAACAGCTTTTTCTAAAAATGAACCTTCGCATATTGCGAAATATTTGTTAGATGTAGCGCAGGCATTTAATAAATACTATGGAAATGTTCGAATTTTAGAAGATAATGAAGAGAAAGAAAGTAGACTTGCACTTGCTTATACTGTAACGATTGTATTAAAAGAAGGATTACGTTTACTTGGCATGGGCGCTCCAGAAGAGATGTAGGTAAAGCAATTTTATGATTCAAAATATCTCCGCACATTAATACAATATAAGTATTGAATTTTTATTAGGGAAATACTGTGGAGCTGCCTGTAAGCACAGGCAGCTTTTTTATATATAAGTAAGCGTTAAATATTTCCCACCTACTATTTGTAAATAACTCATGAGAGAATCTCCTTACATACTACATGTGGAGGTTTTTTTATAAAAAAACTGGATGCTCTCAAATACACCGCGAAGTGCTAGAGAAAGTGTCATCATGTATAGTGTGGTTGAAACTGCAAAAGAGAACAATTTAAGTCTTTATCATCATCTTAGTTATTTGTTTGAAACGCACCCCATATCAATTTAAACAACAAAGGGGAAATTGATATAGTCTTGCCGTGGTCAATTGATTTACAGTCTAGTTGCAGAGTGCCGAAAAAAAAGCGAAGGAAACAAAAAATAACTCCAAAATCAACTTGTATTGTATATTTTAGAGTTACTTTAGTTTAGAACATGTTAAAATAACCATGTATGCAAACTATAGAAAGAGAATAAGGGAGTCATGAGTTTGAAGAAGGCAGTGAAAGGTTTATTATGGGGTACAGGATCGATATTTGGTGCTGTCGCGGCATTTATTACGTATGTGGCAATTACGGATGTGAAGCATAAGGATATTGAGAAGTTGAAGGTGGCAAATAATAACGAGCGCGTTCTTAAAGTCGGGGAAGAGTTTAAGGCGACAACGTTTAATATTGGCTACGGCGGTTTAGATAAGGATCAAGATTTCTTCTTAGACGGAGGAACGGGTTCGCGCTCTAGTAGTAAAGAGCAAACAAAAAAGAATGTCAGCAATATGCTGTCTTTCTTACAAAATGAAGATTCTGATTTTATTTTAGTGCAAGAGATGGATGAGAAGTCACTTCGTTCATTTGATGTGAATCAGTATAAGGCGTTTCAAGATGGATTGAAAGATCATGCGTCTACGTTTGGTTATAACTTTAATGCGCAGTGGGTGCCGGTGCCAATTAAGAAGCCGCACGGATATACGAACAGTGGCCTTGGTTCGTTCTCAAAATATAAAGTAGAAGAAGTGACGAGATATCAGCTTCCTGGAAGAGAAATGTGGCTTCGTCAATTATTCGAATTAGATCGAGCGATTGTTGAGCATAAGGTTCCAGTTGATAACGGGAAATATTTACGAATGGTGAACGTTCATTTATCTGCATATGACAAGGGCGGAAACATTCGAAAGCAACAAGTTGAGTTTTTGAAAGAGTATATGAATAAGCATTACAAAAATGGCGATTATATTGTGCTTGGCGGAGACTGGAATCAGCTATTATCTGATGTGCAGTTAAAAGATCCGAAGTTTAAAGAAGAATGGCCAGAGTGGTTAGTACAGCTGCCAGAAGATTTCACTGATGGTGGGTTCCAGTGGGCTGTTGATGATACTGTTTGGACAGTTCGTGATAATGCGAAGAGCTATGTCCAAGATGAGAACTTCGTTACGATTATCGATGGATTTTTAGTGTCTCCAAATGTGGAGATTGTGAGCGTACAAGGGCATGATTTGAAGTTTGAAAACAGTGATCATAACCCGGTTAGCGCAGTGTTGAAGTTAAAATAGTAGGGGAATGGCTCTATTGAAACGTTTGATACTTCAAGCAGTTAGAGGGAATTTTATGAAAGTAAAAGTGAAATGCTATCCTTTAAAAAAGGTAGCATTTTTTTTGTGTTTTTGACTTTTAAAGTTCCGTTCCATCTTTTCTAGTATGTTGCTAGAAATGTACTCGACTATTTTTCACAGGTTCATACGTCCTATCTAGTAGTAAATTATAAGTAAGTCCAAGTAATACTAAAAAACCACCAATAACTTTACCAATAGACACATCTCCCGAGTTGAAAAAATCAATCAAAACTCCCATAAACAATTGCCCTACAAAAATCAATAACGTTAAATAGAAAGAAGATATCTTAGGAGTAATATAGTTTGATAATACAATTACAATAACACCTACTAACCCACCTAAATACACTACAAATGGTATAGATTGCAATGTTGGAGTTGATACCTGAAGAGATTCATTGCTAAAGATTAAAAATAAAAATGAAAAAAACAGTCCCGTAATATAATTAACAAATGTCCCTTGGAAAATTCCAATTTTTGTTGCTAAGTTAGCATTAATAATTCTTGCAACTACAATGGAAATTCCAGCTAAAATGGCAATACAGACATATAACATGGTTCCACCCTCCATTAAAAAATAGTCATTACAACGATTCCCGAAGAAATCAGTAGTAATCCAAACATTTTTTTCTTTTCAAATTTCACAATCCTCATACCCAATAAGCCGAAATGATCGATAATAATAGATGAAACAGATTGCCCAAGTAGACTTAAAGCGATAGTAATAGAGACACCAAGTGCTGAGAAGCTAATATTACTAAACAATACAGTAAATACACCGATAGCTCCCGCGCTATAGAGGTAAAGCGGTATCCCTTTTTGCATGTGAAATTTGGACTTGCTAACAAGCAAAACAATGACAATGGCAACTAATCCAACGATATGAATTATCACACTAGACGTATAGTTACCTGTCATTTCAGATAAGATTCCATTTAAAGGAATCATAATGGCGATGAAAGCACCTATAATAATTGAGAGTAAATTATACAATGATGTTCCCCCTTTATAAATTTACATGTAATGTATCACGATTAAATCGTGAGCTACTATGACATATGTCATAGTGAAAGAAAGAAATTTTCTTTATAATTATAATGAGTTACAAAGGTGGGGGATGTATGAAGAAAATATGTAATTCTCATAAGTTAGACGATTATGTGAAAAAGAATAAAATTGCATCATTTTTCAGCAATGACATGAAATCATATATGGAACTATTACTCTTTAAAAAGAATGAGTATATTTGTAAGGAGAATGAAGATATTCACTATCTGTATTTCTTTGTTGAAGGAAAAGCAAAGGCCTATAACACATTAAGTAATGGTAAATCTGTATTATTATGTTTTTATGATACCTTACAAATGTTAGGGGATATTGAATTAATCCACTCTCAAAAAATTACTTCTAATGTACAAGTGATAGCGGATTCATATTGTATTGGTCTACCTTTAGAAAAAGTTAGAGAACAATTGCTGAGTGATGCAACTTTTTTAAGGTGTATCTGCGGTTCTTTAGCTCATAAGTTAAATAGACTTTCAAAAAATAGTACAATTAATTTACTGTATCCTCTTGAAAATAGATTAGCGAGTTACATTCTTGCGACAGGAGAATGTACTACACATACT
>NZ_NUOT01000050.1 GCF_002584535.1 Bacillus cereus
TTCTTGCATATGAGGTTGATCCGCATGAGTGTACGTGAATTCACGTAAATGTGACACGTTCACTTTATGCAGTCACTTTAACGGTCACTAACTTACGATGACTTTAGCGAGTTCTTCAGCTACAGACTTTTGCATGTCAGGTATGACGTGACTATACGTATTAAGGGTTGTCTGTATATCCGTGTGTCCTAACCTATCCGCAATTAATTTTACGTTTACATTCCGTTGTATAAGAATTGTTGCATGAGTATGCCTCAGGTCATGGAATCGGATAGAAGGGAGACCAAGTTTGTCCGATAAATGATGAAACGTAATACGTAAATTACGTGGAAGAACTGGTTTACCTTCCTGGGTACATACGACCAAATCGAAATCTTGATATTTAGCCCCAGCAAGTAATCGCTCAAGCTCGATCCTGTGTTTACGCTCTTTCAACTCATCAATTAGGTTAGGCGGAACATGAATAGATCGAATACTTGAAGCGTTTTTAGCACCTATTTTAATCTTAGCAGTCCGAGTTACGGTTTGGCGTACGTAAATAATGCCGTTTTCGAAATCGATATCTTGCCAACGTAGTCCTAATATTTCGCCTTGACGCATGCCGGTTTGGAGAGCAATTGAAAAAGCGATAAAATGACGCGTTAAAGAATTAAGTTTTTTAGACTCTTGTAAAAAGAAATTTACTTCTTAGACTGTCCACACTTTAATCTCTTTTTTAGGTAACTTTGGAAGAGTAATTCCTATCGTTGGATTCTCTTTAATCAGTTTGAATGTTTTCGCTTTTTTCAATGAAGCACTTACAATACGAAACACTAAATGTACCGTGTAATTTGAATAACGCTTTTCTGATACGAGAGTATTTACGAAGTTTTGTAGTAATATGGGCGTCATTTGCTGTAATTCTAAATGCCCTAACCGCGGTTGTATTATATTCTTGTAATAACCGAAGTTCATTTCGTAAGTTGACTCTTGTATACTAAACTTTCTTTCTTCAAACCATTGGTTCATATAGGTTTCATATGTCATTTTTGATGTGCTAATAAATTCATTATTTAAAACTTCCGCTTTTAGTTTTATCATCTCTTCTTCCGCTTCACGTTTTGAAGAAAATCCCCTACGCCTAATTTGCCTTCGCTTACCAGTCAAAGAATCATTCGAAATGTTAAAAACGAAATCCCACTTACCAGTTTGCTTATTTTGTTTAATACTACCATTCATAATCTTATGACCTCCATTTGTAAGTCACAAGATGCAGTATTTATCGTTTATATGTAAATTTTACCGCTAAGGTCACTAAATGTATAGGGGTGGAAAAAGTAGAAAAACGTAAATTTATTATTTTTTTCTAAAAAAGTGCGCGAGGTTCCAAAGTGATGCGTCAAACGATTTGTAAGGAGTTCACAAGGCATTACACGGAGGTGGAAACAGGTGAGCGGAATGACTGAAAATAGCAACTTAGTATCAATCGAAGCCGAAACAGAATATTCAATTACGAGTGGAAAGCGAGAAACACGCATCTTTCTAAAAATGTATGTCGACGCAGTACATTCCGGTTTAATAGCGGACTTAGGTCCAGAAAGATGGACAACCCTTTGCGTCCTAGCGTCATTCATGGACGAAGATGGCGAATGTTACCCAACGCAAGACATGATTGCTAAACGACTCAATATAAGCCGTGAGAGCGCCAATAGACGCATCAAAAAGCTATGCGATTATCGATGGGATGGAAAGCCATTAGTCGTTAAGGAAAGACGTAGACACGAGCGTACGCAACAATGGGAGAATACGGTTTATACGATTCTACCGATTAGCCAGCTGGCGATATTCGGAAATGAGCCGGAAGCTATTAGTCCATGTGACGCGTAACCACATATGGCGACTTCCACACATGGTTGTAGTTCACACTAACAAGAACTAACTCTTAACAAGAACTAACTCTTAACAAGAACTATCTTTTAACAAGAAAAAGATTAAGAGACCAAACCTTGAAGTCTATTTCTAACGAAATATCCTTCCATCATTAGTATATTCGGCGGTAATTACTTATATAAAAGAACTCCGCTAATAGATGATTGGATACGATGAACGAAGTGAAATCGTCAGGTTTTAAAAGTAGTAACGATTTATATAAATAAAACGAATTAATACACGGAGGTGTTTACGATGAGAGACGTAACGAAACGATTACAACGCATCTTAACGGAACTAGAATCACTAGAGTCCGATATGCAACAAACGAATCAACGTAAGTCACAAACAGATTTAGCGCAGCAAGCTATCTTACACACTATCGAAATTGAGGCGTTTACTACAGCACGTGGCAATCACTTGTCGAAAGAACTGAAACGTATTCGTAAAGAACGACGTAAGGCAAAGGATGATCAAGCGGTATTACAGTCGGTTATGCACACGTTAAAAGGCGTTAAATAGAAAGTCGAGTGCAGTATCGGTAGTGTAACCGGAGTAATTGAACGTCAACAAGAACGACAGGTAACAAAAGGCTACTAACGTAAATTTTACGCTCAAATACGCAGACAAGAATCTAGGAACCTACGGATGTATATAACAAGGATTGTTAGCGGTAGGATTGGCGGTAAGTAACGAAGGTATAAGGTAGCGGTCAGAAAAAAAGACCTAAGAATATAGGTCAAAAGAAAAGGTGTAGCCATATATTAACATTTTTGTCGGTTGAAGACTATATGTATCGTATTGAGAAAATTCATAACGACATATGTCGAAAACGTAGAAAAAAGAACCCCTGTAGCGACAGAGATTCAAAAGGGATGGAGTAAATGTGTCTTTTGGGAAGACGTCTCGAGTAATGTCCGCTCGATAATTAAATGATAACACGAATTTTTCGAAATTATTAGCGGTAAATGTACCCAACAGAGGTAGGTAAAGGAGGCCGAATAAACAAACGAAATGCAATTAAACGATTTATTACTGAAAGAAATTTACATCGAGGCGCTAATCCGCCGTAACGTATTCAAAACAGAAGATGGACGGGATTTATGGCAGGCGTCTAACGAGGAATTACATGCACAATTATTTGACGAGGAGAGAACAGAATGAACAAGGTAATCTTAACGGAAAATGAGTTAATGATAGCGGCTAGTCGTTATGCAATAGAGCAAAAAGGTTTTCGATTATCGATGGACCATTACGTGCAAGTGAGCTTAAGAAAGGTAGATGGGGAATTTATCGCAATTATATCGAAGGGTGAACGAAAATGACCCGAATATCAACGAAAGATTTCCGCAACCTACCAATCGAAAAGTGGAACGTTACAACATTCCGTGAGTACTTAAAGCACGTACATGAGGAGCGTTATAAAATCCCTTACGTCACTCGTAGCTATGCGATGGAAGGTCGAATGCTCAAAGCGTTCATCGCCGAGCATAAACCGGAAGCAACAAAGCGATTCATTGACGTATGTTTTGCCGACTATAAGCCGATGCGGGAGTATCCCGGATTAAACTTTGCGTTTATGTATTCGTATATGCGATCTAGGTTGTTGCCGCAGATACTCGATGAGTTACGTAGGGAAGAAGCGAAGTTACAGAGACAAGCGGTACAACCGGAAGTTAGTACGGAAGAAATTATCGATTATTTATAAACGGAGGGAAAACGATGGCTAAGAGACTAACATTAGAACAAGTCGTAGCACTATTCGATTCTAAAGGCTACGATTTACTTGAAACGGAATATGTAAATGCGCGTACACCAATGCGTTGTAGATGTCGCAAGCATCCCGAGACTATTATCGAAGTTATGACAAATACTTTAAAGAGAGACTACGGTGGTTGTCGTAAGTGTAATCAAAAGCAGAATAATAGAACGATAGAGATTGTTCGTAAAGAATTTGCGGATAGAGGCTATACGTTACTAGGGACGACATATAAAAACAACCATACGAAAATGCGTTACACATGTCCGAATCATCCGAACGAGAAACCTTCGATTGCTTACATGCACTTTAAAAAAGGCTCAGGATGTCCGTCGTGTGGTCATGAAAAATCCTTAAGAGCGCTAGCGGAAGATAGAGAGGAATTTCCGAAACGTGAGTATATGAAAGATGAAAAGGAAGGCGCGCGTAGTAAAACATTCCACATCTTAGACGATCAGTGTTCCAGATGCCCGTTTAGCAACCTATCGAAGTTGAGCGACGTAGAAGTGAAATGCTATCAGCAGTGTCAATACGGATTAGAGCTTCGTAAATGTGGTGCTGTTCTAGCCGGTGAGGATGTCGATGCAGTAACGAAGTGTTACGAGGAGAAATTCGTTAAGGAGGCAACGGTATGATGCAATGCATTCTATCCGATCATTGTTCGCTATACAAAAGCGAATCATGTAACCGTCAGTGCACATCGTACATCGCACTACATGGCCATAACGGTAACGGAGGGCGTATGGCAGCGACCAACCTACCGAAAGAATACCGTCATTTAACGTTACTAAATTCACCTGTAAAGGATGCACAACCAAAAGTCTACAAATCTATCGAAGCGTATGTAACGACTTTCTCACGGCAATTTGAGGCGAGTGGTACAAAGGATGTAAAAGATAAAATCAAATCGATGTACTTGTTTTCCGAAGAGACTGGTACGGGGAAAACGACGACAGTAGCCGTAATTTTAAACGAATGGCTCATACGACATTACATCGGTAGTTTGCAGCGAAATAGGCAATCGTTGCAGATACCTGGATATTTTTTAGATGTGAACGAATGGCAAACGTTATTTAACGAATTTAATCGGTCAAACATACCGCGTGAAACCGCGGAGAAATCGGCGAAAGAATACTACCGACGCATGAGTAACGCAAAGACGGTACCTTTCGCGGTGCTGGACGATATTGGAGTACGTAGTGCAACCGAAGCTTTTCGAGGAGATTTACATGCGGTTATTAATCATCGAGTAACGAACGGATTACCTACGGTATACACTTCGAACATTCCTATCGACGAGTTGGAGAGCGTGTTTGATCGTAGGCTGTACGATAGAGTGCGAGATTTGTGCGTAGTGTTGCCGTTCGAGGGCGAATCGAAAAGGGGGATGCGGAGATGAGTAAAGGCACGCCATTTTGAATGTTTATTATAGCGTGCCAAGACTATTAAACTTCTAATAATTTGTTGATGTAGGATTGAGTATTAGAAAACCATCCTGGTGAAACCAAACCTTCTTGGATTGTATACTCTTGTAAATCTTTACTTTCAGACAAGTATATTTTCCAAATGTTTTGCTTTATTTTTGTTGATTTACCCCATAGTTGTTCCAGTGTTTGGACTGATGGTTCTAAAACAAAATAAAAGTCATCATTTCTTGTTTTTCCACCTTCTGATTCTTTGAATTTGTCTTTGAAAGTCAGAAGAACATACGGGATATAAAGAGAGGTTAGACCTTGTTGATACCAAAGTTTTTTATCATAAGCAATTTTTATTAATTCTCTGAACTCTGATACTGATAAGCCTTCAGCTAAAGTAGTGCATTTATTAAAAATATCAAAGGAATGGTTTTTTACGTATTCGATTATTTTTTCTCCATTCTCACTATCAATCTGAGAACCTAATGAATTAGAATAATCAACGCGATTCTTTTTAATTGTTGGACAAATTGAGTTGCTAGGGTGTCTAAAGTAGGCGCTTTTAACAAGGGACTGCTCAGCATCTACACGGATATCAACTTCACAGACTGGGCATATAATAGGCTCATCTTTATGCTTGGTTAAATAGGTTTTTAAGTTAACTTTTTTGTGAGAATTTTTTAATAGTGCAGTATATAAAGTCATGAATTTTCCCTCCTATGTCAATTATTATCTCTATAAATATTTTAAAACGTACATAAATTTCCGTAAAGGGAAAAATATTACAATGGCATAGGAGGTATGTATAGAAATGAATATTAGGAGGAAATGGAATGATCGCATACTCAACGAAGGAACAAGAAACGGTATTAAATTTCGACAACGAAACGAAGGAATGGAGCGCATATTCTTGCGTTCCTAAACACATTCGTAAATTAGTAGAATTGGTCGGAGAGGAAAACGTTACAGTTATCGAAAGTGACGATGATGGAAAGCCATTAGCAGTGAAATGTACGTTACAAGAGAAAAACGTAAGCATGAAACGATTGCGTACTTATAGCGAAGATCAAAAGCGTGAGATGGCAGAGAGAATGCGAGCAGTTAGGACTACAAACGTATAATTTAATGTATAATTAATACAATTTACTAGATATAGGAAAAGAGGAATGAGAGATGTTGAAATTACAAGGGAAATACAATGAAGCAAAGGTATTTACGAATAACGTTGAAGAAACAGCGGTAGGTCAAATCATTGATTTATGTAATCAGGAATTTGCAAAAGAGAGTAAAATCCGAATTATGCCTGATACACACGCCGGCGCTGGTTGTACTATTGGAACGACGATGACCATTCAAGATAAAATCGTACCTAACCTTGTTGGAGTAGATATAGGTTGTGGTATGGAAGTTGTTATAATTGATAAGAAAAAAGAGGAAATTAACTTTGATCAATTAGATGACACAATTCGTAAACATGTTCCAAGTGGTTTTAGTATTCGAGATAAGGAACATCCATTATCAAAGGTGATTGATTTTAAAGATGTAAGAGCACCGTTTACATTACAACGTGCTCAAAAGAGCATTGGTACTCTTGGTGGGGGAAATCATTTTATTGAGCTTAAGGAAGACGATAAAGGGAATGTGTACATTGTTATACATAGCGGTTCCCGTAACCTAGGTAAACAAGTAGCAGAGTACTATCAAAACTTCGCTTACGAACAACTACTAAGTGTTAAATCAATTAAAGACGAAATCATTGAGCGTTTAACGAAAGAAGGTAGACAACAAGAAATCCATGAAGCTTTACGCGGAATTAAGAAGCCTAAAATCCGTAAAGAATTAGCTTATTTAGAAGGTAAAGGATTCGATGATTATATGAATGACATGAAGATTGCTCAAAAGTATGCTGAGTTAAATCGTAAAGCTATGATTGATGAAATTGTAACGAGAATGGATTGGGAAGTAACTGATCAATTTACAACAATTCATAACTACATAGACATGGATAATATGATTCTACGAAAAGGCGCTATTTCAGCACAACAAGGTGAGCGAGTAATTATTCCAATTAATATGAGGGATGGGTCAATTATAGCATTCGGTAAAGGTAATTCAGATTGGAACTTTTCTGGTCCACATGGAGCTGGTCGAATCATGAGTCGCAAGAAAGCCAAAGAAATGATTAAATTAGAAGATTTCCAGAACACAATGACTAACGTTTGGACGACTTCAGTTGATAAAAGCACATTAGATGAAGCGCCAATGGTATACAAACCGATGGATGAGATTGTAGAAAATACGAAAGGCACAATTGATATTAAGCATATTATCAAACCAATCTACAACTTTAAAGCTAATTAACTAGGAGGACGAACAATGAACTACGGAGATTACGAGTGGGAGTTAGGGGAGGAGGACGAGAGTTAAGGTGGATTATCGAGGGAACTGTCGGTAAATATGGTGGCGGAGGACGGAAGAAGTGACTTTTGGTGACCGCGAAAAAAGAGCGTAGTAACATACGCCCTTATACACTAATTTATTCACTATAAACGAAGAAATACCGCACTTGTGACGGATAATTATACAAATTATATTAAAGTGACCGGTCACTTTCCGAGTCACTTGATCGTACTTGTGACGGATATTTATAAATGTTACGTTATGCTGGCGAGTCACTTTTTGAATCACTTTACAAACAACT
>NZ_NUOT01000051.1 GCF_002584535.1 Bacillus cereus
TCTATAGTTGGCTTCTATTCTACTTTTGGTTTTTCTAAGTTATTTTCTTCTTCCGTTACATTTGGGTTTTCTGGAGTTGAGTTTCCCTCTAACTCTTCCGTTGTTTCCCACTTCTCTTCAGATTCTGTTTCTTCTCCTTGCCCCTCTATAGTTGGCTTCTCTTCCACTGTTGGTTTTTCTAAGCTATTTTCTTCTTCCGTTACATTTGGGTTTTCTGGAGTTGAGTTTTCCTCTAAGTCTTCCGTTGTTTCCCACTTCTCTTCAGATTCTGTTTCTTCCCCTTGCCCCTCTATAGTTGGCTTCTCTTCTACTTTTGGTTTTTCTAAATTATTTTCTTCTTCCGTTACATTTGGTTTTTCTAGAGCCTGTTGCCCTTCTAATTCACCAATCGTTTCCCATCCACCTGGTACTTCTTCGTCTTGTAGTGCATCGTGTATTTTTGTATTTACAATATCATATCCTTTAACTTTAGATTGATATCCCTCTACAGGGTGTTCTCTTACCTCATATTTATACTCTTTCCCATCCGAGTCGTATGCCGCTAGATTGTTAAACTCATATTTCCAATCACTTGCTGCCGATACTTCTTTAGTTGTAATTATTTTCCTATTTTGTAATAAGTCTACTTTAATTGTTCCTGGGCGATCTTTTACCTTATCGCCTTTCCATGTTTTTGTTCCTGAAATGGATATAGTTTTCACTTTATTTGAAATCGGCAACTTAACTCCATTTGCCTCATTTGATTTAACTTCAAAACTTACTTTTTTCTGAGGATCAAAGTCAATATAATTTGGGGCTGAAACTTCTTGCACATAATATTTACCTGGTTGTAAATCAGAAATTTCAATTATCCCTTTGTCATTTGTTTTATAAACATCTCCAATTTGTTCTCCCGATTCTTTATACAACTTAAACGAGACGTTCGGTATTACTTTTTCTTCATCACCTTCAAGATGCTTAACAATTCTTACCGTTCCTTTAGGAGGTAAATCGCCTTGAATGCCACTGCCAGATGTTATATTTTCGACTGTAGCAGTACCCGACTGAGAAACCGGTTGTTTATGTAGAATCTGATAATCAGCCTTATAATCATTCTTGAAAGATTCTTGGCTCTTTCCGCTTTCTGTTATAATACTTGCATAAGAAACGTTAAAAGACCTTGCACTTCCCATACTCCAGTTAATCACGACTTGAAATGATCGATTTTCGTCATTAAACTTAACATATCCATAACGTTGATCTTGAAATTGTTTAATAGTTAACTCCTCTCTGTCATTAACTATTATTCGAAAACTATCTTTATTAAGTGTTTGACCTTCCTGCAAACTATCAGACACAACAATATCTCTACCTAAATACTCTTTCTTGTTGTTTATCCTCAAACCCCAACGCACTTCATCGGGTTTACTTGGTTGGATATAACCCGTTTTGCCGACAAATGGGTCAGACCCTGTACTACCACCGCTAGAGCTAATAATCATGACAGTTTGTTTATCTAAATTCGTACCTAAATTTGTTTCAACATTTGTTGTTTGTCCTACACCATTAGCTTGAACAGTAAAATAAAAATGCCCTCTAATATTTTGAAGTTTCTCCACCATATCATTAAATGTACATACCACTTTACCTCCAGTTACTTTACAAGAACCAAAATTATTCCCTTGCTCATCATTTAATGGAATCGTTCCCTCAAATCCCGTTAACTCTCGAGGCAGTGCTAATGTTAGCGTATCTCCAGACTTCATATTATTTCCAGATTTATCACTGAAGGTTACATTTATTTTAGCCTTATCCCCTTGCTTCATCGTTTTTTTATCAATCGTAAAACTATCCACAAATCCTGTTGTACTTAACTCTTGTGCACTTGCTATTATAGGCAACAAACTCTGACCTATAGTAAACATAAAAATCATTATAATTGAAAAAATCGAAGTTATCCTTTTTAAATACATACATTCTCTCCTATTGTTGCTATGGGTACATTCCGTTATAGCAATTATTCTATTATTCAATGTCACTGATATATATTAATGATTTAGCAATAAATCTTACCGTCTGTTCTCTTTTTTGAATCCTGCTACTGTTTAGATAAAGTAACACTTTCATCCATATAAGTATTCCTTATCTATCCTATGATTCTCGCTGTTTTTACATTTAAAAGTATGATGTCCGACCTTTAAGGGGCATAAATCAGATTCCTATTACAATTAATACCCTTTAAATTTTTATTTATATATGAATTCAATATTAAAATGAAAATAATGGCTCAACATTTTTCTTGTCATATTAATGATATTCCTAAAAAATACTTTCATCATATTCTATCTGCTTCGTCTAAGAATTTTTTGTACGAAGAATTATCGTTTAACTCTTTCGAAAATGTCTCTGCTAATTTCCCGCTAGGATTCGAAACTACAATACTATTACTTTGGACTTTCGCTACCTTCTCGATTAATCGCTCCAATAGAAAAGTATCCTTCTTCAGGTGCGATCCTTCTACATTTAATTAAGACTCGATAACGATTCAATCCAAACCCTTAAAAATTCCGATCTCTTCCCTGTACCTGAGATAATGGTCAATCCCATCACCAAAAGGAATTATATATGAAAAATTACTTGTATGTTCTTCCATCCAACTATCACTATTCAAATTTAATCCTTCTATTTAATGAACTGCAGTCGCAGATGCCTACAAAAAACCATTAGGAAATACTGTATTATTCATTTTTCCACTCTGTTAACTACAAGAAAAGACTATTAACTCGAAGTTAATAGTACCAAAATCATTAATATTTGGCAATTTATTCTTTTTAAAAATAAAAAAAGAGCTAATTGATGCTTAAAGTATCAATTAGCTCTTTTTTATGTAATTTGCAATCGATTCAATTGTCATTTCCATCATCCGTTCAGCTGAAACGCATGTTTCTTTTTCTAAATAGCGCTCTCTCGTTGCAAGACGCTGAGCCATTGCCATAAGAGTGTTAGCAGTCCATATAAATAGTTCTTTTCCACTAATATCTGTCCGAATGTTTCCTTCCTTTTGCCCTCGCTCAAATAGTAGATATAAAACCTCTACGATTCCCCAAATTTTCTCTTGCACCGATCGGACTTCTATGATTTCAGGATATTGTGTTCGATAGTAAGCTTGAAATCGAAGAATATCCCTTTTTGTTTTAAGAAAATCAAGACAACGTTTTAAAAATAATAGAATCTGTTCGTAAGCTGGAACATCATCTGAAAAACCTACAAAAAGCTCTTTCATCTCAAAAAACAACATATTATGTACTTCGAAGGCGATTTCATCAATAGATTTATAATATTTATATAACGTAACTTTACTAATTCCAGATTCACTAGCTATATCACTCATGTTCACTTTCAGGAAATTTTTTTCCAAAAATAATTTCCTTGATGCTGCCAGCACTTCTTTACGACGTTTATTTCTTTGCTCCTCTAATTCCTCATTCCATTTCGAGCTCAACCTAAACAACTCCCGATATTTACTAAACACATAAAATCAAAATTACAATATTATTTTGTTAAATTCTAACAATGTGTTTCATTGATATATATCAATATTACTTTTATGAATTTATCATAAATTACAAATACAAACAACAAAGGTTTATAATAAGTTCCCCTATCTTCAAACTCTGTCTTTTCACTTATTGATAAAAAACAGTTTGAAATCCCGAATAACACTATACTTAGTGGCTATTTTTATCAAACGTAAATATAAATTATCAATCTTTGTTACAAATTAACAATTATCCCATATTCGTCCAAAAATAAATCTTCTTTGTTTTATGAATTCAATAATAACAAGTGTGTAACCAAATTTAATTTTCAAATCATAACATACCCACTAATACCTATAGATAATTAGATATACTCCATTTTTAGAACCATAAGTTTGCCGTGAATACTGTTGGTTTGTATTAAAGTTTGATTAAAATGCTTGGGTTATTTGTTGCTAGTGAATAATTTTTTATAAAAAAGTTTAATCATTTTTCTACCTGTGTTTGCTCCACAATCGCGCCCTTTTGTAGAATAAGCGAATCATAAACCATTTTGATAAGTCTATTATACATTCCAATAATACGCATATTCATGATATCTTTTTGATAATAGTCGAAATGACCATTATCGATCATCTTCGGAAAGCACTAATCCAACTTTAGCAATTGGGAATTTATAAACTCCCATCTTCTAATGATATTAAATAATAATTATTTAAATTTTGAATTTTTCACTAATTTTTGCTATAATGGTATTAAGGATAATATTTATAAGTTTTGGCCTTGCATTTATTGTTTTATATTCAATTGTTATGAGCCTCTGCGTGCTCTGACTCTTTCACAATAATAATTTTTAAAAGCCTCGCATTTTTGCGAGGCTTTTTTCATTGTGCAAATGGGCACTGCCAACATTTTAGACGAGGTAAAAACCTTACTTATTTATCGTTATATTTTTATTATTTTTATATATTAAATAAATTATTAGGGGGCTGTATATATGGAAATCTTACCATGTAAAGGGTGTAAAGGGTTGTGCTGCGGTCCAGTTCCTGTCACTGAAAGCGAATTTAAGAAAATAAAAAAGAAAATAAAATCAATGCCTACTAAAATGCGTTCAGAGCTAGAGAACCAAAAAAGATATTATGGAACATGTATTTTTTATGATCTAAATAAAGATAGATGTGGAATACATTCGGTAAGACCTGAAATATGTCGAATGTTTGGATATTACAAAGAACTAGTTTGTTTTCGGAAACCAGGATTAGCAACAAAAAACACGGATCAATCTGATAAAGAAAAACATGTTGGAATTTTAACATTAGATTTTACATGGAAAGATTTTCTGAAATGAGAAAAACCTCTCTAGTATAGACTTCGAGGGGTTCTGAAATCATAAAACGAATCTAGTCTTATTCAATTAAATGGCCCTTTAGTGGAGTAACTTTATTGCCGCTCAACAGTTCCTTAATCCGCCTTTCAGTTCAGATTTTCTTTTCACTATAAAAACATCCCTTTAGATAAACAGATCCAAAGGGACAAAACATCGCGTCTTTTTTATAAACACCGTGACATTATTTAAAAGCGACATTAAAAATATTCTTCAAATCCTGGAAGCATAAGTTGGCCGTAAACTAAAAGAAGCATAAGTTAACCAAAACGGCCAACTTATGCTTCTTGTTACAACACAAAATAAAAAAACCACCAAATATGTATTGGTGGAGACGGTGGGAGTCGAACCCACGTCCAAAAGTATTGGCACTTAAGCTTCTACGAGCATAGTCGATATATTGGCATTTCGCAAACTCTTCGGCCTATCGACAGGCTTCCAAGTCGCTAGTCTGATTATTCTCTTCCTTCGCCCTCAGACGGCGAACTCCGGCGTAGTCCACTTAGTTTGAGTCCCTTACCCTACCACATGGACGATGGAGGGAGGAACCGCTAAGCTGTATTAAGCAGCTAAAGCGAAGTTGTTTTGTTGTTTGCCAGTTATTGGCTTTGACGTTTTAACGAGGCCGATCCCCTCGACTCGCAACTTAAGCTCAAACTACCCCTGTCGAATCCGTAACGTCCCCATATAAGAAATGGAGCATACGAAGTATATTCGTGATAGCTACTCATGAGCTGTTTTTCAATGTTCAACTGGCCTTACAAAAATTATTATATCATACGTTTGTTATTTTACAAATGTAAATTTCTGTATTACATCTTTTGACGATCGCGGAACGCGCGAGCAATTTCACGTTTTGCTTCTTTCTCTTTTAAATCATGACGCTTATCATATTGTTTCTTACCTCTTGCTAAACCAAGTGCCATTTTTGCAAATCCATTTTTCAAATAAATTTTAACTGGAACAAGCGTATAACCTGTTTCTTTTGAATAACCGATTAGCTTTTGGATTTCTTTCTTATGAAGAAGTAATTTTCTTGTGCGAAGCGGATCATGATTGAAACGATTCCCTTGTTCATACGGACTAATATGCATATTATGTACCCAAACTTCACCATTATGTACACGTGCGAAAGCATCTTTTAAGTTAACACGTCCAGCGCGAATAGACTTAATTTCCGTTCCTTGAAGGACAAGCCCTGCTTCGTATGTTTCATCGATGAAATAATCATGAAATGCTTTTTTATTTTGTGCAATAACTTTACCGCTACCTTTTGGCATCTAACGTCCCTCCTCTATTTGTACTATTTTAACAAAAGTTATTAAAAGATGGAAGTGGCTCGCTCAGAATGTGTGGAAGAAGCGAAGCCGTCGAACATTCTAGCCACTGGAGCTGGATTATTAAAAAGCGGAAGTGGCTTCGCTTATGTGCCAAGCGAAGCCACCCCTTTCTTACTTACGCTTTTTCTTTTTCTTCTTAAATCCTGGGACATTTTCAAAGAATGGCTTTTTCTTTTTACCGTTACCATCCTTTTTCCCCGGACGACCAGAAGCTCCTTTTCCGCGGCTGCCGCGTTCATTTTTGCGACCATTACCACGTTCTTCGCTACCGCGACCATTACGTCTCTTTCTACCGCCTTTTGGCTGCTCAATCACAACCGGACGATCTTTGAATTTGCGTCTTGGGCTACCTTTCATGCCGACGATTTCAAAATCAATTGCACGCTCATCTTTGTTTACATTAATAACGCGAATTGTGATTTCATCACCGATGCGGAAAATGTTACCTGTACGTTCTCCAATCATCGCGAAGTGCTGTTCGTCATAACGGTAGTAATCATCCGTTAAATAGCTAACGTGAACAAGACCTTCAATTGTATTCGGAAGCTCTACGAACAAACCAAAGTTTGTTACAGAACTAATCATACCATCGTACTCTTCACCGATCTTATCAAGCATATACTCAGCTTTTTTCAATTCATCTGTCTCACGTTCCGCTTCAACAGCACGACGTTCCATATTAGAAGAATGCTCTGCAATATCCGGTAACTTTTCACGCCATTTTGCTTGTGTTTCATTATCGATTTTACCGTTAATAATGTATTCACGAATTAATCGATGCACAATCGTATCTGGATAACGACGAATTGGTGATGTGAAATGCGTATAGAATTCCGTTGATAATCCGAAGTGTCCTAGGCTATCTGCATCGTAACGAGCTTGTTTCATTGAACGAAGCATAACTGTTGAAATAACCACTTCTTCAGGTTGGCCTTGTACCATTTCAAGAATTTGTTGCAGGGCACGAGGATGTATTTCATTCGCACGTCCTTTTACCGCATAACCGAAGTTTGTGACAAACTCGAAGAAACGCTCTAATTTGTCTTCTTTCGGATCTTCATGGACACGGTACATAAACGGTACGTTCATCCAGTGGAAATGCTCGGCCACAGTTTCGTTCGCTACAAGCATGAACTCTTCAATTAACTTTTCTGATACAGAACGGTCTCGCATAACAACATCTGTTGGTTTGCCTTCTTCATCTACTAATACTTTTGCTTCTTTAAAATCAAAGTCAATTGCACCGCGTCTCATACGTTTTTCACGTAAGATTTGTGCTAACTGCCCCATTTCTTTGAACATTGGTACTAACGGTTCATAGCGCTCAATTAACGCTTCGTCTTCATCTTCTAAAATACTTCTTACATCAGCGTACGTCATACGTTCTGTTGTTTTAATAACACTTTGGAAAATTTCATGGCTAACAACATCACCAAGATTGTTAATTTCCATTTCACAAGATAGTGTAAGACGATCCACTTTCGGATTTAATGAACAAATTCCGTTTGATAAACGATGCGGAATCATCGGAATTACACGGTCAACAAGATACACACTTGTTGCTCTTTCTGCTGCTTCCACATCAATCGGAGATCCTTCATGGACATAATGACTTACATCCGCGATGTGAACGCCAAGTTTATAATTACCGTTCTCAAGTTTTGTTACTGTAACAGCATCATCTAAATCTTTTGCATCTGCGCCGTCAATTGTAACGATCATTTGATCACGAAGGTCACGGCGATCTTTTAAATCTTCTTCTGAAATCGTTTCTGGTACACTGTTCGCATGTTCCATTACATCTTCTGGGAATGCGAGTGGCAAGTGATGTTTATGAATAACAGATAAGATATCTACCCCTGGGTCATTTTTATGACCAAGAATTTGAATCACTTCACCTTCCGCACTTAAACGATCCTGCGGATAGCTTGTAATTTTCACAACAACTTTATGCCCTTCTACCGCACCCATAGATGCACTTTTCGGAATAAAAATATCACTTGTCCAGCGTTTATTATCTGGAAGAACAAATCCGAAATTTTTTGACTCTGTATATGTACCAACTAACTCCTTCGTACCGCGCTCTACAATACGAATGATTGTACCTTCTTGGCGTGATCCACTAGATTGTGAATTAATACGTGCTAATACTGTATCGCCATGAAGTGCACCATTTAATTCTGTAGGCGGAATAAAAATATCATCGTCCCCTGTTTTCTTCTCTTCTGGGACAACAAAAGCAAAACCACGTGCATGTCCAATTAATTTACCGCGCACTAAGTTCATCTTTTCTGGAAGGCCGTAGCGATTGCTACGTGTACGAACAACAAGTCCTTTCTCTTCCATCATAACTAGGGCTTTTACAAAATCTTTAAAGCCAGCGGAATCTACAATACCAAATGCCTCTTCTAATTCTTGTATCGTTAGCGGTTTATACGCTTCTTCTTTCATAAATAACAACAACTTATCAATATGTTCTTGAATAATCTCTTCCAAGCACAAATACCTCCTTTAAATCCTCATATTATCTAGTGTATCCGAAAGATGATGGATGTATAAAGTGAAACTTCTATAAACACTCGTTTTTCATCATTTATTCTGCTGCGGAATCCTCATCTTAAACCTTTCTTTCTATATCAACTTCGATTTATTTGAACCTAAGTTCCGGCTATGAACATAAAAGAAGATTCCCACTCGTTTTCTCCTTCTATTTTCACGCGGCACGGTGCGAAAAAAAGCGCTGACCACTTATCCATCACCTGGTCCTCTCCCACCCTAAAAAGAATGGTTTTCATACCTCATGAAAAAAAGAGGCAACCAGATTTCACCAATCTAGTTGCTCCAAGAAGTTATATACATCTTCGTGTAGCTCATCACGCTGTTTATCAAGCGTAATAACATGAGTAGAGTCTTCATACCACTTAATTTCTTTTAACGTGGATTCTACACCGTTATAGATAATGTTTGCACTGTCTGTATTAATCATTTCATCATGGCGTGCTTGTACAACAAATGTTGGAGCATAAATCATATCGACATTATTGCGTACGTCACGAATTAAGTCTTGCAGTGCTTTTAATGTATTCATTGGTGTCTTTTTAAATTCCATCATTTCTTCTGCAATTCGTTCTGGTGACTTCTGCTCACGCTTTTTATATTCACGTGCATATGCCAATATCCCCTGGTACATAATTTCTTCGCTCTTAATGTACATTGGCGCACACATTGGAACAGCCCCTAAAATCGGTAATGTATAAGCAAGTTTTAATGAGAATACACCACCAAGCGATAATCCAACAGCCGCGATTTTCTCATATCCTAGATCTTTCAAATGTTGATAAGCAGCCATAACATCTTTCCACCAATCTTCAGGGCCTGTGTGAACAAGCTGCTCTGGTGGTACACCATGACCTTTATAAATTGGGGCGTGGCAAGTATAGCCTTTTTTCTCTAAAAAACGCCCGAGCATACGTACATCAGCTGAATTTCCCGTGAATCCATGTAGTAATAAAACAGCACGGTCCCCACCCTCAAATGTAAATGGTTTCGGAGATGCTAATTTCATCATCTTCTTCTCCTCTTTCTCTTCTGTAATCTAGTCGTATTGTTTCTATCCTTAGTTTACCATAGTTCCATTTCCATAATCTAATTAGAAACTTTTTCTCGATAATAAAAAAGAAGAACCATTCACACGAATGTGCAAACGCTTCTTCTCTTTCCATATCTGTAAAACGCAAGGCCTTTACTTATATGCTTAAGTAAGTAACTCCAATTGTTAGTGCGAAAAATAGTACAGCTACAACAACTGTAATGCGGTTTAATATCGCTTCAATTCCACGTGCTTTTTGTTTACCAAATAATTGCTCTGCACCGCCTGAAATTGCACCTGAAAGGCCTGAACTATTACTAGACTGCATAATTACTAAAACAATCATTAAAATCGATACAATAATAAGTAAAACTGATAATAACGTATGCACTCGGCGTACCTCCTACAAAGATTCAGTTAATTTAACTGTAGCACAAATCTAATAGAAAAGCGAGAGCTGTTCGATGACTCTCACTTTTCCATATTATATAAGCAAGCCCGCAAATAACGGTCCTAGTAAACAAGTTAAAATAGCCGTCAATGTCATTGTTACCGATCCAATGACACCTTCATGTTCATTATTTTTCATCGCTCTCATCACACCCATAATATGTGATGCACATCCAAAACCGATTCCTTTACCAACAGAATTTGTAACGCGGCTCCATTTCAATAAAAGAGGACCCGTAATTGTTCCTGTAATCCCTGCTACAACAACGAACGCTGCTGTTAATGATGGAACGCCGCCAACTTGCTCAGATACACTCATGGCAACTGGCATTGTTACGGATTTTGGTAAAGAAGATAAAATTAAGCTTTTATCTGTCCCCATAAGCGTTGCAATCACTAAGTCACTTGCAATCGCAACCGTTGTTCCGACTAATACACCACCCGCAATCGGTACAACATATTTTTGCAACACATGACGCTGTTTATATAGTGGAATTGCAAATGCTACAACACCTGGACCAAGCAGTTTCGAAATCCAGCCGCCACCACTTTGCATGTATGCTTGGTATGGTATATCCAGCACAAGTAACAAGACAATCATTAATGCTGTCGCTACAAGCATTGGAATGGTAAATGGTGTTGGTAATACTTTATAAATCTTTTTAGATAATTGATATAATAACAATGTAAGAATAACCCAACCAATTCCGATTAATATTTGACTCATCGCATTTCTTTTTCCTTTCTATTCGCAAGATATTGTCCTGTATGTCCTGCGACAATAATAATTAAAAATGTACTCGCTACAATCGTAATGAAAAGAGAAATTCCTTTACTCATAAAAAAAGCACCGTAATTCATTAAGCCAATCGTTGGCGGAATCAATAAAAACGGCATAATAGCAACGAGTGTTTCTGCTCCTAAATCAAACCATTTCACAGGAAGAACCTTCATGCTGAGTAAAATAAGTAATAGAAACATCCCAATCAAACTTCCTGGAATCGGAATATCTACCATTTCTTGTACCCATGTTCCAATCATGTAAAACACGTAAAGAGCTGCAACTTGGACAATAATCTTTGTAAATTTCATGTTCATCATCCCTCATGTTTATACGATCTTCTGTTTTATATCTTTATCATAGTATACATTGTAAAAACCTGCAATTTATCAACTTGACAACAAAAACGGCATATGTTACACGCTTACACCCTTGATATGACTGCGTTTTTGAGCGGAATTTACGTCAAAAACATTGACCTAAAATATAAAGTTTTTATTTTCTGAATTTTACGAGTTGCTATTTTAAGAAAGCAATCTCCATCAAATTGGATGTTCTCAAAACATAAAAAGAACAANNTTGTTCTTTTTATGTTTTGATTTATATTTTATATAGTGCCTGATATACTACATCACAAAACTCTTTACTCCCATGCACTATGAAATTTATCTTGCTTGCAAATTCGATTGTTAACATCCAATCTTTATTTCTTCCAATAAGCCCAGTGTAACTTGTCCCTCCTTCAACTGCTCTGTTTTCTGTTAATAAGTAATACAATGGAAATAGTGCATAATTCTTTTCCGCTCTCTTTAAGCTATATGTCCCAATACTTTCTATTACCCTTGCAATATTATCGTGAACATTTACGTTAAAATAGTAGCATCCTTCATTTATCCCTGTTTTTCTACACCCTTCCAATATAGCTGCATTTAGCTCTTCTGGGGAAAAAGCCGCCGGTTTAGGGTTGTGGACAATTGAATAGAATGTTGTATAATGTTTGGCTAGATTGACTGAATATAAAATAGTCTTTACATCAAAGTAGCAGTCTTCTATAAAATCAATTGGAAAGATATACTTTTCTAACCATTCTGTAATTTCGTTAGATTCTTCACTATCTATTGCTGTACTCAGTTTAAACATTCCCATCACTCTATTCCCTCTCTCGATTAAATATTTTTTATTTATATCACAGGTTCATTATATTAGATTCTCTTATTAACATTTACTCATATGCATTACAAACATATAAAAACCCCCTATCACAAATAGGAGGTTTTTATCATTTAATTTAAACGATTAAAAATTACGTTTAAATTATTTTTTTAGGTTGTAGAAAGATTTTAAACCATCGTAAACAGCGATTTCGCCTAGTTCGTCTTCGATGCGTAATAATTGGTTGTACTTAGCAATACGGTCAGTACGGCTCATAGAACCAGTTTTGATTTGGCCAGCGTTAGTTGCAACTGCGATGTCAGCGATTGTAGCATCTTCAGTTTCACCAGAACGGTGAGATACAACTGCTGTGTAACCAGCACGTTTAGCCATTTCGATTGCTTCGAAAGTCTCAGTTAAAGTACCGATTTGGTTAACTTTAATTAAGATTGAGTTAGAGATACCTTTTTCGATACCTTCAGCAAGTTTTTGCGTGTTCGTTACGAATAAATCGTCACCAACTAATTGAACTTTTTTGCCAAGACGGTCAGTTAATAACTTGTGGCCATCCCAGTCGTTTTCGTCTAAACCATCTTCGATAGAGATGATTGGGAAGTCGTTGCAAAGACCTTCGTAGAAATCAACCATTTCTGCAGAAGTTAAGCTACGGCCTTCGCCTGCAAGGTCATATTTACCAGTTTCTTTGTTGTAGAACTCAGAAGAAGCAACGTCCATTCCTAAGAATACGTTCTCGCCAGCTTTGTAACCAGCTTTTTCGATAGCTTCGATGATTACTTCTAATGCTTCACGGTTAGAACCAAGGTTTGGAGCGAATCCACCTTCGTCACCTACTGCAGTGTTAAGACCTTTGTCATGTAATACAGCTTTTAACGCATGGAATACTTCAGCACCCATACGGATTGATTCTTTGAATGTTGGAGCACCAACTGGTAAGATCATGAACTCTTGGAAGTCAACGTTGTTATCAGCGTGAGAACCACCGTTGATGATGTTCATCATTGGAGTTGGTAATTGTTTTGCATTGAATCCACCAAGGTAACGGTATAGTGGAAGACCTACGAAGTCAGCTGCTGCGTGAGCTACTGCCATAGATACACCAAGGATAGCGTTAGCGCCTAGTTTACCTTTGTTTGGAGTGCCATCTAATTCGATCATAGCACGGTCGATACCAGCTTGGTCAGTTACGTCGAAACCAACGATTTCTGGAGCGATAATTTCGTTAACGTTGTTTACTGCGTTAACAACACCTTTACCAAGGTAACGAGATTTGTCACCGTCACGTAATTCTACTGCTTCGTGCTCACCAGTAGATGCACCACTTGGTACGATAGCGCGTCCGAATGCGCCGCTTTCTGTGTAAACTTCTACTTCTACAGTTGGGTTACCACGAGAGTCAAGGACTTCGCGAGCATAAACATCAATAATTGTTGACATATAATTTCTCTCCTTTTATATATACAATTTAATTATTTAATAATTGTTTTACCTGTCATTTCTTTCGGTTGTTCCACATTTAAAAGTGTAAGCATTGTTGGAGCGATATCTCCTAAGATGCCACCTTCACGTAATTCAACATCATTTTTCGTAACGATGAAAGGAACCGGGTTCGTTGTATGAGCTGTCATTGGCTGTCCATCAGAAGTTAACTCCTGATCAGCATTACCATGGTCAGCAGTAATAAGTGCTACACCATCTTTTGCAAGAATCGCTTCTACAACTTTTCCTAAACATTCGTCAGTTGCTTCTACTGCTTTAATTGTTGGTTCCATCATCCCAGAATGGCCAACCATATCACAGTTTGCAAAGTTAAGAATGATAACGTCATGTTTATCATTTTCGATTTCATTTACTAAAGCGTCGGTTACTTCGTAAATGCTCATTTCAGGTTTCAAGTCATATGTTGCAACCTTCGGTGAGTTAATTAAGATACGCTCTTCTCCTGGGAATTCAGCCTCACGACCACCGCTAAAGAAGAATGTAACGTGCGGATACTTTTCCGTTTCCGCGATGCGAAGTTGCTTTAATCCCGCTTGCGCAACAACTTCACCTAATGTGTTATCAAGGTTCATTGGCTTGAATGCCACATAACCATCTACAGTTTCACTAAAGTGTGTCATACAAACGAATTCTGGAATGCGAGGTACTTTTTCACCACGATCGAACTCACGGAAGTCTTCATTTGTAAATACACGTGCAATTTGAATTGCGCGGTCTGGACGGAAGTTATAGAAGATAACTGCATCATCATCATTGATTGTTGCAACTGGCGTTTCATCTTCATTCACAACTACAGACGGCAATACGAATTCATCATAGATACCATTTGCATAAGAGTCCTCTACGCACTCATATGCATTTTTGTAAGTAGGGCCTTCGCCATACACCATAGCACGGTAACATTTTTCTACGCGATCCCAACGCTTGTCACGGTCCATGGAGTAATAACGACCGGAGATAGTCGCGAATTGTCCTACTCCTGTTTCTTTAATTACTTCATTTGTTGCATCGATATAACCTTTTGCTGTTTGTGGTCCAACATCGCGGCCATCTAAGAATGCATGAATGTATACTTTCTCCACACCTTCTTTTGCTGCTAAGCGAAGCAGAGCAAACATGTGGTTCATGTGACTGTGCACACCACCATCAGAAAGTAAACCGAATAAATGAAGAGCTGTACCTTTTTCTTTTACGCTTTTAATTGCATTTTGGAAAGTTTCATTCTTGTCGAACTCACCTTCACGAATTGCAACGTTCACACGTGTTAAGCTTTGATATACTACGCGGCCAGCACCAATGTTTAAGTGACCAACCTCAGAGTTACCCATTTGACCTTCTGGAAGACCTACTGCCTCACCACATGCTGTAAGCGTTGTGTGAGGGAACTTGTTCCAGTAACTATCGAAATTAGGTTTCTTAGCTTGTGCTACAGCATTCCCGTAAGTTTCTTCACGTAGTCCGAAACCGTCAAGAATGATTAAAGCTGTTGGCTTTCTCATTTTACCGCCCCCAGAAGACCTAAGAAGGAAGCAGGCTCTAAGCTAGCACCGCCAACTAAAGCGCCGTCGATGTCAGATTGTGCCATGTATTCTTTAATGTTTTCTGGTTTTACGCTACCACCGTATTGAATACGAACAGCTTCTGCAGCTGCCGGCGAAACAGCTTCTGCAACAACTTTACGGATGTGCGCACATACTTCGTTTGCATCTGCAGAAGAAGATGATTTACCTGTACCGATTGCCCAAATTGGCTCATAAGCGATAACAGTTGCTTTTACTTGCTCTTCTGTTAAACCTGCAAGTGCTTTTGTCACTTGACCTGCTACTAGATCAAATGTTTTTCCGCTTTCGCGCTCTTCTAAAGTTTCACCACAGCAAACGATTGGTGTTAAACCATGTTCAAATGCTGCAAGAGTCTTTTTGTTTACTGTTTCGTCTGTTTCAGCAAACATTTCACGACGCTCAGAGTGACCAAGTACTACATAGCTCACTTTTAAGTCGCTAAGTGCTACTGGGCTAATTTCGCCAGTGAATGCACCATTTTTTTCGAAGTGCATGTTTTGTGCACCTACTTTTAAGTCAGTTCCTTCCGTAGCCGCTACAAGACGCTCTAAGAAAAGAGCTGGAGAGCAAACTACTGCATCAACAGCTGAAGCTGCTGGGATTTGACCCTTTACTTCCTCTACGAAGCTAACTGCTTCAGATAGAGTTTTATTCATTTTCCAGTTACCTGCGATAATTGGTTTACGCATGCTTTGCACCGTCCTTTTTCTTTGGCTGCTTCTTATTTGTCGTTAAGACAAACTACACCTGGAAGCTCTTTACCTTCCATAAATTCTAATGACGCACCGCCGCCAGTAGAAATGTGGCTCATTTTATCAGCCATACCGAATTTTTCAACAGCTGCTGCAGAGTCACCACCGCCGATAACAGAGTATGTACCTTCTGCATCTGCTAATGCTTGTCCTACTGCTTTTGTACCTTCTGCAAATGGAGTCATTTCAAATACACCCATTGGTCCGTTCCATACAACAAGCTTAGAGTTTTTAATTACATCAGCATAAATTTCACTTGTTTTCGGTCCGATGTCCACGCCTTCCCAGTCAGCAGGAATAGAATCGATATCTACAATTTTTACGTTTGCAGTTTCAGAGAAATCATCTGCAATTACGCAATCAACTGGCATGTAGAAGTTTACGCCTTTTTCTTTTGCAAGTGCCATAAACTCTTTTGCTAAGTCAATTTTGTCATTTTCACATAGAGATTGTCCGATTTCATGTCCTAATGCTTTTACGAATGTGTAAGCAAGGCCACCACCGATGATTAAGTTATCTACTTTGTCTAATAGATGACGAATTACACCGATTTTATCTTTTACTTTCGCACCACCAATGATTGCTGTGAATGGGCGTTCTGGGTTAGAAAGTGCTTTACCTAATACTTCTAACTCTTTTTCCATTAAGAAACCTGATACTGCTGGTAGGTAATCCGCAATACCTGCTGTAGAAGCATGAGCACGGTGAGCTGCACCGAATGCATCGTTAACGAAAAGATCAGCAAGAGCTGCAAATTCTTTCGCTAGTTCTGCATCGTTCTTTTCTTCACCCGCATAGAAACGTACGTTTTCAAGAACTAATACGTCGCCTTCGTTCATTGCTGCAACCATTTCTTGTACAGCTGGCCCGAATGCTTCGTCTGCTTTTTTCACTTTTTTACCAAGAAGCTCACCTAAACGTGCAGCTACTGGAGTAAGACGCATTTCTTCTACTACTTGGCCTTTTGGACGCCCTAAGTGACTCGCTAAAATCACTTTCGCACCTTGCTCTACTAAATATTGAATTGTAGGAAGAGCTGCACGAATACGAGTCTCGTCTGTAACTTTGCCATCTTTCATAGGTACGTTGAAGTCAACGCGGCAAAATACTCGTTTACCCTTTAAATCTACGTCACGAATTGATTTTTTGTTCATTGGATTTCCCTCCGACTAGTTAGGATTGACAAAACCCATTCAAAAGCTTATCACATTTGCTTCTAAAACGAAAGAAGAGAGAGGGAACAAACCCTCTCCCTCGTTTTGTCATTGATAGCTTATAAACTCAAAAATTAAAGACCTTTAGAAGCGATGTAATCTACTAAATCAACTACGCGGTTAGAGTAACCAGTTTCGTTGTCGTACCAAGAAAGGACTTTAAGCATGTTGCCTTCCATAGTCATTGTAGATAATGCATCGATTGTAGAAGAACTTGTGCATCCGTTATAGTCAATAGATACTAATGGCTCTTCGCTGTATCCAAGGATACCTTTTAATTCGCCTTCAGCTGCTGCTTTGAATGCTGCATTTACTTCTTCAACTGTTACTTCTTTTTCAAGTTCAACAACTAAGTCAACAAGAGAAACGTTAGCAGTTGGAACACGTACTGCGCCACCGTTTAATTTACCTTTAAGTTCTGGTAATACTAATGCTACTGCTTTAGCTGCACCAGTTGTAGTTGGAATCATGCTCATTGCTGCTGCACGTGCACGACGTAAGTCTTTATGTGGTAAGTCTAAAATTTGTTGGTCGTTAGTGTAAGAGTGAATTGTTGTCATCATTCCGCGTTTTACACCGAATTTTTCGTTTAATACTTTAGCAAATGGAGCTAAGCAGTTTGTAGTACAAGAAGCGTTAGAAATTACATTATGGTTAGCTGCATCATATTGCTCATGGTTAACACCCATAACGATTGTGATATCTTCGTCAGAAGCTGGTGCAGAGATGATAACTTTTTTAACTGATCCACCTAAGTGTTTTTCAGCGTCTGCTTTTTTAGTGAAACGTCCAGTAGATTCTACTACTACTTCTACACCGTAGTCGCTCCATGGTAATTGAGCTGGGTCACGCTCAGCGATAACTTTGATTTCTTTACCGTTAACGATGATGCTGTCACCGTTAGCAGATACTTCTGCATTTACTGTTCCGTGAACAGAGTCATATTTTAAAAGGTGAGCTAAAGTTTTAGCGTCTGTTAAGTCGTTGATTGCTACTACTTCCACGTTAGGGTTGTTAAGAGCTGCGCGGAATACCACACGTCCGATACGTCCAAATCCATTAATACCAATTTTAGTCATTTGAATTTCCTCCTTGGGGGATTATATTAAAGGGTAATACCCTTTGTTAATTGTTTTGCTGCACCCTCATCTGTAATTAGAATCGAAGTGTGCCCTTGTTTAATTACAGCCTGTATTGCTTTTGCTTTTGAAGATCCTCCAGCTACTGCAACAACGTGAGATACGTTTTGTAAATCTTTCAGTTGCATGCCAACTGTTTGTACTTTATGAACGACATTACCTTGTTCATTGAAGTAATAACCGAAAGCCTCGCCAACTGCATCACTTGCTTTAATTTTCATCCAATCTGCTTCCGAAGTATTTCTGCGACGTGCCATTGTTAACGCATCACCAATTCCATGAATGACGATATTGGAAGATCGAATCAACTCAAGAACTTCTTTCACGGAAGGCTCTGTCACAATGGACGCATATGCTTCGCTGCTTACATGGTCTGGAACATACAATAATCGATAATTGCTCATCGTATTTTGTGCCATTTTCGCACAAATGGTATTGGCCTCTAATTCGACCCCTTCTCCAATTCCACCACGCGCTGGGACAAATAGCATATGTAAGTCTTTGCAATCCAGTTGCATCATGTCCGCGGCGGCAGCTAGCGTTGTTCCTCCAGCCACAGCAACGATATTATTCGCTGTCAGACGGTCTTTTATACAAGTAACACAAGCACGGCCCATCTCCAATTTGACCCAAGGTGAATCGTCACTATCACCAGGGACAACGAAAACTTCATCCAAGTCTAATGTTTCCTTAAGTTGTTTTTCTAAAACCTTTAACCCGGAAATTTCTTTCATAAAGTCTTCCAAAGCAAGAACCACAGTTGTTCCTTCTTCTGTTAAAGTCATTCCAGAAGATGCGACGTGAACTAAGTTTTGTTCTTTCAAAACTTGCACTTCACTTCGCAATACTCGTTCTGTCATACCAAGACTTGCAGATAAGTTTCTTCTTCCAATCGGCTGCATGAGGCGAATGTACTGAAGAATTTGCAGTCTCGTTTGCATAACAGGTAGCAAATCAGGTAATAATTTTTTTGTATTTCGAATCCATGAGCGCATATCTTTTCTCCTCACTGCATCGGTTCATTTTCCCTCGTGGTCATTTTGTGTCCCGTAGTGACATTTTATGTCCCACTAGGTTAAAAAAAATAATCCCTGCTACGTGTATTATTGTAACAGGAGATAGAAACTTATTCAACTCTTAACTGCATTCTTTATATAGTTTATTATGACATCTTTGTGAATGACACCATATTCCGCCTGTTTTCCGTCTATTTCCACGACCGGAATCATAATTTGATACTTTTCTAAAAGCTCATCATCTTCGTATATATCTATTTCCTCGATTTTAAAAGAATATACCTTTTGAACCTCTTTCAAAACCTGTTTTGCCTTCACACAAAGACCACAGTCCGTTTTCGTATATAAAACAACTTTCATCTTCTTCACCTATCCAATTGTTTTTCGTAAAGAAGAAGCGGGAATATTCATTTGCTCTCGATATTTTGCAACTGTTCTACGAGAAATAACGATCTCATGCTCTTCTTCTAACAATTTCGAAATTTTTTGATCTGAAAGTGGTTTTTTCTTATTTTCTTGTTCTACAAGCATTTGAATCAATTGTTTGACACGCTTTGTAGAAACAGCCTCATCTTCTGTTGTCACCACTGCATTGCTAAAAAATGACTTCATTTCAAACAATCCGTGCGGCGTTTGTACATATTTATTACGTGTAGCACGACTAATTGTAGATTCATGTACACTTAGTTCTTCAGCTACTTCTTTTAAGGAGAGTGGTTTTAAGTACTCTGGTCCCCGCCAAAAGAAATCGCTTTGTTTCTTCATAATGATCTCCATGACTTGCAAAAGCGTTTGTTTCCGTTGCTTTAAACTGCGCATAATCCACTGCACATGCTGATACTTCTCAGATACATATGAAGCAACGTCCCTCTCACTATTATGAAGAAGCGCGCTATACTCTGAATGAATTTCAATTCTCGGCATGTTGCGTTCATTCATTTGTAAAACGAGACGATCTCCTTCTTTTTTCACAGCCATATCAGGAACAATATAAAGCGGCTTCTCAGAAGAAAATGCAAGCCCTGGTTTTGGCTGAAGCGATGTAATACAATCAACAGCTAACTGCAATTCCTCATTACTACACTTTAAGATGTGAACAAGCTTTCGCCAGTCTTTCTTAATAAAATACGCGAAATATTCATCCACAATCATTTTTGAGAGGGCATTCCCTTTTTGTAAGCGCTTCAATTGAAGTGATAGACACTCCTGAATATTACGCGCTCCTACCCCTGCTGGCTCCAATGACTGAACAAGCTCCATAGAACATTCTACTATATCAATAGGTACGGCAAGTAACTCTGCTAATTCTTCATTTGTTTCTTGTAAATAACCATTTCCATCCATGTTCATAATGATGAAAGAAGCCGTTTTCCGCTCCAGCTCATCTATTTTGTAATACTGTATTTGATCCAATAAATGTTGCTGAATCGTTTTCGAATCCACACTGTAAATTTCCATTTGATTATCGACTTGTTTGCTTGTACTTTTACTTTTGCTTGAGCTCTTTTTCTTCTCCCTCTCAAAGCCATTTAACTCAATAAGGGGATTCTCCATCGATTGCTCATACAAAAACTCCGATAGTTCCTGCACGTTATATTGGAGCATTGTAATCGCTTGTCTTAACTCTTGTGTCATGGCCAAACGTAAGCTTTGTTCTTGTAAAAGACTTGCCTTCAATCTAATCTCCCCCTTGTTTCTATTGTACAATAAGTTTCTTAAAAGGAGAATCCTGTGCAGATACCCTTTCCAAAATATTATTAATTTATATGTATTAATGACGTTTACATCTTACAACTGCAAAATGAATAATATTGAAAGAAAACAATAAAAAAATATATAAACTGACATAAAGCCTTTCTTTTTTTGAGCGTAAGAGAGGACCAATCAAAAAAGAAGCGGTCAGTACTTTTTTAATCCCATGCAAAATGAGAACAAAAGGAGAAAACGAGTGGAGATTTCCTTTTGTTTTCATAACTTCGACTTATACGCTTGGAAATCTAAATACATATATAGAACAACTTTTTATAACCACATACTAATAGTAAATCTTATAACCAGATATAACAAGGGGGGGGATTCACGTTGTATATTTTCGAACAGTCGATAATTGCCGATATATAACGATTTTGACCATATATAAAATAAAAAGTCCTAACTTACAAATGTAAGTTAGGACTTTTTGACGCGCCCAGAGGGATTCGAACCCCCGGCAGACGTGGTACCGGAAACCACCGCTCTATCCGACTGAGCTATGGGCGCATGAACGATATACTCGTAATTATATCTTCTTATACCCATGTACGCAACTACTATCACGCAAAAAGCTCTCCCCACATTTCTTCAAAAACAAAATCACTAACCTAAATTTGGAAATTATATTTTCACCGCTATTCACAAATTATAATCTTTGAATTCATATTTCAAAGGAGGCTTCATTCAATGACTGTAATTACAAAATTAAAACAAACTGTTTCTGGATTAAAAAGTGCACAAGCGAGCTTAGAGGGATTTGCTCTGGATACAGATAACCAACAAGCGAAGCAACTTTTCCAAACAGCTGCACAGCAAACTCAATCGATTATCGATTCTTTAAACCCACGTGTTGAAGAAGTGCAACAAGAAGAGCCTCAATACGGACAACAATAAGCGAGCATACTATTCCGTCTGATGGTAGACATTTTTTGAAAAACAGAAAAAGGATGATTCCATATCATCCTTTTTCACACCAAATTACATAAAGCAATAGAAATGGAATGATTGTAATGCGAAAACTTAGAATCATAACCGCGTTATTCGTACTCCTATGCGCTTCATTTACTGGCTGCGATAATAGCCCCTTAGATAAAAAAGTAAAAAAAGAGGAATCAAAACGAGAAGAGGAAAAAAAAGGACCCAAGTTAACAAAAATGAGTACGGAATCCTTTAATCAATCTATATCGCAGGAAGCAAAGAAAAAAGTACTCGCTATGGAGGAAATCCTAAAGGCCACAGCAGTCAATTCTAATCTAGACCTTTACATAGCGGTCAAGCCCGAACATCATGAAAGATTTCGATTAAAACCTCTGCGTAGCAAAATCAAAAAACAATTGAGCGATGAGTATCCTACTTTCGATATTCGCGTAAGTACAGATCGAAAAATTTTCATGCTGTTAGATAGCCTGGAAAACAAAATTAAGAAAAAAGAAGTAAACAAAGATCAGATTAAAAAGCAATTGAAACTCATACAATCAGAAATGAAATCTGATACTTAATTGTACGTTCTCTAAAGGAAAAGGAAGGGTTCAAATGTCCAGTAAAGACAAAAATTTAACACCTGTACAACAAGAATATAAAAAGTTTGCACAACAACGGGAGCCAAAGCGCCCTGTTTTTAAAAATTGTATAAAAGCCTTTTTCGTCGGTGGGTTCATTTGTTTAATTGGTCAACTTATTTCAACCTTTTATATCACGTATTTCGATTTTACCGAGCGATCTGCTGGGAACCCGACAGTCGCTACGCTTATTTTCATCTCAATGCTACTCACTGGTTTTGGTGTGTATGATCGCCTTGGGCAATTTGCCGGGGCTGGGACAGCAGTTCCTGTTACTGGCTTTGGCAATTCCGTTATAGCTGCCTGCATCGAGCATCGAACAGAAGGCTTTGTTCTTGGAGTCGGTGGCAACATGTTTAAATTAGCTGGTTCCGTTATTTTATTTGGTGTATTTTCTGCTTTTGTAATTGCTCTTATTAAAACTATTCTTGTTCAATGGGGAGGGCTGTAAATGTTACAAGGACACCGAACATGGGTATTCGATAATAAACCTGTTATCATCTCAACGGGCGTAGTCGGTGGGCCATTTGAAGCAAAAGGAAAGATTCCTGAAGACTTTGACACCCTTCACGAAGACTTGTGGCTCGGACAAGATTCTTATGAAAAGGCACATAAAATTTTATTTGAAGAAGCCTGTAGTCGTGCAACGGAAAAAGCAAAACTTCGTAAAGAAGATGTTCAATTTGTACTCGCAGGAGACTTAATTAACCAAATTACTCCTTCAAGCTTCGCTTGTCGTACACTTGGCACTCCGTATCTTGGATTATTTGGCGCCTGCTCTACTTCTATGGAAGGTTTAGCTCTTGGCGCAAGTATTGTAAATGCAAAAGGCGCAAAATATTTATTAACAGGGTCATCCAGTCATAATACTGCTGTAGAAAAACAATTCCGTTATCCAACAGAATATGGCGGACAAAAACCGCCTACCGCACAATGGACTGTAACAGGCGCTGGTGCCGCCCTTTTGAGTAGTGAAGGACATGGTCCACAAGTAACATCCGCAACGATTGGCCGAATTGTTGATATGGGGTTAACTGATCCATTTAACATGGGAGGCGCGATGGCCCCCGCCGCTGTAGATACAATTGAAGCTCATTTACGTGACCGACAAATTGATGCATCTCACTATGATTTAATTGTAACAGGTGACCTTGGGCACGTTGGCCGCGAGATCGCTTATGATTTACTGCATAAACACGGGACAAAGGTCATAGGCAAACAATTTCAGGATTGTGGATTACTCATTTATAGAGACGGACAACCAGTGTTAGCAGGCGGAAGTGGTGCAGGTTGTTCTGCAACTGTCGTATACGGACACTTATTAAATCGAATGAAAAAAGGAGAATTCAAAAAGATGCTTGTCGTTGCAACAGGTGCGTTACTATCTCCTCTTACATTTCAGCAAGAAGAAACCATTCCATGTATTGCTCATGCTGTATCGATTGAGTTTGGAGGTGTGGAACAATGATTTTTTTCTGGGCTTTTGTTATAGGTGGACTCATTTGCGTAATCGGACAACTTATGTTCGATGTTGGGAAGCTTACACCCGCTCACACAATGGCAACCCTCGTTGTGATTGGCGCTATATTAGATGGATTTAATTTATATGAACCATTAATTGATTTTGCAGGTGCTGGAGCAACAGTTCCGATTACAAGTTTCGGAAATGCCCTTGTTCATGGGGCTATGGCTGAGGCAGCAGAGCACGGTATTGTCGGCGTTATAACAGGAATGTTTAAAGTAACAAGTGCTGGTATATCCGCAGCCATTATATTCGGATTTATCGGCGCATTGCTATTCAAACCAAAAGGATAAGAGGTGTTCCCATGACTGTTGTTGCTAGTGTTAAGACATGCCTCGCTAGTTTAAAAGGTGCCCAAGCAAGTCTAAGTACACTTTCGCAAAACGCTGCGGATGAAGAAGCAAAGCGAGTCTTTCACGAATGTATGTTAGAAATGGACAGTGTCATCGCTGATCTTAAAAATAGAGTTTCAATATTAGAACGTGAAGAACCTCAATATAAAGGTTTTTAAGCAGACTGGAGGAAATTACTATGTCTCACCTACCCGAATGGACACTTGTCATTCTTCGTTCCATATTTATATTAATTATGTTATTTGCTATTACAAAATGGTTAGGAAAAAGACAAATTTCTCAACTTTCCTTTTTTGAATATATAGCGGGGATGACAATTGGTGATATTGCTGCTCAGGTATCTACAGGGCTAGATCAAAAATTTTTCCATGGTGTCTTTGCTATACTCATTTTTGCTGCAGTCCCATTTTTCACAGGTATTCTGTCCTTAAAAAATAAAGCGGCCAGAGATTTTTTTGAAGGAAAATCTACCGTTTTAGTAAAAGATGGAAAAATACTTGAAGATAATTTAAAAAAAGAAAAATATACAAGCGACGAATTACTTGAGCTTCTTAGAGGAAAAGATGCATTTAACATTGCTGATGTAGAATTTGCCGTATTAGAACCTAGCGGTGAATTAAATGTGTTATTGAAGAAAGATCGTCAACCGCTTACTGCAAAAGATATCGGATTAAAGGTACCAAATGAAAAAGAAACACAAACCGTTATTATGGATGGCAATGTACTCGATGAACCCCTGTCGGCCAGCGGGCATAATCACGCTTGGTTACACGCTGAATTAGAAAAAATCGGTGTTGTAATTGAAAATGTCTTTCTCGGTCAAGTGGATTCTTACGGACAACTTACCATTGATATCTATAACGATAAAATTCAAATGCCTTCTCCTCAAAATAAACCTTTATTGCTCGCATCTTTAAAAAAATGCCATGCTGATCTTGAATTATTCTCTTTAGAAACAAAATCAAAAGCGGCGAGTCAAATGTATAGTAAAAACGCAAAACAAATCGAAAATATTTTAAATAAAGTAACCTATCTCCTAAAAGAATAGCAGATAAGAGAACGCTTCTATAGAAAAGGCGTTCTTTTGTTTTTTCTACATCTTCTATCAGGTTTAAATTTATATAATTCGGTTATGATGTTGAAGATACATAAGCAGGGAATTACAAAAACATAGCGAATAAATGATGATAAAACTACATATTTTTTTGATTTAAAGTGGTTTCGTTTGACCTTTATTGACCATAATTGTATTATAAGACTAAGAAAGCTTTCAAAGGAGGAAATAACAGATGAATTTAATTCCTACAGTAATTGAACAAACAAATCGTGGAGAACGCGCTTACGATATTTACTCTCGACTATTAAAAGACCGCATCATTATGCTTGGTAGCGCAATTGATGACAACGTAGCAAACTCAATCGTTTCCCAGCTTTTATTCTTGGAATCTCAAGACCCAGACAAAGATATTCACCTATACATCAACAGCCCTGGCGGTTCTATCACAGCGGGTATGGCAATTTACGATACAATGCAGTTCATTAAACCACCAGTATCAACAATTTGTATCGGTATGGCTGCATCTATGGGGGCTTTCCTACTTGCAGCAGGTGAAAAAGGTAAACGTTATGCACTTCCAAACAGTGAAGTAATGATTCACCAACCACTTGGCGGCGCACAAGGTCAAGCAACTGAAATTGAAATCGCTGCAAAACGTATCCTATTCTTACGTGAAAAATTAAACCAAATTCTTGCTGATCGCACAGGTCAACCATTAGAAGTACTACAACGCGACACAGACCGCGACAACTTCATGACAGCAGAAAGAGCACTAGAATACGGCTTAATCGATAAAATCTTTACAAATCGTTAATAAACTTTAAAGCGGAAGCGGCTCTTTCAGAATCGTAGGGCGTTGGAGCACCCGACAGAGAAGCGCTTTTTGCTTCGTCCGAGGGGGCGAAACGACCGGAGATTCTAGCCGCTGAAGCTGGATATAACTAAAAGCGGAAGCGGCTCTTTCAGAATCGCTCCCAAAAAGGCTATCGCCACGTGCGATAGCCTTTTTTTATTGGCCGTTTCTCATGATATATCAGCGACTCGATGATATAACATAAATCAAGTCAATTGAAAAAGCTATCGCTACATGCGATAGCTTTTTACTGTTTATTTTGCACATATGCCGCTAGCGCTTCTAAAGCCGCTTCTGCATCTGAACCTTCTGTTATAATCGTTATATTGCTGCCAGATCCAATCGCTAAGCTCATAATCCCCATTATGCTCTTTGCATTGACTGTTTTACCATCTTTCTCAATAAAAATATCAGCATGAAAACGATTTGCTTCTTGTACAAACAACGCAGCCGGACGTGCTTGTAAGCCGTTTTTTAATGCAACCTCAACTTGTTTCTGAACCATAGCTCCCATTTCCCCTTTACCGTTATTTTTTTGCTACCGGTTCCCCCGCGCGTAATTTCTCTGCGATTTCATCGATTTTACGTAAGCGATGATTGATACCTGATTTACTGATTTTCCCCCCAGATACCATCTCACCTAATTCTTTCAATGTTACATCTTGATAACTAATGCGTAATTGTGCAATCTCTCGCAATTTGTCTGGCAAGACATCCAATCCAACTGTCTCATCAATGTAACGAATATTTTCAATTTGCCGTAAAGCGGCACCAATTGTCTTATTTAGATTGGCTGTTTCGCAATTCACTAAACGATTGACCGAATTACGCATATCGCGAACAATACGAATATCTTCAAATCTCAACAATGCATTATGTGCACCAATAATGTTTAAAAACTCCGTAATTTTCTCCGCTTCTTTTAAATACGTAATGTACCCTTTACGCCTTTCCAGCGTCTTACTATTTAAATCAAATCCGTTCATCAGTTCACATATAGAATCATTATGTTCCTTGTATAACGAAAAGACCTCTAAATGATAAGATGATGTTTCTGGGTTATTTACTGAACCACCTGCTAAAAATGCACCTCGTAAATACGATCGCTTGCAACATTTCTTTTCAATCAATTCTTGTGAGATATTGCGGATAAACGAAAAGTCTTCCCTGACAATATGCAAATCTGCTAAGATTTCACGAGATTTCTCAACAAGCCGAACGATATATACATTATTTTTCTTCAGTCGCATTTTTTTACGGACAAGCAATTCTACCGTCACGTCATATCCTTTTTTCAGCAATGTGTAAATTCTTCTCGCAATTGCCGCATTTTCTGTTTGAATATCAATCGAAAGACGACGGTTTGAAAAAGAAAGTGATCCGTTCATTCGAAGCAATGCTGATAGTTCTGCTTTCTCACAACACTCCTTCACCTGAAGCTTTGTCAGCTCTTTCTTTGTTTCTGATGCAAATGACACAGCCCCACCTCCTTATACGATATTTTGGAACAAAAATCTTGTCCTATATGAATGAGTAGCGTTATCTCTCCTGAGATAACGCATGCTTATAACAACGAATATAAGATAGAAGCTAATTTCAATGTATCATGCCTAACAACTTGATCATCATACTTTGCTAATTCATCTTGAATTAAACTAATGTTACTTTCCGCAAAACGATCTTCGTCAATCACAACAGGTTCAGACATTTCTTCTGCATACAAGTTACGTAATTCAGCAGGAATATCATGATTATTTACAATCGCTGTATCGATGAAAGGCGCCCCAAGATGATCATGTAAAGCCTGCACATGATCAAATGCTGTATATTCCATCGTCTCTCCAGCCTGCGTCATGACATTACATACATATATTTTTTTTGCCTTTGCATTAAGAACAGCGTCACCAATTTTTTTCACAATTAAGTTTGGCAAAATGCTTGTGTACAAACTACCTGGACCAAAGACAAGTAAGTCTGCCCGCTGAATTTCCGTTAACGTCTCATACAGCGGCTCTACATCACCTGGTGTTAAAAATACACGATTGATCTTTTTTCCGAAGTACGGAATTTTCGATTCGCCTGTTACAATTCTCCCATCTTCCAGTTCTGCATGAAGCACCACGCTTTGATTCGCCGCGGGTAAAACACGACCTCTTACATTTAAAACTTTACTAGTTTCTGTAATAGCATGGAAAAAGTCGCCTGTAATCGAAGTCATACCCGCTAACAATAAATTGCCTAATGCATGACCCGTTAAACCTTCTCCGGATGTAAAACGATGTTGAAATAAAGCTTCCACAAGCGGCTCTACATCTGATAACGCAACAAGTACGTTACGAATGTCGCCTGGTGGTGGAATTTCTAACTCATCACGCAATCTACCAGAACTGCCACCATCATCGGCTACTGTAACAATCGCTGTAATATCAACAGGATACTTTTTCAATCCTCGTAATAAAACAGACAGTCCAGTTCCGCCTCCCATGATAACAATCTTAGGTTTTCTCTCTTTTTTCATCCCTTAATTGCCCTTTCTCTTCTCCACATCACGATGAGATACATGAACGATATATTCTGGTTTCAAATGTTTTCCAAGGTATTCTGTAAGCGTAACAGAACGATGTTGTCCACCTGTACATCCAATTGCAATTACAAGCTGACTCTTGCCTTCTCTTTTATAATGCGGAAGCATGAAAGTAATAAGATCCGTCAGCTTTTCTAAAAACTTATGTGTCTCATTAAATTTGAGCACATATGACGAAACTTCTTCATCCAGTCCTGTTAACGGCTTCATCTGTGGAATATAATATGGATTTGGTAAAAAACGAACATCAAATACTAAATCTGCGTCAATTGGAATGCCGTACTTAAATCCAAATGACATCACATTTACACGAAATGCTTGCTCGTTTTCTGTTGAAAACAGATGAACAATTTTTTCGCGCAATTCTTTCGGTTTTAACTCAGACGTATCAAGTACAATATTTGCTCTTGCCTTCATGTCTGTTAATAAACCACGTTCCGCTTCAATTCCTTTTAACGGAAGTCCTGTCGGCGCAAGCGGATGCGAACGTCTTGTTTCTTTGTAACGCGTTACAAGAGTGCTATCTCTCGCATCTAAGAATAAAATATGAGGAATAATCCAAGTGCGTTCTGATAAATCATCAAGCGCTCCCCATAAATGCTCAAAAAATTCGCGGCCACGTAAATCAATACCAAGTGCCACCTTGTTCATTTTCCCTTTCGAGTCTGCCATAAGCTCAACAAACTTTGGCAATAACATAGGTGGTAAGTTATCTACACAAAAATATCCTAAATCTTCGAAACTTTGCAGCGCTACTGTTTTTCCTGCACCGGACATTCCTGTAATAATTACCATTTTAATATCATTATTCGCTGTCATTGTATCCCCTCCATGACGGTTTAGCTTGGATCCAATCGATATGAAAGTAATTCAAATTCTGGTGTATATACAAACGTACCGTAGATTATTCCATTTCCTTTAATTAAATAATCAATAATGTGATAGTCTCCCGGCGCCATTGCTAATTCATCAATTTTATCAAGTGTATGCCAGCCAATGATGCCTTCTTCGCTTTCCAATTTGTTTTCTCCTGCAAAATCTGTCGCTAAAAAGGAGAACATCATCCATTCAGAAACAACTTTATCACCTTCTTGGATAACAAAAGTGAAGACCCCCTTTAACGCTGGGTTCTTTAAATAAATACCTGTTTCTTCACGATATTCGCGAACAACGGATTCTCTTACTGTTTCACCGCGTTCCATTTTCCCACCTGGCGCAACCCACCAGTTTCGACGAGGTTTTTGTAATAGGAGAACTTCATTACCTTTAATTAACACACAGTTCGTGACTCTTTGCATGCTTCTTCACCTCAGCTACTTATGATGAATTTCTTCATCACATACTTATTTCATTATACTATCAAAAACACTTTGTCACAATGAAGGAACTCCCAACCTAATTGAACTATCCCCACCTCCCCCTACACGAGCTTGAGGTGGGACATCCTACTGTTTCTACCCTAGCAAAAACACTTCCTCTTGTTCTGCGAAAAGGATTGATTTTCTTAAAAAAGAAAAAAACGAGAAGACCCCATCATCACTTCATGTAGAGGAAGGGGTCTTCTCGGTTAAAATGATAAAAAACCTCGTAATTTATATATCTCATAAGCAATTATGCAGATATTAAGTGCGACTTTTAGCAGCAGAGGTTTCTCTTTTACTCATTATTCAGTAATCCCCCTTAAGAGAGAAAACTTAAATTCTTATTGATCATCCACAATAATATACGCTGTTCTTATTGGCCCATGTACACCTACAACGAGATTCATTTCAATATCTGCACTATTTGACGGACCAGAAACGAAATTCAAACAAGCTGGTAATTTATCTCCCGCTTTATTTTGATCGTGAATGACTTTCGTAGCTTGGGTTAACCTTGGCACAATCGTACTTTTAGGAACAATTGCAATATACGATTCAGGAAGAAGGCTAACATGCCTTCCTTTTAATCCATCATTAAATAGAACAACAGTTCCTGATTCAGCAAGAGCGATATCACTGAATGTAATGCCAAGGTCAGCAGCTTTCGCAAATTCTATATTCTCTTCTTTATGATCTAAACCCCACTTACGAAAATGTATTGTACCTTCATTGCTTAAAAATTGACCGAGACCATATTCCTTAAACCGTTCATCATTAGAATACATAACAGATTGGATATTCCATTCTGTTAAAAAAGATTGTAATGTTTCAACAAGCCTGTCCTTTGTTGTTCGCTTAACTTGTGTGTGAATTACCTCGCATTGCTCTATTAACTTTAGTACAAGTTCATCTTGTGTGAATCCGTCAAAAACAGTCCACTGCGGAGAAAAAGACCAGTTCGGTTTTTTCACCGCTTCCGGACGTTTTCTGCCAAGCTTTTCTGATAAGTGGAGTAAAAATTCCTCACGATTTTGGATGGCCATTATCGTTCTCCTTTACACGTTTTTTAAACCAATCTCTAAACGACTGTTTTTCTGGAACTGGAAAATCTCTCGCATCTGTCCAAGCTTTTAACGGCCCGATTCCACGCTCAATCTTATCCCCTTTCGTAAGAGGCTTTAACGCATACGGAGCGGTCTTTGCAGCAAGGGAAAACAATCTAGAGCTATTCACCGCTTTTTCAAAACCTTTCATAGCTACATTCCAGGCTACAGGTGATTGTTTCGCTTCTTCTACAATGCGGCGGCGATGTTTAATTAATAAATCGTGTAACGGTATTTTCACTGGACACGCTTCTGTGCAAGCACCACAAAGGCTAGATGCATAAGGTAAATCTTTATATTCATCATATCCTCCTAAAAGCGGCGTCAACACAGCTCCAATCGGTCCTGGATAAATGGAGCCATACGCATGTCCTCCGATATGCCGATATACGGGACATACATTAATACATGCCGCACAGCGAATGCACTGAAGAATACTTTGAAATTCTGTTCCTAAAATATTAGAACGACCATTATCAACAATGACTAAATGAAATTCCTCAGGTCCATCCGTCCCACCAGGCTCGGTTAATCCCGTAATATAACTTGTTAACTTTTGTCCTACAGAACTCCGGCATAGAAGAGTTACTAGAACATCAAGTTCTTCCCATGTCGGAACAATACGTTCCATTCCCATAACTGTAATTAACGTTTTCGGAAGCGTTGTGGCAAGTCTTGCATTTCCTTCATTTGCCACGATAGAGATAGACCCAGACTCTGCAACAGCAAAGTTACATCCTGTCACCCCTACATCCGCTGTAAAAAAATCATCACGCAAATAATTCCTTACAAACCTCGCCATTTCTGTAGGATCAGATGTTCCAGTATAATCTAACTTTGTTTTAAATATTTCACAAATGTGTTCTTTATCCTTATGAAGACACGGAACAACAATATGTGATGGAGGATCGTGGTCGTTCACTTGCAGAATAAATTCGGCAAGGTCCGTTTCTAACACTTCTCCTCCAGCTTCTTCAATCGCTTTATTTAAACTAATCTCTTCCGTTACCATAGATTTTGATTTCACAATTTTTTTCGCATTTTTCTTTTTTACAATCCCTTTTACATATTCCCTTGCGTCTTCTGCAGTCTTCGCAAAATAAACAAAACCACCGTTTTTCTCAATATTTTCACTCAGTTGATATAAATAATAATCAAGGTTTTCTAATGTATGCTTTCGAATTTCTTCTCCTAAAGCTCGCCATTCCTCCCAATTCCCCAGACTCTCAGTAGCTTTTAATTTCTTACCTCTAAGACCATCTTGCGCTTTCCTGACAGCCTTTCTCATGAATTGATCCCCTATCCCTGTTTCAGTACGCTTATGAAAGGGATCGTTCCCAATTTTCATTCCCATCTTTATATCCCCCTCTTACTTTCGATCTTCATTTAATACTTGAGCAATATGTTTTACATCAATTGGATAACCATTGCGTGTTAAACGTCCTTTTATATTCATTAAGCAGCTACAATCCATCCCGATTAACAGCTCCGCACCGGTTTCCATAATATGCTTTACTTTTTCATCTACCATTTGTTCAGAGATTTCTGGCATTTTCACTGAGAATGTGCCTCCAAATCCACAGCAATCATAATTATGTGGTAACGAAACAACTTCCAACCCTTTTACACATTTTAATAATTTTTGCGGTGGTTCCTTAATCCCCATTAATCGGCTCATATGGCAAGATGTATGAACCGTTGCTTTTTTATGAAGCTCCGCACCTAAGTCTTCTTTTCCTAATACTTCAACAAGAAATTGTGTGAATTCATATGTTTTATTTGCAAGTTCAGTAGCTTTTTTCTTCCACTCTGCTTCACTTTCAGAAAATAAGCTAGCAAACTCATGAACCATCATCGCACAAGAGCCTGATGGCGCTACAACATATTCTGAACCAGCAAAAGCCTCAATCATATGTTTAGCAGCTGTTTTTGTTTCTTTATGATAACCGCTATTATAAGCAGGCTGTCCGCAGCAGGTTTGGTCTTTAGGGAAGTCAACTTCACACCCCAAATCTTCAAGAATTTCTACGACATCTTTTCCTACTTCTGGATAAAAAACCTCTGCAACACAAGTGATAAATATTGACACTTTCAAATTTGACACCCCCAAATAAAGTAAAGTAGCCTGTCATAAATTGTCCTTTTACAGGCGATTTACTTTCCTACCAAATGTTGAGAGGAAAGATAAAGCAGAAAAGTAAGCTCTAGTAACATTTCACCAAAATAATCATTTTTGTATATTATTGGTAAAAAACACAGAGAATATAAACACAAATAACAAAAAAGTGATTGAGAGCTATCTCTCAATCACTTTTTCTTACTAAAATACGATACAATTACAAATCCCAAAATAAACGTAATAATAGAACTTACAATCGACATACCACCGGTCGGAATCCCTGGAAACACTACTGCAATCGATCCGATAACAAGCCCGATAATTGAAGCGAATGTTGCACTTTTAAAATGCGCTATTAAGTAGCTAATTCCTTTACTACTCACAACAAACCCAACCATAACACCTGCACCAATGACTGCAATGAGCGGCAAGTTTAATGTTGTTAACGCATTAATCGCTGTTGGATATACACCGATGATTAATAAAATAAATGATCCACTAATCCCCGGAAGAAGCATAGCCATACTCGCCATCCAACCTGATAAGAATAACCCAATTGTATTTAAAATTGTTAAAGAAGTAATTGGATCTGCTGCTTTATCCGGTTTTAAAAATGCTGTTACAGCTACAAGTACCGCTGAAACAATTAGTATAACAATATGTCCTGTTTTAAATGTTTCCTTTGCATTTGCTTCCTTCATCAACATTGGTAAAATACTTAAAATTAAACCAAGGAAGAAAAACTGCGTTGGTTCATAATGATTTTCCAGTAAATACTTAATCACATGACTTAATGTTAAAAATGCCGCTGCCACACCAGCGCCAAGCGGAATCAAAAAACCTAAATGCTTTTTCCATTCACGACTAAAGAATCCACTAAGTGCCGCAAGCAACCCTTCATAAATTCCTAATACAACAGCAATTGTTCCGCCGCTTACACCAGGAATTAAATCACTAACTCCCATACAAAAACCACGGTATATATTACGCCATTCCATACTGAATAAACTCCTCATTTCTCATAATCGTTTTTTCCGTAGATTCTAGTATAACAATAACTTTTGGTGTACTCCATGAGTAATTTAACAAATATTTTACATTTCAAACGAAAAATAAAGCAAGCTACCTTCTATGAAGATAGCTTGCTTCTCAAAAAAGACTCTTACCCTTATTATTCTGTTACAGTTTTTAATTCCTCTAGCAGCTCTTCTACGTAGTGCTGTGCACTTTGCGCCGCGATACTACCATCGCCAGTTGCTGTTACAATTTGACGAAGCATCTTTTCGCGAACATCACCAGCTGCAAAAATACCAGGAACTTTCGTCTCCATACGTTCATTTGTTTCAATATAACCATTTTCATTTGTAATGCCAAGCTCAGTAAATGGTTTTGATAGTGGTAACATGCCGATATAAATGAAAGCACCGTCTGTTTTAAACTCTTGCTCTTCACCAGTGTTCACATCTACAAGTGTTACACTACCTACTTTACCCTTCTCTTCATTGATTTCTTTTACAGTATGATTCCAAATGAAGTCCACTTTCTCATTTTGGAAAGCACGGTCTTGCAGGATTTTCTGTGCACGAAGAGCGTCACGGCGGTGAACGATTGTTACTTTTGATGCGAAGCGTGTTAAATACACACCTTCCTCAACAGCAGAGTCTCCTCCACCAACAACAACAAGCTCTTTCCCTTTAAAGAACGCGCCGTCACATACTGCACAGTATGATACACCGCGGCCGCCAAGTTCTTTTTCACCTGGTACACCTATTTTTTTATACTCGGCACCACTCGCAACGATAATAGCGCGTGTTTTATATTCTTTTTTACCAGCTACAACTGTTTTATATTCTTTACCATCAATGATTTCTTTCACATCACCATATGCATATTCAGCACCAAATTTCTTTGCATGCTCAAACATTTTATTTGATAAATCAGGTCCTAAAATAGATTCATAACCTGGATAGTTTTCTACATCTTCTGTATTTGCCATTTGTCCGCCTGGAATACCACGTTCAAGCATAAGCGTGCTTAAATTCGCACGAGATGTATACACTGCAGCTGTCATCCCAGCTGGTCCAGCACCAATAATAATGACATCATAAATTTTTTCTTCTGACACACTATTCACTCCTATTCATTCCTACCGTGATTTACCCTTATTATACTGTTAGCATCTGTTTTTTCCCAATGATTTGCCTATGCATGAGTACGCTTGACTACCTGCACATATTTTCTCACAGTTGCCACAGATACATTATATATATTTCCAAGTTCGGCCTGTGTCATTTTATTTTTCTGCTGACCGCGCACAATATATTCGATTGCGGCAGACCAACCAAACACATTCGTAAAGACCGTTCCAGATGTATATAAACGTATAAACGTACAAAACCAAAAATGCAAGCATTCTTCAATTAATTCATCTTCTTTATTTGTATAATTATATAAAGCATCCGCAACCCGAATACATTGTTCAAACGGTTGTAACTCGCTCGGAATACTCTTATGGCTATTCATCAAGAAGAAGTATTTTGCCAATTGCGAAACAATCGGCACACGATTTTTCGCCTGCATCACATCAAAGAAAAAACCAATTTTCTCAGGTGTTGTTAATTCATTCATTAAATATAGTGCTAACATTTGTTCTTCCAACGTTTCACTTTGCTGGAAAGATTTCCGTAGCTCTTCAAATAAAACATTCTGTCCCTCATCAGCTAGATTTAAAGCATTCCACGGCTCTTTCCCTTTTTTATCAGGATGTAATTCTACAACAGATTGCCACATCTTTTCCGCTGTCTGTTGATCTTTTATCATATAAGCAGAGTATGCGAACCAATAGTAAAAGCTGACATCTCCTTCATAGCCTTGGCGCTTTAATAACCTTAACCATTTATATGCCGATTCAAAGTGACCAATTGTTGCAAATGTTGTTCCTAGCTTTAATCGATGCTCAAATGATATCGGATATACTGATTCTAGTTGATTTGCTAACGATTCTGCTTGCTTGTGCTCTCCAATTGAATATAGAAAAATAAGCGTATTACATAACGCATGCATATTACCAGGATTTTTCTCTAAAATCATTTCTGTTAACTTTAATGCTTTATCTACATTTCCTAACTGAAAATGAGCAATTGCTAAATTATTATAACCCGACCAAAATTCTGGATAATCTTTCGTAACAATTTCAAGTGTAGCAATCGCTTCTTCTAATTGTCCGTTACGAATGTAACGATTCGCCTCTTCCTGCATAACAATTAGTTCATCTTCATCTTCAAGCTCTTCCGCATCCATTGATTCTTCTTCCATAATCTCAAGTAACTCTAACGTCTCTTCCACAAATTCTTTCTCTGTAGCTATCTCTAAATATTGCTCCGCATACTTCTTTGCTTGCTGAAACAGACCAAGATATGCGTAATTATTTGCTACAAAATAATAACACTGTTCAATATCAGCTTGTGAACGGATAAGTTTCAAGAAAATTTGATTCGATTCTTGATACTCTCCCACCTCAGATAATACAGTTGCTAATTGACATAAAATAAACGGCTCTTTCTCACTTTGTGCCGCTCTACGAAAATATTTAATCGCATCTTGTAATTTATGACCTTGATAAGACCTCATCCCTTTTTTATAAAAGAAATCAGCTAATTGATTAAATGAGATAACTTGTCCGTTCTCCTTAAATATTCTTTGATTTTTCCCCATATATCCTCCAGTTTTTTGTTTTCTTCGCTCATACACTTTTCTATTTATAAGTATAAACGATTCCGTAAAAAACAAAACAGTATATTATAATCAATTATTTCCTTTTTATTCATAAAAAGAGAAGGAAAATGTTACATTTTTAACATTGACCTTCTTCTCTAGCTGCCATTTCTTCCTTCGTATAAATGATACGCATTGGATTTCCACCTACAAAAGCTCCACTTGGTACATCACGATGAACGAGCGTACCTGCTGAAACAATAGCACCGTCACCAATCTTCACACCTGGCAATACAGTTGAATTCGCTCCAATCATCACTTCATTCCCTATGATTACTTCTCCAAGACGATATTCCGTAATTAAATATTCATGAGCTAAAATCGTTGTGTTGTAGCCAATTACTGAATTCGTTCCAACTGTAATCTTCTCCGGAAACATAATATCTGGCATTACCATAAGTGCAAATGATGTTTGCTCTCCGACTTTCATTCGTAAAAATGTGCGATACAACCAATTTTTCATAGATAAAAATGGTGTATATCGTGCAATTTGAATAACAATAAAATTTTTCATTACCTTAAAAAAAGACACTGTTTTATATACATTCCATAATGAATTTGCTCCTGAAACAGGGTAGCGCGTTATACGTCGCACTTTGCTCTCTCCCCTTATCCACTTACTCAGACAAAATAGATAATAAATCACTCATTTTATCTAATACATAATCCGGCTTATACGATTCTAAGTATTCTCTACCTTTAATCGTCCATGCAACCGCTGCTGTTTTCGTGCCTGCATTTTGTCCGCCTACTATATCATGATGGTTATCTCCAACCATTAAAGTTTCTTCTGGTTTCGCATCCAATAGTTTTAATGCTTTTTGAATAGGTTCTGGATGTGGTTTCACATGCTGTACATCATCAATTGTCACAACAACATCAAAGAACTCATTTAACTTCGAAAGCTTTAAACCCATTTCTACTGTTTGTCTTGCCTTCGTTGTTACAATTCCAATTTTATAATCTTGTTTCTTTAATTCCCGAACTGTTTCATAGACAGTTTCATATTCTTCCACTAATTCGTCATGATGGTCATGATTATACTGACGATAGCACTGAATCATCTCATCCACTTTATCCTCATCCATTGAACTAAACGTCTCATGCAAAGATGGACCGATAAATGGCAATACATCCTCACGCTTATACTGATCTGGATAGTACTTATGTAACGTGTGTAAAAAAGAAGAAATAATAAGTTCATTTGTATTTATTAATGTTCCATCTAAATCAAATAACACTGTATTTATTTTCATATGTTAAAGTCCTTTCACTGGCTAAATATGAAAGAAGCAGCATCTCATATAAGATGCTACTTTTTTCTAGTTTTCTGAATATCTTTTATCAGCTTGCCCCATTTTACGTCTCACAATAATGAAAATGATTGAAATCACAACAAGCCCGATGGACACCACTTGCGCAATGCGAAGCGGCCCTAACATTAAGCTATCCGTACGTAAGCCTTCCACAAAGAAGCGTCCTACCGAATACCAAATTAAGTACGTAAAGAATAATTCACCACGACGTAAATTCGCTTTGCGTAATAACAATAATACAATTACCCCTGCAAAATTCCATAATGATTCATATAAGAACGTTGGATGATAATATACTCCATCAATATACATTTGATTCACTATAAACTCTGGTAAATGTAAGCTCTCTAAAAACTGTCTTGTTACTTCACCGCCGTGAGCCTCTTGGTTCATAAAGTTCCCCCAGCGTCCAATTGCTTGCCCAAGAAGAATACTTGGTGCTGCAATATCAGCTAGCTTCCAGAATGAAAGACCACGCTTTCTCGCAAAAATAATTCCTGTAATAACCGCTCCAATTAAGCCACCATGAATCGCCAAGCCACCTTGACGAATATTAATAATTTGGCGTGGGTCTTGCATATAATATTCCCACTCAAAAATAACATAGTATGCACGTGCGCAAATAATTGCAATTGGTACTGCAATTAAAACAAGATCAATAAAAGTATCTTTTGGAATACCTAATCGTTCACCCTCGCGTGTAGCTAACCAAAGTCCAAGCAAAACACCTGTCCCAATAATAATCCCATACCAATAGACTGGGAATGGTCCAAGTTGAATCGCTACACGATCTAGCTGTGGTACAGAACCTAACAGCATATGTATGACCTCCCTCTTCCAAATTACTCTTGATTTCCTAGCTCAATCGCACTCATTAGACGCTCTGAAAATTGCTGAGCTGCATTGACTCCCATTCGTTTTAATCTGAAGTTCATCGCTGCTACTTCAATAATAACAGCCAAGTTTCGACCAGGACGAACTGGTAGTGTAATCTTCGTAAGTTCTGTATCTATAATTTTCATTTTCTCTTCATCAAGACCGAGGCGATCATAATTTTTCTTTTGATCCCAAATCTCAAGATTAATTACAAGTGTAATACGCTTATAGTTTCGCACCGCACCTGCACCAAATAGCGTCATGACGTTAATAATACCTAGACCACGAATTTCTAATAAATGCTCAATTAAATCTGGAGAACTTCCTACTAGCGTATCTTCATCTTCTTGACGAATTTCTACGCTATCGTCCGCCACTAAGCGATGACCACGCTTTACAAGCTCAAGTGCTGTTTCACTTTTCCCGACACCACTTTGACCTGTAATTAAAACACCAACTCCGTAAATATCTACTAATACACCGTGAACGGCAGTTGTTGGCGCTAACTTACCTTCTAAATAGTTCGTTAAGCGACTTGATAATCTTGTTGTCGTTTGTGCAGAACGCAAAAGAGGTACACCAGATTCACGTGACGCTTGCAATAATTCCTCAGGTACATCTTGACTACGAGTTACGATAATACAAGGCGTCTCTTCTGTACAAAGAGCTGTCATTCTTTCTTGCTTCTGTTCGCTTGTTAATGTATCAAAAAACGTAAGCTCTGTTTTTCCAAGAAGCTGCACACGATCTGCTGGATAATATGTAAAGAATCCTGCCATTTCAATTCCAGGTCGCGATAAATCACTTGTATCAATTGGACGATGAATCCCTTCTTCACCACTTACTAATTCCAATTGAAATTGTTCAATTAAATCTTTTGTCCTTACTTTTGGCATATGTAAACCTCCACTCCGCTGCGGGTTCAGTCTCATTTGATGTAAAATTCCATTCTAACCGATATTGTACCATTTTTTTCTGAAAACAAGAAATATGGTTTCTAGTAAATAGAAAAAAACATTTCATGAGCGTCATGAAATGTTTTTCTTTTTGTCATTTTTCTACTTCTTTTCAGCTAATGGCTCGACAATTACTTTATCAATTAGCATATTTAAAATCGAAATACAAATTGCCGCCAGAATTGCTACACCAAATCCTGATATGTTAAAAGCGTCACCTAATAAAGAATCTGTCATCTCTAACGTAATTGCATTAATTACAATTAGGAAGAAGCCAAATGTTAAAACAGTAATCGGTAACGTAATTAAAATTAATAACGGTTTTACAAACACATTTAAAATCGATAAAATAATGCTCGCGATAATCGCGGTTTGTATGTTTTCTATGTAAAATGCGTCTGGTGCAATTCCCTTCAGAAGACCTGATACTACAATTAACACAACGCTATTTACAAGAAGTGATAGAATCCATCTCATTTTCTTACACATCCTTTTGACATATATACTTAATCATACGCTAATGGATTGTAAACGCCAAGTGACCATTTAAAAAACGATACAAAACCTTTCCTTTTTAGTGAGAGAGAGCGTCCGCCCATGCATAGAAGCAGGACCCATGACATGCGAAGACAGAAGGGGAAACTGAATAGAGGCCACCTTTGGACCTCGGAACCATGATTTGTATGATAAAAATCGAAATGAGTTTATATAACAACTTATTCCAGCCCTTATACTTGTATACCTATTACGCTAAATCCTCTCCCAAACCAAAGCAAGGAGCCAGCCAATCGGCTTAGCTCCCTACTTCAACCTCTTTCATTTTCTCTTTCATACGAGCTGTATCACGCTGTAGAATTTCTTTTAAATACTTTCCTGTATAGGAACGCTCTTCTTTAACCACTTGTTCCGGTGTACCCGATGCAACGATTTGACCACCTTTGTCTCCACCTTCTGGACCAAGGTCAACAATGTAATCAGCTGTCTTAATTACATCTAAATTATGCTCAATTACAAGCACTGTCTCACCACTTTCAACAAGTCGCTGTAATACTTCTAGAAGGCGTGCAATATCATGTGCATGTAAACCAGTCGTTGGCTCATCTAAAATATATAACGTACGACCTGTAGAACGGCGATGTAATTCAGATGCTAATTTCACACGCTGCGCCTCACCGCCTGATAGCGTAGTAGCCGGCTGTCCTAATTTCATATATCCTAGTCCTACATCTACAAGCGTCTGTAATTTCCTTTTAATTTTCGGGATATTCGCAAAGAACTCTACCCCATCTTCAATTGTCATTCCTAATACTTCAGAAATGTTCTTATCTTTATATTTTACTTCTAACGTTTCGCGGTTATAACGTTTACCGTGACATACTTCACACGGAACATATACATCCGGCAAGAAGTGCATTTCAATTTTTATAATTCCATCACCGCGGCAAGCTTCACAGCGACCACCTTTTACGTTAAAACTAAAGCGTCCCTTTTGATATCCACGTACTTTTGCTTCATTCGTTTGTGCAAACACATCACGAATATCATCGAACACACCTGTATATGTTGCTGGGTTTGAACGTGGTGTACGCCCAATTGGTGATTGATCAATATCAATAACCTTATCTAAATGCTCAAGACCTTTAATATCCTTATGTGCTCCTGGCTTACTCTTCGCCTTATATAACTTCTGCGCTAAGGATTTATATAAAACTTCATTGACCATCGTACTTTTTCCAGAACCAGATACACCAGTTACTGCAACAAATGTCCCAAGTGGGAATGACATCTTCGCATTTTTTAAGTTATTTTCTTTTGCACCAATAATCTCAACTTTACGTCCGTCCCCTTTACGTCTTTCAAGTGGAACCGGAATAAACTTCTTCCCGCTTAAATATTGACCAGTTAATGAATTTTCATCATTCATCACTTCATCTGGTGATCCGGCTGACACAACTTGCCCACCATGAATTCCTGCACCAGGGCCGATATCAATCAAGTAATCTGCTGCCATCATTGTATCTTCATCATGTTCAACAACGATTAGCGTATTTCCTAAGTCGCGCATTTCCTGTAATGTACGAATCAGACGATCATTATCACGCTGATGCAAACCAATGGAAGGTTCATCTAAAATATATAGTACGCCAGTAAGACTTGAACCGATTTGTGTCGCTAAGCGAATACGCTGTGCTTCACCACCTGATAACGTTCCTGCTGCACGGCTTAAAGTTAAATAATCAAGTCCAACATTAACTAAGAAACCTACTCGCTCTTTAATTTCACGTAAAATTAAACGAGCAATTTGTTCTTGCTTCTCAGTCAATTCAATGTTGGAAAAGAAATCATACACTTCCTGAACAGAGTACTTCGTTACATCCGCAATTGTTTTCTCGCCAACAAAAACAGCTAAGCTTTCTGGCTTCAAACGGCCCCCCTTACATTTCGGACACGTCTGCTCCGCCATGTACTTCTCCATTTGTTCGCGAATGTAATCAGAACTCGTTTCACGATAACGACGTTCGATATTTGGAATAACACCTTCAAATAAAATCTCACTTTCTTTCACTTGTCCAAAGTCATTCACATAGCGGAAATATACCTTTTCTTCGCCGCTTCCGTATAGTACTTTATCAAACAAATCTTTCGGAATATCTTTAACAGGCATATCCATATCAATTCCGTAATGATTGCACACAGATTGTAGCAATTGTGGATAATACTGCGAGCTTGTCGGTTCCCAAGGAGCAATCGCATGCCCATTTAACGATAAATCCCAGTTTGGAATCACAAGTTCTAAATCTACTTCCAGTTTCGAACCAAGTCCATCACAAGTCGGACAAGCTCCAAACGGGCTATTGAAAGAGAACATACGCGGCTCTAATTCACCGATTGAAAAACCACAATGCGGGCAAGCATGATGCTCACTAAATAAAAGTTCCTCTTCTCCAATCACATCGATTAATACACGACCTCCGCCTAGTTTCAATGCGCTTTCAAGAGAATCTGCAAGGCGGCTTGCAACCCCTTCTTTCACAACGATACGGTCAATTACGACTTCAATGGAATGCTTCTTGTTTTTATCTAACGTAATTTCTTCAGACACATCAAGCATTTCTCCATCAACACGAACGCGTACATAACCTTGTTTCTTTATATCTTCTAACACTTTCACATGCGCACCTTTACGGCCTGATACAATCGGTGCTAACACCTGTAATTTCGTACGTTCTGGATATTCAAGTACACGATCTACCATTTGTTCTACCGTTTGAGATGTAATTTCAATCCCGTGGTTCGGGCAAATTGGCGTCCCAATACGCGCAAATAATAGACGTAAATAATCATAAATCTCCGTTACTGTTCCAACTGTTGAGCGCGGGTTACGGCTCGTCGTTTTTTGATCAATTGAAATCGCTGGAGATAGACCTTCAATTGTATCCACATCCGGTTTATCCATTTGTCCTAAAAACTGGCGCGCATACGCGGATAAAGACTCCACGTACCTGCGCTGCCCTTCGGCGTAAATCGTATCAAATGCTAACGATGATTTCCCTGAACCAGACAAACCTGTCACAACAACGAGCTGATTTCTCGGAATGGTTACATCAATATTTTTTAAGTTATGCGCCCTCGCACCTTTTACAACGATAAAATCTTTGCTCACTATTTTCACCCTTCCGCTTTTAATTCTAGCAGTAAATCTCTCAGCTCAGCTGCACGCTCGAAGTCTAGTGCTTTTGCGGCTTCCTTCATTTCTGCTTCCATCTTCGCAATTGTTTTTTCCCGTTCTTTCTTCGTCATTTTCTTAGCTGGCTCCGCTTCATACACTTCAGTTTCTTCTGCGGCTGTTGTTGCACGAATCACGTCGCGCACTTCTTTTTGAATCGTTTTCGGTGTAATACCATGCTCTTCATTGTAAGCTTCTTGCTTTTGACGACGACGTTTCGTCTCTTCAATCGCAATTCCCATTGATTTCGTTATGCGATCTGCATACATAATTACATGGCCATTTTCATTACGTGCTGCACGACCAATTGTTTGAATTAATGATCGTTCTGAACGTAAGAAACCTTCTTTATCCGCATCTAAAATAGCTACAAGCGATACTTCCGGAAGATCAAGTCCTTCTCGTAATAAGTTAATACCGACAAGCACATCGAATTTACCAAGGCGAAGGTCACGAATAATCTCAATTCGCTCCAGCGTCTTAATTTCAGAATGAAGATAGTTTACTTTAATCCCAACATCTTTTAAGTAATCTGTTAAATCCTCTGACATTTTCTTTGTTAATGTCGTAATTAATACGCGCTCATTTTTCGCAATCCGGTCTTGTATTTCTCCTAGTAAATCATCAATTTGCCCTTCAATTGGCCTTACATCAATTTGCGGATCTAAGAGCCCAGTTGGACGAATAATTTGCTCCACAACTTCCGGTGCATGTTCTAGTTCATATGGACCCGGTGTTGCTGATACGTACACAACTTGATTCGTTTTCTCTTCAAACTCTTCAAACATAAGCGGTCTATTATCCATTGCTGACGGCAAACGGAATCCATGATCAACAAGTACTTGCTTACGCGCTTGGTCTCCGTTATACATCGCTCTTACTTGCGGGACTGTTACGTGTGACTCATCCATCACAATTAGGAAATCTTTAGGGAAATAATCTATTAATGTATATGGCGTTGAACCCGCTGGACGGAGCGTCAAATGACGGGAGTAGTTCTCAATCCCCGAACAAAATCCCATTTCGCGCATCATCTCTAAATCATAACGTGTTCGCTGCTCAATCCGCTGTGCTTCTAACAACTTACCGTTATCATTTAATTCTTTTAAACGTTCTTCTAATTCTTTTTCAATATTTTCAATAGCAATCTTCATTTTTTCTTCACGTGTAACGAAGTGAGACGCCGGGAAGATTGCCACATGTTCACGTTCTGCTAATACTTCACCTGTTAAAGCATTCACTTCACGGATACGATCAATCTCATCACCAAAAAACTCAATACGGATACAATGTTCATCAAGCGATGCAGGGAAAATCTCGACTACATCCCCTCGCACACGAAATGTTCCACGCTGGAAATCAATATCATTGCGGCCGTACTGCACATCAACAAGTTCACGAAGTAATTGATTGCGTTCCTTCTCCATACCAACGCGCAGAGAAACAACAAGCTCACGATATTCTTCCGGAGAACCTAAGCCGTAAATACAAGAAACACTCGCTACAATGATGACATCATCTCGTTCAAATAAAGCTGATGTTGCTGAGTGACGCAATTTATCAATCTCATCATTAATTTGTGCATCTTTCTCAATAAACGTATCGGTTTGTGGTACATACGCTTCCGGTTGATAATAATCGTAATAACTCACAAAATACTCAACAGCATTGTTTGGAAAGAAATCTTTCAGTTCACTGTACAACTGTCCTGCTAGCGTTTTATTATGAGCCATTACAAGTGTTGGCTTTTTCACTTCTTTAATAACATTCGAAATCGTAAATGTTTTTCCCGTTCCTGTCGCTCCAAGCAACACTTGATGTTTCTTACCATTATTAATCCCTGCTACCAGCTGCTTTATCGCCCTCGGCTGATCACCTTGCGGGGAATATTCTGAGACAATCTCAAATTGATGTTCCAAACAAAACCGACCTCCTCGTAAAAAATCTGTATTCCCATTTTACCACGAATGCCCATAAAAAAACCAAGAAAACGAACAGATATTCGGTAAAGTTTTCGACAATCAATATTGAGCAGCACCAACAAACCGCGAATTTTGTATGCTAAGCAAAATTCCACAAAAAAAAGCCGATTTCCTGTGTACTGTGCGCTAAGGGATAAATCGGCTTTTTGCTATTAATTTGTTTGCAGTGGTCAAAATTTTATTGTATGAAAAATCATTTATACTTTTTTAACAAATTCTGATTTTAATTTCATGGCACCAAAACCATCAATTTTACAATCAATATCATGATCTCCATCAACTAGACGGATATTCTTCACTTTTGTACCGATTTTCACAACTGATGAAGTTCCTTTTACTTTCAGATCTTTAATAACTGTGACAGAATCACCATCGTTTAACACGTTTCCATTGGCATCTTTAACAACTTTTGTATCCTCATTATTTTCCGCCCCTGACTCTAAATCCCATTCATGGGCACACTCTGGACAAACAAAAAGATTTCTATCTTCATAAGTGTATTCTGAATTACATTTTGGGCAATTTGGTAAATTAGACATATTTTTATTTCCTCCATTTTAAGCTTTTATAAAATCATTAAAAACGTAGATCAACTAAACTTTTTATAGAATACATTTAAAAATCCAATGCATTGGTTTTATTATTTATTACATTAGCTTGCTGAGAAAGTTGGGCACATTCATGAAAAGCAAAATGCTTACATCCTGTACATTTTTTCGTATTCAAATGTTCTAGAGCGCGGTTAATCGCTTCTCCTGTGTGATCAAAAAAGTGTTCTTCCCCGATTTCGTTGTACAATCCATTCTTATCTAGAGTTGCTTTTAACTCGGATTGAATTCCTGAGATGAGAAGTACACCACCTTGTTTTTTAAAATGCTGAATAATATTTCTAAAGTATGCTTCTCCTGTTGTATCGATAAAAGGAACTTTTCCCATACGTAAAATTAAAACTTTTGGCTTATAATGAATAGTCCCTAAAATGTTTTGTTCAAATGTTTGAGCAGCACCAAAAAACAGTGGGCCCTCTATTGTGTAAATACTAATTTGTGGACAATCATGTGCCTTATTTACCACATGTGGTAATAATTTTTCATTCTTTTTTGTATGATCAGGAAGCACTTTAGATATGACAAGCATATTACTCATACGTTTTGTAAACAAAATAACAGCTAAAATAAGGCCGACTTCCACAGCTGTTGTCAAGCTAGTAAATACAGTAAGCAAGAATGTTACGAGCAATACAAGAGAATCCCCTGTCTTCATCTTAAGTATGTGAACAAAATGTTTTTGTTCACTCATATTCCAAGCTACTACCATTAAAATAGGAGCCATACTAGCAAGTGGAATATGTGAGGCATATGGCGCTAACAGTAGAAGTGTGGATAACACAAATATCCCATGAATAACACCTGACATTGGAGATACAGCCCCACTTTTAATATTAGTTGCCGTGCGGGCAATCGCCCCTGTTGCTGGAATCCCTCCAAATAATGATGTAACAACATTGGCAACTCCTTGACCAATAAGTTCTTTGTTACTGTTGTGTTTACTATTTGTCATACCATCTGCCACGACAGCAGATAAAAGGGATTCAATACCACCCAACATGGCGATAACAAATGCAGGGCCAATTAACTGTTTTATGCGCTCTAACGTGATTTCTGGTATATCAAACTGAGGAAGTGTGTTCGGAATCGTACCATACGCTGTACCAATGGTAGGTACATGACCTGAAAAAAATACAGCAGCAATTATAGTTGAAATAGCAACACCTACTAATGAACCAGGTACTTTGGGCAAAATCTTTGGTGTTATCAATATAACCAAAAGGCAAATCAGAGCAGTTATAATACTATAAAAATTAATGGTATCAATATGGATAAAGATTTCATTTAGGTTTGCTATAAATGCCTCATGCTTTTTTATACCTGTTAAACCTAAAAAACTAGCAATTTGTCCCGTAAAGATACTAACAGCAATACCTGATGTAAAACCAATTGTTACAGGGCGCGGGATAAATTTAATTAAAGATCCTAGTTTAAAAATTCCCATAAGGCATAAGATAATTCCGGCTAATAAACCGGCCAGTAGTAAATTTTCATACCCATAGGTAATTACAATCCCTAAAAGAATTGGAACAAAAGCACCTGTAGGCCCTCCAATTTGATACTTTGAACCACCAAATAACGAAATGAGTATCCCGGCAATACATGTTGTATAGATTCCATACTCCGGCTTAACACCAGAAGCTATAGCAAAAGACATAGCAAGTGGAATCGCGACGACTCCGACAATCATTCCAGAAAGAAGATCTTTTTGAAAATGTCCTAATGAATATCCTTCAAACCTTCCTGTAAATAACCCTTTCATTACAAAACCTTCTTTTCTATTTTTAATAAATCTTACTTCTTTTCTCCTGAAAGAATATTTTCTTGTGATAAATTTGTATTACAAATACATTTAAAAGCTCTCTACCCCGTTACAAAAGAGTATCATCCTAATATTGGTTATACGTTTTGCTTAAATGCCGTTCTAATTTGCCTATATCTCCGCCTTCTTGTACGTAGGATTCTAATCTTTCTGCTAAAAGTAATCCATTTCGACTCTCTAGCTTTTTCATATCTATAAACGATGTAATTCTTACTGTATCTGGTGTAATATCCCTACGAAACATTTGTCCTGGAATTTCACTCCAAAAACGATTCCATTCATCTAGTAATCCTATTTGGTCAAACAAAAAGCACTGAATTCCGCATAACCAGGCTGTACAAGCTGTATTTCTTTTTTGACATCCAACTCCATCTTGTAAATGTTGACATGAAAAACAACAAGAGTTTCCACTTTTAATACAAATGCTACAAACGTGATAAGCTCCTATTGAGCGAAATATCTCCATTCCATGTTGAATGATATCTTCTTTCTTAACTTCAATGCTCAACCTAGCCCTCCTTACCGATCGATTCACGCTCTGTTACATCTAGTTCCTCTAACATTGAAATTGTATCGATTAAATGGTTGTTAAAAATCCGCTTTGCAACTACCAGTAAATCCACAATCATAGGATCTCGTAAAGAATATAAAACTCGTTTCCCATCTTTGGTACCAACAACAATATTCTTTGAACGTAGTACGCTTAATTGTTGAGAAACAGCTGAACCCTCCTTATTAAGAATAGCTTGAATTTCATTTACACTTTTTTCACCCTCTGACAATAATTCTAAAATACCTATTCGCAAAGGATGTGCTAAGGCTTTAAAGAAGTCCGCTTTAAATTGTTGCATTTCGTTTCCCATTCAAATACCTCCATTACTTACCCTTAATTTGAAAAAGCACCATATTACATCTTCAAATATTTGAATATGTAATATGGTACTCCTAAAACCTCAAATTTTCAATACAATTTTTGAAAGATTAAACTAGAATCAAAAACGACGGAATTTGAACAGTGCTCATTCACACATCCACAAACAAAGCCTTGCGAATCTTTTACTCAGCTAAAAAATGAAATTAAGAGATATATGACATACTACAATCATTATCGATATCAATTGAATATAAAGAAGATGACTTCTGTTGATACAGAACTCACCTTTTTTCAAACTTATCTAAGTTGGTCACTCCGCTCATTTTGGCTTTATACACTCGTTCAACACGAAATTAGCGAGAAAAAACAACCAGAATACAGAAAAGGTAGAATTTTCTAAAAAATATATGTTTACAAAGTAATTTTTTCACATTAGAATACGAACTACAAGGATTCGACATTATGCGACAAAACGAATTTATTTTTCTGAATTTTTAAACAAAAGGAGATGAGGAAACTATATGAATCTATTTCGAAAAAAATCCATTTCAGCATTATTAGCGCAGTCAGAACAAAAAGGAGCATCGTTAAAGAAGGAGCTCGGCGCATTTGACCTTACTATGCTTGGGGTCGGCGCTATTATCGGAACTGGGATTTTTGTTCTTACCGGCGTTGCCGCAGCAGAACATGCGGGACCAGCACTTATTTTATCGTTTATTTTTTCCGGTTTAGCCTGTGTATTTGCAGCATTATGTTATTCTGAATTTGCATCAACTGTACCGGTATCTGGTAGTGCATACACTTATAGCTATGCGACATTTGGAGAGTTAATCGCTTGGATTTTAGGATGGGATTTAATTTTAGAATACGGATTGGCTTCGTCAGCTGTTGCATCAGGCTGGTCGGGTTATTTCCAAGGGCTATTGAGCGGATTCGGGATTACATTACCTACCGCTTTAACAAGCGCATATAATCCTGAAGCGGGAACATATGTAGATTTACCTGCAATCTGTATCATCTTTCTTATGACATTGTTATTAACAAGAGGAGCCAAAAAATCAGCTCGTTTTAATGCTATCATGGTAGCTATCAAACTCTTTGTTGTTTTACTCTTTATCGGTGTTGGCGCCTTCTATGTAAAACCTGAAAACTGGACGCCATTTATGCCGTTCGGCTTCTCTGGCGTAACAACTGGAGCTGCAACTGTATTCTTTGCTTACATCGGATTTGACGCTGTATCAACAGCTGCTGAAGAAGTCAAAAATCCACAGCGTAACATGCCAATCGGTATTATTGCTTCTTTAACAATCTGTACAATTTTATATATCGTTGTTTCATTAATTCTAACTGGAATTGTGCCTTACGATCAGTTAGGTGTGAAAAACCCTGTTGCATTTGCACTACAATACATTCAACAAGATTGGGTTGCTGGTTTCATTTCTTTAGGAGCCATTACTGGCATTACAACTGTATTACTCGTTATGTTATATGGACAAACACGTTTATTTTACGCAATTAGTCGCGATGGCTTACTACCAAAAGCACTTTCTCGCGTGAACAAAAAAACAAAAACACCCGTTATCAATAGTTGGATCACTGCAACTATGGTTGCTTTCTTCGCTGGTTTCGTTCCTTTAAATAAACTAGCAGAATTAACGAATATCGGTACACTATTCGCATTCATCGTTGTATCGATTGGAGTAATCATCTTACGCAAAAAACAACCAGATCTACCTCGCGCTTTTAAAGTGCCATTCGTACCATGGATCCCTGCTTTAGCCGTTTTATTCTGTGGATATTTAGCATTGCAACTCCCAATAACAACATGGATGGGCTTTGTTATCTGGCTTGTAATCGGGCTTGTTGTCTATTTCAGTTACGGTTATAAAAATAGCACTCTTCGAAATGAACAAAAAGAAGATGTTGCTTAAAAAAGAAGCTGTTGTCCTAATTAGGATGACAGCTTCTTTTCTTCTTTCGGAAAGATAACATATGAAAATGTAATGATCGTATCCGCTAAAAATACAACGCTCCATACTTGACTCACCCGACTTGCCGCCTCATTTAACACAATGCCTTTTTCAAGCCAATCTCCCCACTGTTCAATCGGCACGAACCCATACATAAAGAAAAATACAATGTGAATAGCGATAAATAAAAGAAGATGTAAACTCCATTGTCCAATCTCCCGCTTTGTATAAGCCCAGCCTGTTAGCTCTAACGGTTCTTCTATATGCGAAAGTGGTTCATTCCGCCATTTCGCAACAAGTTTCTGCATACGTATATCTAGTTTCTTTAAATCTTTTTTTCCATAAAAGAGTGCATATAGTAGTATCACTACCGTAATGATTTGAAAGTTAGAAAACTTACCTGTTTGATAATAATCAATGGCACCTAGAGCTAAAATAAATACTTCATTAAGCAACAATACAATCCCGACAATGAAACTGGCTTTCTTGAATCGCAATCCGTAACGTAGTAAAAAAAATCCAATAGCTGATACCCAAAATACAATTTCTGCACCGATTAAGAAATACCAACGATATTCTGTAAGTATACTCATTTCCTACGCTCCCTCTCATCATATATACGAAAAGCCTCATCCATATACGCTAGAAGCTCCTCTTCAATTGGATACATATTCATCTTTTGTGAATCTTCTTTTGATTTTCTTACTTCCCACAATTTATCTAGAAATGCCTCATCACCGTTTGCCATCTCTATACATTTCCCCATTAACCTTTTTGTAGCCTCTTGTACTTCATCATGAGATGTATCTTTACCTTCTGTCATAAAGCTACGTAACTGCTTCAATATATCCACCCATTCTCGAACATTCTCATCTTCCTCGCTCATATTTGGCAAATTACGAAGAAGTTTTTGCTCCTCATCTGAAAATATTTGTTTTTGAAACATTTCGCGTATACGAGGAGACTGCTGTGAAAGTTGAATAAGTTCAAACATAATTTTCCAGTTTAATTCTCCTTCAAGTTCCGCTGAATACACAACCGCCTGTAAAATCCGTTCCATCCGAGTGAATTTTTTCTTCTCTTCCTGCACAAACTTAAGCTGCTGTTCTAATGATTCTTTTAAGCTGAATCCACCTGTCACTAACATATTCGTAATCTCTTTCAATGAGAAACCTATTTCTTTTAGAAATAAAATTTGCTGTAAGCGAATAACGTCCGTTTCACTATATAAACGGTGTCCCCCTTCCGTTTTTCCGCTCGGCCTTAGCAAATCAATTTGATCATAATAACGAAGCGTTCTTACTGTAACTCCCGTTTCCTTTGTAAGCTCTTGAATCGAAATCATTTCCATCACCCTTTCCTCTTTCATTGTAAAAGATGACGTAACGTAACTTTCAAGTGTTTTTGTAAAAAAATTCAAAAAAGCTGTGTACATTCTTCATGTACACAGCTTTTACAGAAATAATATTTTATAAAAAGGAAACATATGAACTATATCTCCTTCTGTTACATTACATAAACCCTAACGCATATACAAGAATATAACCAAGAATCGATAGGCAAACAGATCCTATCAACCCAGCTACAAATGCTTTACTTCCTAATTTACGGAACGTCGTAAATTCTACATTTAAACCAAGCCCCGCCATTGCCATCGCAATAAGCATGTACGCGAGGACAACAATATAACCTGCAACAAACTCCGGTATAATTCCTAACGAATGAACCGCGCTCATTGCTAAAAAACCAAAAATAAACCACGGGATTGGGAGGTCACGCAATGAACTCTTTTGTCCTTTTCCTTCGCTGCGATTAAACCATAAGCCAATTAAGATGGCCACTGGTACCAGCATAGCAACACGTGTTAACTTCACAATTACCGCAATATCAACAGACGTACTTCCGCCTGGCGCAGCCGCGGCGATGACATGCGCAATTTCATGCAACGTCGCCCCAGAGAATACACCATAGCCATAAGGAGATAAGCCCAGAACCGGATACAATATAGTATAAATGAGTGTGAAAATCGTACCTAAAATAGCAATAATAGCCGCACCGACTGCTGTTTCATCATCCTTTGCTTTCACTTGCGGTGCAATTGCCACGACTGCAGCCGCGCCGCAAATCGCTGTCCCGCACGCTGTTAAAATCCCAAGTTTCTTATCGACTTTAAAAACACGTGTTAGCGTATATACAACAACAATTGTAAAGGCAATGACAATCCCCGCAATAACTAGCACTTTTGGCCCCGCCTTTGCAATATCAACTAAATTCAAACGCATCCCTAGTAAAATGATCCCGAACCGAAGTAACTTCTTACTAGCAAAATTCGTTCCTGCTACCGCTTCATAGGGTATGCTAATAGTTGCTCTCCAAATCATACCGAGCAGAATAGCAATAACCAATTGGCCCATAATATTTAAAAATGGAAGCTCTGCTAAAAATTTCGCAGCAATCGCAATTAACAGCGTAATCCCAATCCCTTGTGAAAAACCGAGACGCTTCTTTTTTTGCATAACCAGTGTTTGTTCCACTTTGTACCACTCCAATAATCGTATTGAAACATGCATGTTCGTTATATTTACATTATAGAAGATTTTCAATGATAAGTTTAATACCAATATCCAATCTCAATCATTAAGAAAACTTATGATAAACTAAAAATGCGGAAGCGGCTCGCTCAGAATGTGAGGGGGATGGAGCTTCTGACAGAGAGGCGCTTTTTGACTCGCAGGAAGATGCGAAGCCACCGACCATTCTTGCCGCTATAGCTAGACATAACCAACATACACAGTACAGTCGAATTCAAAGTAAAGGAGTAAACACAATGAATGTTGATATTTTAAAAATATTTGTGACTGTTGTAGAACAAAAGCATTTCTCTCGTGCCGCAGAACTACTTAACCTTTCACAACCTGGCGTCAGCATGCATATTCGTAATTTAGAAAACGAATTTGGTACGACGCTTATTCAGCGTTCCCCAAAACATGTCCAAGTGACAGAAGCTGGTAACATTTTATACATTCACGCAAAGCAAATGTTATCTCTTTATGAAGAGGCAAAACAAGAAATTAACGAACTACATAACGTTGTCACAGGAACGCTGCGCATCGGTGCAAGTTTTACAATCGGTGAATACTTACTTCCAAAAATATTGGCGCGTTACGCCAATGAAAATCCACGCGTGGAAGTACATACATTCATCTCCAATACAGAAGAAGTTCTCCAAAGTATTCGTTCCAATCAAATTGATATAGGCTTAGTAGAGGGACAAGTCATATACACCGATATCAATGTAGAGACCTTTATGGAAGATGAAATGAAACTTGTTGTTCCGCCTAATCATTCTCTTCTAAATACCAGAATAATAAATGAAGATTCCTTACAAGACCAAGTATGGGTACTTAGAGAAAGTGGATCTGGAACACGCGCCTATAGCGATCGCTTTATCCATCAGCACCATTTAAAAATGAAACGCTTCTTTACATTCAGCAGCATTCAAAGTGTAAAAGAAGCCGTTGCCGCGGGGCTTGGCATCGCAATTCTTTCCGACTGGACTGTGAGAAAAGAATTACAAGCAGGAGAACTTTGTCCAATCGAAGTTCCAAATAAAAAACTCATCCGCCCTTTCTCTATCGTGCGTGGCAAATACTTTATCCCCTCTAAAGCGATTCAAGTCTTCTTAGACCATGTTCAATCATTTGCAAAAAAACAGAGTTGACCTTCACATTAGTGTGAAGGTTTACAATCTGTATGAAAAGAGTAAAAAACATTGCAGATTGGAGAATTATCAAAACAAACATATACCAGGGAACGTTCACTTAGACATTATGAAGAAAAAGGATGATTACCTTCTAAACGACTTCCGAATAGTTATCGTGACTTTGATCAGAGTGCTATCCAAAAGGTTGAACTCATTCAAATGCAATTACAGTTTGACTTAAATTTAGAAGGGACTACAAGAATGCTACGCTGCTTAGAAATCGAGCCGCAACTGTACGAAACTCCAGAAGGAAGCACTCTAATGTCTTCCCTATATATCGACGAGGCCTTTGCCATTTCCCAAGAAATATCGATGATTCGACATGCTAGGGTGCCCTAAATATATCAGAGTTTCTACAATATAAGACATTTGTAAACACAAAAAAGCCGTGCAATGAGCACGACTTCTTTCTTTATATGCTATATACGGACAGCAGTTCCACTTACTGCAACCATTAGCATCCCTTCACGAACTACTTCATAATCCACGTCAATACCTACAATCGCATTTGCACCTTTTTGCTTCGCAAGAGATTTCATCTCTTCCATCGCAATGTCACGTGCTTCTTTTAGTTTACTTTCGTATGCACCAGAACGGCCACCGACAACGTCACGAACAGAAGCAAATAAGTCGCGGACGATATTTGCACCCATAATTGCTTCACCATTAACAATGTCAATATACTCAATAATTTCTTTCCCTTGAATAGTAGAAGTTGTTGTTACGATCATAATATATCTCCTCCTATGTATATAAGTTTATCAATGTTACATAAGCCTTAACTTGCGCAATGCTTTCCGTTAATATAATACGCTGACTCTGTGAAAACCGTAAACACAACCTCTACTTCAGGAAGTCCAAAACCCATTAAATATGTAGTAATGGCATTGGCAAATCGATTACGAATTTCCTGTCCACGCTCGAACCATTTTACTTCAATAAGAGGGAATGCCTCTATTTCTTCCCCATTGTATACAAATGTAGAACTTGGTAGTTCCAACGTAAAATTATCCGTACCACACTCACAAATCTCTGCGAGCTCTTCTACTAATGGTTTGCTTATACTCTTTAATTGCTCAGTAGTAATTCCACGAAATACAATATGTGGCAAAAAAACCCCTCCGTTACATGGCTTTATTCTATATTTCTCCATATCATAGCACAATGTATTTCGTTGTACCAGAAATCTATCGGCTCTCCTAATTTCCCCAACTCTTCCGTCTTAATTCCTACAATTGCAGGTTTTTATCCCGCCATTCATGGGCAGTACGATTCCCACTGACGGAAGTTTCACTTTATTTCTTTCTCATTACGCCAACTTCAAAATAACTACACTACATTGTATTAATGATTTCATGCTCTTCTTTTGATTTTCTATAATCTTCATCTTAAAATAATTTAAAAGATTTATTCTTACTTTCTTACACATACTTAAAAGTAGGAGACTTCTTTCGAATTATGTTAAAATCTTCTGTGATAGTATTTATACATTGATAAAGGTGAGGGTACCCAGTGAACAAGAATGACAATACACACTGCACGATGGTTATATTTGGAGCAACAGGCGATTTAGCAAAGAGGAAATTATTCCCTTCTATATATAGCCTATATAAAAAAGGACATCTCTCTAAAAATTTCGCTGTTGTTGGTGTGGCGAGACGTGAATGGAGCAATGATGTATTTCGTGAAAATGTATTTTCCTCTATTCAAGAATCAAAAATTAAACCAGGGGATGATTTAGAAGAATTTTTAACTCATTTCCACTACTTAGCGTTTGATGTTACGAATACTGCTTCATACCAAGATTTAAACACGTTACTTATTAACCTAGAAGAACAATTCAATATTCCAGGAAACAGAATGTTTTATATGGCGATGGCTCCTGAATTTTTCGGAACAATCGCTTCTTACTTGAAATCAGAAGGTGTGACAAACTCAAACGGTTGGAATCGATTGATTATTGAAAAGCCTTTTGGAAATGACTTTTCATCTGCACAAATATTAAACGACAAACTTCGTCAAGCATTTACGGAAGACGAGATTTATCGTATTGACCATTATCTAGGAAAAGAAATGGTTCAAAATATTGGTGTCATTCGTTTTGCAAATGCAATATTTGAATCACTATGGAACAATAAGTACATCTCTAATATTCAAGTTACATCCAGTGAATCTTTAGGTGTAGAGGACCGCGGAGGTTATTATGACCATTCTGGTGCTTTAAGAGATATGGTACAAAACCATATGTTACAAATGGTTGCGTTACTGGCGATGGAACCACCAATTCGCTTAACAACAGAAGAAATCCGAAGCGAAAAAATTAAAGTATTGCGTGCACTTCGACCGATAACAGTAGAAGAAGTTGATCAATATTTTGTAAGAAGTCAGTATGGACCAGGAACAATCAATGGAAAAGAAGTTCCTGGGTACAGAAGCGAAAGTAAAGTCGATCCAAACTCAAGAACAGAAACATTTGTAGCAGGTAAATTATTAATAGATAATTTCCGCTGGGCAGGTGTGCCGTTCTACATTCGTACAGGGAAACGCATGCAAGAAAAATCAACAAAAATTGTCATTCAGTTTAAAGAATTGCCAATGAATTTATATTCTAAATCAGAAAACAACGTTCAGCCAAACCTGCTTATTATTCATATTCAGCCGGATGAAGGGATTTCTCTTGTTTTAAATGGTAAAAAAATTGGTACTTCTGAAAGAACAACACCATTTAAGCTTGATTACTGCAATGACTGCATAGACGGAGTAAATACACCGGAAGCTTACGAGAAACTTCTATATGATGCAATTCAAGGCGATTCAACAAACTTCACTCACTGGGATGAAGTAGCATTGTCATGGAAATTTGTTGATGTTATTTCTAAAGCATGGCAACAGGATGTATCAACAGATTTACTTACTTACGAATCAGGCTCAATGGGACCACAAGCTTCTGATGATTTACTTGCGGAAAATAGCTTCCAATGGTGGCCTATTTCAGATGATAGTGACTACTCAATCTAAGCAAAGGGGAATTCTTATGAAAAAAGTATATGATATTACAGTACCTATTTACGAAGGAATGCCTGTATATAAAAATAAACCAGAGAAACAGCCTCAACTTTCCAAAGTTACAAACGGTCATGTAACAGAATCCACATTAAAAATGGATGCTCATACAGGAACGCATATTGATGCGCCTTTGCACATGATAAATGACGGGGATACGTTTGAAACACTTGATATTGAAAAATTAGTAGGCGAAGCAAAGGTTTTTGACTTAACTCATGTTGATAGTGGCATTACTGCTGAAGACCTGAAAGACTTCGATATTCAAAAAGGGGATTTTGTTTTATTTAAAACAAAGAACTCCTTTGATGAAGGATTTAACTTCGAATTTATTTATTTAGCTGAAAGCGGCGCGAAACTGCTTGCTGAAAAAGGGATTCGCGGTGTGGGCATTGATGCATTAGGTGTTGAACGTGCCCAAGAAGGTCACCCAACCCATAAAACACTATTTGCACACGATATTATTGTAATCGAAGGATTAACATTTAAAGAAGTAGAAGCGGGAACATACTTTATGGTTGCAGCTCCATTAAAACTAATGGGTACAGATGCATCACCAGCGCGTGTGCTATTATTCCAATAAAAAATGGACCAAGATATCAATCTTGGTCCATTTTTTACCGCTATTCGCGGGCAGTAATACTCCCACCTCAAAATTCAGCAAAAGCATTGTCCAGCTCTAGCGGCTAGAATCTCCGGTCGTTTCGCCCCTCGGACGAGGCAAAAAGCGCCTCTCTGTCGGGGCGTGGGCGTCCTGCGATTCTGAGCGAGCCGCTTCCGCTTTTCTTTATTGTCCAGTTCCAGTGGCTAGAATATTCGGTGGCTTCGCTTCTTCCTGCGAGGTAAAAAACACCTCTACGTCAGAAGCTCCATCCCCCTCACATTCTGGACGAGCCACTTCCACTTTATTTTATATCCATTTTGTATGGAATGTACCTTCTTTATCTACTCGTTTATACGTATGTGCTCCAAAATAATCGCGCTGTGCTTGTAACAAGTTTGCAGGTAGTGTTGCAGTACGATAGCTGTCATAATACGAAATTGCCGCTGAAAATGCAGGAACTGGAATACCTTGTTGTACAGCCACTGCGATAATTTGACGTAATCCGCCTTGGTATGACTCCACAATTTCTTTAAAGTATGGGTCAAGTAAAAGGTTTGGTAAGTCAGCGTTTGTCTCATAAGCCTCTTTAATGTTTTGTAAAAAGGCTGCACGAATAATACATCCGCCTCTCCAAAGCATAGAAATGCTGCCAAAATCAAGGTTCCAATCATATTCCTCAGAAGCTGCCTTCAATTGCGTGAATCCTTGTGCATAAGAACAAATTTTACTCATATATAAAGCTTGGCGCACTGCTTCAATTAATTCGGCTTTTTCAATTCCAAGTGCTGCTTTATCTTTAGGTCCAGATAAAACTTTGCTTGCGTTCACACGCTCTTCTTTTAAAGCAGAAATACAACGCGCAAATACAGATTCCGTGATAATAGGGAGAGATATACCTAAATCAAGTGCGCTTTGGCTTGTCCATTTCCCTGTACCCTTTTGTCCCGCAGTATCAAGAATAACATCCACTAATGGCTTGCCCGTTTCTTCATCTTTCTTCGTGAAGATGTCTGCTGTAATCTCGATTAGATAGCTGTTCAGTTCGCCCTTATTCCATTCAGCAAATATTTCATGAAACTCTTCTGCAGTCAAATCCAGTGTTTGTTTCAAGAAGAAATATGCTTCACAAATTAATTGCATATCTCCATACTCAATACCGTTATGAACCATCTTTACATAGTGGCCTGCCCCATTAGGTCCGATATAAGAACAACAAGGCTCGTCATTCACTTTTGCAGAGATATTTTCAAGCATATCCTTCACTTTTTCGTATGCATCCTTCTGTCCGCCCGGCATAATAGACGGTCCCTTCAATGCACCCTCTTCTCCGCCTGACACACCTGCTCCGATGAAATTGATTCCTTCTTCGGCAAGACGTTTGTTTCGGCGAACTGTATCGATAAAGTATGTATTACCGCCGTCAATTAAAATATCACCTTTATCAAGGTGAGGAAGCAGAGAATCAATCGCCTTATCTGTAATTTCCCCTGCATTAACCATTAGTAAAATCTTTCTAGGTGATTCAAGTGAGTTAACAAACTCTTCAACCATATGAGTACCAACCATGTTTTTACCACGATTTTCCTCAATGATTTCATTTACTTTTTCCTTTGAAATATCATATAGGGCAACAGAATACCCTTTACTCTCAAAGTTAAGTGCGAGGCTTTTTCCCATAACGCCCACACCAACAACTCCAATTTGTTGCTTTGGCATATTTCATCGTTCCTTTCTATGCATGTTACTCTGTCTATATTATAGTATATATACCTAAAGTAACACTTTAATCAAATAATCTATCTTATTTATTTCAATATGCTCCACCAAGACACGTGCAAAAGGTCATAGGGACATGGCACATCGCCATCAAGTTAAAAAATAATTTTACTCATTTTCCATACCCCACTTATATCATGAAGATCGCTTATAAAAATATACAAAAACCCCCAATCATGGACTTTTTAAGTGTCCACGATTGGGGGTACAGTTCAAAGCTAGATTTCATTCAGTTTGTATTTTCTGGTTTACTAATTATAGAAAAACGTGCTAATCACAATCACGAAATAGTTCCAATTAATTTTGAAACAATTCTATCTTATTATAAAAAATCATAGAATTACACAGCTTCCGTATCCCACTTATGATCTTGCTCCACAAACACAATGCCTAATTCATGATGTCCACCTGCATATAGCGCTGTTTGAGCAAGGCGAAGCTCACCTTTTGTATCAAGTACTTCTAACTTACAAAATGCCCCTGTCGTCTTGGACTGCAGCGCATCATAAAACTCCTCTGTACTTTTAGGAATCACGCCGTTTACTTTCGTAATAACCTCTCCTGGTTTCAGATTCAATTCTGCACCGACTGTATTCGGGATCGTGCCTAACACTACTAATCCATCATCGCGCGCTGCAAAATATGCTGGACGCGTTTCATCAGCAATTCGTTCTCTCATTGCAATTGTGAATCGTCCAAGCATTGCCGCTCCCATTGCAACAATCGCTACAACTGGCCACCAATAGCTCACAACACCTAAAATAAGAACAACAGTCGCTAATCCAAATATACGTCTTCCTGTAAATAATAACGCTTCCTTTGGTTCCTCACTTCTAATTGTTCGCATAAAGCCAATTAAAAATGGTACAAGGAATAAGGAATACGTTTGTGAGCCAACAGAAACAACTGGCCACCACGAAACAAATTGTGTAACAGCATCTCCCGGCACGAGAATAAAAATCGGAACAAGCCATAAACGCTTTGATTCATGCAGTCCAATATTTAAACCGCGCTTTCCTTTACGCATTTTTGGCGTTGAGTATCGCACTGCATTTTTCGAAATTAATAACCCTTCTACTACTAGCATCAAGCCAAGTAAAATGGCAAGTGATGCGATTGTACTCTTTTCTCCTTCCCCAAGCTGTAAGAAAGAGATTGGCAGCTTAGAAGACAATATAGCTGCTACAATCGCCGCGCCAAATGTGTAAGCAGCAGATAAATATCTATACTGAGCAGCTAGTCCAAATACGAGTGTCCAAATTAAAATCATCCATATACTCGCCTCTGATAATACCAACCCTGCTCCAATTGTAATGGCAGATACAAGCAGTCCGTATCCAACTCCTGCAAACCAAGATGTTCGCAGTTCAAACCAAATATCATATACTTTAAAGGAAAAATCTTTTCTCTCTCGTAATACGCGTAAATATCCAACAAACACACTGCTTATTAAAAATACATAAACAGCAGGGTGTAAGAAAAAACGCCCAACTGCTCGCATTATTTCAAAAAACCACGCCTCCACGAACTGTTTCACCACCATTTATATAATCATTTCTTTTTATCTTATCACAACTAATCAAACGTTTGTTTAACACGCACAAAAAAATACAGGCAATAACATGCCTGCATTTCTTCTTATTTCGCCATTAATTTTAATGCTGCCTGTAATTGCAGATCATTTTCACCAGAGCGAATCTTTTCAATGATTTTATTTTGTAGCGCTTCAGCTGTCTTTTTATCAAGCTGACCTGTCGCTTCCATTTCATTTGCATTTTGGAAGGCTTTTAGCGCTGATTCCGTTTCCTTACTGAAATAACCATCTTCACGTCCAGGTACATATCCTAAGCTCTTCAACATCTCTTGTGCATGTTTCACTTGGACATCATTTGAGTTATACGAAAGTGTTTTCTCAATTTGAATTGGCGTTGCATGATAATAATCTGGCTGTTTCACTTCCACTGTTGGGGCAATTCCTTTTTTATGAATCCAATTGCCGTCTGGTGTAAGCCATTTAAACATTGTCAATTTAATATTGCTACCATCTTTAAATGGAACAGCTTGCTGAACAGTTCCTTTTCCAAATGTTTTTTCACCAACTAAATCATATCCTTCGCCTTCTTGTAATGCACCTGCTAAAATTTCTGAAGCCGATGCACTTCCTTTATCAATTAATACTGAAATCGGGTATGGCTTTCTCTCTTTTAATGAAGTTGAGAATTTCTTTTTCTCACCATCTCGTTGTTCAACTTGCATCATTGGCTTTTTGTCTGTCATGATTAATCCTAAAATATCTTGTACACTATTTAAGTAACCTCCAGGATTGCCACGCACATCAATGATAAGGCCTTTTATCTCTTTCTTTTCAAGCTCTTTTAATTGATCTTTAAATTCTTTTGCTGTATTTTCAGAGAAAGATGTAATTTGGATATAACCAATATTTTTCCCCTTCTCTTCTTTTACAGAACTAAACACAGTGAAAATTGGGATTTTTTCACGTTTAATTTTAAATTCTAATGGATCTGCCACTCCTGGACGTTTTATCTCAAGTGTAACGTCCGTTCCCTTCTTACCACGAATTTTCAAGACTGCTTCTTCACGTGATAAATCTTTTACACTGTTTCCATCTACCGATAAAATTTGATCGTTCGGTTTAATGCCTGCTTTTTCTGCTGGTGAACCTTTAATTGGAGATACAATAATAAGCTTGCCCTCCGTTTTGTTCACCTCAGCACCAATACCTTCGAGCTCAGGATCAAGTGATTGCTCAAATTGCTTCGCCGTTTCTTTATCCATATACGTGGAATAAGGGTCCTTCAGCGTAGACAACATTCCTTGTATTGCACCCTCAACTAATTTTTCATCCTTCACGTCTTCCACATAACGTGAATCAATCAGTGCATACGCCTCATTAATTTTTGCCAAATTTCCTTGCTTTGTGCTAGCACTATCGTTTGTTATTGTTTGCGCCACATATGCTGGATTAACCCCAAACATATACATACCCGCAAACATTCCGCCAGCACCAATTAAAAATGCAACAACCATTCCAATAATCGCAACTCTACGTTTCAATGCGGAATTCCCCTTTCCAAAGCACACAGGTGGTGTAGCAAAAGGCATCACACATTGTGTGATGCCTTTACCTATTTCTACTATATGATAAGCTTGTACGAATTATGTTTGCAACTTTTTACACTTTTAAGAAGCGACGAATTGACATTACACTTCCCCACATACCGATTAATGCACCGATTAACACTAATAAACCGGAAAGTTGGAATACAAACGGACTATATGGAAGCAGCTCGAAAATTGTGCCGCCCAGCTTCTCGTTAAACACGCCTTGCAGCGAGTTATAAATAGATAAAATCACGACAATTGGAAGGATTGAACCTAGTACCCCTAAGAATAAACCTTCTAATAAGAACGGCCAACGGATAAACCAGTTTGTCGCACCTACAAGTTTCATAATTTCAATCTCTGTGCTTCGTGCATAAATTGTAATTTTGATTGTATTAGAGATTAAGAACATTGCTGTGAATAACAGACCAGCAATTAACAGAATCCCAATATTACGACCTGTTTTTACAGTATCAAATAATTTTTCAACTTGGCCTTTACCATATTGAACTGTACTTACAAACTGCATTTTTTCAATTTTTTTCGCGATTGTAGCTGTATCTGTTGGTTCTTTCGCTTTTACAACAAATACGTTTTTAAGTGGATTATCTTGCTCAAATAGTTCAAACGTTTTTCCACTGTCACCTAAGCTTTTAATCAAACGTTTTAATTCTTCTTCTTTAGAAGAATATTTAACAGAATCTACTTTTGCAATTTTATTAATATCTTCTTCCAATTTCTTTTGATCAGCTTCTTTTGCTGCTGGATCAATGTGTACACGAATCTCTACATCTTGCTCCACTTTCGTTGCAAAGTGGTTCATATTCATAATCGCTGTTAAAAAGACACCTACAAGTAATAGTGTAACTGTTACTGCACTTACAGAAGCAAACGTCATCCATCCGTTACGGGATAGATTTTTTACACCTTCTCGCAAATGTCGACTAAGGGTTTTATTCTTCATATCCGTATCCTCCCTCAATCTCATCTCGAACAATTTTTCCGCCTTCAATCGCAATTACGCGATGACGAATTGTATTTACGATATCTGCGTTATGCGTTGCCATAACAATTGTTGTACCGCGCTCATTAATGCGTTTAAAGATACTCATAATATCAAGCGCTGTATCAATATCTAAGTTTCCTGTCGGTTCATCGGCAATTACAACTTTTGGCTTATTTACAATTGCTCTTGCAATCGCCACACGCTGTTGTTCTCCACCAGAAAGCTCATTTGGAAGTGCATCCGCACGATCTTCAAGACCTACAAGACCCAATACTTCGGTAACACGCTCACGAATTGCTTCAGGTTCTTCTTCAATTACTTCTAAAGCAAACGCTACATTCTCATATACCGTTAATTTAGGTAGCAATTTAAAGTCTTGGAAAATTACGCCTAGCTGACGACGAAAATACGGTACATCTCGCTCTGCTAACGATTCAATTACAAGGCCATTCACATTGATAGATCCTGTTGTTGGTTTTTCTTCACGATACATCATCTTAATAAATGTAGATTTCCCGGCTCCACTCGGTCCAACTACGTATACAAATTCACCCTGCTTAATGTTAACTGTGAGTCCATTGATGGCTTTCATACCATTTGGATACTCCTTATAAACACTCGTCATTTTTATCATTATTTATCACCCAATACTTAATGATTTTTTTTCGACATACTTTTTCTGTCTATCTGAACATGAAAGCAACAGCTTTCACCCTTACTCACATTCTGTTGTACTACAAATCTTATAGAAGTATTTCTGTTGTTTCAAAATAACAGCGACAGCATTTACAGTCTATCACTGCTGCTTATGTACATGTTTCAGCAAAATTCTACAAACTACATTGTAACATCATTCAGTTTCCAATTCGGATACATTTTTGTTACAGTTGTGTTACATCACAAAAGAAATACGAAAAAGGCCATTATCTTGGCCTCTTCCGCTTTTCTTTTGTTTAGCTCTAGCAGCTAGAATAGTCGGCAACCTCGCTTCTTCCTATTCTGAACAAACCGCCTGCGCTTTTTTATTTATGTTCTGCTAACCATTCTGATACTTTTTTTGCATCTTCACCTTGAATAAGTCCCGGTGACATTGCCCCGCGCCCTTTTTGGATAATATTTTCAATCTCCGCCGCGTCGTATTTACCGCCTACTTTTCGTAAATCGGGCCCAGTTGCACCAGATAAATCGTTAGCATGACACCCTGCACAACTTTTTTTGAAAATTTGCTCTGCACTATCTGTACTTGCAGATTGATTAGAAGACTTATTTTCCTCTTTCTTTCCGCATGCTCCCACAGTAAGAGCTAATGATGTTCCTAATGCAATAGCCAACAATTTCTTTTTCATGTATATCGCTCCCCATTGTTGATATCCTTCTTATTACTGATATAGCCATACTTTCATATAGCTCTCACTTGCCATTATAATAATTATCCCTTTATAGAAAAACCATCCTTCATAGGATATTTTTTACAAATCGATTAAGAACCCTATTCATATAAAGCTTTCACCAATTGTTTCAATTCTGTGAACAAATGTAAATTACTATAAAGATACTGTTTTTACAAAGCAGAAAAGAAAAAACCCTATCTATTTTCCTTATCATGTATAGCTCGATTCTTATATTTTCTACTTTTTACAAAACAATATACGGCCTTGTATTATAAAATTAAGCCCATTAAAAAGAGAAGTTGTCACTCAACTTCTCTTCCTCCTTCTCTTATCAATACAGACAAGATATACCTCTTTATACCCTCTATTCCCTCACCGATAGGCCAACATTCCGTTGGCTTTTTTCTTAAGAAATACGAGAGCGTAAATACGCATCAATAAATGGATCAATTTCTCCATCCATAACCGCTTGTACATTACCAACTTCCGTATTTGTACGATGGTCTTTCACTAGAGAGTATGGGTGGAATACGTAAGAACGAATTTGACTACCCCAACCAATATCTTTTTGTTCACCACGGATTTCATTCAACTCTGCTTGCTGCTCTTCTAATTTCTTTTGATATAATTTTGCCTTTAACATTTTCATCGCATGTTCACGGTTTTTAATTTGTGAACGCTCTGATTGACATGTTACAACCGTATTCGTTGGAGTATGTGTAATACGAACTGCAGAATCTGTCGTATTAACGTGCTGTCCACCCGCACCACTTGCACGGTACGTATCTATTTTTAAATCTTCCGTACGCACTTCAATCTCAATATCATCATTAAATTCAGGTACAACTTCACAAGATACGAACGATGTATGACGACGACCTGAAGAATCGAACGGTGAAATCCGCACAAGACGATGTACACCTTTCTCCGCTTTCAAATAGCCATATGCATTATGACCTTTAATTAATAATGTTACGCTTTTAATTCCCGCTTCATCCCCTGGTAAATAATCAACTGTATCTACTTTAAATCCGCGCTTTTCAGCCCAGCGTGTATACATACGTAATAGCATAGAACCCCAGTCTTGTGATTCTGTTCCACCAGCACCTGGATGTAGCTCTAAAATTGCATTATTTTTATCATAAGGATCGCTTAGTAATAGCTGAAGCTCGTACTCATTCATTTCTTGAACTAAAGATTTCACTTCAGATTCTAATTCTTCATGTAAATCCTTATCATATTCTTCTTTTAAAAGTTCATGTGTCACTTCTAAATTTTCAAATGTTTCATCTAACTGACGAAACTTCCCAACCATTTCTTTTAACGCATTCGCTTCATTAATTACTACTTGTGCACCTTGTTGGTCATCCCAAAAGCCTGCACCCATCATTGTTTCTTCTAATTCTGCAATGCGATTTTCTTTTGCAGGAAGGTCAAAGAGACCCCCTAAAAGCCGCTAATCTCTTAGCCATTTTCTCTAATTCTTGCCTAATTTCTACTAGTTCCATGCTCTTCACCTCTATGTAATTGCTTTCGCTTTTATATAAAACAAGGGAAACTCCCTCCGCTTGTACAGAGAGAGTTTGTCCCTTTTTATTATATGGATATTCTTAAAACTTTTCCATTTGGAAAATAAAATTTCATGGAAGATCGATTTTAAACGAGCCGACTTCGCTTTTCTTTATTTCCCAATTCCACAGCAGTTTTTATATTTTTTGCCGCTACCACATTTGCATAGATCGTTACGTCCGACTTGGTCACCTTTTACAACCGGTTTCTTTTTCACTTCTTCACCGTCATCTTTTGGGTGAATCGCTTCGCCTTGTGCTACTTCTTGGCGCTCTAAATTTTGTTCGATTTCTGCTTTTATGATGTAACGAGAAATTTCTTCCTCAATGGAAGCAATCATTGATTCAAACATTGCGAACCCTTCCATTTGGTATTCACGAAGTGGGTCAATTTGACCGTAAGCACGTAAATGAATACCTTCACGAAGATGATCCATCGCATCGATATGATCCATCCATTTCGTATCTACAACGCGGAATACAACAACCTTTTCAAATTCACGCATTTGTTCTTCTGGTAGAAGTTTTTCTTTTTCATCATAACGCGCAATTAACTTCGTAATGATCGGTTCACTCATTTCCTCTGGCGCAAGACGACGTAATTCTTCTTCTTTAATATCACCTTCCTCAAGAAGGTTTGTATTTAAGTAGTCAATCAGACCTTTAATGTTCCAATCCTCTTCAATTTCATCTTGCGTATGAAGGGCGATAGCACGTTCTACAGTAGATTTCATCATACCTTCGATAATGCCTCTTAAGTTTTCAGATTCCATTACTTCTTGACGTTGTTTATAAATAACTTCACGTTGTTGGCGAAGTACATCGTCATATTGCAGCAGTTGTTTACGTGCATCGTAGTTGTTTCCTTCTACGCGTTTTTGCGCAGATTCTACCGCACGAGATACCATTTTACTTTCAATTGGCTGTGAATCATCCATACCAAGACGATCCATCATTGCTTTCATATTATCAGAACCAAAGCGGCGCATTAGTTCATCTTCCATTGATAAGTAGAACTGCGTCACACCAGGGTCCCCTTGACGACCAGCACGACCACGTAACTGATTGTCAATACGACGGCTTTCATGACGTTCTGTACCGATAACCGCTAGGCCTCCAGCTTCTTTTACACCTTCGCCTAACTTAATGTCTGTACCACGGCCAGCCATGTTTGTCGCAATCGTTACAGAACCTTTAAATCCTGCTTCTGTAATAATATCAGCTTCACGCGCATGATTTTTCGCATTCAAGACATTATGACGTACACCTTTACGTGTTAACATATTTGAAATAAGTTCAGATGTTTCAATTGCAACTGTACCAACAAGAACTGGTTGACCTTGTTTATGGCGTTTTACAATATCCTCAACAACTGCATTGAACTTACCTTCCATCGTTTTAAAAATTAAATCCGCACGGTCATCACGAACAATCGGTCTGTTTGTTGGGATTACGATAACATTCATATTATAAATGTTACGGAATTCCTCTTCTTCCGTTTTCGCTGTACCAGTCATACCTGATAGCTTTTCGTACATACGGAAGTAGTTTTGGAACGTAATTGTCGCTAACGTCATACTTTCATTTTGAATGTCAACGCCTTCTTTTGCTTCAATCGCTTGGTGCAAGCCCTCACTATAGCGACGACCTTTCATAAGACGACCAGTGAATTGGTCAACAATTACAATTTCACCTTCTTGTACAACATAATCTGTATCGCGGTGCATAACAACGTGTGCACGAAGCGCTTGATTAATATGATGAAGAAGTGCAACATGTTTTAAATCGAATAAGTTTTCAATATGGAAAGATTTCTCTGCCCTCGTAATCCCGTCTTCTGTCAACATGACATTTTTCGTTTTCACGTCAAAGGAGTAATCTTTTTCGTTTTCTAACGTACGAATAAAGGCATTTGCAAAAATATATAGTTCTGTTGATTTTTGTGCTTGTCCAGAAATGATAAGAGGCGTACGCGCTTCATCCACTAAGATGGAATCGACCTCATCAATAATTGCGAAATGAAGCGGACGCTGAACACACTGTTCTTTATACAGCACCATATTATCGCGTAAATAGTCAAAACCAAGCTCGTTATTTGTACTATATGTGATATCAGCAGCGTAAGCAGCTTGCTTTTCCTCACGTGACATACTATTTAAGTTAATTCCTACTGTTAAACCTAGGAACTCATGAAGTTGTCCCATTTCATTCGCGTCACGCTGTGCTAAGTATTCATTGACTGTAACAACATGAACACCTTTACCTGTTAAAGCATTCAGATAAACTGGTAAAGTAGAAGTTAATGTTTTACCTTCCCCTGTTTTCATCTCAGAAATATTTCCTTCATGTAAGGCAATACCACCCATTAATTGGACAGGATAAGGGCGCATACCAAGAACACGTGTCGCCGCTTCACGAACAACCGCAAACGCTTCTGGTAATAAATCGTCTACTGTCTCACCTTTCGTAAGGCGTTCTTTAAATTCAATTGTTTTCCCTTTTAACTGCTCATCCGTTAATGGTTTAATAGATGATTCTAAACCTTCTATTTGATCCACAATTTTCTGCATACGTTTAATTTGGCGCTGGTTTACATCAAACACCTTTTTTAAAATACCGATCATAGGAAATACGCTCCTCTTTTATTAAAATAAAACTTCCGATCGTGCTCTATATTTCTGCTCACGAATCAGTCGTTATAAAGATCTAATTTATTCACTGCCAATTTCTCTCCTAATAAAAAAACAAATGTATAAACCTAATGATAATTGTAACACTTGTTTTATAACTATGACAACAACTGGCCAAGCGCATGGCCTAAATTAGCTGAAACTTTGATCAATAAAGGGGGTTATAGAACGTTTCGATTCCTAGGATAGCTCTTTCCCACAATAACAGAGTAAAGAATGAAAGACTTTCGTATCAAATAAAAAAAACGTAGCCTTTTACAGCTACGTTTTCTATTTATTATTTTGTTTCAATTACTCCATATTTTCCATCTTTACGGCCATATACAACATTTGTTTCATTTGTATCGGCATTTGTGAAGACGAAGAAGTTATGCCCTAACATATCCATTTGTAAAATAGCTTCTTCTACGTCCATTGGTTTTAAATCAAATCGTTTTGTACGTACAAGTTCTAATTCATCCTCTTGCACTTCTTCTTGAGTAGCCGCTGGCTCTGTAAGAATAAATGCAGATTTAACAGAACCTTTTTCACGTAATTTACGATTTACTTTTGTTTTATGTTTACGAATTTGTCGCTCAATTTTATCAACTACTAAATCAATTGCAGCGTACATATCGCTATGAGTTTCTTCAGCTCGAAGTAATAAATCTGTGAATGGGATTGTTACCTCGACACGTTGTTTCTCAGAGTATACTTTTAAATTAACTCTAATCTCTGGGAATGCATCAAAATAACGTTCTAATTTGCTAAGTTTTTTCTCTACATATTCCTTTAATGCTGGAGTTACTTCAATATTTTCACCACGAATGTTGAATTTCATAGATGAATTCCTCCTTTCAAGCCTATGTATATAATTTCGACACCGGCTTAAAAACTCCTTCTAACTTTTTAAAAAAGTTAGCGAAATTGCAATTTATTATCGTTTTTTGTTGAAAAGAAAAGATGCATCGTTTCTATTTACATTTTACCCTATTTGCATCGTAAATAACGAATATAAGTATGGACAATTCGTTACAGAAAAGAAACAACTTTTTGACAACTTTTGTAGCCCCCTGCCACGCAACAAAAAAAACAGAAAAAGACTCTATAGGTGAAAGCCTCCTTCTGTTCTTCATAGCCGCAATTTATATGTTGAAAGTCCAAATTCACTCTATATAAACCGTTTCCACAACCGCAGCTCTATGTTTCTCACAAAACTCTTCGTTCAACATTATAATTTCACAACATTCGCTGCCTGTGGTCCACGCGCACCATCTACAATATCAAATTCTACTTTTTGCCCCTCTTCTAACGATTTATACCCATCTTGTTGAATTGCAGAAAAATGAACAAAAACATCATCACCTTCTTCACGCTCAATAAATCCAAATCCTTTTTCTGCATTAAACCATTTTACTCTTCCTTGCATGTTCGTTCCATTCCCTTCACTCTAAAAATAAGGGCGTTTGCCCCACAATTTGACTATAACGACTGACAAGATATCAAGTCAAAGAAGTCTTGTCGTCTTTTTATTGTATCTTTCGACACTCTCATCTTACCCACGACAAAGAGTAAGACTGGAAACAGTTTGGGCACCCGCCTCATACAAACACTCTGCAACTTGTCTAATCGTAATCCCTGTCGTATATACATCATCGATGAGCAAAAGATGCTGTCCAGTGAATCTTTCTTCTTTTCGAAAGTAAAAAGGATTGGTTCCCCTAAGTCTCTCAATACGTCTTTTTTTACTTTGCTTTTCCGTATTTTTTCTACTTAAAGATGTTTGTAGAACGAGAAGTGGCAAACAAGATGCCAACAATTCTGCTTGATTAAAACCGCGCTCATATTCCCTCTCCTTGCTAAGCGGAATGGGAATAATCGCATGACAATTTGAAAAGTATTTGCGAAATGCAGCTACAAATTTCGCATGAAAAATTTGTACAAGTTCAGCATCCCCGCGAAATTTAAACCGAGCTAATACTTCCTTCATCCAATCATTATAGACATATACAGATCGATTTTTTATAGGTGAAAACCTGTTTTCTTCCTTCCACCTTACACAATCTCTGCAACAGTTACCCTCTCTATACTCCAGCGCCAGAAACTCAAAAGGTCTGCTGCAGTCATCACAAATTTCTCCTATAATATAGGAAAGTTTTCGTTCACATCTCTCACACATACATCTTCTATCAGACTGAATAAAAAAAGAATACCAGCCCATACTCTCAGAAATAGAATCATCACAAAGTAGACAATGCATTAATCAATCAACCCTTCTCGCTTTGCTCTTTTATTCATAGATTGAATATGCCTTCTCGCTCGTATCATTGCTTCTGTTTTACCATAATGAAAATAAAAGATATCACCATCTGGCCTACGATGACTTCTACCGGCCCTACCAGCAATTTGTACAAGTGCACTTTCCGAGAAAATAGGTTCTTCCGCTCCTAACACCGCTACTTGCAAATTCTCTATCGTCACGCCGCGCTCCAAAATCGTTGTCGTTACTAATAGTGGGATATTTCTTTTTCGAAACGCTGTCACCTTTTCTTTTCGATTTGGATCCTCCGCATGAACGCCTTCAATTCGATTATCTAGTGTTTTTAACAATATACTTACTTCATCAATATAACGTACGTGGGGAACAAATAGAAAAATAGGAGATTGCTTGAGGAGGTGATACTTTAACCATTCAAAAACAACAAATGGGATTTCTTTTCGATTTAGTGCCTTTTTCCAATTGCCACACCACCTGAATCTTGGGACTGGCAAAGGATGCCGATGATAACGTCCTGGAATAATCACACCTTTTTGTTTCCCACTCCATAACTTACGTTTCCATGTTTCTGACGGGGTCGCCGTTAAATAAATTTTTGCTGCCCTATCTTTACTTGCTCGCTCCACCGCATAATGAAGCATCTTGTCCACTGCATATGGAAAGGCATCAATTTCATCGACAATCATAACATCGAAGGCCTTGTAATACCGAAGTAACTGATGTGTTGTAGAAACGAGAAGTCTCGCTTCCTTTTCACGATCCAAACTACCACCATATAGTGCAGCAATCGGTACATCTGGAAAAACAGTTTGTAAACGAGGAGCCAGCTCTAACACAACATCGGTCCGCGGCGTTGCAATACAAACCCGCTCTCCTTTTTGGAGTGCCTCTTCTATACCATAAAAAAGCATCTCCGTCTTACCAGCTCCGCATACTGCCCATATAAAAAAAGATTCTTTTTGGCGTACTGCTTCTGTTACTCCGTTAGCTGCTCTTTCCTGTCCAGGTGATAATTGCCCCTCCCATCGTAAAGAATTCGACAAAACTTCCCATTCTACATCCCGTATACCTCTAACGAGCACTGTACACTCTCCCACTCGTCCCATCGTAATGCACTTTCGGCAATACGTGCACATTTGATTGCATCGCTTACATAAAAACGAAGCGAATAACCGCCCTTCCATATTTCCACAGCGCTGGCATACATAGCGTAAAGATTTCTTTATGACACCTCTTTCCAAAGAAATATCCCCTTGTCTTTCCAAATGATCTAATTCATCCTTTGAAAATGAAAGTTCTTCTAACAGCACTTGTCTTCCTGCTAGCATAGTAAAGCACCCCTGGCTTTACTATAACCCTTTCTCTTTCTCTCGTAAAAACTCAAAAAAGCCGATAACCTACTTTTAAAATAGTAAGCTATCGACTTTATACACATGTTTTATATGATTCAAAATCCTAGAATCTACCGTAACCTAAGAAATGTTTTTGATTATAGCTGCTGTTAATATCACCGTATGCAATACCTTTATCACTAGCATGAATCATTTGGCCATTACCAACGTAAATACCGATATGAGAAGGGCCTGCTTTATAAGTACCTTGGAAGAATACTAAATCTCCAGGTTGTGGGCTACTTACTTTAGAAACTGAGTTCCAATAACCCGCAACATCTTGACGACCTACACCAAAAATATAAGAAATGAAACCACTGCAATCAAAACCACCATTTGATGGAGATGCACTTCCCCATACATATGGAAGACCAAGGTATTGTTGTGCTTTACCAATTACGCCACCTTTATTTGGTGCTGGTGCTGGTGCTGGTTGAGGTGTTGGCGCTGGCTTTGGAGCTGGTTTAGTTTCTTCTTTTTTAGCTTGTCCACCATTATTTGCTGGTGCTGGTGCAGCTTGTTGCGGAGCTGCTTCTTGTGCTGGTGCTGGCGCTGGTTGCTGAGCTTTCTCTGCTTGTTGCTTTGCAGCCTCTTCTTGTGCTGCCTTCTCTTTTGCTTCTTCTTCAGCCATGCGTTGTAATTGTAGCGCTTGTTTTTCAAGATCTTTTAATTGATCTTCTGTGCTTGTCATATTGTTTACAACCGTATCCATTTTACCGCTTAAGTCGTTTACTGCTTCTTGTTTTTTCGCTTTTTCAGTATCAAGATCTTTCTTTACAACTTCAATCTTTGCTTGTGCTTCTTTTAATTCTTTTTGTTTTTCTTTTACCGTTTCAACATCTTTTTTCACAGTTGCTTGCTCTTCTTGTTGCGTTTTCATGATATCTTCATCAGATTCAAGAATTCTAGAAACAGAAGTTAAACGATCTACTAGATCAGCAATGTTTTTAGAGTTTACAACAACCTCTGTTACAACGTTCGTGTTCGGTTGCTCTTGAAGTGCTACTAAACGTTTTCTTAACAAATCTTCACGCTTTGCAATTTTCGTTTGTAATTCTGCAATGTTTTTATTCTTCTTCTCAATTAATGCTTGTGTTTCTTCAACTTTTTTCATTGTTTCGTCAAGTTTCGCTGCATTTTCTTGAACAGACTTATCTAAACCTTCAACCGTTTTATTTAAGTCATTCATTTGTTTTTGAAGCTCATCACGTTCTTGTTGTTGTTTATGTAAAGTATCATTTTGTGCGTTAATTTGTGTTTTTACGTCCTCAATCTTTTCTGCGAATACATTTGGTGTTACTACTGAAAACATCATAAATCCTGCAGCCAATGCGCAAGATGCAATTTTTAATTTTTTCATTTTGTTTTTACACCGCTTTCTTTTTTTCTTTTCCGACATATAATCTATTAAAATTTATACCATATTTCGTAAGATTTTTTCTCAATGTTACGCTTTTGTAAAATAAATGTAATATTGCGCTTGTGATTTCCTGACATTTTCCTTCTAATCCTGTATTTTCTTGTAGAATTTTAAGAAAATGACACTGTTTTTTTATACACTTGTCATACATTTGTTATAAAAAAATCACAAGGAAAACTCCTTGTGATTTTTTCTCCCTATCCATGGATTACTTTATTATTTCACCCATTTTTCAGCCCAGTTTTGGACTTCATTCATAACACTTTCTAATGCTTTTCCTTTGTCTGTTAAACCATATTCGATTCTAACAGGTACCTCTGGATAAACATTCCGAACAACTACCCCTTCACTCTCCAATTCCTTTAAACGTTCTGACAGCATACGATCACTCATATTTGGGATAATATCCGCGATTTCTCTAAATCGTTTCGGTTCTTCTAACAGAGATTTAATAATTAAACCCGTCCACTTTTTACTAAGCAGTGTAAAAGCCGACTCAAACTTTGGACATAAACAAGAATTATGCTCCATATGTTTCACCTCTCCTTTATTATAAAATAGTTTCTTATAAAAAGTAAGCAATAAAACTTTCCTCATTTTAGGTTATGTATCATTTTATCACTTCCAAATATTAACTTGTCAATTCAATGTGGATATCCGTAAAAAAACTCTCTACAAAAAGAGAGCTTTTACATTACTATTATTTTGTATACCAACCTAGACCTAGTGCTCCCTCTCCTAAATGCGTTCCAATTACAGCACCAAAATAACTGATGCGAATTGTAACATGAGGGTATTTTTCCGCTAATTCTTGCTGCCATTCTTTCGCTTCCTCTTCACGATTTGCATGAATGATAACAGCTTCCATTGGCATACCTTTACTCGCTTGCTCATCAAAGATTTCAACAATACGCTTTAGCGCCTTTTTGCGCGTGCGAATTTTTTCAAACGGAATGATAACTTTATCTCTAAAGTATAAAACCGGCTTTACTTGTAATAAGCTACCGATAAATGCTTGTGCACTATTTAAGCGACCACCACGCTGCAAATGATGCAAGTCATCCACAACAAAATAAGCATCTATAGTTTGTTTCATTTCATCAAATCTAGCTAAAATTTCTGCTGGCATCTTTCCTTCGCTTGCCATTTTTGCACCTTCACGCACATAAAACCCTTGTACTTCACAACTAATTTCAGAATCATACGTATATACGTCTATTCCCTCGACCATTTGCCCAGCTGTCGTTGCTGTTTGATATGTGCCACTAATCCCGCTTGAAAGATGGATACTAATAACCGCATCGTATTCTTTTGATAATTCTTCAAATAGCTCCACAAATTTTCCAATTGCTGGTTGAGAAGTTTTTGGAAGTTCTTCATGTTCACGTACTTTTACATAAAAATCATCCGCTGTAATTTCTGCTTCTTCTTGGGAAGAATTCGCCCCAAAAATTACATCTAATGGGATCATATGTATATTGAGTTCTTCACGAATATGCTTCGGTATATATGCTGTACTATCCGTAACAATAGCTGTTCTCATTTTCGTACCTGCCTTATAAAAAAGTTTTTATTTCCTAATTTTACACGAAAATTGGAAAAGGTGCATTAGTGTATGAAAAATGCTGATTTAAGATTATAATCAACACTAGGGAAATTTACAACAAAAACATTAAATTTATAATAGAATTTGCCACCTTGCTATAAAAAATGTTTGAATCTGAAAACTCCCCATTTTACAATAAAGAGTACTAGTAATTTTGAAAGGTAGGAGCGTATACTATTGCTATTACAATATTTAACAATCAAGGGATACGGTGAACACGAAATTGTCATTCAAAAATCACGTTTCATTTGCTATATAAGCCGAGCGAAAACAGAAAAAGAAGCACAGGAATTTATTCAAAAAATAAAAAAACAACACTGGAACGCGACGCATAACTGTTCAGCCTATTTAATCGGGGAACAAGATCAAATTCAAAAGGCAAATGACGATGGTGAACCAAGCGGTACAGCTGGTGTGCCTATGCTAGAAGTATTGAAAAAACGTGGACTGAAAGATACTGTCGTTGTCGTCACACGATATTTTGGTGGCATTAAACTTGGTGCTGGTGGTTTAATTCGTGCATATGGAAAATGTACAAGTGAAGGACTTAACCATGTAGGTGTTGTTGAACGAAAATTAATGCGGGTTATGAAGACAGAAGTTGAATATACACTACTTGGGAAAATTGAAAATGAATTACGCCACTCGAAATATGTGATTAAAGAGATACATTACCTAGAAAATGTGACATTTGACACTTATGTGGAAGAAGATCAAAAACAAACTTTCACAAATTGGATGATTGAATTAACAAATGGGCAATGTACAATACAAGAGGATGACATGCTCTATTTAGAGCATGACGTTGTTCAACAATAACATATTGATTAAAGGGAGATTATGTATGGAAGAGCGTTATCATCATCTCCAGAAGAGAAGAATTAAAAAAAAGCGCAGACGTAGATTTTTCATCTATCTCATTATTATAGGCCTAATTAGTAGTGTAGGACTTTATGTATTTAATTCTTATTCGTCACTTATGGAGATGTATAGTGGTTTTACTCGCGATAAATCAAAATTACGTGCGGTAAATGTAGAAATTACAAAAGAACCTTTCAGCGTCCTGATTATGGGAATTGAAGATTATGCAACAGATGGACAAAATGGACGAACAGATTCTCTCATGTTCGCAACAATTAATCCAAAAACACAAAATGTTTCAATTATGAGTATTCCACGTGACTCACGTGTTACAATTGCTGGAAAAAATAAAAAAGATAAAATTAACGCCGCACATGCTTATGGTGGAGAAAAAATGGCATTAGAAACCGTAGAAGGTTTTTTAGGCGTGCCTGTTGACCATTATGTTAAAATTGATTTCAAAGGCTTTAAAGGAATTGTTGATGCTGTTGGCGGTATTACAGTCGATGTTCCGTTCGATTTCGAGGAACGATCTGATATAGATTACTACAAGCTAATTCAATTTAAACAAGGAAAACAAGAATTAAATGGTGAAGAAGCGCTCGCTTATGTCCGAATGCGGAAACAAGATCCGAACGGAGACCACGGCCGTGCTGATAGACAACGACAAGTACTTGCTGCGGTTGCTAGTAAGCTAAATTCCACTTCCACCGTCTTTAAGATTAAAGAATTAGCAGAGGTTGTTGGAAAATATATAAAAACTGATATACCTGTATCTGACGGCCTTGCCCTATACACTAAGTTATCTGGATTCGATCCTTCTAACATACAGACGATTCAATTAAAAGGTGAAGATAAAAAACTAAACGATATTTATTACTTTATTCCAGATGAAGTAGGCTTACAAGATGTTCGTAATACAATTTTAGCAAACTTGGGTAAAGAAAAAATAAACACGAATTCAACAACCAATAATGATTCTGGTTCTAGTTCTAGTTCTAGTTCTAGTTCTAATTCTGGTTCTAATACAAATTCATCAAATTCCTCTACTAAGACGAAAACAGAGGAACCTCCATCTACGAATGCGAATGCGGAATGGTTAATGCGCAATCATCAGTAGAGCATAAAAAAAGAGACTTTTCCTATACTAATAAAAATAGGAAAAGTCTCTTTTTACTTACTTTTGATTAAAGTATTGTAAAATCGCTTCTACAATACGCTCTGAAGCAAGGCCATCACCGTAAGGATTAGACGCTTGTGCCATTTTATTATGTGCTTCTTCGTTAGATAACAAGTCATCCGCAAGCGTGAAAATCGTCTCTTCATCTGTACCCGCTAATTTTAATGTACCTGCTTCAATGCCTTCTGGACGTTCTGTCGTATCACGAAGAACAAGAACCGGCACCCCAAGGGAAGGCGCTTCCTCTTGCACACCACCAGAGTCTGTTAATATTAAGTATGAACGTGCTGCAACGTTATGGAAATCAATTACATCTAGTGGTTCAATTAAGTGAATACGATTATGATCTCCCAAAATATCATTCGCTGTTTCACGCACAACAGGGTTCATATGTACTGGATATACAACTTGTACATCTTCATACTTGTCAACAAGGCGTTTAATTGCACGGAACATATTACGCATTGGTTCCCCTAAATTTTCACGACGATGCGCCGTCATAAGTACAAGTCGGTCATTTCCAAGCTTCTCAAGTACTGGATGACTATATTCTTCTTTTACTGTCGTTTTTAGCGCATCAATTGCTGTATTTCCTGTTACGAAAATACGTGCTTCATCTTTATTCTCTTGTTGCAAGTTCGTTGCTGATTTTGCTGTAGGAGAGAAATGAAGATCTGCCATTACACCTGTTAATTGACGGTTCATTTCTTCCGGGTATGGAGAATATTTATCCCATGTGCGAAGTCCAGCTTCAACATGACCGATTGGAATTTGATTATAGAAAGCAGCAAGACTTGCAATAAAAGTAGTTGTTGTATCACCATGTACAAGAACGATATGCGGCTTTGCTTCCTTCATTACTTTATCTAGACCCTCTAAACCACGTGTTGTAATATCAATTAATGTTTGACGGTCTTTCATGATATTTAAATCAAAATCTGGTTTAATACCGAAAATATCCAATACTTGATCTAGCATTTGGCGATGTTGCGCTGTCACTGTCACAATTGATTCAATTTGCTCAGGATGTTTTTGCAATTCTAATACAAGAGGTGCCATTTTAATCGCTTCCGGACGTGTTCCAAAAATTGTCATCACTTTTAAACGTTTAGTCATTTCACTGCCTCTTTTCTTTCACTAATTACAATCTACGAAAAGCTAACATAAAATCTCTCCTTTTGAGTGGGAGAGCGCGTCCAGCTATGCATAGAAACGGTCAAATCTTCTTTTAGCTCCACGCCAAGTAAAACAAAAGGAGAAAACGAGCGAAGATCTCCTTTTATTTTCATAGCCGCTATTTAGATACAGCTTCTCAACATGGATTTATATAGTATTGTTACACCCACCATTATATAGGAGAGTATACAAGGACAAAAGAGAACCTTCTTAATAGACCGTAGAAACTTTCCTATTACAAATACTTTTTCTGCCAACAGAATAGTAATCCATTCTATGCTTTTCAACATCTTTCCCAGTATAACAATTTCTACCATCAAATAAAATAGGTTCACGCATAAGCTTCACATACTTCTCTAATGGATACGTTCGTATGCATTCCCATTCGGTTACAATAAACGCTGCATCTCCTTCTGTAATTGCCTCATCTAAATTGGTTGTATATTTTATTTCGTCTCCAAACAACTGTTGTACATGCAATAGAGCTTGCGGGTCATATACAATTACATTTGCTTCCATCTCTAATAACTCTTTTATAATGAGAAGAGACGGCGCTTCCCTAATATCATCTGTATTTGGCTTAAAGGCCACTCCTAATACCGCAACCTTCTTTCCCCTCATGTTCATTACACTTCTAGCTTTCCGAACAAGCAACATCTGTTGTTTATTATTCACTTCAATTACCGCTTTGAGTAGCCTAAAATCATGCGCAACATTACCTGCGATTTGAACAAGAGCATCCGTATCTTTTGGGAAACATGAACCTCCATAACCGATACCTGCCTGTAAGAAATGTGGACCGATTCGTCGATCTATTCCCATGCCACCTGCTACTTCTAACACATCTGCGCCCACTTTTTCACATATATTAGAAATTTCATTGATGAAGCTAATTTTCGTAGCTAAAAAAGCATTGGAGGCATATTTAATCATCTCAGCACTGCGGGTATCTGTAACAAACGTTTCCATTCGTAGCTTGCTGTATAACCCCTCTACTTTCTGTGCGATTTCTTCTGTTTCGGCTCCTATGACAATACGATCACCATGGAAAAAGTCATGTATACCCGATCCTTCACGTAAAAACTCTGGATTGGATACCATATGTATGATATGCCGTCCTTGTAACTTCTCCTGAATCCATTCCTTCATTTGATCGTTCGTACCTACAGGAACCGTACTTTTGGTAACCACAATTACATCTGAATTTGCATATATCCCAATTTCATAACAACTATTACGAATATATGTTAAATCTGCCGTCCCATCCGGTAAAGAAGGTGTTCCCACTGCTACAAATATAAAATCTACATGTTTAAATGCCTCTGCTTGACTTGATGTAAATACTAGTCTTTTTTCTTGGACAGCTGCATTGACTAATTGTCCTAAACCTGGTTCATAAATTGGCATTTCTCCTTGCTTCATTCGTGCTATTTTTCCTTGATCTATATCAAAACAAGTAACTGAATGACCTAATGTGGCTAATCCTACTCCAGTAATTAATCCAACATATCCAGTACCTATCACTGTAATTTTCATTAGATGTTCCGCACACACTACCTAACATTATATTTTAGGTATTTTTGTGCTTCCCCCTTTCATACGAAGAATGAATATAGGACAATCCCTTTAAGAGTTTCTTTTCCTCTGTATTAAGACATGGAATATACAGAAGAGATAACATGCCATCTCTCACCCCTTATTATATGAACCGTCTTCTCTTTCATTTTTTAAGATTTTGTAAAATACCATCATTACATTTGAACATATTTGTTTACAAACTGTTCCATTATCAACACATTGAACAGTTCCATATTTTAACACGAAACGTACATGTTTGAACGTGCAACACTTATAGTAAAGAGATTCATTATCGGCCACATCGTATCGTATGTAAATGTTATAAGCTATACTAAATGATACGATATATTGTAACCTTCTTGTGGGACATTATATTTATCATAAATTTGTCATATTTTTATCTGTTTCCAATTACGTTGAACGAGAAAAAAGATTGAATTCTAATCTTTTTGTGATACCATATGTTATGAGCCTGCAAATAAACATCTTAATTTTCAGATAATTATTGAAAAACTACGTTAAAATATAAAAGGTGGGGTATTAATGGACTCACAAGTGATTTATGCAGTTTTGGCATCTTTCATTACCGTATTAGTCGTTACTCCTTTCGTCATCAAATTAGCATTTAAGATCGGAGCAACTGATAAGCCAAACGCACGTAAAGTACACCAAAAAATTATGCCTCGCCTAGGTGGACTGGCAATTTTCATCGGTGTAGCTGTAGGATTCATTGTTAGTGGATTATATGAACAAAGAATGCTATCCATTAGTTTAGGGGCTGTCATCATTGTCATTATCGGTATTTTAGATGACATGTATGAATTATCGGCAAAAGTAAAGTTCGGTGGACAACTAGTAGTTGCCGCATTCATCGTAAAAAGTGGATTATTAGTTCAGGTGTTATACATTCCATTCCTAGGAGATACTGAGCTTGGTCTACTTGCATATCCAATTACAATATTCTGGATTGTCGGTATTACAAACGCCATTAACTTAATTGATGGATTAGATGGATTATCCGCTGGTATTTCATCCATCGTTCTTGCAACGTTAGCATATATGGCCTTTACTAGTCCGATTGGTACTGGTGCTGTCATTATTCTACCATTAGCACTTATTGCACTTGCAAGTACACTTGGGTTTTTATTCTATAACTTCCATCCAGCAAAAATTTTCATGGGAGATACAGGTGCACTGTTTTTAGGATACTGTATTTCTGTTATATCCTTACTTGGATTGTACAAAAGCGTAACGTTATTCAGCTTCGTTGTTCCAATTATTATTTTAGGTGTACCAGTGTTCGATACAACCTTTGCAATTATTCGACGTGTTGTAAACAAAAAGCCAATTTCTGCACCAGATAAATCACATTTACATCATCGGCTGTTAGCAATGGGCTTCTCTCATCGTACAACGGTACTTATCATTTATGCATTCGGCATTTTCTTTAGCGTAAATGCAATTATATTCACTAGCGCAACATTATGGTTATCCATTATCCTTCTGTTCGCTTTAATCTTCTTTACTGAACTCATAGCAGAAGTAATTGGTCTTGTGCACGAGCGTTATAAACCAATTATTTCCTTCTATAAAAAAGTGAAAAAACGCGAAGACTAATTATAGTATCGTCTTTACTAGCAAAGAATATTCAAATAGCACTCTTTCTTTTTAAGAAAGAGTGCTATTTTTATTTCCAAAATATAGTTTGTTTGAGAGTTCTTCTATTGGAGCAAGATATACATATAAAGGGAATCATGAGAATATAATCTTAATTCCTTCTTCACGACTGTTAGATTGAGGGTGAGTATAATGATAAAGCAAATGTTTCTATGTATTATTATATTTTTGAGTATTACTACATGTTCGATATCTTATACTGAAGCAGCCGCTAACTCCCCACTTATACAGCAATCTCCGGCTCAGGACACGGCTCTTCCGTCCAAAATTGCATACTTAACATTTGATGATGGACCAAACAAGTACACATCACAAATTTTAAACATCTTAAAACAAAAACAAGGAAAAGCAACCTTCTTTGTAATTGGTAGCAAGGCTTCACATTACCCCCAAATAATGAAACGTTTCATACAAGAAGGTCATTATATCGGTCTTCATAGCATGTCCCATGACGTAAAACGTCTATATACTGGTGATCCATCCACTTTAATTACTGAAATGGAACAGACCCGCTCAATTGTCCGTCGCACCGCAAACTTGGATACACACCTTGTTCGCGTTCCATATGGTAGTATGCCTTATTTAAAAAAGAATTATCGTGATGCGCTTGTTTCTGCTCAGTATAAAATGTGGGATTGGACAATCGATACATATGACTGGAAAAGTTATCATAATCCTTCGGCTGTACTAGAGCGTGTTATGAACCAAAACGATGAACAAGTTGAAGTTATTTTAATGCATGATTCTAGCGTTACCGTACAAATTCTTCCAAAGGTAATTGATTACCTCAAAGCAAAAGGGTACACACTTCTTCCTTATAATCCTTCCTCACATTTAGAAGTTAACTTTTGGAAGGACACAAGATTGTAACAGCTTTAGTATATATACTAGGGCTGTTTCGTCTTTTTCTCTTCCCACACTTCCTATTTTTGTGTAAAATTTTAAATAGCGACGAAGTTTCGAGGTGAAGAAAAATGAAACGAATGGACCTCATTTATAATGTAATAAAGAAAGGGAATTACTCAGAAGGTGTAACAGCATCTGAACTCGCTACCTTTCTACAGCTAGACCGTGCAAATGTAAGCAGCGATTTAAATAAGCTGGTGAAAGAGGGTCGTTTATCTAAAACAGGGACACGCCCTGTCCGTTTTTATTTAGGAGTTAACTCTCATATGGAAACGCATTCAGAAAATGACACTTCACTCGATACCTTTGCAAAAGAGAACACAAGCCTCAAAATTGCGATTGAAAAAGCAAAGGCCGCTGTACTCTATCCGCCAAATGGTATGCATACATTACTACTTGGAGAAACAGGTGTCGGGAAATCTATGTTTGCCTCTTTAATGCATGAATACGCAATTGAAGTTAATCGGCTCCCAAAAGATGCACCGTTTATCGTCTTTAACTGTGCGGACTACGCAAATAATCCACAGCTCTTACTTGGGCAGCTTTTCGGGATAAAGAGAGGTGCTTACACTGGTGCAAGTGACCAAAAGGGATTAATTGAAAAAGCTCATGAAGGCATTCTCTTTCTAGATGAAATACACCGCCTTCCGCCAGAAGGACAAGAAATGCTATTCACATTTATTGACCGGGGTGTGTATCGTCGCCTTGGAGAAACAGAGAACGAGCGCCGAGCACAAGTATTAATTATTACCGCAACAACAGAAGAACCAAACTCGTTTTTACTGAAAACATTTACACGGCGAATTCCAATGACCGTAACGCTTCCACCACTTCGTGAACGAACACATCAGGAACGCTTTTCACTATTGCAGCTCTTTTTTACAAATGAAGCGATTCGCCTACGAAAAGGAATTCATGTCAGCCCAAATACAATGCGCGCATTCGTCTTTTATCAATGTCCAAACAATATCGGACAATTAAAAACCGATGTACAAATCGCCTGCGCAAAAGCCTATTCTGATTTCGTAACAAAAAAGAGAGATTCTGTACGTGTTTCTAGCACTGACTTACCATGGTACATGAAGGAAGGCTTATTTATCGAAAGAAAAAGTCGCCATCTGTATCAAGTACCAAACGAAACTTTTGTGTTTACGAGTGACGAAGGATGGAGTAGACATAAAACAGAAGATACACGCTCTTCCATTTATAATTACATCGATCATAAATATGAAGAACTCCAAGCACGCGGGATTGAAGAAGAAGAATTAGAATTATTAATAGACAATGATATCCAAAGCTTTTTCGTTCATTATTTTAATCAAATGTCCAAAAAGACAAATCATGAAAACGTCTTTAAAATCGTCGATCGTAATATTGTTTCTGTTTGCGAAAAAATCGCTGAACTAGCAGAAAAACATTTATCTAAGACATTCGATGAAAAAGTCTTTCTCGCTTTAAGTTTACATGTACAGACAACTTTACAACGTTTACAAGGCGGGAAACAAATTCATCACCCACAGCTGAATCAAATTCGTACGAAATATAAAGAAGCTTTCTCCGTTGCCATGCAATGTATCCAGCTGTTAGAAGAAGAATTACAAATAACGATGCCGATTGATGAAGCTGGATTCTTAACGATGTTTTTTGTTGTTGATCCCATCCCAGCTTCCCAAACAGAAGTAAAAGTATTAATTTTGGCTCATGGCAATGGTATCGCAACAGAAATGGCAAATGTATCCAATGAACTTCTCGGTATCGATGAAGTAACAGGAATTGATATGCCCCTTCATGAATCGCCGAAAGATTTCTTAGAACGAGTAAAAATGTACATGAAAACACTAGGACATATAAATGGACTTCTCTTACTTGTCGATATGGGGTCACTTGCTTATATCGGAGATATACTAGAGACGGAATTCCATATCCCTGTACGCGTTCTCTCGATGACAAGTACGCCGCACGTACTCGAAGCAGCGCGAAAAGCCCAGCTCGGTTACTCATTAGATACGTTATATGAAACCGTGAAAAATTTAACACCGTTTTACTTGAACGTACAAGAAGAAAAGAAAAAGCCACTCGCTCCAATGAAATCAGTCATTTTAACAGCTTGTTTAACAGGAGAAGGAAGCGCACTGGCCATTCAAAAAATGCTTGAAAACTATTTGCGATTCGATAAGGATTTAATAGAAATTATTCCGATTAGTATCGTTCATGAAAAAGATTTAACAAAAATGATCGAAAATATAAAGAAAGAACGCAATATGATTTGTATTGTTACAAACTTTGATGTACAAGTACCATGTTTAACTTATCATTTCCAAGATATTATAAACTACAAAGCCATTCAACCGATTCAAGAATTAATTACGTATGAAGAAACATATGCAAAAATGGCTGATATTCTCGGGCAACAAATGCAACGCGAAGATGGAGCACTGATGATTAAAACAATACGGTACGCGCTCAATACAATTCAAGAGCTCATCTCTTTACAGTTAAACCCTGATAGTTTAATGGGAGTTATTTTGCATATGAGCTGTATGATTGATCGGCTGCAAAAGGGAGAAAAACTCCTCCCTTACCCTGACAAAGAAGCACGTAGACAAGATGAATACTGGATGTATATGAAAGTAAAAAAAACGCTGCAACCGATTGAAAATACGTTTGACGTACAAATTCCAGATGATGAAGTATTTTATGTAATGGACTTCTTCATAAAGAATCAACCAGAAAAAAAAGAATAAAGTAAATATGCCCATGAATGTTAACATTCATGGGCATATTTACTTAACGGCTTATCGATCGGCTATACCCCTTTATCTTTCCACGTATTTCTCCTCTTGCATATGCTCTTGTATGAACATTTACATATGCATTCATTTCTTCGATTGCCTGCACAAGATTTTCGAACGTCTTCCCTTGCAAAGGCCCTTCTAGATCTTCAGTGGACACCATACCTGTTATCGTTCCTTCATTTACACTAATTCCATGCTTCACAGGTCCATATAAAAACATTACCACTGGTCCTGTCTGATTCCCTTTGCCTAAGTGAATTTGGCAAGATGTTATCTTCTCAATATTCTTCAATATGATCCTATAATGTAGTTTTGTAAAATTGCTATTGAAAATAAGTTCAGCTACCCCATAAGCCTTTGTTTCTACAGGAGGTAATTCATTACCACCTTTTAGCTTAGCAACAAAATGTTTTGTCATACGAGCAACATTCTCCTTATATAAATTTCAATTTGAATAGCTGGCATCTCTTTAACTAATTTATTGCTGGGACACGATTAATTATGACTTTTTCAGAGGCGCTTTTTCATGAGGATTATTCCACTCAAGAAATCTTTACAAAAACATTACATCATAGCCATTCCCTTTGCTTAGGTCCTCCTTGTATAATGCACATAGACTTTAAATTTCTTTAGGAGGCCACCTTGAAAACGATAATAGAAATCTTTCTCGTATCACTTAAACTAGGTCTTACCTCTTTCGGAGGTCCTGTAGCTCATCTTGGGTACTTCCATCACGAATACGTACAAAAGCGAAAATGGATGGATGAGCGAAGCTATGGCGATTTAGTAGCACTCTGTCAATTCCTTCCTGGCCCTGCAAGCAGTCAAGTTGGAATTGGCATCGGTTTATCACGCGGAGGACTCCTTGGAGCTATAGCCGCTTGGACTGGATTTACACTCCCATCCGTTCTTGTACTTGTCTTTTTTGCTTCACTGCTCCAGCAATTTCATGTGACGGATGCTGGCTGGATTCATGGTTTAAAGCTTGTAGCAGTAGCAATTGTCGCCCATGCAATATGGGGAATGGCTCAGAAATTAACACCGGATCGAAACCGAGCAACCATTGCAATCATCACTGCTGCAATCGCATTATTATTTCCAAGTACATGGACACAAGTTGCACTTATTCTACTTGCTGGTTTTATCGGTTGGCTCTTATATCGTAAGTATGAAGTTCCATCTGCTAGCAAAATACATATTCCTATTTCACGTATAACAGCCATCTTATGCCTTTTACTATTCCTTAGTTTATTATTCTTGTTACCCATCTTACGACCATTTTCACACTGGATTGCCATGTTTGATAGTTTCTATCGCTCCGGCTCACTCGTGTTTGGCGGGGGACATGTCGTTCTTCCTCTTCTTGAAAATGAATTTGTACTAAATGGCATGATGACAAAAGAACAGTTTCTAGCAGGATACGGTCTAACACAAGCCGTTCCAGGTCCTCTTTTTACATTTGCATCTTACATAGGAGCTGTGCTGGATGGAACGCTAGGAGCCATTCTTGCAACAATTGCTATCTTTCTTCCTGCATTCTTGCTTGTCATTGGTTTACTGCCATTTTGGGATCAAGTTAGACGCTTGTCTTATGTACAAGGCGCACTCCTTGGTATTAATGCTGCTGTTGTTGGCATTTTACTAGCTGCTTTTTACAATCCAATTTGGACAAGCTCCATCATAAGTACGCCTGACTTTGTTATCGCCTCTCTCCTATTTTGTCTATTAGCATTTTGGAAAGCACCACCATGGATCATAGTTGTTCTTGGCGCCGTTAGTGGCTATATTCTTTCTATTATCTAGCCATACAAAAAGACGGTCTTAATAAACCGTCTTTTTTAAAATCTCACAAGTTCTATCCCCTCTGGCAACTCACTTTCCGTTAAAACCCGTAGTTCCTTCACGCGTTCCATTACATAAAATGAAAAAAGCGTGCCTTGTCAGCGCCGCTTTTTATTTCTCTACTTTTGTGAAGAACTGCGGAAGATAGTCTTTATGTGCTTCCAACATTTCATCTAAAATTTGTTTTGCTACTTTATCTGATGGTACAAGTGGATTAATTGTCATAGCTAGCAGCGCTTTATGATAATCCCCTGTAACAGCAGCTTCAATTGATGTGCGCTCAAATGATTTGATTTGCTGAACTAAACCGCAAACAGAAACCGGTAAGTCTCCTACCGCAATCGGCTTCGGACCATCTTTTGTAATGGTACAGTTCACTTCAACAACTGAATCATGTGGCAAGCTTGCAATTGTACCGTTATTTCTTGTATTAACAGGTTGAATATCACCTTTATTATTATAAATGGATGTAATTAAGCTACATGCTGCATCACTGTAATACGCCCCTCCGCGTTTTTCTAACTGCGGTGGCTTAATATCTAAATTCGGATCTTTATATAACTCGAATAAATCGTCTTCTAATTGTTTCACCACTTCTGCACGTGTTCCTTTTTTAATAGAAGCTTGTTTTTCTTCTTCTAGCATTTCACGTGTTTTATAATAGTAACGATGGTATGGACATGGAATTGCACGCAGAGCGCGGATGAACTCTGGCTCCCAATCTAGCGCAGCGATGTTTTCCATCGTAATTTGCTTTTCTGGGTCTGTTACAAGTTCTATTACTTGATCCATCACACTTACTCCATCTAAATACACATTTAATCCGTAGGCCATATGATTTAAGCCGGCAAAGTCAACATGAACGCGGCTTGCATCTACTTCAAGCAACCTTGCAAGCCCCATACGAATACCAATTGGAACATTACATAATCCCACTACTTTTTGAATGCTTGTATAACGAAGTACAGCCTCTGTTACCATGCCAGCTGGATTTGTGAAATTAATGAGCCAAGCATCTGGACAAAGCTCTTCCATGTCTTTACAAATATCTAAAATAACCGGAATCGTTCTCAATGCTTTGAATAATCCACCTGGTCCATTCGTTTCTTGACCGATTACATCATATTTTAATGGAATCGCCTCATCTTTCGTACGTGCCTCTAATAAACCAACGCGAAGCTGTGTTGTTACAAAGTCAGCATCCTTAAGTGCAGCGCGGCGATCAAGTGTTAAGTGAATATCAATTGGTAGACCAGCTTTTTTCACCATACGTTTCGCTAAATTCCCAACGATCTCTAACTTTTCTTTTCCTTCTTCAATATCAACGAGCCAAATTTCGCGAACTGGAAGCTCATCATAGCGCTTAATAAATCCTTCAATTAACTCTGGTGTATAACTAGATCCACCGCCGATTGTAGCAATTTTAATTCCGCTCATACCTTATTCTCCTTTCGCATCAAGTTTTTTATAAAGGTCAATAAATTCTGCTGCTAATTCTTTTACAGTCATTGAATTCATTAAATGGTCTTGTGCATGAATTAAAAGAACACTAATTTCTGTTTTTTCTCCTCTTGCTTCTGATTGTATAAGCTCTGTTTGGAAATGATGTGCTTCATTAATGGCTTCTTTCGCTTTTGCCATCGCTTCATCTGCTTCTAACAATCTCCCCTGTTTCGCATATTGCAGTGCCTCCATCGCATAACTTCTTGCGTTACCGCTGTGTAAAATTAATTGGAATGGAATTTGTTCTGCTGTAGTCATCATAAATACCGCCCTCTCTATAAAGTGAAACTTTAATCAGCAGGGGCTTTTTCCCACTGATTATTAGCCCTCGCCAATCGGGCATTTACAGGTAGTTGTCTCCACCTAACTTCTTTGCTTTTACCGATTTTTCAGGTAGGAGGCTTACTCCCCTTTAATGCGGGGTAAAGTTCAATCGATTGAAATACCCCCTCAGTTTGAACGCGTCTATTAAAATTAAACTATTATTTTAGTTGTATATTTTTAGTGTTCTTCCAGATATGTGCCATTTTTCTGAACATGATATAAAGGTATTGTCCTCACGATCTAGCACCGCCCGTGAGAACAATCATGTATTACATAGGTACAGATTGATCGTTTCCTTGTGCTGCAGCTTTTTCAGTTTTAACAATAGAACGGTCACATAATACAACGAATGGATAGTAAATTACCATTGCAATTACAAAGTTGAGTAACTGGAGAATTGCACCTGAAATATGTCCACCTGTTACAAGGTAACCACTAATAATTGGTGGTGTTGCCCACGGAATCATCGCAACTGTTTTGGGCACCATTCCTAAAGAAATCGCTGTATAAGAAGTAATTACTAATACAATTGGTGTCACAATAAATGGAATAAATAAAATTGGATTTAAAATAATCGGTGTACCAAAGATTACTGGTTCATTAATGTTAAATGCACCTGGTCCAATTGATAATCGGGATACGCCACGCATTTGTGCGCTTTTCGCTACAATTAATACAACTACTAAGAATGCTAATGTTGCACCAGAACCACCAAGATATACGAATGTATCAAAGAATGGCTTGGTAATAATGTTTGGAACATCAAATGCAGACACACCATCTTGGAATAATTTTATATTTTTTTCTAACGCTGGTAAGTATAACGGCTCGATGATACCACCAACGATGTTTGGACCGTGTAAACCAAAGAACCAAAGAAGATGAACAAGAATTACAATAACAATTGCACTTGGTAATGTACCCGCTAAACCTTGTAATGGTAATTGAATTGTATTAAAGATAAATTCATGAACACTTGTACCTGCTAATTTCACAGCTAATTGAATACCTGCAACTACTGTCAAAATCACAAATGCTGGAACTAACGCTGCAAAAGAGCGAAGAACAGCTGGTGGTACTCCATCTGGCATTTTGAAAGTAATCTCTCTTTGTACAAAGAAACGGAATGCTTCCGTAACAAGAAGTGCTACAATGATTGCTACGAATAAACCTTGTGCTCCTGTCCAAACTAAATTTAATCCGCCCTCTTTTGGTGTTGTTGGTGTAAGAATAATTAACGCACCAAATGAAATAATACCTGCAGACAATCCATCAACACCGTAAGATTTTGCTAAGTTGTAACTTGTTGTAAATGCTATAATTAATGCTAAAATTGCGAAAGAACCAGTCCACATTCCTCCGCCTATCTGCTTCCACGTTTCACCAAACAAACCTTTCATGAAACTTTGAAAAGCTTCAGATGGAAAGCCATTAACAAGCGACGCTAGGGCACCAACTAAGATAAGCGGCATAACTGCAATAAATCCATCACGGATCGCAGCTAAATGACGTTGTGATCCGATTTTACCAGCGACTGGAACAATATACTTTTCCATAAATGCAATAAACTTTTGCATTCTTTCTTCCCCCCTAATTATTTTTTAAGTGTTAATGCGTGATCTAAAACTGCCTCTCCATTCATCATGCCGTAGTGCATTGGATTGATAACGTCGATACCAACATTCCTCTCATCAGCAAGCGCTTTCATTGAAGAGAGCATATAACGAACTTGTGGTCCTAGTAATAATACATCTGCTTCATCAATGTTGTTTTTTACTGCATCCCCAGATACAGCCCAGATCTTTCCTTCTAGACCGCGAGCTTTTGCAGCCTCTTCCATTTTTGTAACTAGTAAGCTTGTAGACATTCCTGCTGAACAACAAAGTAAAATATTCATTAATAAGTCCCCCTATGCATGTAAACTATTTTTGTTATTTATTTTTCTTTCTTTACACCTTTTATTATTGCAATTGCCGTGCCAACTTTTCAAACTGCCTAAAATCAACATTCTCCTAAGTGTTTTTTATTGTGTGTTATCGCTTTCAAAAAGTGTGTTATTTAAAATATCGGTAGTGTGTTATAAAACAACACGCTTTTAACACATATCTGTATGAAAATAGATTAGTGTTTAGTTGTCTAGTCGTGTGGGAAAACAAAAAATAAAATATTTTTACAAATAAATTTTATATTGGCTTTTCACTTTGTAATAAACTAGTGTTTCATATTCCAAAAGAATAGATTGTCCAATCTAACTTCTATTTCTTTACATAAAATAAGATAAAACATTTTTTATACAAGAAGTATGGAACATGCCACATTCGGCAGACATATAATTGTAGATTTGTAGAAAATAGATTTTTTCTCTATTAAATGCTTGTGAATTTTTAGAACAACATTTAATAACTGCATCTGTTATATGTGGTGCTACTGTTCTATCTGTAAGCGAAAAAATATTTCACCCATATGGCGTTACTATATTAATTCTACTAGCAGAGAGCCACATCTCTATTCACACATATCCAGAAAAGGGCTTCGCAGCAATCGCCTATTATACATGCGGTACAGCCGTTGATCCACAAAAAGCGATTAACTATATATTAGACATTTTAAAACCGAAGCGATTTTATATAAAAAAATTGCTTCGAGGTATAGGAGAAATAACGAATATGAGCTAATTCTTATTTTTATTCTTCTACTAAAAGGAGGTTACGCTACAATAACAGGACCATCAGTGATAATCCACTGATGGTCCACACCCATCTATCATTCAAATATTGGCGATTCGAAAACCTACAATAAAGAATTAACCTCCTGTAAACCTACTTCAATCCACTATTCAATCCCTCAATTTTTTTCTTCCAATACATTGTCATTGTAAACCAGATAATGAAGTAAATAACGATAAAGCTACCTATGCAAATCAGAATGGGAACAAGTTGACTTGGAACCCAACCAATCCAAATTGCAATCGGTAAGAATGTTCCTAGTAAAATGATAAAGTGAATCATCGTTTGCTTCAAAATGCTCCATTCTTCTCTCTCAAACACAAAGGAAGCAAACGAAAAGATCATCCCTACAATATTTGCTGTTACAAGGTGGGTAAGTAATGTCTTTGTCTCTAATACATCCATTCCATTTGCATAACCGATTCCTAAAAACAATAAGCTATACACCATCGCCATCGCCATTCCTGCAATCACTTTAGCGCCTATTCTATCAAACAATGTAATCATCATATATCTCTAACCTCCTCCTATATTCAATGCTTCTTTAATAAGCGGCACATATTTTCTTGAAACATACTCTTTCATTCCATTTGAAAAGTGTGCACACATACTGCCACTAAAAGACATTTCAAAACTTGTTACATACTGCAAGTTAGCTAATGTAGACTTTGAGAATCTCACAAAGCGATCACCCTGTAATTTTGTTTCTAACTCATACAAACGTGATTTCACTTCAAGACTTCCTTTCGTCGTTTGCGCCATTATCTTTCGACCCTCTGCATAAAACCAATAAATATCTTTCGGTTCTAACAAATAATATTGCTGTTCCGAAATTCCAACAATTTGCTTCACACCTCCACCTTCTATCCTTTTTAAAAGATGCTGAACTTCGTCTGTTACTTCTTTTGTCTTTACAATAATCTCTATTTCATCTTGTGATGGATCTAATTCAAGGTGAATCTTCACTACCTCCACCTCCCTTACACTTTTATTGTTACATATATTTGGAAAAAATAAATAGATTGCTACATAAGTGGTATCACCCTCGACATAACTGACACTTTTTCGTACATAAAAAAAGACCTTGCATAAGCAAGGCCTCATTCTTTCGCTAACATTTTCTTATATAATCCTACAAATTCACTCGCTAATTCCTTCACCGTTATAGCATTCATTAAATGGTCTTGTGCATGAACCATGAGCAGGGTAATCTCCGTCTTTCCCCCCGCAGCTTCCCTCTGTATCAAATCTGTTTGCAAACGATGCGCTTCTTGTAATTCTTGAAGCGCATCCTGTAGTTTAGCGTCCGCCTCTTCAAACTTTCCTCGCTTTGCATAATCAATCGCTTCCATCGCACTGCTTCTCGCATTTCCTCCATGTAAAATTAAATGAAAAGCTTGTGTCTCTAATGTATCCATTTTATCTCTTTACTCCCCTTTTTCTTACGCTACTTTTTGCTTATCCTACACTCTCAAAAATGGTAAATAAAGAATACCATCGTAGCCCCAAAACTTTCTGCACAGATTCATAATTATCATATTTGTTATATCTTTCTTTGCTTGAAAAACGCTGCAGGTTTTAATCCATTCGTGATAATTAAATTGAACCCATGACACCGCCCACCATGGCTCGTCATGAATTCCACATGGACAATAATGAATACTACTAATACATCCACTTTATGTTGTTTCTCAAACCTGTAAGCGATTCCAATAAAACCTATTAAAGACATTATATTAAATGTTGCACTAACTGGATACCCGAACACTTCCTTACAATTACCTCCAAATAAAATAACACTTTATTTGCCACAAATTTGTTATAACTTTCACAAAGTTTCCACAGCGCTTTCTCTTCCTTCGTACTATAATCATGTATGGAAAAGGAGATGGAAACTATGACACAAAACGCCCCGGAATTTAAAGTTTTGCAAAGCATAGCATTTCTTGCTGTTGTTTTGCAAAGTTCCTTACTATATACAATGAATCAAGGACATATTCTACTAGAACAATCTCTTATTATGGGAATGCTATTTAATCTCGCAAAATTTTCAGCACCAGCATTCATCTTCATTGTTGGATTCCATTTAATTCGGCAATACACAAAACAAATGGTTTATACAGAATACCTCTATGAAAAAACAACACACTTACTTGCTCCTTATTTCTTCTGGTCCGTCGTATACCTATTTACAACAAATCAAGTCGTTACAGTGCAAAGCGGAATAAAAAGCCTATTTCTCGGAACAGCCGCACCCCATCTTTGGTACGTCATCATGATGTTCCAAATTCATTTGTTGTTCCCACTGCTATGCGGATTGTTCTATTGGTTTCAAAAGCGAACACACAATCAGCAAGATATATACCGGTACATGGCCGTTTTCGCTAGCATGTATTTTCTCTTAATGTGGTATTCTTCTCATTATATTTTTAACGGTGAAGTCTTAACTAGATCAACTGTTTTGCATTATACAGATCGATCCTTCTTCTTTTATTCATTTTACTTTGTCATGGGAGGAATCGCAGCTGTAGCACTTCAAGCTTGGCGTTTATTTGTAATGAAACATATACCGCTCATAACAATCTTATTTTTTATTCTATTCTTATTCATTAACTATGAACTATTTAGCTTTTATGGTGTAGATTCCATTCACCTTACTGTATCTACCTATTTAAAGCCATCCATGTTTCTGTACATTGTATGTGAAATTTTAATATTATACGTACTATCTATCATGATTGTACAGCGACGAGGTTTGTTATATAAAACATTACGTTTTATCGGAAACTACACGTACGGGGCCTATTTAGCGCACTTTTTCTTTTTACAGCTAATTACGAAATTACTATCTCTATTTACATTACAAGCAAATACAATTCTATATAGTCTATCACTATTTCTTTTGACGGTAACATTTTCTATCATCACAATGGTTATATGTAGCACGGTTCCATTCCATACATGGATTACAGGACCTTCTCCCACGCCTGTATTAAAATGGCCTACATTTATACCTTTACTATCGTTAGTAAGAAGTAAAAAATAAGAAGAAGCTGCCTCCGCAAAGAGGCAGCTTCTTCTTGTCCAGAAACCTGTTGATTTTTCTTTCTTCTAATATAACAAGGCCATCTACAATAACTGCAGGAGCCACTATCATCCTCTTACTTCTTATCCATTTTCAATTCCGTCTCAGCTAATAGCGGCAACACGTTATCAAAAATATGCGTGTTGTCCTCTTTCCCAACTACATATCCACCATAAAACCTGCTAAATACGTTGTCATTCCGAAATTCACTCATCCGATTGTATAATTCCTTAGCAAACTTTATATCTCCCGTTTGCAACACATATAGAATGGTTAGCCCATATGCCGCTGGTGATTCAAAATCTACTACTGGTTTTCCTGTATCTAAATCATAACGACCGTATAGCTTTCCATCTTTATGGAATGCTTTTTTGATAAAATCTAAATAGGCTTCGGAAGCAATGCCGCCTAAACTCCGATGATAAGCAACATACGATTGATCAATCAGATTCACCTGTTTTTCATATGTGAACGTGCCATCTGCTTTATATTCTTTCGGGAATGCCCAGCCGCGCCTCGGATAATCCGCTAAAAATTGAATAACTCCTTGATATTGCGTTTCTGAAATTTTTCCGTACTTTTTCATATAAGAGAATGCACTTGGATTTATGTAGGATGTCGTTAATATATTGTGTTGCATCTCCTTATCCGCATCATAATAATCAACATAGATGTTTCCTCTCTTATTATAACGAAGTACAGCATCACTCACTTGATCCGCAAGATGTTTATACCGCTCTTCTTTATACATTTCATAGGCACGATATAGCTGTTCGATAATGCGAAGATCATCAATGAGAGCGTTCGTAGCTGCTTGTCTTTCTCCTGTTTCAGAAATTTTCCATAAAACAATATGGACTGGATGTATAAAATAATTTTGGATAACCTTTACTTGTTCATCAAACAATGATTGATTGTCCATATCAAGTGTATATTGTAGCCATAGTCCTGCTGATTCTGATAATGCTTCACGACCGATTGCCTCGTCCGTTCCTTCCTCTGAATCAGCTATTCGATATGTTGCGAGCGTCCCATTCTCGTTTATCATATGTCTCAAAATAAAATATTCTGTTCGATTCCCTTGTAGTGCAGCCCAAAAAACAATCCCTCCTAAAACCATAAATAAAACTAACGCCACCCATATATACAAATGTTTCCGCACGTTTTCTCACCTCTATAATAAGGCTAACCGTAATCTTGGCAGAACATACGGAAACATTTAAAAGACAATCCTTTAGATTGCCCTTACTTTTTATTCTTTACATACGTTAGTTAGCCTCTTTCGCAGGACGATACAGTAATTGCACAAGGCGATCATATTCACGCCGTGTAATTTCTTTATTGTATAACTTTAATAATAAATCTTTATGCTCTTTCGAAAACGCCATTTTTCTAATGACTTCAGGATACATACAAGGATCCCCCTCCGTTTCACATGAACCTCTTCATTCTGTTGGTCTCAACCTCAGGAACAGAACTAACGTTCGTATAAGCATTATAAAAGATTTTGTTCTGAAATACAAATGCAATTACATTCCTTCCCTATTTTTTATCTTTTCTAAAGATTTCGAAATTATAATATCATACTCACTTTTTAAATACATATATATTTTTGGCAGTTTTTTGAATAAATTTTCCAGTTCAATCAGAAAATAATGGCAAAAATGAAGAGGAGTAGAGTTATGGATACTGTTACATTGTCACGGGCTTTCTTTGGATCATCATTAGCATTCCACATTATTTTTGCAACTCTTGGAATCGGACTATCCTTAATGATTTTTATAAGCGAAATATTATATCACTGGAAGAGGGATTCAGATTATGCTGTTATGGCAAAAAGATGGACAAAAGCTTTTGCCATCCTTCTTGGTGTAGCAATTCCTACTGGAACAATTGTCGGTGTACAAATTTCACTTCTTTGGCCCGGTTTCGCCAAAATTGTCGGTCAAGTCATATCTGTTCCATTCCAGATTGAGATTTTCGCATTCTTCTTAGAAGCTTTATTTATGTCCATTTACGTATATGCAGCAGATAAATTACCACCATTCATGAGATTAATCTCACTCTTTTTTGTCATGCTTGGTGCCACGGCATCTGCCGTGTTAATTACTTCAGCAAACACATGGATGAATACACCGGCAGGCTTTTCTATGAACCCTGATGGCTCTGTCTTTAACGTTGATCCGTGGAAGGCATTCTTTAATCCAAGCTTTTTCACAAGCTCCCTTCACGTGGTCATTACGGCTTACGCAACAGGTGCAGCAGTCATTGCTTCTATCGCTGGATTTAAATTATTAAAACGAAATATAAGCCCACGGGAAATTGCTTATCATAAAAAAGGACTATTTTTAGGCCTCGTCGTCACGTTTATTACAGGTGCAACAATGTGGCTTTCTGGACATGAATCAGCAATTGCCTTGCATGAACATTCTCCGGAAAAATTAGCAGCGGCTGAAGCATTATTTCATACAACATCACATGCTCCTCTTGCAATTGGTGGTTTTGTTGATCCTGCAACACATGAGCTAAACTACGCCCTTGAAATCCCAAATATGCTAAGCATGTTAGTTGGATTTAATCCTAATACCGTTGTAAAGGGATTAAATGAATTTCCACAAGAAACGTGGCCACCATTTTATACGCATACGTTCTTTAATTTAATGGTCGGTACAGCTGCATTCACTTTTGCTGTAGCAGCAATCGCTCTTTTATATTGGTACTTTATCTATCGAAAAAAAGGGACAGAATTACCAAAGTGGCTTCTGTGGGCTACTGCTGCATGCGGACCGATTATGATGCTTGGCATTGAATTTGGATGGGTTTTCAGTTGTAGCGGCCGTCAGCCTTGGACGATTTATGGGATGCAGCGCACAATGGATGCTGCTACGCGGGCTGATTTCGTCGGGCCCTTATTTATTTTATTCATCATCTTATATGTCGGTCTTGGCGCTTTAACGATTTTCGTACTACGAACGTTCTTTAGAAGACATCCATTAAAAAACGATCTAGGACAGCAAGGAGGAGATCCTCGTGCATGAGGAAAGTATTGCGATTATCATCTTATGGGCCATTATCTTCGTATACAGTATTTTAGGTTCCATTGATTTTGGGGCTGGATTTTGGGGCATGGTATACGCGAAGCACCCGACGCTAGCCGGAAAGCTTGCCAATCGTTATCTATCACCAACATGGGAAGTCACGAATACATTTCTTGTCTTTGTCGTTGTCGCATTTCTTGGCTTCTTTCCGAAAGCAGCTTTTACACTCGCAACAGTCATGTTCGTTCCTGTAACATTAATTTTAGTTCTCGTTGCTATTCGTAGTACCTTTATGGTGTTTGCTTACTCTGTACCAAAATATGAACACGTCCTGCGCCTCATTTCTGGTATTACTGGGCTCTTAATTCCTGCCTTATTAATTACAGTTTTGCCAGTAACAGAAGGTGCCTATATTACAACCTCTGGTGGAAAAGAAGTTTTATTATATGGGAAACTTCTATCAAGCCCTGTAATCTATTGGTATATGTTGTTCGGATTAACTTCTGAGCTATTCTTATCCTCTCTGTTTCTAGCTGATTTTGCGAGAGAACAGCGCTCAGAAGATACATATCGAATTTACAGACGTAATGCCATCATACTCGGCCCAGCAACACTCGTTACTGCCATCATCGCCCTTGTTGTTATGGACCCAGAAACCCATTGGCTCATGCAAGGATTAATTAAACAGTTTCCGTGGTTCACAGTCTCCATTATTTTATTTGTAATCGGGTATTCTTCCCTTTGGTGGACAAACAAAAAACACGGTTCACTTGGCTGGCCTCGCATCGCTGTGTTAGCAGTTGTTGCACAATATGCATTTGCAAGTTACGCTTATGGCGTTGCACATTTACCGTATATTATCTATCCGGACGTTACCGTATTTACAAGCTTTACAACGAAAGAAACATTCTATGCGCTGCTCATCCTCTATGCAATTGGCATCGCGATCTTACTTCCGGGCTTTATTTTCTTCTGGAATTTATTCTTAAAAGATCGAACATTCCTCAAAGAAAAATAGCAATTAAAAAAGAAGCTACTCCAAACATTTACTGAAAATAGAGATGTTTGGAGACCAGCTTCTTTTTTTATGATCATAAAAAAGTGACCTACTCTTTGTTTTAAACTGGGCATGGGGTTAAACCGCTTCTATGCTTGAGCAGATGCTCTCTCTCCCACTTTAAAATGGTTCTATATTATTTGTTCATTTTTTATTTATGCAGGCACTTCTCTCTATCAAAAAGCACTAGTTATCTCTCTCGTATCTATATTTGCCTTTTAACATCAAATACACATATTCACTAGATTCAGATACATACCTAGTTCTACTTGTCTTTCTTTGAATATACTACTGTATAAACTTGAGACAAGCTTACATCTATTTGTTCAAGTAAAAAAGAAAGGTAGGCTAACAATGAGTACAGAAATATTGGTTACTATCGTCGTCTTCTTCTTAACCATGATTATCATCTTTTGGCGACCACGTGGATTGAATGAAGCATGGCCCGCTGCAATTGGCGCCGGTATCATTCTCCTTACAGGGCTTGTATCAAAACCGGACGTCATGGATATTATTAGTAAAATAGGAGGCGCCTCCATAACGATCTTAGCAACCATTGTTATGGCGGTTATACTAGAAAGCTTCGGCTTTTTCCATTGGTCGGCTGCAAAACTGGCAAACTTAGCAAAAGGTTCCGGCCGCCGTTTATACTGGTACATTCAATTATTATGCTTCCTCATGACACTTCTATTTAACAATGATGGCAGTATCTTAATTACGACTCCAATTCTAATTTTACTTCTTAAAAACCTTCGATTAAAACCACATGAGCAAATCCCATATTTACTAAGCGGTGCTTTAATTGCTACTGCTTCAAGTGCACCAATTGGTGTAAGTAATATCGTAAACTTAATCGCATTAAATATCGTAAACATGACACTTTATATGCACACTGCAATGATGTTTGTTCCGGCAACGCTAGGATTACTATTTATGTCATGGCTCATGTACACTGTGTTAAAGAAAAAATTACCAGAAAGATTACCTGTTTCCTCTTATGATATTGAAGAAATTTTCTTCACAAAAAACTTTCATCCTCTAAAAGGGAGAAATCCCGTAGATACAAAACAAAAACGGACAAAATTCATGTTAAAAGTATTACTTTTCGTATTCCTTATGCGCTGTCTTCTCTTCGTCGCTTCCTTCCTATCCATACCGATTGAAATTGTAGCTGTACTGGGTTCATGCATTCTTCTTGTGTGGAGATGGTACTATTTACGTACAAATCCTGTCGATATCTTAAAAAAGACACCTTGGCATATCCTAATCTTCGCTTTCTCTATGTATGTTATCATCTACGGCTTGCACAATGCAGGATTAACAGAGTTGCTGGTAAAATGGTGCGAACCCATTGTAAACCAACATCTTCTTTATGCGAGCTTTACAATGGGCGGATTGGTTTCTATCCTCTCTAACATCTTTAACAATCACCCTGCTCTCATGATTGGTACCATTACATTAACTGAGATGGGACTTGATCCAGTCACTCTAAAAACAATCTATCTTGCAAACATTATTGGTAGTGACATGGGATCATTATTATTACCAATCGGTACACTTGCTTCCCTCATTTGGATGTACATCCTAAGACAAAATAAAATTAAAGTGAAATGGAAAGATTATTTAAGCGTATCACTTATTGTCATTCCGCTCTCAACAATCGTAACATTATTCCTCTTATTCTACTGGGTACAACTTTTCTTCTCCCTCTAAAAAATAATAGCCTCCTTTGCTACCGTCTTAGCAAAAGAGGCTTCTTCTATATTTAAATTAGGTACACGTGATCAATCAAGTAAAAAGGTGCTCGGAAATCATACATATCTCCCGCTATCCGCGGGCACTCTTAGCCTCATCTCAAATTCAATTATTGATATAAGTGACTACCCGCTTCTTTAAATTCTTCCGCTTTCTCTTTCATACCTTTTTCAATTGCTTCTGTTGTTTCTAAATCATTTTCTTTTGCATACTCACGAATGTCATGTGAAATTCTCATACTACAGAACTTCGGACCACACATCGAACAGAAATGAGCTGTTTTTGCCCCTTCTGCTGGTAATGTTTCATCGTGAAAATCCATTGCGCGTTCGGGATCTAAAGATAAGTTAAATTGATCACGCCAGCGGAATTCAAAACGAGCTTTTGAAAGTGCATCATCACGCTGCTGCGCTGTTTTGTGTCCTTTCGCAAGGTCAGCCGCATGCGCCGCAATTTTATACGTAATAACCCCTTCACGAACATCATCTCTGTTCGGCAAACCTAAATGCTCTTTCGGTGTCACATAGCAAAGCATTGCTGTGCCAAACCAACCAATCATTGCTGCACCAATCGCAGATGTAATATGGTCATAACCAGGTGCAATATCCGTTGTTAAAGGTCCGAGTGTATAGAACGGTGCACCTTGGCAAATCTCAAGCTCTTTATCCATGTTTTCTTTAATTAAGTGCATGGGTACATGACCTGGCCCTTCAATCATAACTTGAACATCATGCTTCCAAGCAATTTTTGTTAACTCACCAAGCGTTTCAAGCTCAGAAAATTGCGCCTCATCATTTGCATCTGCAATCGAACCAGGACGTAATCCATCTCCTAAAGAGAAAGAAACATCATATTGTTTCATAATTTCACAAATCTCTTCAAAATGAGTGTATAAGAAGTTTTCTTTATGATGGAATAAACACCACTGCGCCATAATGGACCCACCGCGTGAAACAATTCCTGTCGTACGTTTTGCAGTGATTGGAATGTAACGAAGCAGTACACCTGCATGAATTGTAAAGTAATCCACACCTTGCTCCGCTTGTTCAATTAACGTATCACGATATACTTCCCACGTTAAATCTTCAGCAATTCCATTTACTTTTTCTAGCGCTTGATAAATTGGTACTGTTCCAACCGGTACAGGAGCGTTACGAATAATCCATTCACGAGTTGTATGAATGTTTTTCCCTGTTGATAAATCCATAATGGTATCTGCGCCCCAGCGAGTTGCCCATGTCATCTTCTCTACTTCTTCTGCAATGGAAGAAGAGACAGCAGAGTTTCCGATATTCGCATTTACCTTCACATGGAAATTGCGGCCAATAATCATCGGTTCTGCTTCTGGGTGGTTAATGTTTGCTGGTAAAATAGCGCGTCCTTCTGCAATCTCTTTACGTACAAATTCAGGCTCTACCCCTTCACGAATCGCAACATATTCCATCTCAGATGTGATGATCCCCTTACGAGCATAATGCATTTGCGTTACATTTGCTCCTTTTTTTGCGCGAAGTGGTTTACGATCCATTTGCGGGAACACAGATGTATGATTAGATGCAACTTTCACACCATCATCTTCCGGCTTAATTTCTCGTCCTTCATACTCTTCCACTTCTCCGCGCTCAACAATCCAGCGACGGCGAGGCGATGGAATTCCTTTCTCTAGCTCTACTTTGTACTTAGGGTCTGTGTACGGACCACTCGTATCATAAACACGAATTGGTGGATTTGGTACACCGTTTGTATCACTTTGTTCAATCTCACGCATTGGTACTTTCATACCTTCATGCGGCCCATCAACATAAACTTTCTTACTCCCTGGTAAACTCGACTTCAATTCAATTTGTTCAGCTGAAACAGATTGCTTCATAATTTGTGTTTCCTCCCCTTTATCATTTCAGGCAAATCTAACTTGCACCGAATCTTGAGCCAATTTCTGTGCAACTCGATTCTCACTTCAGCGACGTTTCGCCGCTTTCGCTTTACTTAAGATCCAGCTTGAGTGGCTAGAATGATCGTTGGCTTCGTTTCTTCAACTGAGGTAAAACACACCTCTTCGGCTGAAGCTCCATCCCCCTCCCATTCTGAACGAGCCGCTTTCGCCTTACTTGTGACAAGGACAAGAACTAGTGGCCAGCGCATGCCAAAATAAAAAGAGCCAGGTCCATAGTAAAACAAGGACCTGGCTCATAAAGACATAGTTATGTAAAGCCGTTAACTTCCCTACGCTGGTACGAGCCAGATCAGGTCCAAAGGGTTAAGAAGTTATCGCGCTTCTCTCTCAGCCTAAGCATTACTTAGGCACCCCTAGTTTATCACTGATTTAATTTTCAATACTTTCCCATCATACACGATAATCAGAAAAATGCAAAGGCATGAGTTGCAATTTTTATCTATCGTTTTTTTGTCTGCCAATCGATATACCTGATAGAACCAATGATTATTAGCCCTCACCAATCGGGTTCTTATGGGCAGTTGATCTATCACCTAGCTTCTTTGTTTCCACTAAATTTTGAGGTGGGAGCCAAAACTTATTCATGTTCAAATAAAATCATACCATCCGTCTACAATTAATAGAGATTTCTACTTATTACACGGATTATAATACGGTTTCGTGTTATAATTTTCTAAAAATTACTATTTTTATATATTTTATTTATAAGAACAATTCAGTTAAAGTCAAAACACATAAAAAATTAGTCATATTATTTATGCACATATATCAAGTATAGTTTAGATCAGGAGTGAAATTATAATGGGGTGTTTTGGGTCTATCTTCAGGTTTATATTTTGCGCAATATGTATTATTTTTGTCTTTTGGTTTGGAGGCACGTCAATTATGGCCTTTTTTTCTGCTCTGTTTGGGGGCAGTTGGATGCGCTTCTGGACATTATTTTCTATCTGGGTTGTTGCCAATTACGGAATCGGTTGGCTGTTTGAAGTTCACTGGAAAGATGAGGACGCGGGCGACGAATTCTTTTTAAATTTTATTCTTTTTATCAGCATACTTATTTATAGGGGAGTTAATAAACTTGGGAGAGTGTTTATCCGAGGATGAATAGTCTCTCAGCGTAACCATTTAGTTAAGATTATGAAACAAGCCAGGTGCTTTCAGCACCTGGCTTGTTTGTGTTAAGTTGACGGCTTATACCCACCTAAAAGCTTACGGTATCATCCACGTTAAATAGTAGGCTTGTACATATGTCATAATCCCAACAATCACTACAAAGAATAGACTATGTTTTACTGTAAAGCGGAATAAATCAGATTCTTTTCCAGCAAGTCCTACTGCTGCACACGCGATTGCAATCGATTGCGGAGAAATCATTTTACCCGTTACACCACCTGTTGTATTTGCCGCAACAAGCAGTACTTCTTTTACACCAACTTGCTGCGCTGTAATCGCTTGTAAGTTGGAGAATAGTGCATTTGCTGATGTATCTGATCCTGTTAAGAATACACCTAGCCAACCAAGGAATGGTGAGAAGAACGGGAATAATCCACCTGTTCCCGCTAACGCTAACGCAAGTGTTGACGATAAACCAGAATAGTTTGCGATGAATGCGAATCCTAATACTAAACCGATAGATAGAATCGGCATCTTTAATTCTTGTAATGTTTCTGCAAATGTTTCTACAGCCTGTTTTGCACTCATTTTTAGTACAAGGATAGAAATAATACATGCAATTAAAATCGCTGTTCCTGTTGCTGACAAGATATCAAGCTTTAATATCGCCTCATAGGGTGTTGGTTTATTTACAATTGGCTCTGCTTTCATTACTAAATTGTGCAGACCTGGAATTTGGAACTTAAAGACAAGACTTTCTAATGCCCCACCTGGAGCAAATAATGCTTTGAAGAAACTTTGACTCCAAATAACTACCATCACTGTCAAAATAATAAATGGTGACCAAGCTTTTACAACTTTTCCTGCTGTTAATTTCGGCATAGATGCAACTGTCATTGCTGCTGCCACTTCATTATTTTCTTGATTAGATTGATAGATTTCTTTCGGCTGCCATACTTTTAGGAATAACGATAAACATATTAAACTCACAAGCGCTGATGTAATATCCGGAAGTTCTGGCCCTAAAAACGTTGCTGTAATAAATTGTGTAATTGCAAATGAACTACCTGCTACAAATAACGCAGGCCATGTTTGTTTTATACCTTTGAAGCCATCCATTAAAAATACGATAAAGAATGGAACAAATAGTGATAAGAATGGTAATTGGTGCCCAGCCATTTGGCCGATTTTGTGAGGATCAATACCCGTTACTTGCCCCGCAACTGTAATCGGAATCCCCATTGCTCCAAACGCTACTGGTGCTGTATTGGCAATTAAGCACAGTCCAGCTGCATATAGCGGATTTAAACCAAGACCAGCAAGAAGTGCTGCCGTAATTGCTACCGGTGCGCCAAATCCTGCTGCCCCTTCTAAAAATGCACCAAATGAAAAACCAATTAAAATAACAAGTAAACGATGATCATTTGTAATCGATAGTACGGATGCACGGATGATATCAAATTGTCCTGTTTTTACTGAAATTTTATATAAAAATACCGACATTACAATAATCCATGCAATTGGCCATAATCCATATAAAAATCCATATCCGGTTGCAGCCATCGCCATTGTAAACGGCATTTTATACGCAAATAGCGCAACTAGAATTGTCAATACAACCGTAATAAATCCTGCCACATAACCCTTCATACGAAAAACTGCTAAAGCCAAGAAAAAAAAGATAATTGGAATAAGTGCTACCGCTGCAGAAATCCAAATGTTACCGAACGGATCGTAAACTTGTGTCCATGTGCCCATTGTCCTCTCCCCTTCTGTAATCCCCTGTTTTAAAATTCTTATAGTCCTATCAATAGACTACCTGGTCATCATACCTTTAAGCCTAAAATAAAAAACGTTTTCAGAAAACGTTTTCATTAACTATATTTATACTTTACCATATCATTTTCTTTTAAAAAAGATTTTTCTGATTATTTTCCGTTTCGTTACACGTTTATAAATAGGAAAAAAAGTAAGTTTCATTCTTCCTTCATTTTTTAAACAAACGTTTGATTAATGCAAAAAAAGAATATCATATCAATGCATTTCACTTTAAACAAACGTTTGATTAAAAGTCTTATATTCCGTTCTACATAATAAAAAAGAAAAAACACTCGCAATTTGCAAGTGCCTTACCTCCTTCGTTTTCTCTTCTTTCGCCCTATAAGCCTTTTCCGGCGCGTGTTCAATCGATCCGCTATAATATGAAGTGCACTCGCAGCAATGACTCCAATTACAAATGTTGTTAAAGCAACATCATATTCCTTTGCAATCTCGAGCAACCTTCCGTCTAATACCGTTTTATTTAATATGTATAGGAATGGAGAAAAGACGAGAAGCATATACAATATACGAATAAGATCCCCGATTACTAGCGTGTGCGTCAAAAAAGAACGATGTGGCATCACACATTGATACGGATACCAAAAAATACGAAGCAACCCCCATTTATTATAGGCGCTACTATGAATATCCAAATCTGGTGTTAAGAAAAACGTGCCAATTAAAAATCCTATGGCAAAAGTGAGTAAAAAATCAAAATTTGTTAGTCCATACGAAACAAGCATAAACAAAACGATCGGAAGAGAAAGTAAGTTTATTTTCGTATGTGTTTTTCCTGATGGCATAGTACACTTCCTCACTTACTGATCTAACTTTTGATCGATAAACGATGTGTCTATATCCGAACCAAACCAATCCACTAACTTTATCCGTGCTTTTTCTTTTACATCTTCATTTACATACATAGATGCTTGCAAAAGTGCAGCTATTAAAGCACCTAAATCATCCGTATAACCAATTCCAGCGAAAAAGTCCGGAATCGCATCAATCGGCGCAATAAAGTAAGCAAGTGCTCCAATAATAATTGCCTTTACTCGCTTCGGAACATCCGGTCTTTGCATAACGTAAAACAGCAATAAGCTCGCATAAATAACCGATTGTCCCGCTTGTTTCGCTACATGTTTCACTTTATTCCAAAACGCTTCAACTGAAAATTTCCGTTCCATATAAAGGCCCCCATGTTTTGTTTTTTTATTATACGCAAAAAGTAAATACACCTTCAAAAAGAAAAACAGCCTCATTAGTCAATAAAAAGTTCATCAAATATACACATAACCGATCCATGAAAACTTATTGTAACAGACAATAGCAAAAAGAACAAGTGTTCGTAATTATTTTCCTCTATTAATTCTAACTTTAGTAAGGTTTTTAACATATAAACCACAGCTATGAAAACAAAAGGAAACCTACTCTCTTTCCCTCATTTTGTTTTAAACTTGGCATCGGGCTGAACCGCTTCTATGCTCAGGCGGATGCTCTCTCCTCTCTAAAAAGAAAGTGGATTTCAATATTTCTCAATATATAATGTTCTATTTCTCTTACTATTCTTTATTATCTTTGTTATATTTTCTAGTTGACGAGCATATAAACCAATGTTAAAGTTTTCTCTGGCAGCAACAATAAAAAATACAAAAAATGTAAAATGTTATAGTGTTTCTAAGAATTGAATTTTGTTGTATAATACAAAAATGACGTTATACTTATGTATCAACAAACAAAATGGCAGGAAACCAAAAGGGTATGCATAGTTAAAGTCGTATATGAGAGATATAGAAACCTCTACTCATGGCCAAGAAAACTATGTATTTTTTATTTTAGCACTTTTCGCTCAAAAATCGACCAAGCCTGATAGAGAAAGGGTGGAAATGGATGAAGGAATCTTTAAAGTCACAATTTCTTAATGTGCGCTTTACTTTGTTCGTTGCTTTGGCTGTATGGCTAAAAACTTACATCATAACGCGTACAAGTTTTGATTTGAAACTTGAATCTTTCATGCAAGAATTTATCTTATTCATTAGTCCATTAGCAGCATCATTACTGCTTGTGGGTCTTGCATTATTCGCAAAAGGAAAGAAACGTAATTATATAGCACTTGGAATTGATTTTATTTTAACAATCGTTCTTGTTGGTAACGTAATGTTCTACGGGTTCTACAATGACTTCGTTACTTTACCGGTACTTGGGCAAACATCCAACTTCGGACAGCTCGGTTCTAGTGTGAAAGAACTATTTAATTACAAAATCATCGTTGCATTTGCTGATATTATCATCTTCTCTGTTCTATTAAAGAAAAAGAAGAACTTTGCAAGAACTGAGCGCGTATCACGTCCAATGCGTTCTTTATACTTCGTATCAACGATCGCTGTTTTCTTTGCAAACTTAGGTCTTGCAGAAACTGAGCGTCCAGAACTATTAACACGTTCATTTGACCGCGTTATGCTTGTAAAAAACTTAGGTTTATATACTCACCAATTATACGATCTTGGCTTACAAGCAAAATCAAGTTCACAAAAGGCATTTGCTGATGGTAGCAAATTACAAGAAGCAGAAAACTATGTGAAAACAAACAAAACGAAACCGGATCCAAATATGTTTGGTGCTGCGAAAGGGAAAAACGTAATCGTCGTTTCTCTTGAATCCTTGCAAACATTCTTAATTGGTGCACAAGTAAATGGTCAAGAAGTTACACCATTCTTAAACCAATTTGCAAAGGAAAGTTATTACTTCGATAACTTCTTCCATCAAACTGGACAAGGGAAAACATCGGATGCTGAATTCTTAGTAGATACATCTCTATATCCGTTAGACCGCGGTGCTGTATTCTTTACACATGGTAATAACGAATATACTGCAACACCAGAAATTCTGCGTCAGCAAGGGTATTACACAGCTGTATTCCACGCAAACAACGCAACATTCTGGAACCGTAACATCATGTATCCTGCACTTGGTTACGATCGTTACTATAATGAGCTTGACTACAAAATCACACCAGAAACAAAGTTAAACTGGGGATTAAAAGATATCGAGTATTTTGATCAATCAGTGGATATGTTAAAACAAGTGAAGAAGCCATTCTATACTCGCTTCCTTAGTTTAACCAACCACTATCCATTTACGTATGACGATAGCACAAAATTAATCGAACCTTACAACTCTGGTGACGGAGTGTTTGACCGTTACATGGTAACAGCTCGTTACTTGGATGAAGCACTGAAAAACTTTATTGAACGCCTAAAAGCAGAAGGGCTATATGATAACTCTGTTATCGTCTTCTACGGTGACCATTACGGTATTTCTGAAAACCATAACCGCGCAATGGCACAATTCTTAGGCAAAGAAGAAATTACAACATTTGATCATATGAACTTACAACGTACACCGATGTACATTCATGTTCCAGGTCAAAAAGAAGGTAAAACAATTTCAAAACCAACAGGTGAAATTGATATTAAACCAACAATTCTAAACTTACTTGGTGTTGATTCAAGCAATGACATTAGCTTTGGTCATGATGTATTCTCACCAGATTATAAATCATTCGTTGTTCTTCGCGATGGAAGCTTTATAACAGAAAAATATATGTACACAAACAATACATTCTATGATCGCATGACAGGCGAAGTTGTAGAAGTACCAAAAGAAGAAGCTCAAGCAATGATTGATCGTGCACAAAATGAACTGCGCATGTCTGATAAACTCATTGAGGGCGACCTACTCCGCTTCTCTGAAAGTAACAAAATTAAAACAGGCGAAGTAAAAACGGCTATTAAAGAAGACAAAAAAGACGCTGAGTAATCTCAGCGTCTTTTTTCTACATTTGTATGATAAAATTACACAATCTTCACCAAATATTTACATAAAATTCATAATACATCTCTATAATAAAACTTGTAAACAATGTTCTGCCTATCCCCCGCCTATCATTTCACAGCTTTGTGAAAAGTCCCCTTGAGGGAGTAACAGAATCATTTGTGTAACAATGCCTTTGGTGTTACTTTGAAGTAACACTCATTGTCTTAGTAAAGCCGATCGATCGGTTTACCATTTACCTTTCTAGGCTATGCCAAGACAATATCCCTATGAAATGAGCTACCCTCCTTATGCGACATTCTATATGAATGTCGCTTTTTTTATTTCTAAAAAGCAGGATTCTTATTTCTCATTTACGAATTGATATATGCGAAATGCATTAAGGTGGAAATTCTATCATTTTTTCATCTTCCGCTAATGGAATATCCTCACCAATCGTTTTATTACAACTATCACCTACAAACGATTCACCACTCATCATTCAAACAATTAAGAAAGGATGGGAAGTAAAATGGCGTACGAAAGATTTGTATTATGGAATGATCAAATTATTGATACAAATAAAACAGAGCCGTACATACAATTAGAAGAACGCGGCTTACAATTTGGAGATGGGGTCTATGAAGTAATTCGTATTTACAAAGGAAACATTCATTTATTAGACCCACATTTAACAAGATTATACCGTTCAATGGATGAAATAGAATTAACATTACCTTTCTCTAAAGCAGAACTTATTACCTTGCTTTACAAATTACTTGAAAATAATACATTCCAAGAAGATGGTACGATCTACTTACAAGTTTCTCGAGGAGTACAACATCGTGTACACACATTTTCTTTTGATGTAACCCCAACAATCTATGCTTATATCTCCAAAAAAGAACGACCCGCTTTATGGATTGAATATGGAGTACGTGCTATCTCAGAACCTGATACACGTTGGCTCCGCTGTGACATTAAATCCTTAAATTTATTGCCAAATATACTGGCTGCCACAAAAGCAGAACGTAAAGGGTGTAAAGAAGCCCTTCTCGTGCGTAATGGAATTGTTACAGAGGGTAGTTGCTCGAATTTTTTCCTAGTAAAAAAAGGGATTCTTTATACACACCCTGCCAACCATTTAATCTTAAACGGGATTGTCCGCCAATACATTCTCTCTTTAGCAAACAAACTACAACTTCCTGTACAAGAAGGACTATTCAGCATTCGTGATGTCTATAATGCTGACGAATGCTTCTTCACAGGAACAACTGTAGAAGTTTTGCCTATGACGCATCTTGATGGAACTGCTATCCAAGATGGCCAAGTTGGACGAATTACCAAATTACTACAAAAAACATTTATGCAGAGCTTTTCAACTTCTAACATCTCATTACCTTAAACACGGACGATGTCATATTAACTATACATTAATATATGTGTTTTCATTTAAAATCAAGGTGAAGAATACACCTTGATTTTTTTTGTAATACTTTTGACATATTCAGATTCCCGCATAAACCTTGACAGTAATCGACATGCCTTTTAGAATTTTTAACAGTTGGTAAATATTTCATCACTATATCACAGACAGAAAGGAATCGACAAAACATGAAAAAATATCTTGCCGGTCTTGCGGCAGTGTCTGTAGCGGGAGGCGCAGCCCCGACATTAGATAGCGTTCAAGCTGCCCCTGAAAACACTCAGAAACCTGCTGCACAAGCTGTTCAAGCTGCACCACAAAACAATTCAAACTACACAGTAACTGCTGACGTACTACACGTGCGCTCAGGGTCCAGTACTTCTCACGACATCATCTCTCGCGTATACGAGGGACAAACATTAAACGTAATCGGTGAAGAAAACGGTTGGGTTAAAATTAGCCATAATGGTAAAACAGGTTATGTAAGCGGAGAATTTGTATCCAAAAATGGTGCAAAACCAAACGTAAGCACAGGTGGTAAAAACAAAGTTACTGCTGACGTATTACGTGTTCGCACAAGCCCAGATCCTTCTAGTTCTATTATGGGACGTGTATACGAGGGACAAACATTAAACGTAATCGGTGAAGAAAATGGTTGGGTTAAAATTAGCCATAATGGTAAAACAGGTTATGTAAGCGGAGAATTTGTATCTGGCGCTTCTTCAAATAATGGAACAGCGGTTAAACCTACAAACGGAAATTATACTGTAAGCGTATCTTCCCTTCGTGTTCGTACAGGCCCTAGTATTTCTCATACAGTTTTAGGATCTGTTCATAAAGGACAAGTTGTACAAGTTGTTGGCGAAGTTCAAGATTGGCTCAAAATTAACTACGCAGGACAAACAGCATATATTAGCAAAAACTACGTAACAAAAGGCGGTTCTAGTAACAATACTAACCAAGGTAACAATGAGCAAGAAAATAACAATACAACTGTTCGAACTGATGGTACTTACGTTGTTAACGCAACATCTTTACGTGTTCGTACAGGTCCAGCTGAATACCATGGTGTGCTTGGTGGCGTATTAAATGGGCAAACATTAAACGTAATTGGCGCAGAGAATGGCTGGTTCAAAATCAATCATCACGGTAAAACGGGTTATGTGAGCAGCAAGTATGTGACATTCGTTAAAGGCGGCACAACTACACCCGAAAAACCACAGCAACCACAAACAACTGTTGGCGAATACTACATTAACGTAGCCGCATTAAATGTACGTAGCGGCGAAGGTACAAATTACAGCGTAATTGGTGCTCTTCCACAAGGCCAAAAAGTGCAAGTTATTTCTGAACATTACGGCTGGAGCAAAATTAACTACAACGGTCGCACTGGCTATGTAGGAACTCGCTACCTATCTAAAACACCAGTTGGTGGCGCTGTAAACAATAAGCCTAACAACAATAACAACCAAAATAACAATAATAATAACAATACAGGTAACACAAGTGGCGATATGTCTTCTATCCTTGCATATGCAAAATCCATGCAAGGTGTACCATATGTATGGGGCGGTACTTCTGCTAATGGCGTTGACTGTAGTGGTTACATTTTCCACGTATATAACAAATTCGGTCATAACATTAGCCGTCAAAGCGTTGCAGGATATTGGAGTAGCTTACCAAAGACTTCAAATCCACAACCAGGTGACTTAATTTATTTCCAAAACACTTATAAGCCGGGTCCTTCGCATATGGGTATTTACCTTGGTGGTGGATCATTCATTCAAGCTGGCGACAACGGCGTAAAAATTGTTTCAGTAAATAATTCTTATTGGAGCAGCCACCTCTTAGGATATACAAAAGCACCTTAAGTCATAGTTTCAGAGTCTTCTAGAATACTAGAAGGCTCTTTTTTAGTTTTATAGATTTTAAATGTGCAGCCTTCTTCTCATTTCATACACTACATTCTACGAAAACATTCTAAAACGTCACAATAATGATGCATTTTTTTTAACATAACCAAATTCTTTATTTTAGGATAGATATGTGTTTTTTAACAAAATCTTCTTTCTATTTAAACTTTTCGGTAGACGTTTGACCTCTGATGTCCTGTGTGATAAGTTACTTAAGATGCTATTTTCGTATAAGTATATCTGTTAATTATACTTTTTTACTATGAGAGAGGAGACTACACTGCATGAATGTTTTATGGGGAATTGGCGGTGTGATTGGAATTTTAGCAGTTGCTTTTTTACTATCTTCCAACCGCAAAGCTATAAATTGGCGCACAATTTTAATCGCGCTAGCATTACAAATTACGTTTTCTTTCATCGTGTTACGATGGGATGCTGGAAAAGCAGGTTTAAAAATTGCTTCTGACGGTGTTCAAGGTTTAATCAATTTTTCTTATGAGGGAATTAAATTCGTCTCTGGTAACTTATTAGATAAAGATGGCCCTTGGGGATTCGTCTTCGTAATTCAAGCACTACTTCCAATTGTATTTATTAGTTCTTTAGTAGCAATATTATATTATTTAGGTATTATGCAATGGTTCGTTAGTATTATTGGTGGGGCATTAAGTAAACTTCTTGGAACTTCTAAGGCAGAAAGTTTAAATGCAGTAACGACTGTTTTCTTAGGACAAACAGAAGCACCAATTTTAATTAAACCGTACTTAGCACGTTTAACAAACAGTGAATTCTTTGCCATTATGGTAAGCGGTATGACAGCGGTTGCTGGCTCTGTTCTTGTTGGTTATGCAGCGATGGGAATTCCGTTAGAGCATTTATTAGCAGCTGCAATCATGGCAGCACCATCAAGCTTATTAATTGCAAAATTAATTATGCCAGAAACAGAAACACCAGATAACAATGTTCAACTTTCTACAGAACGTGAAGATGCTAACGTTATCGATGCAGCTGCACGCGGAGCTTCGGAAGGAATGCAGCTTGTTATTAACGTGGCAGCAATGTTAATGGCATTCATCGCGTTAATCGCTGTATTAAACGGCCTACTAGGATGGATTGGATCTTGGTTCGATATTAAACTTAGCCTTGATTTAATCTTGGGATATCTTCTATCTCCATTTGCTGTTCTAATCGGTGTTTCACCAAACGAAGCTATACAAGCAGCTGGCTTTATCGGACAAAAACTTGCAATCAACGAATTCGTTGCTTATGCAAACTTAGGTCCACACATGGCAGAGCTGTCTGATAAAACAAATATGATCTTGACATTTGCAATCTGTGGCTTTGCAAACTTCTCTTCTATCGCAATCCAATTAGGTGTAACAGGGACACTTGCTCCTTCTCGCCGTAAGCAAATTGCACAGTTAGGGATTAAAGCAGTAATCGCTGGTACTCTAGCGAACTTCTTAAATGCAGCAGTTGCAGGTATGATGTTCCTTTAAATAATACAAGAGCTGATCCGAACTTCGGGTCAGCTTTTTTATGAATGCATCCTCCCCCTTCTAGCACATATTACATATAACAACCTATTTGTTAGGAGGTACACTAATGAAGAAAACTCCCAATCAAATCATACTGTTATGGATGGCTCAAATTTTATTCTATTTCACCACAATCCATACAAACTCCTATCCTTATGCTTTTTTCTTCACAATTATTTATGTACTCATCAACTTACTATTTCTATTCATTTCAAATAAATTCGCTTTTATTTTATTTATTGCCGGCACTCTCCTCTCCGTCTTCTATTTATTTTATGAAGCATGGTTATATTTATGGAGTACTTCCACACAATTTTCCTATATCATTGCTCATTTCCTAACAACCGCAAATTTCTTTCTTATTTATATATCGACCTATATGTTAAAAAAACTCGTGAATGAAAATAAACGCCTGCGAAAGCAAGTTCAAAAGCTCGAACAATACATTGGAGAGACAAAGCTATTAACAAGACAAGAATTTGAAAAACGTGGTTTATTGCTCGAAACTGCTATGAAAAGACGTAGTGAAACGGGAATGCTCATCTACTTTTCGTTTTCCTCTTTTAGTAGCTATACGCGACAAAGCGTCATGGATCACGTTGCCTCCCTCCTACTCGATACAGTGCTAAGTGATTTTGATTTAGTTGGAAAATATGATGATAATACATTGGTCATTTTACTTCAAAATATAAATGAAGTTGGTGTAAATATCGTCCTGAAGCGTCTTGAACATAAATGGGAAGAATGGTTCACAGAAGAGGCTATTTCAAAAATCAAAATAAAACAAGAACAGCTTGGAGGGAAGGGATTAACAATATGATGACCCTTATTCTTCTTCTGTTATTTCTTCTATTTTGTCTGCTTGTTTTTTGGATTAGTACTATTTTTTCTATTAAATATGTACTTATTTTTACAGCCTTCTTATTTTCAGGCTTACTCGTCTACTATTCCTTACTAACAATCGCTGGCCTTATTCATCGACAGCGTAAATTAAAGGATCGTACATTAGAACATTATCCAAGCGTAGATATTCTGATTCCTGCTCATAATGAAGGCGTTGTTATTATGGATACGTTAGCCGCGATGGCAAATATTGAATATCCCGGAAAACTTACGATTTATTTATTAAATGACAATTCCAAAGATGAAACCGGAGAAATTAGCGATGAATACGATAAGGCATATGCTCATATAAGGCATATTCGCGTACCACCTGGGGAACCGAAAGGAAAATCACGCGTATTAAACTATGGACTTAGCATATCAAATGGAAAATACTTTTGTGTATACGATGCCGATAATCAGCCAGAACCTCATGCTCTTCGCATGCTTGTTGAATACGCAGAAACGACAAAAGATGCTGTCGGTGCTGTCGGCCATGTGCGTACTGTTAATGAAAAACGAAATTGGCTTACAAGGATGATTTCTCTTGAGTTTCAAATCTTCCAGCTACTCATGCAATCTGGCCGTTGGCTCCTATTCCAAACCGGCTCATTAACAGGAACAAACATGCTCCTTCGCCGCTCTGCACTTGAAGAACTTGGCGGCTATGACCCTTATGCCATTGCGGAGGATGCAGAACTCACATTACGAATTACACAAAAAGGCTATCTATTACCAATCGTACCGGAATCCATTACATGGGAACAAGAACCTGAACATTTAAACATCCTAATTAAACAACGAACGCGCTGGCTCCAAGGAAACTTATACATTTTAGAAAAGATGTTTTCCTCCTTCAGCTTCTTTAAAGGAAAACTACTCGTTCATTCACTGCAGCAAGTATTAGTATACATTGTCTTTTGGCTATTCTTAATCATTTCAAATGTATGGTTGATCATCGGTCTACTAGGCCTGTTTCAAATCAACTATGCAATCCCGCTGCTATTTACGTGGTACGTCGCCTACATTACGTACACCTCGCAGCTCTTTAGTGCACAAAGTGTCGAAAACACATTCACACCGCTAAACATTTTTATCAGCATCATCATGTATTTCACATACGCCCAGCTCTTTACGTACTTATTTATCAGAAGCCTCATCCTATACTTGCGTGCTAAAGGTAAAAAACAAATTATCGGATGGGACAAAACAGTACGGTTTAAAAAATAAAAGCGGAAGCGGCTCGTTCAGAACAGGAGGGCGTTGGAACTCCTGAATCAGAGGCGCTCTTTGCCTCAGGTGAAGGAGTGAAACGACCGACTGTTCTAGCCGCTGGAGCTGGATATCAATAAAAGCGCATGCGGCTAGAATGAAATTAAACAAACGTTTGATTAAAAAAATAAGCACAGAGCGCCGTATGCTCTGTGCTTATTTTTACTATAAAATCTATATATCGGACAATACCCCTTAGTCGAAAGCAATTTTCACGTCCATCCCCCAACGAACGATCTACTTTCATTTATATACGAAAAAGTGACTGCTATTTTTGTAAAACCAATTGCTTCTCTTGTTGTTCTTTAGATACCTCAGTCTTTGGTTCCGTGTTTGCTTGAACACTACGATGTGCCACACGTTTCAAACAAATATGCTTCCACTTTCTTTCGTAACGCTTCATTATTCTAGTTGTCCCCCTTGAATACGCTTAAAAACCATTTGAAATCGCTTACAAGAAATAATATAGCACATATACGGAAAAGTGACAACACATTTCCGACAAATTTTTGACACAAATTTGGATTATGTTTGTCAATATATCAATAGTTTACACATTACAGCAAATATCCGACAATATGCGACAAATTAAATAAAATCACAAACCCTGTCAAATAACTATAATTTGGTTTATCGTCCTCATTCCCTAAACGGATTGAACCATATTTTGAAAAGATTAAAAAGATAGCTAAACCTAAGAAAATAGAAACAGAAATAATAGAGAACCAAACTTACTTACTAACGCCGTTTGGATTGTAGCTGTTACATTTCCTAAACTACCTTTTCCAATAACAGACTCAGGAATAATCCCCCATGCGATACATAATGTTAATGAGATAAATCGGATAAACAACAATTTTAGTGAGTGGGTTTTCTTCATTCCACACTGATAATTTTCTCTCATCAATCAAGCTTTTATAGAGATATCTTCTCTAAATATTGAGATGCACATATTGCTATTCACAAATAGCTGGATAAAATGAAATATTTCTTGTGGTGATTTTCTTAAGCCCCGCGAAAATGAGCCTTCACCAATTGAGCTCTTGATAGACAGTTCCTTCCTCCTTATTCCCTTTAAGAATGGAAAAGAAGAGTATGACTGTCCGTTGGTATGAGATAGATGCGAATGGAAAAGTGTGTTTTTCCAAAAAAATGATGTGTTACAGTTGTAAAAAAGGCACATGCACGGATTGCGCCCCTTTCTTTTTGTAACAATTATGCGGTTGTTTTTGTAGGATATAGCACTTCTTTGTGAGCAAATAAACAAATTGTTTATGTTTATATAACTATTTTAGTTATATATCGACGAATTACTCAAGGAATGTAACCTTTTAGTAACCATGTCGTAACGATTGCGCAACATTATTATCTTAATCGAAAAACATCCTTTGAGTTACAAATAATAGAGATATCTACTAAACCTCCGAAAAACATGGAACGAAAACCGCTTTCTATTATTTTTTTCTATATTACAGAGTATTAATGATTTGTTACGAATGGTTTGTAATTGTGTGTTTTCCCAAATTCCGAAAAAAACTGTTGCTATAATGAGGACACGAAAACAAACGCAATGGAGGCTATCATGAAAAAATTAATTGGTATAGCAACAGCAGCAGTTTTTGGTCTTGGGATTTTCACTACTTCTGCACAAGCAGAAACTGTTGTAACAACAGACGTATTAAATGTACGAGAGAACCCAACTACTGGATCACAAGTTGTAGGCAAAGTATTAAATGGTCATAAACTAGATGTTACAAATACAGAAAACGGATGGTCAAAAATCAAATTAGATGGTAAAGACGCATTCGTAAATGCAGAATTCACAAAAAGCATCTATTACGTAACAGCAAACGTATTAAACGTACGTGCTGAAGCGAACACAAACTCAGAAATTCTTGGTACGCTTAAGAAAGACGATATGATTGAAACAACGAACCAAGTACAAAATGAGTGGTTACAATTCGAATATAATGGGAAAACAGCTTACGTTCATGTTCCTTTCTTAACAGGTACAGCACCTGTTATTGAAAAACAAGAAACGCCTGTACCTGCTAAAGCAGAAGCGCCTGCTAAAACTACAGCACCTGCTAAAGCAGAAGCACCAGTAGCACAAGTAAAAGCAGCAGAAACAAACGCTCCTTCTGGTGGCCGTGAACTAACAGTTGTAGCGACTGCATATACAGCTCATCCGAGCGAAAATGGCGGCACATATGGTGGCCGTGTATTAACTGCAATGGGTCATGACTTAACAGCGAATCCAAACATGAAGATGATCGCTGTTGATCCGAAAGTGATTCCACTAGGATCAAAAGTATGGGTAGAAGGATATGGAGAAGCAATTGCTGGTGACACTGGCGGTGCAATTAAAGGTAACCGTATCGACGTTCTAGTTGGCTCTGATTCAGCTGCTGATAAATGGGGACGTAAAACTGTAAAAGTGAAAATTTTAAAATAATCAATTACTGCTAAAAATTCAGCCAGTCCTCTTATTATTTGAGGGCTGGCTTTTATTTTTTTATAATAACAATAAGGAGGTTACAATATGAACCTGAATGCAAAAATAGATTGGATTGGTACACCAAAGCCCCATCATGATGGGACAACAATTGATTTTTCACTTGAGCATGATGACAATCGCTATAAATTAATCGTGCTCAATTACGATCAATCGGTTCAGTATAAGTTCGTGCAATACGGGATTAAGCCAGGATCACAAAAACCATTTCCAATTGATATACCATTTCAAGAAGAAATGCTTCCATTAATAGAAAGAATTCTACAGGATCCATATGTACAAGCTTTTCGTATTTTTTAGAATTGGCGATATATCATGCGAAAAGACTATCTCTTNNAAGAGATAGTCTTTTCGCATTTCAACATATGATTCGCAAATTCATTTTTTCTGTTTTCACAGCTTTTTGTTTATAATGGTAGAGGAAAGAAATCTTTTGTACGGAGGAAAATTATGCTGCAACATTCAATTACGAAAGATGAAATTATGATGATCGCGAATGAATTTGTTCAAGGACTTGATCCGCAGCAAGAAGCCGATCAAGTACATGTTGCCACTGCTCGTCACTTATATCGCAGCGGTCTTGTCTACAACGTTGATTTTGATGGCTATACGTTATCAGGCACCGTAGACGCTGAAGGGAACGTGTATAGCGTTCATATTCCGATTCGTGATATCGCAGAAAGTTATTGTGATTGCTTTGCGCCGACGCAATGTGAGCACATGCTTGCTGTTTTACTATCTGCTGCTTCTAGCTTCGGACAAGTGGGAGAAGTATTAGCATTATTTAAAAATAAAACGAAGCCATCACTCCCTCCGATTCGAACAGCAAGGCAAGTATTACAATCGTCTGCATTTGAAGAAACGGATTTTAAAAGTTGGCACGCATATTTTGAATCTGAATATGGCGCATTTAAAAAAGAACAAGCACGGCTCTCATATAAACAAATGTATTTTCTTATGAGTATCTTTACAGACTTTTATATGAAATTAGAACGAAAAGCACCGCGCATCGTTGCCATTCATGAATTGTTCAAATTACACGGCGCACTTTTTTGCTTTCAGAAGTTATTAGAAGAAGCCAGCGACTTTGAGACAAACAAAAAGTATTCCTATCACCAACCAATTCAAGTTGTTCGTCTCTTTGTCGATAAAGTTGAATCACTTGTACGTGACTTGAAGTCAGAATTGATTCCAGCTGAAAGTGAACCAATTTTGCAAGAAACAGCTCGCCGAATGCATGATATTTTCTTCTCTACCGACTCCTATACACAGGAAAGATTCTTTATTTACCGGCATATATGGGGAGAGCTACTAGCAAAAATAGCTTGGATACACGAAGAAGAAAAACGAATTGACGAGAAGATGCATCCACTATCGAAAGCACTCGCCGCTTCTCATCTATTCTTTTTAAAACAAGAAGACAATTCTGCTATGGACTTGCTCGAAACACAACCAGCGCAAGTTGTCGGTCTTTATTTCGATTGGCTCGAAGATTTACTGAGCACTATGCAATGGGAACGCGCCAAAAACTGGCTTTCTTTCACATATAAACAAGTGAAGAACACAATGAAAGATAAAGCCGACCCTATTTTTATAAAAGATATCGTCCGTTTGTTCATTATGATGTATGAAACATATGCAACGCACACAAATGAACAAGCTGGTCTTGAAATGATTTTGCAAGAGCTATTGCCATACAGCTTCACAAACTACGAGCACTATATACTAGCAAAAAAACAATATTATACATGGACAGAACTTCATCTTTTGTACGGATTTGAAGCCATTGAACTATTAAAAGAACCACTAAAAGAAATCGAAAAAGAAGCACCAGATGCAGCTCTTCCGCTCTATCATCTCGCAGCCGTACAAGCAATTGAAGAACGGAATCGCAAGTCATACCGCCGGGCGGTCCGTTACTTAAAGAAATTACGCATGCTCTATAAGCGGCTCAAACGAACAGATGAATGGCACACTTTCATTATCCATATCGCCAACTCATATTCACGCCTAAGAGCACTACAGGAAGAACTCCGGAAAGGAAAATTAATCGATGATCATACAAACTGAAGTAACAATTCGGCTCCAGCACGTAAATCAAGGTTGGTTTCTTTGGGGAGAAGATGAAATCGGCAATCTCTTACCTATAAAAGATTGGAAACAACATGCCTTCACATGGCATTCGACTTCCTTCTATGGCACCTTCTTGAAAGAAGCTACATATGAAGGTCGAAGTGGGATTATGCTAACGAACGTCCAGGCATTTGAATATATCGCCAACAGGCCAATGAATTCATTTGCCAGGCTGAAAATGAATGGTCCCATTACCACACTTACACCTGATGCAAAGGAACTATGGGATGCCTTTGTGACTGGAAGCTTTATACCTGATATGAAGAGCTGGTCCGATCGCCCATCATGGAAAGTGAACAATGTTTCAACTGAAGATGATACGCTATCATCACTTTTCTCTCAGGCAATTAATGAAAGTATTCTTCAGGACACGCGCTCGAGTGATGGCTGGGAGGATGCAAAAAGGCTATATGAGCACTATGATTTTACGAAGAAACAGCTTACAGCAGCGATGCATGAAGAAGATTGGCTCCGAAAAATTGGTTACATTGAGGATGACCTTCCCTTTACAATCGGTCTTCGCCTCCAAGAGCCGCAAGATGACTTTGAAATGTGGAAGCTTGAAACGATTATTACGACAAAGCGCGGAGCACACCGGATCTATGTATATACTAGCATCGATTCACTACCAAAAAGATGGCATAGCTATGAAGAGCGTATTCAAGAAACGCAGGAAGGGTTCGGCAAACTCGTTCCATGGCTTAAGGAAGATGATCACTTTCGAACTGAGCTTTATGAAACAGAAGCATGGAGCTTCCTAACAGAAGCAAGTAACGAATTATTAGCAACCGGCGTTGATATTCTACTACCATCTTGGTGGCAGAATTTAAAGGCAACAAAACCGAAGTTACGCGTTCAACTGAAGCAGAATGCGAATCAAACACAATCCTTCTTCGGCATGAACACTCTCGTCGATTTCAACTGGCGCGTTTCCACAGATGGTATCGACCTATCAGAGAGTGAATTTTTTGACCTGGTCGAACAAAACAAACGACTCTTTAATTTAAACGGACAATGGATGCGACTCGACCCTGCCTTTGTTGAAGAAGTGAAAAAACTAATGAAGCGCGCAGATAAGTATGGACTTGAAATGAAGGATGTCTTGCAGCAGCACTTATCAAACGCTGCTGAAGCAGAAATCGTAGAAGAAGACAATCCATTTACAGACATTGAAATTGAGCTAGATGGTTATTACGAAGAGCTCTTTCAAAAGCTACTGCATATTGGAGACATTCCAAAAGTTCAAATATCCTCCTCCTTGCAAGCTACACTTCGCCCCTACCAAGAGCATGGTGTAGAGTGGCTCTTATATTTACGAGAGCTCGGATTTGGAGCATTGCTAGCAGATGATATGGGTCTTGGAAAAAGTATTCAAACCATTGCTTACCTATTATACGTAAAAGAAAACCGCCTCCAAACAGGCCCGGCGCTCATAATAGCACCGACATCTGTTCTTGGAAACTGGCAGAAAGAATTTGAACGCTTTGCGCCAAACTTACGAGTGCAACTACATTATGGAAGCAACCGCTCAAAAGGTGATTCATTTAAGGACTTCCTTCAAGATGCAGATATTGTGTTAACTTCTTATGCATTAGCACAACTCGATGAAGAGGAGCTAAGCGCGCAATGTTGGGATGCCATCATTCTCGATGAGGCGCAGAATATAAAGAACCCGCAAACGAAACAATCAAGAGCTGTTCGGCAATTGCGGGCAAATCATAAAATTGCTTTAACAGGTACGCCGATGGAAAACCGTTTAGCAGAGCTATGGTCTATTTTCGATTTCTTGAATCACGGATATCTCGGAAGCCTAGGTCAGTTTCAGCGTCGCTTCGTAACACCGATTGAAAAAGATCGTGACGAAGCAAAAATCCAGCAAGTACAAAGGTTCATCTCACCATTCTTACTACGCCGGACGAAACAAGATCAAACAGTTGCATTAAACTTACCGGAAAAACAAGAACAGAAAGCATACTGCCCGCTAACAGCTGAACAAGCATCACTTTATGAACAGCTCGTACAAGACACGCTACAAAACGTCGAAAACTTAACAGGCATTGAAAGACGCGGTTTTATTCTAATGATGCTTAGTAAGCTAAAGCAAATTTGTAATCATCCTGCGCTTTATTTAAAAGAAGATTCACCGAGAGATATTGTGCAGCGCTCCATGAAGACACAAACATTAATGGACCTGATTGAAAATATAAAAGATCAAAATGAAAGCTGCTTAATTTTCACCCAATATATCGGAATGGGAAATATGTTACAAAAAATATTAGAAGAGAAATTCGGTCAACGTGTTCTCTTCCTAAACGGTAGTGTGCCGAAGATAGAACGCGATAAAATGATTGAACAGTTCCAAAATGGAACATACGACATCTTCATCCTATCATTAAAAGCTGGCGGCACAGGTCTAAATTTAACTGCCGCAAACCATGTCATTCACTACGACCGCTGGTGGAATCCAGCTGTGGAAAACCAAGCGACAGACCGCGCTTATCGCATCGGTCAAAAGCGATTTGTACACGTTCATAAACTCATTACAACAGGTACACTCGAAGAAAAAATCGATGAAATGCTAGAGCGTAAACAATCGCTAAGTAGCGCTATCATCACAAGTGACAGCTGGATGACAGAACTATCAACAGACGAATTGAAAGAACTACTCGGTGTATAATAACCACCGATATATGAAAAAAAGGAGCTACCCCAAAGGTTAGCTCCTTTTTCTATACCAAAACCAATTACTTATTATAATACCTGTCAATCCGCCCGACGTATCTAAAACTGTATCTTGCCACATCGGTGTACGGTCACCTGTAAACCATTGATGAATTTCATCGAATGTTGCATACCCAGCGACAAAAAGAAGTGCAAATAAAAAGGATCTCTTCCTCGAGCATCCTGAACGATACAATGCATAGTATGCCAATGCTCCAAGCATAAAGAACACCATAAAATGAGCTCCCTTACGCAGGAAAAACTCAATAAAGCCGCCAACACCTTTATTCGCAATACTAACTGGTGTACCTCCGCCGTAATCAATGGATACCCATGAAAAATGTTCTTTCACAAATTCTACGTTCACGTACTGTTCAATATCTGAGCGCATATCCTGCTTCTTATACGGCTGCGCTGAAGAATAAAAAATAATCCCGATCCATAGTAAAACGGGAATCCAAACTAACCTTTTACGATTCATCTGTAGAAACTCCTCTCTCATTCTTCTAAGAGTACCAAAAAAAAGAAAAAATTTCACGCCAAAATATGACCATTGCCCCCTATATATATGATGAAAAGGGGGTGAAAAACATGGCGATTGAAACAATTGTAACTGATTTAAGCTTACGCCTTGTCCTAAACGGCGGCACAGACAAAAACGGGAAAGCAATTCTTAAAAACAAACAGTTTAAACGAGTAAAACCAAACGCTGATGTAGCAAAGGTGCATGAAGTTGCACATGCACTTGCTTCATTGCAAGAATTAAAGCTTCATGCTGTTCAACTTTTAAGCACATCTGACATCTCGAATCCGTAAACTTCTAATGAAAAGGAGGTAAATGAAAATGACAGTACTTGAGCTCATTTTCTTGAAAGAGGATGGAAAAACCGTTGTCTTTTCTATCGACAATCCGATTACACCTGTGAATGAACAAAACATTAACCAAGTGATGGACACGCTTCTCTCCTCTACAATTTTCTTATCACTTGGTGAAAATACCCGTAAAAAAGGAGCACGCCTTGTTGAAAAGACAGTATCCGAAGTAACAATTGCTCCTTAAACGATTAAGACGAAGCTGCATTACTTTGCAGCTTCGTCTTTTTTCTTCGGCATCTCAATCGGAATAAAAATATGAGAAAACCCGACTGAAACATATTTATAATTTTCTTTCCCTAGTGTAAATTCTGTCGTATATGTCGAGAAGAAAATATAATCGCTTCGCTTTGTATAATGGTTAATCAACACATCAACTTGTGGCTCTACATATTTCTTCGCTAACTTCTTACCAATTGTCGCAAGTTCACCAACAAGCCCATCTGGATCTTCTTTTTCAACCTCTGCTAATTTTTTACTAATATCATTGCGATTCATAAATTGTTTTGCTGCCCATTCTGTATATTCCCCTTTACTTGGGTTGCTGCTTGCTAAATATACGAAAAGAAGGACAACAAGTGCCATAATAACGATATACTTCCGTTTCATATTCTATCACCGCCTAACTATTTCTATTTTCATATATATGTACAAGTGATGCAAATTATATAAACCTAACTTAAAAAGCGATAGAAACTCTTTCTTTTTAAGAGGTAAAAAAAGTATAGATTCATTTTCGTATGCAAAACAACTTATATGTCAAAAAATTAAAATGAACTTATACAGAAAACTTACTATTTACAAGGTAAAATTAAATTTACAAATATTTACAAATAATTAAAATTGTTTTTATATTCCATCTATATACTAAAATATGTAAAAACCAATATTTTTTAAGGGAGGCTTTTCAGGTGCATGATCCAGCTAATCTGTATGCTATTTCTAGTACCGTAATGATGATGATGTCTTATGAAGATCCGTTTTATCGTACTCAAATCCATACCACCAAAGGAATTCTCTACTCACCTAAGACACCTTTAGAACTAATAAAAGAATTGATTATCTTACACAATTATTCCACATATGAAGGCAGACGGAAAGCAATTATTAAAAAATGGGATTTACGACAAAATACACCGATCCCAATTAATCATCGGCGATTCATTTGTGCCATTCCGACAAAATCACCTACCGCTTGGGATTGCATCTGGGTCTTCTACAAAGGTATTAAAGTAATAAAGAAAGACGTGAATAATCAAGCAATACTACATTTTTATAATGAAGAAACAGCAGTTCTCCCCATAACCTGCTACAAAATGAAACAGCAATGGAGAAAAGCTGGTAATTTAATCGCTCAAATGATGCTTGATGATTTTCATAACGATTTCTAGCATAAAGTGAAACTTTAATCAGTCGCGGGGCTCTTACTGCCCGTTAAGGCAAGATAAACGAAATGGAGACAAGATATCCTCTTGTCTCCATTTTATATTTCCTATATCTCAGCCTGCATCTTCCCCAGTGCCTGCCGATATACCCATCTCACTTGATGATACGTCATCCCCATCTCTTCAGCAATTTCATGCATCTTCTTTCCTACATAAAAACGTTCGTAAATAATATGTTTCTCTTTCTCATCTAACAAACTCATATAATCCTGAACTTCTGATGATGCTTCCGCTCCGCATACATTTTGCAAAATTTCCTGTCCAGCGAATGTATGCCGCTTTTGAAATCTACTTTCTTTCTTCAACTTCTCTATTAAATATCCGCGCACTGTTACGAATGCATAAGCTGAAAAAGTCCCCTTCTCTTCCTCATACTTTTCATATGCCTTCCAAAGTCCAATTAAACCGCATTGATAGTACTCTTCATAATCCCGGTACAGACAAAGCCTCTTCATTTGATTTTTAATCATCTTTTCATACAACGTAACTGTTTCTGTAAAAGTAGCCGGTTTCATATCGTGCCTATTTCTAAAAGGTATACCTCTTTGTTATTCCGCGGTACCTTTACAATATAAGAAGATAAAGCGGATTTCATGGTGAGATATTTGAAATTCTGCATAGGGAAATTTCAAATATCTGTAGAGGAAATTTGAAATACGAGGCCTAGTATTTCAAATACATACAAAAATAAAAAAAACGACTCCATATGAGCCGTTTTTTTAATATGTCATATATTATGCTTTCGAGAACATACCGCCGATTGCACCGAATCCCAATGTTAGAATGAAGAAAACAATAACAAGAATTGTTGCTTGTTTCTTACTTAAACCAGCCGTAATATGTAATCCTAATCCTGTTACCACTAATCCCCAAATTGCAAATATCTCAAACTGTTTTAGAATGCCATGTACAACGCCACCAGTAGAAGCAAATACCGGTCCTAAACCTGTATACATTTCTTGCCCATTTCCACCAAGAATAAATGCTATTACCATATTTATAATTCCACCAAGAACAGTAATGACACTAGAATATACAGTAATTGTTAATAATTTTTTATAAGGAGTATCATTGCTCATAAACATCATTAATACTTTATACACAACTGCACCAAGAAAGAATGTAATTATAATAACAAGCGCTGAAAAAAGAAAGCCTCCCCCTAGCGTGAACACCAATGGCACTTCATCAAATCCAAGTTCCTTATTTGTTGCTATGGACGCAGGATCTTTGGAATATAAATACGACATAAGAGTTCCCATAACACCACCTAATACGGTCATTAACCAAAACGTACCCCATACCGCATCACTATTCTTCATTCTCTCAAACTGTAAGCCAGGAGATGTGATCATTCCTAGTAAAGATGGTTTTTCTCCACTAACCTTTTGCGAATTAACATTCGGTTCCATTCTAAAAAACCTCCTTGTATTTATATAACCCGTTCTAACGGGCGGTTCGCATCCTCTTTACTAGAGGCGGCGAACCGCCCATCAGAACACTATGTATGTGTAGTAGAGGAGCCCCCTCTACTACACTAGCAATCTATTCGTAACGAAGTGCTTCAATTGGATCTAATTTCGCTGCTTTGTTCGCTGGAATTAATCCGAAGATAATGCCGAGCGTCATCGAGAATAACACACCGCCAACGACAACTTCCCATGAAACGAGAGGTGGCCATTTTGCAAATGTGGACACAATATATGCGCCTCCGTAGCCAAGGCCGATTCCAATTAATCCACCAAGAAGCGTTAACATAACGGCTTCAATTAGGAATTGCAGCAAGATTTTACTGCGCGTTGCTCCAAGTGCTTTACGTACCCCAATCTCACGCGTACGCTCTGTTACGGATACAAGCATGATGTTCATTACACCAATACCACCAACGACTAATGAAATTCCAGCGATACCGCCAATGATCATCGTCATGATACTTGTTACTTTCGAAACACCTTCTTGGAATTCTTTTAAATTCACCATTTCGTATTTACCGGAAATCTCACTTGGCTTACGACTATTTAACACTTCAACTGCTTTTTTGCCGGCAGTCTCCAAACTATCTACATTTTTTGACTGTACAGCGATACTTTGAATTTCATCTGTTCCGTATAAAGTTGGCCATAACGTAAGAGGAACTAGCGCCTCTGAAGGACCCATTCCCATAAACGAATTCTCTGATTTATACACACCGATAATTTGCATCGGTTGACCCTTCATCTCAATAATTTTCCCAACAGGATTCTCTTTCTTAAACAACTCATCTTCCATTTTCGTACTAATCATGACCACGTTATTTCCTTGCGAAATATCGTTTTCATTGAGTGAGCGACCCTTTACTACTTTCGTCTTATTGACTTCAAAATACTCACTATCTAGTCCAATAACATTAACCATCTCTTTTTTATCATTAATTTCAAGTGGTTCCATCGTATTATTTGTTGTAATGACATGAGAAATTTCCGGGAGCTTTTTCACTTCAAAGATGTCTTCTTCCGTTATTTTCGGTATTTCACTCGCTCCCATTCCATACGGATCATTAATATCCGCAGCGAAGTGGATTGGCATGACATTATTACCAGAACCAGCAATTTGTGACTTTAACATTGCTTCCCCACCTTGCCCAATCGCAACAACAGTAATAATAGAACCGACACCGATAATAATTCCCAGCATCGTAAGTGCTGAGCGCAGTTTATGAGCTAAAATAGAAGATAGGGCAATTTTGATACTATCTAGTAAACTCATACCGCACACCTTCTATCTTCTGTAATTTTCCCATCCCTTAACACAATTCGGCGCGAAGAATACGCCGCAACTTCTTCCTCATGTGTAACCATAACAATCGTCGTACCTTCTGCGTTTAACTTCGTGAATATATCCATAACTTGTTCCCCTGATTTTGTATCAAGAGCACCAGTTGGCTCATCAGCCATAATAAACGTTGGATCATTCGCAATGGAACGAGCAATCGCCACACGCTGCTTTTGTCCACCTGAAAGTTCACTGGGTAAGTGATGCACACGGTCTGATAATCCGACTTTTCCAAGCGCTTCAAGAGCCCTTTGACGGCGCTCAGCTTTCTTCACACCACCATAGATAAGTGGAAGCTCTACATTTTCTACCGCTGAAAGACGTGGCAATAAGTTAAAATGCTGGAATACAAAACCGATATATTCATTACGAATAAGGGCAAGTTTTGACTCGTCTGCTGTTAAGATATTCACGTCATTCAACATATATTCGCCTTCTGTTGGACGATCTAAACAACCGATAATATTCATGAGTGTTGATTTCCCGGAACCAGATGGTCCCATAATCGAAACAAA
>NZ_NUOT01000052.1 GCF_002584535.1 Bacillus cereus
TCAGTTTTCAAAGAACTTGTTCGCCGCTCATTTGCGACTCCCTTATGTTAACACCTTCTTTTTTCGATGTCAACAAAGTTTTTTGTTTCTTTTTTTCGCTTTCTGCTGTCTCGCATCAGCGACGGTTATTAATATAGCATGTAGAAAAATGAAATGCAACACCCTTTTAAAACTTTTTTATAAAAAATAGCCAAGTTTCTTTATTTACGCCATATACTTAAATAAAATACCTTTTTATTCCCCTCTTCATTCATATCTTTTTCACCATAATCGGCTTCATTACTATCTATCATTCTTTACAAAAAGAATTTCATTGTGCAGGAAGTACCATACCCGCTGATGGAAATTTCATTTATTAAGAAAAACGTTTCTTCTTAACGTTATCATTGCCTTTACAGTAAACCCACTTACAAGGAGGAGTACATATGGACTATACCGATTTATTAATCAAACTAGGTCTCTCTGCTATTTTAGGATTTGCTATCGGTTTAGAACGCGAATTAAAAAGAAAACCACTTGGTTTAAAAACTTGCTTAGTCATTTCAATTATTAGCTGTCTCCTTACTATTGTCTCTATTAAATCTGCCTATAACTTACCTCATACAGATCACATCAACATGGACCCTCTTCGCCTTGCAGCTCAAATTGTTTCAGGAATTGGTTTTCTAGGCGCTGGTGTCATTTTAAGAAGAGGAAACGACAGTATCGCAGGCTTAACTACTGCCGCTATGATTTGGGGAGCATCAGGCATTGGGATTGCTGTGGGAGCTGGTTTTTATCTTGAAGCAATTTTCGGCATGTGTTTTCTTATGATTAGCGTCGAACTCATTCCATTAACAATGAAGATTTTAGGTCCTAGGTCACTCAGGCAGCGAGATATCGCTGTCAAACTTGTTGTAAGTAATATGAACAATATACCTATTGTTATTGAAGAAATAAAAGCAATGGATATAAAAGTTAAAAATATGAAACTCAAAACATTAGAAAACGGATCGCACTTTTTACAACTTAAACTGTCTGTTGATCAAAAAAGACATACAGCTGACGTCTATTATGCGTTGCAACATTTAGAAAGTGTACAACAAACAGAAGTTGAAAGCATATAGCGTTTCTGATGAACCACTAAAAAACTCTCTTACAAAATAGAGAGTTTTTCTTTTTTTCATAATGGTAACAATGTAGCTATACAAGGTGAGGAGGAATATAAATTTGAAATCACGCGCTAATCTAGTAGATGTATTTCGTGACTCCATTATTTTCCGCTTAATTAGCTTCATTATCCTACTAATTACTGTTTTTGGTCTTCTCATATATAAATTTGAACCTACTTATTTTTCTACATGGTTTGATGGAATCTGGTGGGCACTTGTTACAACTTTTACTGTCGGTTACGGCGATTACGTCCCGCACACACCTATAGGAAAACTTACAGGCATGCTTCTCATTTTATTAGGAACAGGTTTCTGCTCCTATTATATGGTGTTATTCGCCACCGAAATGATTAGTAAGCAGTATATGAAAATTAAAGGTGAAGAAGCAGCTTCCTGCCATGGACATATGATAATTGTCGGCTGGAATGAACGTGCCAAACAAGTCGTAAGCCAAATGCATGTACTAGAACCGAAGCTTGATATCGTACTCATCGATGAAACCCTTTCTTTGCTTCCGAAATCTTTCCATCACTTAGAGTTTATTAAAGGCTGTCCACATCATGATCAAACCTTACTAAAAGCAAATGTTCGAACAGCCCAAACTATTTTAATCACGGCAGATAAAGAGAAAAATGAAAACTTAGCTGACACACAATCTATTTTAAACATTTTAACTGCTAAAGGACTGAATCCAAATATCCACTGTATCGCTGAAATACTCACTTCTGAACAAGTTCAAAATGCGAGTAGAGCGGGGGCAACAGAAATTATAGAAGGAAATAAATTAACAAGCTACGTCTTTACTGCATCTCTTTTATTCCCTTCCATTTCAGGTGTATTATTTACACTTTATAATGAAATCTCGGAAAATAAATTGCAACTGATGAATGCTCCTACAGTTTATATCGGAAAAACTTTCGAAGTTTGCAGTGGCCTGCTTTTAAAACAAGACGTCCTACTGCTAGGTGTGCAGCGAGATGAACAATATCACATCAATCCCGTCCGCTCCTTCATTATTATTGAAAGCGACATATTTATCGTAATTAAACATGAATAAGATGCTTTTCCAGCTCTTTTACTAAAGCCTTTCCGATATCAATGTATTTTCTTTTTATATTTCCATCTGCATCTTGTGGCTCTGCGAATTGATCTACTCCACTTACTCCAGCTGCTAATGTATTTACTTGATCATCCAGTTCGTCTTGATATACATGCGAAAGAAGATACGGCGTGTCAAGGCGAACTACTACTCCAGGCACATCTAGCTCTCCTTCCGTTGCTGTAAATGGTACTCTTAAAAATTGATATCCCTCTTCCTCATCTATTTTATAATCAAAGCACCCTTTGTCGTAACCCCAATTGCCACCAATACTATAACCAAGCGGTTTTAATGTTTCTTCTAATTTAAAAAGGGCATATGTATGACCTTCTAAATTTGATTGAATTGGAATCAAGCTATTCATCCTTCCTAAACTTTTCCCTTAGCATACCCGATTCTTCTTTGTTCTTGCATGATATATCAATGATTCGACAAGCCCCATCCCAATTTTTCCAATAAAAAAAACTGTGGGGATTATCCCAACAGCTTTTTTCGCTTTTTTATCCAGCTACAATGGCTAGAGTGGTCGGCGGCTTCGCTTTCCCTATTTCAAACGCTCTTCTAATTCTGCTTTTAGTTCTTCGAATCCTGGTTTTCCAAGAAGAGCAAACATGTTTTTCTTGTATGCTTCTACACCTGGTTGATCAAATGGATTTACGCCTAATAAGTAGCCGCTCATCGCACACGCTTTTTCAAAGAAGTATACAAGGTAACCGAATGTGTACTCATTTAATTCTGGAATGTTTACGATTAAGTTTGGTACACCGCCATCGCTATGTGCAAGTAATGTACCTTCGTATGCTTTTGTGTTTACGAAGTCTACTGTTTCACCAGCAAGGTAGTTTAAACCATCTAAATCGTTCTCGTCTAATTCGATTTTTAGTTCATGTGTAGCTTTCCCTACTTTCAGAACTGTTTCAAATAGATCGCGACGTCCTTCTTGAATGTATTGACCTAATGAATGTAAGTCAGTTGAGAAGTTTGCTGAAGATGGGAAAATACCTTTTTGATCTTTCCCTTCACTTTCACCAAATAACTGTTTCCACCACTCAGCAAAGTATTGAAGCGCCGGCTCGTAGTTAACAAGCATTTCAATTGTTTTACCTTTGTTATATAAAGCATTACGCACAACTGCATATTGGTAAGCAGGATTTTCTTCCAGCTCAGATTTCGCAAAGTCATCGTGCCCAGCAGCTGCACCTTGCATCATCTCTTCAATATTTAAACCACTCACTGCAATTGGTAATAAACCAACTGGTGTTAATACAGAGAAACGACCGCCAACATCATCTGGAATTACAAATGTTTCGTATCCTTCTTCATCAGCTAATGTTTTTAAAGCACCACGCGCTTTATCAGTTGTTGCATAAATACGTTTACGTGCTTCTTCTTTTCCATATTTCTCTTCTAATAATTTACGGAAAATGCGGAATGCAATTGCAGGTTCTGTTGTTGTACCTGATTTAGAAATAACGTTAATGGAGAAATCTTTACCTTCTAATACATCCATTAAATCTTTCATGTAAGTGGAGCTAATGTTTTGCCCAACAAATAGCACTTGTGGAGTTTTGCGTTGTTCTTTAGAAAGTGTATTGTAGAAAGAATGATTTAACATTTCAATTGCTGCGCGTGCTCCCAGGTAAGAACCACCAATACCTACAACAAGTAAAATGTCAGAGTCACTTTTAATTTTCTCAGCACATTTTTGAATGCGAGCAAATTCTTCTTTGTCGTATTGAAGTGGAAGCTCTACCCACCCAAGGAAATCGTTCCCAGCCCCAGTTTGTTCATGGATTGCATGATGCGATACTTTTACTGCATCACGTAAATAAGTTAGTTCACGTTCACTGATGAACGATAACGCTTTAGAATAATCGAACGTTACATGTGTGCTCATCTTTTTCCCTCCAATTATGTATATGTACTTCTGTATTCACTTTAGCGAAACTGAAGTTGTAAATCAAGCAATTGAAGAATTGTAAACGTAACCAATATTTATTTTTAAAAAAAAGTTCATTTTTCGCATAAAAATTCGTATTTCTTAGTATGGATGTATACACATCCTATAATGAAAATTTTTTATGTATAAAAACAACAAAGGAGAGTCATTCTATAAGAGAGTTAAGTTGTATAATGCGTACTCCCATTTTCGGATTTCGCTTTATACCCACCAATTTCATATAGGTGGATTCTTATTACTCGCGAATACTAAAGGCTTGCTTATGCTTCAAATTTAAGGAGGACTATTCAAGATGAGTACTTTACAACGTATTGCATTAGTATTCACTATCATCGGTGCCGTCAACTGGGGACTTATTGGATTCTTTCAATTTGATTTAGTAGCAGCTATCTTCGGTGGGCAAGGTTCCGCACTTGCACGAATCATTTACGGTATTGTTGGTATTTCTGGGCTTATTAACCTTGGTTTATTGTTTAAACCATCCGAAAACCTTGGAACACACCCAGAAACACGCGAAGTTCGATAATAAAACATGGCTCCGCACTTCCCATCCGACATACGAATATGATTGCATGCAATCATATTTGCTAATATATATCATAACAAAATAAAAGAGGATTGCTGATTTAGCGATCCTCTTTTATTTTGTTAACTGTGATTCTTCAATCCACTCTGTTAACTTTTCGCGAAGCGTATTGAACCCTTTATCAGATGGTTTGGGTACGATAATTCTTCCTTGCTTTCGCTTTGCTGCTTTTAACGATAAACTCATTTTTTTGTGTTCTTCATCAATTGAAAGTACTTTTACTTCTACCATATCTCCGACCTTTAAAAAGTCATGAATATCCTTTACATATCCATTTGTAATTTCAGATATATGTACAAGTCCTTGCGTTTCGGCGTCCAATGCTACAAACGCACCGTAATCTTGAATTCCAGTCACTTTCCCTTTCACAACCACTCCTGTTGTGTATTGTTCTGACATATGAAACACTCCTATACGCTTACCATTTTCCCTGCTATTTGCAGGTAGCAAGACATCCACCGAGAAAACCAAAAAGATTAGCAGATGCAACTATTCATAAATATCCGATTAGTGAAAGCTCATTCTCAGTAAAAAGATAAATCTCCCTCGCTGAGAAAAGTTTCACTTTATATTAGTAAATTATACCACTAGCTCTCGTTTCATTCAAAATTCATGAAAAACTTTCCTCAAGTAAGTATAATTTTCAAATATTGGGATAGAATACTAACACATGGCTTTCTAGTATTCCCCCCCTTTTATGGACAAAACATATTCTGTTTTGTCCTTTTTTTATTTTCTACAAACCTCTATGTCCTTTTACTTTTTTCCAATCTATATGTGTAACATAGTGAACAATAATTTTACTCTCTCTAACTTCTCCACCATTTCTTTTACTCCTTCTATTTCTACATTTAACATTTCCGCTAAAGTTTCTACGGATAAACGACTGTTTTTCAAGACAAGCTAATAATTCTAATTTTTTCAGTCATCATATTCCTTCCTCCTTCCTTTTATATTTGAAAAGAAGATTTTTTTAGAGAATTATGTAAAAATAGAGTGAAACTTTAATCAGTAGAAATTTTCTTCATCTATCGCTGATTATTAACCATCACCAATTGTGCTTTAACGGATAGCCTGTCTTCACCTTTCTTCCTCACTTCTCTCTAACTATTTAGGTGTGGATTTTACGGCTCGTTAAAGCGGGGAAAAAGAAAAAGGGGCTGAAACCGTGAAACCAAAAGTATATATTGCTGAACGCGTTCCAAAGTCTGTAGAAACATATATCTCTGAGCATTGTGAATATGAAAAATGGGATAGTAATGAGAAGATACCTCGTGAAGTTCTATTAGAAAAAGTAAAAGATAAGCATGGTTTACTTAACTTTGGTGCAAAAATTGATGAGGAATTATTTCAAGCAGCTCCCCAACTAAAAGTTGTGAGCAATATTTCTGTTGGCTATGATAATTTCGATTTAGAAGCGATGCGGGGCAAAAATGTGATTGGTACGAATACCCCATATGTATTAGATGATACAGTAGCCGATCTTGTTTTCGCTCTTATGTTATCAGCGGGACGCCGCGTATGCGAGCTTGATTCTTATGTGAAAGATGGTAATTGGAATTCCGAAATTACAAAGGAGCATTTCGGAATGGATGTACATCATAGTACAATTGGAATTATTGGCATGGGCCGAATTGGAGAGGCTGTTGCTAAACGTGCCAAATTCGGGTTTGATATGAATGTTCTTTACTATAATCGTCGCCGTAAAGAAGACGCTGAACAAAAATTCGAAGCGACGTACTGTGATTTAAACACATTACTAGCGCAATCAGATTTCATTGTTCTTCTAACCCCTTTAACAGAGGAAACATACCATCTTATCGGCGAGAAGGAATTTTCATTAATGAAAGAAACAGCTATTTTCATTAATGCTTCCCGCGGGAAAACAGTCGATGAAAATGCATTAATTGATGCACTGAAACAAAAGAAAATCTTTGCAGCTGGCATTGATACATTCACACAAGAACCAGTGGAAAAAGATAATCCGTTATTATCGTTAACAAACGTCGTTACGCTGCCGCACATCGGATCTGCGACATTAAAAACGAGACACAAAATGGCAATGACAGCTGCCGAAAATCTAGTTGCTGGGTTACAAGGAAAGACACCTCCAAATATTGTACGTGGATAAAAAAGGCAAGATGGCCCTCCATCTTGCCTTTTTTTACTAACATAAACTTTTTTCTACTAGGAAATAATATGAAAAAAATCAATGGAGTGAAAAAAAATGAACCATGAGACAAAACATCCTTACTTCACTTTTTCCACTCGCGGCACTACCGTTCATTACGAGTTATATGAATACCAAAGTAAAGAGGATAGGCCAACTTTCGTACTCGTTCACGGTTTTTTATCGTCCTCATTTAGTTACCGACGACTCATCCCACTGCTTACAAAAGAAGGAACTGTTGTCGCTCTCGATTTACCACCATTTGGAAAAAGTGATAAGTCAAATCACTTTACATATTCCTATCATAATCTAGCAACTATAATTATCGATTTAGTGGAACATTTAGCATTGCAAAATATTGTGCTAGTTGGGCATTCAATGGGCGGACAAATCTCACTCTATGTCAATCGTATACGCCCTGATTTAATTACAAAAACAATCTTACTATGTAGCTCAAGCTACTTAACAAGGGCAAAGTTCCCGCTCATCTATACTTCCTATTTACCGTTCTTCCATTTATACGTAAAAAATTGGATTATACGAAGAGGCATTGTTCATAATTTAATGAATGTCGTTTATGATCACTCTTTAATTGATGATGAAATGATGGAAGGCTACTCAGCTCCCTTTTATGATAACCGTATTTTCCCGGCTTTAACTCGAATGATTCGGGACCGAGAAGGTGATTTATCTTCAGCTGAATTACGTAAAATTGAAACGCCTACCTTGCTTATTTGGGGTGAAAAAGACCGTGTTGTTCCCGTTCATGTTGGGCAACGGTTACACGAAGACTTACCAAACTCTACATTTATTTCATACGAAAATGCTGGACACTTATTGCCAGAAGAGAAGCCACAGCATGTATACGAAGAAATCGTGGCATTTTCAGCACAGTAACATCCATATATCGGCGGCTTCAGCTACTATATCAATCATTTCACGATATACAACATCAAAATTACTACAAAAGCAAAGGCTGTCGGAACACCCGACAGCCTATAATGAACAACTTCCACCTTCTTTTAATATGAGTAATTCCTCTGCTAATTTCTCACATTTCTCAATAGATGGTACTTCTTCAAAAGACATGAAATAAATATGCTGGATTTTTTTCGCAATATACTTCGGATCGTCAAACGCACTTACCACGTACACGACATCACTTGCTTCTGTTTCATAAAATTCCGGTCCCATTTGAAAAGGATCCCAATTCTTCACCATTTCCACCATCTTTTCATATGCGCCCATCTACTTCCCGCCTTTTCCTATTTTTCACTCTTTTCTTTATCGTATCATATCAGCTATGCTAGAAGAAGTGAGGAACTTTCACAAAATCATCGATTCAAGTAAAGGGAGGCAAATAATATGCAGCAATTTCATAAAACTGTAAATCGCCGGGGAACTCATAGCGTAAAGTGGGATACATATAAGAATGAAGAACTGCTACATGCATGGATTGCAGATATGGATTTTCCTATTCCAAAGCCAATTCAATCTGCAATGAAAAAACGCCTTGAACATCCTATTTTCGGTTATACAATGCCACCAGAAGAAATCACAGATACGATTTGTCAGTGGACAAAAAGTCAATACAATTGGGATATAAAAAAAGAATGGATTGTATTTAGTTCAGGAATCGTCCCTGCTCTCAGCACTAGTGTACAAGCTTTCACAACTGAAAATGATGCCGTACTGGTGCAACCACCGATTTATCCTCCATTCTTTGATATGGTCACAAAAAATAACCGTCTTGTATGCGAAAATCCATTACTCTTGCAGGACGGCGTATACACAATGGATTTTGAACATTTGGAATCACAATTCAAACAGGGTGTGAAACTTATGCTCCTTTGTAGTCCACACAACCCTGTCGGTCGCGTTTGGACAAAGGAAGAACTTACAAAACTTGGAGCATTATGTGAACAATATAATGTAATCGTTGTCACGGATGAAATCCATGCAGACATTATTTTCTCAAATCATACCCATACACCATTTGCTTCCTTATCTGAATCATTAGCGGCACGCACAATCACTTGCATGGCACCAAGCAAAACGTTCAACATTGCAGGACTGCAGGCATCTATTATTATTATTCCTAATAAAAAACTTCGCGATGCCTTTACATCTGTACAACACCGTCAAGGTTTTCATGGGTTAAATACATTGGCTTATGTAGCAATGCAAAGTGCCTATACAGAATGTAACGAATGGTTAGCAGACATCCGTTTATATATAGAAGAAAATGCCCGGTTCGCTCGTGAATTTATCAAGCAGCATATTCCTATACTTTCTGTCATTCAATCAGAAGGTACTTTTTTACTATGGGTTGACTGTTCTCGCCTTGATTTGTCTGAAAAAGAAAGAACAAAACAACTTGAAGAAAAAGGGAAGATCATCGTTGAACCAGGTGAAAAATACGGAACCGGCGGAGAGCAATATATTCGTATTAACATCGGTTGTCCAAGAAGACAACTTGAAGAGATACTGCACAGACTCCAGTATACATTTTCATAGTTAACTGAAAGAAGCTATCCTTTCAAAAGGTAGCTTCTACTTTTTCTTAGCGGCTGATGCTTTTTCTACAATAACCCCACAAGCAATTCGGTTCCCTGAATTTCCAGCAGGTTGCGTCATACCATCATCAGCGTTTTCAGTAATAATAATCGTTGCCCCATCTTTTCGATGAAGTGTCGTTTTCCCTTCTTCAAGCGATATATTAGGTGCTTCAATATCCGCCTTAATCGCACCTTTATCATCAGCAATTACATTCGGCAAATCGCCATTCTCTGCTCCCTTTGGATTCATAAGTCCATGTTTCTTTTTCTTATCTAGATTAAAATGATCACCCGCTGATATAAAAAGAGGTGCTTTACATTCCCCAATGTCATGAATATGTAATCCATGTGCTCCTGGCGTAAATCCCTCTGCCTTAATGGATATTTTCACGCCATTTGTTTTTTGAACCACCTTTGCGGTTCCAACTTTATCACCAGAAGCATTATATAACTTTACATCTATTTCTTTCGGTTTCCCTTTATCACAACCTGCCATAAGAAACAGCAAACAAAACCCAAATAAAAGCTGCTTTTTCATCACAATTCCCTCCAAAATACATTCTGCCCTTAGATTGTCCGAGCATAGAGGGAAACATACAAAAGCGAATTAGTGTTTCTTTTCCGCTAACAACTTTTGTTCTACTTTCTGCAAACGTTCTGCCTCTCTCTTCGATACACGAATAAACATACGCCAAGTTGCAATTGCACCGACTATAAATAAAACACAAACAATCCCTGGAATAATATATTCTGTTTTATCTTCTGGAAAATATAAAGGCATCATAAAGATCACACTCCTTTGTTTTTTCTACACTCTTACTCTATTCAGTAAATCCCTGAGCAAAAATACATCTATATCTGTGAATTCATCGAAGCAAACGATGTACACTTTCATCCTTTTGATTCATCAGAATTTTCTGTTACATCTTTTCAAATTATAACATCTCTCTAATCACACGCGCACCTAACTTCTCAAAATCATTCTCTGGCAGATGATTTCTTTGACTCCATCCCACTCTTTCCTTACTATAAAATTGAGGTGAAAAATATGAGCGAAACATTCCAAATTGGTGATATCGTTACTGGCATCTATAAAACAGGAAAATATATCGGTGAAATTACAAACAGCCGTCCTGGAAGCTACGTTGTGAGAGTATTAGCTGTTTTAAAACATCCTACGCAAGGTGATTTACATAATGTAAAGCAAGCTGATGTACCATTTTTCCATGAAAGACGTGCTTTAGCTTTTCGCGAACAAACAAATATTCCGCAACCAATGGTAAAAAAATATGAAGGGAATATCCCGGATTATAAAGAATCTCTGAAAATAGCATTAGACTCACAAGTGAATGCATTTCAAGAAGACGACTCTCCTTTTGCAAAGCGTAGTTTGCAGGTACTAAAGCAATTAAAACAAGATTACAAGCTATAAAAAACAAAGCGACCAAATTACACAGTTTGTAATTTGGTCGCTATTGTGTACTCACTTTCTTTAACACCTTTGAAAAATCAATAAGCTCACCTAAAGTCGGCGGAGATGGTTTTACTAAATATTCTTTGTCCTTTTCAACCAGCTTAAAAATATTATAGGTCGTCATCGCATCATCAAGTGCACAGTGATGCTTCCCTGTTCCTACTTTCCCATACGCTTCAATCGCTTTCCATAGTCCAGTTTGATTCCGCTCTCCAAAGAAACGTTTATACTCGAGCGATAAGTCTCTGCACTGCCCTGAAAAAGGAAACTCAACACCTACAGCCTCACAATTATGCTTCAGTACTTTCATATCCATATTGCCCCACGTTACAATTGTTGTTTGACAGCGTTTTTCATATTGCACAAGCTTCTCGACAAGTTCCAAAAAGGAAATCCCTCTGTCTACTGCTTCTTGATTAATTCCTAAAAATTTTTTACACCGATCTGTTAAACTTGGAAAAGCTTCTGGTCTTACATAAGATGAATACGTATTTTCCACTATACAATCAACAACCGATACGAGTCCTACCTCAATAATCTCTGGAAAAAAACCCTTTGGTTTTTTCCTATTTTGTGGCATTGTGAACTCAAAATCTAAAAACAAAAATTGTTGTTCACCCATACAATCCCTTCCTTATCATTCTATCTACTTTATCCTCCTACACGAACAGGCTCGAATGCTATTACATAAGATACATTCAGATTTGGATGTATCTTATGTATATGTCAAATAACCGCAAATATTTTCAAAAACAAGAAAAATTAACCGAAACAGAAAATAGGACAAAGCAAACCCTTCCATTTACATCCGACATTTTTCTACTTTATAATGGCTTTAAGTGTGTTTGTTCCATACATTTATGACACACTAAGAAAAGTTACCCGAAAGGAGATGGAATTTTTGCACGAAACAACGCAAGAAATTGCAAACTGGCAATATTACTTTGCAATCGCAGTCTTTCTAATTACATATGCCATTATTATTTCAGAAAAACTTAACCGTGCTGTTATCGCACTTCTCGGTGCTGCACTTATGGTGATCTTTGGAGTCGTTGACCTGCACACTGCTTTTACAAAACATATTGAGTGGGGAACTATCACACTACTGATCGGCATGATGATTTTAGTAAACATTACGAGTAAATCAGGTGTATTCCAATATGTCGCAATTAAAGCCGCTAAACAAGCACAAGGAAATCCAATTAAAATCTTAATTTCTCTTTCTTTGCTTACCGCGCTTGGCTCCGCATTTCTAGATAACGTAACAACTGTACTTCTTGTTGTTCCAGTTACTTTATCTATTACGCGTATTTTACAAGTAAATCCTGTCCCATATTTACTTTCCGAAATTATTTTTTCAAATATTGGAGGGACCGCGACATTAATTGGTGATCCACCAAACATTATGATTGGTTCTGCCAATAAACATCTAGATTTTAATGCTTTCTTATTTAACTTAGCTCCAATCGTAATTATCATTATTGCTGTTACCGCTACAATGATTTACTTTATGTATCGCAAGCAGCTAATTGCTGATCCTGTACAAATAAAAAAATTAATGAGTTTAGATGAAAAGAAATACATTAAAGATGCTGTGTTAATGAAAAAATCTTTGACAGTACTTGGTCTTACAATTCTAGGGTTCATGACTCATTCTATTTTCCACATTGATGCAGCAGTAATTGCATTAACGGGTGCTACTGTACTTATGCTAATCGGTGTAAAAGAGCATGAAATTGAAGACATATTCGCTCACGTAGAGTGGGTTACAATTTTCTTCTTTGCTGGTCTATTCGTACTCGTTGGTGGACTTATTGATATTGGACTCATCAAAACATTAGCACAAAAAGTAATTGGTTTAACAGGTGGCGATATCTCCTACGCATCTATCCTTATTTTATGGGTATCCGGTATTGCATCCGCAACAATTGATAACATTCCGTTCGTTGCAACAATGATTCCACTCATTAACGATATGGCAGTCGGTCTTGGCCTATCACCTTCCGATGTGCAAATCGATGTACTATGGTGGTCATTGGCACTCGGAGCTTGTCTAGGCGGAAACGGTACATTAATCGGTGCTTCTGCTAACGTAATCGTAGCAGGAATCGCAAGCCGTGAAGGACACCGATTTAGCTACATGGAGTTCCTAAAATTCGGTTTTCCAATTATGATCGTGTCACTTATCATTTCTCACATCTACATTTATCTGCGTTACTTAATGTAGTCATAAAAAGCGACAGTGGCTCGTTCAGAATGTGAGGGGGATGGAGCTTCTGACATAGAGGCGCTCTTTGCCTCGGTGGAAGAAACGAAGCCACCGAACATTCTTGCCACTGGAGCTGGCTTCATTAAAAAGCGACAGTAGCTCGTTTAAAGATAAAAGGCTATCGCACGCAGCGATAGCCTTTCATTTTTATAATATACCAATTCTTTCTTCCCATATATCGATCTTCCAACAATACTCAACACGATTATCCCCAGTAAACCCTAATATTTCGTCGGCTCATTTCGAATCAAAAACAAGTGAATCGGAAGAAAAATAGAACATGTTATTACATGAATAATTGTAAATAAAACTGCGTTCGTTCCATATCGCTCTAAAATGGCATATATCAAATAAATCGACAGAACAAGCGATACCCCTGTTGCTAGCACATTTAAAATCGGAACAAAGTTCAAAATAAAACACAAAACATATATTCCGAATATTTTCCATCCTGCCTCTTCTTTCAAAAAGCTAGGTAATTTCTCCTTTGCCAAGTCTCCCCAAACTTTACTATTTAAAAATGGAATAAAAGCAAGAACCCCATCCTCAGCGCCATCATTTCTTGCCATTGTATAAAGTGAAAATGCCGTTAATACATATGCAATGATACCCCAAATTACAATAATCAAAATGAAAGTAAAACTAAGAGCAAAAAAACCTGCTAATATACTTTGATCCTCCACTGCTCTCCCTCCTTTCCATTCTTACCATATTTCTTATATCACTTTCGTATCACTTCTTTATATAATATGAAAGAGAAACCTGAAAGGAGAACAGTTTTATGCGCCCATTTGTAGAAGCATTACAGCAACAATTTATTGCACATCAAAATCCGGAAAAAGCAGAACCAATGGCTCGTTATATGAAAAACCACTTCTCGTTTTTCGGTATTCAAACACCGGAAAGAAGAAAGCTATTACGTGAAGTTATACAAGTACATAAGCTCCCAAACAACGAGGAATTTCAACTCGTCATCCGTGAACTTTGGACTTTGCCCGAACGCGAATTTCAAGCTGCCGCACTCGATCTATTACAAAAATACAAAAGGCATCTCGATGAAACTCATATTCCATTCTTAGAGGAGCTTATTACAACGAAGTCATGGTGGGATTCCGTTGATGGCATTGTCCCAACATTCCTAGGAAGCATTTTCTTGAAACATCCAGAAGTCATTCCTACCTATATTCCAAGATGGATTGCTTCAGAAAATATATGGTTACAACGCTCTGCAATCTTATTTCAGCTGAAATATAAAGAGCAAATGGATGAAAAACTTCTCTTCTCAATCATTGGACAACTCAAATCTTCAAAAGAATTTTTTATCCAAAAGGCAATTGGCTGGGTACTTCGTGAATATGCGAAAACAAGCCCAAATGCTGTATGGGAATACGTTCAAAACAATGAACTTGCTCCTTTAAGCAAACGTGAAGCAATTAAACATATTCGCTCTACTATGAGCATCGTTTCCGAATAAAGAATAATAAAACAGGCGAAACTCTATCATATATATCGATTTAAGTCCCTGCCATGAAAACAAAAGAAGTGATGCTCTCATTTCCTCCCTTTGTTTTCACTTGGCATGAGGCGAAAAAAGCACTTTCCGCCTCTATCCATCGACGGATACTCTCGTCCATCTAAAAAGAAAGGCTTCTTCCTCTATTGTGATTTAAAAAGGAACATGATAGAATATGGTCATTATTATTAAATATAGTAGCGATGACGGACTTATAAGTACTTGCACAAAAAGCGATTCAGGGATAGTGAAAGCCTGAAAAAGCGAGGAAACGGCAGTCTTGAGCAATACGTGATAAAGTGGTTGTGCGTTTATACGCACATCAACTAGGGTGGAACCGCGGGTATATACAAGCTCGTCCCTAGGCAAAAATGCCTAGAGACGAGCTTTTTTGTATTTAAAAGCGCAAGCGGCTTGCTCACGAAATTGCTATCCAACAAGTACACCCTGTCATCGCCAATACGTTAACTTTTAAAAGGAGGATTTTATTATGTATTCAATGGAACAAGTTGTAAACTTAGCGAAACATCGCGGTTTTGTTTTCCCTGGTTCTGAAATTTATGGTGGCCTTGCAAATACTTGGGATTACGGTCCACTTGGTATCGAATTAAAAAATAATGTGAAAAAAGCTTGGTGGAAAAAGTTCATTCAAGAATCTCCATACAACGTTGGCTTAGATGCAGCAATTTTAATGAACCCAAAAACTTGGATAGCTTCTGGTCATGTTGGTAACTTTAACGATCCAATGATCGACTGTAAAAAATGTAAAGCGCGTCACCGTGCTGATAAATTAATTGAAGATGCTCTAGATGCAAAAGGTATCGAAATGATCGTTGATGGTCTTACTTTCGATCAAATGACTGACTTAATGAAAGAACATGAAGTAAAATGCCCAGATTGCGGCAATCAAGACTTCACAGAAATCCGTCAGTTTAACTTAATGTTTAAAACATTCCAAGGCGTTACTGAATCTAGTACAAACGAAATCTTCCTTCGTCCTGAAACAGCACAAGGTATTTTCGTAAACTTCAAAAACGTACAACGCTCTATGCGTAAAAAACTTCCATTTGGTATTGGTCAAATCGGTAAAAGTTTCCGTAACGAAATCACGCCTGGTAACTTCACATTCCGTACGCGTGAATTCGAACAAATGGAACTTGAATTCTTCTGTAAACCAGGTGAAGAACTAGAATGGTTCACATTCTGGCGTAACACTTGTAAAAACTGGTTACTATCACTTGGTATGAACGAAGAAAGCATGCGTCTTCGTGACCACGGTGAAGAAGAATTATCTCACTACAGTAATGCAACAACTGATATTGAATTCAAATTCCCATTCGGTTGGGGCGAACTTTGGGGCGTTGCATCTCGTACAGACTTCGACTTAAAGCGTCACATGGAACACTCTAACGAAGACTTTAACTATATCGATCCACAAACGAATGAACGTTACGTACCATACTGCATCGAGCCATCTCTTGGCGCAGACCGCGTAACATTAGCATTCTTATGTGATGCATACGAAGAAGAGCAACTAGAAAACGACTCTCGTACAGTTCTTCGTTTCCACCCTGCTTTAGCACCATACAAAGCAGCGATCTTACCGCTATCTAAAAAGCTATCTGAAGGCGCTGGAGAAGTGTTCGCAGAACTAGCAAAAGACTTCGTGGTAGACTTTGATGAAACTGGTTCTATCGGTAAACGTTACCGTCGCCAAGACGAAATCGGTACACCATTCTGTATCACATATGACTTCGACTCTGTTGAAGACAAAGCTGTTACAGTACGTGACCGTGACACAATGGAGCAAGTTCGTATGCCAATTAGCGAATTGAAAAGCTTCTTAGAGAAGAAAATTCAGTTTTAATACTGACACTGTTAAATAAGAAACTGGATTGGATTTTTCCTATTCAGTTTCTTATTTTTTAAAGTGTTTACTATGCCATATAGCAATAAAATAACACTTCTATCAATGGTAGGAGTGTTGCTGTATGTTAATACAGGATAAATAAAGGGGCTTTTACAGAAGGTCTTTCCTACAACTTAGACGCATAGAAAAAGGGGTCTTTTTATGTCTAATTTATTATCGTTTTTTAAAAGATTTGCCTTAACAAAATTAGATTTTATTATTTTTACGGTTTTTTCATTTTGGAAACTCGTTCTCTTTTTTACCTCTCTATCCAATGAACCACAAGATATTGTCGTACGCTTAACGTTTTTCGAAATATTACTTGTACTGCCAATCATACATCTTTTCTCCAATAAATGGAGGATATTTAGCTTGTTTTTAATAGATATTGCGCTTAGCGTCCTATTACTTGCAAATGTGATCTATTATCGATACTTCCAAGATTTACTTTCCATCAGCCTTATTAAGCAATTTGGACAAGTATCTAGTTTAACAGATAGTATTTGGACATTATTTGAATGGAAAGATATTATCTATTTCGCTGACATACCTGTATTAATTGTTGTCTATATCATTATGAACAAATATAACTGGTTCTCCCGTTCGAAACAATTTGTCCGTCACCTTGTTGTGTTTTTAATGATTGTACTTCTCTTTTGCATTCCACTCCGCGAAAAGTATAAATATGTTGTGACGGCTGGAATTGCAGATGCACGTTTTTCAAATATGTGGGTGGCAGACCATCTAGGAATTATAAACTATCATATATTTGATATTTATAAGTACGTTAATAACATGGTCTTAAAAGAGGATATTTCGGACAAAAAAATAAATGAGTTAAAACAATGGTTCCATACTGAGAATGGGCAGGTTATACAGGGAGAGCATTTCGGAAAAGCAAAAGGACAAAACGTCATTCTATTTCAAGCTGAATCTCTCCAAAACTTCGTTGTCGATTTAAGTATTGCAGGGCAGGAGATTACTCCAAACTTAAATCGTTTGAAAAAAGAAAGCATATACTATCCAAATTTCTTTGATCAAACAGATCAGGGAAGAACCTCTGATGGGGAATTTACAACTTTAGTCTCTATGCATCCATCTCGCTTTAATGGAAGTATTTATTTTAACTTCGCAGATAATACATTTGAAGGTTTACCTTTTATTTTAAGTGAGCATGGATATTCAACACTTTCAGCGCACGGTTATGACGGTAATTTTTGGAACAGATCGTTCATGCATCGTAGCTTAGGGTTCGAACAATCTATGTTTTCTAAAGACTTTAAGCCTGCTGAGAATATTGGATGGGGAATATCAGATGTAGATTTCCTAAACCAGATGAAAGATGCGTTACCAACATTAGAACAACCATTTTTAAGCATGTTAATTACGCTATCAAATCATCATCCATATGACTTACCGCCGCACCATCGTGAATTAGAACTTGGAGATTTAGAAGGTTCCTTAATGGGGAATTATCTTCACTCTGTTCATTATTTAGATAAAGCACTTGGGGTTTTTATTGAAGGACTAAAAGCGAAAGGAATCTATGATTCTTCTATATTCGTAATTTATGGTGATCATGACGCTGGATTGCCACTAGAAGAATTAAATAAAATTGGATTAAACCAACAATTTGATCGTCAATTTGATAAAGTACCTTTCCTCATCCATAGTAGCGCACTAACAGAACAACAAGGTCTAGTTGATGAACAAGCCAGTGGTCACTTAGATATTTCACCAACATTATTATACTTATTGGGTATATCACAAAATGATCGCTATTTTTTAGGCAAGCCTTTATTTGACCAAAATACTGACAATCACTACGTTCCATTTCGAGATGGTTCCTTTGCCAAAGGAGATTATATTTTCTTAAATACAACTGGCTCCTTTACTCCAAAGAATGTTTGGAACTTTAAAAATGGAGAACAAGAAAATGGGTTGTCCAAGGAAAATTTTGATCAGGCTAATTTTAGGCTACACGTGTCTGACTTATTCCTAGAAGGAGACTTAATTCCCAAAATCAGAAAATAAAAAGGAACCATCCCATAGTGATGTATGAAGCAGGAAGGACATCCTTCTTACTTCATACACCACCCTAAAGAAGTTCCCCTCATTTTAATTTAGAAGCGTTCTCTTTTAATAGGGGACGCTTCTAATTGTATGACGATCAATTCGTCTATTCGCTATCTTTTTTCTTTAATAGCAACTGTACATCTTGAAATACAAAGCAGGTCATCATTTTCATCAATAATTCGTACATCCCAAACCATTGTTGTTTCTCCTTTATGGATCGGCGTACCGATTGCTGTTACGATTCCATCGCGTTTCGAGCGAATATGATTCGCATTAATTTCAAGTCCAAAACAAATACACTTTTCTTGATCAATTAAATTATACGCTCCTACGCTCGCTACAGTTTCTGCTAATGCAACTGATGCACCACCGTGCAAAAATCCCAACGGTTGATGTGTGCGTCCATCTACTGGCATAGTTGCTACCACTTTCTCTTCTGTCATTTCTAACAGCTCAATCCCAAGTGCATCCATTAATGTTTTCGGCATACTATTTCTCCCTTTTCCTTGTTTAAAAATGTATAATTTCCTCTATTTATTTTCAAACTATCCATAGTATTTATCTAAGGAGGTTCCATCTACATGAAAAACAAATTCTGTATTCTATTACTCTTAGTCTCCTTGCTCATTATTGTACCAAATTGTACGAAAGCAGCCCACCCTTCTAACTTGACAATCGATATAAAGACTGTCACGCAAAAAGGTAAGAAGCCTTATTTAGAGTATCAAATTAGCAGACCTTATTTTAGTAACTTTTACGATGAAAAATTTCAGAACAAATTGAATACATACTACAAAACAACAACAGATCGCTTTAAAACAACATTAGCAAAAGAAGCAAAAAAATATTATAAAGAGGCTCAGGAATCCAATGCACCTTTTCATCCATATGTTGTAAATGTCGATTATAAAGTGACATTGCAAAATTCTCCTTTATTAAGCTTATACATAAACTATTACCAATATACAGGCGGTGCACATGGTTTATATACGTGGAAAGCAAATACGTTTGATTTAAAAGAAAAGAAGATACTCAGTCTAGCTGATTTATTTCAAAAAGACAGTAACTATAAAGATATTATTCGTACAGAAATCATTAGACAAATTAAACAAAATGAAAGTATTTATTTTCCAGATGCTGCTGACAAAGTGATGAGTACAAAGAAATTCAACTACTTTTTAGAACCAGATAACCTTGTCATTTATTTCTCTTTATATGAAATCGCACCTTATTCAAGTGGAATCCCGCAATTTCGTATTCCATACACATTACTAAGGGATTCATTGAATCCTACTTATCAAAACATTTTGATTGACAATAGATAAACGAATTAGCTACGATAATGTTAACTGAACATCAACAGGAGGTTAACATTATGAAGCAATTACGCGTTTCGGATTTATCACTAGCAGCTATGTTTGTTGCGCTTATGGCAATTGGTGCGAATATCGTATCATGGGCACCCTTTTTACAAGTGGCTGGTGTTCCCCTTTCGATGCAACCATTCTTCGCAATTTTAGCGGGTCTTCTTCTCGGAAGCAGACTTGGGGCCTTATCTATGACTGTTTATATGCTTATTGGGGTTGCAGGAGCACCAATTTTCGCTAAATTCCAAGCTGGATTTGGCGCACTGTTAGATCCTACCGGTGGTTTTATTATCGCATTCATTATTGTTGCTTATGTAACAGGAAAACTAGTAGAACAAAGAGAAAAACCACAACTTGGGACATTTGCAATCGCATCTGCCACTGGAATTATCTTAACTTATATCATTGGTACAACTTATATGTATGCGGCTGTAAACTTCTGGATGGGCGGAAATATGAGTTACAAAGCGGCTTGGACGATTATGATGTGGTTTGCTGTTAAAGATATCATCTTTACAATTATCGGTGCTATCATTGCACCTCGTATATACTATGCGGTTCATAACTCTGTATATCAACGCAATTCTAGTTTCTCTCCAAAATAGAATACGTTGATCCTTAAACCATTTGAAGTAAATCATAAATTTAGAAAATAAGACACAAAAAGGATATCATCAAAATCGATGATATCCTTTTCTTTTAGAAACATCCTTGATTGCACTGATATAAATTTGATTTTTACATATAAATAAATTATGCTTGAAAAGAATTAAAATTGCATAAGGAATTGATTATAAATGGTAGGAACAGCCTCGCAAGACAAGGCAAAAAGATTTCTCATCGTAACATTATTTTTCACACTTGGGACAGCTTTAGGCAAACTACTTGGATTTGCAAAAGAAGTTACACTTGGAGCTTATTTCGGTACAAACTATGCTGTAGATGCATATGTGGTTGCTTTAAATATACCAACAATTGTATTCACTGGTATCACAGGCGCTTTTGCCTTCTCATTCATTCCTATTTTCATGGAACTAAAAGGCAAAGATCCTCTTAAAGCATATCGATTTATGAATAACTTTTTAAATATTATTTTACTCATTTTCTTTATTCCGCTTTTGCTCATTGAACTGCAACCACATTTTTTTATTAAAATGTTTGCACATGGTTTACCCGAGCAAACAGCAGTATTGTCAGCCTATTTGCTGCAAATTATTTTTCCAACTGTATTTTGTACATTTTTTATTGATATCTTCAATGCTTATTTAAACAGTTTACATAAATTTCGAATTACAAGTATACAATGGATTGTGTTAAATGGGATTACACTACTTATCTTTGTTTTGCTCGTACAATGGATTGGAATTTATGCACTTGCATTAGGTGTTATACTTGGAAATATTGTACAAACTATACTTGTCTACATTGCTTCTAGACGCGAAGGATACCATTATAAATTTTTAATTGATTGGAAAGATCCTTCTTTAAAAAGGATGATGGCCTTAAGTATCCCTGCATTTATTACAAGTGTGTCTATTCAAATTAATTTACTCGTAGATCGAACGTTAGTTTCCGGACTGGAAGAAGGGTCTATTGCAGCTCTTAATTATTCTCAAAAGTTATATTTTATTCCACTTGGATTAATTGCTGCTCCTGTCTTAACTGTCATGTACCCAAAATTCGTTGAATATGTAAACCAGGAGAATTGGAAACCATTCATTCAGCTCATTGAAACGAATATTAAAGTACTGTTATTTTTATTTATCCCAGTCTGTGTTTATTTTACATTCTTTACTGAAGAAATTGTAAAAGTGATTTATAACTATGGTGCATTCGGAAAGGATTCTATTGAGCTAACAGCAACCGCACTACAATTTTATGCAGTCGCTGCTCTTATGCAACCTTTAAAAGATTTACTTGATCGCTTATTGTTTTCACTAAAACTGAATCGTTATATTATGTACGTATCTATCGTTTCTATGGTTGTAAATGTTATATTATGTATCGTACTCGTTCATTATATTGGTTTAGCAGGTGCTGCACTTTCAACCTCTATTGCATCAGTAAGTACAGTATTTCTGTTATTATGGATGTTGCAAAAGTATATGAAAGAGAAAGAACAGATAAATTTGCACTACACTCGCTTTTTATTGAAATGTACCGTTGCATCTTTTGTAAGTTTGTATGCTTCCAAACTACTGCTTCATTTCTCACATGATACAAAATTACTTATCTTATTAGCAATAACAGTCGGTGCTATCATTTACTTACTTATTACTTACATGTTAAGAGTAAAGGAGCTACAACAATTGCTATCGCTATTTTTAGGTAAAAGGAAGGATATAAATGAATAAAATTATGTACCTTTTGAATTATGTCGGGGATGGTGGGTCGGAAAAATATGTCCTCGATTTAATTCAATCTATTGATCCAAAACGTTGTGTTCTTGTATATTCTACTCCTGGCCCTTTCTTACATAAGTTTGAGAAATTAAACATACCCATATATCGTATAGAAATGCACCATCCTTTTGATATACAAGCTGCAAGAAAACTTAAAAAAATAATCGCAAAAGAACAAGTAGATATAGTTCACGCACAATTTTTACGTGAGAACTATATTGCAATTTTAGCAAAACTATTAGGAGCATCCATACGTGTCATCTGGACATATCATGTGGATGTTCCAATGGCACGTCCTTTAAGATGGTGCAATGCTTTTTTTACTCGTTACAATGACACGATTATTTGTATTTCACAGTTTATGAAACAACAGCTTCTTGAAAAAGGGGTTCAAAAGGATAAATTAAAAATGATTTACAATGGTTTAGAAGACCCTTATTCAAATGCATTACCCGCTCTTCATAAACCGATGAAAATCGCTGTAATTGGAAGGTTAAGCGAGGAAAAGGGGCAACCTTTTTTTATAAGAAGCTTACACAAGTTAAAAACACAATATCCGTCTTTACAATGGCAATGTAATATTATTGGAGACGGGCCACTAAAAAGTCAATTAGAAAACTTAATCACGACGTTACAATTAGATGATTCCGTTTCTTTATTAGGTTTTCAAGATAACATTATAAAAGAATACGAAGCACATGATATAATCGTGATTCCGTCAAAAAATGAAGGATTATCCTACGTTGCAATTGAGGCAATTGCCATGAAAAAACCCGTGATTGCGACAAATATTGGTGGGTTACCTGAAGTTATTGTTCCAAATCAATCGGGTATCTCTATACCATATGGAGATGAAGAACAATTAGCAACTGCACTAGCAAGATTATTACAAGATGAAAAGCTATACCATTCCTTGGCAGAATGCGGACGCGAATATTATTTACAAAACTTCACTTTCTCTAAAATGCTAACAGAAGTAAACAATATTTATCGCATACCATCATCATGTTAAAGGAGACTATATATGATACACCTTACTCGATTTCATTATATACTGCTCAGCATTTTCTTTGTTACATTAGGGTTGTTATTCCCATCACCTTATACCGGGCTATTCATTTCAGCTTTATTAGCAGTCTCTGCTTTCCGAGATGAAAAGCTCGGTATTGCTTATTTACTATTATTCATTCCGATGCGTCCTTTTCTTACAGCCTATAACGCTGGATTCAAATTGATCGGTTCTCTCATTATTCTCTCTTTGTTATGTAAATTGTTTTTACAATACCGACATAATATTTCAAAGCTATTTTCATTTCATTACTTTGAAATTGCATATTTTGTATTTTGTTTATTCGGATCTATTTTAGGAATAGTAAATGGCGTTTCCCTTACAGCGATTGTAATGCAGCTACATACCCTGTTACTATTTTACTTTGTATTCTATATTGTATCGCGGCTTTCTTTCCATCATGATGATTTGTTATTTTTTGCAAAAATAACTTTCATCGCTTCCATTATCATTTCAATACAAGGTTTAATTGAAAAACTCTCTCTACGAAGTATGTTGCTTCCAGAGGCATGGAAAGAACTCGTATTAGCCCCTACAAATAAAATACGTATATACGGGATGGCCGGCGGTCCAAATGAATTAGCACTTTATTTAATATTAGCATTTCTCATATCACTCTATTTATTGCGAGATGCTTCAACCAAAATGAAATATATCGTCTATATAGGACTCACGCTTATCGCAACGACGTTATTATTAACATATTCACGTGGCGCTTTTTTAACAGTGATGATATTTGTAGTTCTTTATATCATCGTTTATAGACGTATACCGTATTGGAAATCACTACTTTCCGTACTGCTAATATCATCCTTGTGTGCTGCAGGTATCTCTTCTGTGACGAATTATTTAGAAGGAGATGCTCTCGGAGCTAAACGTTTTTCAGAAGCTTTATCCGAAGAAACTGTTGAACTAAGTAAGCAAGATGGACGAATCTATTATGTGAAAAAAGCAGTAGAAATTTTCAAGGACAAACCGATTACAGGATATGGTTTCGGTACATTTGGTGATGCAGCTACTCAAACACATTCTTCACCAATTTATAAGCAGTACAATATTACATGGAATTTTTATTCGGATAACCAGTACATTCAGATCCTTGCTGAAACGGGCCTCATTGGAGTCATCCTATGCGCTATATTTGCATTTGGTTTTTTAAGGCTGTTTTGGGAATATAGAAAAGAAGCACCATTTGGTCCCCTCCTCTTATATTTATGCGTCGGCGCTATCGTCGGAAGTGCTTTTTATAATATCTTAGAGAATGGAATCTTTATGATATATTTCTTTCTCACAGCTGGATGTATATTGAAAAAGAAAGAGGACTACTGATATTTCAGTAGTCCTCTTTCTTTTTATATTATAATTTTTTCTGTTTTCTTGATAACACGAAACCAAGTAACAATGTAACAATTAAACTAATAGAAGAAACGATTGCTCCTATTACAAACCCTGGAGAAGTATATTTTAATTCAACTGTATGTGTTCCTTTTTCTAAATCTAATCCAAGGAACGCATCATTTAATTTCAGTAACTTCGTCTCTTTTCCATCTACAGTCGCCTTCCAGCCCTTATCGTATGGAATCGATAAGAATAAATAATCATCTTCTTTCACATCAATTTTTCCAGATACAGTACGACTTGTGTAGTTTGTTACGTCAAATGGCTGCTGTTTTAATTCATTCACTCGCTGATCCAATGCATCTACATCAAGCCCATAGAATAATTGTTGTTCTAGCTCAATAGACTGATGGTTTACTTTTACTTCAACTTCTACTTTTTCATTTTCAAAATATCCCAAATCAAGGATACCGTTATTCCAATAATAACGCGGATACTCTGTAAATTTCTTACCAAGAGATTTTCCATTTACATATACTTTTGTAACATCAGTTGGCTCTACACGTAATTTCGTATACAACTGTTGTTTACCTTTGACATCAAATACATATTTAATGCTAGCTGTTTTACCATCTTGTTGTTTTATCAATTCAATTGGCTTTTGTTTCGTCTGAGCTATTTTTTTCTTTTCAGCAGCTAATTCTTGCTTCGTTTTTTCCTTTTCTACAACCTCCAAGTTATTATATTCTACAGAACTTGGTTCAAGTGGTTTATAGTAGCTAATATCTTGCCCATTTAATTTGCCAATAAATTTATTTTGTTCTTCAAAGGAATTTACATAGTTAATTTTTTGAACCTTTAACTTATCTTTTCCTTTTATATCAAATTCCTCTTTATTTACCATGTACCCAAATGGAAGAGCATTTTTATTCTCATATACATAGTTCTTACCTACACGATCAATTTCGGACCATCCATACTTGTTAAGTGGTTCATCTGAAATCATATATTTCATTCCGAGCAATGCATCTGTAGAAATAATGCCTTTACCATTTTGTAAAATTAGAGCCTCTAAATAACCATAACCTAACTCCTGCATATATAAGTTTAAATGGCCGTTTGCTACGGAGTTAAAATGCGTCACACCTTTATACCCAAAACGCAATGCGTCATTCCATGTAACGCCTCGCGTCGTTTCCATGCGATAAAGTCCTTTATCCTTTTCAGCGACTTTTTGAATTGTTTCTTCATATCTTGGATATGGTGAAGCATACTCTTGACGATTAATATAACCGTACTCATACCCCATTAACTTAACCATATAGACTGTATTAAGTGCAACATCAAGTGATACCACGGCTACTAAAGCAAATGAGATTATTGCTTTATTTTTTTTCAAGCGTACTTTTGCAATTAACAATAATGCATATACAACAATAAAGAACACATTTGTAATAATTTTATTCGATTGTATATAGCTTGGAGCTAAATTCCCAAGTAATAACAGCATAACTAGGTTAAAAAGAACAACCTTTTTTAAAGCCGGTATTAACTCCTCTTCAAACACCATAAATGTTCGAACTGCAACCAAAATGAGCATGAAAGAGAAAGTGAATGAATAACGATATGGGAAGTTCGTTGGTGGTTCAAAACCGTGCCAAGCTATATTTAAAAATGGAATTTCAAACGATAGAACTAAAAATAGTAAAACTGCTCCATATACGATCTTTTCTTTTAAAGCAATTTTCTTTGTTATAAAGAATAATGGAAGCAATAATAGTGTTAAAACACCAGCGTAAACATTTGGCATACCATTTACTGTTGTATCGACTACTCCGTTAAAGAATCGTGTATAGAATTCTACAAGATCAAAATTAAATGCTGTAGAAAATGGTAGCTTTGCACGTTCCACAAAGTTACTCTTTAAGTCCATATATGTTGGTAAGGTAATAAAGGCAGACATCCCTGCTGCTAAACCTGTTCCCATACAGAACCAAACAAATCTTTGTATGAATAACTTTATATTTCGAACATCGTACAGCACACAAAAACGTGCTACAAAATAGATAAACGTAAATATCCCTACCATAACAGAGATATAAAAGTTTGTAATAAATGTAAGTGCTAAGCTAAACGTAAATAATCCATATTTCTTCTGTGTTAAAAGTTTTTCAACCCCTAACAAAATGAGAGGTAGTAAATAAATCCCGTCTAACCACATTACACAGAATGAATACACAGTTACAAATGACATTAATGCGTAAAAAGTTGAAAATAGTGTAATTGTGATTTCTCGGCGCTTCATCATATGACTTAAATAATACGTCATTGTTACACCAGCTAGTCCAACTTTTAATAACGTCATTAACATAATCGCTTCCGGAATATGTGCACGATCAAAAAAGAGAATTAAAATGGAAAATGGACTTGCTAAATAATAGGCAAATACACCAATAAAATTAAGGCCCATTCCACCTTCCCAACTATAAAATATGCTTTTTCCATCTTTGAAAACATCATATAAGTACGTGTAAAATTGTACATATTGTGTATGTAAATCAGTTACAAGGATTGATTTTGATCCAAATGGCGCCACACCAAGTAACATGAAAACTACACCATAAATAGAAAAAGGAAGTAAGAAAGCAAATGTATATAAAACCTTCTTTTTCTTAAACAAATCTAACAGTGCTTGCATTATACTCCTCCATAACATTCTTTGTTAATAATTTATTACAAAAATATATGTATAAAAAACAATAGCCGGCATAAAGCCAAGCCATTTGTTTTTTAAGCATTTTGACCATTTTCTACATCGGTCTTCTTTCTAAAAATAACATACTTACTTGCAAAATAATTAAAGACAACAACAATAATATTTGCAATAACTTTTGTAATTAAATCATTTATACCTAACCATTCAATAAATGCTATCATCGCAAAGAGATCTATAAAATACGATAGGATACGAAATCCCATAAAATAAAAGAACTCCTTCAACGCATGAGTCAAATTAGCTTGTTGACTATTGAAGACATATTTTTTGTTTGTAATATACGCAAACAATACAGCTACAATCCACGCAATCGTTGTTGCTATTTTATAGTCCATTCCAACTAAAGTTGCACAAATGAAATAAGTTACAATATTAATCAGTGTTGTTAAACCACCAAAAAATAAATAATTAAATATTTCCTTCGTTTTATTATTCACACTTATAATCCCCTAGTGATTGGATTTTACTTTACGATCTTCTACACTATATAATTTTGCCATCTTTTTATCGCCATCTATATTTGTTACTTTGTCATCGTTATATTCATCTACAAAATATAGTGGACGCTGTTTTGTTTCGTTAAAAATACGTCCTAAGTATTCACCAATAATACCAATGGAAATTAATTGTACGCCGCCGATGAATAGAATCGCCGTCATCATGGATGGATATCCACTTACCGACTCACCGTACATAAGCGTCTTAATAATGATCCAAAGCATGTAGACAAATGCTCCGAATGAAACAGTAAATCCCATGAATGATGCAAGACGGAGTGGAGCTGTTGTAAAGGATGTAATCCCTTCAATCGCAAGATCCATTAGTTTAAAATAATTCCACTTTGTTTCGCCTGCAGCACGTGGATCACGGTCAAATAAAATTTCTTTCTTATTATAACCAATCCAGCTAAACATTCCTTTTGTATAACGCTGTGTTTCGCGGATTTTCTTTAATGCTTCTACACAACGGCGATCTAATAAACGGAAATCTCCTGTATTTTCCTGAATAGGGATTCTTGTCGTTTTCTTTAATAAGCCATAAAATTTACCCGCTGTCCATTTTTTCGCCCATGACTCACCTGCACGAGAGCGTCGTTTAGCGTATATATCATCATAGCCTTCTTCCCAGTATTTAATCATTTCAGGAATAAGCTCAGGTGGATCCTGTAAATCTGCATCAATAATAATTACAGCATCACCCATTGCATGATCAAGACCTGCAATCATCGCTGTTTCTTTCCCAAAGTTTCGTGATAAATCCACATATGAAATGCGCTCATCGTGTTCTCTAAATTCTTTAATAATATCTAATGTACGATCTTTACTTCCATCATTCACAAATAAAATTTCAAATTTATAATTTGGAATTCCTTGAAATACACCTGTTAACCGACTATATAATTGATCTAATACTTCTTCTTCATTATATGCCGGCACTAAAATTGTAATGGTCTTCAAAGAAGGTACTCCTTTCTTTTTCAAGCTTTCTCATAAAGAATAATTTATAAGCACAGATTAGACATAGTAAACTGGAAGTTTGTCTTAGAATACCTCATTCTCCAATCCACTATGTCTAACCGTACATATTTATAAATGAACTAATTTTTTACAGCGTTTGTTTGTTCAGTTACAAGCTCTTGCATAATTTTTAGTAAATCCTCTTTTAGCTCATCATGCTGTAGGGCCATTTCAATTGTTGTTTGAATAAACCCAAGTTTTTCACCAACATCATAACGTTTGCCTTCAAAATCATATGCGAATACACGTTGAATCTCATTTAAACTTTGAATTGCATCTGTTAATTGAATTTCGCCACCAGCACCTACGTGTTGCTCTTCCAAGAAACGGAAGATTTCTGGTGTCAATATATAACGTCCCATAATTGCTAAGTTTGAAGGTGCTGTACCTTGAGCTGGTTTTTCAACGAATTGCTTTACTTGGTAGCGGCGTCCCTCTTTTTCTAATGGGTCGATAATACCGTAGCGATGCGTTTCATCTTCTGGAACAGTTTGTACGCCAATTACAGAAGAAAGTGTTTTTTCATACTCATCGATTAATTGCTTTAAGCAAGGCTTTTCTGCTTGTACAATATCATCTCCAAGTAATACAGCAAATGGTTCATCACCAATAAATTTACGAGCACACCATACTGCATGTCCTAAACCTTTTGGTTCCTTTTGGCGAATATAGTGAATGTCTACCATTTTAGAGGAAGCTTGTACTTTCTCAAGCAACTCGTATTTTTTCTTTTCTAATAAGTTTTGTTCTAATTCAAACGCATTATCAAAGTGATCTTCAATTGCACGTTTTCCTTTTCCTGTAACGATAATGATATCTTCAATACCAGCTGCTACAGCTTCTTCAACGATATATTGAATTGTTGGTTTATCAACAATTGGTAACATTTCCTTTGGCATTGCTTTTGTTGCTGGTAAAAAACGTGTTCCGAGACCAGCGGCTGGAATAATCGCTTTTCTAACTTTTTTCATGCTTATAACCTCTTTCTTTCGTTCTTGGTTTATATTCGCATTCATCCAAGTAGTATTTATTCTTCTTACTTTTCCCTGCCACATCATATTTATTGGATATATTTTGTTCTTATCCAAATACGCGCAAATTTCCACATTATATATCTAGTAATCTATGTGTCATATTACAAGCTTTACATGTTACTTTCTTCACTAACTGTAAAAAACACTCCGTACAAATTCTACATGATTGCCTCTTTATTCGTCAAGGTCACTTCATGCCCTCTATTTTACATTTGACACTTTATACATGTAATTGATAGTCAAACATTGTGTAACCAATTATGATTAACCATTAATAAAAAAAAGCCATTGATATATACATACTAACGGCTTTTTTCATTCGTTTATTATTCAATCGTTACTTTTTGTTTTTGTTCTTTATCGTTCATTGATTCAAGCTTTTTTTTCATGTTTTCATTTTCATACTGATAAATCGCAACAGTTTGTGTCAATTCTTTAACTCGAATAGAAGACCTTGATACAACTACAGTTAAGAAGAATAACACACATGTAACAAATATAAATCCTAAAAAGAAAAGCGCATTAATCGGCGTAGCAACCCCTAAAGCATGTGAAACAGCATCAATCGATTTAGGGAAAATCCCGATAATTAAAATACCAATTAATACACCATACCATGTTAGTACATATTTCAATTCTAATTTCTCTTTACGAACCAAGTTCGTAAAGATCATTAGTCCTACTATAACACCTAAAATAATTAAAATTTGAAGGCGAATTGTCACGAAACATTCTCCTTTCTCTTTGGTTTCAATCTATCAATTGTAATCGCAAGCGTTACTTTAATCATATAGTAGATTGCTTTGTAATTTACAATTGAAGATGTCCCTCCAATTCGTTCTCGCATAAGCACAGGAACTTCTTCTACTTGATAATTGTTTCTTAATACAGACACGATACTCTCTGGTTCTGGATAATCTTTCGGATAATATTCACAAAACTCATTAATGATCTTTTGATTCACCATTCTAAATCCAGAAGTCGCATCTGTAATTTGTTTTCCGGATACAATTTTAATTAGCTTTTCAAAGAAACGAATTCCTAATCTTCTTGTGAAAGAAGATTGAAAACCCTCTTTATTAATAAATCGTGAACCGATAACCATATCAACCTGCTTCTCCTCCATCGCCTGAAGAAGATCCCCTAAATATGCTGCATCATGTTGACCATCACCATCAAATTGTACAGCGATATCATATCCATAACGCTGGGCATATTTATATCCAGTCTGCATACCTCCACCAATTCCTAAGTTAATTGGCAAACTTACATAGTTAAAATTATTATCTTTACAGATTTGCTCAGTATCATCTTTTGAACAATCGTTAATGATAACATAATCAAAGTCTGGAGCATTCTTTTTTATATCCTCTACAACGTGTATTAAGTTTGTCGATTCATTGTAGGCAGGAATAATAATAAGCTTTTTTTTAAACAACGGGAATTCCTCTCCTTGCTTTTCAAATTAAAACAACTTTACAAGCCAAAATACAAACGCATATGTTAAAAATAATATTGCCGCTTTACTTGCAAATATAGCGACATCTGGTTTTTCAATCTTAAACTTAAAATGCTGTTGAACCAACAACAAAATAAACGGAATAATAGGAATAAAGTAACGACCTTGTATTCCCAAAATATACGGGCTTCCTACAGTTGTCCATGTCATATACAAGCTTAACATAACTAGCAATATTACACTAGCAATGCAAAATCTTAAACTCCATTTTTTCATCCAATCTAAAGTAGGAACTCCTTCTTTTTGATCAATGATTGCAATTATAACAAACACAATCGGATATAAATATAGAATCCCTTTTAAAGGTGTAGATAAGAAACCAAAGACATTATACATTTCAATCCACTCATCTAATCCATGATCAAACGAACGAATAAATACTTTTAATGCTTCAAGCGGGTGATGCAACATGTAGCTAATTTGCCTTGTCGCAGATACATCTCCACTATTTAATCCGTCACCAACATATTTCATTACAAATATGTTCCAACCCGCAACAAGTATTGCCGCTCCCCCTATTACACCAATATTAAATAACCAATATTTCTTTTTCGTTCCATGTTTGGCTACGCCACCAAATAACATAAGCAGTAGCAGTGGCCAATACGTAAACTTACAAAGTGTCATTATGATTCCTGATACCGCCATTGAGATAAATTCTGCCTTTGTAAGACCTTCATTATGAAACCATAGGCGCATTAGTAATGCGATGAATATAAAGCTAGATCCCATTAATACCGCATCAGCAGACAAACTTGCCGCATGGAACATGATAATTGGTGCTAACATAAAGAACATAAATGTACGTCTCATTACAGGCATTTTATACAATGCATATGCAGACATTGCAATGAATGCAAATAGATTTACTAAACGCCCTAATATATTTGCTGTCCAAATATTTGTATCAGCTAACATAGCTAGTTTAATCCCTATCGCTTGTGGGATATAAGGGATAAAAGTATATACCGCAGTTGTAGCTTGTGGCTCAAATACTTGCTGTTCTTTTGCATCTGGTCTGATACTAAATTGTTTAACATAATCAATTGCATCTGGATTGATTTTTTCATCCCTTTTAACAGGATGAAGATAAGTATCTAATATTTTTTGGGAAACAAAGTACCCTACATTCCCTTCATGTTTTGGTGTAATTAAATTCCCTTGGGCAACGTCCTGACTCTTTAAGAAATGAACCCATTCATCAGAGGTTTGATGAATAGGTGTATAAACAGCAAAAAAGCTCCCAAAAATCATTGCAATTAAAGTATACTCAACGACAATACGTTTTCCTACCCATACAAATAACGTCGCAATTAGTACCGATAGAGTTAAAAGTACACCCCATTTCCAATAAGGCACAGAAGATAACTTATAGTCAACAACTAATACTTTATTGTCTTTTGTTTCACCATTCACATTTAACATTTTACCTTCTATAGGAAAAGCTGTAGTAATATATATTCCTTTATTTTCATCAAATTTAATTTTTTCTAACACTATCCTTAAATCTGTTGCTTCTTTTTGAATTCTTTCAGGAAGAGGAATATAAAGTTCTCCATCTTCTTTAAACATATCTGATGTAACATTAATTTCTTCCGTCTCATTTTTAGTAATCAACTTCAATTCCCCAGTAAAATGGGCTTGTTTCACATCAGAATTCAAATGTAATGAAATTGCCTTCATATCTTTATGACTATTAGATAACTGTTGTGTAATCGTATCTCCCTGTTGCAGTTGAAATCCTTCTTTTGTATTTTTGAAATTGCCACCTTCTGATCTTAAAAGGCTAGATCGAGAACTGGCATACAATAACATTATTGTAAATATGACTAAAAAACTAATTAACCATTTGGTTCTTTTTTTCATCACCATCTTTAAATCTCCTTATGTTTATTGAATGCAAAAAATTGCAATACCCGCGATAATAATAATATTCCCTACTACTTTTCTTTTCGTAATTTTTTCACCAAGAAAATACCAACCGAATATTAAAATAATAACGTAACTAAGCGATTCTATAACAGGCGCTTGCTTTAATGTGACACCTTTCATTGCAATAACATTTAAACCAGCATTAATTACAAATAAAGAGTATCCAACTATTACATATCGGTTCACATATTCTTTCCACTTTGTATCATAAGTGACTAACGTTGCTTTTTTTAGTAAAATTTGGGAGTAGTTTGCTAAAATAACACCAAAAATATAAAGCAAAACAAATTTATTCATCTTTTACCACCACAACAATCCCTATAATAATAACGATCGCACCGAGAACGTTATTCCATCTTATCGTATCCCCAAAGAATACTACGGACCATAAAAGCCCCCATAAAATAATAACACCCCGATGTGAATACGCTTTAGATATTTCAAACGGTTTAATGACTTGTTGCCATATAATTGCATATCCAAACAAAAGGATAACAAGAACCATATAGGCCATAAGAAAAGAAATTGAACCGACTGAAAATTGCGCTGCCCATTTCATATACACCATTATGATAGAGTATAAAAAAAAGGCAACATGTAAAAATACATAATGCTTAATAGATGCTTTCATACACTCAACTCTCTTTTTTAAAAATGATAGTTATATCATCACTTATTTTACTAACTTTCATCCCCAAACTTTATTCATACAAAATAAAATTTTAACATAAATACTTAAAAATTTCATTCTGAACTTATATCGGCGCATTCCTTGCTTGTGTCTAAAATGTGACAATTTCAATTGTATACCCATGAATCATTCATATGAAAATTTCCTATTTCTATCTACTCAATAACAAAAAAGCATGAACATCTCCATGTCCATGCTTCTTTTATTATTGAACGCGATTCATAATATCGCTTTTAATATTCTCAAGCTTTTCTTCACTATGTTGCAGGGAATCGCCTTGCACTCCAAAGTAAAATTTAATTTTCGGCTCTGTTCCAGACGGACGTAAGCAGAACCAAGAACCATCCTCAAGGTAATACTTTAATACGTTTGATTTTGGTAAATGAATCTCTTCAGTAGCTTCTTCCACAACTTTTGTTCTAACACTCGCTTTATAATCTTCAGCAATTGTAACCTTTAAACCTGCTACTTCTGTTGGTCGATTCTCACGGAAAGATGTCATCATATTTTGAATTTGCTCCGCACCATCTTTTCCTTTCAATGTTAGAGAAACAAGTCCTTCACGGAAATATCCATACTTCTCAAATACTTCAAGCAATCCATCATATAATGTTTTACCTTGTGATTTATAATATGCTGCTACTTCACATGCAAACAATACCGATTGAACAGCATCTTTATCACGGCAGAACGGGCGAATTAAATATCCATAACTTTCTTCGTAACCGAATTGGAATGCATATTCTCCGCTTTCTTCGTATTGCTTAATCTTTTCACCAATAAATTTAAATCCAGTTAATGTATCAATTGTGTCAAGCCCGTAAGCTTTTGCAATTGTACGTCCTAATTCTGAAGTAACGATTGTTTTTAAGACAACACCATTCTCTGGTAATATACCTTTTTCTTTCTTTTGAGATAATAAGTATTCCAGCATTAACGCACCTGTTTGATTTCCTGTTAATACTTGATATTCACCAGCATGATTTCGAATTGCAACACCAAGACGATCTGCATCTGGATCTGTTGCAATTAAAACATCAGCCTGCGTTTCTTCACCGTAACGAATTGCTAATTCAAATGCAGCATGCTCTTCTGGGTTTGGTGATTTTACAGTAGAAAAGTTAGGATCCGGCTGTTCTTGTTCTTTTACAACCGTTACATTTTTAAATCCTACTGCTTCTAAACCACGACGAGTAGGAATATTAGAAGTACCATGTAATGGTGTAAAGACAACCTTCAATTCTTCTCCATGTTTTTCCACTAATTCTTTATTAATAATCACTGTTTTTAATTGTTCTAAATATGCATCATCTACATCTTGTCCGATAATTTCTAATAGACCGTTTTGCTTTAATTGCTCAATATCCGCAATCTCTACTACTAGCTCATCACTTACCGCATTTACGTACGAAATTAATTCATCCGCTTCTTTTGGAGGTAATTGTCCTCCATCTTCTCCATATACTTTATATCCATTGTATTCTGGTGGATTATGGCTTGCAGTAAGAACGATTCCACTATATGTATGTAAATAACGCACTGCAAATGAAAGTTCCGGTGTTGGGCGTAAACTTTCAAATACATATGTTTTAATGCCATGAGCACCCAGTGTCGCTGCCACTTCCATTGCAAACTCTGGTGATTTATGACGTGAATCATACGCAACGACAACACCGCGCGCTTTTGCTCCATCACCTTGTTTTTCAATAAATTGTGCTAATCCTTCTGTTGCTTTACGTACTGTATATACATTTAAACGGTTTGTTCCCACACCAAGCTCACCGCGCATACCACCTGTACCAAACTCTAAATTTTTATAGAAACTGTCCTCGATTTTCTTCGGATCTTCCTTCATTTCTTCTAATTGTTGCTTTAACTCTGCATCTAAATTCGCAAAACTACTCCAGCGTTCATATTCTTTTGTCCAATCCATTTTCCTCTCTCCTTTCAGTCAAACATAATCTCATTATATGGCGAAAATAACGCTTTCCTCAATACTATTTTATATCCCTAGAAAATCTTACCTTATATACAAAACTATGTAATCTATGTAAACATTCTTTTCCTTTACGCATACTTTCTGCATGGAACGAAAAACTATACGTAATAAATATATTCTTAAATAGGGTGAATACAATGCAAGAATGGGCACTGACAAAAACAATGAAACAGCATATTCAAGAAACTATTAAAGATATTTCTTTTGCACTTCAAGATATGCAAACTGCACTGGACAATAATAATGAATGTATTTTATGTAAAGTTGAAGATATACAAAAATTATTACTACATATCCAATCAAAAACGGCATCCTACTATGTCAAAACGTATCTATCTCCCTATACAGACTGTTACATTCATCTACTAACAGCAATCAGGCACTTATCTGAAAAACGGCATGGTGCTCTCATTATTGTGGAAAGAGATCAACCGGTAGAATCATTTATCCAATCCGGGATAGAACTACAAGCACACTTAACCGTTCCATTGTTAGAATCTATTTTTTATCCTGGAAACTCTCTTCATGATGGTGCTGTTCTTGTGAAAAATAACCATATTATATCCGCAGCCAATATACTTCCACTATCACATCAAACACTTGCATCGCATCAAAAATTAGGGACACGTCATCGCGCAGCAATTGGGCTTTCCGAAGTAAGTGATGCCCTTATTCTTGTTGTATCTGAAGAAACCGGAAAAACATCTTTTGCCTTAGCTGGAATGTTATATGCATTTTCACTATAAAATCTTATATTTCTTTTACATATAACAGGAATTTTCATTCTGCTAATTGAAGTATATACATTATGAGGATAGAAAGGCGATGTAGGAATCATGAAAAACACATTCTATCTATTTTTCACAATATTTTTTACATGCTTTATACTTGTAGGTTGTATCGATGCGAATAGCTCGAGCAACTCTTCCAATCAACCTCAAGAAACCGAAAAAAGTATTAAAAAGGCCGTTTGGAATCAATTATCCAATCAAGAAAAGCAATATATTATTGGTGATTGGGAAAATGCTACAATGACAAAAACAACATTTCACAAGCATAATAGCCATCAATCAAATGAGGAATATGAAGGAAAGACTGTTTATCTCGTTCATTTCCCATCTGATACATCTGCACCCAAAAACGTTGAAGTATATGTTGATATCGATACAAATGAAATTGTAGGATATAATAAATAACTTAAACAATATTGACCTCTAAAAACGACTTGCTCGTTCTTTTAGAGGTCAATATTGTTTAATACATAAAAAGAACTTTCAAACTTTTAATTATGTACCCGCTTCTAAACATAAGATACGTGATTTTACAATAGAAATGTCTGATAAGATAGAAATACCAAGTCAATTGAGGAGTTACATATATGCACAACAGTCTATTACAAAAAAGACGTTTATACTCTGAACAGCCACACAAAAAAATTTGGTGGTTAAAACCCATTCTAGCTCATTATCTTCTTTTAATTTTGGCCATTTTATTACCCTATTATAATAACTTCCATGAAGGAATGACGTTAGAACACTTCAAGCATGCTCTTATTAATTGGGATAGTCTTTGGTACATTGAAATCGCTGAAAATGGATATGAATCAAGAAAAGCTACTGCGTTTTTTCCATTTGTACCAATACTAATCAAAGTCTTTGGCAACCCCTATACTGTCATTGCAGTGACGCAGGTCGCATTTTTTATTTGCTTATATTTGCTGAAGGAATTTTTCAAGCGCTGTAACATGAATGATTCCCAAATAAAAGCAGGCATTTGGCTTTTCGCAGTTAATCCTTGTGCAATTTATTATGCCACTGTTTATACAGAAGTCTGGATCGTTCTTTTCTCCCTTGCTTCTCTTCACATGGCTATAAAAGAAAAATGGCTTTACGCTTATATATTTGCCGCCATTTTAACATCCACCCGAGCACCAGCTTTATTATTCGGCATTTTTCCATTTACCCTTTTTATTATGTCCATATGGAATAAAAATTGGAAATTGGTAAGAAATTCTCTATTATGGGGACTAAGTTGTACAGTTGGCTTAACAGGATATATGATTTACCTATATCGTGTATTCGGAGATCCGTTGGTTTTCTCAACGACACAAGCCGAAAACTGGGGTCATTACGCCGTTTTACCATGGATTCAAATCATTGAAGGCTTTTATGCAGCATTTACTGTAGACATAAGAGAAATAAGACAAGGGCTATGGATATCAGCAGTATTATTCGCCTTTTTTGGAATTGGATATATTTGGCGTTTGAAATCTCATTTAAAATGGGAAAGTATTAGCGCAATGCTCTTTGTATGTATCACGATTATTTTTATATTCAGTTTTGGTACACGCGGTCTGCCGATGCATAGCACGCTCAGATATTTAAGTGTTTTATTCCCAATTTATGCTATCATCCCACTTGTTGTACCTAAATCAATTCAACGGATAATTATTATTTTCTTTGCGATTGTATCGTTTATGAGCGCATGGAATTTCACTCATCATATATGGAACCTGTAAGATAAAAAAAGCCGTCTCCAAAAGGTCTGTACGTAACGCCCTTTTGGGACAGCTTTTTTCCAACTCTCTTATTCTTCTCCAAAACGCTCAACAAGCGTCGCAAGCGTACGAACCATTGCTCCTGTTGCTCCTGCTGGTCCTAAATCATGTGCGCTCGTTGTATCAGATGTTCCAGCGATATCTAAATGTACCCATGGTGTTTCTTCTGCAAACTCACCAAGGAATGTTCCTGCCATTACCGCATGACCTTCACGACCTGGTGAGTTATTTAAATCTGCAAATTTACTGTTACGGACGCGTTCTTTATCACGCTCGAAAATCGGTAATTGCCAAATTGGCTCATCCGTTTCCATTGATGCTTCTAACACTTGTTCAAACAACGTTTCATCATTTGTCATCGCACCCGTTGTATGGTTTCCAAGTGCAACGATGACACCACCTGTTAATGTCGCAACATCAACAAGATAGTTTGCACCAAGTTTCTTCGCATACGTAATCCCGTCTGCTAATGCTAGACGACCTTCTGCATCTGTATTTAATACTTCAATTGTTTTCCCACTCATAGATGTAATCACATCATCTGGTTTGAATGCAGTACCACTAACAACGTTATCAGTTGATGGAATAACAGCGACTATGTTTTGCTCAGGACGAAGTTCACCGATAATTTCCATCGCTCCAAGAACAGCTGCAGCACCGCCCATATCACCTTTCATACCAACCATACCTTCGCGTGGTTTTAAAGAATAACCACCTGTATCATATGTAATCCCTTTTCCAACGAGCCCGATCACATCTGTCCACTCTTCTTTTCCTTTATAAATAAGAGCGATCATTTTTGGCGGCTCAGTAGAACCTTGATTCACGGCAAGTAATGCACCCATACCAAGCTCTTCCATTTCTTCTTTCTCAAGTACTTTATAATCCATGTCATATGTCTCAGCTAATTCAACAGCATACTCTGCAAGTTTTGTTGCTGTTAATACGTTAGGCGGCATATTTACAAGTGTACGAGCTGAGTTTGTCGCACGTCCGTGCACATATCCTACTGTTAATGCAGCTTCGATTTCTTTTGCGTCTTCTACTGTAATAACCGCAAAGTTTTCTAACTCTACACTTTCTTTTTTATCTGTTTTATAGGTTTGTAAATCATATGTACCTAGGCAATACACTTCCGCTGCAATATGTGCAACATCGATTGCACCTAACTTATCTGTTACGAAAGAATCAAGTAAAATCGCTGCATCTTTTACCTTTGCAGCTTTTAATGTTTTAAATGCTTTACTAAGTGAAGCACGTAACGTTTCTGTTGTGTATGCTTCTTTTTTGCCAAGACCGACAAAATAGTAGCGTTTTGCATTTGTTTTTCCTAGGCTATGTACTTTAGAAATAACTTTTTTCTTTGAACTAAGCTCTTTCTCTTCTAATAAAAGTTGTAATTGTCCTTCAAATGCTTTATCCAGTTCTTGTACAAAACTACTCGTTACCTCTTCTTCAAATAAAGCAACAATTACCGCTTCGTGATTCACTAATTCTTTTTGTACTTGAAACATGCTCAGACCCCCTAAATTTCTCTCTTTTCATTATAACTTTATTTTCGATAAAATGCGACAATTCCAACTCTTTCCGTATTCAAATTCCATCCTGCAACTACTACGAAAGATTTCCCCCTTCATTTACACCTCTAACACTATCTTAATGAAGAAATACAAATAATCCTTCCAAAACTTTCAACTACAGTCTCCAAAATAAAATAACGTTATATATAGTACTCAACACACTTAACAAAAAATATGGAATTATGATTCTCCTAAAATCACAAACTGATTACACAATGAAGTTTATGATTAGATGGAAAGCAAAAAAGAGTGCATACCTCTTGTAGACAGGCACTGCACTCCTTTTTATAAAAATTTCGTATCATCCAATTTAGTCAAACTAATTACATTAAACTGGATATTTCAACACTGCAAATTGATATAAATAAATGATTTTATCTATATTATTTAAAGCAATTATCAGTACAAATATACTTAGCGTTATAATTTTCAAACGATTTACTTTCTTAAATCCGTATGCTAGAAGTAACGGTAATATAAAAATAATATGTGACCCATAAATAAATGCTTCTGGTAATCCAAATCCAAAAATCCCATGTAGCAAAACATTAAATCCTAAGCACCCTACCAAAAATAGAACAAAACGATCTTTTAATATATTTTTTGCCATAACCCATAAAATCGTTCCATATACAGTTATAATTACAATCCATCCTCTTAATGGATGAGATGGTAACAAATTGAATCATGGAAAATCTTGGTGTGTCCGTAAAAGAACCTCAGAAATATTACCCAAAATTAAAGGTGATCCTAGAAGTGAATGAATAAACATCCCTATTTTAGAACTTAAATACTCTTTTGAAAATTCTTGTTAAAGAGTAAAACGGGTACTACCTCCTATCGCTTCTTGCAAAGTCACTTGATTCACTAGCATAACCCCTATAAATGCCGCGACTACAAGAATGATAGGAATGAATGTCCAAATAAGTTTCCTCTTCGTTCCTTTATATACCAAAATACTCGCAATAAACCACATCGCTGAATTTGTTATTGTAACTCCAGCTGTAATAAAAGCAAAAAATATATTTGAAATATGAAAATTTTTAGTTGCTATTTTTTCTCTCATAATTAATGGATAGTACACAAAACAAATCGCAACTAAATTTACACTTTTCTATTTCTAAAAAATACTTTATTACCTTTTGAAAAAAATTAGAAAATTTTTACACAAATTGTCCAACCTAAAAAATCATATCATAAATCTTTTCATGAAAAAAGAGGCTACAAAAAAATATACTTAGCCAATCTAGTAAACATATATAACAAATCAGTTTCATTCCAAACACAGTTGACAATACATTCCAAATAATAACCAATATATTTTCAAATAAAAAACAAAGGTAGTCTAGTGTTATTACCACTAGACTACCTTTGTTTTAAATATTGACCACGGAACACTTGCATCGTTTCGTCTTGATTTAACATCGTTAACTCTTCTTCTGTAAACTTACCTTTTCCCATTTTCACTACATATACATTTACTTTTTTCTTACCCCATTGACTATACACATCTTGAACCGTATCATAGTACAAATCGAGTCTATTTCCTTTTATAGCGCCACCTTTATCTGCTACCACGCCATATCCATAGCCTGGTACAAAAAGGATGGTCCCAATTGGAAATACACGTAAATCAGCTGCAATTGTAGAATATATGTCCCTTTTAGCCTTTACACCTGAATATGTAATGCCATACTCTGGATGACCAGGGTTTTTACCGGTTGATTCTACACCTGACGTATAACCAGTTGCTGTCATTTCCATTACACGATATTTAGACCAGTCTTTCCCCTGTTCTAAAGCATTTATCACTTCTTTACTCGGAACAACTTGGTGCCCTCTTTCTGCTGCATGTACTTCTTTTACATTGCTTTCTTGATATGTTTTTACAAGCTCCAGTACAGACACTCCAGTGAACGCTTGCCATGTCACACATAATGCGACTACAAGTAAACAAGTCATCATAATGCGAATACCATATCGTTTTAACATTTTTATATTCCACACTCCTTCATCGTTCATCATTCCCTATACGATTAAGAAATATGCAGAAAAAAAATCTCCAGTAAACTGGAGATTAGAACATTTGATAACCACTTTTCCGAAGTTTCTTTATCACAACTCCTGATAAAATCGCCCCTATTAACCCTGTGGATAGAATAAAAAGATCGGCTTGTCCAAGATGCGAGACACTTGTTCCAAATGAGGAAAATGTTTCTTTCGGCTTTGAAAAGTAGTCCCAGACACTTGCTTTATTAATAATCAGCATACAAACAATTGGATAAATGATAACCATTACCCAAGTAGCACGTAAAATCATATTGAGTAAAAATCCAATTCCAAAGAAAAGTATAAAAAATAACATCATTGAAATAAGTAATACTGGAATACTCACTTTTTCCCACTCCTTCTATTTCTTATCTCCTGCCGTAAATACATGATAGGCTGTATATCCAAATTGATCTCCTGGATTTAATGTTGTATCCATCTTCAGAAGTGATTCTGTATGACCTTCCAGTAAATATCGAATTAATATAGAAGCATCTTGATTATATGCAATATCTTTTGGATGTAAAAATGCTACTTCAGACAATTCCTTTTCTTGTACAGTGATTTCTTCTCCTTCTGGTTCGAGTAAAAAAATAATCATATTATCGCTAATCTCATCACGAATAACTCCAGAACGAATTCCAATAACCCCTTTTATATGCGCCCGAATTCCTGTCTCTTCTAAAATTTCACGTTTAACAGCTTCATCAATCGTTTCTCCCTCATTTACAAAACCAGCCGGCAATGACCATTTTCCTTTTAGCCCCCCGTATTTTTTCTTAACGAAGAGCCAGCGACCATCTTTTGTAGTCACTAATCCACTTACAGCTAGCCAAACATTCCCACGCTTTCCCATGATGTAAAACCCCTTTCAGTCAAACGAACAGAATATTCATTCTTTTCTATGTATTATACTATATTTTTCAGTGAGAATAATATAATCTTCCCTTGTTCCTCAGTTACTACATTTCTTTCTACCCTTCCTAATTTCCATATATTTGATATAATGTGAATATAGGGTATTCTTTCCTCTGTAGAAAGACCTCGAATCCCTTCAAAATTCTGCTTTGAATATTACATCACACCTATTCATTGCGAAAGGAGTAAAAAGTAAAATGAGAAATCTATCACAAAAGTCCAGGATTGTATTTGTAACATTAGTTTCCGCATTACTCTTCTGCTCTTTCTTAATTGCCACTTCACTTTCACCACTTGCTGATTTGGGACCTAATGCAAATAAATTTAACTCTCTAGGCATGTGGAAATCAATCGGCATGATTTTACTATTTTATATTGTACCTCTACTTCTTTATATAGGAGGAATACAGGCAATGCGATTCATCATGGCTTTTCTTTGCGGTATGGGGCTATTCATACATCTCGTGATACTTACAGTCGTATTTATTACAATGCGCGTAAGTGACTATAACGCCTCTTCTTTCTTAGGAGTCATCATGCTTTGCGTAGCAGTATCCATCACAAATGTAATTTGGTTTTTTGTTGCTTTTCGTTCAAAAAGAACTTCTACTTATACACTGAATGCACGATAGAAGTTTAAGAAAAGCTTACATAACACAAAGAGCAGAAGCGACTCATAGCCGCTTCTGCTCTTTTCTACTATATATTAAAAGAACTTTAGTTTACCTTTTTTCAGAACTAATAAAGGTCCACCAAGTAAGAATAAGTAACGGTTATCGATTACTTTCTTCATGAAGGAAGCTTTCCATCCCGTTAACTTTTTCCCCATCACAACGCCCATTGCATCGTCATGTCCTAATGAACATACAGATCCTTTGTTATCGAAAACGAATTTCTTCATTTCGCCTTTATCACGAACTAGCACAGCTAAGTTGTGTGCAATGTTGTAACCTTGTTGAATTGCAATTTGTGCTGTCGGTGGATATGGACGGTTAATCTCTTCATTGATGATTAACGCTGCGTCACCAACCATGAATACATCTTCATGACCTGGAGCATGCATATACTCATCAACTTTTACACGTCCACGCATTGCTTCAAAGCCAGACTCTTCCACAATACCGTTACCGCGAACACCGGCAGCCCAAACAACAGTTTCAGATTTAAGTAACTCAGCATCATCACCGTTTGCAACTAGAATACCTTCTTCAGTTGCTTCTTTAATTGCTGTACCGATTCGGAATTCTACACCTTTTTTCTCTAATTGTTTTACCGCATACTCAACTAATTCTGGATCGAAACCAGGAAGCGCTGTTGGAGCAGCTTCTACACAGATAATACGTGCTTTTTCACGTGGAACATCATATTCTTTGCAAAGTTCAGGAATACGATTTGCAAGCTCACCTACATACTCGATACCTGTAAATCCTGCACCACCAACCACAATTGTTACTAGCTCATCACGTTTTTCTGTCGCATATTGAGAGAACTTGTATTCCATATGCTCACGAATTTGACGAGTCGCATTAATGTTAGTAATAGAGAATGCATGCTCTTTCAAACCTTTAATACCGAATGTTTCAGATTCAAAACCAAGGCCGATTACTAAGTAATCATATGTTAACTCACCATTTTTTAAGATAATGCGCTTTTCAGCAGCCTTAATTTCTACAACTGTATCTTGCACAAAGTTTACTTTGTTTGTATCAATAACGTCTTCAATATCGAGACGGATTTTATCATGGTGTAATGTACCAGCTGCACTTTCATGTAACCAAGTTGCTTGGTAGTGATAGCTGTTGTTGTTTACTAACGTAATTTCAGCTTCACTTACAGATAATGTTTTTTGCAGACGAACAGTCGTAATCATCCCGCCATAACCTGCACCTAAAACTACGATTTTTGGAGTTTTCACCGAATCACAACCCTTTTCTTTATATAATAAGTAATCAAAATCAAAAATAAAATCAAAGTGCTAAACACTCAATTTGTCAAGAATGTGGAATTCCTCACATTCTCAAGCATAACAAAACGTATTCAAAAAATCGTACGAAATTTGTCATAAAAAATTAACATAATACTTTCCTATATTAGTCGGTTTTATTTCATAATTCAAGCGCCTAGAGAATTATCAATATTTTAAAATAACATAGCGTTTTCAAGGGTTTTTTAACCTTTTTTTCATCTATTTTCCTACTCGGTATATTTTATACATTTTCATCCTATCTATGCAGAAGCTTACATATAATTCAGTCATTTCTTGCAGTATTCTAAACTGAAATATGTTATCATTTTTATTGTAAATTGCAATATTGTTTGCAGGATTTCCGTATACATATGAACAATATATGGAATCAATATCTAAATTCCATCTATAGGGGGAATAAATAGTGACAGAAAATCAAAAAGTTTACGACATAACGATTATCGGTGGAGGTCCAACAGGATTATTCACAGCGTTTTATGGCGGCATGAGACAGGCAAGTGTAAAAATTATTGAAAGCTTACCGCAACTTGGAGGACAATTATCCGCACTATACCCTGAAAAATATATTTATGACGTAGCCGGATTCCCAAAAGTACGTGCGCAAGAACTTGTTGATAATTTAAAAGAACAAATGAAAAAGTTTGAGCCGACTATTTGCTTAGAAGAAGCAGTTGATACACTTGAAAAACAAGCCGATGGCGTATTTAAGCTTGTAACAAATAAAGCAACACACTATTCTAAATCTGTCATTATTACAGCTGGTAACGGAGCTTTCCAACCACGCCGTTTAGAATTAGAAGGAGTAGAAAAATTCGAGAAAAAAAACCTTCACTACTTCGTTGATGATATGAAAAAATTCACTGGGAAACGCGTCGTTGTATTTGGCGGCGGCGACTCTGCTGTAGACTGGACAATGATGTTAGAACCAATCGCTGAACAAGTAACAATCGTTCATCGTCGTGATAAATTCCGTGCTCATGAGCACAGCGTAGAAAGCTTAATGAACTCTCGAGCAGACGTAAAAACACCTTACGTTCCAATTGAACTAATTGGTGAAGACAAAATTGAACAAGTTGTTCTGCAACATGTGAAAACAGAAGAAAAGGTTGTTATTGACGTTGATGATGTCATCGTAAACTATGGTTTCGTTTCTTCTCTTGGTCCAATTAAAAACTGGGGCTTAGACATTCAAAAGAACAGCATCGTTGTAAACTCTAAAATGGAAACAAACATCTCTGGTATTTACGCAGCTGGTGACATCTGTACATATGAAGGAAAAGTAAAACTAATTGCATGTGGCTTTGGTGAAGCACCAACAGCGGTAAACAATGCCAAAGCTTACTTCGATCCAAATGCAAAACTGCAACCAATGCATAGTTCTAGTATGTTTTAATATATAAAGTGAAGCGGACTCCTTTCATACAGAAGGAGTCTTTTTGAATAAATTAACTCCTAGCCAACCTTCACAAGTAACACTAGCAGTGTATTCAAATTATGAGTCCGATGAAACCGGAGCATATAGATACACAATTGGCATGCCAGTTTCTTCATTGGAAAATATCCCGAAAAATATGACACCTCTTGCAATCCCTGCTTGTACATATGCGTTATTTACAACTCGAAAAGGTCCAATATCAAAAGTTATCGCAGAAGCATGGCAAGATATTTGGAACTGGTCAAAAGAAAACAACCGCGCTTTCACGATAGACTTTGAACGATACGGTGAACATCTATTGATCCAAATGATGCCCAAATTGATATTTATATTGCACTAGCTAAATTCATCGATTTACACTCTTTCCACAAAAAATGCAGCGAATAATCGCTACGTTTTTTGCATGATTACACTACACTTTTATTATATCGGCGCCCTTATATACCCTATCTCATCAAATCTTACAAAACTGTCATGTTTTTGTAAGATAAAACGATAGTGCCTCACTCCATTTGCCTGCATACTAAACGTATAATAACAAACACTAGCTTATGAGGTGACCTACATGAACGGAAACAAATTATTATCCGCCTTTTCCTACTGGAGTATTTTCTTTGCACCGCTTCTTTTCCCAATCATCGTTTGGATTTTCGGTGACAGCGAGACGAAAGCTCATGCAAAAAAAGCTTTATGGACACATATTATTCCAAGTATTGCAGCCTTTATATCGATGATTGTATTAGGAATTATGGGACTCGGTTCCAATGAGCCCGATGTAACACTTGGTATCGGTGCTATTATCACTGTATGTATTTGCGGTATCATTAGCCTGTACTTCTTTATCTGGAATATCATAAAAGGAATCCAAGTTATGAAATCCTAACAAGAAAAACCATCAACTACTCCAAGGGAAGAGAACGTCTGATGGTTTTTTTATTTTCTACCGGAATCACATTCGCTTCTTCTTATCTTGCCTTAAAAAATCCACTGGGCAAATGTGCAATTATTGTCTACAATGAAAAAGTGCAGTATAGAAATATTAAAAACTGTATAAAACGATTGTTAATAGGATTTTATATCCATTCAAAATGGTTACATAGAAAGGAAGCAATATGGAGGAACTACAACAAAACAAACCTGCTCCAGCAGAAAGTGGAACACCTTTATTAAAAAATACAAACTTCCTATTCCTCTGGGCAGCTACTCTATTTTCAAGTTTTGCCTTAGCCTTTTTTACATTTTCTCAAACGTGGTACATAGCAAAAACATTAAATCTTGAGGCCTCACTAGGCGTTGTCTTTGTTGCGCTTAGCGTACCAAGGCTCGTCTTTATGATTGTTGGGGGAGCTGTCGCAGATAAATTCCCGAAAAAAAATATTATGTTTTACTCAAATATCGTTCGTGCACTTCTTGTCGCAACGATTTTAACTTGGTTTATCGTTGGTCATGTGACCTTATATACATTTGCTTTGTTTGCTTTGTTGTTCGGATTAGCTGATGCCTTCTTTTGGTCAGCAGACGGTTCCATTCTCCCTGAACTTGTAGAAAAACATCGCTTAACACAGGCGAATTCACTTACACAAATGACGAACCAAGCATCAGTAATTTTAGGACCTGTACTTGGTGGGATTCTCATTAAGTTTAGTAATTATGAGACCATCTTTTCCATTACCATTCTGCTCCTCATTATTGCTGCTATACTCGTCCAAAAAATACAATTTACAGTACAAGAAAAAACAGATAAAGATAAAGGTATGTTTACATCTATTAAAGAAGGAATTTTATACGTAAAGGAATCGCCTTTTCTTTCAACATTTCTCATCTGTAGTGCCTTTTTAAATCTATTTTTAATCGGTCCAATGCAAGTTGGTTTCCCGCTATTTGTCAAAAACGTTCTTCATGGTGACTCGCTTCAATTTAGTTATTTAGAAGCTGCTGTTGGAGCAGGCATGGCAATCGGTGCCGTCATTGTTGGTCTTAAGAACATTAATCGTAGACGCGGCTTATTTTGTATCATTATGATGCTGTTATCTGGCGTTTTCTTCCTATCTATTAACTTCAGTACAGCACTTTGGCAAGCACTACTCGCAGGCGCCTTCTACGGTATTACAATTGCCATGGCCATCGTTCCATTAATGGCGATGATTCAATCTACCGTCAAAGAAGAAATGATGGGCCGTGTCATGAGCTTAATGATGCTTTCATCCATGGGCTTCATCCCGCTTTCCTATGCATTCACATCACTCGCACTTGCTGCTGGTATTCCGATTGTGACGATTATGAAAAGCGGCGCTATCGCAGTTATTATCTTCGTATTATTTGTTGCGATTCGCGTTCCTGTTGTACGAAAATTTGATTGATTAAGAGGAGTCATGTATTACACGCATGACTCTTTTTTGAATGGATCAAATAACGTCACCTTCGTGTTCCTTCTTATAGCCGCCCCCCATTCTAACTCAATATCTAAAAATAGATCTCGCATCGTACTATACAAAAGAGCCTTAACATCTTTCCGAATTTCCCCTAACTTATACGCTCTGACAACACTTTTCACACGCCAGATAAGCTTTTCCTGAATATCTTCATCAACAAGCAGCTGTTCCAAAAATACACCTTGCTCTAATAATCCGCTCTTTTTATAAGCCAGTTCTACTTTACTCCAAAGCACATTAATTGTTTGTGGATTCCGTGACATTGGTACAATCGCATGTACAAACTTAGCCGGAATATCATGACGACAATATGTCTCATCAAGCTCATACGTTGTTTTTTTCTTTTGTACTTCTTTAGAAGAGTTTTTAAAAAGAATCGTTTCCCTTTCTTCTCGCACCTCTTCCTTCTTACACCCATCTACATTTTCCACATTTTCACATGCGGTCATTTTCATACGGCCATCCATGCGGTCAATGGCAGCTTTACGAAACACATACAAATTTGCACTATATCCCCCGCGCTTATGTCTCTCTTTCGTAGGGATCCTTTCAATAATCCCGAGTTCTTCTAATTTCGCAACAGAGCGACGCACCGTACGAATACTTTTTCCTATTTTAGTCGCAATTGTTTCCATTAACGGACAAGCGACTCCTACTGTTTTTTGTTTTTCATTAATTGCATATCTCCCTAACAAACGAATTACTAAAAAATCTGTTTTATTTATATCAGCTTGATAACGTACGAAAATTTGCTGCTGATATACATTGAATTCTTCTTTACTTTGAAATTCGCTATATGTTTTCATTAAGTTATAGAAAGTTCCCATTTTCATCACCCCATATATACATAGGTCCCATGAAGCAAAATGGGCGTTTTCAAAAAATTTTCTTAATGAACTGAGGTAGAAACCATGATTGTAATTAGTGCCTGTTTAGCTGGTATTGCTTGTCGTTACGACGGAAATGACAATCTAATCTCAAAAATAGAAGAGCTATTGCAGAAAGAAGAAACCGTTCTTGTCTGTCCAGAAGTATTAGGTGGATTACCAACGCCACGCCCCTCAGCAGAAATTATTGGTGGCAATGGTGATGATGTACTAGACGGCAAAGCAAAGGTGATAGATAAAGAGGGGAACGATGTAACAGAAGCCTTTGTCCAAGGCGCTTATAAAGCATTAAAAGAAATAAAAGATCTACATCCCGAATACATCATTTTAAAAGAACGTAGTCCGTCTTGCGGAAGCTCCACCATTTATACGGGCGAATTTAATGGAAACAAACAAGAGGGTTACGGTGTAACAACTGCATTGCTTCGAAGACATGGCTTTACAGTCATTTCAGAAGAAGATTTTGAAAATAAGTAAAGGAGCTGGCCCATACCCCAACTCCTTCTTCATTATTTCACACCTAATTTTTCTTTCACTTTTGCAGGCAGCTCGTCTTTTTTCACTTCTTCCCAAGCTGTCACACCTTTTTTATCGGAGTAGTATACATGTAGAAACGCTTCTTTGCGAAGATTTTTTTGCGCATTAAATTCCATTGTTTTTTCTTTACCCTCTTCATCAAATCCCGCTAATTTATATTGGTAATTTGTATATGGTGTACCATTATCAGATTTTCCCTTGTATTCTTTTCCATCAGCCGTAATTTGAACATAATACGTATCTTTTCCCATACGGTTTAAATCACAACCAACTAACAAGCTAGCAAATACAACTAAAATACTAAAAAGTGCAATATATCTTTTCACGTCTTTCACCTCATGTGTTTTTTATTATACTGCTATCATAATCCCTTTTCATTTAAGGAGAAATTCAAAAACGTGACATGAGCATTACACTTTTGTAAGATTACACACTAAAAAAACAAAAAAGAAGATAACCAACTACTGTACCTAGTCGATTATCTTCTTTTTTGTATATCAACGACGTTTTCGTATCTTAATTAGGAAGCCGATTTATTAATTGTATAACGTTGTTCAATACGTTGTTCAATTTTTTCCATCTCTTGTTTATCATTTAATATCTTTTGTTTATTTTCTTTTACCAATTCTTTAAACGATTTATGAAGTAATTTACAACGTTTGTTCGCCATAATCATTTCTCCTTATTGTCTGTGTAATCACAGATATAAAATAAAATTTTTCGATTACCATAAATTTTTTGTCTTTATTTGTCGAAAAATTATTCTTAATTCAAGAGTACTATAACTTCCGAGTTTTTAAACCTATTTGTTTGAACATTATGTGAATTTAATGAAAACAATTATTTCACAACTAGTTTGTAAAATAATAAAAAATAACCTTCTCACTCATTTGTGAGAAGGTTATGATTAACACTCTTCTGGCTTACCAGCATTCGAAGCTGTACGGAAAGATGATCCACATCCACACGATGCGATTGCGTTCGGGTTATCGATTGTAAATCCACCGCCAAGCATCGATTGCTTATAGTCAATTTTTACTCCTTTAACAATCGGAGCACTTTCTTTATCAATAACAAATTCAACACCATAAAACTCAAGAACTGTGTCATCTTCATTTGGTTCTCTTTCAAATCCTAAGCCGTAAGAAAGACCACTACATCCACCGCCATGTACAGCAAGGCGAACGTATTTCTCTCCTTCTTCAGCATCTTTTAACATATCTTTAATTTGAAATGCCGCTTGTTCTGTTACATCAATCATGAAATCCACCTTCCTTTCATCTCTCGTTCTATTATACATCTTTACGCTCCTATCTTGTACTCATACACTCCGCGGCAAATTACTTCCGCTGGACCTTTCATCAAAACGTTCCCTTCTTCTGTCCAGGCAATCATTAAATCTCCGCCCGCTAAATGAACCGTAATTTCTTCACCACGCTTCATTTTTTCATTCAATACTGCTGCCACAACTGCTGCACATGCCCCTGTGCCACACGCCTGCGTCACACCTGATCCACGTTCCCAAACGCGGAAATTCATTTCATTTTCATTTACAACTTCAATGAATTCAACATTCACTCGTTCCGGGAACATCTCATGCGTCTCAAGTACTGGACCTAATGTTGTAAGTGGTGCTTCTTCCACATCATCAACGAAAATAACCGCATGCGGATTCCCCATCGAAACAGCAGTAAACGCATAGCGATGATTATTGTATAGGAAATCTTCACGAATAAAAGGCGTTTCTCCCTCTCCAAGCATCGGTAACTCTGCACGAGTTAAACGAGGTGCTCCCATATCAATTTTAGCTAAGGTAACGATACCGTCTTCTACTGTCACTTCAGCCGTTACGATTCCGGCCAATGTTTCTATTGTAAAAATATTCTCCTCTACTAGTTTATGCTCATACGCATATTTCGCTACGCAGCGCAGTCCATTCCCGCAGCTTTTTCCTTCTGAGCCATCATTATTAAACATGCGCATTTTCACTTGTGCTACTTCTGATGGACAAATTAAAATCATTCCATCCGCACCAATTCCAGTGTTGATATTTGATACTTTTTCCGCTACAAGAGATAGTGCCTCTTCTGGAATTTGTTCTTCAAACATATTTACATATATATAACTATTCCCAAGACCATGCATTTTTGTAAAAGAAAATTGGTTCATCCTCATTCACTCCAAAAAAAATTTGTTGTTCTAAGTATAAAATGCATGCTTTTGGAACACAATAAGAACGTCCCCCGTTTCTCATATTTGACAACATTTTGATGGCCTTTATATAAGAGCCGTTCTTACACACATTGTGTAAGAAAAAAGCCCTTCTCGGAAAGGGCCTTTTTTTATTCATACAAACGTCCTTGCAATTGCAGCACTTAATATCCAGCTCAGCTGCAATGACCTCTTCTGTCCATGGTACACCAATGACAAAAGCAAGCAATGAAAACATGTAATCTAATATAAATTGCAGTGACACATCTGGAAAACCGAAAAGACCAGCGAGTACCTAAATAATATTTATTCTGTCACCTCTAAAGCTCAAATTCTTTGTTAGCATTTCCTCTAAAAGAATTTTCACTCTGATGAAACAAATAAAATAGACGTTGCTCAAGTGCAACGCCTTAAAACATTGGGTTTTCATCTAAATAATCATATACATTTTTCACAAGCTCTTCTACCGTTGTCCCTTGTACAACTTCACCATTCACCAGTGCAAAAGGACCTTCAAAACAAATACCACAATACCCCAGACAACCATATTCCATGACATCTAAATTCGGATCTTTTTCTAATTTTTCTAACGCTGCTTGTGATCCACTCGCAAGGTTACCTACACAAAACTCGATTAATGGCTTAATCAAAACTATCCCCCCTGTACCTCAAAAAAATAAATCTATACTAAGAAAACTAAGCTGTTTCTTGTTGTTTCCATTACACCTACTACAATATTTCGTTGCTTCACTACTTCATTTCAAATCGAAAGATCTTCTCTATATCAATTCACTTGGATTTCCCAACATATAAATCACTGCTATGAAATCAGAAAAAGATCTCCACTCATTTCCCTCTTCTGGTTTCACCCGAAGGAAATGGCAGCTTCTATCGTTTTTTCTAACCTATCTGTTGTTTTTCCAACATACAAATCAAAACAGTTTGTCCACTTTTCTTCTTATTGTACAACAGAGTACACATTCATGCATTGTTATTTGTTCACAAATTCGATATAATTTGAGTGAGTAAAGTCAAAATATTTTTTCAATATATAATTGTATGATTAGGGGATATTTCAACAGAAAAGGGGTAATCCATCATGAAACACCTCGTATTACTGGGCGGTGGCTACGGTGGCATGAGAATTCTGCAACGGCTTCTTCCAAGCAATCAACTTCCAGATGATGTCCAAGTGACATTAATCGACAAAGTACCATACCACTGTTTTAAAACAGAATATTACGCATTAGTAGCGGGTACAATTTCAGAAACGCATATTCGCATTCCATTTCCTGAACACCCGCGTCTCAACATTCAATACGGCACTGTAACGAATGTTGACCTTGAAAACAAAGCCGTTCATCTTGATGGAGGCGAAGTTGTCGAATATGATGACTTAATTATTGGTCTTGGCTGCGAAGACAAATATCATAACGTACCAGGTGCGAAAGAATATACACATAGCCTTCAATCAATTGAACAAACTCGTAAAACGTACGAACAATTAAATGGTTTGGAACCGAATGCAACTGTCGCTGTTGTCGGTGCTGGTTTAAGCGGCGTTGAAGTTGCAAGTGAACTTCGGGAAAGTCGTTCTGATTTAAAGATCTACTTATTTGATAGAAAGGATCGCATTTTATTCCCATTCCCAGAAAAATTAAGTAGATACGTAGAAGAGTGGTTCGTAAAGCATAATGTTACGATTATACGAAACTCTGACATTACGAAAGTAGAACCAAATGTTGTGTACAACCATGATGAACCGCTTAAATGCGATGCAATCGTATGGACAGCAGGTATTCAAGCAAACGAAGTTGTTCGAAACCTTCCAGTCGAGCAAGATAGTAGCGGACGGGTTGTATTAACAAAATATCATAATATTCCGAACAATGAGCATGTTTATGTTGTAGGAGATTGCGCTTCTCTTCCACATGCACCATCTGCACAACTTGCTGAAGGCCAAGGTGAACAAATTGTCCAAATATTATTAAAACGTTGGAACAATGAGCCACTTCCTGATGAACTACCTGTTATTAAATTAAAAGGCGTTCTCGGCTCTCTCGGTAAGAAACATGGATTTGGATTATTGGCAAATCAACCATTAATGGGCAGAGTGCCTAGACTTTTAAAGTCCGGTATTCTATGGATGTACAAACATCATAATGGCTAAACAGAAAAACAAGAGCGGGTCGCTCTTGTTTTTTCTATTTTTCTCCTTTTTTGATACGATATGAATATATAAAAACAAATTGAATTTATATAGAATCAGAAAGGAGAAAATTATGTTTTTATTAAAAGACGTAACATATAAAGACATCTTACATATTCCTTACTTAGAGATCCACAAAGAAAAAACCACCTGCATCATCGTTGAAAGTGGCAGCGGAAAAAGTACGTTACTTCGCCTGCTCAATGATCTACAATCACCAACAACTGGCGAAATTAAATATAACGATACCCCCATTTCGTCTTATCCGCCTATTCAATTACGTCGTGAAGTCGTTATGCTAGGACAAACTCCTCCAATATTTGACGGAACAGTAAAAGATAATTTGTTAATAGGGCTTCGCTTTTCGGAGAAATCTTTACCACCTGATGAAGCACTACAAGAAGCTCTCGCAATTGTAAGCTTAGAAAAAGAGTTAACAGATATCGCTTCCTCATTATCCGGTGGTGAAAAACAAAGACTCTCCTTAGCTCGTGTTTTACTTATGGATCCGCCCGTTTATTTATTAGATGAGCCAACATCTGCATTAGATGTTGATACAGAAAAACGCGTCATGAAAAATTTCACTACAATTGCGAAACAAAAAAAGAAAACTGTTATCTTTATTACCCACTCACAACTACTTCCAGAAGAAATAGCAGACGACATTATTGAAATTAATAAAACAAAAGGTGCTATTAGAAGGGAAGTGCACGCATTTGAAGGGCGTTATTGAATTACAACTTTGGCAACTTGCTGCAGCATATATTTTCATTATCATTTTAATCGGCCTTGTAAAATTAAAAGGAATACCACGTGAAAAACAAATTACGATCGCTACATTCCGTATGACCATTCAACTTGTGCTTGTTGCATACGTACTTACATACATATTTGAAAATAGTAATCCATTTTATACAATTGCTATTATTACTTCTATTACTACATTTGCTATTTTTAACATTTATAAGCGAGTTAATATCCCTATGTCAAAAGAGTTAAAACGTGTGGCCGCACTCTCAATGATTGCAGGATCAATCGGGCCACTTTTATTATTTATCTTTGTCATTATTGGACACGACCCTTGGTATGCTCCGCAATATATCGTTCCAATCGCTGGAATGCTCATTGGTAATGCCATGACCGGTGTGTCACTCGGTGCAAATACATTCTTAAAAACTATGAAATCACAACGTGAGCAAATTGAAGGTGCACTGATGCTGGGAGCAACCCCAAAACAAGCAGCTACCCCACTTATAAGCGATGCTTTCGACTCAGCTATTTTGCCAACGATTAATTCTATGGTCGGAATGGGAATCATTAGTCTCCCAGGTATGATGACAGGACAAATTTTATCAGGAATTTCACCGTTTACCGCCATTCAATATCAAATTGTGATTATACTTGGTATTTCCGGAAGTACAGCTTTTTCTGTCATTATCTTTTTACAACTTGGGTATAAAACATTTTTTAATAGGCGGTGTCAGTTAAAAAAGATGGAATCTTAGAGGCGAATTTCATGAAGAAACATAAGAACTGTCAAAGCTGTGGCATGCCATTTTCAAAAGATGAAAATGGTGGCGGTACAGAAAAAAATGGAGAAAAAAGTACAACGTATTGCAGTCATTGCTATGAAAATGAAAAATTCGCCCTTCCGCATATTACAGTAGGCGAGATGAAACAGCTTGTTGAAAATAAATTAGAGCGATGGAAAAATAGTTAATATAAAAGAGTTCACATCTTATTGTGAACTCTTTTATATTAACTATCTCCTTATTGATTACAGTATTTATTTTCATATTTGCATTCTTCATACTTCTATTTAAGATCCCTGATTAACATTCTAAGTATTTTAAACCAATTTATGGATATTATAAGTAATGAATCTTTAAATTTGTATCGTTCTATAATGGAGGTATATATAATGTATTACGTTAAATTAATTCAAGGACAATCATTCTACGCGTTTGATCATCGCTTCTTATTAGATCAAGAAGAGCAAGTTACACAAAGAATTTTTAAATACTTGTGCAAAAATGAGTTTTTTGAAGTACGTAAAGACGAGGATACTTCCACAGCATAATAATGAGTAGCTAAGTAGTGTATAACTTCATCTACAAACCGACCTCTATAGTAACTACTACAGAGGTCTTACTATTTTATATCCGCACCATCTTAATTTTTGAAATAAACTACCCTTCCCACTTCTTCCGACATTCCTCTATCCCACTAAGCAAATACTTCTTCGTCATATCTGCCCGCTTCCAAATGGAAATCGTTCGTTTCTTTCCCTTATTATGACGTATCCGCTCTACCTCTTGTAGCAAAGGCATCCATTTATCAGTGGACGATTTCATCATATATTGTAATCCTTCATCTTTTGAAACAATTGTTTTATGCTCTAACGTATACAAAATACGGCCCATCGTTACAACGGCTGATTCTACCCATTCTTCAATTAAAAACAAATATGTACGTGATGCCTTTTCACCCCAGTATTGCTCTACGTTATATTTCATTGTTTCTACAACCCTATTCCATGAGACCTCAAACGGAAGTTCACTTGCTTCTTCTCCAGTCACAGTAATTCCATGGTTCTTTAACGTCCACCACGTCACAGCATTCACATCCCAGTGACCTACGTTAACTTTCCCATCAGCACAATAGACATACTGCTCTATCTCTTGATTATTCTTTCCTAAATCAGCAAGCGGGATATACATACCGTCCATCCGTCCTCCGAGCTTATTTTTACTCAATTTTTTATGTAAATCACTTATTTGCAACTTCTCAAATTCACTGACTGTCTCCCTCGTTACCGTTACAAAATCAACATCACTCGTCCCCAAATGAAATGCACCTAGAGCGATTGAACCGTATACGTACACCCCAATTAATTTTTCATTTAAGAAAATATCTTGTAATCCCATCACATATTGCTCCATTAGACTCGTTACTTCCTCTGGCAACTCCTGTTTCACTACACCCTTCACATGCATCCTCCTTAATAAAATTACCTTTAATAACTATTTTTTCCATATAGATATATAAGAAAAGCCTTTGCAACCACAAAGGCTTTTATATTATAAATATTTCTCAATTTCTTCGTATACGTCCTTCAAACGAGGATTTCCTTCTCCAACGATTTCACCGTTTACAAGAACAACCGGATAAAATAAATCCTCTTCAATTACCCGCTCTACAAAAGCTTGCTTCTCAGCATCATCTTGCTCTTCTTGAATATCAACGTATTCAAACTTAAATTTATCATCTTGTCCTTCATATTTACGACCAATTGCCGCTTGTAGCCATTCAAATGTTTCAGTCGAAGATGGCATTCCAACGCAGCTCGCACAAATTACTTTTGCCCCATATACTTGAACATTTACCATTCTTTCTCCCCCACTTCTCTGTTCTAACAGTACGCCGAGATGACTTACCTTATAAACACATCTCTTTACAAGCTCATTTCTCATCCCCTATACTGAAAAAACACGTTGTAAACATGATACAATATTTTGACATTAAAACAAGAACAGAAAAAATAGATTTTCCCCTGTATCTTGATTATAATAAAATGGATGAAAGGAGTCGATAAAAATGGAAAACCCAAATATGCAAGAACAAGTATTAGAAGTATTAGATAAATTACGCCCGTTCTTACTTCGTGATGGCGGTGACGTTGAATTAGTAGATATTGAAGAAGGTATTGTAAAACTACGCCTTATGGGTGCATGCGGTAGCTGCCCAAGTTCTACAATCACATTAAAAGCTGGTATCGAACGCGCACTACTTGAAGAAGTACCAGGCGTTATCGAAGTAGAACAAGTATTTTAATCTAAAAGCGGATGCGGCTTGCTTAGAATCGCTGAAACTAAATATCCATAAAAAAGAGACCACCATTGGTCTCTTTTTTATAAATTCCTATTAGGACAACCAATCCAACTTTCGAATCCCGAGCTTCTCAACAGGCAAACGGAGGAATTCATAAAAATGCTTCATAAATTGCTCTGAACGGTTCACATCGTGTAAAATGTCTTCTAAGCGATCTCGGTACATATTTTTTTGTTCTTCATTTCCCGTCAGATAGTACTGTTCCACCGTTTCAAAGTAATGAAGTGGAAAGAGAAGGCGCGCAAATAGTAGGCGCCAGCCAAAAGAAGAGAGGGCATAGTTTTTCTCATAATCCGATACAAACTGGAAAATTGTTTGTTCCCAATCTTTCTTCTTTTCCGTGAATACGTATCGAATCCATTCCGCTAAATCCCTGCTTGGATGATCATATACCCAATCGATGGGGATTTTTAATTTATTGGTTTGCTGCCATAATAAAGGGGTAAAGCGTTCTTGGCAGATCGTTGCTGCGTCGGCAAGCTGAGGTGTATCATCTATTTCTGTATCTACAACATATTGAATTGCATTTTCAGCAACGCCCAAATAATATGGGAAAGACTCGATAAATAGTTGATCAAATACATCTGACGGCGGATTCATAAGTTGTGATTGCCAAAATCGCTCTAATTGATCGAGCCTTTTTTCCCATAATGACTTCCATTCACCAATGCGACTTAATTGTTCTATTTCTTCTGGAAAAAAGGCGCCTCGTTTATGAAATAAAGAAAGCTCGTTACCTAACGAAGTAGCATGTCGATCAAGCAAACGCATACCTTTTAATAAACAGTAATTTTTTTCTTCTATCTCACTTACATAGTAACCGTGCACCGTTGGAACGAAGGTTGCAACAGTAATATCCCCTTGCTGGTTCATATAATCGCTTAATTTTTTCATTTCAACAAGTACATCTTCCTCCATATCCCCAATTGGAAGAAGTACATAAATTTTATTACGAATCCAAAAGCTTTTATAGGGGCCAAGAGGGATTAATTCTTTGACATGCATTTGATAATGCTCATAAATATGCTGAATCATCATAGTCGCCACCTATGGTTTTTCTATATATATATGAGCTTGTGCTCGCCTTTCATTCCTATGCACATGATAAAGCAGTAAAACGTATACAAATAATAAAAAGAAAAAAAGGTGATAACATGAAAGAATCGAATCAACTACAAGAAAGAGCATTACAACTACTACAGGAACGTGGTGTAACAATCGATGATATTGCGGAGCTTGTTCATTTTCTTCAAAAGAAATACCATCCAAATTTAGAAATGTCAGAATGTCGTTACAATGTAGAACGTGTATTATCCAAGCGTGAAGTACAAAATGCGCTCATTACAGGAATCGAGTTAGACGTTCTTGCCGAAAAAGGAATGTTGAGCGAACCATTACAAGACATTGTAAAGCGTGATGAAGGTTTATACGGAGTGGATGAAGTAATCGCCCTTTCCATTGTAAACGTGTACGGCTCTATCGGTTTCACAAACTTTGGATATATCGATAAATTAAAACCAGGTATTTTAGAATACTTAAATGATAAATCATCTGGAAAAGTTCATACATTCCTTGATGATATTGTAGGTGCTATCGCTGCAGCCGCGTCTAGTCGTTTGGCGCATCGTGCCGAGCATGCAGAATAAGGTAAAACCCTAAAAATAAGAACCCACCCCTTTACACAAAGAGGTGGGTTCTTTCATTTACATAAATTGCAATCCTATATACAATTTATGTAAAATATTTCCGAACGTTCACACAGGGGTGTTCTGATGTTTAAAAAGCAAATCTTTTCTTGGCTTTTTCTACTTTTCGCACTGGTTGCCTCCGTCACATTCTTTCTATGTCTCACATGAACACAGCACCTTACACCTTCACTAGAAGGCACTATTATGACAAATAGTATCTTATCTATCATTTTAGCACTCATTAGATAAAAAGGGTTGGTTCGTACAATAAGTGGAACATGCTCTATAGCCCTGCTCTCTTACATTATTTTTTTCGGTTATGTTATACGCTTAATTTGGACAGGGTCATAACACATTTGTTAACAACGGCATTCATCTAAATCATACTCCATGAGCAGGAACTCTCTCCCCCTGCTCATAAACAAAACATTCTTTTGAAACCCAACGTTCTCATACAATGTAATCGCCCTCTTATTAAAAGCAGCAACGCTTAAACGAATTCTTTTGGGCTGGAACGCTTTTAAAGCAAATTGGAAACCAACTTTCAAGAAAGATTTTCCCATTCCCTGTCCCGTTAGATGTGGCTTCATGCCAAGCCCAATGTCTACAGTATCCTCACCTATATATAACTTCGCATCCCTTCCCCCTGGTACTTGCGCATTTTCTCCAAAACAAAAGTAACCTATCAATTCCCCATATTCATTACAGCAGCCATAATATGTTCCATCTAATAGTTCTTCTATTGTCTCTTCACTTCCTGAAAAATTATATAACGAATACGGTTCTTCATACTGCCATGTATTGATTTCTTTTGCTTCTTCTCCTGTTAGTTTGTGGATATTCATCTTCTTTCTTCATTCCTTTCTAAAAAACTCCTTACTAACAAAGTTCTACATAAATCCTGAAATTCACCTTCCATTTTCGAAAAGTTTGTAAATTTTCAAAATACAAAATTGGAAATCTTTTGTTAGCGTGTTACGATTAAAGTAATTATTCTAAATGAGGTGGAATCGAAATGCCCCTACAGTTATGTAAAGGACAGAAGGTAGATTTAACAAAAACAAATCCTACATTAACTCATATAAAAATAGGTCTCGGCTGGGATCTTCCTACAAATTCACATGCATTCGATTTAGATGCTGCTGCTTTTTTATTGGATTCAAACGGTAGACTAACAACTTCAGAGCATATCGTATTTTACAAACAGCAATCTTCTCTGCAAGGCACGATTACACTTTCAAAAGATAATCGTACAGGTAAGGGTTCTGGAGATGATGAAGAAATCTCCATTTCGCTTTCAAAGATTCCATTACATATCGAACGAATTATGTTCACTATTACCATTCACGATGCATTGGCACGCATGCAAACCTTTGGCCAAGTAAAGCAATCCTACGTCCGTATTATCAATACAACGAATAATGAAGAAATGTTTCGTTATAACCTTACAGAACAATTTTCATCTGAAACTGCATTAATCGCCTGTGAAGTTTACCGTTATAAGGGCGAGTGGAAGTTTGGAGCTATCGGTAGAGGAATACAAGGAGGGCTCACAGAACTTTCTCATCAATTCGGATTATCTCATATAACACCTAACCTTTTTGAAAAAACAAATAAACAGATTAAACCTTCTTCTAGTCAAAAACATATTAACCTTTCCAAAATTGAACTAAAAAAATCTGGAGATACGATCAACTTACAAAAAACGGACAAACCTCTTGGCGAAATTGCAGTGAATTTAAATTGGAGTAAGCAAAGTGCTCCAAAACAAAAAGGATTTTTCTCATCTTTAGCGGCAAATCTCTCACCTCAAGTAGATTTAGATTTAGGCTGTTTGTTTGAATTTAAAGATGGTTGGAAAGGCGTTGTACAACCGCTTGGAAATACGTTTGGTTCATTTCATAGTGAGCCTTACATTCATTTAGATCAAGATGATCGCACGGGGGCTTCAAATACAGGAGAAAATTTACGCATTAACGGAAACATGATTCATGAAATAAAAAGAATATTAATTTTCTCTTATATTTACGAAGGCGCAGCCAATTGGTCACAAGTTGACGGTGTTGTTACATTAAAACAAGAAAATGGACCAGACATTGTTGTGAAAATGGATGAACACCGTAATGGCCTGAGTACATGTGCAATTGCAATGCTTGAAAATGTAAATGATGAGACATTCAAAGTACAAAAATTAGTGAAATATTTTAAAGGACACCGAGACATGGATCAACATTATAAATGGAACATGAACTGGGTCGCAGGCTCTAAATAAGGTGGTGACAATATGCAGCATTTTTCCTATCTATCCCTTGAAGAAAAGCAGAACCTTTTCTACCAAGAACCCATTACATTTTCAAAGGATTCCGCGAAAGATCAACTAGCTTACGCATTAGGTGCTACTCTATATACACCTGGAACAAAGAGAACCATTGCAGATGACATCGTTAGAAAAAGGCTCGAAGGTACGACATCGATTGTACTTTGTTTAGAAGATTCTATTAGTGATTGGGATGTGAAACTTGCCGAGCAAAATGTTGTCATACAGATGCAACTACTAGCTCATATGATGGATACTGGCAAGCTCCATCCATCAGACATACCACTACTCTTTATTCGGATTCGTGAACCAAAGCAAATGGATTCGCTCGTTCATGAACTAGGAAGCGCCGTCCATTGTATAAGCGGTTTTGTGTTTCCTAAGTTCACTCCGGCGAACGGAATGTCTTACATTCGTGAGCTACAGGATATAAACGAAACCTATTCACTTTCACTTTATGGGATGCCTATTTTAGAGTCTCCTGAAATTATTTATAAAGAAACTCGTATTGATACATTACTAGCAGTTAAGGAAATCTTAGATTCTTACCGTGATTTTATTTTGAATGTCCGAATTGGGGCGACCGATTTCTCAGGGCTATTCGGCATTCGTCGTAACAAAGATACGACAATCTATGACATTTCGATTATTCGCGATTGTATTTCTGATATTATTAATATTTTTTCTAGAAAAGCAGATGAATATGTTATATCTGGACCGGTGTGGGAGTATTTCGGAAACAATCCGCGCGTACTCAAACCACAGCTCCGTCAAACACCATTTCGTGAATCATTTGGAAACGCCGGGCTTACAATGCGTGAGAACATGCTTCATCGGTACGAGGACGGATTAATTCATGAAGTCTTGCTCGATCAGGCAAATGGATTAATTGGAAAAACGGTCATTCATCCTTCTCACATTAAACTCATTCAAGCTATGCATGTTGTAACGTTAGAGGATTATTTAGATGCAAAAGCTATTTTCGAAGCGGCCCAGACGTATAACGGCGTGATGAAAAGCAGCTTTTCTAACAAAATGAATGAAGTGAAGCCCCATTATAATTGGGCACGTAAAACACTTCTGAAATCTAATATTTATGGGGTGCTACATGAACAACAAACTTTCATCGATCTCCTTACCGAAGAACCAAAGCAAAACATACACGTACCACATTTTAAATAAAATAAAGGTTCATATAGATGTGCTACATAATCCATATTTATTATCGCCAGATCAACTATTCCAAATGGCTGCAAGAATCAATAAAAAACGTGGTTTTTTATTCGTAAGCACCATTTTAGGAAAACATCTTCCCGTTCCACCTGCAATCTCTTTAGCTGGAGGCTGTGCTCTTGCTGCAAGATATATGGAGGTACTGCATCATACAAATCATCCATATCAAAAAGAAATTCTCAATCTGATTTCTTCTAAAGATCGTACGAATCATGAACTGGAAGCAATTCTGCAGTACCAATTCCCTTTAGATAAAGAAGTCTTATTTATCGGATTTGCAGAAACAGCTACCGCATTAGGTCATTCGATGTTTCAATGTTTTCAAAATGCGAAATATGTTCATACAACAAGGGAAACAATCTCACAAATCAATTCTGTCATTACATTTGAAGAAGAACATTCTCATGCGACATCTCATCGTTGTTATGTGGACAAAAGCTATTTTCAAAATGAACAGCCTATCGTCCTGGTAGATGATGAAATAACAACAGGAAAAACCGCCCTTAATATCATCAGATCCATTCAAGAAAAGTTTCCAAGAAAAGAATATATTGTCGCTTCTTTATTAGATTGGCGCTCAGATGCACATCGAAAGCAATTTACAGAGCTCGAGCAAGAACTTGATATTACGATTCATGTAATCTCTCTATTAAGCGGCTCAATTGACGTAATCGGTAGTCCGATCGCTAGTTCTTCTTCGCATGGTGAAATGATTGATAAATCAATAGAGTCCAAGATAAAAAAACATATACTTCCATGCCCTACTTTACCGTATACATCTGTACATCATGATATCAGCTACATAAACTACACCGGGCGCTTTGGCATTTCATCCGATGATCAAAATTATATCCACTCTTTTGCTAGAAAGATTGGATATGATTTAAAGAAAAAACGAAAAGGTAAACAGACACTCTGCTTAGGAACCGGTGAATTTATGTACCTTCCAATGCGGATTGCCGCTGAAATGGGGACAAATATTTCGTATCAATCAACAACGCGTAGTCCGATTCACCCGTACGCAGATGATCTACAATATGCTATTCATAATCGTTTTTCCTATGAAAGCCCCGAAAACAAAGCAGTTACAAATTATTTTTATAACATCCAGCCCGGAGATTACGATGAAGTTTTTCTTTTTATAGAGCGTAATTTGCAAGGAGATGCTTTTCATCCTCTTCTTACACAATTACAAACGGTTATTCCGGTCATTCATATCGTTTCATTTAAGAGCTTAACAGAAAGCGAGGGTGAAGAAATATGACTGAGATTAAAACAATACAGCTTATCGGCAGCTATGCGAAAGAAGATGCTATTTTTCTATTAAAAGATATTAGTGATGCCATAGAAGAAAGAACAACAGAAGACAGAGAACAAGCAATTCAATCGGGCACACATTACTCTGAAATGCTTCCGATTGAATATAATCCATCTAAGCCTTATATGGATTTATTTTTTGCTTCACTCGAGCAATACAAACGGAAGCTAGCCATTGCTATCGGCGTTGTAGCTGAGCAAATTATAAAGACGAAAGGAAAGAATCTTGTACTCGTATCACTAGCAAGAGCCGGTACACCAATTGGCGTTTTAATAAAACGGTATATTCGTTATCAATATCATCTCGAATTGCCACATTATTGCGTTTCTATTATTCGGGGACGCGGCATTGATGAGAATGCACTTCACTATATTTTACAGCAGCATCCAAATCAAACGATTCAGTTCATTGATGGCTGGACTGGAAAAGGTGCCATAAAAAAAGAACTGCGCCAAGCAGTACATACATTTAACGAAAAGAACCATGAATATATTTCGGACTGCATGGCTGTACTTGCTGATCCAGGCCATTGTACTTCTATATATGGAACACGAGAAGATTTCCTCATTCCAAGCGCTTGCTTAAATGCGACCGTATCAGGATTAATTAGTCGCACAGTTTTAAATGAAACATATATTGGCCCAAATGATTTTCACGGTGCCAAGTATTATAAAGAACTAGAAACAGAAGATTTATCTAACTTCTTTATTGACGAAATCACAGCGTTATTCCCTTCTATTAGCGCTGATGTAACAAAGCAACTAGAGCACGTTATTACTACCTATACAGAGCCATCTTGGCAAGGTATGCAAGATATTGCCTCTATTCAAAAGTATTTTGGAATAGAGGATATAAATTTAGTGAAGCCAGGAGTTGGAGAAACAACGCGTGTTTTACTAAGACGGATGCCATGGAAAATTTTAATCCAGGGCGAAAACAATCCAGACTTAAAGCACATTTTACTTCTAGCACAAGAAAAAAATGTTCCAGTAGAGCTCTATAAAGATATGACTTATTCGTGCTGTGGGCTCATCACACCTCTTGGGAGGAAAATTTCATGATTTTTGCAAGTGACCTTGATCAAACGCTCATTTATTCTCGGAAATCATTTCGTGCTTCTATAGACGATGAACACATTCAACTGATTGAAACGTTAGACAACAAAGAAATTTCTTTTATGACACATACAGCTATCTCGTTATTAAAAGAACTGCAATTACAAGCTCAATTCATCCCTGTTACAACTCGAACCATTGAACAGTTTCAGCGCATTACACTATTTCAAACAGAAGTCGTTCCGGAATATGCGATTACAAGCAATGGCGGTAATATCCTTCATAACGGTAAGTTAGATGCCACTTGGAAAAACATACAAACGGAGCGCTTAACAACATGTATGGAAAAAGAAGACGTTCTAACAGAATTTCAAAATATTTCTCATGAAGAATGGGTTCTTTCACAAAAAACAGCTGATGATTTATTTCACTACTGCATCATTAAGCGTGACAATATTCCATACGACGAATTACAGTCATTCACAACTTGGCTCGATCAACAAGGATGGACTCATTCATTACAAGGCAGAAAATTATATTTTGTGCCAAAGCCTGTGAACAAATGGGATGCTGTCCAATATGTACAAGAAAAACTTCAGGCAAAAACCGTAATTACTGCTGGTGATTCCTTACTTGATCTATGCATGTTAGAAAGGGCAAATCATGCCATTGCTCCTCTTCACGGTGAACTTGAAACAAAACAAGGAAGTTTATTACCTCACATTGTAAGAACAAATGAAATTGGTATATATGCAGCAGAGGAAATTGTGGATAAAGCACTCCAAATGATCCATAATTCTCTTCCTACTGCGTAATCTATACATGCTTCAAGAACTGGCATCTTTGCTACATAATAAAAAAAGGGGCGATTATACTTGAGTACAATTACATTACGGAAAGAAGCAGTACGCGTTGTATTAGAGAAAAAGAGATTAACAGGCGTTGTCGCAAAAGTTGCGCTCGTATTAGACATTTCTGGGTCTATGCGAACACTTTATAAAAATGGCACTGTACAAGAAGTTGTCGAACGCGTTCTTGCGGTTGCAAGTCAATTTGATGATGATGGCTCACTAGATATTTGGGTATATGATAACGAATTTTCAAGATTACCATCCATTACTGAAAAAGACTTTGCTGGTTATGTTGAAAAACATATTTTAAATAACCCTTCCATTCATAAATTTGGCCGAAATGAAGAGCCACAAGTGATGGAAGATATCATAAAAAAATATACGATTGAAGAGAAAAGCGAAGAGCCTGCCTTTGTTATATTTATTAACGATGGTGGCTGTAAAAAAGGAATTCAAAAACCGGTTGTATTCTCTTCTAACCAACCGATTTTTTGGCAGTTTGTTGGGATTGGAAATGGAAAATTCGACGTTCTTAGAAAGCTAGACGAAATGGAAGGGCGTTTCATTGATAACGCAAACTTCTTCCACATTCGCGATATCGAAAAAACAACAGATGAAACATTGTATAATAACCTGTTGAATGAACTTCCGATGTGGATAAAAGAAGCGAAGGAGAAACGAATTTTATTATAAACATACTAAGAAAGACCGCTGTGAAGGCGGTATGTTTGATTCGATGAAGAAAACAACAGATGCTGGTATTTTTGAATTTACAGGAATTGAAACATTAGAGCACACATTCTATACGCGTGTTCCTTCTGTGGATGAAGACGTGCGAGAAGAATATCTTGAAGAAGTGAAAGCAGTCGTGAATCGCGTATTTTAATAAGACACTCCACCTTATACGAAGGTGGAGTGTTTTTATTTTATGGTGAGCTTAGGAAGATATCTTTGTAAAATGTTTTCTAACTCTCTCATATCCTCTTGCCTAATGAGTAAGTTTACATTGTCATGCCATTTTTCTTGCCCGCGATATAAGAAGATATTTTCTTGCGGATTTTCCCATGTGGATGTTTTATATCCTTTTAATTCTGCATAGGAATAGTAATTCATCCCATCAATCACACCTTTTTCATATACCTTGACGTCTTTAATTAGCTGTATCACAAAAAGGATCATAAAACAAACAGCTACAGTATAAGCTCCTATTTTGAGTAAAAACAGTTCGAAACTACCAATTTCTCCATCTATATAACGAACGTATGTAAGTATAAGTTGTACAAAGAAATAAGCTGGACCAAACAACACGAACCATCGGCTTTTTTTACGTGGGTAAGTAGCAATAATCTCTCCAATATCCTCTTGTACACTTTTTATTTTATGTATTTTCCATATAGCAAAGCCTAAAATACACAACGTTACAAGAAAGATAATAATCGAAATGATATACATTTCTCCCCCTCCAATCTCTATTCTACCAGTAATATTCTCTCCGTATATCCTTATAACATAATTTTACCTTTTATATCCATATACAAAATATGTAATTATGCATATAAAAAATCAGGCAACCTAAACGATTGCCTGCCCACTCTTACATCTTCTCAATCCACTCCGTCAAGTTATGCACAACCGCTGTTGGCTGCACTTCATATTCTGTTAACTTCTCCTCAGTTGTGACTCCAGTGTGGACAAGAAGTGTATGCATACCAGCATTTATCCCCGCTAAAATATCAGTATCATAGTTATCCCCAACCATTAGCGCTTCTTCTTTCGCCATACCAAGTACTTTTAGTGCTTGTTCCATAATAATAGATTCTGGTTTTCCGATGAAAATTGGCTCTACACCTGTGGATACTGTAACAACAGATGTTAATGAACCGTTTCCTGGTAGTAAACCCTGCTCAGTTGGAATAGCAATGTCTCCATTTGTTGAAATAAATGTCGCACCATTACGTACTGCTAGACATGCTTTCGCTAACTTTTCATATGTAATTTCGCGATCTAATCCAACAACAACAAAATCAGGATTTTCATCCACAAGCTTGAATCCTTTTTCCACAAGTGCATCATACAATCCTTCTTCTCCAATCATATACACAGACGCATCTTGTTTACGTTCATAAATAAAGTTCGCTGTTGCCATGCTCGTTGTAAATACTTGCTCTGGCTTAGCTGGAATATCGAAACGAACAAGCTTTTCTGCTACTTGTTCTGGTTTACGTGTTGAATTATTTGTTACAAACAAATATGGGAGACCACGCTCCTGTAATGCTTTTACAAAGTCACTAGCTTCTTCAATTTGTTCTTCACCGCGATACATTGTACCATCTAAGTCGATTAAATAGCCTTTATACATCCATCTGTCTCTCCTTTTTGTCTAGCGTTCATACCTTCTTATATTAACCCCTTTTTCCAAAGAAAAAAACGCTTCGTCTAAAAGCGTCCCATAACGTTCATTTTTTCTCTTGTATGTGATACGAACAGTGACAGTCACCATCACACATATTTGATAATACCTTCACATTTCCATCAGAAAACAGTCGCTTATACATATTTTCTTCCTCCACACAAAGCTGTGGATATTTTTCAGCAACAGCCTTTAATGGACAATTTTGTTTTTGTAATATGTATGAGTTTTCTCCCTCCTGCTTCACTTGTACCATATATCCATGCTTCTCTTGAATAACGGCAACTTCCCGAAGCTTCTGCCATACATTTTCTTGACGACTGATTCGCCTTTGTAATTGCTCTTCAATCCGATCCGTCCTGGTCTTTAAAATAGCATCTACAAGGGTTTCACCACCAATTTTCTCTAAATCCTCTAACACACCTAAAGCAAATTGCTTATAATCCTTCGGAAAGGAATCTTCTCCTTTTTGACTTAGGGCGTATACATATGTTGGTCTGCCCACATGTTGACGTACCATTTTCGACTGAATGATTTCTTCTTGCTCCAGCTTACTTAAATGACGACGTACTGCCATCTCTGTAATCTCCAAAGTTTCAGATAATGCTCCAACCGTTTGTTCTCCATTTATTTTTAAAAGCTGTACAATTTCTTCCTTCGTTGTACGTGCTTCCCCCATTTCTCATCCTTCTCCCTTTTTAGCCGTTTCTATCGATAAAAAAGATCCCCAAAAAGGCTAATGGGGATCTTATCCATACACTTATTCTGCTATGAATGCAGATACAGGTCCTAGTTCCTTTTCTAAGTAACGGCGAATATTCGCAGGGTATTTCTGTACCACAGCGATTTGTTTTTGAATCGTCGTATATAATTCTTCATGATTCATTTGAATATAATCTTGCATAAGCATTTTCCGAAGAAGAATCACTTCTTTTATTCCTGCTCCTTCTTCTCCACTTATGACTTTTTCATCCATTAAAATATCAATAATATCTTCATAACTTCCTGGATCACGCATAATAAATCCATCAATCATTGCATTTCCAACATCTAATATGCAATCAATGATAAGATGCGACATACGCTCTAATGCGTAATATTCAAAATCATTTTCATATTTCTTCTTCTCTTGAAATGTATCTACTACTTGTTCTAAACATGTTAATATTTGCTCTATTTTTTTTCTGTCTACAAAGTACATGAATGTCACCTACCTGGAAATTAAAGCATTTACATTTTAATTGTAACCGTTTCTTCTAAAAAAATCGACAATTTTTCGAATTCACCTTTCACGCGTTATTTGTTATAGTTATAACTGTATGATTTTTGAAATTGGAGGAATGCCACCTTGGAACGTGAACTCGCATTAGAAATTGTCCGTGTAACAGAAGCAGCAGCCTTAGCATCCGCACAATGGATGGGCCGCGGAAAGAAAAACGAAGCAGATGATGCAGCAACTACTGCTATGCGTAATATGTTTGATTCAGTAAACATGGCAGGTACTGTTGTAATTGGCGAAGGAGAGCTTGATGAAGCACCAATGTTATATATTGGTGAAAAACTGGGAACAGGTAACGGCCCAGAAGTAGATATCGCCGTTGATCCATTAGAAGGTACAAACATTGTTGCAAAAGGTCTTGCAAACGCAATGGCAGTTATTGCAGTCGCAGATAAAGGAAACCTTCTTCATGCTCCGGATATGTACATGGAAAAAATCGCGGTTGGTCCAAAAGCAGCTGGTAAAATCAGCTTAGATGATCCAATTGAAAAAACAATTGAAATTGTAGCAGAAGCAAATAATAAAAAAATCCGTGACCTAACGGTTATCGTCCAAGAACGTGACCGTCATCAAGAAATTATTGACCGTGTTCGTACAAAAGGTGCACGTGTAAAATTATTCGGTGATGGCGATGTTGGCGCGTCAATCGCAACAGCTCTTCCAGGAACAGGTATCGATTTATTCGTTGGTGTTGGCGGCGCTCCAGAAGGCGTTATCTCTGCAGCAGCATTAAAGTGCCTTGGAGGCGAAATGCAAGCACGCTTAGTACCAATGAACGAAGAAGAAGAAGCACGTTGCCGTAAAATGGGATTAGAAGACCCTCGTCAACTTCTTATGTTAGACGACCTAGTATCTGGTGATGATGCAATCTTCTCAGCAACTGGTGTATCTGCTGGCGAGTTATTAGATGGTGTAAAATTCCTTGGCGGAGACTTAGCAGAAACATATTCTATCGTTATGCGCTATAAAACAAGAACAGTACGCTTTATTAAGACGCATCACCATTTAGATCATAAACCTCACTTAAACTTAGATATTTAAAAAAGGAGCTTTTGTAGTATGGAAGAACGTTTCTTTCTTTACGACGATACAGTCGATACAAAAACGCGTTTCGTTAGCTTTATGGGAGAAAATGAGCGCCACGATTTAGCGCTTTTATACTCCGATCGTCATTACGGTAAAACAATCGTCCTTGATATGCAACGCAATAAATTTGCAATTATCGGCACTGACGATTTAAACGAACCAGGCTACTTAGAGCACGCTTTTTCTGTATCTGAAGAAATTGCAGAAGAACTGCGCTCATTCTTATTCGAACTTATATAGTATTATGCACCAGCTATTATAGTAGCTGGTGTTTTTTTACATAATTTATTTTGAATTTTCAATCTTTCGTGTTATACTTATGAGCAAATCTATTTGGAAGAAAGGACGTCTACTACGTATGCCAACATTTACTTTGTAATGGAGCAGCAATTGAATAGCATTACTCTCAAAAAAGCTACATGCTTTTTCAAGGGAGTAGTCTGTTCATTTCCCATTGCAAAGGAACGTAACGCATCTGTAGTATGATGTTTTACGGAGGTTCCTATAAGGGGAACCTCCTTTTATTTTTGTCTATTTCTTCTTTATTCATACTGCAAGACATCCAAATAGCTGTATTACGTTCCTTTACCCAATATATACGAGGTGAAGGAAAATGCAGAAAGTACAACTTTCTTGGAATTTATATGAGAATGAATTTGAAACGACAGTCGAAAAGCATTGTAAAAATTGCGGGCATACCACCCTTTTTACTGATACGAACATTCGTAGACATAACGCAAACGGAAAGAACATTTACCGCTTTGCGATTTATAAATGCCAAAAAGGGCATACGTGGAATAAGAAACTCCACATTTATAAGTCGTTTTCTGAACATGTCGAAACAATCGATGTGTTTCAACAGAAACAAGCTGAAACAACGACTACCATCTCGATTATGCAATATAAAGAAAATGGCACGACAGAAATAGCCATTGTATTAGAAACAGTCGTGGGCTCCCATCGTATTGATAAAGCACTAGCTGCATACATTTCAGATTTGAGCCGTACGGCAATTGTAGACAAAATCAAAAATGGATACATCCAGTTGAATGGTCAGAAGATGAAATCAAATACAACACTTTCTGAAGGTGACCTCATTTCAATTTGCTTGTAAAAAAGAATTCCTCTTACGCCTACCGTAAGAGGAATTCTTTTTACTTCTTCACTTTTCGTAACACAAAGTATGCACAACCAAAATTACAGTATTCGTATAAGTACTCCGATAATGTACTAATTTTCGTATCATATGTCGCACGTTGGTTACTATCATCAAAAAATCCGCGCAATCTGAGTTGATCGTAACCCCAGTCACCAACGATATAATCATATTTATTTAAAATTTCTGCATAGCGCTCTTTAAATGCTTCTTCACGAAAACCGTTACGATAGTCTGTAATTACTTCGTACTGAACATTATTTATGTTCATCGTAGCATAACTCTCCTGCTTTTGCTCCATCATAAACTTCCTTTCTAAGCATTCTTCTTTTTATCGTATCACAAAGCATAGCAACCAACAATTTCAAATACAAAAAATTGAAAAGTAGTAAATGCTATGGAGAAGGAGGTGATATCTCGTGAAAAAACAAATTGTACTCTCCCTTCTCACTCTTTCCTTATTTGCAGGCTGCCAAACAGCAAATAAAGCTGAAATGGAACGTGAGGAAGGCAGCCGTGTTCTTGTTTCCAATAAAGATGACATGTATCATACAGAAAATACAAATACGAGGCTTACAAGAGTCGGATACTCTTCTAAGCAAAAGGATGAAGTATCTAACAAACAAGTAGGGGCGATTAACCGTGAGAAAGTAGCAGAAATGATTACAAATATGACTGTAAATCTGCCTGACGTAACAAATGCTGCTACACTTGTCACTGATGATGAAGTATTTGTTGTATATCGTGCCAATACAAGTAATCCCGCACTTGTAACAGATCAAGTGTATAAAACCGCTTTGTCCATCGTTCCTCGCTATTATAAAGGATATGTATCAACAGACCAAAAGTTGATTTCGCAAATTCAAGGACTTCAGTCTGGTACGTTAAATGATAAGGAATATGAACAAAGTCTTGATATGTTAAAGCGTGAAATGAGTAAAAATCCGCATATAAATAACACTCAAAATCCCACGCTAAATGACATGATTAAGAAATAAAAAAGATGGCGGCTGCCTACTTGAGACAGCCCCATCTTTTTTATTTCTTACGATTATCTGCATATACCGCCATAGCATCACACATAAACTGTGCCAATCCTTCTCCAAACTTATCAATATTTTTTGTAAAACGTTCATCATCCACATACATTTGTCCTAATCCTTTGAACGCCTCTAATGAATATTGACCAAAGTCTTGCAAGTACTCATACCATACATGAATTGCTTCTTGTGCTTCTTTAGAATCAGGCGCACCATTCCGAAGCTCCGCTAGCTTTCTATAAATGTTATTAAAGTCTTCTTGCTTTTCCTTAGTCATACCAGCAGCTGTCTTATTTGCTTTATCTATAGCCTTGTCTCCCCATCGTGCGCGAGCTTCCTCTTCATATGGATTATGACTAAAATCGAAGCCTTCAAATTTTTCTTTATTCGTCATTTCAATCTCTCCTTTTGTATGCTTAATTGTCTTATCAATTGTCGCAATCACCTTATCCAGCCTAGCACGCTTCTCAAGCAACATTTTCCGATGCATCTGAAGCGCCTCTTCCCTGTCAAATGAAGGACTACTGATAATTTCTTTAATTTTCTTTAAAGGGAAGCCAAGTTCTTTAAAAAATAAAATTTGCTGCAATCTCTCTAGATTTTCATTGGAGTACAGACGATATCCCGACTCTGTCGTCTCGTCTGGGGTTAGAAGCCCAATTTCATCATAATGATGCAGTGTGCGCACACTAATACCAACTAAATCGGCTACTTCTTTTACCCGCATTTTCATTGTTTCGCCCCCCCTCAGTACATACAATAAAGTATTACGCAACGTGAGAGTCAATAGAAAAACTCTTTTTTGATAAAAATAAACGATTTCTTTGATTCGCTGTATAATAGAAGAGTACATACATGAGAAAGTGGTGAAAAATATGATTTCAAATGCTGTAATTGGTAGTATGATTCTTCAACTAGCAATATCGGTTCTCGTTCCAATTATTGTACTGATTTATTTTCGAAAAAAATATCATATAAACTGGAAAGTAGTTGGAGTTGGTATTCTTATTTTTATTGGATTTACCCAAATCCTAGAAACGCCATTCCACCTATTCATGCGCGGAAATCCAGCAACAGCTAAGATTTTAGAAAACCCATTTATCTTTGCGATTTACGGCGGACTTACCGCTGGTATTTTTGAAGAATTAGGACGTTTTGTCGCCTTCTTCTTCCTATTAAAAAAATCCCAAGAATATAAAGATGGTCTTGCGTACGGAATTGGACACGGCGGAATGGAATCCATCTTAATTGGTGGTTTCGCTGGACTCCAAACTCTTACCTTTGCAACATCCATTAACAACGGAAGCTTCGCTCAAATGGTTGAAAAATTACCTGAGCTAAGTCGTGTACAAGATGCTTTAATACAAGCACCTGCTTACTTGTATTTACTCGGCAGCTTAGAAAGAATTATGGCACTTGTCCTGCAAATCGCCTTCACGATGCTTGTCATATACGCAGTAAAACAGAAAAAATATATTTTCCTCGTATATGCTGTGCTATTCCATGCCTTCGTAGACTTCTTTGCAGCTCTTTATCAAAGACAAATAATCAACGTATTTGTTACAGAAGGTATCATCTTTATTTTTACAATTTGCGCTTTCATTCTGATTCGTAAAATGAAGGACAAATTAACAATTGAACCGAAAAAAAGCTAAGTCCATGCGGCTTAGCTTTTTTGTATAGAGGACTTTTTTTCCTATTTGTCGAAGTATGTATGGTCAACTTGAAAAAATGAGGGATAGATTTTGAAAAAACTTATCGTAGTGCGTCACTGCTCAGCAACTGGACAAGAACAAGAGGCTGAATTAACAATTGCAGGAAAAAAACAAGCACACTTCCTTGCTGATTTCCTCATACAAAATAACCTGCAAATAGAGTCCATTGTTTCAAGCCCTTTCACTCGCGCCATTCAATCCATTACGCCATTCGCATCACAGAACAATTTACCAATCAAAGAAGATGAACGATTAACAGAGCGTATACTGAGCAGTGCTCCAATGAAAGATTGGATACACAAACTAGAATATACCTTTACAAATATAGATATTGCCTTTTCAGGCGGAGAGTCAACAAAACAAGCGATGGAACGTGCCATATCGCTTATTAACGATATTTTAAAACAAGAACATTATGTAACGCTGCTTGTTACACACGGAAACTTGTTAACGCTTATTTTAAAACACTTTGATGAACGTTTTGGTTTTAATGAGTGGAAAAACTTAAGCAATCCTGACGTTTACGAAATTACAATCTCTGAACAAACAACAATTCACAGATTGTGGGGGAAGACCGTTGAAAATCGTTACACATGATAACATTGAACAGGAACATATTTGCTGTGCCATGTCAGACAAAAAAGTAAAACGTGGTGTCGAGCTCAAAAAAGCATGGCTAAAAAATCGATTTGAAGAAGGACTTGTGTTCAAAAAACTAGATGTGAAAGGAAAAGTGTTCATTGAATACATTCCAGCTGAGTATGCATGGGTGCCTATCTCTGCACCAAAATACACATGTATCAATTGCTTTTGGGTCTCAGGGCGTTTCAAAGGGCAAGGATACGGCGCACAGCTCTTAGAAGAATGTATCCAGGATGCTAAAGCGCAAGGAAAGCATGGAATCGTTGTTATTTCTAGTAAGAAAAATAAACCCTATTTATCAGACGGTAGCTATTTAAAGAAAAAAGGGTTTCAATTATGTGATACAGCACCGCCTTATTTTGAATTACTTGTATACAAATTTGATCCAAGTGCTCCTTCACCCCATTTTACAGCAAGCGCCAAAGATATGAAGATTCCAAATCAAAACGGCTTAGTCGTCTATTATACAAATCAGTGTCCTTATACTGATTATTACATTCATCAAGAATTAACCAATATAACGCAACAATATCACATCCCTTTTGAATGCATTCAGTTGACATCGCGAGAAGATGCGCAGCATGCTCCTTGTGCCTTTACAACATACGGAGCTTTTTATAACGGAAAATTTTTAACACACGAAATTTTAAGTGCGAAAAAATTTGAAAAGTTGATGATGAACATAGAGCAAATCTAGAAAGGGGTATTAACAAAATATGTACGAAGAAGTAATCTCTTTATTACATAAAACAAATGCTTCCTACGAAAAATTTGAACACGAACCAGTTCTCGATTACGAAACAGATCGTGTCATTCGTGAACGGCTTGGCTTACAAGGAACTCCTAGTAAAAGTTTATTTTTAAAATCAAAATCTGGATCCTATTATGTGTTCTTCACATTAGAAGGAACTCGTCTCGAGAGAAACGAAATGAAGGAAATCACAGGAGAGCGCTTATCAATTTGTTCACCTGATGAACTAAGAGAACAAACGGGTTGTATTCCCGGATGCGTCGCTCCTTTCGGCTATTCACAGGATGTAACGATTATTGTGGATCATTCCGTCTATGCCTACGATAAAATTCTAATTACACCGGGTGTCCCAGAATTTACAATTGAATTATCCACAGAAGAATTGAAAAAGATTTTATCCACATGTCAAAATACTGTTTTAGAATATAAGAAAGAGAGCTGATTTCAGCTCTCTTTCTTAGTGAGCACTAGATCCAGACATATTTAGCACAGCTACTCCGCCTATAATAAGCACTAATCCCACTGCCGTTTGCCACGTAAAGACATCTTTCCATACAAGTACACCAATGAGTGCTGTTAAAGCTGTTCCTACCCCTGACCAAATCGCATACGCCGTACTAAGTTGTATATGCTGCAATGCTTTAGACAGGAAGAAAAATGCTGAAGCAAACCCTAACACTACTCCTATGCTTGGCAACACTTTTGTAAAACCATTGGATACCTTTAGCATCGTTGTCCCAAATACTTCACTTACAATCGCAATTGCTAAAAATAGAAAAGCCTTCATACTATTTTCCCCCTAAAAAAAGATCCCTCTTAGCAATCTCACTAAGAAGGATTCTTTCTCATTATTTTGCTTCTGCAGTATTTTCCTTCGCAGAACGTACTTGCTCATCTGCATGGTAAGAAGAACGAACAAGCGGGCCAGCTTCACAGTGGCTAAATCCTTTGCTAAGCGCAATTTCTTTTAGCTCTGCAAATTCTGCTGGTGTGTAATATTTAATAACTGGTAAATGCTTTTTAGATGGTTGTAAGTATTGTCCAAGCGTTAAAATATTCACATTGTTCGCACGTAAGTCGTCCATTGCTTCAATTAAATCTTCTCTTGTTTCACCTAGCCCCACCATAATACTAGATTTAGTTGGAATATCAGGTTGCATTTCTTTTGCACGACGTAAAAACTCTAATGAACGATCATATTTTGCTCTTGCGCGAACTCGGTCAGATAATCGACGTACTGTTTCAATGTTATGGTTCAAAATATCTGGTTTTGCATCCATTAACATTTTTAAGTTTTCTTCTACCCCGCCCATATCAGATGGTAACACTTCAATAGACGTGAATGGATTATTACGACGAACAGCGCGTACTGTTTCAGCAAAAACAGCTGCTCCGCCATCCTTTAAATCGTCACGTGCAACCGCTGTTATAACAACGTGTTTTAAACCCATTTGTACAACAGAATCTGCTACGCGTTCTGGCTCTTGTAAATCAAGCTCTGTTGGTAAGCCTGTTTTAACCGCACAAAAACGACAAGCACGTGTACAAACCGCACCTAAAATCATAAATGTTGCTGTTTTTCTTACAGCCCAACATTCGTGAATATTTGGACATTTCGCCTCTTCACAAACGGTATGAAGCTGCTTAGAACGCATCATTTTCTTTAAGCCTGTATAGTTTTCATTTGTATTTAACTTAATTTTCAACCATTCGGGCTTGCGCTTATATTCTGTTTGTTTTGTCATGTTATCAACTCCGCACAATATGAAATAGTTTACCGTGTTCGCTTCTTTCAATGTAACATATCTATTCTAACGTATGAAAGCGATTTGCTCAAATGAAGATTCCAAGAATTTTTACCAATGATTTACTATAATGAAATATCTCGTATATCCCACACTAAAGAGAGTGATGTTGTGAAAGGAGTTTATTTTCATGCTTCGAAAGATTGCCCTATTTCTTTCTATTTACTTTTTTCTTGGACAAGGTATTGCCTATGGTGAAGTGGATCAAAAACAAATATACGAAAAACGCATGACACTGTATAAAGAAACTGAAAAAGATACCAATATTCCATGGTATTATGTAGCTGCAATTGATCAATATGAACGCAATATTCGAAGCGTAAGGAAAGATATTCCGAAAAAGCCTGATGCGATCATTTCGATTTACTTCAAACCAGAAGTGTGGGCTGGCCCTGCCAATAGTTCAACTAATGATACTCTCCCCCATACAATTTCTCTATTTGGCGGTATTGGTTTAGATGGAGATAAAGATGGACTAGCAGATGCAAATAACGACCGAGATCTTTTACACACAATGGCAACTATTATTAAAAAACAAGGTACATCAGAAGATCGTATGAAAATTATGCTATGGGAATATTATAGACGTGCAAAAACGGTTGAATTAATTACCAAGTATGCTCGTATTTATAAGCACTATGGCCGTATTAACTTAGAAGGAAATGCTTTCCCTCTTCCTGTCAATAGCGATAATAGTTACCGTAGCACATTTGGCGCTGGGCGTAGTTTTGGCGGAAGACGTATTCATGAAGGCACCGATATTTTTGCAGGCTATGGCGTACCAGTAAGATCTACTTGCTACGGCATTATTGAAACAAAGGGTTGGAACCGCCTTGGCGGCTGGCGCATCGGCATTCGCGATTTATATAACAATTATCATTATTACGCACATTTAGGCGGGTTTTCAAAAGAAATACAACTTGGACAAATTGTCGAACCAGGAAAAGTCATTGGCTTTGTCGGTAGCACAGGTTACGGTCCCCCTGGCACAGCTGGGAAGTTCCCTCCACACTTACATTTTGGATTATATAAGGACAACGGATATACAGAGTGGGCTTTTGATCCATATATGCATTTAAGTTTGTGGGAGCGAAAAGAACGTGCGAATTTAAAAAACAACCGTAGCTAATCGCTACGGTTGTTTCCTTATAAATCCACGATATCTTTTCAAACTTATTCATCCGCTTTCTTCCCTTTACTATCTGGCACAAAAACTCCGCCGCTTCCATAATAAGATGGTACCTCACCTTGTACGATCCGCGTCGCAATTGGAATATTTTGTTTCACTGTAATTTCTTTTGTACGAAATGGGATAATTACCTGTAGCGTAACATTCACTTCCATAACAACTTCAATCGCCGTATTGTTAATTCCATGTGGTTTTACATTTTGCTTAATATCCGTACTTACATGACCAATTGTTGTAAAATCAATTGGAATATCTGGCCCTAAATTACCAAGAAGTGCATTATCCGTTATGCGTCCAAGAGGAACAGACATCGACACGCCGCTCTCTTCCGGCAGACCGAGCGCCTTCATATCCCCCTTCTCTACTTGATGCAAATATTTTTCTATGTATGCAGTAGTCGATGTCAAAATCTCATTTACTTGTTTTGTATTTAAATCGATTGTAGATACTTTTCCATTCTTATCATTTTGTACTTTCATTAATGAATCGACATCAAATCCTTCATTAATTCGATCCTTTACCGCTTTTGTCATCACAACCGTTGCCATTTTATGTGTCTGCATTTCCCCATACTTAATCAATGTAGGTTGAATACTTTTATTCACAATCCAGAACCCTTGTAAAGTTAACAATAAAAAAAGGATAAACGAAATGAGTAGTACATGCCGAAAAGGAAGCGGTCCTTTTCGAAACCGCGAAGCTTTTGGACGAAATGTACGCATAACAAAACCCTCCTTCTTATATCATTTCTATGCAAGAAAGAGGGACGATATATGCTTATATCATTTTTAATAACGCATCTTTTCCAATTGTTCCTGCTGGAATGCCTAAAGCTTCAGCTCCGGTCGTTACCGATTCAAGCGGCGCTTCAAGAAGCTGTTCAATCGTTCTCACCCCAACTGCGCGGCCAGCAATAATTCCTCGGTCTCCTAACTTCTCGTTTAGTAGACCAACATCTAAAGCACCACACATAATATATCCTTTATCGCTCATAACAGCCAGCAAATTTGTTTTCGGAAGCTTTACACTAACGGCTATAAACGTATAGTTATCAATGATAATTGGTTCAACATTCACCATAGTTCACACACTCCCCTCTTTCTTATCTTTATGAAAAGAGAAAAATGGGTGTTACAAATTAACTAGCCTATAATTTAATTGAAGAATTATGAGTTATCAACATCTCCATTAACACATCTCTTAATAACTCTGGCATATAATATTGCTTTTCAGAAAGTGTGGATAGTTCTGGGTATAAGTACCCAAATGTAAACATGTCAATCGTTCCGACAGTGTATATACGCTCTAGCTCTAAAGATTCTCCATTGATTAATACATCTTCGAGTAAAATTTTATTTCCAGGAATTTTATCTGGGATAACTTCGAGGCCATCATAAATCATTTTTCCCATCACTTTTCCGCGAAAGCCCAGACCTTTCACTTCAAGCTGTTCCATATTTGGACGACGTGCTTTTAAAATAACTTCTCTTAATACTTTACCAGACACTTGCAATGCACATGGATTAATAGGATGTGGACAAATGCGGTGGATATCCCCTCGCGTTACAATCCCTTCTTTTAACCCTTCTAATAATACACCCGCATTCACCATACCAACTTCAGCATTACACCACTCTTTTAATGCGCTTGCCAGCATACTAGCAAATGGTGTTTCCTTAAACCAATCAATTGGTAATGGCTCCTTCAATTCAATTACAGGCTCTGCCATTATGCTTTTACTTTCTTCTTGTAACATCTCAATTGTGGATAACGGTTTGCTATAAGCACTTAAACGCTCTGTTTTAATCGCTCTACCATCCTTTTTCAACACCTGCCCGGTTTCCTTATCCACAGTAAGCTGCACATGGCCGACGTAACGTCCCCACTTTTCACAACAACAAAGCAAAGTTCCATTCACGAGAACACTACGCTCAAATAGGTGATGTGTATGCGCTCCTAAAATTACATCGATATCATAATTCTTCGCCATATACTCATCGGCACTTTTCCCAAGATGCGAAAGTACAACTGTAATATGCGCTTTATCTTTTACTTCTGCCAAAATGGATTCTAAATGTATCATCGGATCTTCAATATGCCAACCTAGCATTTCATAAAAATCAGGATAAGCTACCGTTAAACCGATAAAAGCTACCATAATTCCTTCTGTAGTTGTATGGAGAGTATACGGTTTCGCCCAATCAGGACGCGTTCCATCTCTTTCAAATAAATTAGCTACAAGCACCTCAAAATTCGCTTCACCATATAAATGTTCAAGATGGTCTTTCGCTAATGTAATTCCTTCATTATTTCCTATCGTTACATAATCATATAACGCCTCGTTTAACAATTTCGTATTGCCTTGTCCATTCGTTGCTTCCGTTATGCGATGAAAACGATCCACATGATCGCCAATATCTAATGTAAAAACAGACTCTCCTGCTTTCTGTCTACGCTTTTTCTCTTCTTGTACAAACCGAGAAATCCGCGGCCAGTTTTCAAAATGACTATGTATATCATTTGTATGATAAAGGTGAATGATTGTTTCTTTATTGATATCCAGAGAAAAAACCTCCTCTCAGTTCCTTACTGCCTTTTACGCTATGCGCTTGCGATAATCCTGTAAATACTTTTCGCCTTTTCTTGCTATTTTACATTGTACTCTCATTAAAGGAAAAAGCAAAAGATTCTCCTCGGTCTCATATACAACATAATTATCATAAAAGGATAATAACTATCCATATTGATTTAACGCTACTAATTGTTGTTTATCGTCAATCGATCGATATATTTGCAATCAAGTAAAAAGCGCCCTGTAAACAGGACGCTTCGGACGTATATGTTATCTTTAATTATGACTAATATTAGCGGTTGGGTATAATGTCGTTCCTCCAATTGAAACTTTTATTTCATTTGTTAATGGAACATTTTGTTCATTAATAATTGTTCTCCACCATTCCCATGCAAGACCTGTACATTCTCTCGCTACGACTTTTACATTTTTTGAATTCGGCGGAAGTGGTATGACTGTAGAGTAATGAGCCGTTTTGTCTCTGCCGTTTCCTTCCCAAGTCTTATGTATTAGTACTTCTTTTCCATTTTGATCATATGAGAATTCATCCCAAGATACGTCAAATTGAGCAACATATGCCCCATAATGATCAAGCGTCATTTTAGCACTGGAATATTCTGTAGTTGTAGT
>NZ_NUOT01000053.1 GCF_002584535.1 Bacillus cereus
AACGTGATAGAATGAAAAAAGAGTCATGCTGGAACATGACTCTTTTCATAGGGTATTCTACGAAAATACCTAGAATTCAATTATCTGATTATAGATTATCATAATTTGATTTATAATCAAATAGCAAAAAATAGGTGTTTTTGTTGATTCCCTCAATTTAAGGAGGAATTAACAATGAATGAAGGATTGGGACAAGCTTTAAATCAAGCTGATAGAAATGCTAGAAATAGAGATTTTGAGAAAGATGGAAAACAAAGAGATCAAGCAGAAGAACTTAAAAAATCTCTTTTACAACAGTTAAAAGAACTAACTGGAGAAGATCATTATGTTGGAACTAGTAAAGATCCATTTGCTGGAGAACCATTTAATCAAGTAATGCATAGAAATTTAGATTTATTGAATAGTATTGGTTATTTAACTCAAGCAGAAGAAAGTTTTTTATTTAGAATTCAAGCTTATTTGGAATTTAGAAGTAATGTCATTATTTGTAGAGATGATAAATTTAAAAGGAAACGAAAGAGCGATGAGGACGATTTTGAGTTACCAAAAGCGGCAACTGTTTCTGAAATTGCTGAAATGATAGGGAAATCAAGGCAAAAAACATCAACTGTTATGAATTCATTAAAGAAAAAAGAAATTTTACTTAATCCAGAAGGTGCAGGACAAATTATTGAAAATGGTCGTACTGTAAGTCCTAGAACATGGGTAGTAAATCCTTACATAATGATTTGTGCACCTCGAAAAAATGAAGTGAAACTTGATAAATTAACGATGAGATTGTTTCAACATTCTTTGAAAAATCTTAAAGATCAAAATGGTAAAAAAGTAAAATTACCGGCTAGATTTTTTTAGACTGTATCAAATTGATGCAGTCTTTTTTTATATGTATTTTAAAGTATTTATGTAATTTTTTAGGTGTCACGAAAAGGTGACAAAAAACAAAAAAGTGTCACCTTTTCGTGACACCCTAAAAAGTGCGTTAAACCTAGTTATATCAAGGGGTTTACACGTTTTTTGTAAATCCTCTCTATTATCACTATTATTAAGGGCTAAAAGTTCCGCAAGGAACAGGTAGTATTTTTGAGCAAAGAACGCTCAAAAATCTCCACCTTTTTCGCTTCGCTCTATCCTGGCAAAACTTTTTTCGGCTCGTGTGCTTTTCTCGCCAAGCCGACAGACAAAAAGCAAAGCAATGGTTCTCGACTTGGACAAGCAAGTATACGAGCCGAACCGCCTAGATCATTCGTCCCAAAATACTTCTTACTCAAAAATAGATACGTAATATGTGGGGTTTCGCCCCCACACGACGAGCCAGCACTCTAGCCAAAAAGCAAAGGGACGAACTAAACATTTCAAATATAAAATTCTGTATATTGATTTTGCATACGTAGAAACAAAAAACTAGTAAAAACAAGGATTCTATCAAAATCTTTACTGCTGATAATGATGGGTTATGTAAACCTCTTTTAAATACAGTATTCTTGAAGTTTTTTAGGAAATGTTGGACAAGCATACAAGCACAACTATTAAAATCTTAATAGTATTTATTATAATATTGAAAAGGAGATAGAATATGGGAGACCACTATAATAAATACTGCAAGCATTACAAAAATAAGTACGACGATCACTGCAAAGATAAATATGATGATTACTACGATGATAAGTATTACAAAAATGAATGCGACGATCATTCTATTAAAATAAATGTAAATTGTTGTGATCATAAGAAAGATGAAAATAAAAAAAACGTAAGGGCATCAGCTTTTAGGGCTGTCAACAATGCACCCCAAAATATAGCTGCAAATACGCGTACAAAAGTATTATTTCAAGCTGAACAATTTGATTTAGCAGGTGAATACAATCCAAATACTTCTACATTTACTCCATCTAAAAATGGAGTTTACAATATAACTGCAACAGTTACTTTTGACACACAACAAGTTGACCGTAGTGCATTTGTTGGTATTCGCGTAAATGGTGTAATAGTTGCAGCAGGTGATAATGATTTCTTCGGTCCATTAACTGGTTTTACAAATATAGTTACTGCTACTACAATCCTTCGTTTAAATGCTGGAGACCAAGTAGATGTAATAGCTCTTTCTTCAGTCGCAGGTACTATTTCTGTAAATAACCCAGCACTTTTGAACTACACTCATTTTGAAGCAGCTAGATTTCCATCCTAAGCATAAAACTTTCAGGAATAAGGCGTTATGTTAACCTAAAATGAATATTACATTCGTTTATTTTTCTTTCTATTAGGGGTATCGCCAGCATTTTGGAAAAAACCACGCTAAGTAAAAAATACAATAAGCTGTCCATATGGGCAGCTTATTTACATAACCATCGAAAGCGGAAGTTGAAAATTTTTAGTTTTTTGCTCAACTAAAGCACCTTATAGTTTAAGAAGATATTTTATAGTTTTTAACATTCCAGCTTGTTTGTCGATGTTTTTAATGTTTTTCCAGACTCATCGAGATAGATGTCTAAAAACGTACCATCAGTAAATTTTATAACTACAGCATCAGTAGTAATAGCAAGATCTTCCACTGTCTTACCTTTCAGTTTTTCAGGTGTAACTTTAAACTCATTCGTTTCCATATTTTATACAGCCCTTTCATTTGAAATTTGATTAAACAGCTTAGATATTTGCATGAAATACCCTTTTCAAGATTACCACTCTCAATAAAAATTTAATATCTAATTCCTCTATACTTGTTCAACTATCCTGCTCTTTAGTTGAACAAGTATCAATGTATATTCTATACATGTTAGGTTAACATAACGTCCCATTATCGGTAGCAAGGACAAGGGGAAATCAGTGTATTTATGGGGTTCTTTCTTCTTTTCTATACAAAATCGATATACAGGATTTTATACATGGTTGAAATAGAGAGGATCCTGAGGATCCTCTCTATTTTGTTTTCCCTCTTTTCTTGCATAAAATCTTGTATAAATTAAAAAGGGGATACACGTTTTCTTTTTAAACCTGGAAAAATACAAAGGGAATTCTCTTAAAATTCTTGAATAATCATTGAAGAGCGGGTAAAAGAGTGCTCACAAGGAAATATATGATATTCTAAAGAGTGAGGTGATAGCTTGAAAGAATATGAATATGTCTTGTTAAACAAAGAAATGAGTGAACGATTAAATATCGGGGTAAGTACTTTAAGAAAGTGGGCTGCCGCGCTAGAAAAGAACGGATATTATTGGGAGAAAAATGATGATGGTACTCGCTATTATACTCACTATGATCAAGATACACTCATACTGTTTAAAAGTTTAGTACAAGAGCAAAAATTCAACTTAGAACAAGCTGCAAAAGTTATTATATCTAAGCGTGAAGGAAACCACTCTTCATTAAGAGCGGGGGACGCTCCCCAAGAAATACAACAAGAATCTAAAAGCGAAACCCACTCTTCTAATCGCTCTCTAATACCTGTAACAAATGAATCTATACAAAATTTAATAGATTATATAAAAGAGCAAGACAAACTTAATAGACACCTATTAGAAAAAATTGAAGAGATGGAAAAGGAACGAAAAAGTGATAGAGAAATTCTAGAACGTATGGAACATCAACTTACTCGACAAGAAAACCGAGCAAATGAAAGAGATAAAATGTTAATGGAAAATATACGAAGTATTCAACAGCTTGCAATTACAAAACAAAAAAATTCTTTTTGGAATCGTTTATTTAATAAATAAAAAGGTTATCAAATGCTGAACGAAATTCTCAGCAGATGATAACCTTTTGGTGTAGTGTATCAATAATTTTAATAGTTACCCTCATAATTACATTATTGTGCCACTCCAAATACATTGAGTTCAGCCGCACTTGTCCATGGATTATTGTTTATCTCGCTTAAGGCACGTAGTTTAATATAGCGACCTGTATTAGTTGCAAAGTTGACTTCCTTCAAATTGGTATCCTTTGTAAAGGTACCTGTGGCTACAGCTGTTCCCCAATTCACTCCATCACTACTGACGTAGAACTCATAGTCCTTGATTGTTCCGTTCGGTGTGCCGTCTTGTCTTGGCAGATAGCTGAATTTGGAGATGCTATAGGTTGCACCTAAATCAATTTGAATCTCGTGCGGCATTGGAGCTACGGGGTTCCAGTTCGTATGCCAAAACGTGTTTTTGTTTCCATCAAAGGCATAAGTACCCAAATTGTACGAATTATAGCTGTCTACAGATTTTAGTTTCCAATTTGTTTGCGGAATCCAATTAGCTTCTTTTGTTGTGACTGCTACGTTCATGGCAGAATTACTTGTGCTTGTCGTCGTAATCGTTACTCCCGATTTTTCTCCAGTGTAGGTATTACTGTTCGGATTGGTGTCTGGACCAAAGGAAGCAGCATGATTGTTATTTGTGTAATAGAACGGGTCTTGGTATTCACTGATAGATTGCTCTATATCAATGAAAGGATGAGAATCATTAGAATTATTATTCATGGATTCATCAATATGCCAAATCGCGATGCCACCAGAATTTGTTGGCAAGCTTGCATCATACCCAACTTTTTCGCGATTCTCAACTAAAAAATAGGTATTATCCTTTAAAGGAATCTTTAAAACATTATAGTTATTTGGGATTGCATTTAGAGTAAAATTGTTGGTGCTATTTACTATAGTTGGTGTTACAAAGCCTAATTTTACTTTTGACCAGGCATCCATATGATCGGGTGTAACCCCAGGATCTTCTCCTTGAAGACTGTTCCAGGTTCCATTAGCCATTATACTTAGACCACCGACATGATTATTATCGCCATATAGATCTGGAAGGCTAAGGGAATGGCCCAATTCATGAGCAGAGATACCAATCGTTGCCATATGACCAAATTGTTTTTCACCCTGCGTCGTATACATACCTGATACTGTAACACCATCGTGAGTTGTGTTAGGGGCATACCACTGATGTGCCCAAATATTTGGTGCCGAACCACCACTAGCCTCTTCATTGCCAGCAAGAACAGTTACAATGTAGAAACCATCTTTAGAGTCGACGACTTGATCATTATTAGTATCTAGACTAGCAAAATTCACCTGAGGATCAGCTTTAGCGAGTGCATCTGTTATAACCGTTCTAATGTCTTTTCCCGATGTATCCGGATGAGCGTAATCTAATTTTACTTTAACCACCCCATCATTTTGCGTACCATATGTTTCGGATGCCGGAGTGACCTGTGCTTTTCCATTACTCACTTCATTATAGTAATTTTTTACTGACTTTTGATTTGCAGCAAAAAATTTGTTGCTCCAATCGTTGTCGCTATATGCGATATCAACATCTGTAAACCCAATTAATACAACAAGTAATTTTTGGGGTCCTGAAACTGGAGTGACAGTTCCGTCAACATTTTCTGGTGATCCCGTAAATTCTTTCATGAGTTCCTGTTTTTTCTTTGCTTGAGGGTTGTATTTCTTTATCCATTTGTTCAAATTGTTCTCATTTATCGCTTTTGCGGGTTTCTTGTCAATTTTATATTTTTTTTCCGTCGATTTCAGTTCGTCTGATGTAAGTTCAGCATAATTCCAATACCCCTTCTGATCTTGTAAAAGTACGTCACCATCCTTTGTGCTTGCCCAATGGAACCATTCATCTCCATGCACCGTGGCTTGAAACGATTCGCCTGACGGTTGTTCCATTTTGACAACTCCATCGTATGCCGGTGCGGCAAAAGCGTTCGTTTGAAGATACAATACACAAATCAAAGAAAAAACGGATGTGAATAGGAATTTATAAGTTCTTTGCATAAACCTTCCTCCTTTTAAGGGTGCTGATGTGATTTTGCGGTTTGTCGATGAGACCCCTAATTATGATATTGGAAAATCCTAACAATATGTTAAGTATTTTGATAAGTTTAATATTCTTGGGGTACCGCCAGTATTTTGGAAAAAAACCATGCTAAGAGCATGCAAGATTTTATGCAAAAAAATCGGGAAACATTGGGAACTATAGGGAAGCCAAAAGGCGCACCAGAATAGGAATGTATAAAAATATGCATAGAGTCATAGAAAAAGACAAAGGTGAATCCCTTGTGAGAGTAGGGCTCTTCCTTTGTCCTTGCTACCGATAATGTTGCGTTATGTTAACCGAGCATGTATAGAATATACAACCAAAATCAAACAACATATCACTTCTTTCAAATGGTACAATTAGGAAAAGGGGGAGAAGTAATGCAAAATCTAGAAATAAAAGAGATTAAACTACTTGATGAAGATATTGAAGAGCTTTCTGAACTTTTGAAAACCGTAGTAAATGATGGAGCGTCAATAGGTTTTTTACCTCCACTGGAACAAGAAGAATCGAAAAAGTATTGGCAAACTGTCTTAGCACCAGAGGTGATATTGTTTATTGCCAAAATAAACAATAAAGTGGCAGGCAGTGTTCAATTGCATTTAATTACAAAGCCCAATGGAATTCACAGAGCTGAAATTTGCAAGTTAATGACTCATCCAAACTTTAGACGTAACGGTATTGGACGTTCACTTATGCAAAAAGCAGAAGAAAGAGCAAAACAAGAAAGTAGGTCTCTTTTAGTATTAGATACTAGAGAAGGAGATCCTTCCAATAGATTGTACAAGTCATTAGACTATCAAGAATCCGGCAAAATACCGGGGTATGCAATTTCTCCAAATGGTGAATTAGATACAACGGTTATTTATTATAAATTTATTTAGTTTTTTATTTGAAAAAAGAGATAGTTTTTAAACAACATTATTGGTATTTATTTCTGTGATGAATATTTGCAAATAAGTTCCGTAAATAGATATTTAATATAGGAGCTGTTATTAACTCACTATATTGGGGAAAAGGAGTTATCGTCGAAGCTTCAGAAGAACTAATAAAGTTTGGATTTCAAGAATTAGATTTAAATCGGATTGAAGGAAGATGTGACGTAAGGAATACAGCGTCTGAACGAGTTATGCAAAAGCTAACAATGACATATGAAGGAACATTGAGACAAAGTGTAATGATTAATGATATGTATTGCGATTCTAAAGTATATTCTCTTTTAAAACATGAATATGATAATTTCCGATAATTGAGATTATATAAAAGAAAGGTCCCTTCAAAGATCTGAAGGGACTTTTTTATAGATTTCTAGATACATTGACTACTGATAAGTGGGGTTATGTTAACTTGATTTGAATATGGTATACAGCGGGAAAGGAAAATGCATTAATTTTTTATTTACTAAACGGTTTTGTCTTTACAACTAACAAAATTCCTAATCCGAAAAGAATCACATAGATTGCGAGTGAAATGGGACTAGAAAGATGGAACAAGTTAAAAACTAATGGATGACCAAGAAACATATTGATTAAAGGTCTTAAAATCCCTTGAACTGAAAAAATAAAAAAGATAACCCCAGCTAGTCTGAGTAAATCATTTTTATTCACTTTTAATTACTCCTTTCTGTCGCTTTATCAAATATTGCTTTTATATCGTTTATTACTGAATCAACATCATTTATTTCACCTTTTGCAATTACTGAACTAAAATTATCGATTACACTTCTAACCGCTCTGGCCATTATTTCAGGAGAGAAATTCCTAAAACTTTTGTCAACATCTTGGCCATATTTAAATATCTCAATTAACGGCTTGAACACGGCTTTATCTTCGTCCATAAAGATTAATTTTCCATCTTCATTTCTTGCATTTAACACTATTTCTGTTAGCGCTAATGTTTCTGTTTTATTTTCAGATACAAATCTCAAATTAGACTCGATGTACGATTCTAAAGTTCTTTTTGCGTCCGTATTTAATTCCATGTGCTCGCCCATATAAGTGGCTGCTTTTTCATAAAATTGAGTGATTATTGTTTTTAGTAACAACTCCTTTTGAGGAAAATGGTAATTAACGACTCCTTTGCTTATGTGCAACTCTTTAGCAATATTTCCTATTGAAAAATTAGCATAACCATATTTTGAGATGAACTCGATTGATTTTTGAATGATTTTATCTTTTGTTTTTGTCATAATTTAATTTTAGTACGTTCGTACTAAAGTGTCAATTGAAAATCACGGTATTAAATGAAATATAATTTAGAAAATCTGAAAGGACTTTTCAAGCTCTTTATTTATAGTATTTTGAATGTATACTTTTTCGGTTAACTTTGAGGATGTCAAGGGATTTAGTGTGAAGTCAATGATTAAGGGGAAACGAATGTAAACAAATATTCAAAAGTTTACATTAAAAAAGGAGGCGATAAAAAACAGTAGTGCATAAAATCACTACTGTTTTTTATTGTTTTTTGCAAGTAAATTATTTGAATTCCTTTTTATAAAGGGAAAGAAACTGTATTGATTGATAACGCAATTTTAGGTGAAATAAAATTGTGTTATCATGGTACCAAAATGGACAAAGAGAAGACGATTCAAGTCAAATTTACAGTGAATGAGGAGCAATATAAGAAGTTAGAAATATTAGCGAAAATGAGAGGACTTTCAGTACCACAGTTTTGTAAATTGACTTCGTTACAAGTGAAGATGCAACCAGCTCGACCAATTATTGTTGAGGGGAAATATGTGATGCCGGAACCAGAGGTATTGCTAATGAAAGAAGTAGAGGAATGTTATAATGCTGAGAAGCAATTTTTAAAGATAGATAAAGGGTTTAATGAGCGATTATATGAATATGCAGTGAAAAAACGAGGGGAAAGCCAAGACGATCAATAGAAGTCGTTGCGTGTGTTGGTCAATCAAAACGGACCTAGCGAAGCAAAGGGAGTATTTGACTTGACCAACTCGACTACACCCGAACCCTCTTGGCATTGAACAAACAGCCGTTTGTTCCTGCCAACCGGCGAGGGAGCCCCTCAAGGATTGAGGGGTTGGGGAGTTCGATGAATGGGGTCTGGGGAAGAGTTCCCCAGTGGGTTTGGGCAAAGCCCAAGGTTTGTTTTTGCCATGCTAAGCATGGCTCGGCAACGCCGAAAAGCGTCGCAGACCCCTATCGATTTTGATGCGTCGGCGTCAAAATACGTATAGGGTTACGTTAATTGACTTCATTTCGTCGCTTTGCTAGACTTATTGTATCAATTAATCTAGGGGAAGTGGTGGCACTTTATGTTGTTCTCTATTTCATTTAATCAATCTCACCAAAGTTCATTAAGCCATAATAACAGGGAAAACATTCATGGGAATCCTGGCATCGATCCATCCAGGTTAGACGAGAATATTTACTTTGTTCAAAAAGATATCCGAAGTGTATACAAGGATGTTTTTCAAGAAGCGGTAGACAAGTATAACGAGAAACAAAAACGGAATGACCGTAAGATTAAGGACTACTATGACAAAATACATAAAGACGAAAAGACACATGAGCAACGAGAACTCGTTGTAGCGATTGGGGAAGGCAAAGACGACTCAAAGTATAGGGAAGCCAAAAAGGAAGCGTTAAAACAGTACGCTGGGGCGTTTCAAGAGCGAAATCCAAATTTAGCAGTTTATAACATGGTTTTGCATGATGATGAAGCAAATCCGCATTTACATATTAACTATGTACCGAATTTCGAAAGTAGTCGAGGATTAACGAGGCGTGTCGGAATGGATAGAGCCTTGCAACAACAAGGCGTAAAAGGAAAGGGGACGGAGTTAATTGCAAATTGGAGAACATTAGAAACGGCTTATATTGAGGAATTAGCAAAAGAGCATATTCCTGATTTTGAGAGAGCAAATGTAGGATCGCACAAGTACATGAAAGTCCG
>NZ_NUOT01000054.1 GCF_002584535.1 Bacillus cereus
CGGACTTTCATGTACTTGTGTGACCCTACATTTGCTCTCTCAAAATCAGGAATATGCTCTTTTGCTAATTCCTCAATATAAGCCGTTTCTAATGTTCTCCAGTTTGCAATTAACTCCGTCCCTTTTCCTTTTACGCCTTGTTGTTGCAAGGCTCTATCCATTCCGACACGCCTCGTTAATCCTCGACTACTTTCGAAATTCGGTACATAATTAATATGTAAATGCGGATTTGCTTCATCATCATGTAAAACCATGTTATAAACTGCTAGATTTGGATTTCGCTCTTGAAACGCCTCAGCGTACTGTTTTAGCGCTTCCTTTTTAGCTTCCCTATACTTTGGGTCGTCTTTGCCTTCCCCAATCGCTACAACGAGTTCTCGTTGCTCATGTGTCTTTTCATCTTTACGTATTTTTTCGTAATAGTCCTTAATCTTACGGTCATTCCGTTTTTGTTTCTCGTTATACTTGTCCACGGCTTCTTGAAAGACATCCTTGTATACACTTCGGATGTCCTCTTGAACAAAATAGATATTCTCGTCTAACCTGGATGGATCGATGCCGGGATTCCCATAAATGTTTTCCCTGTTATTATGGCTTAATGAACTTTGGTGAGATTGATTAAATGAAATAGAGAACAACATAAAGTACCACCACTTTCCCTAGATTAATTGATACCATAAGTCTAGCAAAGCGACGAAATGGAGTCAATTAATGTAACCCTATACGTATTTTGACGCTAAAGCATCAAAATCAATAGGGGTCTGCGACGCTTTTCGGCTACGCCGAGCCATGCTTAGCATGGCAAATGCAAACCTTGGGCTTTGCCCAAACCCACTGGGGAACTCTTCCCCAGACCCCCTTCTATCCAACTCCCCAACCCCTCAATCCTTGAGGGGCTCCCTCGCCAGTTGGCAGGCCAAAACGATGGACGTTTTGGATCTACAAGAGGGTCGCATAGTAAGTATATCAACTCCTTATCCTCCCGCTCCCTTTCGGGCTCGGTCCGGTACCGTTGACATACCCGTTATAACTACCACTTATCCTTATCTTTTATAAGTACATATTTTATCTATCTCTGAAAAATAGACTTTTAATTGATTTTTATCTTCAACCATTTTTTGCTTTTGAGTAAAAGAGTTCCCATAATCAATCATAATCCACTTATTCCCCAATGAATTGTATGTACCTAAATGTTTATATTCATCTGATAATTTTTGAGTATACATATCTACTATTAATATTTTTGTCTCTGCTTTTGTCTTGGGATTGACTTCAATTTTTTCTTTAAACTCATAAGAGATTGGACAATTTTTATCGTTATCTACTAATCTCCACTTCCCACTTAATTGTTTATCACCACACCCAGATAGTAAAAAACTAGAAATAAGTAGGAGAATTATCGGTTTTATTTTTTGCATTTATATAATTCCCCTTATTTTTAAAATGATATTTCTTTTATTCTCTTTTCATTTTTTTTATTGCATACTGATATAATCGCTCATTAAACTCTTTATCATATTTAAAGAATTGACTTTCATTGTTATAACGTTCTGCAACTTCTTTTAACAATAAAACATCATGTTCTGGAATAACATATTCATTAGTTATTATAATTGGTTGAGCAGGTTTAACCCTTACCCCTAACGATGTCAATTTACAAAATTGTGGTACAGATATATCTCTCATTTTTGCTAGTATTTCAAGCCTTTTATACTGTTCTTCATTTACTGTAAACTTCACTTGAATCATCTTTTCTTTGTCCATTTTCGTGCTCCTTCCCCTTACCTTTTAGTACATTATCTACGTACCAATTTTGTACTTAATTATTGTTCTTATTCGTACTTATACAATGTACTAAATGGTTCAGTTAAATTATACCATTTAGTACCATTTAATTCCATAAATATAAATATCAATTTTAATTTTACATAAAATCTCATTTTCCACTTCGATACCATTATTCATTTTTATCTATAAGAGGTATCGTCATATGCAACATTGCATATGAAAATATATTGTTATAAATGTAAGCGCTTACTATAATAAAAGCATAAAGATAAATCACATCTTAGCAACAACATAAAAGGAGGAAATAATATGGAAATCGCAATGGCAGTTTTAAAATTTGTAGGTGGAGTACTTCCAATGGTTCAAGAACTTTTAAAAGCATTTATGTAAGTTTACTATTTAGCAATTATTTATAGAAATTATCATACAAATGATCTGTATATTAAAAGTAAATTGATTTGCAGATCATTTGTGTGAGCAAAGTCCCTTTAAGCATTATTAAGGGACTTTTTTGTTATTACTGAAAATAAACTTTTACATATTTATTTACGTTCAATAAAAAATCCCACATTAATAAGCTTCTATCATCTCTCAAGCAGTATATCAACTAGTAGTTGGGACATTTCTACTATTAATCACATGTTTATTTGGCACTATTAATCTTATAATTTATATATAAAACTATTTATGGAGGTAGATATTAAAATGCTAATATCTGATAAATTAAAAACACTTAGAAAAGATTACGGGTATTCTCAAGAACAAATAGCAAATAAGCTTCATATTTCTTCTCAAGCTGTTTCAAAGTGGGAAACAGGTAAAAGTTACCCAGATATATTAAACCTAATCAAATTAAGTGAAATCTACCAAATAACTTTAGATGAATTAATTAAAGAAGATGTTCATCTTCAAAAAAAACTAAGTAATGGAGAAAGTAAGTGGAAAATATTCGGACATACTTTATTACTTATATTAGGTATATTACTAATTTCAGGTAACATCTATTTGTATTATCAAGACAAAATAAATTGGTACTCTCTTATTGTAGGAATATTATTTTTTATAGATGGAATTATAGGCCTATTTAAGAAAAAATAATCAATAAAAAGCTTATATAAGCTTTTTATTGATTATTTTTTGAAGAAATTCGAAAGTAAACTTTTGAATATTAGTTTACTTTCATTTTCCCTTAAACATTAAATCCAAACCAATCCCCCTGTTATCGTCAAAAACAACAACAAAAGTATACATTCAAAACATGACAAACAAAGAAATTAGAACATCTATTAACAAAAAAGAAAAAGCTATATCCATACTAGCTTTTTTACATGATTCCCGTTATCTGAAGTTTACTTAGGATATGTTACAGTCTCTTCCTTAAAAATGTTTCCATGATATCTCTCTTAAAACTTTCGTAATTGAACTGAAAAGCCACATTATGTGTTTTATAACCCGGATTTGTCACAAAACGAAAATCTGCAATACTTTGACCGAATCCTTCTCCTTGATCAGGAATTACTTTGATAGGTACTTTTGAAAGAAGAACTGCATCTGGGTTCAACAAATACCACATTGTTACAAAATCATGCATAGGACTTCCCCCTATACCAGGATTCGATTTAGAGTAGAAATTATAGTAGTAGTCTAACATGGGCTTAATAATAAGCCCTGCAAGGTCCTGTGTATTACGATGAAACGCGTCGATTTGTTGGACCATTTCGGGTGTAACAATTGCGTGTTGGGTGACGTTTAACGGAATAATTGTCAAATTCTTTGCATGCTGCAGAATTAAGTTTGCTGCATAAGGATCTGCATAAAAGTTAGCTTCAGCCACAGCAGTCACGTTTCCAGGATAAAAAAAAGCTCCTCCCATACAAATGTATTCATTTACGTTCCGCATTGTTTCTAAATTTAGGACAAATGCCGTCGCCAACGATGAGAGCCTTCCCAAATTGATAATTATGAGATCATCTAAATTAGAATCTATAATCCGATAAATATCATTGATAGGGTAAATCGGATAAGAAATCTCAGGTGGGATGATAGGTCCTAATCCCACTTTCCCATGCACTTCAGGAAAATACTGGACCAATATGCCCGTTAAAGGTACAGAAGCACCCAGAAATACAGGTATCTCTTCTTTCCCCCCAATATACTTTAAATAGTTAATATTTCTTATAACATTCTCTCTTGATACATTTCCATAATCAGCTACAATCCCTACAAGTTGAATATCTTTACGAAAAAAGGTATACAGAACAGCAAAGGCATCATCAATTCCTAAATCTGTAAACAGAAGAACCTTTTTTACCATATATCCTCCCCCAAAAGCAATAGAATCGTAATTTCATTGAGCCTGTACTATATATATTTCATGTGTTCCTGAATAGTACGTTCTGGTTATCATTCACTGCATGCATCCTATATGTTTTTACACTTAATTTTTTTTTTGCATATCCTCTACATATGAACTTAACATAACACCACTTATCGGTAGTATCCAAAAAAGCTTAGAGTTCTCATATGACTCTAAGCTTTACTTTTGTAAAAGATTATTTCCAAAACTCATACCATTTCTTATCTTTACTTGCGGCAATCATCTTCTTAACTTCCTGGACTTCTCTTATTGTTTGCATAAGCATTTCATCACGCCCTTGGTTCTTCGCCACATCCTCGCTAGAATTTGTCGCTATAAGTACCTGGGATTCTTGTATCGTTTGTATAGCGCTCAATAATTCTGATTCTCTTTGTGCAAATCGCTGGTCTTGTTCAATTAAACGTTTGCTTAATTCTTGTAGTAATTCATTTTGCTTTTCAATGACCCCGTTTTGATCTTGAAGCATCGTCTGTAGCGTTGTAGCGTTGAAATCCGGTTCTTCATAGCGCTCAATTTCGTGTCGCTCTAATGGCAATATCTCAACGCCTTGATGCCATGATACTATTTGTTTTGTGGCGTTTTCTAATGTCATATCTGTGTCGTTCTTTAGGTTGATAACCTTACGAAACACCATTACATCACTTTCTCTATACTTCCTATGCCCACGTTCATTCTTTATGAAAGTATAACCCTCTTTTTCTAGTACATCAGCATACTTACGTAATGTACTAGATTGGATACCTAATTGCTCTGCCACTTCGCCAGGACTATATAACGTCTTCATAGCGTCTCACCTCAAAAATATATTCGCTATAGCAATGATATACCCTTTTTCTTAATAATTCACGTATCACTTGTTTCAAATTCTTTTTTATTTATACAAGATTTTATGCAAAAAAAGAATAGCGAGGATCCCTAGAATCCTCGCTATATCAACGATGTATAAAATCCTGTATACCAAATAAGCAGACAAAAAAAGAAGAATCCCTATACATACAAGAGTTCTATCAAAATAGTTGCTACCGATAATTGTGCGTTATGTTAACTTTACATGTATAGAGTATTCATAATCTTATTCATCTTTTTTATTAGGTTCTTGGACTTGGAGTAATTCAACAAAAACACTTAGCATGTCCTGTATTTGAATTCGATTATCAACAAAATGTTGCAAATTAAACCCATTAAAAAGAGCCATTCCAGCTGTTGCTAAGGTTCTGGCATCCAATGAACTTCCGATAATACCTTCATTTTTCATTTCTTGAATAAAATGTGTAGTAAACGTCCTCCATTCTTCCATCTGAAGAATAAGTATCTCTTTTATCTGTGGTAATTCATTCGAAATCATACATCCTTGAAGAAGCATGGGAGAAGACCCCTTTTCATAAGCCTCATTCACCAAACGCATGCTATGTTTTTTAAATTTATTTAGTAAATCTCGATTTTTTTCATTAAGAGCTTCTTTTAAATCTTCAAAATAAAAATCAATACCTTCTTTTATCAGCTTCAGTAAAAATTCTTCTTTGTTAGGAAAATGAGCATAGAAAGCACCTTTAGAATAACCAGCGTATTTTACAATCTGATCAATGCTTGTACTAGAATAACCTTGCTTAGAAAACAATTCAATTCCTGATTGCATTAATTTATTAATTGTATCTTCTGATTGTTTCTGATGATAATTCACTATAGCAACCCCCTTTTTTAAAGAAACTGAATATTTAATTAATCCTAACACATTCCTCAGCATATAATACATTAATTAATACCAACTAGTTGGTATTTAAAAATAATACTTATAAAGGGGATGGTTAAATGACATTATCTCAAGGGATTATAAAGAAATGGCTGTTAATATTTGTTTTATGTTTTTCAATGTTTTTTGTATTTTTTCCACAATCTAAAGCAGATGCTGCTTCATCTTCTACCGTATTAGATGGTTACGGAACTGTAAGTTCAGCCCCAATTTATATTACCTCTCCGTATCAAAAATTAAATTTTCAAGCTATCAATTATCGTAGTGCAGATGTAAAAATGTGGGTTAAGAATGACACTACAGGAGGAGTCCTTTTTTCCAAAACTTTGTGGAGTGAAGGAAGTCGTGTTGACCCTCGTAATCCACCTTATACAAACCTTAAAAATGGAAAATACCGTATATACTTACAATGCGACAGCTTAGCACCATGCTATGCATCTGCAAAAATTTACACTCAATAATTTTAAAATAAATATCTTTCATTTAAAATAAAAGGATCTTCAATTGAAGATCCTTTTTCAATGCCAATAACGGGAATTATGTAAATGAGCTATCCATATGGACAGCTTATTTTATTTTTTGCTTAGCGTGTTTTTTTCCAAAATGCTGGCGAGACCCCATAATGAACTTAATTTTGGGGGGATTTTTCAAAATAGAAACCTGTCCCATTTGCTTGTGGAACAAATCCTTCTTGAACTGACCCATTTTCCACCATGTCTTGTTCTTCTGATGTTATAACAGTGATAACATCTTTCTCTTCTGCTATTGCATCTTCTCTTTGATCTTGTTCTTCTTTAGTAACATGTTTGTATTGATCTCCATCAGTCTGTGCAAATACCTTTGTACCTTGAAAATCTTTTACAAATCCGATTGATGATACTAAAGCACCTGAAAAAACAATAGATAATACTAATTTTCTTTTCATAAATAAACCTCCTAATATTTTTAACTTTTTCCATACTCTTACTGTAAATCTAAATAAAATAATACAGTATATTATCAAAAAATACTGTTATAAAGGGGAATTTTTAAGTTCTCCTTGTTTTTGGTCTGTTCGGCTTGGCGAAAGCTCAAAACCAGCCGAATTTCAGAATGCAATGAAGGAAAGGTGGAGATTTTTTGAGTGGGTTTCTTAAAAAATACTACCTGACCATTGTATGGAGAAAAGCCCTACTAGGAGATATAGAAAGAGACAGGCTAAAAATCTTGATAAATAAGGCTTTTTAAAAAGCAAATCTAACATAGCTTATGATACATATTTGTTACATCTTGTAACAAATTATCGTTTACACTTTTTATTGTAACCTTTTTATATTTTCCTACATATACAAAAATACCCAAAACAAACAAGCCTCTCAGATAAGCTAAGAGACTTGTTAAAACGTATATATCGTTTTAATTATTTTTCTACACTTGTTTTTTTTACAAAAAACAATGAATAGATTAAAAAGAAAAAACTGATTCCAAATATAATTCCACCTAATAATTGAATGTTACTCACATAATTATTTAAAATCATATTATAAGTTACTATATCTGTATCTCCACCCATTTTTTGTACCCATGAATGAATACATAATTCGGCTAAATCTATACTTTTTAAAATTAAAATTATTCCGACCAATGATAAAAATATCAAAACCATGAAACATAATTTATTATGTTTCAAATATATCCCTCCTTTTTCTTTTATGTATTATTAGAATAAAAAAAAGAACTCTTGATAACAAGAGTTCTTTTTTTATTAACGATATGTGACAAAACATATACCTACTGGTCTTAATGCCGTACCAGTTCCAACCTTGCTATCACTAAACCAACCATCTTCCCATACTTCAAAACGATATCCATTATATTCAGCATATGCTCTTATTTCAGCATATTTTCCATATGTATCTATCGTATTACTTTGAGTAACAGAATACTCTGCCGTAACACTAAACCCAACACCAGCTGAAACAGCACTTGCACTAATACCAACATTAGCATTCCATGTTGCTGCAACCTTCCCTGAAAAGCTTAAAGTCAAAGATCCAGAGTTTCCACTTACTTTTTTCAAAATAGAACTTCCACAAGCTTCTGTATAACTTTTATTTTTGACATATAACGTGCCTGGTGCTAAATCTTGAAAATTATTAGTTTTATTCTCAACTTGAGATAAAACTCTTACAAAAGTAATTTCAGTTGGAGTACGCCCTAAAGGTTTTTCAAAGTTGCTCTCATTTACAAATTTTTCAACAAGGTTTGTATTTGTAATTTTAATAGTCTCAGTATTATTCTCAACTGATACAGTTCTTTCAAAATCATTAGAAGAAATATTATTTAGTAATTTATCACAACTATTTATTTCATTTTTAAAACTAGATGGAAGATTAGATACACTTTCTGCATAACCTACTATAGAAGTCTGTAATACAAAAATTAAACAAACAAAAAATGGGATAACTTTAAAAAATGCATTTCTTTTCTTGTTCACAATATCACTCCTTTAAAAAGTCCGACAATTAAATGATACGGTATTCTAAATTAAATATTACATATTTTCCCAAATAAACGATAACTCCCCTTGTTTTTGGGTGTGAATGCTGGCTAGTCGTGTGGGGGCTAAACCCCACATAACGTTGAATTATATGGTAAAAGAACAATACTTTGAACGAAAGCACTAGCGGTTCGGCGGGTACAATTGCTAGTCCAAGTCGTGCTACCTAAATTCTCGTTTTTGGTATGTTCGGCTTGGCGACATGCCTATACCTGCCGAAAAAAGTTTTGCAAGAATGGAGCGAAGCGAAAAAGGTGGAGATTTTTTGAGTGGGGTTCTCAAAAAATACTACCTGTTCCTTGCGGAACTTTTAGCCTTATATATAAGAGTGAGAAGAGCAAAGTGAAGAAAGTCAGTAATAACAAGGGTTTATAAGACATGAGGTGTTAATTTTTTTTAACACCTGTGTTAATTTTTTTTAACACCTATAAAATGGAAAATCATATATAAAAAAAGATGTCAATATAAAAATTGACATCTTAAAATAAATAAATTGGTAGTTTATGTTTTCTCCTATTACCTTCAATTTTGATATTACGTAAAGCTTTTGAAAAAATTTGTTGAGTCGCTCTATCAATATCGTCTTTAGGTGAATTACATAATATATTAGGATTAACAAACCAAGTCCTTGCTGAACAAGTTCTTCCATCTTCAGTTATTACACCAGTTTCTGCAACTCCTAAAACTCCTTTTTCAAGCAATTCATTCATCAATTTTGAAATAGAAGTCCTTGTTTTCCCTAATTTCTTAGATAAATAACTAGGAGATGCTGCATTCGGTTTTATATCATCATCTTCATTTTTTTCAACAATAACATTTGATTTAAATTCTAGAAATCTTGAAATATCAAATAAAAATGCCTTTTCCGGTTGAGTTAAATAGCCAATTTCACATAAATAATCAATATTCTCTGTAATCATTTGCACAAATCTCACCCGATCCGTAGGTTTTTTCTTTTTACCAATGAAGTATTCTTCTCCACCAGACATTTTACTCAATACTTGTAGCATCATGGCTCTTTCTTCTTTAGAAAGTCCACCACTATTTTCAAGTTTTTCATAAATACTATCAATCTTACTATCTCTTACTTTTGCCTTTTTTTCAGCTTGTACAAGATCAATATTTTTCTTTGTCATATCTAAGTTAATTCCTCCTTAATTGAGGGAATCAACAAAAATACCTATTTTTTGCTATTTGATTATAAATCAAATTATGATAATCTATAACCAGATAAATGAGTTTTAGGTATTTTCGTAGGATACCCTTTAAAAAGAGTCATGTTTGCCGCATGCCTCTTTTTTTCATTCTATCACGTT
>NZ_NUOT01000055.1 GCF_002584535.1 Bacillus cereus
CGGTAACAAAAGCATCTCCAACGATTAAAAAATCATCCATATTTCGAAACAAAGATATGTGTCCAGGAGTATGCCCTGGAGTATGTATCCAGCTCCATCCAGGCATATGGGAAAAACTATCATCCAGAGGCAACTCATGTATACAGTTACCTAAATTAATGCCCTCATTTGGAAACAAAGGAGAAATTTTCGTTACAAATCCACCTTCCACAGATCCATCTGGATCTGGATAGTATTTAAATAGGGGTCACCATACATGCCCATCAACCTAAGATTTTGAAGTATCCCCAAAACGAAAATTTTATATCTCTACAGTTATTTATGAGACTACAGCTCATTTTTTTCTTTTTTGGAACAAAAATTCCTTAGCTTGATGGCGATGGGGTGTCAATAACGAAAAAGTTATATCCCAAGCTCCTTATGAGGGTATGACCAATGATATCCGTTCAGGAAAAATAACTTTTTAATCGGAACGCTTTATTTGTATTTATCCATGGAAGTCAATCTACTAAAAATAAATCAAAAGGCTATCTTTGCAAGAATAGTCTTTTGGTTTATGGAACATGTTGAGGTATCTGGATTATAAAAAAAGCAAGATTGTGAAGATATGTACTGAATGGAAGAGTCTCGCATAAAATATGAAACCTATCCAAAGCATGTTGTTCCTGAGTTTGCTGATATCACATATTTCAAAAATGAGAGAGTCAATAATGAAAAAGTCATATTTCAGGCACCTTATGAGGGTATGACTAATGATATTCGTTTATTGAACAGATTGATTGTTTAAAGAATGCAAGAAGTGAAGGAATACACTTAAACAAACGGGGAGAGGGGTACTATAATTGGTCATAGTATCCCAACTGCTCTGAGATTTTTTTAGCACTCCTTTGTAACTCTTTAATTATTTCGTCGTATTCATTTGTCATAACATTTTTTGATTCTCCAATAAGGGCGAGAGAAGAAACGACCTCACCTGTATAATCTCGAATTGGCACAGCTAAACTGATAAACCCGATTGCATACATATCCTTTGTGACAGCGTATTGATTGGAGCGGATTTTTAAAATTTTTTGTTTCAAAAGCACCGGGTCAGTATCTGTGTATTTTGTGTACTTTTTTAAATCCTGTGTGAGGACATTGTTTATAATGTCTTTACTTTTGAACGCTAAAATTACGAGTCCTTCTGCTGTACAGTGTATGTCGTTGTGCCGCCCGCTTTTCGTAATTAATTTCACGGGTTGATTGCCCATTTCACGTATTAAGTAGACAACACGATTGTGTTCCACTACGCAAATATGTGCTAGTAACTGAAAACGATTTGCAAGTTTGGTAAGTATTGGTAGCGTATCTGTGTACATTTCTTTGTTCAATTGGACAATACCGCCTAACGCTAAATTTGATAGGCCAAGGCGATAATAACCATTTGATTTATTTTGGACTAAAAATCCTTCTTGTACTAGTTCTTTCACATAACGATGCACTGTGCTTTTAGATAAATCAAGCTTTTTCGCCATTTCTGTTATTCCTAATTCATTTTGCTTCGGTGTAAAAAGTCTTAAAATGCGCATGGCATTTTTTACAGAGGCAACTAAATATTTTTCATTGAATAAATGTTTCAATGTCAACATCCTTTATGTGGGCTTGAACGTATTTTGTAATATTTTCACTTGTGAAGAGTACGTTTTCGACGATCTTTTGTAAGTTTGGTAGGATTCGTTTCTTTGGACCAGCAACACTAATTGCAGCGAATGCTTGATTCTTTTTATTGTAAATGGGAGCTCCGACTGACACGATATTTTCAATGAATTCACCTTTACTAATAGAATAGCCTTGCTTTCGAATAGTCGCTAATTTTTCTTTTAACATAGGTAAACTTACAATTGAATATTGGGTCGTTTGTTCTAAACCATGTTCGAATAGTTTTTCAATCGTTAGAGGATTAATAAATGCTAAAATGGCTTGACCAGACGCCGTACAGTGTGCAGGGTTACGGCGTCCAATATGTGACAGTAATTGAACGCGGTGCTGGCTATCTTCTTTTTTTAAATATATGACATTAGTGTTTTCTAAAATAGCAATGTGTGAGGATTCACCTGTTTGTATAGTTAATTGTTTTAAAAAATGTGTAGTTTCCTTTAAGTTGGCTATTTGATCGATAACAGTATTCGATAGTGCGAGTATGGAAGATCCTAAACGATACGAATTAAACTTTATATTTCGATAAATAAATCCTTCGCTTTCTAATGTTTGAAGAAGTCTACAAGCCGTACTTTTGGAAACACCAATATGATCTGCAATTTCGTATAATGTGAATTCTGGATGGTCAATAGAAAAGTTCTTTAAAATGCGAAGTGCATTTGTTAATGAGCTGTTTGTCGTGCGAGACATAAATAAATATTCCCCCTATAAATAAACCATAACTCCAAAGAACAAAAGTTTTCTTTTATATATGAATACTACTTCAACCATAAGTAAACCTTCACAATTTATAAAAAAAATTGTTCTCCTTGTTCCACATAGCGGTATAAAAGCATTTTCATAGTGTTAATCTTGTTTTATTATTTTTACAAGGTTTATTGAATTTTTGTAAATTTCAATAAAATAAAAGTGAGGTGGATATTTAGTGGATCATCAAGTCTACGAGACAAAAGTTGATCTTAAATCTTACCAAATGCAAAAGTTAAATGAGCTATTAGTTTTTGTTAAAGGCTTTAATGAGTTTTATAAGGAAAAACTTAAAGGTATAAACTTACCTATTACTTCACTGAAAGATTTAAGTCATCTACCATTTACAACGAAAAGCGAATTAGCTGAAGATCAAACCATAAATCCTCCATACGGTCGAAATCATTCATATCCAGAAGATAGCTATATTCGCTATCACCAGACATCAGGAACGACAGGACGACCTTTAAAGGTACTCGACACGACGGAAAGTTGGAATTGGTGGTCAGATTGTTGGTTGGTAGTTTTAAAATCTGCAGGTGTAACGAATAATGATCGTGCATATTTAGCATTTTCATTTGGACCTTTTATCGGGTTTTGGGCAGCACATGAAGCTGTTCAAAAACTCGGCAGCATGGCCATTCCAGGTGGGAGCATGTCTTCGGAGGAACGTTTAAACAGTATACTTCAAAACAAAGCAACAGTTCTTTTTTGCACACCAAGCTATGCACTTCATTTAGCAGAGGTGGCCGAAAAGTTGGGGCTAAATATTAAAGACTCAACTATTGAAAAAATCGTTACAGCTGGAGAACCAGGAGGATCGGTTCCTTCTACACGTTCTCAAATTGAACGATTATGGGGAGCTAAGCTATTTGATCATGTTGGAATGACTGAAATGGGTGCATACGGCTATTCTTGCAAAAAACAAAGTGGATTACATGTGAATGAAACACAATTCATTGCTGAAGTTATAAATCCAGATACCTTAGACCATGTGGCACCTGGTGAACGTGGAGAGCTCGTATTAACAAATCTTGGACGTTTCGGTTATCCGATGATTCGCTATCGTACTGGGGATGCTGTTGTATATAAACCGGATGCTTGTACATGTGGAAATCCATTTTTATTTTTACCAGGCGGTTTGTTAGGGCGTACAGATGATATGGTTGTCATACGTGGAGTTAATATTTACCCTTCATCTCTTGAAGCAATTGTTCGTGAATTCGACTCCATTAAGGAATTCCGAATTATTTATTATACAGAACAGGAAATGAATCAAGTAAAAATTCAAATTGAAGGCCCTGAAAAAGTTGTTCCGGCTTTAGCGCAATCGTTAAGAAAACGTGTGGGTCTCAGAATTGATGTTGAGCGAATGGAAGACAATTCCTTAACACGTTTCACGATGAAGGCTCGTCGTGTTATCGACAATCGTACTGCAAAATAGGGGGTACATACCAAAGTACATTAAGGAGACATTTTCCACTGAAGGAATTGTATTATATTCAAGTTTATATTTAGAAAAATAAATCCATTTTAGTAGAGTAAAAGATTCTTTCATTAAATTATAGCTTAGGATAATTGAAACTTTTATAACACTAAAAAATAAATTTACCTGGAGGAACACTCATGAAATTAATTACATTTAGCCGTGAAGGAATTTCACATCGTACCGGGGCTATTCTTAATGATCAAGTTATCGATCTTCATATTGCATATAAGTCTTTACTAACATCAGAAGGAAAAATTCGTGCCCAACAAATTACAGATGCATATGTTCCAGCAGATATGACAGGGTTTTTACAAGGTGGAAATGAAAGCGCTAAACTTGCTAAAAAAGCAATTGAATTTGCTTTAGAAAATAAAACAGTAAATGGTTATAGACTTATATACGATTTAAGTGAAGTAAAAGTTGAAGCTCCGGTTCCAGCACCAGGAAAAATGATTTGTGTCGGTCATAACTATCGTGAACATATTTTGGAAATGAAGCGTGAACTTCCGCCATATCCGGTTGTATTCGCTAAGTTTGCGAATACTGTCGTTGGACCACAGGATGATATTCCATTCTTTCCAATTTCAGAACAGCTTGATTATGAAGCAGAGTTTGCTTTTGTAATTGGGAAACGTGCAAGAAATGTGTCACAAGCCGAAGCGCTTGATTATGTGGCCGGTTATACCATCGTGAATGACGTGACATACCGCGACTTGCAGCGCCGCACACTTCAATGGCTTCAAGGGAAAACGGTTGAAGGCAGTGCACCGATGGGGCCATGGCTGATTACTTCAGATGAACTTACAAATCCATCTGGTTTAGAAGTAGTACTAACCGTTAATGGTGAAGAACGCCAACGGTCCAATACAGCTAATCTAGTATTCTCTGTTCAGTATTTAATTGAATTTTTATCCAACTTGATGACGCTTGAGCCGGGAGATGTAATTTTAACAGGAACACCAGGAGGAGTCGGTGTTGCCCGTAATCCGCAGGTTTTCTTAAAGGATGGAGATATCGTAAGAATTGAAATTGATCAAATTGGCGTATTGGAAAATAAGGTTACAACTGTTAAAGAACCAGCAGAGGTGAAATAATCATGACGAGTTTAACGATAAATGACTCTATTGAAACTGTTAAGCAGTCATTGGATCAAATTCTTCTGAAAGCGAAAAGACTTTCAGAAGAAGTCATTCGCTGGAATCCTACAGAAGAAGAATGGTCCATTATGCAAATTCTTTGCCATCTTGTGGAAGCTGTCCCTTATTGGCTGGATGAAATTGAACTTCTTTTAGAGACTCCTGGTAAGGAATGGGGACGCGGTCTACAGCAAGAAGATCGTTTGGAGGCAGTAAATAAAGATAAGGTTGATAGCACTTCAGTATCGGATGTTTTGAAACAACTTGAGGAACTTAAGTATCGTGTTGAGCAGACGTTAGGAAAATTAGATGAGGAGAAATTATCGCTTGAAGCACCAAGCCGAAATCCTCGCTTTGGAACAAAACCGATTTCCTTTATCGTCGATCATTTACTCGTAGAACACACAAGTAAGCATTTTGGCCAAATTGAGCGTAATTTATCCAAAGTCAATCAGTAATATTCGGGGGGGATATAGAATGGCAGAGAAAAATGAGTTTTTCAAAAGTAAAATTGTCCAAGACTTTACAAAAGATATTCGGCAATACAATCTCGGACCGCTTTGGGAGGCGATTCCGGCCTTAATGCATCACCAGCCTGAGCCGCATGCACAAGCATACCTTTGGAAATGGGAGCTGCTTGAGAAGAAATTAATGGAAGCGGCGCAAATCTTTACGCCAGATCGCGGCGGTGAACGAAGAGCTATTTATTTGCAAAATCCAGGTTTGGACTATCGTCAGCCATGGGGATGGGCTTCGACATCACAAACCCTTTATGCTGCAGTACAACTTCTCCAGCCGGGCGAAGTAGCTCCGTCGCATCGTCATACGCAAAATGCATTACGTTTTATTACAAAAGGTGAAGGCGCTTACTCTATTGTAGAAGGCGAACGAATTTTTATGGAAGAAGGGGATTTTGTCATCACTCCCAAGAATCTATGGCATGGACATGGCCATGAGGGCACAGAGCCTATGATTTGGATGGATGTTCTTGATATCCCAACAATCTATATGATGGGCGGAACTTTCTTTGAGCCATATCCTGAAAGAATTGAACAGCCGAAAGTTCCTGATAATTATACAGCACAGCGCTATGAGGGTGGTATGGTTCGACCGATTTCTGACCGCAATTCTAAGGTAGCACCACTGGGCAATTATAAATGGAATAAAACATTACAAGCAATTGAAGGATTATCTCGCTTTGAGCCAGATCCATATGATGGATATGCGGTGGAATATATTAATCCATCAAACGGTGAAACAGCCAATCCAAACATTGGAGCTTGGATGCAAAAGCTTCCAAAAGGGTTCCACTCAAAGGCTCACCGTCATACACATTCAGCGATTTATCAAGTATTTAAAGGTTCTGGTTACAGCATTATTAATGGTGTTCGATTTGATTGGGCAAAAGGGGATTATTTTATCATTCCGAACTGGGCTGTACACGAGCATGTGGCATTAGAGGATACTTTCTTCTTCTCTGTAAATGATTTACCAATCATGGAAAAATTCGATCTTGAACAAGAAAAACCATTTGAGAGTAACAATGGCTATCAAGAAGTAACGGGAGAATTTGAACCTGTTATTTTAGTGTAAAAGTTTTAAAATCAACTGCTGGGGTTACTGGAAAAGAAGGAGATAAATAAATGGATTACAAAGTAAAAGTGCATTGGGGAGACACAGACGCTGCGGGAATAGTATTTTATCCGAATTATTATAAATGGATGGATGAAGCAACACATGAAATTTTCTCCTCAATAGGACATCCGACGGATACTTTATTTAAAGAGAATATTGTTTTACCTTTGATTGAAACACATTGTAATTTTAAACAACCAGTTCTATACAATACAGAACTGATAGTACGTTCGAAAATTGAATTTCTAAAAGAAAAAGTATTTAAATTATCACATCATTTTTATTGTGAAGGTCAACTTGTAGCGGAAGGCTATGAAGTCCGGGCTTGGGCTTCAACAGCAGAAGAGCGTACGAAGGCAGTCGCCATTCCAGAACATGTGAAAAAGAGACTATTAGAGGAGTAGATTAAAATGGCAAACATACGTGAAGTATTGGTGGTTGGTGCAGGTCCAGTTGGTATGACTGCTGCCCTTGCATTACATAATCAAGGTATTCGGGCAACCATTATTGAAGCCGAACCAGAAGGACGCGAGCGTGCAGGCAGTCGCGCCATTTATCTTCATAGAGAGACTTTAAAACTATTAGAAAGTATATCCTCAGGCTTAGGTTTCGAATTAGCGGATATTGGTATTGTTTGGCCAGTAAAGAAAACATACTATCGGGGAGAATCGGTTTACAAACGTGTGTATGAGCCACCGGCTCCAAACACAATTCCAGCGTTCGCAAGTTTACATCAGCACGAAATTGAAAAAGCGTTGTTTAAAGCCTGTCAAGCTGCCAATATTGAATTTATATGGGGAGAACCAGTGAAAGATGTAGTCACTTCAAATGATGGCGTTACGATTGAAACTGAAAAAGATGTTTGGAAAGCAAAATATGTTCTCGCAGCAGATGGTGCACATTCTGCAGTAAGAAAGTCAGTCGGAATCAAATTCGAAGGGCCGCGTACGAGTGATGCGTTTGTGGTAGTTGATGTAAAAGAGGATGAAGAAAATCCACTTCCAATAGAACGTACTTTCCATTATCAACATCCTGATGCTGGGGGACGCAATGTGATGTATGTCCCGTTTGCTGGGGGATGGCGAATCGATTTACAGTTATTTGATGAAGATGATAGGGCATATTACGGTTCAGAAGAGGGTGTACGCGAATGGCTTCCAAAAGTACTGGATCCAAAGTATACAGAACGTATTACATGGATATCAACCTATACCTTCTATCAAGTTGTTGCAGAAACCTACACTGATGAAAATCGTCGCATTATTTTAGCTGGTGAAGCTGCCCATTTATTCGCTCCTTTCGGTGCGCGCGGATTAAATTCAGGGGTACCGGATGCAATAGTTGGTGTGAAAGGTATTGTATCAGCATTAAAGGCTGATACAATTGAGGAAGCTCGTTCGGTCATTAAAACTGCAGCAAATGAGCGTTTAAACGCTGGTCTATATAATCGTGAGTGTTCAAACTTAGCTCTTGAACATATTCAAGGTACGAATGAAGAGATTAAATTAAAACGGGAAATCAGCGCTTTCTTAGCACCTTATATTCCAAAATTAGGAAAATGGCTTGACGAAGGCCCATTTGGACCACGTTCTGGTCCACCAGCATTATCAACAAAGTACTAATATAAGTGAATGACCCCTCCTTAACACTCTTACGAGTTGTTTGAAGAAGGGGACTTCTGTTGGAAATACTGTTAAATTTGTTGAAGTAAAAAGCGGATGTTTTTGTTAATCAACATATTGGAAAAAAACATTTCTTATTTTGAGGCCATGGCTGTCTTGGATGAGATATTGATGAAAAATCCATTTCAGGGAAATATAGGCGTTATTTAAGGGTGAAATCGTAATGGTTTCATCCATTTTTATTTGAATTAATAGATTGGATAGATTTGATACGATTAACTATTATAATTGTATTGAAGAAAATTCTAAATAATCTGTAAACTATTAATAAAAGCAAGCTAGAATCTAACGTAAATATATCCAATCATAATTGAGTTGGAACTATGCAAGCAAAGGATTTATCGGTAGCAGATTTGGTCGCAGATTCATTGCTTTTCCAAAAGGATGAAGGAAAGGTATTTTTCAAGGATCGTAGAACTATTTTTACGGGAGCAGATTCATATGGAACCTTACGAAAAGACCTTATTTCTGTTTTGGGTCATGAACGGGCAAAGGGTTTTTTGCTTCGATATGGGTGGAATTGTGGCGTAAATGATGCAAAATATATAAAAGAAATGCTTCCATGGGAAGAGGAACTGGAATGGCTCCTTGCTGCCCCAAAGATTCACTCCATTGAGGGAACTGTTCTAGTTGATTCAATAGAACTTCGAGCTAACAAAGAGAAGGGTGAATTCTATTCAGAAGGATATTGGTATCATTCCTATGAAGCAGAACAGCATATTAAACATTTTGGTCACCACCATGAGCCCGTATGCTCCACGCTGATAGGATATGCTGGGGGCTATGGAAGTTACTATTTAGGACGGAGGGTTGTTTTTAAAGAAGTTGAGTGTGTTGGTAAAGGGGACCCTTATTGTAGATATATTGGAAAACCAATTGAAGACTGGGGTACTGAAATAAATGATATTCTGCCTCTTTATGAGGAAGAGAATCTATCAATAGAATTAGATAGGGCTTATCGGAGTATTGAAAAACAAAAAGAGGATTTAAAGAAGGCTCTAAACATTAATGAGAAGCTGTCGAATGTCCTGATACAAGGAGGAGGGTTAGCAGAAATTGTGAGAAAGTTAGGTGAAAGCCTAAAAACACCTGTTGCCTTTGACGATCAAAATTTTAATAGAATCGAATCGTTTGGTGATTATCGAGAACATGAACTGATGAGGTACATCCAAATATCGAATGGAAAAAGAGATCCCTTGATTCAAAAGTTAATGACGGAAAAGAGAACCGTCGAGCTTACTATTTCAGAAGATTTTGGATGGCGCCATAAACGGCTGATTGCTCCAATTTTATTGAAGAATGAAATTTGTGGCTATCTATCTTTAGTGAAGGAACAAGGTCATTTTGATGAGATGGAAATAATTACATTGGAAGGTACCGCCAACATTTGTGCGATACAAATTCTTCATGAGCGTTCAGTTATTGAAGTTGAGCAACGCGTCAAAGGTGAGTTTATCAACGAATTGCTTTTAGAAAACTCAAATAAAAAAAGTCTTTTATATCAGTTGAAATTAATTTGCACATTTGATTCAGGCAAATATGTGCAAATGTGTTTATGTTTTTAATACTCAGAATATATAGTCGCTTCATGAAGATATAGCTATAGTGGATAATAGGAAAACCATTCACGAATACGTAAGGGGGTAAGGTTTTTGATTACTCAAAACGAACAAGTCAAATTTCAAGAGCCAAAGGAATCATTGGAAGAAATTCAGTCTCAAAAGTGTTTAAAGTAAATGAATTACATTTTTGGACAATCGGAGTTCTACAAGCAGAAGTATAAAAAATTAGGAATCAAAAGAGAAGATATAAAGAGTATTCGTGATTTAGAAAAACTTCCTTTTACATATAAGGATGAGATCAGGGCTAGTCAAGCAGCAAGGCCGCCGTTAGGTTCTCATGCCATAGCTGAAATGAAAGATATTATTCGTGTCCATTCCTCCTCCGGAACAACAGGACGGCCTACATATGTCGGAATCACCAAACATGATTACGATGTATGGACGGAGATTCTGGCAAGAGTCGCAGCCACACATGGGCTTACGAAAGAGAGTAAAGTGGTTTTCGCAATGGGTCTTTCCTTTTTCGTTGGAAGTTCTTTTAAGGATGGGCTTGAAAGATTAGGTGCCACTTTTATTCCGATTGGCACAGGAGCTTCAGACAGGGTCATCAGAAGTATCATCGATTTCAAAGCAGACACATTGTTCTGTACCCCTTCCTATGCAACCTATTTAGTTGAATTTGCCAGAAAACATTACAATATGGAGCCTTCAGAGTTAGGAATTAAACTGATTTCGGTTGGTGGAGAACCAGGCGGGGGGTTACCTGAGGTTCGTAAAAAAATTGAACAGGACTGGGGATGCAAAGTAGTAGAAGCAATGGGCAATGCGGATATGGCCCCCGTCATGTTCGGGGAATGTCCAGAACAAAATGGGATTCACTTTGTAGGATCTGATTATGTTATTTGTGAAATAAAATACTAAGTTTGATTTACCGCATCTCATACTGTTAATCCATTTAATTAAGATACCCTCACAATGGAAACAACGGCTTATCCAGCAATTTTTTTAGCCGTGTACATTATCAAAATCGTGAAACAAAGAAACTGGAGAATCAAGAGCTAAATCGACTTTGTAAAAATCATACGATACCAAATGAGTTAATTATCGACTTCAATTCGGGTGTCACTGCAACGTTAATTGCATGGTGGTTACAAAATAGAAAAAGTATTTCAGCAGAGGAAATGGATAGATACTTTCATCAAATGATCAATCAAGATGTTTTTGGATTTGAAATAGAAGATTAGGGATCATTTTCAAAACGAAGAAAGGGCGTCCCTCCGTCATTTTTGACGACTTTTGGGACACCCAAATTTATCGGATAACTTGGCTTAGCGGTGAACCTTCAGCGGTAAGCTGGATAAGGCCCGGCCAGCAGCTGAGGTCTGTAAACTTGTCTCCAAATTGAAGCCTGGAACCGATTCAATACGAGAAAATGTTTCCATAAAAATTTTGAACGCTTTGTTAGCTTCCAATCTCGCCAGTGGCGCACCGAGACAGAAGTGCGGCCCATTGCCAAACGTTTGATGTCTGTTGTTATTTTTTCGGTGAATATTCACAGTAAATGGATCTTCGAATACATCCTCATCAAAGTTTGCCGCGCTATTCCAAGTGATCACCAAATCACCTTTCTTCAACTCAACGCCTAGAACATTGTTATCTACTTTCACTTCACGGTCCAATGCGATAACGTGGAAACGGTAACGAAGCATCTCCTCAACAAAATTAGGTACGAGGTTTATATTGCTTCTTAATTCTTCGTAAAGTTTAGGAGCATCATATAGCAATGAGTAGAATGAATTAGCCAACAATAGACTTGTTGTTTCAACACCCGCCGCAAGAAGAAACATAGTCACACGAACAACTTCTTCATCCGTAAACTTTTCTCCTTCGCTTTCAACTTGAATTAAATCAGAAAGAATGTCGTCTGAAAGCTGCTTTCTTTTTTCCACAACGATTGGATACAGATAATTAAAGTAATCCATCGCTGCCTTCGCCTTTTGTTGAGCCACTTCTTCGGCATTTTCACTATTGAACGGCATGAACAAGATATCGACCCATTTCTTAAACAGTAGTTTGTCTTTATGCGGAACCCCAAGCAAATCGGCCATTACTATGATCGGAAGGGGGGTTGTAAAATCTTTGACAATGTCGATCTCCGACTTATCCCCCATTTCGGCAATCAAATCGTTAATAATCTGTTCAATACGCGGCTCCCAAACTTTGAGACTTCTAGGGGTGAAAGCAGCTGAAAGTAGAGAACGTGACTTGCGATGTTCTGGTGGATCCGTTTCATTAATCTTTAAGCGATCTGGGACGCTGCCTTCCTCTGTGTCTGCCCCAATCTGGGAAATGGAACGGTGGCGTTTACTTGAAAATAGTTCATAGTCTGTAAGAACTCGCTTAACGTCTTCATATTTGAAAACATTCCAAGTGTCCGTACCTGCATGATAGTAAATCGGATGCTCCGTCAGCATTTTTTTATACCAAGAAAATGGAGCAAATTCTTCGGATTTAGTTTTGAAACCCTTAATTTCAGAAGTTGAAAGAACTGTATTTTCCATACAAACCCTCCATGTCTAATTAGAGTACAATAGAACAAAATTTGACTACCTAATCCGTCTAGCCCAGAAACATACTCTCCTTAGATCACCTCCTGCATTGATTATTTTTAATACGTTTCTATACTAAGGAGTATGTGTAATATAATATACATATGTAGATTAAAAAGGGAGGGTCAAATTTCGAAAGTTGTATAATTAATCTACAGAAAAGGAGAAGTGTAGATGAAAAGTAATGAGGAACAGCTGGATTTACGCATTAGACGTACACATAAATTTTTATGGGAGTCTTTATTTGAATTAATGACACAATCAAAACAGAAATATAGTTCTATTACCATTAACCAAATCTGCGATCGTGCGATGGTGCATCGAACAACATTTTATAAACATTTTGAAGATAAAAACGCGTTATTGGTTTTTGGATTTAAGCAATATCTAGAGGGGAATTTTACCACAACACTTTTAGATCGATTAACTAAACCATTTCAAGTGATGGAACAATTTTTACATCATAAAGAAATTGGTAAAATATTAGAGTCACAAATGGATGATGAACAATTTATTAGCTTTATGCATTATCAAACTCGTGAAATGAAAAAGCAGGAGAATCAAGAATTAAATCGACTTTGTAAAAATCATACAGTACCAATTGAGTTAATTATCGAATTCCATTCTGGTGTAATTACAACATTAAGTTCATGGTGGTTACAAAATAGAAAAAGTGTTTTAGCAGAAGAAATGGATAGATACTTCCGTCAAATGATCAATCAAGATATTTTTCAATTTGAAAGGGAATGAATAAAGGCGTTTTTGGTGTAAGAAGTTTATCGTTATATTGGATTTAGAAAAATTGCAGCGAACAAACAAGTTGAAAAATCAAAGTGGATTTATATTAATGGGGAGAATCGAATGGGGAAATATTATATTTATGAATCAAAGGTAAAAGTAATCGGATTATTGTTTTTGATTTTGGCAATTGAAGCGATGTTTCTTTTTATTGCTACGTATGCATTTTTATCTGAGGAGCCTAACTTTGTAATTGGGTTTTTATTTGGAGTTTTTGCGTTAGTTGTCCTAATTGCTCTTTGGAAAGTTATTCAAAAAATTATTGCAAAAAATCCAGCCGTCATTTTAGAGCCGGAATATATTACAATTATTAACACCCCAAAATATCCTGTGAAAATTGCTTTGGAGGATGTATACGGTTTGTTACCTTATACAATCGGAGGGCAAAGGTATTTAGGAATTGTGATGGAAGATGATGTTGAAGAGCGCTATATCACCTCTATACCATCAAAAGGACAACGGCTGTATCAAGTTAATAAACGTTCTGGATTTACACCATTTTATATTCATTTGAATTTATTGAAAATCAATACAGATTCATTACTTGAAAAGTTAGGAGAGTATGATATAAGCTTTTTAATTTCTGAAGATGAAGCGAAATAATATAACAGATGAATTGATTTAGGTATTATGAAAAAACATCTCGATAAAAAGAGATGTTTTTTTATTTTGTCCTGACGCTCGCAATTCTTCCGTTTTCGCCTTTTTCACTTCTATGGATTTCTTAAATCGTATGGCACTTGTGAATTTGAAATAAAGTCACGATGTTTGTAAGAAAGATGCAAAGTTTTAAATAAATTCGTGAAGTTTCTAATAATAGATGCGATTTTTTGTCTCTTCAATCAAAGAATTCCAATTCTCTATCATCAGTTTACTGTTGGTTACCTTAATTCATGGTCTTGTAAATTTGAAATAAAGTTACTACGTTTAAAAAAAAGATGCGATGTTTTGAACAAAGTCACGATGTTTCTAAAAAAGATACGATGTTATTGTTAAATGACAATACAGTCTTTAAAAAAATAATAAAGTTGTTTATTTCTTATTGGACTGAAGGAGTAGTTATAGTTAATAACCTTAAAAAATAGGGACTACTTATGTGGTAAAATAATATAAAAATTCAATTTAAAGGAGGTATTAAAGGAAGTGGCTATTAAAAACCTTAAAACCAATGAATATTCCGAATTAGAAGGAGAGGCCTATTTCAAATTATTCGATCAAAATATTCTGGTATACATAGACCAAAATGCAGATATTGAATACGCAGAACTATGTATAACATACTTAAATGCTTTAAGTGAGGAACTGATAAATAAACTTTGTAAAGCATCTATTAGATACTGTAATGAATTTCTTGATGATATAGGTGAAGATATTATAGAATTTTCTAAACCGACAGATGTTCTACTTTATATTACACCAAATACTATATGTATCCCGAATCCTAAAAATAAATCTGAACCTGTCATTGATTTAGAATTAAATTGCACATGGGAAGAAGAACATGGTATGGAATGGGTCATTCGCAGTGGAAAAGTTATGTATGTCGGAGCATTTAATGGAATAAATCCATATGGGGATTGTGATATCGGAAAAGATTGGAATTATGTTTAATGTATGATTTCATAGAAATGTAATCAAAAAATATACTAATTTTCTTATTAAACTAAAAGATGCTTTTGTTTAATAAATTTAAACATCTTCAATATCTTTTAGTGTTACTATATTCATATAGTTAAATATATTATTTAAAAACTTTATTATTTCTACACAGTTTTTATTTGTTGTAGATTTGAAATAAAGTCGTACTGTTTATAAAAAAGATGTACCGTTTTGTGTTTTGCAATATCAAAGTGCAGACAAATGAAGAGAAACATACACAGGCTTGCCAACGTTTATATTCAATTTTATTAAATAGTAGAAAGTGCGTTCTTTAAACGATAACTTTCTCCAGTAAAAGCTAATATGTGTGCGTGATGGACAAGTCTGTCTACTAAGGCTGCTGTTAATATATTGTCACCAAATACTTTATTCCACTGCCCGAACTTTAAATTCGAGGTCACAATTACACTTTTTTGTTCATAACAGTCTGCAATTATATGAAACAATAATTCTGAACCATCTTTTTGAAATGGTACATATCCTAATTCATCTAAAATTAATACATCACAGGTTTCAATGCTTCTTTTAATTTTTTGAAGTGTTCTTTTTTCAAATCCATTCTCTAAATGATAAAAAAGGGGAATCTCTATGAAATTGCTACGTTCATTTACTGAGTGTTAAGAAAGGGATATTCCATATACAACACGTTAATAACTTCCACAATCGCTTAAAAGGTTGGTTGGAGCGTTTTCGAGGTGTGGGAACTCAGTATTTGGACAACTTACCTCTATTGGTTCCGTTGGCTCGAATTAGGCAAGGATTTAGCATTTGATAAACGAGTAGAGAAAATGCTCATTTCAGCGTGTCAAAAATATAATCGTATAACAGTCGGTATGCTTAGAAGTGCATAATGGATCCCACCACATGCTCATCAAGCTAATATTTTGAAGAATCCCCAAAACAAAATTTTTATCTCTCTAGTGAAAAAACCCGTATCTTTTAATAGAAAATTAAGGATGTTATTAACCACTGTAATAATTTAAAAAAACCTATTATTCTCTCTTTCGTCATGTCCACTTATTTTTCCAGTTTCGAAATTATATTCTAACGTTTTAGTTGCATACTCAAATCTCATTAATATTGAAACTTCAGTATTACCTTTCCATGAAATTTTATAGCGATTTGGATGATTAGACTCTAAATAATTAGATATTCTTACCTTTTCTGTTTTTACTACCTTTCTTTTTTCCGTAAAGTAAATTTTCACTTCTGTATCACCCCAAATATGCCCGTGTGCAATCTCTCTAATGTCTAATTGATTTAATTGGTTTGGTGATGCACCCTTTAAAAGGGGTGTCTCAACTTCTTCAAAAAACACCCAATAAACAGAGTATATAATTGATGCAATAACAATGCCTATACTCAATAAGAATGTTAAGAAGCAACCGATACTATTCTTTTTTCTTTCATCATTAATTATCCATTGACTCATATTAATTTCACCACTTCAATTTAATATAATTAAATTGAAAGCTTAAAAATAGATAATAATAGTTTTTATTAAGTAATTTCATTTCTATTCGCATTTTTCAGTCTAATATTTTATTTTAATGAAGGCAAGCTTTAATAGTTCATAAATAAAAACAGATCAAAACAATTAAACTTTATTTCAAAGGTACAGTAGAATCATAGGAAAGGATGGCATATCTTTTTCATTTTAAGGGAATTTCATTTTGTTAGCTTGCTAACGATGGGGTGAGCTCCCGTTAACCAGTTTAATTTATTAAAGGGCAATTTTGTGGAATAAGGATTCCGTTCCAAATAACTGGAATCTTCAATTATCTTTTTGTATATTTAAATTTGGAGGCAATAAACGCTCCAATATTTGAAAATTTCAAGAAAGAAGGATTCAATATGCCATATTGCAAGGTTGGGCAAGCCGACATTTACTATGAAGATATAGGGGAAGGAAAACCAATTTTAATGATACATGGCTATACACCTGATCATCGGTTAATGAGTGGTTGTATGGAACCTATATTTACTAAGAGAGAGGGATGGCGACGTATTTATATTGATCTACCTGGAATGGGAGTAACAAAAAACTATGACGAAATAAGTTGCTCTGATGAAATGTTGAATGCTGTTTTAGATTTTATTCAAGCAGTTCTCCCTGATCAAGAATACATAATTGCTGGTGAATCTTACGGTGGCTATATAGCTAGAGGACTTATCGAAAAACAAAAAGAGCGAATACTCGGAGCGGCATTTATATGTCCTGTTATTATTCCTCTGAACGAAAATAGAGCAGTTGAGAAACATAGAATCTTGAAAGCAGATGATAAATTTATTGAAAGTTTATCGAAAGAGGAATTAGAACATTTCAAAAGCAATCAAGTTGTACTTGATGAGTATAATTGGTTGCGTTACAAAAATGAAATTGTTGAAGGTTGTAAAATTGCAGATGAAAAGTTTTTAAATAGAGTAAGGAATAAATATGAGTTTTCATTTAAAGTCGATCAGTCTAATTTTGATAAACCAAGTGTATTTCTTTTAGGAAGACAAGACTCTTCTGTTGGATATAAAGATGCACTTAACATTTTACATAAATATCCGAGAGGAACATTTGCCGTATTGGATACAGCTGGTCATAATTTACAAATAGAGCAACCACAACTTTTTAACAATCTAGTAAATGAATGGTTGGATAGAATTGAAGAATTTTACAATTGATATTCTTTTATTTTAAAAGCTTTGTCATTTATTTCTTGATAATAAAGGAAATTATTCAATTAATTCCAATTTCTTATTTAAATTAGGGGTCTCGCCCTATCGCCATCAACTTAAGAAATTAATTGATCCCAAAAAAAGTGAGCCGAATTCTCATAAATAACTGTAAAATGGTAAATTTTTTGTTTTGGGGGTGATATAAAACTCTTAAGTTGATGGATGTGTGGCGGTATCCTATATATAGATACAAGATCTTAAGTTTTATTTGTGGGCAATAATTTATTATTTGCCATCTGAAATTTAAATAACTTTATTAACCCTAATAATTGTAGAATGAAAGAATCTGTTAGTTTTTAAAACAATTTTAATAACCATCTATCTGTTATAAGATAGATGGTTACTATATTTCTAAGCAGAGAATTAAACAACTTTTTTAACTTTATACAACACCCAAAAACAAGGGAGAAACCACTAGTCAACATAAGCAATGTTTTCGGCAATGAAAGAGGATCTTTAGTTCATATAATTTGGGAAACGTGATATAAAGTCTTAAAAACATAGGACATAAAAATTTTTAATATTGTAGTCTTTTTTTTATAATTATTATTTCTTATAGTTAACGTTATAAAGTCTAAAAGGAGTATCTTTTTGTTAGTTAAAATCTCAAAAGAACAGCAAGTATCCTCTATTAAGGAAGAAATTTTGTCCTTGAAACGACCAATCAAATGTTGAATGTTTGTGAGAATGAAAGAAGATATATTTGGTATTATCCCATTTAGG
>NZ_NUOT01000056.1 GCF_002584535.1 Bacillus cereus
GCTAAAAGTTCCGCAAGGAACGGGTCGTATTTTCTTTCGCTTTGCTACAGAAAATCTCCACCCTTTTCGCTTTGCTACATCCTTGCGGAACTTTTTTCGGCTCGAGTTTTGGTGGCACCAAGCCGAGACATCCAAAAGCAACTATCTGGGATCATCGGCTTGGATTTGCTATTATACGAGCCGAACCGCTAGTCATTCGATTTAAAATTTCACTTACCAAATTAATAGAATACGTTATATGTGGGGGTTCGTCCCCACACGACGAACCAGCCTCAACCCCAAAAGCAAACGAAAACCTTCATTTAAACCCATTTATTTTGTTTTTTAAGCGTTCATTTTTATTTTTACGACAAATGGTATTGTTTTAGATTTTCATTCTTTAAAACGGATTTTGAGGCGTCTGAATGATATCTGGTGCTTTATTCTTGTTTGTTTCTAAATTATAATTTTGTATTTACTTAATTTAGATGAATCTCTTTTAGTATTTTAAAGTAATGTTTGATTACAAGTTATAAAAAATATACTGTCTACAGCAGGTGCACATTTGCTGTTATGAAGGGTACTTTGTGTACACCTCGACTCTACTTTTAACGAAAAATACGTGTAATTAGAAAATTTTGAGTCGACCGTGAGTGCACATCCTGGAAATTTTCGTGTACCCACGTTTAAGCTAGGCTCTGCCTAGCCCCAACCCCTAGTTGGGCCCAAAAACCCCTTATGCTCTTCTCTCTTTTTTGATTCAGAATTTCCAATTTTATAAAATGACTTGTTTTTTAACTAAATTTTATTATGTTAAAAAAACAAGAATGTGATTTTGATTGTGGTTTGTTGCAAGGTTATTAGAAAACTTTTTGTGGCACAGCTAAGATCTTTGCTAAATGAAGTATAAATTGGAGATATGAAAAATTTCGTTATTTTCATATGACAGAAGGATATAAACCTTAGTAGAATGAATTAGTAAAAACCTAGGTTTAATACTTAGGTTCTAAGATTGATTTTTTGGAAATAACCCTTGATATTAAAAATATTTAGGTTTTTATCTAGGTTTTAAAGGTGGGTAAAAAGATGGATAAAAGTGAATACCTAGGTGGAGAAAACCCAGGTTATATAGCTATGACTGTTAAAGAAGTTGCATTATATTTAGATGAATCACCAAATGTTATAAGGAATTGGATGAAAGAATTAAAGACATATATTCCTTTAGAGAAAAATGAGTCAGGTTACAATATTTTTGATGAAAAAGCTCTTGAGCAAATGAAGATAGTTAAGCAATTACATCGAGAACAGAATTATTCAATAAAACAAATTGAACATTATTTTGCTACAGGTGGAGAGAGTATAAAGCCTGTTCCTAGTAAGGAAGTTGGAGAGATTTTAGCTGAAGAATTAAAAGCATTAAAAAATGAAGTTAGTAAACTTAGAGAATATAGTGAGAAACAAGAAGAATTTAATAAGTTGTTAATTGAACAATTACAAAAGCAACAAGATTATATTGATAATAAGTTAGAGAAACGGGATCAGAAGTTGCTTGAAACAATTCGTGAAGTACAAGAAACAAAATCATTAACAGCATCTACGGAATCAAAAGGATTTTTTGCGAGATTATTTAGAAAATGATTTTTTGAGATTTATAATCTGAGTCCTGACGTTTATGCCGCGAAAGTTCCTTGACGATGAGGGGAACCCTCATGCAAACTCGCCAGAGGTGGCCCCAAAAGGGCGGTTTTTGCCCGCTGGGGTTAGCTTTGGGAGTTTGAGGGTTCGGAGGCTCGTGGTCAAGGGAACCGTGGAATAAAAAGTGAGGACGGACGACAGAATTCAGCAAAGACAAATGTCTTCGTCAAGATTCGTGGTTCTAATGTTAGAAAAAGACGAATAAGAATAGAACATAATTACAAAAGGAGCCCTAAAGAGTAAGAACATATTAATATGTTCTTACTCTTTAGGGCTCCTTTTAATTGATTATTTTTATGTGTGATTGATTGTAGATGTATATTATTACGTTACGTGAAATTATTTATATAATATATTATAAAGAATACAGAATTAGGCTAAAAATCCCACAATTTTATTTTTATCTTGATTTTTTTGAAGAATTAACCAATTATATTAATGAAGAATTTAAATATTTTTATTGATGATGTGAGATAAGGGGGGGATATAGGTGACTGAAATTAAAATTAAACCAGAAGAGTTAAGGAATAAAGCGAATAGTTTTAAACATGCTGTTTCTGAATCTACAGATCGACATACTAGAATTCTTGGCGAACTCTTAAATCTTCAAATGCGTTGGATAGGTGCTTCAAGTTTATCTTTTTATAATGATTTACCTACATTAAATAAGGGTCATGAATCTTATGTTAAGGTTTTAACTAATATAGAGGATGAGTTAAATCGTATTGCTGAGAAGTTTGAAACTACGGATGAGAATTATGATCCTGTTTCTGAATCGTTCAATAAATTTATGAAGACGACTACTGATTCATCTGATCATTTGAAAATTAAGGAATCTGGTGCGGTAGTTGGAAATCCAGATAAAGATGATAGTACTTTTGCTAGTGTGTTAAAGTATGAAACAGATATACAACTTCCTAAAAATGTGAATGCTTTTTTTAGTGATTTAACATCTATGGATAAAATTGGTGGAGAGGCTAAAGGTGCACTCGTAGATGCTGGTTTTAAAGCAGGAGATTTTACGATTCATGAACAGTTGCTAAGAGGTGAAGCTAAAGTTCAATTTGGTGGAGGCATAGGTGGAGAAGCAAAGATTGCTGGTACTTTTAATGATATTGGTGTAGATCATGAATATGGGAAATTACATCTTAAACTGGGAGATGCTGAAGCTGGTGTTGTGGCTAAGGATGGTTACTATGGTTTTAGTGCAAAAGCTGACTTAGCTAAGGCTGAGGGAGAAGTTAAAATACCGTTACCTTTTACTGATTGGAAAGTAGTTGTTGGTGGAGAAGCAGCTTATGGTAGTATAGGTGGAGAGGCTAAATTTGGATTAAAAAATGAATTAAGTCTTGGACTTGGTATTGGTTTGGGAATAAAGTTTGGTGTAGAGAAAGGTTAAAATGTTGTATTTATAAGGAGGAAGAGTTTTTGCTTTCATTGCAGGTATTTAAAAAGATTTTAATCATTTTTGGTTTTATTGCTGTTCCTTCTAGTTTATTAGCCCTTTGGTTTGGAGCAGATGCTACTTTTAAAGAGAAAATGATATTATCTCTAATTTTTGGTATAGTGATGCCACTAGCTTTCTTTATTTTTTATAAAATCACATCTTTATTTTTAAAGTAGTAATTATTTTATTTAGGAGGAGTTTTGTATGGAAAATATATATACACCAAAATTACCAATTGGAAGCGAACTATTACCAATTGGTTCTGTAGTTCTTGTAGAAGAAATTAATCAATCTCTTATGATTTATGGAAGAAAACAACAACAAGCTGATAATAAATTATGGGATTATGTTGCTTGTCCATATCCTCATGGTAATTTATCAAAAGAATATAATGTGTTTTTTAACCATAACCAGATTGTTCATTTATTATTTAAGGGTTTTGAAACAGAGGATGAATTAGAATTAAGAGATAAATTATCTGAGTTTTAGTGAAAATGGAGAATGTATTATATGATTTTAGGAATTTCATATTTTGATATTTTTTGTATTGTAATGATTGTCTCGTTTTTTTTCATTTTTTGGAGATTGAATGTATGGTATAACAAGAAACATAATGTTCCTAAGGTTTTTCATTGGTTTCCTAGAAAATGGGGTAAAAGAAAAGTTTCAGAGCATTTATCACAATTAAATGAAAAATTAGCGTCTGAAGGTAAAGGTATTTGGGTTACAATCTATGCTATAGATTTATATATTGTGACCATTCCTTATACAGTCAAAAAATATAAATCTTAATACATATATAGTCAAAGAAAAGACCTTTTAATTAAAATGAAAGGTCTTTTCTTTATAAATTTTCATTAATATTTAAATTTATAAAAAGAAATGGTATCAATTTTGGAAGTGATTTGCTGAGTTTGAGTGTTTATGCCGCGAAAGTTCTTTGACGATGAGGGGAACCCTCATGCAAACTCGTCAGAGGGGCTCAAGAAGGGCGTTTTTTGCCCGTTGAAGTTGACTTTTGGAATTTGGGGCTCGTGGTCGTCAAGGGAATCGTGGAATAAAAAGCGAGGACGAACGCCAGGACAGAGCAAAGACCAATGTCTTCGCCAAGATTCGTGGTTCTACTGTTAGAAAAAGGCGAATAAGAATATAGCATACATACAATAAGGGAATGCAGTACAGATCAGTATACAAGCATTCCCTTGCTATTAATATGTTGTTTTTTAAGTATACTTTTATTTATATATAATGTTGGGTTTGACTATATAAAATATTATATTTGAAAAAAGTATCAGCATTTCAGAAAAAATCAAACTAAGAGTATGCAAGATTTTATACAGTTTTTTGGCTAATTTAGTACGAGCGGAAACACAAAACCCCACATCAGGATAGGAATGTATAAAAAGATGCATAGAATCATAGAAAGAGAAAAAGGCGATCCCTTGTGAGAGTAAGGGGGCGTTTTGTCTTTGCTACCGATAATGAGACGTTATGTTAACCGAGCATAAATATGATATACATATTATATTTTATCTATCTTGCGTAAAGGAAATTGTCATATAATAGAAATAACATTATGAATTATACAGGAGATACAAATGAAAAAATTTTTAATTAGTTCTGCTGCAAGTCTGCTTATTTTTAATATCATGTGGGCCTTAATACCATATATTTCTGATCCTAATTATTCTTACCAGACTGATTTGAATTGGCCTACCATAATTGGATTCACTATAATTCTCACCATTTATGGTAGTATACTAGATCTTGTAGTTTGCCTAATTGGAGAAGTATTATACAGAAAAATAAAACAATGTAGAGAGTTTCGATTTGGAATTCCTGTATTTATAGGACTAGCTGTTATCTATATACGTATACTCTTTCTTCTTAAAAATCCATATTCTTCTAGTTTGGTTACACCTCTTATTATGGGTTCCTTAGCTTTTTATTTCGTACGTAGAAAAATATAACTAACTTCCTATATCGGAAATTATGTAAATTAAATATAAATCATATTTTAGGAGGTAGAATATGAATCCATATGTAAAATCTGTATTGAATCAGTTAGAAATCGTAGTTGAATCTATATCAAGTATAATACATCAGCTGGGAGAAGAAGATTTACAAGTACAACCTATAGCAACTAAACGATCTATAGGTGAGTTATTAAAACATATTTCTGTTATATGTAAAGCTGATTATTTAATTTTAAATAATGCTTCAAGAGAAGAAATGGATAAGTTTTATAATAGTATCATGCTTTATACTTTACTAGATATTGAACAACAATTATTTGAGAACTTTAGATTTTTAAAAAATAATATATCTAAATATAAAGAAGAGGAATTATTAGAACAAACCACATCTTATTGGGGAGTAACATATACTAGGTATGAGTGGCTTTTAGAAATTGTAACTCATATTTCTCATCATCGGGGACAATTACATACTATGTTAAGTCATTATGGTAAAGATTTAAAAGTTCAACTTTTTGAATAGATTACTATTGATAAACTGGATTTATGTAAAAAAGGTTGGTAAAATGCTAACCTTTTTTTGCTTCCGATAAGTGAGGTTACGTTAATTAGAGTATATTTTCTTTATTTTTTTTTCGTATAATTTTAATATATTTACTAATAGATGATGATAGAGAGGAATTTGAGAAATGAAATTTTATGAATGGAATAAACAAATTCAAGAAATATTTCATCAATATCCTACGCAAGATGCAGACATTTTTACTGTCATCGCTTCTGTTTTAGCCATTTTTAAGTTTGTTAGGAATTAAAAAAGCATCTATTTAGATGCTTTTTTATATTTAAAGATAAATAATAAGATTTTTTGTTCATAGTTTCTATTATCTCTCTATTTACAGTATTTTGAATGTATACTTTCGTTGTGTATTTTGAGGATATCAGGGGATTTGGTTTGAACTCAATAAATAAGGGGATTTGAATGTAAACTAATATTCAAAAGTTTACATTCGTATTTATAATAAATAAAAAGCACTTTTTAATGTTTTAAAAGTGCTTTAACTTGATGTTGATGTGACGGAACCTCAAGTATGTAGAAATTTAAAAAAGTCCCTTAATCATGATAAAGGGACTTTGCTCACACAAATGATCTGCACATCAATTCATCTTTGGTATACAGATCATTTGTATGATAATTTTTACAGATAATTGCGGAGTAATAAACTTACATTACTGCTTTTA
>NZ_NUOT01000057.1 GCF_002584535.1 Bacillus cereus
TTGACGGGGATATGACCAAATCGTACCTCCGCTTATGGTTTTATATTATTAGTAATAAATATTTCGCTTTGCATTATTTATTCAACTCCATTGCAACTTGCTTTCCATTTACGAAAACCTCTACCAAAGCCACTACAACTTCCATTACTTTTTTCATCTCTCATCTCTCCTTGTTTGTTGTTTCATTTCTTACTTTTAGTATAAGGGAGAGAAGGGGATGCAACTATCGAAGTAGATGACATAACAATTACATTGTTGTAAGAAAGACATTAAGCTTTGTCACTTTTTTCTACTTGAATAACAATTTGCTCATAATATTTCTCATCAATATAGACATTTAAGACCCATAATCCAGGAGAAGGTAGTGACATAAGGAAAGGGAGTTCTTTTATATTTGAATGAATGGGAGTAGGAGCAGTCCAAGTTTGTTCGAAAGTTTCATCTTGAAAGAGTATGGGAGTCGGTTTTGTAGATCCTTGTTTTAAGGCGATAATAGATAGTTTTCCAGATGGCATTTGTGGATCGAGGAAGAACCACATCTGTTTATTTTTCTCACCAGCAATGAATGTACTATCTGCAATTGCAACTTTTCCTTCAATGCCTTTTAATGGTGTCTTTCCAGCTACAAAGGAAGGACTTTCTTCCCAGTTAACATCTTTTAAGACGCTTAAGTGAAAAAATGAAGGTACATTATTTTGAGGTTGAGAGGTTTTTGTTATTTCTTTTATAGGTGCTTTGGAATCTTGCTCGATTGAGGTACATCCAGTGATGAGAAAGGAGAAAAGTAGCACAGTGCCAATTTTTTTCATTTTGCCACACTCCTATTTTTCATTGTTAGTGTAATTGTATTTGCTAGAAGAGCGGACAATTCCTTTTCATTCATAAAAAGAGGTCAGAAGTTTAGTATGACCTCTTTCGATATTTTGCACTATATTTGTTCAGGTGTGAATGTAGGTTCTGCTTCTTTTTCTGGCATTGTTAAGAAAATAACTGCGCTGACGATACATACACCGCCTAGTAATTGGTATGCGCCGAAAGATTCTTTTAGCCAAGTGATGGAAACGATAGCCGCTACAAGCGGTTCAATACTAGATAAAATACTGGTCTCTGTTGCGGATAAATATTTTAAACTGCCAATGTAGAGAAGAAAAGAAAGTGTTCCACTTATAATAATTAAAATCAGCATAGAGAATGTTGGAAGTGTAAAGGTTTGTGAAAGTTGTTTCCATTCAAAAGAGTGATTATAAATAAATAGTGAAATGCCCCCGATTAACATACCCCAGCCAATAATAAGAGTTGTGCCCCATTGTTTAATAAGAGAAGCAGGGTGAAGTGTATAAAAGGCAAAACCAATAGCTGTTAATAGACCAAATAAAATAGCTGCCTTCGATAAAACAATATTTTCAATTGATCCATTTGTAATAATAAAGTATGTGCCTGTTAGGGCAGCGACAATGGCTAACACTTGCATAGTTGAAGGAAGTTTTTTATACCGTATTGCAACATAAACGGTAATGAGAACTGGCCCTAAAAACTGGAATAAAGTAGCGGTAACTGCGTTGCTAATATGCACTGTTTCAATAAAAGCATACTGGGCGCCAAGCATTCCAAGAATAGAGAAAATGATAAGTTGTAAAAGATGGCGTGGGTGTTGCCAAATACGAAATATATTTTGTTTTTTTATAAGTAGAAAACATAAAATAAAGACCCCAGCAAGCAATAGGCGAATTACTAAAAAATCAATAGATGATACTTTCGTATGTTGAAAGAGCCACTGAATCATTGGACCTGATAATCCCCATAGAGTAGCTCCTGTAATAATCATAATGAGGCCGAGACGTCTGTTATTGTTCATCATGATGCTCCTTTCTAGGATTGATTTTTTAAAATTTACATGATAAAAGGAATTATATATAACTTCTGGTACTGTAAGAAGTATCAATAATGCATTTTATAAAGGGGTCAGATTTTATGTTAGAGTTAACACCAAATTTGAATATGGAGAAAAAAATCCCGCTGTATGTACAGTTATACGAGTATATAAAAACAGAAATAAGAAGTGGGAAAATCCCTCCCTTGACGAAGCTTCCAGCAAAAAGAAAGTTAGCAATGCATTTAGAAGTAAGTAAAAATACAGTGGAATCGGCATATGAACAACTTCTTGCAGAAGGATATATTGAATCGGTTTCACGTAAGGGGTATTTTGTATGTGAAATTGAACAAATGATACATACAATGAAAAAAAGAGAAGTCGTTAAGGAAGTATTGCATGAGGAACAGAAATATAAATATGATTTTACACAAACGGGTGTAGATGCAAATACATTTCCATTCTCTGTATATCGGAAAATTTCAAATGAGGTATGGCAACTAGAAAATAAGGACCTTCTATTTCTTGGGCATCCTCAAGGTGAATCCAGTTTACGTGAAGAGATTGCGAAATATTTATATGAATCAAGGGGTGTGAGATGTTCAGCGAGTCAAATTGTAATAGGAGCCGGAACACAATTTTTAATAAGAATGTTGTTTCAGCTACTAAAGGGAAGTCATTTTGCAGTTGAAAATCCAGGGTATCACCGAAAGTTGGTTGTCTTTGAGAAGGGGGAAGAAAATGTTCAAATGCTCCCGCTTGATGAGGATGGGATTTGTATTTCAGATTTAGAAGGTAGCAATGCGAATGTTGTGTTCGTTACTCCATCCCATCAATTTCCGTGTGGAATGATTATGCCAATTAAAAGAAGGATGCAACTATTACAATGGGCACAAGGGAGGAGTGGGCGTTATATTATTGAAGATGATTACGATAGTGAGTTCCGTTACTCTGGAAAGCCGATCCCAGCGTTGCAAGGGCTTGATACAGAAGGGAATGTAATTTACATGGGAACACTTTCAAAAGCTTTGCTTCCATCATTACGGATGAGCTATATGGTGCTACCAAAACAGCTAATTGAGTTGTATCAAACACAATATTTATTTTATGCACAAAGTGTTTCAAGAATTGATCAAGAAATTATTAGAAGGTTTTTAAATGAAGGACATTGGGAAAAGCATATTTATAAGATGCGAGTCGTTTATCGGAAAAAGAGAGATGCTCTTGTCTCAGCAATAGAAAAGTACTTTTCTAATAAGGCGGAAGTAATTGGGGAAGACTCTGGCTTACATATTTTATTAAAGGTTCACAACGAAATGTTAGAAGAAGAATTAATAAAGAGGGCAGCTGAAAACGGTATAAAAGTATATCCTGTTTCTACGTATTATAAAGAAGGGAGTACTCCTAAAAATACGGTTTTACTTGGGTTCGCTATTTTATCAGAGGCAGGGATTGAAGAGGCAATTCAATTATTATATAATGCGTGGTTTGCACTGTAAAACGCTAATAAAAAAATCCTCATATATTTGAGGATTTTTTTATTACTTTTCTGTATCTAAGAATAAAACCATATGCTCTTCATCCCAATATTGACCGTTATATTTTAAAGAACGCTCTTGTACACCAAAAGTTTTAAATCCTAATGATTCGTAAAGTTTTTTTGCACCGTCATTTCCGACCACAACATCAAGCATAATTTGTTCTACTTCTAATGTTTTTGCAAGTTCAATACACTCTTTAATGAGGGATTTTCCTGCGCCAAGTCCACGTGCTTTTGGCGATACATATACCGAACCAATCTTTGCTTTATGTTCTTGTTTTACGTATGGTTTCGTTTCCAAGGTTGCAACACCGATCAATGCACCGTCTTTAAATGCACCTAATGTATAGTTTTCATCTTGGGCTAATTTTTGTGCTTTATACTCAATCGGGCATTCTTTATTAATAATATCTTCATAAGAAGAGCTGAAAGCCTCAGGGTTTTGTTTTAATCCTTCTACACGAAGTTCTAAATAAATTTCTGCTTCATCCTTTGTTAATACATGGATATCCAATTATATCACCCTCCAAATCTTTGACAAATGTAGTTATATTTTATATTGAAATAAGAATAATTTCAAAAAGATAGCTTTTTCTAGTGATGTTTTACTGTTTTTTTTCTTAAAAAGTTAATAAATAATGGCTATTAACATAATATCACCAGCAGTTTGAAAGGAAAGATACTACTGGTGATTTACCGTACATACTATTCAATTGGTAATTCAATAATAAATTCTGTTCCAATTCCTAACTGACTTTTTACTTGTATGGAGCCGCTATGTAACTCAACAATTTCTTTTGCAACAGCTAAACCAATTCCTTTACCGCCCGTAGCTCGAGTTCTTGATTTATCAACTCGATAAAAACGATCAAAAATATGCGGGATATCTTCTTGTGGAATCCCTTCACCTTCATCTTGCACACTTATAGAAAAAGTATTCTCATTTTGATAGGCGTGTACAGTAATAACTGATTGTTCATAAGAATGCTGATAGGCGTTGTGTAATAAATTTAGCATTACTTGTTCCATTCGACGTTCATCCATATAGACATTAGGATCATCTTTACAGTGAAATTTAATTGTTATTTGCTTTTTAGCAAGTGTTGGTTTGGTTTTTTCAATCATGCGTTCTAGAAAAGGCTGTAAAGGAATCTCTTGTTTTTTAATAATAAATTGATGCTGTTCAAGTTGCGCTAAATCAAATAAGTCTTGAACAAGTTCGGTTACACTATCTGTTTCGTCTTCAATAATTTGTAAATATTCTTCACGCTCTTCTTTAGAGAGAGAATCTCGTTTAGCCACTTTTGCATAACCCTTCATATAGGTAAGTGGTGTGAGTAGTTCGTGAGCTACACTTGCAAGAAACTCATTTCGTTCTTTTTTCATGTAGGTCAATTCACTAGATAATTCTTCAATGGTTTTGGCCAAACTACCAAGTTCATCATTGCGTTTAATTCCTAATTTAATTGGTTTATTTAACTTTGACATTTTTTCTGTTGCACGTTTCATTTTAATAAGAGGATCAGTAATGACACGAGAAAAGATAAAGACAGAAATTGTTGTTAAAACAAGAGTTAATATACCGATAATAATAAATTGATGTGCTAAACGAAGAATCATTTTTTCTAAAAATGCTGTATCTAAAAACATATGTACATACCCAGTAATTTGTTTATGAATGATAATTGGCGTTGCTGTTGAAATATATTTCGATGTTTTCCAATTTTTTTCAATCATAGTTCCATCTATTGAAGTACAACGTATTTTGTTAGCAAGTTGCTTTTTCATTTCTGGGGTTATCGGATCAGAAGAAGAAAGTATTTGCCCATTGGTGTCTGTTATGACTAACTTTGTGTCTGAATTAGAATGTGATTCCATTGCTGCAGCATGTTCAAAAGCTCGTGGACCATAACGTCTTGAAATAAAGTTACTATAGCGCTTTCCTTTTTCTAAAAGAGCGGCTTTTTCTTCTTCAATACGCATGTTCGACAAACTTGTATAAAAAGATACAAAAGCGATGGCTTCAAGACATAGAGCTAATATTAAAAAGCATGTACCAATTTTAAGGGAAAGCTTGTTCATTTTTTCACCATACCTTTATGTCACATTAATGGTCAGTGGGAAGAATCTAACCACTGACCAAAGTTGTATCACGAGTTGCTTAAATAATTCTAAGTGTGGGGCGAGTCATTTCCTACCTAGAAAAGTTTCACTTTATTATTTTTATTCACTTTTCCACTTATATCCCACCTTATAGATGGTCTCTAAGTATTTTTCAACAGGAAAGTCCTTTTTTCGTAATTTATCACGGATATTGCGGATATGTGAGTCGACAGTACGATATTCAATATCCGTTTGATATCCCCATATTTTTTCAATTAAATCATCACGGCTATATGCTCGATTGGTATTTTGTAAAAACAGTCCTAGTAATGAAAACTCGATAGGTGTAAGTGAAATTTTTTCGTCGTAAACAGTAACAGTATGCTTTGTTTTATCCCATTCAATGCCATTGAAGCTGATAAAACCGTCCTTTTTTGTTCGGCGTAGCACAGCTTCAATTCGGGCAACTAGTACTTGTTCGTCAAAAGGTTTTGTAATATAGTCATCCGCTCCCAGTGTGAGTCCCTTTATCATATCGTAGTTTTGATTACGAGCTGTTAACATTATAATTGGAACATTGCAGATTTGACGGATTTGATAACAGGTATCCCATCCATCCATCTTGGGCATCATGACATCTAACAAAATGATATCGAAGTTTTTTTGTTGAACTAATTCAAGAGCTTCAATACCAGATGTGGCTTTCATACAAAAATAACCACGTGGACTTAAGAATAAATCTAATAATCGCAACATACGCTCTTCATCATCTACTAATAAAATTTTTATCATAGTTCTTGTGCACCTCAAAACATTCAGTCTACCTTGTATAGTTTACATGAAAACGATAAAAAACTCTGTTTATGTGATTGAATTGTAGTGCATTTTTTGTACTATGGCAATTGACATAAAAAATGCACTACTTTTGCACAACTCTTTTTTATAATAAAAGGCGTAGCGACACAAAATACCCTATGTTGCGACATAACGTCATGTCATTTTATTTATAAAATGACAATTCCATTCTATTGTGTATGTGAGATAGTGAGAAATTTCGTATTCACCTCGCATCGGATAAGGAAAATCTCCTATCTCACACTTTTTTTATTGCTATAAAGGGGATTATACACATGAGTAAAAAAGAAGAACGTTTTCAAAAAGATAAACAAGAGCGCAATGCTGTTGTGATGTGCATTGCTGTATCTATGCTAATCATTGTGACGTGTGCTAATAAATTTTTTGGAATTCTATAATAGATGTATGAGCTCGTTGCTGCATTTAGAGAAGTAACGAGCTTTTTTATTTGTAGGAAAAAATCCCCTGTATGCTATATACAGGGGATTTTTGTATAGGAAGGAATCAACAAATGATAGAAGTTTTATACAATAAACCAAGGAAGAATTGCTAATCCTGAAGTGACGATTATTGTGCCGCAAATTAAAAAAATAAGATGTTTGTGCTGTTTCATATCTATTCCTCCTCTAATTCTTGATTTAATTCTATCGCTACGAATTTTCTGTTTACCATTACTTCTATCATTTTTTCATCTTTTAGCTCTTTCGGTTGTGGTTCTGTACTTTTAGTATAGCGAAGAGAAGGGAATAGAACCATTGAATAAGATGACATGAATATTACATTGTTGTAAGAAAAAAGTACCTTTATCTGAAAAGGTACTTTTGGAGAAATCTATATAAATACATTTTGATTTTTAGACATATAAGTTCCAGTTTAAAACAACAAAAGATAATTCGCTCTCGTTGTTTTAAACTGGAACTGACCACTTCTATGCATGGAAGAATACTCTTTCCGAGCTAGAAAGAAAGGTTTTTTTGTTGTTTTTCACTTTGCATTTGATTCGTTAGTTAAAAATAAAACCATATGTTCTTCATCCCAATATTCTCCATTGTGTTTTAAGGAACGTTCTTGTACGCCATATGTTTGAAAGTCAAGTGACTCGTATAATTTTTTTGCAGCTGCATTTCCGGCAACAACATCGAGCATGAGTTGTTCTACATGTAATTTATGAGCGTTTTCAATAATGGCTTTTATTAACGCACGGCCAGCGCCAAGACCACGCGCTTTCGGAGAGACGTAAACAGAGCCGATTTTTGCCTTATGTTCTTGTTTTATAAATGGCTTAGTTTCTAAAGTGGCAATTCCGATTAATTCGTTATCTTTAAAGGCACCAATTGTATATTTATCCGGATTGGCTAAACGTTTCGCCATTGCAGCAACAGGATCCTCATGTTTTAGAACGTCTTCATAAGAAGAACTAAAAGCTTCTGGATTTTGCGTTAATCCTTCCATACAAACTTTTAAATAAATTTTTGCATCCTCTTTTGTTAATAGACGAATTTCCATGTATATAACCTCCTAAGTGTAACCAGCTCTACAGGATAAGCACGCTACAAGAGCACGGTTGTTGATGCTTTTTCAATTGATAACAGTTCCGCTTTATAGTAAAAAATGTTATATGCTGCACTCATTCCATCTTAATTTGTTAAAGAATAAGGAGATATATGCGGAGAAGAGCAGGGACCTTCATCTGTTTTTCCAATCATTCAATTTATCCCGCTGTTTGTGGGCAATAACACCCCATGGATTTAAGTTGTACTTTATGTAATGAAATTATATATTAACTTTATTAACTATTCAACAATTAAATATATTACATTTTTATAACTAAAAAATGATTCCTTTGCTAGGAATCATTTTTTTCTGTTATATATCCTTCAATTCGTTCTGGGTGAGTATAGATATTACAAGAATCATTGCGAATAAAACCGACCACTGTTATGCCTAAATCATGAGCAAGTTGCAAAGCTAATTTTGTTGGAGCTGATTTAGAAAGAACGATTTCGCAACCGATTTTAGAAACCTTTAGTAAAATTTCAGATGAGATTCGGCCACTAAATGCAATAATTTTTCCTTCGATTGGGATATCATTACGTAAACAATGACCATATATTTTATCTAATGCATTATGTCTACCGATATCCATTCTTGATATGAGAATGGTATTTCGATCGCAAAGGGCGGTATTATGAACTCCGCCTGTTTGATGAAACGTAGTGGAAGATTGCTGTAAGGTATTCATTAAATGAAAGCACTCTTCTGGAGTCATTGTTACATGGATATCATGTAAAGTTTTTGCTTTTGCTGCATCATTTACAAATACAAAACCTTGCCTACTTTTTCCGCAACAAGAAGTGACATATCGTTTGTTATATAGTGTTTGATAGAGCGGATTGATCTGTGATGTTTTTACATGGACAACACCTTTGTCTTTCTGTATCCACAGCTCATCAATGCCTTCGTAAGAAGCAATAATTCCTTCAGAAATTAAAAAACCTATTACCATATCTTCAATATAATTTGGAGTACATACAACTGTTACGTATTCTTCCCCGTTCAATTTAATTGTTACAGGATATTCTGTGACAATTTCATCTTCTTGTTCGAGGAATGTTCCAGTTTGATAACGTACCATTTTACATGTTTCTTGAACAGGCCCCATAGTATTTTCCCCTTCATATGTATTTTTCTTACTATTTATCATAAAACATAAAAAAAATAAAAGCATCTGTTATCTATTTCTATGCATGGGTGGATGCTCTCTCTCAGCTAAAAAGAAAGATTTTATGTTTGTTTTCAGTTTCTCTATATTATTTGGTTATTATTGTATGTGTGAGATATAATAGAATAGTAGAATAGTGGCATTTTTATACCTTATAGCATCAAGAATCGACTTCTAAGATAGAGTTTCAACAGGGCGTTTCAAAAAAATGTATAGCGATATATTTTTGAAAACGGATTCAAAAATATATTGTACAGTTAGTTGTAAGGAGAGGGGAACTATGGCAGAACAAACAGTTCGTGTAACTGTAGATGGAAAAGAATTTCTTTCATCTGGTGAAAAAACGATACTGCAACTATTTAACGAGAGTAATTTAGAGCATCCACAAATTTGTCATGTACCAGAGGTGGATCCAATTCAAACTTGTGATACGTGTATTGTGGAAGTAGATGGGAAATTGCTGCGTGCTTGTTCAACGCAATTGGAAGATGGCATGCAGATTGAAAGAAAATCAGTGCGTGCAAAATCGGCGCAAACGGAAGCGATGGATAGAATATTAGAGAACCATTTATTGTATTGTACAGTATGTGATAATAATAACGGTAACTGTAAAGTTCATAATACGGTACATATGATGGAGATAGAAGAGCAGAAATATCCATATGAACCGAAAGTTAGTGCAAAAGAAGTGGACATGACTCATCCATTTTACCGTTATGATCCAAACCAATGTATTGCTTGTGGACAATGTGTAGAAGTATGTCAAAATTTACAAGTTAACGAAACGTTATCAATTGATTGGAGCTTAGATCGTCCTCGTGTAATTTGGGATAACGGCGTAAGTATTAACGATTCATCTTGCGTTAGTTGCGGACAATGTGTCACAGTGTGTCCTTGTAATGCATTAATGGAAAAATCTATGCTTGGAGAAGCTGGGTTTATGACTGGATTGAAACCGGATGTGTTAGATCCAATGATTGATTTTGTAAAGGATGTAGAACCTGGATACAGTAGTATTTTAGCAGTTTCAGAGGTTGAATCTGCAATGCGTAAAACGAAGGTTAACAAGACAAAAACAGTTTGTACATTCTGCGGTGTGGGTTGCTCGTTTGAAGTATGGACGAAAGACCGTCAAATTTTAAAAGTTCAACCTGTATCAGACGCACCAGTAAACGGGATTTCTACATGTGTAAAAGGAAAATTTGGTTGGGACTTTGTAAATAGTGAAGACCGTATTACGAAACCATTGATTCGTCAAGGAGATATGTTCGTTGAAGCATCGTGGGAAGAAGCTTTAGAGGTTGTTGCATCCAATATGCAACATATTAAATCTGAATATGGTAACGATGCATTTGGCTTTATTTCTTCTTCAAAAGTAACAAATGAAGAAAACTATTTGCTGCAAAAGTTAGCTCGTCAAATATATGGAACAAATAATGTAGATAACTGTTCCCGTTATTGCCAATCTCCAGCAAGCGATGGTTTAACAAAAACTGTTGGTATAGGTGGAGACGCAGGGACAGTGAAAGATATTGCGGAAGCTGGTCTTGTTATCATTGTGGGGGCGAATCCAACGGAAGGGCATCCTGTACTTGCTACTCGTGTGAAACGTGCCCACAAATTACATGAGCAAAAACTGATTGTATCTGACCTACGTAAGCATGAAATGGCAGAGCGTGCGGACCTATTTGTTCATCCGCGCCAAGGAACTGATTATGTATGGCTTGCGGGAATAACAAAATATATTATTGATCAAGGTTGGCACGATAAGAAATTCTTAGATGAAAATGTGAAGAACTTTGATGAATATAGAAAAATGTTAGAGAAATATACACTTGATTATACAGAAAACATTACAAGTATTTCGAAAGATACATTAAAAGAAATGGCTCGCATGGTATATGAAGCAGATGGTACTTGTGTACTTTGGGGTATGGGCGTTACGCAAAATACAGGTGGAAGTACAACGTCTGCGGCAATTTCAAACTTACTTCTTGTAACAGGTAACTACCGTCGCCCAGGTGCTGGTGCATATCCACTCCGTGGTCATAATAACGTACAAGGTGCTTGTGATATGGCAACATTACCAAATTGGCTTCCAGGCTACCAAGCAGTGTCAGATGATACACTTCGTGCGAAATTTGAAAAAGCATATGGTACTAAAATTCCAAAAGAGCCAGGGTTGAATAACATTGCAATGCTTGCGGCTGCAGAGGAAGGAAAACTACGTGGTATGTATGTAATGGGAGAAGAAATGGCATTAGTCGATTCCAATGCAAATCATGTGCAACACATTTTAAGTAATCTCGACTTCCTTGTAGTTCAAGACATATTCTTATCAAAAACAGCTCGTTTTGCTGATGTTATTTTACCAGCGGCACCAAGTTTAGAAAAAGAAGGAACATTTACGAATACAGAGCGTCGTATTCAGCGTTTATATGAAGTTATGAAACCGCTCGGTGATTCGAAACCAGATTGGTGGATCCTGCAAAAAGTAGCCCGTGCCCTCGGTGGTGATTGGAATTATGAAAGCCCAAGTGAAATTATGGATGAAATCGCATCACTCGCGCCGTATTATTCACAAGCAACATATGATCGTTTAGAAGGATGGAATAGTTTATGTTGGGGTAGCCATGATGGTAGTGACACACCATTATTATATGTTGATGGCTTTAATTTCCCTGACAAAAAAGCGCGTCTATCACTAGATGAATGGATACCACCAGTTGTGGCACCGGAAGAATACGATTTATTATTAAATAATGGTCGTATGTTAGAACATTTCCATGAAGGAAACATGACAAATAAATCAGTAGGGATTTTATCTAAAATTTCTGAGGTGTTTGTTGAGGTTTCACCAGAGCTTGCTGCAGAGCGGAATGTGAAAGATGGTGGCCTTGTAGAACTAGCATCACCGTTTGGGAAAATCAAAGTACAGGCACTTATCACAGACCGTGTAACTGGAAACGAGTTATATTTACCGATGCATGCGACAGTAAATGAAGAAGCGATTAATATTTTAACAGGAACAGCGACGGACCTATATACTTGTACACCAGCTTATAAACAAACGATGGTGAAAATGCGCGTATTACGTGAAAAAGGTAATCGTCCACTTCCTGATTCAAACCCAAGAGGTAAAAAACGTCATCCGCAAAATGGTGTTGAAATTCAGCAGAAATGGCAACGAAAACAATACGTATCACTTGTGGATCACAACTAGGGGGCGAAGGACGTGGCAAAAGAGATTACATTGATTCAGAAAAAGGTCATTACAGAAGAAGAAAAGAAACAACAGTTATCAGATGAACTGTTAACACAATTAGCGGAGAACCGTGAGGCGGTAGAAGAAACAATGCAGTTGTTATCACAGCTGCAGCAAGCAGGTATATTAGATGCAGCAATCAGTCTGCTGGCCGCGAAAGAAGACGTTTCTAAAATTGCAGTTGAGCAATTAAATCGTGAACCAGTAAAAAATGCATTAAATAATATGATGGGAGCAGGAGAAGCATTATCTTCTGTCGATCCAGAAATAACAAAACAGATTACATCTAGTTTAGTTACAGGGTTACAGTTTGCAACAGAAGAGTTACAAAAAGGTAAGAAAACAAAAGTTATGGACTTCTTTAAAGTGCTAAAAGATCCCGATATTAATAGAGCCATTACTTTTGGGTTTAGTTTTTTAAAAGCGTTTGGACAAGGATTAGAGAAAAAATAAAAGAGGGAAAGAGTGATGGAAAGGTAGCCATCACTCTTTTTTGTGGATGTATAACAGTGTTCATGTTAAGCGGAATATATTATTATAAGAAGATGGATTTTAAATGGAAATATGGAATCCATCTCAAATATAATTTTAGAATGTGGAGGAATTTATGCTACATCGTAAAAGACTATCTATACCAGGGGTCATGAAACATTCCTTTCAAACGGTACAATTTGCTTTTTGGAATGTATTGACGTTTCAACTTGTTTATAAATTATTAGCAGCTATTGTATTTATACCTCTATTCGGTATGATTATTAATAAGTTGTTGTATTGGGGCGGCTATGCAAATGCGACAAATGATGAATTGCTTGCTTTTTTGAAAACTCCATATGGTATCGCAGCTATATTAATTGTATCGTTATTGGCACTTTTTCTCATTTTTACGGAGTTTGCAGTGCTTATTATTATTTCGTATTTTGCACATAAAAGGCAAAAGGTGAAACTGCGTCCAATTTTGTATAAAACGGTAACGTATTTACCATCTCTTTTCACATATTGTTTGCCAGGGTTTATCTTGTATGCCGTTGTATTGTTACCTCTGTTAAATTTGGGATTTAAATCTGCACTAATTCCAGAAATTCAAATTCCAAATTTTATTACAGGTGAATTGTTTAAAACGACAATGGGACAAGTAGGTTACTACACTTTCTTTGCTGTAGTTACATACTTGAATCTTCGGTGGATCTTCGTTTTACCTATCATTGTTTTAGAAGAAAAGCCATTTCGCACAGCCGCACGTAAAAGTGCAAATTTAGTAAAAGAAAGTTTCTTTAAAGTGTTGTTCTTTTTAGTTGTCTTTTTGGTTTCAATCGGAATCGTATTTGTTTTATTTACGGGTATATACTTGCTATTTTTATGGGGTGTATATGAATTTACAAACCCAAAAGGAACATTTGCCTTATTAGCAGAATCAACGCTATCGGTATTTTTAACGAGTACATTGTATTTACTTGGTTTTATTGTCACACCGTTTTATATTATGGCATTGACAAGGTTATATTTACAAAAGGTTTCAATTGAAGATGTTTTATTAGAAGAGGGCTTAGATTATTCCAAAACAAAAGCAGATAAATGCTTTTTTAAAAAGCATCGTTTGAAGTTTATCGGTGTATATATTGTTGGGGTTTTCACAGTTGGTATGGTAGTTGCATTCATTGCAACGTTTATTTCGAATTCTTATAAAGATCCAGTGATTATGGCTCATCGTGGATATGGTTCAAAAGGAGTAGAGAATACGAAAGAGGCAGTGCAAGGTGCGATTGATGCAAAGGCAGATTATGCTGAAATTGATGTATTGCAGACAAAAGATGGTGAATTGGCAGTGATACATGATTTGAAATTAAAGCGTCTTGCCAATGCGAATGTACAAGTGTCAGACTTAACGATGGATGAACTACGGAAACTTACTCTTAGTCAAGATGGGTTCACGGGGAAAATTAGTACACTTGATGAGATGATTAAGCTTGCGAAAAACAAAATAAAACTTAATATAGAAGTGAAGCTGCATGGGAATGAGAATGAAAAAGATTTTGTAAAGAAGGTATTAAAAACAATTAAGGATAATGACTTTGAAAAACAATGTGTCATTCAAACATTGCACTATCCGCTCATTAAAGAATTTAAACGTGCAAATCCAGACATAAAAGTAGGATATGTATTATATGCAAGTAGAGCGAATTTAAAATACGTTCAAGCAGACTTTTACGTAGCAGAAGAATATATGCTAAACAAGAGTCTAGTAAAATCAGCCCGCAAATTAAATAAACCGATCTATGTATGGACTGTGAACGATATGGAGAATTTAAGCGAATATTATAAGCTCAATGTAGATGGAATTATTACAGATTACCCTAAAGATGCCCAAGAAACGATTAAGATGATGAAAGAGCAAGAAGAGAATGAAACGGATATGATTGATAAGATTATAGAAACAACAGAAGATTTATTTTCAAAGTTATTTATGAGTTATCCAGCTGCTGGTTAAATACCAGTAGCTTTTTTTGTAAAAGGATACATCTTTAAAATATTACAGGGACTATAAAGTGTAAATGTATGCGGGAGTGTTGATTTTACATTGTTATATTATTATAAATAAACGTGAGAACAGCATTTTTCTTTGAGGTATATAGTGAAAAACAGCAATACGAAAAGCGAAGAGGATAGATGGGAAGAAATTGCCTGTAAAAACCCGATTGGTGAGGGTTTTCTATTAGTGGAGGATGAAAAAAACCTCCACTGATGGAAGTTTCACTTTCCATAAAAAGAATATACTTCTAAAATGTTACAGGGAACTCGAAGTGCATATGTATGCGATTTGTGTTGGATTTTTGCATTGTTATATTATTGTCAAATAATAAAAGGTTAACGCTGAATTACAAAGGTTATAATAAAAAGAGAGTAATAGATAAACGGAATAGGAGAAAACCCCTTAAAAATAAAGTTCTTTATATTTACACTATTCGAAATATAAAAACTTTTAAAATCTGATATGTTAGCGTTTTCATAACTTTGAAGTTATGCTAGAATAAGGACATAAGTTATTAATTATTAAAAAAAGAAAAAAGAATTCCTTTTTTCTGTTAATTATAAGGGGGCATTTCATTATGCGTATTGGGGTACCAACAGAAATTAAAAACAACGAAAACCGTGTGGCAATGACACCAGCTGGTGTTGTGCATTTAGTTCGAAACAACCACGAAGTATTCATTCAAAAGGGTGCAGGTTTAGGATCTGGTTTCACAGATGCTGAGTACATTGAAGCAGGTGCAAAGATCGTTGACACAGCTGAAGAAGCTTGGAACATGGATATGGTAATGAAAGTTAAGGAACCAATTGAAAGCGAATACAAACACTTCAGCGAAGGTTTAATCTTATTCACATATTTACATCTAGCTCCAGAACCAGAATTAACAAAAGCTTTAATTGAAAAGAAAGTTGTAGCTATCGCTTACGAAACAGTACAATTAGACAACCGTTCTTTACCATTACTTGCACCTATGAGTGAAGTAGCTGGTCGTATGTCTGCACAAATTGGTGCACAATTCCTTGAGAAAAATAAAGGCGGTAAAGGTATCTTACTAGCAGGCGTTCCAGGGGTAAAACGTGGTAAAGTAACAATTATCGGTGGTGGACAAGCTGGTACAAATGCTGCTAAAATTGCAGTTGGACTAGGTGCGGATGTAACAATCATCGACTTAAGTGCAGAACGTCTTCGTCAATTAGATGACATTTTCGGTAACCAAGTGAAAACTTTAATGTCTAACCCATACAATATTGCAGAAGCTGTAAAAGAATCTGATCTTGTAATCGGTGCGGTATTAATTCCAGGTGCAAAAGCGCCAAAACTTGTAACAGAAGAAATGATTAAATCAATGGAACCAGGTTCTGTTGTAGTAGATATCGCAATTGACCAAGGTGGTATTTTCGAAACAACTGACCGCATTACAACTCATGATAACCCAACTTATGAAAAACATGGCGTTGTTCATTATGCAGTTGCAAACATGCCGGGTGCGGTTCCACGTACATCAACTCTTGCATTAACAAACGTAACAGTACCATACGCAGTACAAATTGCAAACAAAGGTTACAAAGAAGCTTGCTTAAGTAATTCTGCACTATTAAAAGGTATTAACACTTTAAATGGCTACGTAACATTCGAAGCAGTTGCAGAAGCTCACGGTGTAGAATACAAAGGTGCGAAAGAATTATTAGAAGTAGAAACTGTATCTTGCTAATTGAAGCATAATACAAAAAAACAATCGAACAATATTTAATACAACATGATAAGAGCTAAGAGAGAAACCTCTTAGCTCTTCTTAGTAAAAGGGGGCATACATCGTGGCCAACCTATTTAAAAAGAAATCCGTTACGCAATTGTTAGGGGAAAGTAAAAGTAAGACTTTGTCTAAAACTTTAGGGGCATTCGACCTAACAATGCTAGGGATTGGTGCGATAATCGGTACAGGAGTTCTTGTATTAACTGGATTAGTAGCAGCGAGAGATGCTGGTCCAGCAGTTATTTTTTCATTTATGATTGCAGCAATTGTTTGTGGGTTTGCAGCATTATGTTATGCAGAAGTTGCATCTACGCTTCCGGTATCAGGTAGTGTGTATACCTATTCATATGCAACAATCGGTGAGTTTGTAGCTCATTTAATGGGATGGACATTATTGTCAGTATATGTTTTAACAACAGCGGCCGTAGCTGGTGGATGGACAGGTTACTTCAATAACTTAGTGAGTGGATTGGGAATTGAAATTCCAAAAGCCTTGTTAACGATTCCATCGCAAGGTGGTATGGTGAACTTACCAGCAGTTATTGTTACATTGGTGATAACTTGGCTATTATCACGAGGTACGAAAGAAAGTAAGCGTGTGAATAATATAATGGTATTAATTAAAATTGGTATTGTTGTTTTATTCATCGCAGTCGGTGTATTTTACGTGAAACCAGAAAACTGGGTACCATTTGCACCGTACGGTTTAAGTGGAGTTTTCGCGGGGGGAGCAGCAGTATTCTTTGCTTTCTTAGGATTTGATGCATTAGCAACTTCAGCAGAAGAAGTAAAAAATCCACAGCGTGACCTTCCAATTGGTATCATTGCTTCGTTAGTTATTTGTACGATCATTTATGTTGCAGTTTGTCTTGTTATGACTGGTATGGTTTCTTATAAAGAATTAGATGTACCAGAAGCGATGGCTTATGTACTGGAAGTTGTAGGGCAAGATAAAGTGGCTGGTGTAATTGCTATTGGAGCTGTAATTGGTATTATGGCTGTAATTTTTGCATACATCTACGCAACAACACGTGTATTCTTCGCTATGAGCCGTGACGGTTTATTGCCAGAATCTTTCGCGAAAATTAACAAGAAGACAGAAGCGCCAACATTTTCAGTTTGGTTAACAGGAATCGGTAGTGCTTTAATTGCTGGATTTATCGATTTAAAAGAATTGTCGAATTTAGCGAATATTGGAGCGTTATTAACATTTGCGATGGTTGGTGTATCAGTAATCCTTCTTCGTAAAACACATCCGAAATTACAGCGTGGATTTATGGTGCCACTTGTGCCAACTTTACCGATCATTTCAATCGTGTGCTGTCTATTCTTAATGGTAAACTTACCATTAACGACATGGATATACTTCGGTGCTTGGTTAGCAATTGGAGTAGTCGTATACTTTGTTTATTCGAAAAAACACAGTCATTTAAAAGAAGATGAAAGTTCGCAAGATAGCTTAGAAAAAGCTAATTAAGGGGATATAAAACATGTAAGCCTTGTGCGTCTAGGGAGCGCGCAAGGCTTTTTCTTTTGGCCAAAGGAGGAGAAAATAGCAACTTATGGAATTTGTATATTGAAATATTCAAAGGGGTGAAATGATGGTTGTAAAAGAAGAATTAAAAATCGTTGTGGGTGCAGGGGAATTTAACAATAACCCGGGTTGGTTACATACAAATGAAGAAGAATTAAATTTATTAAAAAGAGAAGATTGGATAAAAAAGTTTGATCCTAGCTCTTTAGCAGTAATTTTAGCAGAGCATGTATGGGAACATTTATCATATGAAGAAGGCATAGAAGCAGCGAAAGTATGCTATGAATTTTTGAAGCCGAGTGGTTATATTCGATGTGCGGTTCCGGATCGCTTTTTCCCAGATGAAGAATACCAAGAAGGGGTAAAAGTTGGAGGACCTGGACCGTTAGATCATCCAGCAGCGAGCCATAAAATTGTTCATAATTATAAAACGATGGCATCTATGTTTGAGAGTGCGGGGTTTCAGGTGAAACTTTTGGAGTATTGTGATGAAGATGGAGAGTTTCATTATAATGATTGGGATGAGAAGGAAGGGTTTATTTATCGTTCTAAGCGTTTTGATTATAGAAATCAGGACGGAAAGTTAGGGTTTGTTTCTTTAATTGTTGATGCTGTGAAGAGTGAATAGATAAGAATAAAGAGGATGTGCTAAAGGGATACAGTTTTAGCAACATCCTCTTTTGTATGAAGCATATAAAGTGTGAGGAGAATATGTTATATATGCTTTCGTTTAAATGTGAACAAAATGTTCGAAAAAATGATTGTGGATTTTATTGACACATATGAACGAACGCTCATATAATAAAGGTATAAGATATATGAATGGTTGTTCATATGTTTAGATAAAGAGGTGAGCTATAATGGCTGAAAATAAAGTGGAAACATGCCAAGAGGCGTGTTCTCAAACGATTATCCATGAAGACGTTGTGGATCAAGTGAAACAAACAATTCCGAATGATGAAAGCTTAAGTAAAGTAGCGGAGTTATTTAAAGTGTTAGGCGACCGTACACGTACGAGAATTTTACACGCATTATTTGAAGCAGAAATGTGCGTGTGTGATTTAGCATATTTACTTGGAATGACACAGTCGTCTATTTCACATCAGCTTCGTGTATTAAAACAAGCAAAGCTTGTGAAAAACCGTAAAGAGGGAAAAGTGGTTTATTATTCATTGGCGGACCATCACGTAATCGGTATCTTTGAGCAAGCATTTGAACACGTAAATGAAGAAGAATAGAAAATAAAAGCACAAGGAGGGAGAAAGATGGCAGAACCACTAGTGAAGCGAAAACTTGTGTTAGAAGGACTGGATTGTGCGAACTGTGCGATGAAAATCGAAAAAGGCGTTGGGGGATTAGATGATGTCTTATCTTGTTCCGTGAACTTCGCAACTAAGACAATGGTGTTAGAAACAGAACAAAATAACGAAAAACATGTTATTACTGAGGCGATGCAACTTGTTACGAAATTAGAGCCTCATATTAAAGTACAGGAAGAACAACAATCAAAAGTTGCGAAAGAAGTATTTGTATTAGAAGGATTAGATTGTGCGAATTGTGCGATGAAGATTGAAACAAAGGTAAAGGAAATGCCTTCTGTTTCAAATGCTACAGTGGATTTTGTATCGAAGAAATTAAAAATAGAAGTTGCAAATAAAAAAGAACTTGAAACGACAGTACAAGATATCAAAATGATTGTTCATAAGTTAGAACCAGATGTAAAAGTTGTTCGCGAAGAGAAGGAAAGCCATAATCATAGCCACGACCATGGTGAAGGAAATGTGAAGAAAATGATTTGGCGTTTAGCAATTGGTGGCGTTTTAACAGGGATAGCTGCACTAGCGGGATTACCACAAATGATGACAATTCCACTTTTTGTTATTGCGTACCTACTAATTGGTGGAGATATCGTTTGGCGAGCTGTAAGAAATATAACACGCGGCCAAGTATTTGATGAAAACTTTTTAATGGCGATTGCCACACTTGGAGCTTTTGCGATTGGGCAGTATCCAGAAGCAGTTTCTGTTATGCTCTTTTACCAAGTAGGTGAATTATTCCAAAGTATCGCTGTAAATCGTTCTCGAAAATCAATTACTTCATTAATGGATATTCGTCCTGATTATGCAAACGTGAAAGTTGGAAACGAAACAAAACAAATTTCACCAGAAGATGTTAAAATCGGTGACTACATTATTGTAAAACCAGGTGAGAAAGTACCGTTAGATGGAAAAGTAGTTGAAGGAGCATCGATGGTAGATACTTCAGCGTTAACAGGCGAATCTGTACCGCGTGAAGTAGAGGTTGGTAATGATGTATTAAGTGGTTTCGTGAATCAAAATGGTGTATTGACAATTGAGGTAACGAAAGAGTTTGGTGAATCTACAGTATCTAAAATTTTAGACTTAGTGCAAAATGCAAGTAGTCGAAAAGCACCAACAGAAAACTTTATTACGAAATTTGCTCGTTACTATACGCCAGCTGTCGTAATTACAGCTGCAGTACTAGCGTTTGTTCCACCTCTCATTTTAGAAGGTGCTACATTCTCAGATTGGATTTATCGAGCTTTAGTATTCCTTGTTATTTCTTGTCCTTGTGCGTTAGTGGTGTCCATTCCACTTGGATTCTTTGGCGGTATTGGTGGAGCATCTAAAAACGGGATTTTAATCAAAGGTAGTAACTATTTAGAAGCGCTAAATGATGTGAAATATATCGTCTTTGATAAGACAGGAACATTAACAAAAGGTGTTTTCAAAGTAACGAAGATGGAGCCAAGTGGAACAACTACAAAAGAAGAGCTTCTTGAGTATGCGGCATTTGCAGAAGTGTACTCAAATCATCCAATTGCGCAATCTATTCGGAGTAGCTATGGAAAATCAATTGATGAAAATATGATTGAAGATTATAGTGAAATCTCTGGTCATGGTACAGTTGTAAAAGTGCAAGGTAAAGAAATTTTTGCAGGTAATGCAAAATTAATGAAAAAAGAAAGCATTACATTTGAGCAGCCACAAACTGTAGGTACTCTTGTTCACGTTGCTGTAGATGGTGCATATGCAGGGTATATTGTCATTTCGGATGAAGTGAAAGAGGACTCAAAACAAGCGATTCAAAAATTAAAAGAGCTTGGGATTAAGAAAACAGTCATGTTAACAGGTGATGCAAAGTTAGTTGGAGAAGCGGTTGGTAAAGAGCTTGGTTTAGATGAAGTTCATGCTGAATTATTGCCACAGCAAAAAGTAGAAGAAATTGAAAAAATTGATGGAGCAAAACAAGCAAAAGAAAAAATTGCGTTCGTTGGCGATGGTATTAATGATACACCAGTATTAGCAAGGGCAGACGTCGGAATTGCGATGGGTGGATTAGGATCTGATGCAGCGATTGAAGCAGCGGATATTGTAATCATGACAGATGAACCTTCTAAAATCGCAACGGCTGTCAAAATTGCCAAACGTACACGCAATATTGTATGGCAAAATATTATCTTTGCACTTGGTGTAAAAGGGCTTGTCCTATTACTTGGTGCATTCGGAATTGCAACAATGTGGGAAGCAGTTTTCTCAGACGTGGGTGTTACATTACTTGCTGTATTGAATGCGATGCGTGTGCTTAGAGTGAAAGATTTGTAAAATAAAAAGAGAAGCGAAGGCTTCTCTTTTTATTTTTGTATATTTTTTGCAACTTGATCTCGTACTGTTTGAATATAATTCATTTTATGATCCCAGCACTCTTGACTTAAATCTACAGGATATTCTTCGGGATTTAGCGTTCTCATATATTCTTCCCAGAATAGTGCTAAGCTGCTTTTAGTGTATTTTTGAATGTCTAATATATTTGGTAATTCGTATGTTCTTCTACCATTTGTGAAAATGGCATGATGAAGCTCGCGTGCTTCAAAGTTTGTTACGAATTTACTAATATACGTATGAACAGGATGGAACATTTTTAAACGCTCTTCCTGTTGAGGTTCTTCGGATTCTAAAGCGATATAATCACCTTCTGTATGATTGTTCACGCGATTAATGATTCGATAAATTCGTTTTAATCCTGGTGTTGTGATCTTTTCAGGGTTAGAAGAGATTTTAATTGTGTCATTTAATATGCCATTTGCATCTTCAATCGCAACTAATTTATAGACAGCGCCTAATGCAGGTTGTTCAAATGATGTAATCAGTTTTGTTCCGACGCCCCATACATCAATTTTTGCTCCCTGTGATTTTAAATGCATAATTGTATATTCATCTAAATCACTAGAAGCAATAATTTTTGTATTTGTAAACCCAGCTGCATCAAGTAGTTTTCGTGCTTCTTTTGATAAATAAGCCATATCGCCACTATCGAGACGAATGCCATAAAAATCAATGTGGTCACCGAATTCCTTAGCAACGCGAATCGCATTTGGTACACCAGATTTTAACGTATCATATGTATCAACGAGAAAAACACATTTTTGGTGCGTTTCAGCGTACTTTTTAAATGCAACATATTCATCACGATACGCTTGGACAAAAGAATGAGCATGCGTACCAGCAACTGGAATACCAAAGCGTTTTCCAGCACGGACATTGCTTGTAGAAGAAAATCCACCGATAAAGGCCGCTCGTGTACCCCAAAGGGCAGCGTCAAATTCGTGAGCGCGGCGGGTACCAAACTCTAAGAGTTCATCATTGTCCGCTGCATGTTTCATGCGAGCTGCTTTTGTAGCGATTAATGTTTGGTAATTCACAATATTTAACAAGGCGGTCTCAATAATTTGAGCTTCACCAAGAGGTGCGTCAACACGCAATAATGGTTCGTTATTAAAAACAACTTCTCCTTCTTGCATACCACGAATTGTCCCAGTAAATTTCATGTTTTGTAAATAATGTAGGAACTCTTCTTCAAATTGTAGTTCTTTTAAATAAGCGATGTCACTTTCGGTAAAACGAAAAGTCTCTATGTATTCTATAATTTTTTCAAGACCAGCAAAAATGGCGTAACCATTTTCGAATGGGAGCTTTCGGAAATATAAATCAAAAACAGCACGGCGATTATGAATCTTGTCTTTCCAATATGTATAAGCCATGTTGATTTGATATAAATCTGTGTGTAAGGCGTAACTATCATCTTTATAATGATTCATTGTGAAAACACCTCCGTAATTTGGTTATATTATATCGTTTATTTGTAGTTTATCCCGCATTAACCGGCAGTAATACTTTCACCTCAAAATTCAGCGAAAGCATTGTCCGGCTAATAATCAGAGGGGGATGAAGCCCCCTCTGATTAAAGTTTCACTTTATGCCAAAGCAGCTACTTCAATTAAGAGTAGATTTTACCCGGGATTATGCAGTTAATAGAACAATTCCAAAAATGAGCACGAGAGGACCGAATAAAATCCCCCATGCTATGGGGCGAGCGAAATTGAAAGTCCATCCAAGTCCAAAGCGCTTTTCTAACATGAGTGTAGGATCATTTCGATTGTAATAAAATTGTCCCAGTTTCCAAAAATGATCATCATCTTGTTGAATAGAAAAATTTTCATTGCTTGATAAAGTATCTTGATTTATTGGTTTTCGTGCAATAATGATTGCCCAAGTAATTGTTATTGTAGTTATGATAATGGTGCTAATGATTAATTTAAGAGGTGAAAATGGAACGATATAAGAAATTTGGAACAAAGTGAATAGAAATACAGACAGCAAGGAAGATCCAATCATAAATAATGACCACTTCCTGCGGGATTGAATGCTAGAAATTTTAGATGCATCTGCATTTTGAACATTGAGTTGTTGCTTAGCGCGTTTTAATAGTATATTGATACCCATAAAAAGCAGAATTGTTACGAATTGAATAAGTGGAAAAACAGAGAAAAGCCCGATTGTTTTTTCACTATAGGTTGTTATAGTGCCATCCCAATTGAATTTCGTTGGGATTTGATTTGGCAATTCAGGATAGAACGAGATAGTAATAAGAATTGTTATAAAACATATGAATGCATGAATGGAAAATAATCCGTTAGAATAGGTTAATTTTTCATTTCGAAAAGATGTATCAATTACAATAGGTTGCTTTTTTTCAATAGCCCAATTCATATTATTTCGGATGACTTTCATTTTTTTATGACAATGTAAATAAATAAAAAAATCGGCAATTAGAAATCCGATAATACAAATAATAAGGCCTGTTGCTTGTGCTGCTTCATTTGAAAAATATACTGAAATACTGATGAAAAAGATTGTAAATAACAAGCTGAAAAGCAAGTGGGTGTTCCGAAATTTTTTACGCAAGAGGACAATTTCATCTAAGTTATATGCGTTTTCGGGGATTCGGATACCAAAACTATATATATTTGGAGTCATTTGTGGCGTAAAAGTAATAATGAGGAAAAATGGTGCTAGTATCGCTACAAATAGAATGATATTAATCCATATGTCCATGTTTTGTTTCCTCCCATTCAAAATGATTCGCTAAAGATTGTACAAATTGCAAGAGTGCTTTTTTTGAAATACCACGACATTTTGCTTCTGCTATAAATGGTTGTAGAGTCAGTTCACTCCTCTCAAAAAATGCGGAGTTATCATGTAATTGTGTTGTATTTACAGTAGCGCCTTTTTGTCGATGAATTTGAATAAATCCTTTTTGTTTTAGCAGTTGATACGCTTTATTAACAGTGAGCATATTTACACCTAAATCAGAAGCAAGTAATCGAACAGAAGGTAAAGTTTCGCCTTCTTTTAGTTCTTCTTTGGCAATTCCTTCGATAATTTGATGAACGAGTTGTTCGTATATTGGAATATTAGACTGTATGTTAATCGTTATAAACATGTTGCACCTCCTTTGTCGCTATAACTGTTAT
>NZ_NUOT01000058.1 GCF_002584535.1 Bacillus cereus
TTCACGTTGTTTGTTTCGTTTAGTTTTCAAAGTTCAATATCGCGTTTCGGCGACTTTCATAATATAACATTTCTTAATTAATTCGTCAACTTCTTTTTTCTTTCGTTGTTGACGACGCTTATTAATTTACCATATTAACAATTAATAAGTCAACACTCTTTTTCATTTTTTTAAAAAATAAATGCCAAAATGCTTCTCATCCTGGCATTATATATAATTTAATGATAACTAAAGCACAAATACCCGGTATTCCCAAAACGCTAGAAACAGAAGCTGTACCTATATTAATTGGAATATGAAAACCAAAGTATGTTCCAATCACATTAACGGCAAACAACAACACTACACCTATCATTACTTTAACAAACATCTTGCCTATGACTTGTAATGGTCTCATCGAAGCGCCAAAAATCAGCAAAACAAATATCAAAGTTAGGATTCCACCAATAACGAATGTAGAGTTCATTTTCTCCCTCCTTATATAACTTATACATTCTATATGTATGGGACAAGGAAACAAAAAATGCCGTTCAATTATATAAAAAGACCCTGGTTACAAAACCAGGATCTTTACCATCGCTCCATTTTTACCGGACGCCTCTTTGCTTCTTTTAGCAAGAAAAAGTATTTCGCTTCTGCTAATTTCAAAGAACACAGCACATCTTGGGATGGTTCAACACTTTGTTCTACCATCCTTTTTTGACGTAGCCACTCATTCTTCACTTTTTCTAATAAGGCTATTAACTTATCATCATATTCTTTTCGCAACTTTCCCTTTTTTTGAAAAAACATTTTGATTTCTCCTCTTATACTTCTCTACGACCTTCTAAAGCCTTCGATAACGTTACTTCATCCGCATATTCTAAATCTCCACCAACGGGAAGACCATGCGCAATACGAGTCACTTTAATACCTGTCGGTTTTAAGAGGCGGGAAATATACATCGCTGTAGCTTCCCCTTCAATATTTGGGTTTGTTGCTAAAATAACTTCTTGTACAGTTTCATCCTGTAATCTTTTTAACAATTGCGGAATATTAATATCCTCTGGACCAATTCCCTCCATTGGCGAAATTGCACCACGAAGCACATGATAGACACCTTGATATTCTTTCATTTTTTCCATTGCGATTACATCTTTTGCTTCTTGCACAACACAAACAACTGATTGGTCACGATGTGAATCATCGCAAATATAACAAGGGTCACGATCTGTAATATGTCCACAAACTGAACAATATGTTAAATTTCGCTTTGCATTTACGAGTGATTTAGCAAAGTCTAGTACGTCATCTTCTTTCATATCTAGTACAAAGAATGCCAATCGAACAGCCGTTTTCGGGCCAATTCCCGGCAACTTCATAAAGCTATCTATGAGCTTTGAAATCGGTTCTGGATAATGCATGATTCAATATCCTCCTACTAGAACATTCCACCTGGTAAGTTTAAACCTTTTGTGAATTGCCCCATTGTAGAGTTTGAAAGTTCCTCAGCTTGCTTAATTGCATCATTTGTTGCAGCTAATACAAGATCTTGTAACATTTCAATATCTTCTGGATCTACAACTTCTTCTTTAATTTTCACATCAAGAATTTGCTTGTGGCCATTTGCAATAACCGTAACCATTCCGCCACCTGCTGTACCCTCAACTGTTTTTTCACCAAGTTCCTCTTGTGCTTTCGCCATTTGCTTTTGCATCTTTTGCATTTGCTTCATCATGTTATTCATATTTCCCATTCCGCCACGCATCATAATAAATTCCTCCTAGTTATTGTTATTCTTTTATTTCAATAAGTTGTTGCCCTACTAATTTTACCGCCTCATCTACGAGGGGATCTACTTTTTGTTCTGCAGCTTCTTCTGAATTTCCACCTTCACGCTGTAAAAATTCCTCTCGTATTTTCCCCCACTCACTCTTTGGAATTGCAATCATGTTTAACCTTTTACTAAGCAATTCAAAGAGAATCTGCTCTACAGTATCCATCGCATCACGATTTTCACTTGCCATTTTGCAATGTATCTCATATTGGAAAGCTAAAACATAAGAATCCTCAGAAGCTGCTACTGGTTCACTATTTTCTAATAATACAGCAAAAGCCACTTTGTTATAGGATTTAAGTCTTCCTAACAACTCACCCCATACACCTTTTAGCTGTTCTAAATTTTGGCGTTTTGCCTGCTTTAACACCTCATGTACACGACCAACAGGAATTTTCATATTCCCTGTCCGCACAGGTTTCGGTGCTGCACGTGTCTCTCTTACTTCCTGTCCTACACCAGCTGGTACTCCATTTTTCTTCACATGTTCCAATTCTTTTTCTAATTGTTGCATTCTGTTCATAATTGCTTGCAAACGATCCGCACCATTTGCTTGTACCATAAACTGCTGGCAAAGTTGTACCATAACAACCTCTAGGAAAATTCGCGGATGATTTGTCCACTTCATCTCCTGTTGCCCCTTACTAAGTGTATGAATAATTTCATAAATGATCTCAGGTTGCATCGCTTCACTTAGCATACGGAACTGTTCATCTACAATTACTCGTTCTAACATATGTTCTAATTGTGGTGAAGTTTGATATAAAAGCATATCACGATAATAGTAAATGAAGTCTTCCATAAAACGAACTGGGTCTTTTCCTTTACTCATCATATCATCAATAATACGCAACGCTCTTGATACATCATTCTCTCTTATACATTCTACAAGATTACCTAAATATTGTTGAGAAACAGAACCTGTTACCGCTAAGACGTCCTCAGTCGTAACAATCTCATCGCTATAAGAAATAGCCTGATCAATCAGACTAAGCGCATCACGCATGCCACCTTCAGCAGCACGTGCAACAATTTGCAACGCCTCATCTTCTACCTTTGTACCTTCATTTGTAACAACTGTCGCTAGTCTCTCTACAATGTCATGTACTGATATCTTTCGAAATTCGAAGCGTTGACAGCGTGAAATGATTGTAGGTGGAATTTTATGAGGCTCTGTTGTCGCCAAAATAAAGATAACATGTGATGGCGGCTCTTCTAATGTCTTTAACAGCGCATTAAAAGCCCCCATAGAAAGCATGTGAACCTCATCGATAATGTATACTTTATATCTCACTGCACTTGGGGCATACTTTACTTTATCTCTTATATCTCGAATTTCATCTACACCGTTATTTGAAGCCGCATCAATTTCTAATACATCCGAAATAGACCCTTTTGTAATGCCTAAACACGCAGGACATTCATTACAAGGTTCAGCTACTGGAGCATGCTCACAGTTAATTGCCTTTGCAAATACTTTTGCAATTGTCGTTTTACCTGTTCCTCTCGGGCCAGAAAACAAATAAGCATGCGAAGCTTTCTCCTGAAGAAGGGCATTCTGCAACGTTTTTGTTACGTGCTTTTGACCAACTACATCTTCAAACTTTTGCGGCCTCCATGTTCGGTATAACGCTTGGTATGACACGAAAATACGGCCTCCCTCAAAGGTTATTATCTTGTATATTATAACCCATTCTGTTTATAGATTCCAAAAGTTATTTTCTATGCAAAAAACCCACCTCTTTGTATGAGGTGGGTTTTGTATACATATATAACTGCCGTGCACCTTCTGTCGATTACGTACCATAAGCGTTACTTAAGCAGTTAGCTCGGTTCAGGCACTCCTGCGGCACACGAGAAGACCCGCTTATTGCTGCTTCCTTCCGGACCTGACAAGGTTCACGGGGTCCCGTTGCGCAGGACCCAAACGTCAACACCACTTACTTAAGGCAGGCCTTACAGCAACATAACCTCGAGAAGGGATTCGGCCTCGCTAGAGCGGATTGCGAGTACAGGGCACCGCTACCTCCCCGCTTAGCACGGCAAAGTTAAAACCAATATTCGGTTGCCTTATTGAAGGCATTATCAGTATAACTTGTTTCTTCATAAATTGCAAACCTGTTAACGAGCAATATTTTCATCCAATTTTTTCTTTTGCTCTTTTCTCTTTTTTCGCAGCCCCTTAAAAAAGTTTGTTAACAACGCTCCACACTCTTCTTCCATCACACCAGATACTACTTCACATTGATGATTAAAACGCTCATCGGTTAAAAGGTTCATTAACGTACCTGCACATCCGCCTTTTGGATCACTTGCACCATATACCACACGTTTTACACGCGATAAAACAAGTCCGCCTGCGCACATTGGGCATGGCTCTAATGTAACATATAGCGTAGCGTTTTCTAGGCGCCACGTACCTAACTTTTTGCAAGCTTCATCTATAGCTAATAACTCTGCATGAGCGATTGATCGTTGCTCTGTCTCCCTTAAATTATGAGCAACGCTGATCACTTCCCCATCTAGTACAATAACAGCTCCAATTGGAACTTCTTGAATTCCTTCAGCTTTCTTTGCTTCTTCTATTGCAAGCTGCATAAAATAAATGTCTTGTTCCATAATACAGTCCTCTCATTACGAATAAAGTATTATAACCCTTTACTCCTATATCAACCCATTTTGATTTTTGAGTATATAATCCCCTGCTAAGCAGAATAAAAATTGATCTCCACTCATTTTTTCCTTTCAGTTTCACCTGGCATGGGGCAGGAAAAGGATTTGATCACTTCTATGCAGGATTGCAACCTCTCTCCCGCTCTAAAAGAATGAGTCCATGCTTTTTTTCATTTATATTCATATACGTACTATTCAATTATCCTTCTCCTTACAGATACAGGATAACTTTCACACATTCAATCCAACCTAAAGAAAAGAAAGGGTGACTACATATGAAAAATACTGCACTGCTCATTATTGACATGATTAATGACTTTCAATTCTCACACGGGCCAATCCTTGCAAAAAAATGTCAAATAATTATAGAGCCCATCTTACAATTAAAACGAACAATGAAAATGAATGGTTATCCTGTTATTTATATTAACGATCATTACCAACTATGGAGAGCTGATATCGACCAACTTATTACTCATTGCACAAATAATTATAGCAAAAACATTATACAAGCAATTGCCCCCAGCACAGATGACTATGTTTTTATTAAACCACATTATTCGGCATTTTATGAAACTCCCTTAAATTCTTTATTAGGACATTTAAAGGTTGAAAAACTTATCATAACAGGGATTGCGGGAAACATATGCATCCTTTTTACAGCGAATGATGCTCATATGAGAAACTACACATTATATGTACCTCAAGATTGTACTGCTTCTAATTCTGATCAAGATAATAAACACGCTTTAAAAATAATGGAAACGACATTAAAGGCAAATATCATGCCCTCTCCTCAATTAAAATTTGAATAGCATGCGTCGATTTTCTAACTTTTTATGACAAATTAGTCCGCTTGCTTCCCTCTTATGCTACAATAATTCTGTTTTGTGCTTTTTATTTACAGGAAATTATGAATTGAAAGGAGGAAACAGCGTGACCGGAGTACCATTTATTACGGTTGAAGGACCAATCGGTGTTGGAAAAACTTCACTTGCGAAGGAAATTTCAACTCACATGCAACTCCATTTATTAAAAGAAATTGTTGATGAAAATCCTTTCTTAGGAAAGTTTTATGAAAACATTGAAGAATGGAGTTTTCAAACAGAAATGTTCTTTCTTTGCAATCGCTATAAACAATTGGAAGACATTAATATAAAATACTTGAATCAGCGTAAGCCAGTAGTAGCAGATTATCATATATTTAAAAATTTAATTTTTGCATCTCGCACATTAAAAGACGCTCAATATGACAAGTACATGCAAATTTATCGTATTCTTACGCAAGATATGCCCGTACCAAATGTCATTGTATATTTAACAGCAAGCCTAGAAACATTACAAAAACGGATCGCGATGCGTGGACGTGAATTTGAGAAAAACATGGATCCAAATTACTTACTACAACTTACCAAAGATTACGAAACGGCAATGGATGCCTTTAAAAAAGACCATCCTGATATTCCAGTGTTAAAATTCAATGGAGATAACATGGATTTCATTAAAAATAGTGAAGACTTGAATGTAATTTTATCCACTCTCCAAAATACACTCTCAAAGGGGACGAAATAGCAATGAATTTAAGGCAAAAGTATGATATACCAAATGATGCAGTAATTACAATTGCTGGTACAGTCGGAGTTGGTAAATCAACTATGACAACTGCACTGGCTAACGCTTTAGGTTACCGTACATCATTTGAAAAAGTAGATTCGAATCCATATTTAGATAAGTTCTATGGTGATTTCACACGCTGGAGCTTCCACTTACAAGTTTATTTTTTAGCAGAAAGATTTAAAGAACAAAAAAGAATCTTCGAATACGGCGGTGGCTTTGTACAAGATCGCTCTATCTATGAAGATACTGGTATTTTTGCAAAAATGCATCACGAAAAAGGAACAATGACGGAAACGGACTATGAAACATACAAAGGGTTGTTCGATGCAATGGTTATGACACCTTACTTCCCTCATCCAGACTTATTAATCTATTTAGAAGGTTCTTTTGATGATATTGTCAGTCGCATTCAAGAACGTGGTCGCCCAATGGAACAACAAACACCAATTGAGTATTGGCAAGAAATGCACGGGCGTTATGAAAATTGGATTAATAACTTTAACTCATGTCCAATCCTGCGTCTAAATATTAATGAATATGATATCTTAAAAGATGAAAGCTCGATTGAACCAATCATTAAGAAAATTGGACATTTTTTAAACCAAACACGTAAGCTTGTGAAATAAAAAACCCGTGCAGATGCACGGGTTTTTCCATTAACTTACTTCTTCTTTTTCGTTGGAGCAATAATTTCGCTCTCAGGTTTCCCAGCATTAATACGCTGACGAACGGTGCTTGTACTAATATCATATGCTTCAGCAATTTCTTTAACAGTCATTTCTTTTCCATTAATAATTGCTGTTAATACTTTACCAGTACGTTTTGGAGCTGCATCTTTTTCAGCAGTTTTTTTCGGTGCCTCTACTTTTTTCGCTTCTTTCTTCACATTACAAGTACAACCGCAAAGTTTACGGAATGTATCATCACTTATAATACGAGATACGTTTGCACCACTATTTAAAATTCTATTGTTCTTACAGACTGGGCATTGTACATAATATAAAGTTTTTCCATCTAGAGGAAATGTTTGTATAATAAGATCCATGTTGACTCCTTTCATATCTATGAAGATAATCATCGGAATATGAGTGTTTCATAAGGCCAAACTTCACCTTACATCATACTTTCTGATTGGCTTTAAAATAAAAACTCGTTACGTGTTGGTAACGAGTTCTCCAATCTCCACTTATATGCGCTGTTGTCAATTATATCTGGAGGAGGTAGAGGGATTCGAACCCCCGCGCGACTCTCGCCGCCTGTCGGTTTTCAAGACCGATCCCTTCAGCCAGACTTGGGTATACCTCCATATTGACATCCAATATAATATCAAAAGAAAAACAGTTAGTCAACCCTACCATCATAAATTATGAGGAAAGGAAAATGTTACTTTTCCTTTCCCTTCATGTTGCTACTGACAACACCTGGAATTACCAATCACTCATACCGATGAAAGTTTTAATTTATTTAATAACTGTTTTTCCTCCCATATAAGGGCGAAGAACTTCTGGAATTATAATTGTACCATCTTCTTGCTGGTAGTTTTCTAAAATCGCTGCAACTGTACGTCCAATTGCAAGTCCAGATCCATTTAGTGTATGAACAGGTTCTGGTTTAGCATTTGGTTCACGACGGAAACGAATATTCGCACGTCTTGCTTGGAAAGCTTCAAAGTTACTACAAGAAGAAATCTCACGATATGTTCCATAACTTGGAATCCATACTTCGATATCATATTTCTTCGCTGCTGTAAATCCTAAATCTCCTGTACACATGCTCATAACACGATATGGTAGACCTAATAATTGTAACACGCGTTCTGCATCATTTGTTAATTTTTCTAATTCTTCATAAGAATCTTCTGGTTTAACAAATTTCACAAGCTCAACTTTATTAAATTGATGCTGACGGATTAAACCACGTGTATCACGACCAGCTGAACCTGCTTCAGAACGGAAGCATGCACTAAATGCTGCATAACGAATTGGCAATTGGTCTGCACTTAAAATCTCATCACGATGCATATTTGTTACGGGTACTTCAGCTGTAGGAATCAAGAAATAGTCTTCACTTTCAATACGGAATGCATCTTCTTCAAATTTCGGGAGCTGCCCTGTCCCTGTCATGCTTGCCCGATTTACCATATATGGAGGCAACACTTCTTCATATCCATGTTCTTCTGTGTGAAGATCAAGCATAAAACTAATTAAAGCACGTTCTAACTTTGCACCTGCACCTTTAGAAAATACAAAGCGGCTTCCCGTTACTTTAGCAGCACGCTCGAAATCTAAAATCCCTAAGTCAGTTGCAAGATCCCAATGAGGTTTTGGTTCAAAATTAAATTCTTTTACTTCTCCCCAAGTACGAGCTACCACGTTATCATCTTCTGTGTCACCAATTGGCGCAGATTCATGAGGGATATTTGGGATAGAAAGCATTAATCTTTCTAAATCTTCTTCAACTGTACGCAGCTCATTATCAAAGTCTTTTACTTTTTCTCCTACTTCACGCATTTCTAAGATTAGCGCTTCTGCATCTTTCTTTTCACGCTTTAATACAGAAATTTGTTGAGATACTTCATTCCGCTTGCTTTTTAACTCTTCCGTTTGAACAAGCAACTCTCTTCTTCTTGTATCTAGTTCTTCGAAACGGCCGAAATCAGTTAAATCTTCGCCTCTATGCTGTAACTTTGCTTTTACTTCTTCAAAATTCGCACGTAAAAATTTAATATCAAGCATTATATATTCCTCCTTTTATTTTATAAAACACAAAAAACTCCCGTCCCTATAAAAAGGGACGGGAGTTAACCCGCGTTGCCACCCTAGTTGAAAGCAATGTTGCTTTCCTCTCAAGTAGAAATAACGACTCTTCACCGGAAATGTTTACTAATCATAAAGATATTCCACATTTCATTCCAGGATGGATTCACAAACTGTTTCTATCGGTTTCCACCAACCACCGACTCTCTATAAGAAACACCATTTGTTACTATTTCCTATCAACACGTTTATTTTATAAAATTGTTACCATCAATTTACTATAATCTTATACAAGTTGCAAGTTACTTATACAACTTTTTTCATTTTTTCTTCTTTCACCATTTGCACAAAATATGTTGTAACACGATGATCATCCGTTAACTCCGGATGGAAAGAAGCTGCTAAAAACGGTCCTTGTCTTACTGCTACCATTCGATCATTGTGCATAGAAAGAATTTCTACGTTGTCCCCTACACTTACAACGTATGGTGCACGAATAAATACACCAATAAAGTCTTCTCCTACACCTTTTATCGAAAGGGCAGCTTCGAAGCTATCCTTTTGGCGTCCAAACGCATTACGTTCAACTGTAATATCCATAGCACCGATATGAGATTCTTCATAACCAATAAGATTGTTTGCAAGTAAAATCATACCTGCACACGTACCAAACATTGGTTTACCAGATTTCGCAAATTCACGAAGTGGTTCCATAAAATCGTACTTATCAATAAGACGACGCATTGTTGTACTTTCGCCACCTGGCAAAATAAGACCATCAATTTCTTCAAGTTGTTCTATACGTTTTACAATTACAGCTTCTGCACCACTTGCTTCAACTGCTTTTACATGCTCACGAACAGCACCTTGAAGACCTAATACACCGACTTTAACCATTTCAAAATCTCCTTTAATTACCAACCGCGCTCTTGCATGCGTTGTTCCGGTAATAATGTTGAAATTTCGACACCTTTCATTGCAGTACCCAATCCTTTAGAAAGGCTTGCAATTAGTTCATAATCTTCGTAATGTGTCGTTGCTTCAACAATTGCACGTGCGAATTTTTCTGGGTTTTCTGATTTGAAGATACCAGATCCTACGAACACACCATCTGCACCAAGTTGCATCATTAATGCAGCATCTGCTGGCGTTGCTACACCACCTGCTGCAAAGTTTACAACTGGCAGACGACCAAGACGTTTAATTTCCAGTAATACTTCATATGGAGCACCAGTATTTTTTGCATATGTCATTAATTCGTCTTCACGTAGGTTCGCAACTTGACGGATTTCAGCGTTTACTTGACGCATATGTCGCACTGCTTCTACAATGTTTCCTGTTCCAGGCTCGCCTTTTGTACGAAGCATAGATGCGCCTTCTGCAATACGACGCGCTGCCTCTCCAATATCACGACATCCACATACAAATGGAACAGTGTAATCACGTTTATTTAAATGATATACTTCATCAGCTGGAGTTAATACTTCACTCTCATCAATGTAGTCTACCCCTAATGATTCTAGCACACGTGCTTCCACAAGGTGACCAATACGGCATTTTGCCATAACCGGAATTGATACAGCACCCATAACCTCTTCAACAATTGTTGGATCTGCCATACGTGCAACGCCACCTGCTGCACGAATATCTGCAGGAACGCGTTCTAGTGCCATAACTGCAACTGCGCCCGCTTCTTCTGCAATTTTTGCTTGCTCAGCGTTAACTACGTCCATGATAACGCCGCCTTTTTGCATTTCTGCCATTCCACGTTTTACACGTTCTGTCCCTGTTACATTTGTCATGTACAAAAACCCCCCTAGGTGAATTGCTTTTCCCCGTTAAAGGCGAAAATTAAGAATACTCTTACATTCTACCACTAACTATTAGAGGCTTGTCCACTACTTTTTCATAAAGTCGGTATGAAAAATGGAATAAAAAAAAGCTCCTACAATGAGGAGCTCTTAAAACCAACCTTTTACTGTGTCAACAGCACTATTCCAAATTCCACTAAAGAAAGAGCCAACGCCACGCATAGAGCGTGTAAACCAGTTTGCTTTTTCTACTTCTGATTTTGTAACAAGATCTACTTGTAATGATTTACCTGATAAAAATCCAGGGTCATTATTATCTTTAGGGGATACAACCATTTGACCAAGTGTTGTACCTTTTTTAATTGGTGCTTCTTTTTCTTTACCTGTATCTTTAAATTCTGTTTTATATACATCTTTACTTCCTTTTGGTATCGGAAGTGTAACAGCTTGTTTCGTTTGTAATGCAACATCTTTATCTTTTGCATTTTCTACTCGTACAGTTTCATGCCCTTTTATTGCAGAACCTTTTGGATACACTTTTTTCACATCGAAGTTTGTAAAGCCATAATCAAATAATTTTTTTGTTTCGTCAAAACGTGCTGTATGAGAATTTGTTTTAATAACGACAGAAATTAAACGCATACCATTTCTTTCCGCTGTACCTGTAAAACAATCTCCAGCTTCTGGAGTAGATCCTGTTTTCAAGCCATCTACACCTTCATATTCCTTAACTAGTCCTTTTAGCATCCAGTTCCAGTTATCCATTTTAACAGGATATTTTCCACCTTCTTGGAACACTTTTTTCGGAATTTTCGCTGTATCTAATACTTTAGGGAAATCTTGAATTAGACGTTGCGCTAAAATCGCGACCTCTCTCGCAGACATTTTATTTTCTTCATCCGGTGTTGTGCCTTCAGGATGGTGTCCTTTTAAATCATGGTTTGTTAAGCCTGTAGAGTTTACGAATTTATAATTTTTTAATCCAAACTCTTTCGCCTTATCATTCATCATTTTTACAAAGTCTACTTCTTTACCTGCAGCTGCTTCTGCTAAAGCAATCGTTGCACCATTTGCAGAATAGATTGCCATTGCCTCATATAACTCTTTTACCGTATAAGAGCCACCATTTTCTAATGGAACGTTTGATAATGAGCGATCTTGTGAAATCTTATGTGCATATTCAGAAACTGTTACCTTTTGGTCCCACTTAAGTTTCCCTTTAGCCACCGACTCATTAATTAAGTATTCACTCATCATTTTCGTCATACTAGCAATTGCTAATAATTCATCTGCATTTTTTTGATACAAAATTTTCCCTGAATTTGCTTCTACTAAAATTGCTGCTCCTGCTTCAACGTTTAAAGCAGCACCCGTTTCTGCTGATGCACTGCCATATGTAACAAACATGCTGCAAAATAGTGTAAGCACTGTTACCATTGCAATGAATCGCTTGCAAAACATACCTTTCACTTCTGTTACCCCCAATATCTTTGTACTCACATAACCGTTATTCTAACATAATCAAAAAAAAATAGACAGAGATATCAAATCTCCATCTATTTACATATAAGACATTATAAAGAGTAATTTGGAGCCTCTTTTGTAATTTGTACGTGATGCGGGTGACTCTCACGTAAACCAGCACCTGACATACGAATGAATTGTGCATTCTCGCGTAAAAATTCTAAGTCATTTGCTCCACAATATCCCATACCTGCACGTAATCCACCAACTAATTGGTGAACTGTATCAGCTAGAGGTCCCTTAAATGGTACACGGCCTTCGATACCTTCTGGAACAAGTTTTTTGTTTCCTTCTTGGAAATAACGATCTTTACTTCCTTTTTCCATCGCTCCAACAGAACCCATACCGCGATATACTTTAAATTGGCGACCTTGGTAAATTTCAGTTTCTCCTGGGCTTTCAGCTACACCAGCAAACATACTACCAAGCATTACAACGTTTGCTCCTGCTGCTAAAGCTTTTACCATATCTCCAGAGTATTTAATACCACCGTCAGCAATAACTGGGATACCGTGTTTACGAGCTTCTGTCGCACAATCATATACTGCTGTTAATTGCGGTACACCAACACCAGCTACAACACGTGTTGTACAGATAGAACCTGGTCCAATACCAACTTTGATAACATTTGCACCTGCTTCAATTAATGCGCGTGTTGCTTCAGCTGTGGCAACGTTACCTGCAATAATGTTCAATGTCGGATACTTTGCACGAACTTCTTTTACTTTCTCAATAACACCTTGAGAATGTCCGTGAGCTGTATCAAGTACAATTACGTCTACATTTGCTTTTACTAATGCATCGATACGAAGAATAGCATCTGCAGTTACACCAACTGCTGCTCCAACTAATAAACGACCTTGTTTATCTTTTGCAGAGTTTGGAAACTCAATTACTTTTTCAATATCTTTAATAGTGATAAGCCCTTGTAATACACCGCTATTATCAAGAAGAGGGAGCTTTTCAATTTTGTATTTCTGTAGGATCTTTTCAGCTTCTTCTAGTGTTGTACCAACTGGAGCTGTAATCAATTGTTCCTTTGTCATCACATCGGAAATTTTGATGGAATAATCTTGGATAAAACGCATATCACGGTTTGTAATAATACCAACTAATTTTTGCTCTTCTAAATTATTTACAATTGGTACACCTGAGATACGATATTTTCCCATAAGATGTTCTGCATCATATACTTGATGTTCTGGAGTTAAAAAGAAAGGATCTGAGATAACGCCGCTTTCAGAGCGTTTTACTTTATCAACCTGCTCAGCTTGTTGCTCGATAGACATATTCTTATGAATAATCCCTAGACCGCCTTGACGCGCCATTGCAATAGCCATATCAGCTTCTGTTACTGTATCCATCCCTGCGCTAATTAAAGGAATGTTTAACTGCAAGCTTTCGGATAGAACTGTTTTAACACTCACTTCTCTTGGCAATACATCTGACTTCGCTGGTACAAGTAATACATCATCGAATGTCAAACCTTCTTTAACAAATTTAGATTCCCACATAATTGTTCCCCCCATGATACCAGAAATTATTATTAGTAGCTTAACAATTGGTTAAAATACTGTCAAGAACGTACATATATGTTAGAATTTTTAGACAATAAAAGGAGCGTAATATATGCATCATCCATCTTATACTTGGCAGCAATTAAGTTTCTTTTTTTCATCCCAACATGTACAGCGTTATCTTGCCCGCTGTTATGAAAAATTACCAATTGAAAACGCTGAAAAGAAAAGTTTCGAGAATTGCTATCCTTTCATTTATTATTTGGAACACGGAAAAAGTTATTATGAATTATGTAAAACTGCACCTTTCTCTATTCAACCTATGTTGTTATTTTACGGGATGAGTCAACTTTTAAAAGCATGTTTATTAACCGTTGATCCAAACTATCCAGAATCAACAACCGTCTTAGCTCATGGAGTTACAACGCGTAAACGAAAAAAACAAGGATACCAGTTTTTAGAGGATGAGGTTAAAGTACAGAAAAATGGATTATTCACTCATGTTGCAGAACGGATGTTTCACATGAAACACTTAGAGGCAGAAAAATTTATTATGCTAGAACTAATGGGGAAAATTCCTGAATTAAAAACCCTATTTCAACATAGTCAAAAAGAGAAAATATTATATAAAGTTAATGTGGTAGACGAACAGCATATTTCATTTTCCTCTGGCATACTTGATCGCTTACACATGACGCAAGAACGTTTTTCTCGTTACATAGAAACATCTTGTAAGCACCTCTTTATACAGTACATACCGAGTGAAGAGGCTGAATCTGATTTGTTATTTTCAGCTTCCTCTAAAACATGGAACCCTTTATACAGTACGCCATTTTCTTATGATTGCAATACCAGCACTTATTATTTGCCAATAACTAAAGATGTAAGAGATTGTAAATCACTCTTACCAGAACTACTCATACATTATTTATTACTCTACAATTTAAGTATGATTTCTCGCTACGAGACTGACTGGTGGTACGACTTATTAGGAAGCTACGCCTCTGAAGATTACCCATTTATTTATCAATTTTTAGGGGTTTCCGCAAAAAAAATCCCTTACTATGTTTTATTATTTTTACTAGGTCAACACTCTCCGATTTCTTAGGAAATAAAAAAGCACGAGTCAATTG
>NZ_NUOT01000059.1 GCF_002584535.1 Bacillus cereus
AGATTTTTTGCACCAGAACCGAAGAATGTAGGGTTCTTACCTAATGGCCTATATTTATAATTAGTTTATATATGTTATAAAAATATGAAATTATGGTTATATATAACTATAATTCTTAAATGCATTTAGAACGTTTCGATTCTAATCATTTATTTTGAAAACAATTAAATTTAGATATTTTTTACAATAAATAAGATGTAATATTTGTTAAAGTGCAATCTGTAGTTCTTACTGAAATACGTGGTAAATTTACTTTAAATAAGAAATGCAAAAAAAGAGATAAAACATATTATGAAGTGCTTTATCTCTCTTTTTCTTATTGATTATGGAGGAATGTATTTCATTTATATATATAGTTTATTTGGTGCAAAAACTGGCATAATGCTAGCTTTTTTATTATTTTGAAGTAAGAGCAACTAAAACATCTACTGGATAGTCAACGGAGGTTTTCACTTTATATTCTGTCGGACTTGTAAGACCCTTAAATTCCTCACCAAGTTGACCAAAAAGATTATCCCAAACACCATTTTGTTCAGACATCCATTTTTGTAATTTTTCTCCTGGAACAACTGAATACGTTGCTACTTGTTGATATAAGGCTGTTCTGTACTGATCATATGCGTAATCATATTTTGGATTAAAATCAAATGTTTTCGTAACTGTCTCTTCTGAATTTAAAGTAACACCATAACCGAAACTTGCAGTTAATGATTGATTTACTGTTGCAATCCCTTCAAGTCCTACTTCCATCCCAATTGTATAAGATAATCCTACAGTTACATTATGAGATATACCACTTGTAACAGCTTTAGACCAATGATAACCTGAATTTTTATCTACTATATTTGAATCAATCAACTTCCAATTTACTTCTTTTTTCAATTTAGTATCTTCTAAAATTGGATCGTTTTTAGGAATTGCTATTGTATATAATACTTCTCCTTTGTTACCTGTTTTTTCATATTCTTCTCCAACCTTAAGCCATGTACCATCAGCTTTTAAAATTTTATGTTTAGAATTAGCATCCATTTTTAATCCATAAACTCT
>NZ_NUOT01000005.1 GCF_002584535.1 Bacillus cereus
TGAATCCCCATCAGAAGAAGAAAAGGAAAAAGCGAAGGCAAAGGCGGTAGCAGCAGCAAAAGCAAAAGCGGCAGCGCTAGCGAAACAGAAGGTATCCAAGGAAGGAACAACGTCTAATGATGAAAAGGCAAAGGCGATTGCAGCGGCAAAAGCAAAGGCAGCGGCTGCTGCTAAGGCAAAAGGCGCTGTGGGCAAGAGAGAAGAAGAGATGAAGCAAGAGGAACCATCTCCGAATCAGCCATATCTGGATGCTTATGTAGAGATTATTAAGGAGAAAATGGATGGAAATTCATTAGAAGATTATTATATTAATAAACTTTCGAAGGATGTACCAACACTTGTTGTTAAGCTGGAAAGGTACTACGAAGTAATGGAATTATTGCGAGGCCATGAAGGACTTGCCTTTGATTATATGTCGGAGTTACATGCTACGGATTTTGTTACACATATGGAAGTGTATGTTCACTTATTTTCATATAGAAAGAAACAATCTGTCGCAGTGAAGGTGAAGATGGACAGGGAGTCGCCGCGAGTAGCATCGATTGCGCCGCTATGGAGCGGGGCAGACTGGCCAGAGCGAGAAGCATATGACTTGCTTGGTGTTACGTTTGAAGGGCATCCGAATTTAACGCGTATTTTAATGCCAGAAGATTGGGCTGGTCATCCGCTTCGAAAAGATTATGAACCACTCGATGTGGAGGTGTAGCAATATGATCCGTACAGAAGAAATGCTTTTAAATGTAGGGCCGCAGCACCCGAGTACACACGGTGTATTTAGGCTTGTTATTAAAATTGATGGGGAAATTATAAAGGAAGCTACACCTGTCATTGGTTATTTACACCGCGGAACAGAGAAAATCGCAGAGAACTTGCAGTATACACAAATTATCCCTTATACAGATCGAATGGACTATTTATCGGCGATGACGAATAACTATGTGATCTGTCACGCTGTTGAGACAATGATGGGGCTTGAGATTCCAGAGCGGGCCGAATATTTGCGAGTACTTGCGATGGAGCTTGGTCGCGTTGCGAGCCATCTCGTTTGGTGGGGAACGAATCTTCTTGATATTGGAGCGGTTAGCCCGTTTCTATATGCATTCCGGGAGCGAGAGATGATTATTAATCTCTTAAATGAGCTCTGTGGTGCGCGGTTAACGTTCAATTATATGAGGGTAGGCGGTGTAAAGTGGGATGCCCCAGATGGCTGGATTGAAAAAGTTCGCGAGTTTGTTCCGTATATGAGAGAGCAATTGAAGGGTTATCATGATCTTGTGAGCGGAAATGAAATTTTCTTAAAACGTGTGAAGGGCGTTGGAATATATAGCGCGGAAGATGCACTTTCTTATTCACTTAGCGGAGCAAATTTACGATGCACAGGTGTAAAGTGGGATCTTCGCAAGGATGAACCGTACTCTATTTATGACCGTTTTGATTTTGATGTTCCGGTAGGAAACGTGGGGGATGCTTGGGATCGTTATGTTTGCCGGATGGAGGAAATTGAGGAATCCCTCAAAATTATTGAGCAGGCGGCCCGGCAATTCCCGTCAGAAGGGCCGGTGTTGGCGAAAGTGCCGAAAATTATTAAGGTGCCCAAGGGTGAGGCATTTGTCCGCATTGAGTCGCCGCGCGGAGAGATAGGCTGTTATATTGCTAGCGAAGGGAAGAAAGAGCCGTATCGCTTAAAGTTCCGCAGGCCATCTTTCTATAACCTCCAAATTTTACCGAAGCTTTTGAAGGGTGAAAATATCGCGAACTTAATTACCATTTTAGGCGGCGTTGATATTGTACTTGGGGAGGTTGATGGGTGATGATAGAGCGCCTCTTAGAGTCATCGGCAAGTTGGACGAATTTTTTCATTTTTTTCGGATTAGCGGTGCTTTTATTATTTGCTGTCCTTGGATTTGTTACATATGGGATTTTAGCAGAGCGAAAAGTAATGGGATTTATGCAAGGACGGATAGGACCGAATCAGGTCGGCGGCAGATTTGGTTTATTGCAAACAGTTGCTGATGTTTTAAAGCTTTTATTAAAAGAAGATAGCATTCCGAAAGCTGCAGATAAGCCGCTGTTTATATTGGCACCTGTTATTGCATTCGCACCAGCTTTTATGGTGCTTGCAGTCATTCCGTTTACAGATAAATTTCAGTTTGCAGATATCGGAGTAGGGCTTCTTTACTATATTGCTGTATCAGGGATTACAACGATTGGTGTTGTGACCGGAGGATGGGCATCAAACAATAAATATTCACTTTTAGGCGGGATGCGTGCGGCGGCGCAGATGATTTCCTATGAGATTCCGCTTGTAATGAGCGTGATTGGCGTTGTCTTATTAGCTGGCAGTCTCAATTTAAATGAAATCGTAGCGGGGCAGGAGAAAGTTTGGTACATTTTTGCGCAGCCGATCGGTTTTGTAATTTTCTTAATTGCAGCAGTTGCAGAGCTCAACCGGACACCGTTTGACTTACCAGAGGCGGAATCAGAACTTATCTCTGGATATCATACCGAGTATTCAGGGTTTCGCTGGGCATTCTTTATGCTCTCTGAGTACGTGTACTTCTTTGGAATGGCTTCGCTTATAACGGTGCTGTTTTTAGGAGGATGGCAGCCAATTCCGTTTCTTGGTTTTATTCCTGGTGCTGTATGGTTTGCTTTAAAGTTTAGCGCGGTAGTTTTCTTGCTTATTTGGTTCCGCGTTACGTTTCCGCGTATCAGGGGTGATCAATTGATGGAGTTTGGCTGGAAAGTATTATTGCCAATCGCACTTGCAAATATTTTCTTAACGGCATTGATTAAGGAGTTATTCTTCTAATCTATGAGGGAGGTGCCAGTAAGATATGAAAGGGCTATTTAAAGGTTTAAAATATACGCTTAGCAACTTAAGTAAGAAAAAAGTAACGTACGATTATCCCAATCAACCATTACCACTACCAGATCGCTTCCGAGGGATTCAAAAATTCTATCCAGAAAAATGCATTGTTTGTAACCAATGTTCTAACATTTGTCCAACTGATTGTATTCAACTAACAGGGAAGAAGCATCCAGACCCTACGAAAAAAGGGAAAATCATTGATACGTATGATATTAACTTTGAAATTTGTATTCTTTGCGATTTATGTACAGAGGTTTGCCCAACTGAGGCCATTGTTATGACAAACAATTTCGAGTTAGCGGAGTATTCGCGTGATGATTTGTTTAAAAATTTGCAGTGGCTCGATGAAAATGATGAGAACGTCAGAAAGGAGAATAAAGCATGAGCGGCGATTTGATAGCGTTTTTTATATTGTCCTTAACGGCGATTATCGGTGGTATCCTTATGCTGAACTTAACGAAAGTCATGCATATGATGCTCGCCCTTGTGTTTACGTTTCTTAGCATTGCGGGATTGTATTTTCTATTATCAGCGGAGTTTGTTGGGGTCACACAAATTTTAATTTATTCCGGAGCAATTACGATTATTATGATTTTCGGTATTATGCTAACGAAGCATGACGCTGAAAGTGAATCTAGTTTTAGTTTTCGTAAGTTGCTTATCTTCCTCGCAGTAGTAGCGTTTGGCGCGGTAATGTACTTTGCTGTTAATAATATAGATTTTACAAATCGAAATGTACAAGGAAGTTTACCGCTTCATGAACAAAATACACTTCAAATTGGTACACTTTTGTATTCGAAATATGTTATTCCATTTGAATTAACGTCGGTTATTTTGCTTGTTGCGCTTGTTGGGGCAATTGTACTTGCGAAGAAGGATGAGAAAGAGGGGGATTCCAATGAGTAGTGTTCCAGTTGCCGCCTACTTAGCTCTTGCTATTATTCTGTTTTGCATCGGCTTATTCGGGGCTTTAACAAAGCGGAATACGGTCATTGTCTTAATTTGTATTGAACTGATGTTAAATGCGGCGAACTTAAACCTAGTCGCTTTTAGTAAATTAGGCTTTTTTCCGAACTTAACAGGACAAATTTTTTCACTGTTTACGATGTCCGTTGCGGCAGCGGAAGCAGCAGTCGGACTTGCGATATTAATTGCGTTATATCGTAAGCATGCAACCGTTAACGTAGATGAAATGGATTCGCTTAAAGGTTAATTGTGACCAAAAAGGGGGAAGGAAACAATGATCGATTATGCATGGCTCATACCGCTTTTCCCGCTTGCCTCGTTTTTTTTGCTCATTATATTTGGGGGGAAATTGAGAGAAGGAAGCAGCTGGCTTGGTATCTTTCTCACATTTCTTTCCTTTGTGGGTGCGGCGACTGTATTAATAGAACGGTTTTCATCAGAAACAGTAAAACATCAGTGGTTATGGCTCCGAATTGGTGATGTGGATCTTTCATTTGGCTTTGAGATTAACGCATTAAATGCTTTGATGCTTTTTATTGTAACGCTCGTTAGCTTCCTCGTGCATGTGTATTCGAAAGGGTATATGCATGATAATGAGAGGTTACCTATCTTTTATGCATATTTAGGGCTCTTTACATTTGCGATGCTTGGGCTTGTCATCTCGACGAATTTATTGCAGCTCTATATATTTTGGGAATTAGTTGGACTTGGCTCGTTTTTATTAATTGGGTTCTATTTCTTTAAAGAAGAAGCAAAGTTGGCGGCGAAGAAGGCGTTTATTATGACGCGTATTGGGGATGTAGGCTTATTTATCGGGATGATTTTACTTTTCTGGCAAGCTGGTAGTTTTGAGTACGACGCTATCTTTAAAGCAATGAAAATGGGAGACGTATCACCTACCATGATTACGCTCACGGCAATTTTAATTTTTATCGGTGCCATGGGGAAATCAGGTCAGTTTCCGCTTCATACGTGGCTTCCGGATGCGATGGAAGGACCAACACCAGTATCAGCACTCATTCACGCGGCGACGATGGTCGCGGCAGGTGTGTACTTAGTGGCAACGATGTTTCCGCTATTTTCTGCAAGTCCTGTAGCGATGCAAACAGTCGCGGTTGTCGGTGCCTTTACCGCAATCTTTGCCGCGTCCATCGGCCTCGTACAAACGGATATAAAAAGAGTCCTCGCATATTCAACAGTCAGCCAGCTGGGCTATATGATGCTCGCGCTTGGCTCGGCAGGGTATGTGGCCGGGGTCTTTCATTTAACGACACATGCTTTCTTTAAAGCGTTACTTTTTTTAGCGGCAGGAAGCGTGATTCATGCGGTGCATACGCAAAACATTAATGAAATGGGCGGATTACAGAAAAAAATGAAAGTGACGGGGCTACTCTTCTTAATCGGCACGCTAGCAATTAGTGGTGTCCCGCTCCTCTCAGGTTTTTTTAGTAAGGATGAAATTTTGGTAGCGACGTGGGTGCACGGCAATTATGTGTTGTTTGTCCTTGCGGTTCTGGCGGCCTTCCTAACGGCGTTTTACATGTTTCGGTTATACTTTCTTGTCTTTACAGGAGAGGCGAAGAAAGAAGATGTGCGTGAATCTCCGCGCGTTATGACATTTCCAATGATTGTCCTTGGTGTTCTCGCAGTTTTGGCAGGTTACATCAATACGCCATGGTTTGGAACATTCCTTGGTGACTGGCTTACGAAGGATATTCCGTTTCAAGTAGAGCAAAGCCATGGCCCGGTGTGGATTATGATTGTTGCGACACTCGTTTCGCTTGCTGGCATTCTCTTGGCATATCTCATCTATGGGAAACGATCCATCTCTCGAGACTGGGCTGGCGGAAAAGAAACCGTGCTATATAGTCTCTTAAAGGAAAAATATTATGTAGATGAAATATATAACGTAACTGTGCTCCCGCTCGTTAAAGGAATCGCTTATGTGCTTCGCTTATGTGAAGTATATATTGTGGAAGGGATCGCTCAGTTAATTGGGCGTATTGTGAAAGGAACGAGCAACGTGGGTTCTAAACTTCAAAATGGAAACGTACAAGTATACGGAACCGTTATGGCTGTTTCTTTAGCGGCATTAGTTGTCATTCTGTTATATACAGGGGGGTATTGGCAATGAATGCATTATTATTATCGTTTTTTATTTTTTCTCCGCTTCTAGGGATTCTCTTACTTACATTAACGCCGAAAACGGAAGTGCGTGCAATGCGAGGCCTCGGTTTGTTCGGAACAATTCTTCCGCTTGGCATCGCGATTGTTTTAGCTAGTACATACGCTTCCGGAAAGAGCTTAACGATTTTTGCTGAAAAGGTGAAATGGATTCAATTTGGAAGCTTTTCGCAAGTAGATGAAAAGTTGTTTTCTATTTACTATGAACTTGGTATCGATGGTTTTTCGCTTGTGATGATGATACTTACAGCACTTTTAGCAACACTTGCGGCGATAGCTGCCTTTTCCATTCAAAAAAATATAAAAGGTTTTTACATGCTCCTACTAACACTTGAAATTGGGATGCTTGGTGTCTTTGCAGCCGAAAATTTACTTCTCTTCTTTGTCTTCTTTGAACTCACACTACCACCGATGTTTTTGCTTATCGGAAAGTGGGGGAAATTGAACAGTGAAAAAGCTTCCTATAGTTATTTGATTTATAACGGAATTGGATCAGCAATTTTACTCATTGTTTTCTCTATCCTCTTTGCAAAAACAGGTACAACAAATATTACAGAGTTAAAAGATATTTTGACTGGAGCGGAAACGACGCTCCTAGGCGATATTTCAAATTCATTGCAGCTCGGTTTATTTATTGCACTTATGATTGCCTTTGCCATTAAACTGCCGGTCTTTCCTTTGCATCGCTGGATGGTGAATGTGCATGTAGAAGCCCATCCTGCAGTGGTGATGCTCCACGCGGGTGTTCTGCTCAAGATCGGAGCATACGGTATCATTCGTTTTGGGAAAGGGCTATTCCCGGAGCAGTTTCATGACTTTGCGATGCTTATAGCGATTTTAGGAGTAATCAACTTGCTGTACGGTGCTTTTCTAGCGATGATTCAAACCGATTTTCGAAAGGTACTTGCCTACTCCAGTATTTCGCATATGGGAATTGTGTTAATGGGGATTGGGGCACTGAATGCAGCTGGCATGAAGGGAGCGCTATTTCAAGTTATATCTCACGGTTTAATTGCAGCGTTACTATTTTGCTTACTCGGTATGATTGAACGGCGCTTTGATACTTCTGATATTACGAAGCTTGGTGGACTCGCAAAACAAGTTCCGGTGCTAAGTGGTTTTTTATTAGCAGGAAGTATGGCTTCGCTTGGCCTCCCAGGAATGTCTGGGTTTGTTGGTGAGTTTCTTGCGTTCCTCGGATTATTTCAGGGGAAGCAGGTAATCGCAGCAATTGGTGCGCTCGGCATTATTTTAACAGCGGTATATGTCTTAAGGGCTACGCTTCAAGTGACATTTGGAAAGAAGGAATTGGAAGCGCGGCCGGATGTTCGCGGCTGGGAATACATTCCGCTTGTGTTATTACTCACTTGTATTATCGCAATTGGTGTTATGCCAGAACTGTTAGGAACGCCGCTGCAATACACTGTGAAAATATTGGGGGTGAGATAGGATGGATATGAATACATTACTTGGTTTATCTTGGCATTTAATGGTACCGGAATTCATCATTCTTGGGGCGGCCATCCTTCTCTCGCTTTTTGATTTATTTCTAAAGTTTGATCGTAAGTATTTAGGGATTGGAGCGATTGTATCAGCGGTGCTATCACTAATAGCGTTAATTACATTGTATAGTGAACCGGCTGGAGACATTTTAAGTGGTTCGTTTGTACTAGATGGGTTTTCAAAAGGTTTTAAAACATTACTATTAATTGGAGCGATTCTCATCTTGTTTGTGGCGATGAGTGATGATAAAAAAGAGCCGATTCAAGATAAGGGAGAATACTATTACTTATTTTTAATGGCAGTTCTCGGGGCGATGTTCATGGCATCTAGCGTTGATTTTATTACGCTCTTTATTGGTCTAGAGTTGTTGTCATTGTCTTCGTACATTTTAGTAGGGATTCGAAAGAAAAATCGTGCTTCGAATGAAGCAGCAATGAAATATGTCATTAATGGCGGAATTGCCACGGCTATCACTCTCTTTGGAATGAGCTATTTATATGGTATTACGGGATCGACTAATATTCTGGGTATGCAGGAAGTTCTCATGCAAGGTGTAGATGGAAGTATTGGACTTTTGCTATCGCTTGCTTTTTTGCTTCTGTTTGTTGGGTTATCCTTTAAAATTGCGACAGTACCGTTTTATATGTGGGCACCGGATGTATATGAAGGGGCCGCAGCACCTGTTACAGCTTTCCTTGGGACAATCTCTAAAATCGCCGGCTTTATTATGATGATAAGATTGTTTTTCATGGTATTCGGTGGCATACCGGTTCATGGAAGTGAGCAATCCATATTCGGTAATATGAGCGTATATATCGCCGTGCTCGCTATTATTACAATGATTATCGGTAATATCGTGGCGCTAAAGCAATACAATGTAAAACGGTTATTTGCCTATTCTGGCATAGCGCATGCTGGATATTTACTTGTTCCGCTTGTAGCGTTATCGCCATTTACAATGGATAGTATGTGGTTTTATATGTTGGCATACGTGTTAATGAATATAGGAGCTTTTGCAGTCATCCATGGGTTAATCTTACAAAGTGGAAAGGGAAATTTAACAATTTTCGCAGGTTTATACAAACGTTCTCCGTTTGTTTCTGTAGCGATGACTATTTTTATTCTGTCTTTGGCAGGAATTCCAGGAACAGCGGGCTTTATCGGAAAGATTAATATTTTCTTAAGCGCCTTTACAGCTAGTCCAGCTCATTACGTACTAGCATCAGTCATGATGGGCACAACGGTTATCTCATTTGTATATTACTTCCGTATTTTGCAGCAAATGTTCTTTCGAAAGAGCAGTGAAGAAAAGCAGGTAAACCTACCGATCAATTTGAAGGTCGTCATTAGTTTTTGTGCAATTTCAATCGTATTACTCGGGATTCTACCGACGATTGGCTACAATTTCTTTTATGAATATTTTCCACTCATGAAAGATTTCTTCTTTACGGGGAACGTGGTACAATAGTGACAATAAAAAGTGTAGAGTTACCGCTCTACGCTTTTTATTGTGGAGCAAGAAGCTTTTATCTTTCACGAATGTGATGCGTAGGTAAAGTAAATTCTAATAGGTAGTTCTTCTCTAGCAATTTCGGAGAGAAAACTTTATACTACCTATTTGAGCGTGAAAAAGTGTGGTTTCCATTTGTATGGGATCGTTTTGCATCCTAAGTGATGGCAAGCCAAACAAAAGGAGTCGATTTTTTTGGCGCAGCTTTTAGGGCAACAAGCACTGATTGCGATTGTTTCGCATTTATTGTTTATTACCATTACATGGTGGGCCTTACAAGGTATCCATATCGAACGCCTGATGAAATCTGGAAAGGTAATGCAGACGAGGATTTTGCTTATTCTTGTTACGATTGCAATCGGTACATCTGTCAGCAACTTTTTTCTTGATTATTTAGGGTATTCGAAGAGTTTAACGTATTTAGTAAAGTAATTGTATAGAACCTCATATCTCCGTTAACAATGGGGATAGGAGGGGATGAACCTTGAAAAGCTTGAAAACAATTCTTATTGTTGTCGTAAGTATTGTCGTATTCTTGGTCGGGTATAAACAGATAAAACCCGTAAGTGACGAAGAGAAGATGGAGAGTATGATCGCAGCTCTTGAAAAAAATGGAGCAGAGGTAGAGCGGTGGTCATGGTTAGCACGAGAAACCAAAACCATTTCTAACATACATACGTTTCAAAAGTTGTTAAATGAAGTGAAAGAAAAAGCGAATATTCAAAAATGGGAATTGGAACCATCTCATGACGGATATAAAGCAACAGCATACAAAAAGTTCTCTTCTCATGAAGAACGAATAGTAGTAACTTGGAGTAAGGAAAATACTAAAGAAAACACTTTCATTATCTTTGAAGTGAGTGGGTCAAGATGGGACCCTGAAAATATTCGAAAAATGGATAAAATTTTTAGTACAAAACCCACAATTTACACTTGTGTTCAAGGTGTACTGAATGATAAGATTGAAGGTGTTTTGCAAAATAAAACCAATCAGGTTTTGAAAGATCTTTCAGCAAGAGCGATCGAAAAGATAGAAGAAAGAGCATTTGTGTCAGTCTCGGCATATAATAAAAAGTGGAATGACGCTCTTTCAACAAATAGAGAGAAAATCAATGTGCAAATAGCAATACGTTCTACAGACAACAAAGATACAATTGTGGTTGGCACACCGATCATAACTTCTGAGTATTGAATAGATATTGAAAAAAGGACACGGAGGGGAATAAATTGGAAAAAATCATCGTCCGTGGCGGAAAGCGGTTGAACGGCACAGTGCGTGTTGAGGGCGCGAAAAATGCTGTATTACCTATAATCGCTGCAGCCCTATTAGCGAGTGATGGAAAGAATGTACTATCTGAAGTACCAGTTTTGTCTGATGTATACACAATTAATGAGGTATTACGTCATTTAAATGCTGAAGTCGTATTTGAAAATAATCAAGTAACAATCGATGCTTCAAAGGAATTAAATATTGAAGCGCCATTTGAATATGTACGTAAAATGCGTGCGTCAGTTCAAGTAATGGGACCATTATTAGCACGTAATGGTCGTGCTCGTATTGCACTTCCTGGTGGATGTGCAATTGGTTCACGTCCAATTGACCAACATTTAAAAGGCTTCGAAGCAATGGGAGCAAAAGTAAAAGTTGGTAATGGATTTGTTGAAGCTTATGTAGATGGACAATTAGAAGGCGCGAAAATTTACTTAGACTTCCCAAGCGTAGGTGCAACAGAAAACATTATGTCTGCTGCTACATTAGCAAAAGGGACAACAATCCTTGAAAACGCAGCGAAAGAACCAGAAATCGTTGACTTAGCTAACTTCTTAAATGCAATGGGAGCGAAAGTACGCGGAGCTGGAACTGGAACGATTCGTATTGAAGGTGTAGATAAATTATATGGTGCACATCATTCTATTATTCCTGACCGTATTGAAGCGGGAACATTTATGGTTGCAGCAGCAATTACTGGTGGAGACATCTTAATTGAAAATGCTGTACCAGAACATTTACGTTCAGTTACAGCGAAAATGGAAGAGATGGGTGTTAAGGTTATTGAGGAAAATGAAGGTGTACGTGTTATCGGCCCAGATAAATTAAAAGCTGTTGACATTAAAACAATGCCTCATCCAGGTTTCCCAACAGACATGCAATCACAAATGATGGCATTATTATTACATGCTGATGGAACAAGCATGATTACAGAAACGGTATTTGAAAACCGCTTCATGCATGTGGAAGAGTTCCGTCGTATGAATGCTGATATTAAAATTGAAGGTCGCTCTGTTATTATGAACGGACCTAACAACTTGCAAGGTGCAGAAGTGTCAGCAACTGACTTACGTGCAGCAGCAGCATTAATTCTAGCTGGTTTAGTATCAGAGGGTTACACTCGTGTAACAGAATTAAAACACCTTGATCGTGGATATGTAAACTTCCATAAGAAGTTAGCTGCATTAGGTGCAACAATTGAACGTGTAAACGAAAAAGTAGAAGAAGTGAAAGAACAACAAATTTCTGATCTTCACGCTTAATTAAAATCGTCTCTATGTCTTTTGACATAGGGGCGATTTTTTTTCTATCAAATTTTATCGAAAGAGTATCCCTACTTCAAACGAAGTTAAGTGGGGGAGTATTCATTACAGTTATAGTCAAGAAAAGCCCAACTTATGCACGTCTCATTAAAAATATTTAGAAAATTCGTTTGTTTAATGAGGAAGCCTCCTAATAGAAGAAGTTTCTCCCGGTATGTTCTAAAAACTCGCCATGCTCCATAAGAATGAAATGAGTCTAATTTCATAGCGGGGGAAAAAGATGAAAATTTCAAAGCCACTTTTCATTACAATGGCGCTCTTAGTAGCGCTCGTCATTATTGTACCGACCGTGCTTGTCATTCCATTTACGAAAGAAAAGACAAGTCAGCCGCCCAAAAATCCTCCAGCCATGCAAAGTGTGCCAGCTCCTAAACAGGTAGATACCGCTGTCAAAGTGACTGTGTATCGTAATGCACAAAAGAAAGTAGAGACAGTGCCGATGGAAGAATATGTGACAGGTGTAGTAGCCTCTGAGATGAATGCTAGCTTTGAAATGGAGGCATTAAAAGCACAGGCATTGGCGGCAAGGACATTTATTGTACAGCGTATGCTAAGCGGAAGTAAGAAAAATAACGCGGATGTGACCGATACGGTGGGAGATCAAGTGTACAAAAGTAAAGAAGAATTAAAGAAGACATGGGGCAGAGACTATGAGAAAAACTTGAAGAAGATTGAGGAAGCTGTGTCTAAAACAGCCGGACAAGTTTTAACGTATGACGGTAGTCCCATTACAGCGTCCTTCTTCTCAACAAGCAATGGTTATACAGAAAATGCTGCAGACTATTTTGGCAAGGACTTACCGTATTTGAAAAGCGTAGACAGTCCTTGGGACCAAGTTTCTCCGAAATTTGCGAGTGAGCAAATTTTTACCGTAGCTGATTTTCAAAAGCGTCTTGGTGTAAAGGTACTGGAAAGCGGGAAAGTTGGCAATATTAAAGAGCGTACAAAAGGAAAGCGTGTAAAGGATGTAGAATTTCAAGGTAAGACATTAACAGGAAAAGAAGTGCGAGAAAAGTTAGATTTACGTTCTTCGGACTTTACGTGGAAACAAGAAGGAAATAACATTGTCGTCACAACGAAAGGATATGGTCATGGCGTTGGCATGAGTCAGTATGGTGCCAATGGAATGGCGAAAGCGGGAAAAGGGTATACAGATATTGTTACTCATTATTATAAAGGGATCGAAATTAAAACGATGAATGAGTATGAAGGAAAGTTAATGGCGAAAAATTAATTGAGAAGTAATACGAAGTCCATCATAATAGATGGGCTTTTTGTCCTTATTGAAAGAGGAGCGTGTTATTTCTTGCAATCTATACATTTTTATATAATGAGCAGGAATCTTTTGCTTTTCTATGTGTATCTGTTAAAACATCAAGAGTCGTTATTTATAAATGAATAAGATGAGAAAGAAGAAGCGTCTTTTTGTGCCTTTCGGACTCTTTTTCTCCCGTGAATTTGGATCACACAAATGATCTGTAAATCAAATATTCTTTGATATACAGATCATTTGTATGATAGTAATTAAAGATAATTGCAGGATAATAAGTTTACATTACTGATTTTAAAAGGTCTTGTACTAATGGGATTATGCTACCAATAAATTTCAATACAGCCATTGCGATTTCCATAATATTAATCCTCCTCTTAGTTCGAATATTAAGATGTTTCAAATCTTGATGTCTTCATTATAGTAAGCGTTTATAATTATATCAATACGTTTTGGCATGCAATTTTGCATGCCGAATTAGAGGTCGAAAAAATCATTCATATAATAAAATATCACTTGTGGATATGTTCTATAAAGTAGAATGGATGTTTTAATACAGCTTTAATGGGATGTCATTTTTTGTAGAAAATGAAAGAAATGTTGCTTCCTTTCGTTATGTTCCTTCGTGTTATAATACAGTTGGGTGATTAAATATAATAACAGGGGGCATGAAACATGATGATGGATGTACCACTCCTCATTCCAGCGATGATGGAGAGAGCTGAGAAATATTTTTCAAAAAAGGAAGTCGTCTCACGCACTGCATCTCGTATTCAAACATTAACATACGGAGAGATTGCGAAGCGGACAAGGCGGCTTGCTAATATCCTAAGCAAAATGGGAATTGATAAAGGAGATAAAGTCGGAACAATTGCTTGGAATCATCACCGACATTTGGAAGCGTACTTTGCGATCCCAGGACTTGGAGCGGTATTACATACGATTAACTTACGTCTCTCTGCAGATCACATTTCTTATATCATTAACCATGCTGAAGACAAAATCATTCTTGTTGATGAAGATATGGTTCCTGTACTCGAAAGTATTCAACAAGAAATTCCTCATGTGAAAGCATTTATTATTATGACAGATGATCACGAACTACCTCACACAACACTATCACCAGCATATCATTATGACAAACTACTTAAAGAAGGCGACGAAACATTCCCATTTATAACAGATTTAGATGAAAAAGAGCCTGCAGGTATGTGCTACACTTCTGCAACGACAGGAAAACCGAAAGGCGTTGTATATACACACCGTAGCATCGCACTCCATAGCTATACACTCGGCCTTGTGGACGGCGGTAACATTTCAGAAGTAGATACTTGTATGCCTGTTGTTCCAATGTTTCATGTGAATGCATGGGGACTTCCATTTGCAGGTACATGGTTCGGTACAAAGCTCGTCTTACCAGGGCCACACTTTACACCGGAAATTTTGGCACAGCTTATTGAACGTGAGAAGGTGACGATTGCTGCCGGTGTACCAACAATCTGGATTGGCCTGTTACAAGAGCTTGAAAAGCACCCGTATGATATTAGTAGTATTCGTACAATATGGTCAGGTGGATCAGCAGCGCCAGGAAGTATGATTCGCACGTATGAGGAGAACTATGGAATTGCTTTTAGGCAAATATATGGGATGACTGAAACAAGCCCAGCTGTTGTGATTAACTGTCCAAAATCATATCAGCGCGATTTACCGAAAGAGGAATATTATGAGTTACGCTCCCGCCAAGGTTACTTAATCCCAGGACTTGAAATGAAGGTAATTGGTCAAGATGGGGAAATCAAATGGGACGGTGAAGAAATGGGAGAGCTTTGCCTACGCGGACCATGGATTGCCGGTAGTTATTATAAAGATGAACGCACAGAAGATTCTATGAAGGATGGCTGGCTACATACAGGAGATATTGTAACTGTTGATCCAGAAGGGTTTATTAAAATTGCCGACCGTACAAAAGACTTAATTAAAAGCGGCGGTGAATGGATTTCCTCCGTGGACTTAGAAAACGCTTTAATGGCACATGATAAAGTGCTAGAGGCATCTGTCGTTGCTGTTCCGCATGAAAAATGGCAAGAACGCCCTGTTGCCTGCGTTGTCTTAAAAGAAGAACAAACAGTAGAACAAGAAGAGCTTTATGCATTATTAGAAGAACAATTCCCGAAATGGTGGATGCCGGACGACATCTTATTTGTCGAGGAAATTCCGAAAACATCCGTCGGGAAATTCTTGAAAAGAGCGCTTCGTGATCAGCTGAAGAGTTATTTGGTGAAGCAGTAATAATTGTTTTGTTTCACTCGCTTTCGAATATATTAGCGTTTCGACAAAAAGAAGCTAATTTAAATTAGCTTCTTTTTATATGCGGAATAAATATCATAATTTTCCATTAATTGTTTGGTATAATAAGGTAAAAAACTCACCTGGAGGAGAAACCATGGCGTTATTGGAGTTAAAACAATTGGGTAAGACGAATCAATTGCAGGCGATTCAGCTTGAAATTAAAAAAGGGCAATGTGTTGTGCTGCAATGTAACAATCATACGGCGAAGATTTTACACCGCATTATAATCGGTGAAGAAGAGGCATCGACTGGAAGTGTTTTATTTGAAGGGAAACCGATTCAAAAGCAATTCTACTCACGCATTGGTTTTTGCTTTTTAAAAGATGAAGCATACGATCGGTTAAAAGTGAGAGAATACTTCGCCTTTTTATCCGGATTGTATAACTCGAATATTAACATAGAAGAAGTTGTTCAGTATGTTGGTTTACTAGATAAAATGAACATCAAAATCGAAAAACTATCATTTTCTGAAAAACGGCGTCTTCATATTGGCCGGGTCATGATTCATAATCCGGATTTAATTATTTTGGAAGAACCCGAACAAAATGTAGATATAGAAAGTACAATTATCATTCGAAAAGCAATTATGAAGATGAGAGAACAAGGGAAGGCCATCTTTATTACATCATCCTTTTTGTCGGATGCACTTTCTTTAACAGAAGATGTGTATATATTAAATCTAGATGGCGTTAAAAAAGTAGAAATCGAGCAGGAAGAAGAGGAAGAGATAGATCTAGAAAACATCGTTCAAATGGTTCCGCAAATGAAGCTCGAGAGAATTCCAGCGAAAGTGAGCGATAAAATCATTTTGCTTGATCCAATGGAAATTCATTTTATTGAAACACAAAATGGAACAACGCATATTCATGTCCGCGAAGGAGACTTTGTATGCGCGTTAACATTAAGTGAGTTAGAAGAAAGATTAAAAGGTTTCGGATTCTTCAGATGTCATCGTTCTTACCTTGTTAATTTACAGCGTGTACGAGAAGTAATCACTTGGACTCGTAATAGCTTTAGCTTAATTTTGGATGATGAACGAAAAAGCTCAATTCCACTTTCGAAGGGTCGAATGGATGAATTAAAAGGTGTAATTGGACTGTAATTATGCTCCAGTAAGATAAAAATAGGATTCATTCGCCGGTGAAAATACTCCTTTTATCGATGTTTTAATGCGTAATCCCTTTGTTTTTCATAAGATTAAGTCACAAGCAGCGAAACTAAAAAGCGGAGGCGGCAAACAAGCCACTGAAGCGAATTTCAACTATAAAAGAAAAATAAAGGGGATGACGAAATGACATTGGCAATTGAAATGAAGGATGTAATGAAATCCTTTGACGGGAAAACAGCACTTCGAAATGTGAATATTGAAGTGAAGCGAGGAGAAATATTCGGGTTTCTTGGACCGAGTGGATCAGGAAAAACAACAACGGTGAAAATTTTAACTTCTCAATTACTTCATAGTATTGGAACAGTGAGAGTACTAGGGAAGGATATTGCCGGATCAGGCAGCATTGATTATAAACAAATCGGTATTTTGACAGATAACAGCGGTTTATATGAAAGACTTAGCATTTATGATAACTTACTATTATTTTGCGACTTATATGATTGTCCAAAAGGACGAATCGATGAAGTACTATCCCAAGTGAATTTATTAGAAGATAAAAAAACACCAGTTAAAAAATTATCAAAAGGGATGAAGCAGCGCGTTACGCTAGCACGAGCAATCCTGCATAAACCGGATATTCTCTTCTTGGATGAACCAACATCAGCACTTGATCCAGTAAATGTCCAAAATATTCATAACATCTTAAAAGACTTAAATAGAGAAGGAACAACTATTTTCTTAACGACTCACAACATGGATGAAGCAGAGACGCTTTGTGACCGCATTGCATTCTTATGCGGCGGGGAAATTGTAGCACTTGATACACCGGAGAACTTAAGGCTTCAATATGCGAAAGACAAAATCGAAGTGGTTTTAACAAATAAGAAAAAAGAAACAGTGCAAAAAGATGAATTAGGGGCAAAACGTATTTCGGAATGGATGAAACAAGGTGAGCTTTTATCAATTCATTCGCATGAACCGACTTTAGGGGATATCTTTATTGAAGTAACTGGGAGGGGATTATAATGACGTTTTCAATAAGACGTGTATCAGCTATTTTTCGAAAAGAGGTACAGGATTTTAAGGCAAATTCACAAGTATTGTTAATGGCGGCAATGCCAATTATATTTGCTTTCATATTTAGCCGGTTTGGTAACGCGAGTGGAGCAGGTTTAGGGACCATTACACTCATGACGTTTCTATTTGTTGCAGGGTTTGCTCAATCTATGGTTATTGCAGAAGAGAAAGAGAAACATACATTACGTGTATTAATGTTATCACCGGCTTCTTCAGCTGAAGTACTGATTGGAAAAAGTATATTAACCGCATGTATTACGATTGTGATTTGCATCGCCAACTTATTCATTCTAGATCAGCTAGATGGAAATCTTCCATTACTCGGTTTGCTATTTCTATGCGGAACAATGTTATTTATTATAATTGGTACAATGATTGGACTAATTGCTTCATCTGTACCACAAACATCACTGATCGGAATGCCGATTTTGATGACTCTTTATTTAGCTGTGCAATTTGAACCACTTGTTGAAAATAAAGCAATAAAAACAGTGATTGGGTACTTTCCGACATTTCATATTGATAAGGCAATTAAAAGTGTAGTAAAGGGCAATGGGTTTAGCAGCATTAGCGGAGATTTATTGAATGTGCTCGTTTGGTTTGTAATTTCTTTACTTGCATGTTTTATTGTCTACAAAAAGAAACAACTAGACTAAAAACTGAGCCAATCCGCTCAGTTTTTTCTTTTTTCTATCATTTCCTCGGAAATTTTGTAATTCTTATACATATTCTTACAAATTTTGTCGAAAAGTAATTGGTTATAGCTTGTATAGGATAAACGAATATTGTTCAAAATGATTGCTGAGGTGATGATAGAATGCGAGGAAGGAATAATAAAAAGTCGCAAAAGGTAGTTCATTTATTTCAAAAACGGTGGGTATTTCCGGCAATCTATATTGCATGTGCAGCGGTAATCTTGACAGTCGCTCTATGGTTCCAGGCAGCAAATCCAAAGAAAGAACCTAATAAAGAGCAAAGTGCGCCGTATGGTCAAACGGAAAATCCAGCAGTACCAGTAACAAAATTTTCAGAAGTTGTGAAAATGCCAGCTGCAACGAATGTAGATGTTGTTGTGAAGAAGAAGTTTTATGAGGATGGAGCAGCAGAGGAGGAGCAAGAACAAGCACTTGTCTTTTATAACAACACATATTCTCCTAATAAAGGCATCGATATTGCTGCGAAAAATGGGAAAGAATTCGATGTTACAGCTGCTTTAAGCGGTAAAGTAGTAAAGGCGGAAAAAGATTCGCTTCTTGGTTATGTCGTAACAGTTGATAACGGAAATGGTCTTACAACATCTTATCAAAGCTTAGGCAGTGTAAAAGTAGAAAAAGGTGCAACAATTGCACAAGGTGAAGTGTTAGGAAAATCCGGTCTAAGCGCAATGAATAAAGAAGCAGGTTCTCATGTACACTTTGAAGTACGTAAAGAGAATGTAGCTGTAAATCCAGAGCGTTACCTAAACAAACTTGCGACAGATGTAAAAGCAGAAGCAGGTTCAGCGAAAGCAACAAATGGTTCTGCTGATGAAAAATCGCAAAAAGAAGAAAAATCAACAAGCGGCAAAGCTGATGAAAAATCGCAAAAAGAAGAAAAATCAACAAGCGGTTCAGCTGATGAAAAGTCACAAAAAGAAGAAAAATCAACAAGCGGCAAAGCTGACGAAAAGTCACAAAAAGAAGAGAAATCAACAAGTGGTTCAGCTGATGAAAAGTCACAAAAAGAAGAGAAAACAACAAATAGTTCAGCTGATGAAAAAGGGAAAAAAGAGGAAAAATCAACAAATGGTTCTACGGAATCATCTAGCGATTCTTCTTCTACACAAGAATAGTCAAACGAAAAAATCAGCTCTCACTAGGGAGTTGATTTTTTTATTTTTATATAAAAATAATTAGTTTAAAGGAAGAAAATCGCAATAACAAGGAAATTTGACGGAATTCTCGAATATATATTAAGAAAAGGAGGGGATTCTATGTCATTTTTATTTGTGCTGTCGATTGCTCTTATTTTAGTGTTCATTTTATTTACTTTATATTATTACATTGCGAGTAAGAAAGAAGTTCCCCGCCATCAATTATTAGAGGAAGAATGTGATCGTGAAGAATGACGCCTTTGACAAGAGGCGTCATTTTTTTGTTTTGTATAGAAATTTATCAAGTGAAAATTGTCATTGTTAACGTATTTCTCACACAAAATTGTAATTTTTCTTAACTTAGTCCGCAAAAATACCGAACTTGTAGCATATATCAGTAGTGCGAGCAATACAATGTTATAAACCAATGCAAAGAGAGTGTTTGAGGTGAGAAATCGTGAATCATTTCATTATAAAATCCAGAATGTTTAACGCTTACAAACAGCACTCGAATTTACTTCTTAGTCATATGCAGCGAGTCTCATTTCACACTTCTCACATCCAATTTAGGGAGGCGAGTGGTGTGCACGATTACATCAAAGAGAGAACTATCAAGATTGGTAAGTATATCGTGGAGACAAGAAAGACAGTGCGTGTAATCGCAAAGGAGTTTGGGGTATCAAAGAGTACAGTCCATAAAGATTTGACAGAACGTTTACCAGAAATTAATGCAGAGCTCGCAAATGAAGTGAAAGAAATTCTTGATTATCATAAGTCGATTCGTCATTTAAGAGGCGGAGAAGCGACGAAACAGAAGTACAGAAAAGAAGATGTAGAAAAGCCTGTGCGACAATAAAGTATCATATGCAAACATTCCCCTGAGAATAACGGAACATTTTTCAGAAGAATTATCTTTTCAAATATTACGTTTCCGTTAAAACTATGATAAAATTTGAAATTAGGTGTAAAAGAATTCGGGTACAACCTGATTTTGAATATCAAGGAGGAAGAAGCAGGAATGTTTGCGAGAGATATCGGAATTGACTTAGGCACGGCTAACGTATTAATTCATGTAAAGGGTAAAGGGATCGTTTTAAACGAACCGTCTGTTGTAGCAATTGATCGTAATACTGGAAAAGTATTAGCGGTAGGTGAAGACGCAAGAAGTATGGTAGGGCGTACACCTGGTAATATTATAGCGATTCGTCCGCTTAAAGATGGTGTAATTGCAGATTTCGAAATTACAGAAGCAATGTTAAAGTATTTCATTAACAAATTGGACGTGAAGAGCTTCTTTTCAAAACCTCGCATTTTAATTTGTTGTCCAACAAACATCACATCTGTAGAACAAAAAGCAATTCGTGAAGCTGCTGAACGTTCAGGTGGTAAAACAGTATTCCTAGAAGAAGAACCAAAAGTAGCTGCTGTTGGTGCTGGTATGGAAATCTTCCAACCGAGCGGAAATATGGTTGTTGATATTGGCGGAGGTACAACAGATATCGCTGTACTTTCAATGGGTGATATTGTTACCTCCTCCTCTATCAAAATGGCTGGCGACAAGTTTGATATGGAAATCTTAAATTATATTAAACGTAAGTATAAGCTATTAATTGGGGAGCGTACATCAGAAGATATTAAAATTAAAGTCGGTACAGTATTCCCAGGTGCACGTAGTGAAGAACTTGAAATTCGCGGACGTGACATGGTAACGGGCTTACCACGTACAATTACAGTATGTTCAGAAGAGATTACAGAAGCATTAAAAGAAAATGCAGCTGTCATTGTACAAGCTGCAAAAGGCGTATTGGAACGTACTCCGCCAGAACTATCTGCGGATATCATTGACCGCGGTGTTATTTTAACAGGCGGTGGCGCATTATTACACGGTATTGACATGCTTCTAGCAGAAGAATTAAAAGTACCAGTATTAATCGCTGAAAACCCAATGCACTGTGTTGCTGTTGGTACAGGTATCATGTTAGAGAATATTGATAAATTACCACGTCGTGCGTTGCGATAAGGCTGGAAAGTTTATAATTTAGAAAAGGTGCGAAGGGAATATTTTCTTCGCACCTTTTTTTGTTATTTTTTTAAAAGCAAATGAACATTACAAAAAACGACAAGAAAGCGCATTCTTTTGTTTAATATGACAATAATCTTCATCTGGTTGTCATAGTTTGTAAATAAAAAATATGTTATAATCACCTTTGTGAATTTCGTGTGAACTCAATGTAAAAATTATGTAAAAATATCTTAGGATTACATAATTTTTACATTGGATGCGAGTTTCCCTCACGATTCACTTGTATAGGAAAAGCTCTAATTTAAATATATTTATAAACTAAAAAATTATGAAATGATAATGATAATTCGCAGGGGGCAGGGTTATGAAAAAGGTAATTACCTACGGCACGTTTGATTTATTGCACTGGGGACACATTAATTTATTGAAGAGAGCGAAAGATTTAGGGGATTATTTAATCGTAGCAGTTTCTTCAGATGAGTTTAATAAATTAAAGAGTAAGAAATCTTATCATAGCTACGAGAATCGTAAAATGATTTTAGAAGCGATTCGTTATGTGGATGAAGTAATTCCTGAACATAATTGGGAGCAGAAAACAAAAGATGTGGTTAATCATGATGTAGATATTTTTGTTATGGGTGATGATTGGGAAGGGGAATTCGATTTTTTGGCGGCATACTGTGAGGTTATATATTTACCACGTACAGCTGGAATTTCTACTACAAAAATTAAAAAGGAACTAGTGCAAGTTGCTAGATAAGAATAAATGATTAGAGAAATAATAGTAGAAATCTACCTCATCTTAGTTGCAATTTTACATAATCTGATGAAAGTGTTTCCAATTAAAAAGAAAGTAACTTTTATTATGTCTTATGGTGAGAATCTCATTTTTATTTATGATGAAATAAAACGGCAAGAAATTGATTGTGAAGTAATTTTCTTATATAAACCTACATGTAAATATGAAGTGGATAGCTATTCAAATGTGAAGTCTTTTAAATTTGAAACGAAAAATATCCTTCATACAATTAAATCAATCTATCATTTGTCTACTTCCCAATATGTTATTATTGATAATTATTTCGGATCATTGGCGAAAGTTAAATTTAAAAAGGGGGTGCAATGTATTCAAATTTGGCACGCAGCAGGTGCTATAAAAAAATTTGGATTGTTGGCACCTTCTTTTAATAAAAGGAGCCTACGAGCGCAAAAGCGATTTCTTGATGTCTATAAAAATTTCCATAAGATTGTTGTTGGTTCAGATGCTCTTGCTAGCATTTATAAGGGTGCTTTTGGGTTATCAGACGATAGGATATTAAAAACAGGTATTCCGAGAACCGATTTATTTTTTTATGAACAGCGTAAGAGGGAAATTAAAGACAATGTTCTATTAATAAATCCAGATTTAAAAAGTAAGAAGGTCATTTTATATGCTCCAACTTTTAGAGATAAAGAATTGGTAGATTTTGATTTACATTTGGATATGGAAGCTATGTATGAAGCATTAAAAAATGAGTATATCGTTTTAATCAAGCTTCATCCAGCGGTAAGAAACGGATTGAATTATAAGGATAAGTATAAAGGTTTTTTATATGATTATTCTATGTACCCCAATATAAATGATTTATTTTTAGTAACAGATATTTTGGTAACGGATTATTCATCCGTTCCTTTTGAATTCTGTCACTTAAATAAACCAATGGTATTTTTTCCATATGATTTGAAGAAGTATACAAAAAGACGAGGGGTTATCGGAGACTACACAACTACCGTTCCAGGACCAATTGTGTACAATACGACTGAATTAATTCAAGTGATTAAAAGAAATGCATTTAATATGGAAGTCTTAAAAGACTTTGATGTGAAGTGGAATAAATATTCTCAAGGGAATTCAAGTGAGAAATTGGTTAACTATTTATTTAGTCGTGAAATATGATTGAAAAATATCAGAAGGTTAATGTATTAGACCTTCTGATATTTGCTCGATTGCAGAGGCTTTCGATATATTAATATTTATAGAGGGAGATAATTTAATGGGTTTACCTAAATTAAGTATAGTAGTACCTATCTACAATGTAGAGGGTTATTTAGAAGAGTGTCTTGATTCACTATTGGAGCAAGAGTATAACAATTATGAAGTAATTATGGTTGATGATGGTTCTCAAGATAATAGCTCTGATATTATGTTTCAGTATGCTAATAAGTACACAAACTTTCATGCATATAAAAAGCCTAATGGCGGCCTAGGGAAAGCAAGAAACTTTGGTTATGAATTTATTACAGGAGATTATGTGACATTCGTTGATTCAGATGATATTATTCCTAATGGCTCATATAAGGTTATGATGAACACAATTTTACAAACGGGTTCAGATTTTATTATAGGAAATGTTGTGAGATTTAACTCTACAAAAGAGTTTCCATCTGTATTACACAAAAAAGTATTTAGTGAAAATAAGCTAAAGACACATATCACGGAATCGCCAGAATTACTTTATGATACAACAGCATGGAATAAAATCTATAAAGTTAGTTTCTGGGAAGAGCATAAATTCCAATTTCCAGAAGGAATGCTGTATGAGGATATTCCAGTAACGATTCCAGCTCACTTTAAAGCAAGAAGTGTGGATGTGTTAACAAGTATTGTATATAAGTGGAGAGCGCGGGATGCTGGTGACCAATCTATTACACAGCAAAGAACAGATATCAACAATTTAACAGATCGCTTGAAGGCTTTAGGAATGGTAGATCAACATTTTAGTGAAAATAATATTGGTGGGCTAGTAAAAGAGGAAAAAGACTTTAAATATCTTAGTATTGACTTACTGGTATACCTTAATCAACTTGATAAAGCTGATGATGAGTATATAAACACGTATTTTAAAAGTGTATCGGAGTATTTGGAAAATGTAGATATGCCTGTGTTTAAAAAATTAAAAGTTATTGATCGATTAAAGTATCAGCTAGTGAAAAACAATGAGAAACAGGAATTATTACAGTTATTAGAGTTTCAAAAAACTGAATTGAAGAATTCTAAACCAATTAAAAAGGGTAACGTTTACGTTGCTGATTATCCTTATATAGAAAAATTACCAATGGAATTAAGGGCATTAGAAGAAGAATTTGAAGCAATTAAAAGAGTGGAAAGTGTAAGCTGGAACGAAAATTGTTTAGAAATTAAAGGGTATGCTTATATCAAAAATTTAAATGTAAAAAGCAAATCTGACGCTGAAATTAACGTTTTCATAAGTGATGAAAAAGGTTCAATTAGGATTCCAGTGGAGGATGTAACAATCCACAAAAGAACAGATATTACAGCTAAAAGAGGTATCGCAATAAGTTCGAAGATTCCTCTGAGAAGAGCTTTTAACTATAACTGGTCAGGGTTTGAAATTAAAATTAATTTTGCTGACATTTTAAAATCCTATGAGTTAAAAAATGATAAATATTATATTTTTTATTCTATTAAAAATGATGGGATTGAGAGAACGGTTAGATTGGGACAGCCAGCTGCTGGTTTGAAAACAAAGCCTAAGTACAGGGTTTTTGCTGAGAATATTATTTATCCAAAGTATAATGCTGCATGGGATATTCGCTTAGAAGTGAATCAAACAACATCGACAGTTAAAAAAATATATAGGAATAAGAAGCATTTAATATTTGAAGGAAATACTTCATCCTTATTTGAAAATTCAAAGTTATTACTGATTAATTATGAGCTAGGAAAGTCTATTGTAAAACCTTTACAAAAAATGGATGATACGAATGCATTTAAGGCAATTGTAGAGGTATCTAAGTTAAGTAAGGTAAAAGATCGTGGAGAATGGTTTGGTCATATTGTTGAAAATGGGAAGAAAAATCCTTTAACTCTTATGTCGATTCAATTCAATGAAATTAGTAGTATTGGTGTAAATGAAATAGAAATTGATCATAGTCCAGCAGGGAACTTGCTAGTTAGAGTGGATAAATTCTCTCCTAAAGTAGAAACGTTAAAAATTGTTGATAATAGAGCGGAACTGAGTGTTAAAGTTGCAAATAATTTTTATCTCGGCATTGACAGAAAGAACATTGAACACAGTTTAATGATTGAAAAAATAAATGGACACCAAAAGATAGATGTGAAGATGAGTAAGTCTGAAATTAATAAGGGGCATACACGTTTATATTTTGATTTTCCATTATATAAAGACAAAGTATCTATGTTTGAAAGTGGACGTTGGCAGTTAAGGTTAAAGACAACTGGGGCAAAGAATTTAGAAAATGGAATAGAATTTAAAAAAGAAAATATGGATAGTGTTCGAACCATTTTTCAAGATTATAAGTATGTAATTTACCGTTCAAAAAAGAATAATCTTTTAAGATTGAGAGTGGAACCTGAGTGGAAATGGATTGAAAGAGGCCCAAGAAGACAAGAGGTTATCAGAAAAGTGTTATATCCTTTAATGAGATTATTACCTCTGAAAAAGAAATCTGTAGTATTTGAATCTTATTGGGGAAAAAATTTCGAATGTAATCCAAGAGCAGTGTATGAGTATATTGATGAATATAAAAAAGACTACAAAACAGTTTGGTTTTTAAGGGATCATCATACAAACGTACCAGGAAATGCAGAAACAGTTAGAATTAATTCGTTAAAGTATTATTATTATTTGGCAACAGCTAAATATTTTGTAAATAATGTAAACTTCCCTGATTTTTATGAAAAACGTAAAAATGTAATTGAAATTCAGACGATGCACGGAACGCCATTAAAGACTCTAGGTCTAGATGCGCCTGGAGAGGTTGTTAGTGAGACCCAGAAAGAGAAGTTTTTAAGAAGATGTCATCGTTGGGATTATTTATCAGTTCCGAGTGATTATGTTTCTGAGATTGCCAAAAGTGCGTACGATTTTAACAATAAGTTCTTAAAAGTTGGTTATCCACGAAATGATAAGTTATTTAGAGATAATAATAAAGAGAGTATTAATAAGATCAAAGAAAGAATGGGTATACCTTTAGATAAGAAAGTTATTGTTTACGTTCCAACATGGAGAACAAAAGGTAAATTTAGAATGCCAATAAACCTGGGGCAATTGAAACAACATCTTGGTGATGAGTATATATTTATTGTTAAGCTACATCATTTCTCGAAAAAAGGATTTTCATTAAGTGAGTACGAAGGTTTTGCGTACGATTATAGTCATTATGGTGATATTCGAGACATGTATTTAATCGCTGATATTTTGATTACTGATTATTCATCAGTTATGTTTGATTACTCATTATTAAATAAACCGATGCTGTTTTACACGTATGATTATGATAACTACAAAAATAAATTACGAGGTATGTATGTTGACTTTGAAGAAGAGGCACCAGGCCCACTTATCGAAGACACAGAGACGCTTGTAAAAGAAATTCAAGATATTGCTACATTCTCAGAAAAGTACCAAGAGAGAATATTCCGTTTTCAAGAGAAGTACAATCAATTTGATGATGGAAGAGCATCCGAACAGATTGTTAACCAATTGCTGTAAATAATTATCCGGATGCTAGATCTGAACTACAGGAAAAAGCTTCTTTAGAAAATGAACTAAAAAATTAATTCCTGGTTTTAGTTGATGAAAAATAAGACTACCATTATAACTTGTATATTTATTATATTTTAAGCCGAAAAACTCAAAGAAGCTAAGTGAATTATATCTATATCACTTAGCTTCTTACGTAAATAGTGATGTTTCTAACGTTTTTAAGGTGATAAGAGGGGGATTATTTTGAAACAGATTGCAGTCATAGGTGCAGGAAGTTGGGGAACAGCGTTATCTATGGTTCTTGCAGATAACGGACATGAAGTACGGATTTGGGGAAATAAAGCGGAACAAATACATGAAATTAATGAGAAGCATACGAATGAAGCATATTTACCGGGGATTCAACTTTCTAAAACAATAAAAGGATACGAGTCTCTAGAGGAAGTAATGGATGGGATAGATACGGTACTATTAGTTGTCCCAACGAAAGCAATTCGTAGTGTAGTGCAACAATTAAAGAACGTCTTAAAGCAACCGATAGCAATTATCCATGCGAGTAAAGGAATTGAACCGGGATCATTTAAACGTATCTCAGAAATGATTGAAGAAGAGATGCCGAAAGAGTTAATAGAAAGTGTTGTTGTTCTTTCAGGCCCAAGTCATGCAGAAGAGGTTAGTCTTCGTCATCCTACTACTGTAACCGCTGCATCTTATCATCTACAGGCTGCGGAGAAAACACAGAAATTATTTATGAATACAAATTTCCGGGTTTACACAAATCGGGATGTACTCGGTGTGGAATTAGGCGGAGCACTTAAAAATATTATTGCTCTTGGTGCAGGAATTTCAGATGGCCTTGGTTATGGAGATAATGCGAAGGCAGCGTTAATTTCCAGGGGGCTAACGGAAATTACACGATTAGGGTGTGAGATGGGAGCAAATCCACTTACTTTTGCGGGATTAACAGGTGTCGGTGATTTAATTGTGACTTGTACAAGTGTTCATAGCCGAAATTGGCGAGCTGGAAATTTACTTGGTAAGGGTCATAATTTAGAAGAAGTATTAGAGAATATGGGTATGGTGGTAGAAGGTGTTCGTACAGCTGAGGCAGCATATCACCTAGCTGAAAAAATGAATATTGAAATGCCAATTACGAATGCGATATATAATGTTTTATTCAATGGGAAAAATGCAAAAGAAGAAGTAGATGCATTAATGGGAAGAACGGGAAAAGGTGAGGTTTCACATTAATGTATCATAAGCATAAAGTGACTGAATTAGAAGGTGTGTAAATAACATGAGCTTTATAAGAAGAATAAAAAATCATCGTATTGTAAAGAAACTATGTAAGCTAGTATTTCTAATCTGTAGTTGTTTGCCCCCAAAAAAGAAACTAATTTTATTTGAAAGTTATTCTGGAAAACAATATAGCTGTAATCCACGGGCCATATATGAATATATGCTACACAATGATATGGGTTTTGAAATGATTTGGAGTGTAAATAAAAACCATACAACACAATTTCATAAAGAAAATATTCCGTATGTAAGGAGATTTTCAATTCGTTGGTTTATTTTATTGGCACGAGCGCGGTATTGGGTAACAAATAGTAGAATGCCACTTTGGCTTCCTAAGCCAAGGCATACTATTTATATACAAACTTGGCACGGTACACCTCTTAAGAAACTAGCGGGTGATATGAAAGAAGTTCATATGCCAGGTACAACAACTGAAAAGTATAAGGACAACTTTCATCGTGAAGCGCAAAACTGGGATTATTTACTTTCCCCTAATGGATATTCAACTGAGATATTTAAAAGGGCTTTTCAATTTCAAAAGAATGTTGTTGAAGCTGGATATCCTCGTAATGATTTTTTATATGTAAATAATAATTCTAAGGCAATCGATGCATTAAAGAAAAAGAATGAATTACCTATAGATAAAAAAATTATTTTATATGCCCCAACGTGGCGAGACGATCAGTTTTATAGTAAAGGTCGATATAAATTAGATTTACAACTAGATTTAAATCTTTTGCAGAAACGATTAGGTTCAGACTATATTATTTTGTTACGCATGCATTACTTGGTTGCAGAACAGTTTAATTTAGAACCGTATAAAGGGTTTGTATATGATTTCTCTAAGCATGTCGATATAAATGAATTGTATTTACTATCTGACTTGTTAATTACAGATTACTCTTCAGTCTTTTTTGATTATGCGAATTTGAAACGACCAATCATTTTCTATACGTATGATATTGATTCTTATCGTGATAAGTTAAGAGGTTTTTATTTTGATCTAGAGACGGAAGCTCCTGGTCCAGTTGTGATGAATACGGAAGAAGTACTTGAGGAAATATTAAGATTCAAAACTCTAGGTTTGGGTGAATTTGCAGGGAAATATGATACCTTCTATAATAATTATTGTTATTTAGAAGATGGTTTTGCTTCTAAACGAGTAGTAGAGAAAATATTCTTCGGAGAGGCACAGTAAAGATGAACTCAATGATTATGGTATTAAAAGAACAGGTAAACTGTCTATATTTAATTCAACGTTTATCTATTTATCAAGTAAAAAGTACAAATAATAATAATTATTTAGGACTTGTGTGGGAAGTTTTGAATCCTCTCATACAGATGAGTATTTATTGGTTTGTATTCGGCTTTGGGATTAGGGGTGGTCAAGGAGTAGATGGAGTACCATTTGTTTATTGGCTATCTGCAGGGCTTGTTGTATGGTTTTTTGTACAACCAGCAATGCTACAAGCATCTAAGTCTATTTATACAAGGTTAAATATGATTTCGAAGATGAGTTTTCCAATGAGTGTTATCCCAAGCTTTGTAATTATGTCTAATCTTTATCAGCATTTGATACTTATCGGTATTGTGACAATTTTATTTTTAGTAACGGGTCAAGGTATTTCTATTCATTATATTCAGCTTGTTTATTACATGTTCGCTACCCTTATGTTAATATTTTCACTCTCCTTAATTACGTCAACGCTAGCAACAATTGTGAGAGATGTTCAAATGATTGTTCAATCAATTATGCGAATGTTGCTATACTTAACGCCTATATTATGGACACCTGAAAAATTACCATCGTTTCTTCAAAAAATTATGCAGTTAAATCCATTTTGCTATATTGTAGATGGATATCGTGCTTCTTTACTAGGAACAAGCTGGTTTTATCAAGATCTAAATTATGCATTATATTTTTGGTCGTTTGTCCTTGTTACGTTGTTAATTGGTGCAACGCTACATGTGAAATTTAGAAAGCACTTTGCAGATTATCTATGATGAGGGTTGTAAAAATGAATGAATCAGTGAGGTTTCATAATGTAACAAAAAAATATAAAATGCATAGCAAAAACTCTGAGAAATTAAAGGATATTCTGTATCCTGGAGGATTTGGTGAAGACTTTTATGCATTAAGAAACTTAGAATTTGAGGCTCAAAAAGGCGATGTTATTGGTATTGTTGGGGTAAATGGTTCAGGAAAGTCTACAATGTCTAATTTGATTGCTGGAATTACACCGCCTACAACTGGAAGTATCAACATAAAAGGGAAAGTTGCACTTATTGCAATCGCAGCTGGTCTTAATAATCAATTGTCAGGTAGAGAAAACATTGAGCTTAAATGCTTAATGTTGGGAATGAGTAAAGTACAAATTGAAAAGTTAACACCTGAAATTATTGATTTTGCTGATATAGGTAAGTTTATTGATATGCCAGTAAAAAAATATTCTAGTGGGATGAAATCACGTTTAGGGTTTGCAATTTCAGTTAGTATTAATCCAGATGTACTCGTAATTGATGAAGCTTTATCAGTAGGTGATCAAACATTTGCTGATAAATGCTTAAACCGTATGAATGAATTTAAAGAACAAGGAAAAACAATATTTTTTGTTAGCCATTCTTTAGGACAAGTGAAAAAATTTTGTACAAAGGCTCTATGGCTTGAATACGGTGAAATTAGAGACTATGGTCCTATTGAGGAAGTAATGCCGAAGTATGAAAGTTTCTTAAAAGAATTTAAGGCAATGAGTAAAGAAGAACAACAAAAGTTCAAAAAAGAAGCAATGGAGAAGCAAGCAGGAAAAGGGCTAGAAAAGGTAAATGATGCTCCGGAAGATGACCCAAAAGAAGTCACGGATTCTGTATCTCTACTACGTGGAAAACATTCGCATCATAAGAAGAAACGAATAAATCGTAAGTATATTACAAGTTTAATTGGTTTTATATTGCTTATCACTGTGGGTGGACTAACATATTGGCAAAAGGATAATATCTTTCATTCTTTACAAGCGAAAGAACTGGTGGAAAAAACAACTCGTAAAGAAATGCCTGTAAAAAAAGAGGGGAATCCATTAGCTGATTTAGATGTTCGATATGTAAAGTCTGCAAAAGCTCGCGTGAGAAGTACGCCAGCGCTAGACGGACAGGCAATTGCTACTATGACATTTGGAACATCGTTTGTGGTAAAGGATCAGAAAAAAGATGAAGAATCTGGAGTCAATTGGTTAAAGCTTGTTTATGACAATGGTGGAGAAGGCTGGGTTAGTGAAGAGATAGTAGGTTCGATACCATTTGACCATGCTGTACCTTATGAGGGTGTTATGAATAAATTAAAGCAATTAGATGGGACTCCTCAAGATCTAGAACAATCCCTTACTTTTTTGGGTAAGAGTAGAGAGGTTGTAACTGGTGTGTTAGGTATTCCTCAGGATCAACAAACATTGCCAGAAGGGACATTAACGCAATATAAAAATGTTGATATTTTATATAATAATCAATCAATTGTGAAGCAGATCAACCTTAAGAATGCAACCATATTGACATCTAAACTAATAGAACAATTAGGTGATGCACAATTAAAAGATGAGGATAACTCATTATTAATATATCGATCTAATAAGTTTGATTTTAAGTTTACTTCTAATGGTCCAACGATTGATCAAATAATGATTTCAGACGTTTTAAAATAAGATAAATGTATTCATTTTGTTATAAAGATATAGTTGGTGTTTTATTTATTAATCATTAAATAAATATAAAGTTTTATATATTACTAGGAGGATTACCATTGAAAAAAATAAGAAAAGCTATTATTCCAGCTGCAGGATTAGGAACTCGATTCTTACCAGTAACGAAAGCAATGCCGAAAGAAATGTTACCGATTGTTGATAAACCAACAATTCAATATATTGTGGAAGAGGCAATTGAGTCTGGCATTGAAGATATCATTATTGTAACGGGAAAAGGAAAACGTGCAATTGAAGACCATTTCGATCATTCTTTTGAGTTAGAACAAAACTTACTTTCAAAAGGGAAATATGAAATTCTTGAAAAAGTACAAGAGTCTTCAAAAATCAATATTCATTATATCCGCCAAAAAGAGCCGAAAGGTCTAGGGCATGCTGTTTGGTGTGCTCGTAAATTTATTGGAAATGAGCCGTTTGCGGTACTACTTGGTGATGATATTGTTCAAGCGGATACGCCGTGTTTACGCCAATTAATGAATCAATATGAGAATACACAATCATCAGTAATTGGTGTTCAAGCTGTTCCAGAGAATGAAACACATCGCTATGGTATTATTGATCCGTTAGAGCAAAAGGATAGAAGTTATCAAGTGAGTAAGTTTGTTGAAAAACCTGCTAAAGGAACAGCGCCATCTAATTTAGCAATTATGGGACGTTATGTGTTAACACCAGAAATCTTTACGTTCTTAGAAGATCAACAAACAGGAGCTGGTGGAGAAATTCAATTAACAGATGCGATTCAACGTTTAAATGAAATTCAACGTGTATTCGCATATGATTTTGAAGGAAAACGCTATGATGTTGGAGAAAAGCTTGGTTTCATTCAAACAACTATTGAAATGGCACTGCAACATGAAGAGCTAAAGAAAGAGCTATTAGATCATATGAAGAAGTTAGTAGAAAACGAAAAGGTTTGTAACTAATTTTTAATTGGGTAATATGCATATGACTATATGATCTTTACTTCCTTGAAACAATTATTTATGAGATTGTGTGTGAATTTATATGAAGATAATTGAATGTAATATTCTGGGGAGAGAGTGAAGTGGACGTATAAATTTATATTGACGAGGGTATTATCAAGAACTAAAATGAATAATACATGAGTATATTATGATTAACAAAACAAAACGTTTGTTTTTATTAATTAAATCTATACTTAAAAAGTTCAATTTTCTTATCTTGCATTAAATTACATTGAATATATATAAATATTAATTTAAATATACGTGTTAACGCTGGGATAAATATGTACAATTTTGATTCATTTTCCCTGACTATGAAAAGTAAATATACATAGGTATATTGTTAAAACCTTATAGAGTAAGGATTTGTTTAAAAGACTGTGCAATGTTCTATGTGGATGATACTAACACTAATTCCTTCGTATTGTGACATGAAATAATGTAACAATACGAAGGAATTTTTGAGGAGTTATTCATGCTTTAGGGTCAGTCATTGTAATAAAAATTAGAAGTGATTTTGTACATTTTTAAATAATTGAAAATATGTATATTTGGATGGCGATTTGTAAATATATTCAGATGTAAAATAAATGATGTTGTTCAATATATATTTAACTTCATTTTTAATTAAATAATAGTGGAGGGGAAGTATGGAGAAGGAAATAAATTTAAAAAGTTTGTTTAATGTTATAAAAAGAAGATTTTGGATTATCGCAGTAATCACACTATTGGCCGGATTCGTTGGTGGGATATACAGTTTTTTTATGAAAACGCCTTTATATTCGTCTTCCGCAAGGATCCTTATTCCGGCAAATGCTGAAACAATGAGTACACTTAAAGTGATGATTAAAGAACCTGTTGTTTTAGAAAAAGTAGTTCAGCAACTAAATTTGAAAAAATCAGCAGGCGCATTAAGCGGGCAGATAAATGTTGGAAAGGTAGAAGAATCGCAGGTTATCACTATAACAGCTGTAGATACTAATCCAGTACAGGCTGCTCAAATTGCTAATGTTACAGCAAATGTTTATAAAGAAGAAGTAAAATCTGTTATGAATTTTGGAGGTGTTCGTGTCTTAACAGAAGCGAACGAAAAAGGAAACCCTTCACCAATAAATTTAAATCATGCAGGTACGATAGAGCTGGCCATGGCTGTCGCATTTATATTGAGTATAGGGATCGTTTTCTTATTAGATTCCCTTGATGAAACAATTAAATCCGAACGTGATATTGAGAAGTTACTACCGATCCCTATTTTGGGAAGTGTTTCCCAAATGAAAAAAAATAACATAGTAGATCAAAACAGTAAGAAAGAAAGTGTAATGGTAGGAGGAAAAACATTTGATTCTTAATAAAAAACAAAGTCGTCCTCTTGATAATAGTAATTTGATTGCGCATACAGCTCCGAATTCGAAGGTTGCTGAGGAATATCGAACAATTCGTACTAATCTTCAGTTTGTATCTGAAGCAGATAAAAAAAGAACTATAATAATTACTTCTCCTGGATATGGGGAAGGGAAAACCATTACTGTGGCAAATTTGGCGGTTTCTATGGCCCAGCAGGATGAAAAGGTCTTAGTCATTGATGCGGATTTAAGAACTTCAGAATTACATAAAATTTTTGGAATAGAAAATAGATCGGGATTAACAAATGTTCTAGAGGGGAAAGCAACGCTAGAGAAGGCGGTAATTCAGACGAAAATCAAAAATGTGCATGTTTTAACAAGTGGTTCTGAAGTTAATAATCCGGCTGAGCTGCTTAGCTTACCATCCATGCAAGATTTAATTAACAAAGTAATCGAACAATATGACGTTATTTTATTTGATTCTTCACCTCTTCTGGAAGTAACAGACACGAGTATACTAGCTAGTCAGTGTGATGGTGTATTGTTGGTATTAAATTGCAATAAAACTGCTAGTGAAGCAGTAGTTGAAGCAGAAAGAGTGTTAGGTTTAAGCAACAGTAGGTTTCTAGGAGCTATTTTGAATAAAAAGGTATAAGAGATTTATTCAAATCAGTTATGCGGGAGATGCTCGTACAGTACTTTTTAGTCCATGGGGTAAGGAGGAAGGACATTCTTCGGTAGAGAATGAAAGGTCACCTATAAAAAAAAGTATAGGGTACGGTGATGTCTCCTTACCGCTATCAATGGAGGCACTCGATTATGCTGTGGGTTAAAAGACCTTAGACGTTAGTCGTCAAGAGCGTGATGTGAGGGAGGGTTAAATGCCCGTATTTATTTGAAGTTTCTGTCTAGAAAGTCTTTTTGAAGGATCTTGTAGACAGGAACTTTGTATTAGTTATTCATTTATTTCCTTCATTAAATCTTTAGTTGGGTATATATAAATAAAAATATCAGTTGCAAAAAATTGAGAGAGGGGCTTATTATGACGTATCATCAAAGGTTGTTTCTATTAATTTTAATAGATTCCTTAATTGTATTAACCACGATTTTCTTTAGTCGCTTTTTAGTAAGTGCTGATTTCCATGTCATAACATTGCCTATTGTAGTAAGTGCACTGACCTTGCTTCTTAGCCATCATGTTTTTTCTTTTATTTATAAGTTATATAAAAAAGCATGGGAGTATGCAAGTATAGGCGAACTATTCATTGTTTTGAAAGCAGTTACACTTTCTGTTATCACAACAGCAGTAGTACAACAGATATTGCTCCATGATATTTATTTCCGTCTGCTTGTTGTAACGTGGATGATTCATGTTTTACTGATTGGAGGATCACGCTTTCTATGGCGAATATTTAGAGATGCATATATTAAAAAGGGTGACGACAAAAAAAGAACAATGATTATTGGGGCAGGTTCTGCGGGAGCAATGGTTGTACGACAGCTTTTGAATAATAATGAAACAGAATTACTGCCTGTTGCCTTCATCGATGACAATATAAAGAAACATGGATTGGATATTCTTGGGGTACCAGTAATCGGAGGGGTTAAACATATTGAATCTGCTGTTCAGCAATTAGATATTGATAATATCATAATAGCAATTCCGTCGCTTAGCAAGAAAGCATTAAATACGATTTTCCAAGAATGTTCCAAGACAAAAATAAAAACACAAATTCTCCCAAGGTTAGAGGATTTAATGACTGGGAAGGTTTCAGTAAATGAATTTCGTGATGTTCAGGTAGAAGATTTATTAGGGCGTGAACCTGTTGAATTAGATATTGAAAGTATTTCAGGTTTCATTACTGATAAAGTTATTTTGGTAACTGGTGCCGGTGGTTCAATTGGATCTGAAATTTGTCGTCAAATCGCAAAATTTAATCCAAAACAATTGGTTTTATTAGGCCATGGGGAAAATAGTATCTATTCTATTGAAATGGAATTAAAAGAGCTATACAGTGACACCGATATTATCTTTACTACAGAAATTGCTGATGTACAGGATGATATGAAAATGATGTCAGTCATGAGTCAATATCATCCTCAAGTTGTTTATCACGCTGCTGCACATAAGCATGTACCCTTAATGGAACGTAATCCTGAAGAAGCGGTAAAAAATAATTTGATCGGGACAACAAACGTAGCAAAAGCAGCAAGTTGGCATGGCGTTGAGACGTTTGTAATGATTTCTACAGATAAAGCTGTGAATCCTACGAGTGTAATGGGAGCGACAAAAAGGCTTGCTGAAATGGTAATCCAAAACTTAGATAAAACAAGTAGTACGAAATTTGTGGCTGTACGATTTGGAAATGTATTGGGGAGCCGTGGTAGTGTTATACCACTGTTCAAAAAGCAAATTAAGCAAGGAGGACCAGTGACTGTCACTGATCCAAAAATGATTCGTTACTTTATGACAATTCCAGAGGCATCTAAACTTGTAATACAAGCCGGGGCATTAGCTAAAGGTGGGGAGATATTCATTTTGGATATGGGTGATCCTGTCAAAATAGTGGATCTTGCGAAAAACTTAATTACATTATCAGGACATTCATTAGATGAGATACAAATAAAGTTCACTGGAATGAGACCTGGAGAGAAGCTTTTTGAAGAATTGTTGAAAAAAGAGGAAGTACATGAGCAACAAATTCATCCTAAAATTTATATAGGTAAAAGGTCTGATCTTTACATAAAAGAAATTGAAGAAATTATTCAAACATATCATAATATTGAAAAATCAGAATTAAGAGAAGAGCTATTGAAATTGGCAAATAGTCGTATAGTTCTGCAAAATATAGTATGAATGTCAATTTGAGTACGTGTGCGTAGATACGTATTTTATTATTTAAAAAAATGAAGTATGTGCAAGTTGGTTAGACAGATTATAACGAGTGTAGGGTGATATATGTGAGAAATAAAGTATTATTCTGTGCAACAGTTGATTTTCATTTTAAAGCTTTTCACTTGCCGTATATGAAATGGTTTAAAGAACAAGGGTGGGAAGTTCATGTTGCTGCTGCTGGCAACATGGAACTTCCCTACGTGGATAAGAAGTATGAAATTTCTATCCAAAGATCACCTTTGCAGTTCAAAAATATTAAGGCCTATAAAGAATTGAAAGCTATTATTGATGAAAATGGATACAAAATTATTCATTGCCATACACCAATGGGGGGCGTGATTACACGTTTAGCGGCAAGAAATGCTAGGAAATATGGCACGAAGGTTTTATATACTGCTCACGGGTTCCATTTTTGTAAAGGTGCCCCGCTTATAAATTGGTTATTATATTATCCCATTGAAAAAATAATGGCAAATTACACAGACTGCCTGATAACAATAAATCAAGAGGATTATAATCTGGCTGTTCAGCGGCGTTTCAAAGCAGTTAAAATTGAACAGGTTCACGGAGTGGGAGTAGATACAGAATACTTTAAACCAGTTGATGAGATTCAAAAGCTTTGTATAAGGAGTGAGATGGGATATAAACCTAATGATTTCTTAATGTTCTATGCGGCTGAGTTTAATAAAAATAAAAATCAACAATTTTTGATTCGGTCATTGGCTTTAATAAAAGATATTGTCCCAAACGCAAAGCTCCTATTAGCTGGAAACGGTCCCTTACTAGAGGATTGTAAGGACTTGGCCAAACAAATTGGCGTATATGAAATGGTGGACTTTCTTGGTTATCGAAATGATATCCCGAAATTTTTGCCAGCCTGCGATATTGCGGTTGCATCGAGTCTTCGCGAAGGTTTACCGGTTAATATTATGGAGGCAATGGCTTGTGGGTTGCCAATAATTGCAAGTGAGAATAGGGGACATTTGGAGCTTGTAGAAGATGAAGTAAATGGTCATATCATTTCCAATCAAGATGCTCAAGTGTTTGCTTTAAAAGTAGTAGAGATGAGCAAGTCAAAGGAATTACTTGTAAAAATGGGTATTGAAAGTAAGCGGAAAGTACATAAATATTCGATTATTCAAGTTAAATCGGAATTGAGTTCTATTTATGGGAAATATATTCTGGAGGAAACGGATGAAGCCGAAAGTAAGTATAATAGTTCCTGTCTATAATGTTGAAAATTTATTAGGAAGATGTTTAAACAGCTTAATATCACAAACACTTGAAGATATCGAAATCATCGTGGTAAACGATGGCTCAACAGATAAGAGTGCAAATATACTTAATGAGTATGCAAAGAAAGATAAAAGGATTATAGTGATTGAAAAAGAAAATGGTGGTGTTTCTTCAGCAAGAAATGCAGGTATACAAACTGCGAGCGGGGAATATATTGGGTTTGTTGATCCGGATGATTGGATAGACGTGGAAATGTATGAAACCTTGTATAAGGAAGCAGTTCAAGGTAAAGCAGACGTTGCTATGTGCACATATACTCGTGAATTTGGAAGTCATTCAAAAGAGAAGAAATTTGATCTTCCTGAAAAAATTTGTTATGAAGGCGAAGAAATTAAAGCAAATGTAATGAGACGTTTAATCGGTCCTATAAATGAAGAAATGGGAAATCCAGAATTCTTAGATGCGTGGGGCACTGTTTGGTCAAAGCTTTATCGTTCTGCGGTTATTAAAGAAAATGCTATTCAGTTTGTGGATTTGAGTTATATTGGTACAAATGAAGATTCATTATTTAATATACAGGTGTTTTATTATATAGATCATTTTGTTTTCTTAAACGAGCCATTTTATCATTATTGGAAAACAAATGCGGCTTCGGTGACATCTAATTACAAATCGGAATTGATGAACCAATGGTTTAACCTGTATGACATCATCGAGAGATTTTTAAAAGATAAGGGGCTATCAGGGAATTTCCAATTAGCTTTAAATAATCGTATTTGTCTTAATACGCTCGGACTTGGTCTGAATACAATCAGTAAAAGTAATCGTGTATCTCCATTAACGAAATTTAATATATTAAGTAAAATACTGAATGATAATCGTATAAAACGTTCTTTTAAACAATTAGAAATGAATTACTTTCCGATTGTTTGGAAGGCGTTTTACTTTTGTGTAAAATACAGATTTACTGCAGGATATTATTTCATGTTAGTGGCAATAGATTCACTCAGAAAGATGATTAGATAGGGGTGGTACTCTTGAAACCTATTCGTATACTTCAAGTAGTTACCGTCATGAATCGTGGCGGGCTTGAAACTATGTTGATGAATTATTATCGAAGAATAGATCGCAGTAAGATTCAATTTGATTTTATGGTACATAGAACAGATAAGGGACATTATGATGATGAAATTGAGGAGCTTGGTGGAAAAATTTATCGAATGCCACAGATACGTCCTGGAAATTATCGACGTTACTTTAAATTGCTCAATGAGTTCTTTGCTACTAATCCTGAGTATAAAGTAGTGCATTCCCATATCAATGAGAACAGTAGTTTTGTATTAAGAGCAGCAAAAAATGCAGGTGTTCCGTGCCGTATTGCTCACAGTCATTTGAGTGATTTAGGTATCGACATAAAACTTCCTTTTCGATTATATGCACGATTCACAATGAAAGAAAATCCGACTGCATATTTTGCATGTTCAAAAAAAGCAGGGGAATGGTTGTTTGGGAAGAAAAGAGCAAACTCTAATGAAGTAAAAGTTCTAAATAACGCAGTGAATGCTGCAGAATTTAAATATAACGAAAGTAACAGAAATAAGGTAAGAGAAGAAATTGGAGCAAACGATAATACGTTAGTTATCGGGCATGTAGGAAGATTCAATAAGCAAAAAAATCATGAATTTTTAATAGATATTTTCCATGCTGTACATAAAAAGAACCCGGAATCCATACTGGTTCTCATAGGAGAGGGTACTCTACGTGCAAGCATTGAAAAAAAAGTCGCTGACTTAGGATTGTCTTCTAAAGTCAGATTTCTAGGAACTAGAACTGATATCCCGCAATTGATGCAAGGATTTGATGTTTTTCTATTTCCATCGCTTTTTGAAGGCTTGCCAGTTGTACTAGTGGAAGCACAGGCTGCTGGTTTAAATTGTGTGGTGTCTGATGCAATTACTAGTGAATCTAACTTGACTGGTCGAATGAAATTCATGAGCTTAAAGAGTTCAACGGAATTATGGGCAGATTCAATTCTTTCCTCATCATTAGAGCATGAGGATACAACAAATGTCATGCAAAATAAGGGCTATGATACGGCTACTATGGCAAATTGGCTGACAGATTACTATTATGCACATGCCTATAAATAATAAAAATTTGATGCAGGAGGGCTTGCAATGACACAACTCTTAACCATTTTTACGCCTACATATAATCGTGCATATACCCTTCATTTATGTTACGAAAGTTTAAAGAGACAAAAATGTAAAGATTTTATTTGGTTAATTATTGATGATGGCTCTACTGATAACACAAAGGAACTTATAGATACTTGGATTGCAGAAGATGTCGTTCCCATTCGTTATCATTACCAAGAAAATCAAGGTATGCACGGAGCACACAATACCGCTTATGAATTAATTGATACAGAGCTAAATGTTTGTATAGACTCGGATGATTATATGGCTGAAGATGCAGTTGAAAAGATTGCTTCATTTTGGAAGACACATGGAAGTAAGAAGTTTGCTGGAATAGTCGGTTTGGATGCGAAACAGAATGGGGAGATCATTGGAACAAAAATGCCATCTAATATTCAGGCTTCCACACTATCAGGTTTGTATGGTCTTCATGGGGTTAGAGGCGATAAGAAACTAGTTTATCGTTCGGAATTGACAAAAAAATCTTTGCCATATCCTATATTTTCAGGAGAAAAGTACTGTCCGCTCAGTTATAAGTATATTTTAATTGATCAACAATGTCCTTTACTTATTATGAACGAAGTCTTATGCCATGTGGAATATTTAGATGATGGTTCAAGCATGAACATGATTAAACAATATAAGAAAAATCCGCGTGGGTTTTTATTCTTTAGGAAGGTTGCTATGAAGTATGCTCCTTCTTTTAAGGAGAGATTTCGAGAATCCATACATTATGTATCGAGTAATCTAATGATTAGAAATTATGCTTTTCTTAAAGAATCACCATGTAAGGGCACGACTCTCTTGGCGATACCTTTCGGGATTCTTCTCTATCTTTATATACAGAATACGAGTAATAAAACCATTTCGAAGCGTCATTAAGAAGGTAAAGACGTGCGGGTAATTGCTGTTTAAGGTTGCAATCATTGGCTGATGAATCTGTTGATATATTTATGTATAAATATATCTATTTTTTCAGTGTCTTTGCTTGTCTAAGTTACTTGCTTGTTTGCTGTGTGGAAGGAGTTATGGAATGACTATATTATGGATAAACCTTTTTGTAGTTTACATTTTATCTTTTTTTGCAAGGTATTCTGCAAAGAGCATGAGCAACGGGATCGTTCCGGTTCAACCAAATAAGATGCTTAGTTTCTTGGCAATGGCATCTCTTGTTATTGTATCGGGACTTAGAAATAATATTGGTGATACTTATTTTTACATGTATTCCTATGCCCACAATGAATTCAGTTGGAGCAATATTGATTTTTCAGGGGATTTTGGATTTGATATTTTACAGATGTTTCTGCAACATTTCTCAAAAGATCCGCAGATCATGATATTTTTTGTCGCTTTAGTAACAAATGTATTAATTGTAATAACTCTTTATAAATACTCCCGAATGTTTGAATTAGCTTTATTTGTATATATTACAGGTGGAATGTATTTGGTATCCATGAATGGAATCAGACAATTTTTAGCAGCATCCATTGTCTTTCTGGCCACGAAATATATTTTTAATGGAAATTGGAAAAAATATATTTTAATTGTACTTTTAGCAGCTATGATTCATAAGTCAGCGCTTATCTTAATCCCAATTTATTTTTTGGTTAGGAGAAAGGCTTGGGCTTGGGATACGTATGTATTGCTGTTCTTTTCGGTCATTATAGTAATTGGTTTTAACCAATTCTCATCCGCTTTGTTTTCGGCATTAGAATCAACTCAGTATGGACACTATAAGAACTTTGCAGAGGGAGGAGCAAATGTATTACGTGTTGCAGTTAGTGCTGTGCCAATAGTTATTGCATATCTTGGCAGAGAAAAATTAAGAGAAGTCTTTCCGAAAAGTGATTACATTGTAAACATGTCTTTAATTGGTTTAGTGTTTATGATTATTTCAACGCAAAATTGGATATTTGCAAGATTTACCATTTATTTCAGTTTATATCAATTAATTTTAATTTCATGGATTGTTGTATTATTTTCTAAAAAGGATAGGAAGTTTGTATATTACGGCCTTTTATTATGTTATCTCATTTATTATTTTTATGAGAATGTAATAAGTTTAGGTATCATTTATACAAGTAAATATATATCTTTATAGATTTTTAAGTAACCCCTACTTTTAAGTATAAATTTAAGCATATCGGGGAGAGTGTATCAATTGGAGAACGTGAGGAAAATTCCATCAATCATACATTATTGTTGGTTTGGTGGTGGAGAGAAACCTGAGATCGTACAAAAATGCATAGATAGCTGGAAGAGGAACCTCCCAGAATATGAAATTATTGAGTGGAATGAAAAAAATTTTGACATAGAATGTAACCTATATGTCAAAGAAGCCTATGATGCGAAAAAATTTGCATTTGTAAGTGATTATGTAAGAGTATATGTTCTTTATAAGTTTGGAGGTATTTATTTAGATACTGATGTAGAGGTATTTAAACCTTTTGATAATATGCTTCATCATGATTCATTTTGGGGATTTGAACAAGAAAATTATATAGCTACAAGTACTATAGGGGCTATGAAAGGAAATAAGTTAATTAAAACATTTTTGGATTCATATGAAGGGAAAGAGTTCATCAAAGAAGATGGAAAACATGATGAATTAACCAATGTGGCTATTGTAACGAATATACTAAAAAATGCAGGGTTAAAATTAAATGGAGAATATCAAGAAATAAGCGGTATGGGGGCCTTTTATCCACAAACTTATTTTTCTCCATATGATTATATCAATTGCAGAAAATTTATAACTGAAAATACATATGCAATGCATCATTTTTATAAAAGTTGGTTGCCGCCCAAAGTAAGAATCAAGGGTAATATAAAATTGATCTTAGCGAAAATAATAGGTGGAAATAATATTGCTAGGCTAAGAAAGTACATAATAGGAAAAAAAGGTTTTAAGGAGAATACACATGATTAATGTATTCAAGAAAATTATTCAAACAATAGTTGCAGAAAGCCGTAATAGAGGGCTGTACTTTACTGTACTAATGAATATTTCACATGTAATTGGTGCATTAAGAGGTGCCTTCTATAAGGTAATATATTTTCGTAATATAAAGTGTTCAATCTTTTTTCTCCAAGCAAATAGCAAGATTGAGATCTTTAATAAGCGTTCAAAAGTTAATATTGGAAAGTTTGTATTTGTAAGAAAGAATGCCAGCATGAGACTGGATTTTGACGGAGTATTAGATATAGAAGAAAAAGTGTTTATTAATGATAACTGTAATATCAACTGTGTAAATAGAATATCGATTGGAAGAGGTACAAAGATAGGACCCAATGTGTGCATTAATGACCACGATCATAATTATAAAGACCCTACAGATGGTCATCTGGTAAAAGGTGAAGTAAAGATAGGGAAGAATGTTTGGATTGGTTCTAATGTAGTTATATTGAAGGATACTGTTATAGGCGATAATACCGTAATAGCTGCCGGAAGCGTTGTAAAAGGGCGTATTCCTTCTAATACGCTATTTGTGAATAAAAGAGAGAATATCTGTATTGATCGCACTAGTTTAAGCAGCTAATGAAAAGTTTATTCCATATGAATTCACATACTACGATTGCTTTCATTTACTTACATCAAAACAAAACATGAATGTGAGGAAGCGTATGAAAAAAAATGTTTTAATCTCTATCTATGATATGGAGATAGGTGGAATAGAGAGAAGTCTAATTAATATGTTGGAAAGCTTCGACTATGATACATACAACATAGATTTATTGATTTTTAATCATAGCGGAGAGTTCTTAAATCTAGTACCTAATAAAGTTAACGTACTACCACAGATAGGTGGATATACCGTCTTTAGGAAGTCAATTGTGCAATGTATACGTGGAGGATATTTTGGGGCAGTAATCACAAGAATAATCAGTAAGTATATGGCAGGCAGAATATCAAAAAAGAGACAGTTAAAGGAAGGTTCGGGATATATTCAGATGCAACTTGTGTCAAAATATGCAGCATATTTTTTGCCTAAACAGAAAAAAAAATATGACGTTGCGATTAGTTACGCATGGCCACACGATGTTTTAGCTGATAATGTCAGCGCTGATAGGAAGGTTGCTTGGATTCATACAGATTATAGCACACTAGAAATTGATAATAAAATTGATTTTTCTATGTGGAATAAATTTGATTACATAGCATCTATATCAGACGAATGTACAAAGACGTTTTTAACTGTATATCCATCGCTAAAAAATAAAATTGTACAAATAGAAAATATTACTTCACCCCAATTTATTCGAAATATGGCTGAAAGCATTGTGAATTTTAATAAAAAAAATAACGATACCTTTAATATTTTATCGGTTGGAAGGTTGTCATATGCGAAAGGGTTTGATGTTGCTATACAAGCTCTTAAAGCATTACATAATAAAGGATTAAACAATATAAAATGGTATGTGATAGGATACGGATCGGATGAATCTATCCTTAAAGAACTGATAATGGAACAACAGTTAGAAGACAGTTTTATACTATTAGGCAAACAAACTAATCCATATCCGTATATGAAGTTATGTGATTTATACGTTCAACCGTCCAGATATGAGGGAAAGGCAGTTACGGTTACGGAAGCTAAAATCCTTGAAAAGCCTATATTGATAACTAATTATCCTACTGCGGCCAGTCAATTGGATGATGGAATTGAAGGCGTTATATGTGATTCAAGTGTAGAGGGGTTAGTCGAAGGTATCGAAAATTTATATAGAGATGATGAGCTAAGGAAAACATTAATCAATAATTTGCGAGATCGAGATTATAGTAATAACGCTGAATTAAATAAGTTATATAAAATTATCCCGCATTAACGGGCAGTAAGACCCCCACCTCAAAATTCGGCAAAAACAAAGAAGTTAGGTGGGAGATCAACGGCCCGTAAAAACCCGATTGGTTCAACTAATAATCATTGGGGGATGAAGAAAATCCTCAATGATTAAAGTTCCACTTTATAAGCGCCTAACCAATTCATACATCAAGTATAGGGGATAATAATAGAGGTGTATTTATGATAGTGGCGTAAGAGATTTCCCATAAAGGTGTGATTAGGCATGAGCCAAAAAGTAAGTGTAATAATACCAGTTTATAACGTAGAAAAATATATCACTCAGTGCATAGAGTCACTTTTAAATCAAACACTTCAAGAGTGTGAGTTTATATTTATTAATGATGGTTCAACAGATAACAGCAGAGAAATAATTGAGAAGTATAAGGAATTAGATGACCGGATTATACTTATCAATCAAAGAAATCAAGGTGTAAGTGTTGCTAGAAATAGGGGCTTACATTTAGCGGTTGGGGAATATGTTGGATTTGTTGATGCTGATGATTCTGTAAAAAGAGATATGTATAGGGTGTTATATAATTCGGTAAAAGAAAGTAATTGTGATGTAGTTATATCAAATTTCGAGAGTGAAACAGAAGGGCATAAGGTAACTACAAAATATCCATTTCCTATAGATACTGTTCTCAAAAGGGATTATATAGATCGAGAATTATTACCTTATTTTCTGAAGGCAGATAACTTGAATACCGTTGTAAATAAGATTTATCGAAATAATGTAATCAAGGAAAATGACGTTAAATTTCCAAATGGAATTGCATTGGGGGAAGATGGAATGTTTAACGTTGAATTCTTTAGTGTTGCAACCCGTATGAAATATATCAATTATGCAGGTTATCATTATAGGGAAGTAGCTGGTAGTGCTACTAGAAATATATCGAAAAGAGATTACTTTCAGAGGGCTGTAGAAGTATATACTATGGAATTGCCTAAAATATATACTGATAAATTTAATAAAGTAAAAATAGATCAATTAAAATCAATAAAGTTTATTAATAGTGTAATGTCCTATATACACGTTTATTTTACACCGTCTAAAGATGTAAGTTTCAGTAAGCGGTATAAATACGTAAAAAGTATGATACGAAATAAACATGTGAGAGAGGCACTACCTATATATTATAGTGAAATTTATAGCAAGCTAGGAAGATATGAGCGGCTAATAATAAATTTAATAAAGAGACAATCAACGGTTGGGTTATATTGCGTCACAGCCTACAGTAGATTTAGAAATAAATAATAGTGAGGGAGTTTAAGTATGAAAATCATGATGTTTGCCCATGGCGGAAGTCTGAATAGAGGGTGTGAGGCTATTGTTCGTTCCTCTACTAATATCATAAAAGAAGAGGTAGATGAAGCAAAGATATATTTGATATCAAGTAAGCCTGAAACAGATAGGATTATAACAAAGTTAGATGGAATATATGATGGTTCTACTAAGAGTATAGCAAAGTACTCATATGATTGGTGGATGGCTTTACTTAAAGTAAAAATGTTTAATGATGAATCTTATGCAATAGCTAAAATGGAAGATAATATAATTAAACATATAAAGAATATGGATGTATGCTTATCTATAGGCGGAGATAATTATTGTTACGGGGAGCAGCCTGCATTGTATGAAATAGATAAAAAAGTAAAAGCAGCAGGAAAGAAGTTAGTGTTATGGGGATGTTCTATAGGTGAAGAGGATATGTCGGAGAGAAAGTTAGGTGACTTAAAACAGTTTGATTTAATATTAGCTCGTGAAACTCTTACCTATAATATGTTGAAAAACAAGGGACTGAATAATGTTAAATTGTGTGCAGATCCTGCATTTACCATGGAGAAAGAAGAGTTGGAATTACCTAAAGGATGGCAAGAGGAAAATACAATAGGTCTTAATTTTAGTCCACTTGTATGGAATAGAAATAAGGATTCACAAGTTGCGGTAAGAGATTTAATTAATCATATACTAGATACTACAGATTCAACAATTGCCCTCACACCGCATGTTATGCAGGATGGGAATAATGATTATGAGGTTCTGCATACATATTATGAGGAATTTAAAAATACAGGTAGGGTAATTATATTACCAAACAATTTAAATGCAATACAATATAAAGGCTATATAGCTAGGATGCGATTCTTTATAGGAGCTAGAACACATGCCACGATAGCGGCTTACTCAAACTGTGTTCCAACTATGGTATTGGGATACAGTATAAAATCGAAGGGAATAGCTAAAGACTTATTTGGAGAAGAGAAATTAGTCTTAAATATAGAAGAAATATCTAATAGTAATAAATTAAAAGCTAAATTCGATGAGATGGTAAGAGAAGAAGATCAATTAAAACGAAAACTAGAGCAAACTATGCCTAATATTAAAAGAATGTCATATAAAGCGGTAGAATACTTACAAGAATTAGCTAAGTAAATCGAGGTTATATTATGAAAAAAAATTTATTATTTGTTATGCCTAGTCTATCTGCTGGTGGTGGAGAAAAAAGTCTGGTAAATTTACTATCCCAAATAGATTATCAGTTATATAATGTGGATTTATTTTTGTTTAACCATGAAGGTATATTTATGGAATTTGTACCAAAAGATGTACAAATTTTGCCTATACCAGAAGCATATAAGACGTTTACTTTACCTTTGTTTAAATCGGTCAAAGCATTTTTATTAAAAGGAGAAATATCACTAGCATATAATAGATGTATGTTCACTATGAAGAATAGAATAGGAAAAAATACATCGATAAAGGAACAATGCAGCTGGAAATATATTGCTAAGTCTTTAAATGAAATTGAGAAACAGTATGATGCTACTATAGGGTTCTTAGAAAAAACCGCTACATATTTTTGTGTAGATAAGGTGAAAGCACATAAAAAAATAGGATGGGTACACATTGATTATAATAAATTAGGAATGGATTCGAACTTTGATGTTTTGTACTTCAAAAAGCTAAACAATATAGTTACAGTATCGGAAGAGTGTGCCAACATTCTAAAAAATAGATTTCCTAATCAAAAAGATGAAATAAGTGTTATTTACAATATTGTATCACCGACAATGATACATAAAATGGCTAATCAAGAAAATAAGGATGTTTATGTTAAGCAAGATAATGAAATTATTATCCTTTCGATAGGTAGGTTGCACTATCAAAAAGGCTTTGAAATGGCTATAGAATCCTGTAAGAAATTAATAGATAAAGGATACAAAATAAAGTGGAATATTATAGGTGAGGGGGAAGAAAGAGAACAACTGACTAATTTGATAAAAGCAAATAAATTAGAAAATAATTTCAAATTGTTAGGGTTAAAATCTAATCCTTACCCGTATATAAAACAAGCAGATATTTATGCACAGACATCTAAATTTGAAGGGAAATCTATAGCAATTGATGAGGCAAAAATATTGAATAAGCCTATACTTGTTACTGATTTTAGTACTGCGAAAGATCAAATTGACAACGAGATAAATGGATTAATTGTAGACATGAAACCAGAGGCTATTGCAGAAGGAATTGAGAGACTTATAAAAGATATAAAACTAAAGAAAACATTAGTAAGTAACCTTTCGAAAGAGAAATTAGGAACGGAAGAAGAAATATATAAGTTATATGAAATTCTATAATGGGTGAAGTTCATGAAAAAAAATATATTATTTATAATGAATAATCTAAATTGTGGTGGGGCTGAAAAAGCCCTAATTTCTTTATTGGAAGTTATAGATTATTCTAAATACAAAGTAGATTTATTTTTATTTAAGCATGAAGGAATATTTATAAATAAGTTACCAAAAGAAGTCACTGTATTACCAGAACCGATAAAATATAAATATTTTGATATGCCCATAAAAAAGTCTTTTACAGAATTAATAAAAATAGGAGATTTTAAAACGATATTTTCTAGAGGGGTATTAGGTTATCTGGCTAAGACAGAAACAAATGGGGCTATAATTGAACAAAAAATATGGAAATATATGTCAAACTCGATAGGTAAAATCAATGAGGAATACGATGTAGCTATAGGATTCCAGGAAAAAAACCCTATATATTTCTGTGTAGACAAGGTAAAAGCAAAAAAAAAGATTGGATGGATACACACGGATTATAACAAATTAGGGATTGATTATAGCAAAGAAAAATTTTATTTTGGTAAACTGGATCATATAGTGACTGTATCAGAAGAGCTAGTAAATATTTTAAAAGAGAATTTTCCTGAACATGAAAAAAAAATTGGGTGTATACATAATATAGTTTCTTCCAGAATGATAAGGAAAATGTCATTAGAGAAAGTTGATTTTAAAGAAGAGAACGATAGAAGTATATCATTAATTTCGGTAGGAAGATTGGCTAAAGAAAAGGGATTAGATATCTCTTTAGAAGCATTTAATATACTCATAAAAAAAGGGTACGACCTTACATGGTATTTGATTGGAGAAGGCAACGTAAGAGAAGAACTTAAAAGAATTATAAAGGAAGAAAAACTGGAGAAAAGAGTAAAATTATTAGGTGTAAAAGAAAATCCATATCCATACATAAAACAAGCAGATATATATATGCAAACATCTAGATATGAAGGTAAATCTATTTCTATAGATGAGGCAAAAATACTGGCAAAGCCAATATTAATTACTAATTTTGAGACAGCTAATAATCATATAAGAAATAATATCAATGGAGTAATTGCAGAGATGACCCCTATGTCAGTGGCAAATCATCTTGAGTTATTAATAAAAGAAGAAAAGTTAAGAAGTAAGTTTATCGATAATCTCAAGAAAGAAGAATTGGGGACAGAAGATGAAGTGGATCATTTGTATAACTTAATAAATGGTTAAATATAGCATTTAAAAATAAGTTAAATAATACATCCATTGGAGGTCATTATGTTAAGTCGGGTAAAAAAATCCTCAATGGTGAAATTAGGAATTGTATCCCTTGAAGATTTAACAATAGAAGCGTGTGTGCAAAGAGTTATGAAGATAGGGAAAAATTGTAGTGGATTAGCTGGAAGTACAATTGACTATGCTCATTGTTGGCTAATAGAAATAGGTGATAATGTTACATTTGCCCCCAAGTATATCTCCTTGCACATGACGCCAGTACGAAACGATATTTAGATTATACAAAAATAGCGAAAATAAAAATAGAAGACAATGTATTTGTAAGAGCAAGGGCCTTAATTATGCCTGGGATTACAATAGGGAAAAATGCTATTGTGGCTGTGGGAAGTGTAGTAACAAAATCAGTTCCAGAAGGGTACATTGTTGGGGGAAATCCAGCGGAAATTATAGGGAAAACAAAAGATTATATCAATAGGCACAAATTAAATCTAGAGACAGCACATCGTTATGATAAAAGCTGGACAATAGGTGAGAATATCACGCTAGATATGTGTACCAAAATGTCAGAAGCATTAGGTAGTACTGTTGGATATGTTAAATAAGTATTTAAATTATTTTTACATTGAAAGGGCAATATAAAGATGATATTTCAAATTTTGAGTTGCATTGTAGTTTTTATTATTCTAATGATTATTACCATAGATGTAGTACCTGTAATAAAAGATTGGGTACTGAGAATTCATATGGGGAGATATGAGGATAAATCCATATGGAATAACACTATAACGAAAAAAGGGTCTAAGTGGTTACTAAACACACCAAAAATAAAAGTAACAGACAATACAAGATTAGTTGTATTAGATATGCTGAAAGGAAATTATACGAAAAGTACGATACAACATTGGCAAGAAGCATCATTAGTATTAGGTTTATCTGAGTATTTAAGACATAATGATGATAAGGAAATGAAATATGAGATTGAAAAATTTTTGAATTCAAAATTTGATAGTAGTGGTCAATGGCTAGAAAAACCTAAGCATATAGATGGAGCTATACTCGCTTACGCTATTATGAAGTTGGATCATATCGACATAAACAAATATAAAAAGGCATTAGATTATACATGGGAAATGATTAAAGATCATATAGGTGAAGACGGCACAGTAGAATATAGGAAGTTTATGAAGAGCTACAGATATGTAGATACTATAGGATTTATATGCCCCTTTTTAGTTTGTTATGGTACTAGATATAACGAGGAAGAATGTATAGATTTAGCAGTGAAACAAATTAGGGAGTATGAAAAGTACGGAATGTTACATAAACATTCGCTACCATGTCATGTCTACAAGATAGAGAATAAAGTCCCTCTTGGATTATATGGATGGGGAAGAGGTCTTGGTTGGTTTGCTATTGGTCTTATAGATGCTTGGAATGAATTGCCCCAAGATAGTAAATATAAATTATCACTTGAGGAGAGTGTTAAAAGGTTTGCGAAAACTGCAATGAGTTTTCAACAAGATAATGGAAGTTGGAATTGGACTGTAACTAGAAATGAGAGTAGGCCTGATTCTTCTGCTACAGCTACACTTGGATGGTTTATGTTAAATGCTTCAAAGATAGATGAAATTTCAAGTGAATGCATGGATAGTGTAGAGAGAGCTATGCATTATTTAATGCAAGTTACAAGAAAAGATGGAGCAGTTGAATTTTCCCAAGGAGATACAAAGGATATAGGAGTATATTCTACATTGTTTAATATTCTGCCTTTTACCCAAGGATTTTGTATGAGGAGCATTAATTTATATTTAAATAAAAATTAAGTATAAATAATGTATAAGATAGGTTTTTATAAATTAGATGGATATGTTAGGAAGTTAATAATTTTGGTTGAATGAAGTAAGACATGATTTCCCGCCAGTAGAGTAAAATCTGTGGTGCTTTTTTTATGGGAAAATGAAATAAAAAGGTGAAAGTAATAGATTATATGAGAAGTAAGCAAGGTTCATACAAAGGATGATTATAAATGAGAATAACAGTATTCACCCCAACGTATAACAGAGGATATATTATAGAGAAATTATACAGATCATTACAGGAGCAAACGTATAGAAATTTTGAATGGTTAGTCATTGATGATGGATCAAGTGATAATACAGAGGAATTATTTAAAGTGTGGAAATTAGAAGAAAATTCATTTTCCATACGATACTATAAAGTTGAAAATGGAGGAAAACATAGAGCAATTAACAAGGGTGTTGATTTGGCTGAAGGAGAAATGTTTTTTATCGTAGATTCCGATGATCATGTTACGGAGGATGCATTAGAAAGTATAGTAGAATGGGAAAATAGTTTGGAGGATAAAAAATTATTTTGTGGTGTTTCTGGTAATAGGGGAGGGAGCAGTAAGGATTTTTTAGGAACAACGTTTAAAGGTGAATATGTTGATGCAACTTCACTTGAACGGAATAAATACAATATAACAGGAGATAAAGCTGAAGCCTTTTATACCGATATACTAAGGAAATACAAGTTTCATGAGTTTGAAGGGGAAAAATTTATGACAGAGGCTACGGTATGGAATCGGATGGCTTATGAAGGTTATAAAATAAGATGGTTTAATAAGACAATATATATATGTAATTATTTAGAAGATGGTTTAACAAAAAATATGAGGGATATATTTGCTAAAAGTCCGAAAGGTACCGCATATTACATAAATCAGCAAATTGAATTTTATAAGTGTGGCCTGAAAGGGAAATTATCCTATTATAATTTATATTATGATTTTGTTAAGTCTAATTTAAATGTAAAGAAAGCTGCAGAGCATTTGGGGATTCATTCGTTTACTTTAATATCAGCTATCTTGTTGGCTACATGTAAAAAATCTATATCAAGAAGGTTTTAATATGAGAGTAAAAAATTCCCTAATTAATATATCTGCTGGAATCGGAAATCAAATCATTGTCACATCTTTAAGCTTTATTTCAAGAACCGTATTTATCAATAATCTGGGCATTGAATATCTAGGTATAAATGGATTTCTTACTAATATACTTTCTATGCTTTCGTTAGCGGAGGCAGGAATAGGTGCTAGTATAATGTACAGTCTTTATAAGCCGGTCGCAGAAAATGATCAAGAAAAAATCAACATACTTATGAGATTGTATCGGAAAGCATATATGGTAATTGCCTTGATTGTCTTGTTACTCGGTTTGTCCTTAATGCCGTTTCTTGGATACTTTATTAAAGATTCGAATGTTGAAAATATTCATTGGATTTACCTTATATTTTTATTCAATACAGTTGCTCCTTATCTGTACATGCATAAGAATTCGTTTTTAAGTGTTTCTCAGAAGGGCTATATTGTAACAGGAATATATTCCATATCTTCAATTGTATCTGCTTGTCTCAAAATTGGAATACTTCACTTTACAAAAAATTATATTTTATATTTAGTTATCGACAGTATGATAACAGTTACTACTAGCATTGCTTTGGCAATCATAGTCAACAGGATGTACCCGTTTTTAAAAGATAAAGTTTCGGGTGTATTAGATGCTGAAACTAAAGATAAAATTGTTAAGAATGTGAAAGCAATTGTGTTGCAAAACATAGGAAATTACTTAGTATTAGGTACCGATAACATTATCATATCTTCATTTATTAGTGTAGCAGCAGTTGGACTGTATTCTAACTACAGTATGTTAATAGACATTTGTAGGAATTTTACTTATCAAATTTTTAATAATACATACCATAGTGTAGGGAATTTAGTAGCAAAAGAAAGTATAGAGAAGGTTTATAGTGTGTATAAGGTCTATATGCTTTTGAATTTTTGGTTATACTCATTCTTCTCTATATTATTATGTATTATAATGGAGCCCTTTATCACTTTATGGATTGGATCAGAGTATCTTATGAGTAAAAGTGTGTTGTTTGTATTAGTAATTATTTTTTATGAAAGAGGCATGAGGAACTCCATAACAACTGTGAAAACTACAGCGGGTGTTTTTCATGAGGATAGATATGCACCTTTGTTTCAAGCTGCTGTCAACCTAGCTTTTTCTATCGTACTAGTTAAATATCTGGGGATAATGGGTGTATTTCTTGGTACCCTTGTAAGTGTGATTACTGTTCCTTTCTGGCTTACCCCTTATTTAGTATACAAAAATGTATTTAATAGGCCTGTAATGGATTATTTCTTAAAATACGCCTACTACGCAGCAATAGGTATAGGAACGTATTTTATTACAAGTTTTGCGAGCAATTTCACGTTATCAAGCAATTTCTTGGAGTTATTGTTAAAGGGAATCATATGTATCATAGTTCCTAATGTGATTTATATATTGATTTTTCATAAAACAACGGAATTTAAATATTTATTTGGGATTATTAGAGGGATTTCACAAAAGTTATTAAAAAAATTTAAGTTAAATAAGGGGATTCCCTCCTAATTCGAATCAAAGTGTTATTATATGCTATTAACACGTGTTTTAAGGGGAAAATTCAAGAGCTATAAGCTATGGAATGAAAGGATCCTTTTTATTGTTAGAGTTCATATACCCAATCTATTTAAGCTATAGAAGCATAATATATAGAAAAAAGGAAGTGGGAATATGGACGTAAACTTAAATGCGAATCTTGGGGACCTTAATGATGTAGATGTAACAACAGCATCTCCTACTCATGGTGATGTATTAACTTATGATGGCCCAAAAGCACACTGGTCTCCAAAAAAGGTACCAGTTTCAAATGCAGAGGACGTTTCAAATTCATATATATTAGAATTGGTAAGATGGAATATTAAAAACGATGGTACCAATTCTGTTGCCACTACAAAGGGGATAAATGATGCTTTGGTTTGGGCTAAGTCCCAAGGATACAATCATGTTATACTACCGAGCGGCATATATAAGTTGAAAATTGACAATACATCATTCTCGTGTATTGCCATACCAAGCGGTTTACATTTTGAAATGTCGGGAGAGTGTGTCTTACAACTGGAAACTAATTCGTCACCCTGGTATCGAGTATTTGATATTAAGGGAGTTAAAAATGTGAAAATTTCTGGTGGGAAAATAGTCGGAGATAAAAAAACACATATTTACGAAATAGGTGTGAAATTTGTAAGAGGAGGAGTGAATACTGACGGTTCATTGAATAATAATCCCAATTTTATCCGTAGTGAAATAGTGGACAGATATGAGAATCCTGGGCTCCTTAAAGCTTTTAGGCTATGGTCTATCTCTGGAATAAACACCACAGCATACAGTTTTTATCAATATAAAGATACTGTTGCAATTGGCACGCTAGTCGGTTCTAGAACAAACGGTCAATTTGCTCCTGCATCTTCGACTGGGAGAGGTTGGTTCGCTCCAATAGAAGATGCTAATAAAATGATTTTTGTTATTGATATTACGTCTTCACCTTTAAGCGATGCCCAAATTGCAAAAATAAATGCAAAAGTGGACAGCCAGAATTACACTCATGAGTGGGGACAAGGAATAGAAATAAGGGGCTCAAACTTTGTGGAGATAGATTGTGTAGAAATAAGCAATTGTACAGGGGATGCCATTTCAACAGGCTGGTTAGAATATAAGATTAATCCAGCTGATTATACACAGGAACAGATGGGTTCGCATATTTACATTCATAACTGTGATATTCATAACTGCAGAAGGCAAGGGATTACTCTCGGTGGTTCAAATGACACTTATATTTTTGAAAATAAAATTTATTCAATTGGTAAAGCTGATGACGGCATTACAACCGATGGCGTTGCCCCGATGTTCGGAATAGATATCGAATCCATGTGGTCTGAAAGTAACATACCGACATGGCGACCTGAACTGAATCAATCGGGGTTTGAATTGAATACTAGAATTTATATTTATAATAACTATATTTCTAATAATGCTCGTGGACATTTTGTAAATGCAGACGGCATTCATATAGTTTTGGAAAATAATATATTTGAAGGATATAACATAGGGGGAATTAGTTCTTATCAGAATAACTGGTATGTCAAATACATTCACAACACTTTCATTGGATGTGAACTCGTTGTGAAAGGGGATAATTTTGTCAATGGAGCTATATGTAATAACGGTAATATCAAACTGCAGGATATCCGAGGAGCCGTCATTCAAAATTGCCAGATAAAAAATGGTTTATTTTACGGTTCAAGCATCTATGGATATTTTGGCAGCCCTACTGTAAATGTCGCCAATGGAATGTTTTCCTATAGTACTCCACATGGAATGGGGAATGGTGCGAAAATATGTTTTGAACAATGGGTTGGCAAAGTGCCTACTGGAATTAGTGTGGATAAACTCTACTATACGATTAACGTAACGGCAACAAGTTTTCGAGTATCTGAAACATTGAATGGGCCACCAGTGGTGATAACTGACGCTGGAAAAGTCGGATTTAATATAAGCAGGTATGATTATGGCAGATGCTATATTTCGGACATCACAGTTGAAAGAGAGTGGCGAAGTGATAATGCGGTAACACAAAACTTTTCAGTGCTTTTGACAGGTGGAGTCATTAAGAATATTACCGTCAAGAATTATGATGTTAATATTAAGCCACCTGCTAATTATGGTGGTCGCCCTATTGCTATAGAAGGTCTCATTTTAATAGAAGGGGCCGCAGATTTGGAATGTTGTAACCTTAGTAACGGTAAATTTATAAGAGCAAAAACAAGCAGAATAGGTGGGGATATATCTTTTGGTTCCAATAATGCCCAATATACGCGAAAAATTAATGCGGATAATTGTTTGTTTCAAAATGTTGGTATAAACTTCGAAGGGAATATTGTTCATAGTTGTAACACATTTCTAAATTCTGTTATTAGGAAGACTGATAATCCTGCTGTTTCTATCATTACGCACAGCTATTTAGAAGACACTCTTCTTAGTTTACATTGGTTAACTAGGGAAAAGGCGATGACTGTAGTCAAATGTGTATTCAATAATGTATCTAGTGATATAAGCACGGCCACTAGATTGATAGATAATACTATCATCAACTGAATATGGAAAGAAAAAAACCGCTATATTTGTATAAAAATATAGCGATTTTATTATTGAGTTTAGGCGTCTGATCTTCAGGGAACGGGGAAATGTATTTATAACATACTGAATGAAGTTCATAGCAGAATGTAAGTTGCGAATTGATTTCATTTTATACAAGAGTATGGTTGAATTAGAAGAATCCCCTAAAGGTAGTTGGAAGGTTATAGCCTCGTTCTGTAGGAAGCGCCTCAAAAAATTTTCGATAGGAGTATAATTACTTATGAAAAGGCTTTTTGATTTATTCGTTTCTTTGTCATTATCGATGTTGTTTTCATTTCTTATTATAATAGTAGCAGTTTTAGTTAGAGTTAAGCTAGGTTCCCCTATCCTATTTAAGCAACAACGTCCAGGATTACATGGTAAGCCTTTTTTTCTGTATAAGTTTAGAACTATGACTGATGAGACAGATAGCGAGGGGAATATGCTGCCTGATAATGTAAGACTTACTAAGTTCGGTAAATTTCTTAGAAAATATAGTTTGGATGAGTTGCCACAGTTAGTTAATGTTATAAAAGGGGATTTAAGTTTGGTGGGTCCTAGACCATTATTGATGGAATATTTGGAGCTATATACAGAAGAACAGGCTAGGCGGCACAATGTAAGACCAGGAATTACAGGGTGGGCTCAAGTGAATGGAAGAAACGCAATTTCATGGGAAGAAAAATTCGATTTTGATGTGTGGTATGTGAAAAATCGTACTTTTTTTCTTGATATGAAAATTTTGTTATTGACGGTGAAGAAGGTATCTAAATCGGAAGGCATTAACCAAGTTGGGCATGTAACTATTGAGAAATTTACTGGTACTAAGGACTTTTGAGGAGGTGAAATGAATGCAAATAATCATGATTGGGGCAGGTGGTCATAGTAAGGTTATCCAAGATATTATACTATCATCATATGGGAATTATGAAATTATTGGTCGATTAGATGATATGTATGAACAATTAAGAGTTGAGGATGGCGTATATTTTGGACCTATTTCTGCAGCTAGAAAATTAATGAATGAACATACAGATGTAAGGTTCGTGGTAGCTATAGGAAATAACAGAACACGAAAACGAATTATGGAGCAGTTAGAGATTCCCAGTCATCGTTATGTGACGCTTATACATAAGCAAGCTATCGTTAGTTTAAGTGCAAAGATTGGAGCTGGTACGGTTATTATGCCAGGTGCAATTGTTAATGCAGATGTTGAAATTGGGAATCACGTTATTGTCAATTCAGGCGCTATTATTGAACATGATAATAGGGTAAAAGATTTTGCACATATTTCCCCCAATGCTGTGCTTACGGGATCTGTTACTGTAGGAACAGGAGTACATATAGGAGTAGGAGCTAATGTAATTCCCAATATTACAATTGGTGACTGGTCCATTATCGGTGCCGGGGCAACAGTAACCTGTGATATTGCAGCAAATTGTACAGCAGTGGGCGTTCCAGCTAGAGTAATAAAAAAAGAACTGTAGGATGGTGTTTAAAGTGGTATATTCACAGGAAAAAACAAGAATCTATCTCTCCGCCCCACATATGAGCGGTAATGAACAAAAATATATAAAAGAAGCATTTGATATGAATTGGATCGCTCCACTTGGTCCAAATGTGGATGCATTTGAAAGCGAGCTTTCATCTCACGTGGGAGTTCGTGATGCAGCTGCAGTTAGTTCAGGAACCTCTGCTATTCATTTAGCGCTGCGTTTATTGGATGTAGAAGATGGTGATACGATATTTTGTTCAAGTCTTACTTTTATAGCAAGTGCAAATCCAATTTTATATTTAGGTGCTACACCGGTGTTTATTGATTCAGAGCCTGAAACATGGAATATGTCACCACAAGCTTTAGAATGTGCATTGCATGATGCAAATGAAAGGGGAATGCTCCCAAAAGCGGTAATTGTTGTAAATCTATATGGACAAAGTGCTAAAATGGATGAAATTCTCTCATTATGTAATAAATATGAAGTTCCAATAATTGAGGACGCAGCAGAATCACTTGGCTCTTACTACAAAGGTAAGGCGAGTGGAACATTTGGGAAGTTTGGGATTTATTCGTTTAACGGAAATAAAATCATTACAACCTCAGGTGGAGGAATGCTTGTATCTAATGATGTTGAGGCATTAAGAAAAGCAAGGTTTTTAGCTACTCAGGCAAGAGATCCTGCTCCACATTATCAACACAGTGTAATAGGATATAACTATCGAATGAGTAATGTTTTGGCAGGTATAGGTAGAGCACAGTTGCAAATCCTCCAAGATAGGGTACAGGCAAGAAGAAAAATATTTGATAGATACTATCAAGAATTATCTCATATTCCAGGTGTACAGTTTATGCCTGAGTTAGAGGATACTTATTCAAATCGATGGCTTACAGTTCTTACTATAGATGAAGAAAAAACAGGAGTATCGATTCAGGAATTACTGAAACACCTGGAAAATGAAAATATTGAGGCACGCCCTGTTTGGAAGCCTCTTCACATGCAACCCCTATTTAAGGGAACAACTTATTACCCTCATAGTGATTGCGAAGATATTGCTAGAAAATTATTTGAAACTGGATTCTGTCTTCCATCTGGATCAGGTATGACAGAAAAAGATCAGACAAGAGTTATTACATGTATCAAAAATGCGTTGACAATAAATGTTGGTATATAAAAAGAAACAATAAGAGAATTTTAATAGGATATAGGTTAATGGACTAGGAGGATTCAATATCTAATTTAGTTCGGTTTTTGTGAAATTTCATTTTGTGGAAATAAACCTCTTTTGAATGAAAGTCAAGGCAATCCCTATAGAGAGCGAAATAGTAAGCGTACATAATTTTGTGGTAAATACGAATTATGTTTTTGGTTAGCATTATCAATGGTGAACGCATATTATATGACCTCCTTAGTAAAAATGGTATAACTATAAAAAGTTACTTGCCTTTTGTTCAATTATAAAGAAACAGCTATGTTGAATAACATGGCTGCTTCTATTAAAGCAGCAGAGGAATATAAAATATGTTTTTTAATTAGCATGTTTATACTAAACTATATAAAATATCATAGCACAAAAATTATGTTAATATCAAAAAAATGAAAAAATATGGAGATAAATCCATTTATTTGCAAGATATAATTTTATTATTCATTTTTTAATTATCCAAAAAAGAGGGGTTAACATTTAATATTTGGAGTATATAGATACTTGACAATACAATAGTGAAATGATAACCTGGGTTTATATTCTTTATAAAGAATATAAATACTTTATTGATATATTAAATTTATCTATTTTTATTTGAATCAACAAACAAATACATAATACTTTTTAGCGAAAATAAGAAAATTATACCCTTGTTCTTTTTTTGAATATCAAAATTAGAAGGCGAGGGTTTATTTATAAGGTAGATAGCCTGAAAATTTCAACTTTAAAATCTGTTATGCGGAAACACGGTAGTTTGAGAAAGGATTTTTCTGGTATATAAATAACGTTTTATTGATATATCAGGTAATTATCTTATTTATCGGGTTTGCCCTTACTTGTTTCGTAGCGGGAGGAAAGAAATGAGCGCAATAGCTGGAATTTATCATTTAAATAGGGAACCCATACCGTTTGAGCATAGCAATGGAATCATGTCAGCTTTATCTCGTTATCCAGCCGATAGTACCAATACGTGGCACAAGGAAAATATTTTTTTGGGTGCCCATATGAAATGGATAACACCCCAATCTATCAACGAACAATTACCTTATTATGATTATGAAAAGCAATTGGTCATAACGGCTGATGCTATTATTGATAATCGCGATGAATTATTTGATAGATTACAAGTGGAACAGGCACTTAGAAGGGAGATGCCTGACAGTAAGCTGATTTTATTGGCTTATCAAAAGTGGGGGGAAAATGCGCCGAAATATTTGATTGGCGATTTTGCTTTTATGATTTGGGATGAAAGAAAACGCTTACTTTTCGGTGCGCGTGATTTTTCGGGAAGCAGAACATTTTACTTCTTCCGTAATCAAAATCGATTTGCCTTTTGTACCAGCATAGGACCACTATTTTCCTTACCTTACGTCGGGAAGGATTTAAATGAGCAGTGGTTAGCTGAATATTTAGCGATACCTAATATGCTTGATACGATAGATGCTTTTTCTACAGTCCATAAAAATATAGAACAAGTACCTCCTTCTCATACTATTTCTGTAGTCGATGGAAAAGTTAGTATTTCGAAATATGACGTGTTATTTGTAGGAGAGAAGTTGCATCTCAAATCAAATCAAGAGTATGAAGAGGCATTTCGGGACGTATTTGAAAGTGCAGTGACATCAAGATTGCGTACGCACCGTAATGTTGGTTCCCATTTAAGTGGAGGATTAGATTCAGGTGCTGTTGCTAGCTTTGCTGCAAGAGCCTTGCAAAAGGAAAATAAAAAATTATATACATACAGCTCTGTACCTGCAGAAGGATTTATTGATTGGACTCGTAGTCATATGGTTGCAGATGAGAAGCCGTTTATCCAATCTACAGTACAGCATGTAGGGAATATTACGGATCATTATTTGAATTTCCCAGGGAGAAATTCATTCTCTGAAATTGATGATTGGCTTGATATTATGGAAATGCCCTATAAATTCTTTGAAAATTCTATTTGGGTAAAGGGAATTTATGAAAAAGCCCAGCAACAAGGAGTTGGAGTGCTCTTAAATGGAGCGAGGGGGAATTTTACCATCTCTTGGGGACCAGCTCTAGATTATTATGCAGTTTTACTTAAAAAGTTCAAATGGTTCCAACTTTATCATGAAATCGACTTATACGGTAAAAGTATTGGAGTCAAAAAGTCACGAATACTGAAAGTCGTAGGACAGAAGGCATATCCATCTATAAATAACATGTTCTCTCCACAACAGCAATATGAGTTGCCGACGTTAGTCAATCCAGAACTTGCAAAACGTACTGATGTATTCAACAAACTGGAGGAACATGGTGTTAAAGTAACGGGGGCTTCTATACCTAACATATATGAAATAAGGCAGAAACATTTTGAGCAGTTAAATTTATGGAATACCACTGGTACAAGTGGTACAAAACTTTCCTTGCGCTATGGCTTGCAGGGGCATGATCCGACGAATGACTTACGAGTAATTCGATTTTGTTTATCTCTACCACTCGAACAATTTGTTCAAAATGGCTTAAATCGGGCACTTATCCGAAGATCTACAAAGGGATTGCTTCCTGACAAAGTAAGGTTGAATCAACGTGTGCGAGGGATACAGGCTGCCGATGTGATTCATCGCATGATTCCTTCATGGAAAATGTTTATCAAGGAACTAAAACAGCTTAGCACAGATCCTGTAGCTTCTAACTTTTTTAATATGGAAATCATTAAGAGTGCGATTTTGAAAATTCAAGGAGAACCACAGCCAGAAAACGTGTTTGATCCTGATTTTAGAATTTTAATGCGCAGTCTTATCGTTTATCGATTTATCAAGAAATTTATTTGAAGGGAGGTGAAACTATGAAACAAGAATGGCAATCACCAGTATTAGAAGTGCTTGATATCAACATGACAATGGCTGGACCTGGAAAACGAATTGTTGACCAAGTGTTTGAAGATGAGGATGAGCAAGGCACACTTAGCCACAGCTAATGCACTAATATTTAAATGAGATTTATATGCTTTACAGCCCTTATATAGTTTAACAACGGTATAAGGGTTTTTTCTAATCAATTTTTCAACTAGGTGGAGTGAGAAAGATGATACATACTGTAAAGAAAGTGGTTTACAAAGCCTTCGGATTAACCCTATTAAGTGAGATTCCTCTGCCGGAATTGCCTCAATTAAACAATTATGAAAATGAAGTAGACGTCAGAATCGAAACTGCAGATTTGTCCAAGTTATGGAAGGAGTTATCCTCCAAAAAGTCAGCATTCGTAGTCGAAGAAGAATTAGTTATGTTTCAAATCCCCGAAACAGCCACGTTTTGTATTCAAAATGGAGAAAAAATTATCGTTTCACCTATGGAAGGATCTGACCAAGATAAGATTAGGCTTTATATTCTTGGAACTTGCATGGGCGCATTATTGATGCAAAGAAAAATACTTCCCTTGCATGGAAGTGCAATAGCCATCAATGGGAAGGTATATGCTTTTGTAGGAAGATCGGGAGCTGGAAAGTCAACTCTTGCATCAGCTCTCTTGAGCAAGGGATATCAACTTTTAAGTGATGATGTAATTGCGGTATCTCTTTCTGAGGATAATATTCCTTTTGTTACACCCTCTTATCCACAACAAAAGTTATGGAAAGAAAGTCTTGATCAATTTGGAATGGAAACAACGCATTATCAGCCTTTATTTGAAAGAGAGACCAAATATGCTGTACCAGTGTCGTCAAGCTTTTTCAATGAGCCGTTACCGCTAGCGGGTGTATTTGAATTGGTGAAAACGGAAAATGAGAATGTTGAAATTCAGCGTATTGAAGGACTAGAAAGGTTACGTACATTGCTACGCCATACATATCGAAATTCATTAATCCCACGATTGGAGATGATGGAATGGCATTTTATGAACTCTACAAATATTGTAAATAAGGTGGAGATGTTTCAATTAAGGCGCCCTATTTCAAAGTTTACGGCGCATGATTTAGTATCCACAGTCCTAGAGTCTTTAAAAGAGGAGGAAAAATAATGATTACTAACAAAAAAATTTCATTAAATAGTTTTATCGTACAGGGGCAAGAAAATGTAGTGAGTGATATGGATGGAGAAAAAGTGATGATGAGCATCCATAATGGAAAATACTACAATTTAGGAGGGATAGGCGGTGAAATTTGGGAGTTAATAAATGAATTGATATCAGTTAATCAATTGGTCAATATATTAATGTCCCGATATATGATTGAAGAGGCAGAATGTCAGGAACAAGTACTCTCTTTCTTGAATCACTTGTATGCAGAAGGATTAATCTTGGTTGGGGATAAAAATTGATTTATAGCTGAATGTTTCAGATTTAATAGATTAGGAGTAGGATCGATGAATATCATAAATAAAGCAAAAGCTTTCTTATCGTTCGATATGGGAACAAAATTATTACTTATAGAAGCTTTCTTTTATTTAGGTTGGGCTCGTATTCTTAAAAGTATACCGTTTTCTAAAGCTGCTCCTATATTAGGAATTCATATGGCAGAAACGTCTTTAAGCTATGATGAGTCGGAAAAGATTACGTTAAGGAAAATTTCTCAAGCAGTGCATATGATGAGCCGTTATACATTTTGGGAAAGCCAATGTCTTGTTAAAGCTATCGCTGCAATGAAAATGTTGGAGAAGCGTCAAATTGAAAGCACCCTTTACTTGGGGACCGCGAAAGATGAGACAGGAAATATGATTGCCCATGCGTGGTTACGTAGCGGGCCCTTTTATATTACTGGCGTAGAAGAAATGAAGAGATTTACTGTTGTTAGTAAATTTGCAAAAAGGATAGGGTAAAAAAATCTTGAAGGAGAATGAGATGGATACCGGTTGTAATCTTGATTTGAGCCATTTGCCTAAAGAACTAAAATTGTTACTTGAAATTATAAAGAAGGAAGATAAAGAGATACAAACAATCCCAAAAGATTGGTTTATCGATATTGATTGGAAAAAATTTCTGAAATTGGCGCTGCATCATCGCATGTATGCCTTCATTTATACAAAAATGAAGAATATCGATAATCAACTCATTCCTTCGCATGTTGTACAAGTGTTAAGTACATACTTTAAAAGGAATACATTTCATATGCTTCATTTAAGTGGAGAAATGGGAAAGATAAGCAAATTATTTGCCGAAAATCAGCTCCGGCTCCTATTTTTGAAAGGACCTATTCTTGGGGTAGATTTATATGGAGATATTTCTCTTAGAACATCTGGGGATCTGGACGCTCTTGTTCCTATAGATGATCTTGAAAAAGTAAATGAAATACTTGTAAAGAATGGTTATGTCAAAGAGGAAGATTTTCCAACAGTTATGAATGAATGGAAGTGGAGACGCCATCATACAACTTATATGCATCCAATGAGTAAGGTAAAATTGGAGATTCATTGGCGTCTACAACCAGGCCCTGGAAAGGAACAAAACTTTGATGAGTTGTGGGGACGAAAAAGAATGAGCCCTATTACGAATTATCCTGTCTATTTTCTAGGTAGAGAGGATTTGTTTATGTTTCTTGTGACTCATGGGACTAGGCATGGTTGGTCCAGGCTTCGATGGTTAACAGACATTGACCGTATGGTAAGGCAAGAAATAGATTGGAAAGAACTTACTGTTCTGTTGAAAAGATATGGATGCAAGCAGTTAGTAGGTCAGGCGCTTATTTTATCTTCCGAGCTTTTAGATACTCTTATAATAGAAGAAGAGGCAAAAGTATTAATGTCAGGGAGAAGGGTAACGCAGTTAGCGCAGCTTGCTATATATTACTTGGAAAATATGATTAACTTGCATACAGATCCCGTTCCAGAAGAAGTTTCAAAATATCATGAGCGATATTTATATTTGTTAAAAACAAGCTCTCAAAAGCTACTGTTTCATCTTAGCTGGTTATACCCTTACCCTCAGGATGTGGAAACTTTACCACTACCAAAACAATTGCATGTTTTGTATTTTCCTTTGCGGCCAGTTTTATGGGCTTGGAGGAAAACGAGATACCGTAAGGAGATGTAAAAATGAGAAATATTTTATACTTTACAAAGCAGTTATACTCTTTTACTGGAAACATTCTCATTATTAATCTCTTGGGAATGGTATCTGTCAGTCTTGTAGAAGGAATCGGTATTTTATTATTAATCCCTATGCTAAGTATTAGCGGGATTGCGAATATGAACGAAAAAGCAAGCCCACTTTCAGGAGCTTTGGGATTTTTAAGTGATTTTCCGGCAACTTTAGGGTTACCACTTGTATTAGGGATCTATATCGTATTGGTTGTGGGACAAGCTGTTTTGCAAAGTAATATAACGATTCGCAATGCGAAAATTCAGATACGTTTTATTAATCACTTGAGACTGGAAACGTATCGTGGATTGTTGCAGGCCAATTGGAGTTTTTTTGTGAAAAAAAGAAAGTCGGATCTTATTAACTCTTTAACGACGGAATTAGGGCGTGTTAGTGCAGGTACTAACTTATTTTTACAATTGCTTACTTCGTTGATTTTCACATTCATACAGATTGGCCTTGCTTTTTGGTTATCCGCAGATATAACACTCTTTGTACTATGTTGCGGTGTAGTGCTTGCCTTTTTTTCCCGAAGATTTATTAAGAAATCGAAACGGTTAGGTGGCCGGACCTCAGAGAATTCAAAAGCCTATCTTGCAGGCATAACGGATCATTTTAATGGGATTAAGGATATAAAGAGCAACCTCCTAGAACAATCTCGTTATATGTGGCTACGTAATTGGACGGAAGATGTGGAACGTGAACAGCTTGCATATATTAAGGTGAGAAATAATTCCCAGCTTTTTTATAAGATCGCATCAGCGATTTCCATAGCCCTCCTGATTCTGCTATCGGTCAAGTTGTTCCGGACACAGACTGAGCAATTATTATTAATTATTCTTATATTTTCTCGATTGTGGCCGCGATTTTCAGGTATACAATCCAATATGGAGCAAATTGCAGCGAATCTGCCTGCTTTTAAAGCTTTGCTGGACTTACAGGAAGAATGTAAGAAAAGTATAGAATTGCAAGATGTAGAACAAAATTATAATTTTTTGAAGCCTATTCAGATAGAGCAATCTATTGAGTGCCGCAATATCTCTTTCCGTTACAATAAACAGGATTCTATATATGCCCTGGAAAATATCAATTTGAGTATTCCATCCAATTGTATGACGGCCATCTCAGGGCGTTCTGGTGCTGGAAAAAGTACATTGATCGATATTGTAATGGGGCTTCTTCAGCCAGAGAGCGGTCAATTATTAATAGATAATAAACCGTTAACGAGTAAAAATCTATTGTCATTGAGGAAATCAATTAGCTATGTTTCTCAAGATCCATTTCTATTCAATGCTAGTATAAGGGATAATTTGAGAATGGTTGAGCCAGATGCGAGTGAAGAGCAAATCTGGGAGGCATTGGATTTTTCCGCTTCTGCTGAGTTTGTCAGTAGGCTTCCACAGGGATTGGATACACTTATCGGCGATAGGGGGGTTAAACTCTCAGGAGGGGAACGGCAACGACTTGTTCTTGCGAGAGCGATACTTCGGAAACCTTCTATTTTAGTATTAGATGAGGCAACAAGTGCGTTGGATGCTGAAAATGAGGCGAAAATACAAGAAGCATTGGAAAGATTGAAAGGAAGCATGACAATTATTGTCATTGCACACAGATTATCTACTATACGTAAAGCTGATCAAGTGATTGTAATGGATCAAGGGAAAATTATTCAAAGTGGCGGTTTTACTCAATTAGCAAAAGATAAAAGTGGGTTGTTTAGTAGCCTACTTGGTCAACAGGCTAAGATAAACATTTAAATATGGCCAGTTACAATTATTTTTTATAATCTTAAGGAATACACTGTCTTTACTTTTTTCGGATCGGTAACATAATTTGATTATTTATGATTTGGGGGATAATTGGTATTTGTGTACTAGTCTTTTTATGGAAATATAAGCTCAATTTAATTATGTGTACAGTATAAAAGTGAAAATACTTTTTGTAATTATTAATATACCATCTATATACATGTATAAATATTCGTGTTATGATTGAACATGGAACCTGATTTTATTTATACCATATAACAAAAAGCAGCGAGACCCCTTGTTTTTAGGACGAGGGGTCTTTTCTATTTTCATTTTAGATAATGAGATTTTTCTATATAATTCTCTTTTAAGGATAGTTAGAATTTCATAAGAATATTTATTATAAGCTGTTTAAATGAAAGAATTAAATATACCTCTAGATCATGTGAAAAAACACCAATATTGGAGTGAGAAAAGCTCTCCAGCAATTATGATTAAACGTAATGGTTGGAATGCTTTTTTAAATGAGGCAAAAGATTATTATGATGAAAATAGTGGAAATCAGAATCAAGCAAAGAACAGTATAATGAATATTGCTACTATGAAGATGGATATTAATAGTATTTAAATATAATAAAAAATGGATGTTTTAGAAATAGAAATGGCGATCTTAAAATTTGTAGATGGCGTAATCTCATTAGCACAAGAGCTCTTAAAAACGGTAATACAATTTATTGATTTTGTAACTAATACTTATACAATTATCTATATGAGTAATGTGTAAAAAATAAAAAAGAATCCCAAAGGCATAAGGAATTCTTTTTTATTTAACAGATAAACAAGAAAAAGCCACAATTTCTTATTAATTATATTTTATTTTTATGTATTGCTAAATAGATTTAAAAGAATTTATATGCAGTATTGGATATTTATGTAATAAATATGCCTTTTGTGATAATATTTTATAGAACTGGTATTAAAGGCTAATCCATAAAGATGCATTTTTTATAAAGTATAGTGTTCTAGATTGCGAATCTTAATTTCTAGATATAACATTTAAGATAATATAAGAAAAATGAAGAAATTTGTAGAAATTTGTAGAAAATTAAGGTCATAATGGTAAAAATCAGTAAATATTAAATTTTTCTTTCTTATTTTTGTCCTTTATAATGAGCTATGAATACGACACATAAGGCAAATAATGTATATTGCCTTTCCCTAACTTTGATATACACCCTTTTTCCAACCTCCGTGTGAATTGCTATTATTTTGTTATACCGATTTTAGCGAAGGGAAAAGGGTGTATCTTTTTTGTATGAATAGTTCTAATAAATATTTTGGGTAGAAAGCATTTCTTGTTTTTCGTGACAAAAACAATAGAGAATGGGATAATAAGGACAGTATGTTGGTGGTATGACCAATTTGATATATGAGGAGAGAGTAATATGCTAGATATAGGGCAGATTAAAGAAATTATTCCACATCGTTATCCATTCTTACTTGTTGATCAAATTCTAGAAGTAGAAGAAGGAAAGCGTGCGGTTGGAATTAAAAATGTAACGGCAAATGAGGAATACTTTAATGGACACTTTCCAGATTATCCTGTGATGCCAGGTGTGCTAATTGTAGAAGCATTAGCGCAGGTGGGTGCTGTTGCGGTATTAAAAAAAGAGGAGAATCGTGGGCGCCTCGCATTCTTTGCTGGTATTGACAACTGCCGCTTCAAGCGTCAAGTACGCCCGGGTGACCAACTTCGTTTAGAAGTGGAAATGACACGTGTACGTGGACCAATTGGAAAAGGGAAAGCAGTTGCAACTGTAAATGGTGAAATTGCTTGTGAAGCTGAGGTTACATTCGCGCTTGGTGATAAAAAAGAATAGATATTCTTTATTCTAGGAGATGAATGAAAAGGACTATCCTCATTTGTCTCCTTTTCTAATGAAAAAAGGGCGAGTTTATTTATAACTTGTGCAATTAAAATTTTATTATCATACTATTAAGATGTTAAATTTGCAACGGATGCATAATTAGAAATGAATTTTATAATTTAGGGTAGGGTCATTATTTTTAAAAAAGGTAACTTTCATAATAGTGCTGATTTAGAGACAATATTCTCGCATTATAGTATTGAAGCTGTCATGCAGTTTGTTTTTGTCATAACGAGTTTGATTTATCGTGTTAGTCAAGTCATTCTGTTACAAGTAATGTTGTAGCGACTTTTCAAGTTTTAAAAATGATGATCAGATATCCAATTATACATTTTGTTTTTTCATCATTTATATCAGTTCACGGTATGCCTTATAAAGATCGAGTGCAGGAAACACATATGTCCCATTCCCAGTTGTTTTTCATGGGAATTCTAACCTTATTATTGAATAGGCTTTAGAAGATTTTTATAAGGCATATGATTTACGTTATATGTCTCTTTGTTATCACAATGCTATAGGCGCTCATACAGATAGAACCATAGGTGAAGAGCATCGTCCAGAAACACATATTGTACCGAATGTTTTATTGCATATGGTAAAACAACAAGAGGAGAGTTTTATAATAGATGGTGGCTATGGTACAAAGATGGTAGTGCGGTAGGTGATTATGTCCATGTCATGGATGTAGTGAAAGCACATGTGCTAGCACTACATGGTTTATTAGAAGGCTATATAAAATAAACGAAATTTATCATGTAGGCTATGGTGTGGAAACTTCAGAATATGAATTGATTCAAGTGTGTGAGAAAACAACAGGTGAAACGATGAATGCGATATTTAATGATTTTATAAGAGATACGGATCATTCACTTTTTATATTTGGTAAAAAGATATGTACATAATTAGGATGGAAACCAAAGTATAAGGTATTCAATTGATGAAGCCCTTTATTCAGCTTGGAAATGGTATAGTAATCATCCAAACGGTTATGAGAATCAGCCACTTTCATATCAAAAAATGTTTAGTTCTTAGATTTTATGTAAGATGCCCATTTTAAAAAATTATGGTTAAGTTATCCTACTAAGGATTGCTTGTGATATATTTAAATAGTTAAATTGTTAAATTGTTATAAAAAGGAGAAATAACCATGAGTTTCAAAATTGTTATAAAAAAAGTTCATTAGTCGCTGCACTTGCTCTTGGTTTAAACGCATTTGCTGCAACGGCAGCAAATGCAGAAACGAGTAGAAAAGAAGCTTCACAAAAGCTTGTAAATTCATTGAAAACTTTAAACCTTGATCGCGTGGACTATTTATATGCATATTTACAAAAGACGAGCTTGACTAATCAAGAGCAAGCTTAGATTAAGGCAGATGCTGCACGAGTGAGTGAACTTCTTTCAAGTGCAGCTGCGCTAGTTCCAGCAGTGATTAGCTCGTAAAGTAGAACAAGCATAATACACCCTATGGAAAAGCGAAAGAAAGTACATAAGCGTAAGTCAAAATGGAGATGGGTAACTATTAGGATTCCCGTTTCTATTATTTTGTTTGGTCTTGGGATTGTTGCCTTTTTCGGTTGGGAGTTAACGAAGCAAATCGTATGGTGAGGTTGTTTATGAAATAACAGATTTCAGAATTACGGGATCGAATGACGAGATGATTATCGTGCCAACTGATTATGAGACGTTGATGTTAACAACATGTTATCCATTTGAGTATATTGGCGATGCGTCGGATCGTTTTATTGTGTATACGAAGCTTGTATCTAAGCCGGATTTAGAGAGACAATTATAGCTTAAAGAAAGCCCAATTGTCGTTCGTGCAATTGGACTTTTTTAATGTAATACAAAAACAGGAGATATATGGATAAATACATTTGGAACTGATCCTGTTCAGCGTTCATAAAAATATGTAATGAAAAGCTAGTAAATAAATTTAGGAGGTTTTCATCATGGCCATACTTGTAACAGGTGGAGCAGGGTATATTGGTAGTCATACATGTGTGGAATTATTGAATCATGGTTATGAAATTATAGTAGTTGATAATCTTTCTAATAGCTCAGTAGAATCATTAAATCGAGTAAAAGAAATAACAGGAAAACAATTTAAATTCTATAAAGAAGACCTTTTGAATCGAGAAGCAATTGATATGATTTTTAAAGAAAATACGATTGAGGCAGTGATTCATTTCGCTGGTTTCAAAGCGGTGGGTGAATCAGTAGCAATTCCGCTTAAGTATTATCACAACAACATTACAAGTACATTAGTATTATGTGATGTTATGCAGAAGCACAATGTAAAGAAAATGATTTTTAGTTCATCAGCAACGGTGTATGGTATTCCTGAGACATCACCAATTACAGAAGAGTTCCCTTTAAGTGCAACAAATCCATACGGTCAAACAAAGTTGATGATTGAACAAATGATGCATGATGTAGTTGTAGCTGATTCAGAGTGGAGTATGGCATTACTTCGGTATTTCAATCCATTTGGTGCACATGAAAGTGGACGTATTGGGGAAGATCCAAATGGAATTCCCAATAACTTAATGCCATATGTAACGCAAGTAGCAGTTGGTAAGTTAAAAGAATTAAGTGTATTTGGAAATGACTATCCAACAAAAGATGGTACAGGTGTCCGTGATTATATTCACGTTGTGGATCTTGCGAATGGGCATGTGAAGGCTCTTGAAAAAGTACTGCATACAACAGGAGTAGATGCGTATAATCTTGGTACAGGTACTGGTTATAGTGTGCTAGAGATGGTGCAAGCATTCGAGAAAGTTTCAGGAAAGGCGGTTCCATATAAAATTGCAGAACGCAGACCTGGAGACGTTGCTGTATGTTTTGCAGATGTATCTAAAGCGAAGCGAGAATTAGGATGGGAAGCAAAGCGTGGGATTGAAGAAATGTGTGTAGATTCTTGGAGATGGCAGTCAAATAATAAAAATGGCTATCAAGAAGTACAGTCTATATATGTGAAATAGAGCATATAATTCAAACGGGAAAAGAAAGAGTTATTTCGTTATCTGTTAGGAAAGCAATTTTTGATGTGAAATATTCAGTAGATATATATGGGTGATATCGGAAACTTCGAGCAGAAGTTTCTTTTTTGTTTATAGTGAAAATAGAATATAGTCCCATCGTTATTTGAGCAGTGGGGCCTTATTTATATTACGGAGTAAAAAGATAAGAGGCTATATGAGAAAATATATGGGTTTTAATTATGAAATAAAGTATAATTTGATGGGTAACTTCACATGTATAATGTGACTTGGTACTTTATTCCTTACAAACCTATAAAGCTGATTCAAGAAAGAAGGTTACACAATGAAGAAAATTCTATTTTGGATACTTGGTATTATTGGCGTTCTTGTCATTGCGGGAGGCGGTTATGCGTATTATCTGTACTCATCCGTTTCGGGGACAATCGATAAAGTGTATACCCCGCTTGAACGTGATCATTCCGAGAAACGATCTACTGATGTGAAGTTAGGAAGTAAACAACCTGTTTCTATTTTATTATTAGGGGCAGATGAGCGCGGAGCAGATAAAGGGCGTTCGGATTCGATTATGTTATTAACGCTAAATCCGAAAGATAGTTCAATGAAAATCGCAAGTATTCCTCGTGATACATATACGGAGATTGTTGGTAAAGGGAAGAAGGATAAAATCAACCATGCGTATGCATTTGGTGGAATTAATATGTCTGTGAAGACGGTTGAAAACTTTTTAGATATTCCAATCGATTATTATATTGAAGTAAATATGGAAGGGTTCCGTGATATTGTAGACGCTGTTGGCGGAGTTGATGTGTATAATGATATCGCGTTCACACTTGAAGGGATGTCATTTGAGAAAGGAAACATTCATTTAAATGGTGAACAAGCCCTGAAGTATACACGTATGCGTAAGCAGGATGCGCGCGGTGATTTCGGTCGTCAAATGCGTCAGCGTCAAGTGCTTGAAGCGGTTATTAGTAAAGGAGCTAACATATCGTCCATTACAAAACTTGGTACGATGTTAGAAGCAGTTGAGAAAAACGTAAAAACAAATTTAACCCAGGATCAAATGTGGGATCTTCAAAGTAATTATAAGTCTGCGATAAATAAGAAAGAGGAAGTTCAAATCCCTGGTGATGGTCACAAGCAAGATGGTATATGGTATTACTTTGTACCAGAGAAGGATCGTCAAGATTTGTCTAATAAATTAAAAGCTCATTTAGAGTTAACAAAATAGCAGTGAGTATAGTAAGAAGCCTAATGATCCTGTGAAATGTATGGGAAATTAGGCTTTTTTGACGTTATGTAAAAATAAATAGGATTTACAAACTACACATTAAATTTACGAAATATTTACATTATTATCCGTAAATGGTATGATGTGTTCAAAAAATGAATGGATGGATGGGGTTATGGAGAGGGGCGCTACACAGCAAGTATTAAATGTATTAGAAGTTATTAATCAAAATCCACAGATGAACCAAAAAAAAATTGCAGAGCACTGCAATATATCTGTTGGTAAAGTAAATTATATTATGAATGATTTGGCAAAAAATCAATATATTTATAGCGAGAAGTTAGGAAAGTACATGAATTATTATTTGTATAAGAAAGGCTTTGAATATATGCGCCAGGAGTTAGTGGCGTACCAAGGGAAGAAGATTAGAGTTCATCATAAAGAGGGAAAGAAGGTTACGCAAGCTGTTGTTCTTGCGGCTGGGAAGCGCCATGATTTTGGGAAGCCATCTGGTTTATTAACGGTTGGGGAAAAGCTGTTGCTAGATCGTAGTTTAGAAATTCTTGAAAATAATGGGATTGAAAAGATTGTAGTGGTAGTTGGCTATAAGAAGGAGCAGTTTGAAGGTTGGTCAGGCCGTTATAATGTGCATTTTGTGGAAAATCCGAAGTATAAGTGGACGGGATCAATGGCATCACTAGCGGAGGTTCAAGAGCTTATTACAGATGATTTCTTATTAATTGAAGATGATATTTTAATCGAAGAGAAGGCTCTTATTAAAGTGTTACATCATCCAGAACCGGACTGTGTGTTGATTACAAATGAGAGTGGATCTGGTGATGAAGCGTTTGTTGAACTCCAGGATGGCTATCTTTATAAAATTTCAAAAGATATTCATCAGTTAAATCGTATTGATGGTGAGATGGTTGGGATTTCTAAAATCTCGTATGAAGTGTTCATGAACATGTTAGCAACATTCCGTCATAATCAAAATCCATATGTGAACTATGAATATTTACTTCTTGATGCGGCAAGGTTGTATGACGTCGGTTATGCAAAGTTATCGGATGTTGTATGGGCAGAGATTGATACAACGAAGCAGTATGAAGTTGTGAAAAATAAAATATATCCTCGTTTAGTGAAGAAAGAAGCAGAGTTTAAAGAAAGACAAATTAAAAGATATGTTTTAGAGGCGCTTTCTATTTCAGAAGAGCAAGTTACAAATATTCAGTCATTTGGTGGTATGACGAATACGAATTTCAAAGTAATGGCAGGCGGAAAGGAATATGTATTACGTATTCCAGGAAGCGGTACGGAAGACATGATTAGCCGCCGTGATGAAATGGAAACGGCTAATTTAGCAAGCGATTTAGGGGTCGATGCGGAACTTTTATACTTTAATGCAGAAACAGGTGTGAAGTTAGCGAAACTCATTCCAAACGCAGAAACATTAAATCCAAAAACGGCAAAACGCAGTGACAATATGATATTAACAGCAAATATATTAAAGAAATTACACAGTTCGGATATCGTGATGAATAACGTTTTTAATGTATTTGAAAAAGTCGAGCATTATGAAGGGTTATTAAATAAAGTAAACGGTTCTAACTTCGATGATTATGTCGAAGTGAAGAGCAAAATAATGCAATTAAAGGATATGTATGAGGCGATGGATGTTACGCTCGCGCCTTGTCATAATGATACCGTTCCTGAAAACTTTGTTAAGAGCGGCGAAGACAAAGTGTATTTAATTGATTGGGAATATGGGGGCATGAACGATCCGATGTGGGATATCGCCGCACATAGCTTAGAATGTGATTTTTCTTTAGAGGATGAGGAATTGTTTTTAAGTTATTATTTTAATGGATCAGTAGAAGAGTCTTATAAAGAAAGAATATTGATGAATAAGATTTTCCAAGATTTCTTATGGAGTATTTGGACGAAGATTAAAGAAAGTACAGGCAGTGATTTTGGAACATATGGAATAGATCGCTATCATCGTGCGAAGAAAAACTTACAGCTCTTTTTAGCGTTAGCGTGTGAGGTATGAAAATGAGAGAAAAGCAAAGTACAGGCATATTGTATGGAGTTTTTTCTGGTTTTGCTTGGGCTGTAGATACGGTATTGATTGGGATTATCTTATCTTCACAACTTATGTTAGCAACAGAACAAGTTGTGTTGCTTGCGCCGCTTGTGAGTACATTTTTGCATGACTTTATGTCAGCGTTATGGATGATGATATATATGGCGATAAAAGGGCAGCTGGGAACGGTTTTTTCTAAGCTGAAAACGAGAAGTGGACGGTTCGTTATGTTAGGAGCACTTATGGGCGGGCCGGTTGGTATGACGTTTTATGTACTAGCTGTAAAATATATCGGGGCTTCTTATACAGCTGCGATTTCAGCGGTATATCCAGCGGTTGGTGCACTTTTTGCATTCTTGTTTTTGAAGGATCGCCTTCGCCCCTGGAATTGGTTTGGGCTTATTATTAGTATTACATTTATTATCATCCTTGGATTTACAGGGGACGGATTTGCGACTGAAAACTATATGTTAGGATTTATTTTCGTCCTGATTTGTATCGTTGGCTGGGGGTTAGAGTGTGTAATCTGTGCGTACGGTATGAAAGATGAAGAAGTATCCCCTGAAGAGGCCTTGCAAATTCGTCAGCTTGTTTCAGCGGTCACATATGGACTTGTGATTTTACCTGTAGCGAGCGGACATTTCTTAACAAGAGAAGTTGTGATGAGCAGTGAGTTTATTTTAATCATTGTGATTGCATTAGTTGGAACAGCTTCTTATGTATTCTACTATAAGGCAATTCATGAAATTGGACCAACAAAAGCAATGGCGCTTAACATTACGTATTCTGCATGGGCGGTTGTCATTTCTATGTTAGTATTAGGGTCACCTTTTTCATGGAAGTTAATTATTTGTTGTGTTGCGATTCTTATAGGCGCAATTTTAACGGTTGCAGATATAAATGAATTTATGAAAGCGAAAAAATATAGAGGTGAAGTAACGTGAGAGCGATTTTATTAGCAGCAGGTATGGGAACACGTTTACGCCCATTAACGTTAACGACTCCCAAATCATTAGTAGAGGTAAACGGCAAGCCGATGTTAGAGCGTCAAATTGAATACTTACAAGAAATCGGCGTCCAAGAAATTATTGTCGTTACAGGTTACTTAGCAGAGAAATTCGACTATCTTGCCCATAAGTATAATGTGAAGCTTGTGCACAATGACAAGTATGATGTATATAACAATATTTATACAATGTATGTAGTTCGTGAATATTTACAAGAGGCATATGTAATGGATGCAGATGTTTATTTACACCGTAATATTTTTATAGAGAACCCAGCGTCATCTTTATATTTTAGTGCGAAGAAAGAAGATTTCCGTAATGAATGGATTATTAAGTATGATGAAAATCGTAAAGTATATGATATTGAAATTGGTGACGGTGATGATGATTACATCTTATGTGGTATTTCCTATTGGTCAAAAGAAGATGGTGTCCATATTGTGAAAAAACTAGAAGAAGCAGTAGATCAGGAAAATTTCAGTGAACTGTACTGGGACAATATTGTAAAAGATAACATTCAAGATTTAAATGTTCATTTGTACGAAATCGATAGCAATGATAGTTTTGAAATTGATTCTGTAGAGGATTTACAGAAGGTAGAAGAAAAGCTCGCTGTTTTAGCCAAATAGTAGTGGTATACAATAGTTGGAATTTCTTCTTGCTATATAAAATAAGAGTAGCTAAGCTAGATTTATAGAGTTAAAAAAATGAAAAGTTGGGTGGAAAATATGGTATCTATTTTAGTTTGTGGCGGAGCTGGTTATATTGGTTCTCACGCGGTGAAAAAGTTAGTTGATGAGGAACAATCTGTAATCGTAATTGATAACTTGCAAACAGGTCATGAAGATGCAATTACAGAAGGCGTGAAGTTTTATAAGGGTGATCTTCGTGATAAAGATTTCTTAAGAGACGTTTTTAAGCAAGAAACAATTGACGCAGTGATGCATTTTGCAGCGGATTCTTTAGTCGGTGTAAGTATGGAAAAGCCGCTACAATATTATAATAACAACGTATATGGTGCACTATGTTTACTAGAGGTAATGGAAGAATTTAAGATTGATAAGTTTATCTTCTCATCAACTGCCGCAACATATGGCGATGTAGATGTTGAGTTAATTTCAGAAGAAACACCAACAAACCCTACGAACACATATGGAGAAACAAAATTAGCGATTGAAAAAATGTTGCATTGGTATAGCCAAGCTTCTCATTTGAAATATAAGGTCTTTAGATACTTTAATGTAGCTGGTGCAACGCCAAGTGGTATGATTGGTGAGGATCATCGTCCTGAAACGCATTTAATTCCGCTTGTATTGCAAGTTGCTTTAGGACAACGTGAGAAAATCATGATGTTTGGTGATGATTACAATACACCAGATGGTACATGTATTCGTGATTATATTCATGTGGATGATTTAGTAGCTGCTCATTTCCTTGGACTTCAGGATTTACAAAATGGCGGGGACAGCGACTTTTATAACTTAGGGAACGGTAACGGATTTAGTGTAAAAGAAATTGTTGAAGCAGTTCGCGAAGTAACAAAGCATGAAATTCCAGCGGAAGTTGCGCCAAGAAGAGCTGGAGACCCAGCACGCCTTGTTGCATCTTCTCAAAAAGCAAAGGAAAAATTAGGATGGAATCCGCAATATATAGATATGAAAACAATTATTGAGCATGCGTGGAATTGGCATCAAAGTAAGCCGAATGGGTATGCAAAGTAAAATAATAAAAAAGAGTGTATTGTCGTTCAACATATGTTCGATAGTGCACTCTTTTTTTGTATAGGATATTTGCTATACTAAAATGTACTGCGAAAGGAGGAGAATCATGAAAATACTCGTAGTCGATGATGAATCGAGCATTCGCAATTTAATTCGTATGCAGCTAGAGATGGAAGGATATGAAGTACTAACTGCAGCTGATGGAAAAGAGGCTTTGCAAAGATGGGACGAGCAGCCCGATGTATTGATTTTAGATGTGATGCTTCCAGATACGGATGGTTATGAGCTGCTTCGGCTCTTTAGGGAGAAGGACCGAGATATTCCAGTACTTATGTTAACGGCGAAGAGCCAGATGAATGATAAGCTGCTCGGACTGCAGCTTGGTGCTGATGATTATGTAACGAAGCCATTCAATTATGCAGAACTGATTCTTCGGGTAAAGAATATGGCACGGCGCACGACGAAGAAAGAAACTTTGCAACGATATGAAATGATCCGTGCTGGTGAATTGGTTATTTATCCGAAGGAACGGAAAGTACATGTCAATGGAGAAGAAATTGATTTAACGTATCGTGAGTTCAATTTATGTCAGCTATTTGCTTCACATCCGCATCGCGTGTTTATGCGTGATGAGCTATTGGAGAAAGTGTGGGGCTTTGAGTATAGCGGAAATACGAGAGCAGTTGATATTATGGTGCAGCGCCTTCGGAAGAAGCTTGGAGCAAGCGGAGAACATATTAAGACGATTTATGGCGTCGGCTATAAGTTAGATTGTTAAAAGGTGATAAGATGTCGTTAAAACGAAATATGGTAATTGGTATAGTAGGGTTATTGATTCCAATTTTGTTTCTTCTTTATACGGTTGTTTACATTGCATTAGAAAAGAATATGTATCATAATGCGGCAGGTTCTTTAGAGAAATTAAGTGTAGAAGCGCAAATTTACACGATGAACTATTTAGAGAAGGAAGAAGAAGTGGAGACGCTAGGGCCGAATTCGCTTTTGATTGCTTCTTATTTAGCAAAGCGGATGGATGTCCGTGTGCAGATGATTGGGAAGAATGGAGACGTCGTTGCGGATACAGAGAAAGGAGCTTTGCTTCATAAGAATATAGATATTGACCAGTCGTTACGAGGAAAGAAGGCATATGTATTTGAAAATGGTGACCCAGCACCACTTCTTTTATTTTCGAGTCCCGTTTATCATGGAAGCGATGTTATTGGGGCAATTCGCTTTATTAACGAATTACAAGATGAGAAAGAAGTTTTAACGAATGTGAGCTGGACATTTCTCATTACATCGATTTGTTTAGTAGCCGGCGGCATTTTCTTTGCGATTCGTTTAGCGAAATCTCTTCATAAGCCAATTGATCAGTTAAGACAAATGGCAAAGCGGCTTGCAAATGGCGATTATAAAAGTAAAATTGAGCTAAATGAATATGTAGAAATTGCCCAGTTATCAGCGTCTTTCAATGCGATGGCTGATGCAATTGAACTTCATATGACGCAGCTAAAGGAAGAGAAAGAGAAGCAGAAGGATTTCTTAGACCGAATTACGCATGAGCTGAAAACACCGCTTACTGCAATTATCGGATATGTAGATTTAATTCCAAAATTGCAATCTGCGCGAGATGTAGAAGAAAGCCTTCATTATGTTTCGATTGAAAGTCAGCGTCTATTATCACTCGTTGAGGAGTTGCTACAATCTTCAAAGTATGGGACGAGTACGTTTGAAGTCTCTCCGACGATTGTAGATATAAAACAAATTGCGGAAGAAGCAATTTCGATTGTGAAGCCTCGTCTTCAGCAATATGAAATAGAAGTTATAAATGAATTATCTGAAGTGAATGTAGTTGCAGATTTTGATAAGACGAAGCAAATTTTCTTGAATGTGTTTGATAATGCGATTAAATATAGTGATGCTACGAAAATGAGGATAAATGTCGCGAAAAATGAACATGAAGCGAAAATTCTTATCCATGATGATGGAATTGGTATAGATGAAGCGATACTTGCAGAATGGAATCGTTCTCCAAAAGGGAAAGTACTCTCCTCTAGTTATGGAAATGGATATGGTTTGTTCATTTGTCAGGAGATTATGAACAAGCAGGGCGGAAGTATGCGAATTGAAAGTAGTGAGGAAATGGGAACGCTGGTAGTTATCACATTGTTATTACCAAGGTACATGGAAGGTATAAAAAAATTGAAAGCGATTAAATGATACATTTATGAAACAATTATGCGGTATTTTCGAAACAACGTTTTTTTATTGTGGAGGTAGGCAGAAATGAAAAGGCTATCATTTCAAATTCTCTTGTTTGTCTGTTGTACGGTTGCGGCTCTTATCTTGTTTTATGTTATAGAAAAGCAATTGTATAACCGCGTTACAACCCTAGATGACAAGCAGGCTGTTTTAGAAAGAGCAAGTGAATCTCTTCCTACTGAAGTGAAGGTAAGACATGAGAAGTGGGGAGAAGTAGTTGTAACAGATGAAGTTCGTCTACATGCGATTGTTTCATTCTTTGACCGAATTCGAATGAAGCAAACCGAAGCGAAGATCCACGAACAAGTATTTACTGGAGAAGTAACGTACTTGAATGGACATAGGCGTACTTTTGCAGTAGGTGACTTGTTCCAGTACGAGGCAAATGTATATGGGAAGAAGGGGACAGATCCTATGATTTCCGCATTCCAAACATATTTGCTGGGCCTATATTATACGCCAGAGCGTATTAGCGATTTCTTTGCATCAGCAAAAGAGGTTGTCTTGCGAGAAGGTGATGTAGTGCGTACTACGAATCTTACGCCAATACTTGATTCGATTCGGCAAGCAAAGCAAATTACGGACTATGGAGAGATCCAGAAATTGCTGCAATCGCAGAAGAATCCAATCGCTTATATTACTGCTTATCAAAATGGTAAACATGTAAAGAATGAACGTGAGGATATATTAACGATTTCTGTATATCCTTCTTACTTTGTCGTGCAATACCTTGGCGATAATAATGGGAATGTGATGTATATGAAAGGCTCCCTAGCAAATCTATTTGTAAAGGAGAATGTTTCATGAGAAAGATAGCCTTTTTCTTCTTTTTGCTAGTAATTGGAGGAGCGATGTCTAGTTGCTCTCGAGATACTACCTCTATCAAATATAGTAAAAATGGTCTTCCAAATTTAAAAGATCGCCATCTAGTTGCGTATGTAGCAGCGCGTGAAGAAGTCGGTGAAGCACTTCTATCATCGTTTTGTAAACCGCGCGGGTGTACGTATGAATTTATTCGCCTCTCTACGGAGGAGCTTCTTAGAAGAGTTGAAGAAGAAGCGGGAAATCCAAAAGCCGATATTATCATTGGCGGTACATTGGATGCGCATCAAATGATGAAGCAAAAAAATCTATCTATTCCTGTTATAAGTCAGCATGCAAGTAGCATTTCAAAAGCCGTTAAAGATCAGGATGGCTTTTGGCATGGCTATGAAGTAGAGCAGCTTGCCATCGCGATTAATAAAGAGCGATGGAATAAGGAAATAGCGCCGCTGGGGCTTTCCTATCCGTCAGAGTGGAAAGATTTATTACATCCTGCGTATGCTGGAAAGATTATCATGCCTGATCCGAATGTTTCAGGAACAGCATATACGTTGTTCCAATCACTTGTTGATACATTTGGTGAAGAAGAGGCTGATCATTATGTAAAGGAGCTTGCGAGGCAGGTAGCGGAGGTAACGGTGAATGGTTACATGCCCGTAGAATATGTTGCAAGTGGTGAATACATGATCGGAATTAATTTTATGGGAGATCAACGGATGCTTCAAAAACAAGGCTTTCCGATTTTAAGTAACGTGCCTGAGCAAACAGGGTTATCTGTCAATGCGATTTCTAAACTGAGACATGCACCGAGTGGTATTATAGCGGATTTATTTATTGATTATTGTTTATCAGAAGAAGCGGGGCACATTTTAGAAAAGGTTTCGTTTGGCGTACCAACGATGCTTGCGAAGAATCAGAAAGAAATAGAAGGTCAGCCAGTTAGAAGAACGAGCAAAAACGTATCAGATGGTAGAGTAATCGAGATATGGAATAGACAACGTCTCTCTCAAAAGTGAGAAAAGGAGAAGAGATGATATGTTTAATTGGCTTAAGCCTGCACCAGCAATAGAGCGTTTGCCAGCGAATATGATTGACAAAGTATACACACTACTACGGATTCGCGTGTTACTGGGAATTTCGGTTGGGTATGCAGCGTATTATTTAGTTCGTAGTAACTTTACGTTATCTAGTACGTACTTAATGAAAGAATATGGTTTTAGTGCAACGGAATATGGTTTATTAGGTTCCGTTACGGCGATTGTGTATGGACTAAGTAAGTTCTTTATGGGAAATTTATCAGATAAAGCGTATGCTCAGCGGTTTATTGCGGTTGGTTTATTCTTATCGGCAATTATAAATATTTGTTTTGGTTTTGCATCTTCATTTGGAATGATTTTAACATTATTAGTTTTTAATAATATTTTTCAAGGGATGGGGGCACCGCCTTGTAGTACCGTAATGACAAAGTGGTTCTCGAAGAAAGAGCGCGGTACAAAAACAGGACTTTGGAATATTTCGCATAATGTTGGTGCGATGCTTGTAGCACCACTTGTTGGAATTGGTATTGGTATTTTCGGTGAAAGTCATTGGCAAGCCGGCGTGTTTATCTTCCCTGCGATCATTGCAATGGTCATTTCAGTTCTTATGTGGGTGAATGCGAAGGATACACCAGAATCTGTCGGTCTTCCACCAATTGAAGAATATCGTAATGACTATGAAGGTCTTGAGAAGGCAGACAATGCCAACAAAATGTCACCAAAAGAAATTTTGATGAAATATGTAGTGAAAAATAAATTTATTTGGTATTTATGTATTGCGAACGCATTTGTATATTTAATTCGTTTCGGTGTTATTAACTGGGTACCGATTTATTTAACAACGGTTAAAGGATTTACAAAAACAGAAGCGCATGCAGCATATTCAATTTTTGAAGCAATGGCAATTCCCAGTTCATTAATCGTAGGTCTGTTAAGTGATAAGCTATTTAAAGGAAAACGTATGCCACTATGTGTATTTAGTATGGTTGGTGTTGTTATCGGAACGCTAGTATACTGGCAAGCATCGAATATACTTGTTGTGAGTGCGGCAGTTTCGATTATTGGTTGTTTAATTTACGTACCACAATTTTTAATTGGTTTAAGTGCAATGGAATTAGTACCAAAATTCGCAGTAGGTACAACAGTTGGTATGTGTGGCCTGTTCGGCTATTTAGGAGGAAGCCTTGTTGCAAACGCAGCGATCGGTGTTATCGTTGATCGCTCTGGTTGGGACGGCTGTTTCATTCTATTATTAGCGGGTGGTATTTTATCTACTGTATTCTTATTTATCGTTCAATTTGGTCATGAGAGAAAAGGCCCTGAGAGCAAAATTGCATAATCGTTTATGTAAGGAAGCTGTCCAAAAGCACTACTTTTGGGCAGCTCTTTTTATGTGCATCTTGTCAGTGAAGATTTATATAAAGTGAAATTATATTATATATAGAAAATTAACATCCATTTTACAATATCTTCAAAAACGAATGTTAAAATTTACTAGAAGTTAGCAAGACAAATTATTATGTATAAAGGAGATGCTGAAATGTGGGGATTTTTGTATCAGAGGTAGAGAAATTTTTATTTTGTTCAGCAACTGTTACACAGCGAGATTGTACATTTGATTTTGTCGTTCGTAGTACACCGATCGGGATTGCGATTTGTTTAGTTGAAGATTATGAAGTAGAGTGGCTTCCGATGAAAGTAGAAACATATTTGGAAGTGAACGGAAGCATGTTTCCAGATGAAGAGGAAAAAGATGAATTTCGTAAACAGTTAAATAGTGAAACGGGCTGGATGTTGGACATGCAAGGTGATAACCCGGAAGGCATTGTGCAAAGAGCGATGCGCACAGATGAATATGAAGCGTTTCAAACGGTAGAAAAGAATATTCCGCGTGAGATGAGAAAAGACGTGACAACTCTTCCGTTTGAGTATGACTTGGATGAAGAGAAACCGAGTTCTTGGAGAAAATGTCCAAACCGCCTGATGTAAGGCGGTTTTCTTTAGGTTCCTTAAAACTTTCTTAAAAGATAAATCGTTATATTTCTAAACATTTGTATTTTTGTTACAATATAAGTGTTGATGTAAAACTTTGTAAAGAAATCGTAATAATGTAAAAGTATATAAATTCATTTTGATATTTCAATATGTAAGTCGTATTGACCTGCACTTATTTTCTCTGTCTATTTTTACTTGGATTTATATCGCCATCTTTTTCTGAAAGTTTTACATAATTAAATAACCACTATATTAAGATATAAAAGGAGAGAGGATATGTTACCAAATACCGTTCGTACTCCAAATAAAAAGAAGAAATGGATTATCATCGGAGTTATTGCACTAATTGTCGTCGTTGCAGCCGTCAATATTTTTGTTATGCAAGGAAAGAAAAAGGGCGCGGCTGAGGGAGATGCTGTTAGCTTTGAGAAAGTAACAGAACGTTCACTTAACAATACGAAGTTGATTTCTGGACAAGTAAAACCTGGAAATATTGAGAGCTTCTATGCAGATCCGACAAAAGGAAAAGTAAAAGATATTGCAGTAAAAGAAGGACAGGAAGTAGAAAAGGGCACGAAATTATTCTCTTATGATAATGAAGAAATCAATTTACAACTGAAACAAGCTGAGCTTGAGCAAAAAATGGCTACTATGCGCTACGATCAGGCACAAAAGAAAATAGATTCATTAAAGAAAGATATTAAGAAGGCAAAAGATAGTGGCGCGGGGAAAGAAGTAACAGATCAGTTAGAAGAGCAAGTAAGTGAATTAGAAATACAGCAAAAAACAAGTGATCTAGAGAAAGAAAAAGGCCAATTACAATCACAAGAGTTAAAGAAAAAGCAAGGTGAACTCACAATTTATAGTAATTTTGCTGGCGTTGTCCAAAAGCTAGATAAAGATGCAGCACAAAACTCAGCGCAAGCGGGCGGACAAGGAAAATCATTTCTACAAATTGCATCTAAAGATCCATTCCAAATTCAAGGAACGTTAACTGAGCTTCAAAAATCACAAATCCAAAAGGATCAAACATTTACTGCAACTGCAAAAGCAAATAGTAAGCAGAAATGGACAGGGAAAATTACAGAAGTAAGTGAATTCCCAACAAGTGCAGAGATGGCGCAAGCAGCTGGCGCGGGTGAAGGCACACAAAATATGTCTCAGTATACATATAAAGCAAGTCTAGATGGGCAAGAAGGTTTATCTCCAGGTTATCATGTATCGCTACAAGTAAGCTTAGAAAATAAGAAGATAATTGCGGTTCCTAGTAAGAGCATTGTAGAAAAAGACGATGATGCATTTGTTTATGTAGAAGAAAAAGGAAAGCTTCGTAAACAAAATGTGAAAAAAGGTTCTACTGACGGAGACTGGACAGAAGTTCTTGAAGGCGTAACAGTGGGGCAAAAGGTGGTTAAAAATCCTTCCGACAATGTGTATGACGGAATGGAAGTGAAAGAAAAATGATTACGTTAACCAATATTCATAAAACATATTATCAAGGGAAACTTGCAGTACCGATTTTGCATGGTATTAGTTTAACGATTCAAAGTGGTGAGTTTGTTTCGATTATGGGACC
>NZ_NUOT01000060.1 GCF_002584535.1 Bacillus cereus
AATTTATCAGTCAATTTTCCAAAGAGAAACAGTCAAAAATTTAACTAATCACATTAAACTTTTGATTTTTATAGATAATCAGTGTAGTTAAATTGATATTTGGGATACCGGTTATAAAATCTTATCCAAACAGAAACACTACTGACTAGAAATTTATATTAACAGCAAAATGATAACTGCGCTACAGGTTGAGTTTTTGTAATTTAATAGAAATGATAATAAATTATGGGCTGTTTATATAACAAATTTTCAAGTTTAATTTAGAGAATTTTCAACTGATATTTTTAAATACTTTGCTGACATTTTATAAGCACGATTATCATAAAAATGGTTCCCTAGTTCAGTAGAAAGTTCTCGAACTAACGTATATTGTTTCTTTTCTAACCCCATTTCAATAGCTTTTTGCATTTCTTTCTCATATCCATAATAATCACCACGTAATTTGAATATAGTCGCTTTGAAGCTATATAGCTGAACATGTGCGTAAGGGACATCTTGAACTGCTAAGATTTTAAATGCGTCATCCATAAGTCTATTAACCGTTTCCCAGTCTTTAAATTCTATGTAAATTTCTATTAAGCTACGTAATGTATAAACTTTGTCTGCTTCGTTAGGAAGAAACTCGCTAAGTTGTAAGCTTTTTTCATAATATTTTATGGCATTGGTATAGTCTTTTAAACCTTGATATATTTTCGCATAATTATATAAAATTATAGGGAAATACATGGAATTATTAATAGCTTCCGCTCCAAGTTCTGCCTGTTTCAAAGTTTCAAGTGCTTTATCATGTAGCTTATCTAAATGATATTGCAAGGCCAGAATTATTAGAACATCTATAACTCGGTCTTCCATATTTAATTTTTTATACAATTTGTATGCTTTGGTAGAGTACAAACGACTAATATTTTGATCTTGATAAAGACGTTGTTTTATTATACTTAAATTATAATATACATCAGCGTGTTGTACACTTTCTTCTCCACCTAGTAAACTCTCTATTTGAACATAAATTTCTTGGGCTGTAATATTATCTTGTTTGTTATAGTAATAAAGACCACGGGCCATTAAGTAGTATATGAAATCATCATTATGTTTGGTTTCGACTTGATTGGGAATTAATTGTGAAGCCCGTTCTACAATAGATTCTATATATGTTAAGTTATTATTTCGAGCATGATAGTATATTAAAGTACCATAAGCCTTAAGCAGTAAGGGAATTGAGGTTGTTTCACGAACATAAAGTTCTAATAATGATAAATCTTTTTCAGATATAATTTTTTCATTTTTATACTTTTCACATATATGAAGAAGTTTAGGTTCTACATCCTCATGATCCGCATCTACAAGAAATTTATAATCAACATCTAGCTTTTGAGAAATCTTTTCTAAAAAAGAAGTTGAAGGTTTAATTTGTCCATTTTCAATTCTACTTAAATAAGTTATAGAACATATCCCTGATACTAATTCTCCCTGCGTGAATTTTTTATGTATACGTATTTGTCTAATACGTTCACCTATGTTCATATCTATATCTTCACTCCTCTTTTCGCATAACCTGATCTGATTCTTTTCGGGCGCTATTATATGTGTCATTCATTATAATATATGCAGTGTTTTATCTGCAGATAGAGAAATAACATTATATATTTCCTTATACTTATCAGTCTAACTATGAAGGAAAGCTTGAATACAACGCAACTGTAACTAATTACTTTAATTATTAATACCTATTTGAATGTATATAGAATTCACATGCCCTATTTACTACCATCATTTCTCTCCCCCACTCATATTACTATATTATACCAATTTACTGATGCTCACGCCTAACAAAATTCATCTTCCACCAATCTAATTTTATATAATCATTGTTTTACTTGTTTAGGTTCTGTTGCAAAATTCCTTAACATCAAACTAGACGAGGAATTTGTGACTAACTATTATGCAACTATAAATATTTTTTCAATTCATTTAGCATCCTAAAATCACAATAAAATGAATAATAAATGAATAAAACTAATTTGTATTATATAAATTCATCGCAATATTCGACTTCACAAAGACCGCTTAAATGTTGATATACAATTAATGACGATACTCATTCAATTTGTTAGTATATAGAGGACTTAACCATGGATAAATAATAAATAATCTCATTTTTGAATTTATATTCATAACTAAGTATATCTCAACTATTTTCAGGAGGTTTTTTCGAATGAAGTTACATACGGTGAAAAATTTGCTACCTATATCTGCTGCAACAATTACACTAGTATCTAATCAAGGAACGGCTGATGCCGCAACGATTTATACTGTTAAAAAAAATGACACTCTCTCGGATATTAGCATCCGCTATGGAGTTTCAGTTCAAGCAATTAAACAAGCTAATAATAAGATGAATGATCAAATTTATATTGGTGAACATTTAACTATCCCAGTCTCATCTCCATCAAGCGAGCCTACACCTCAAAAAGAGTTAGCAGCTTCAAATCATTCAGCTCAAGCTGTTTATCAGGTTCAACGGGGGGATACATTAGAAGCTATCGCAAAACGATACAATGTATCCGTACAATCAATTAGACAAGCTAACAATACAAACGGTGACCGAATTTATGCGGGTCAACACTTAATCATTACAACGGGCATTTCAGAACAAGAAGTAGACTTAATGGCTCGTTTAGTGACTGCAGAAGCAGGAGGGGAACCTTACGCTGGAAAAGTTGCAGTAGCAAAAGTTGTATTAAATCGTGTTGGTGCCACAGGATTTCCAAATACAATTACAGATGTTATTTATGAACCAATTAAATATGGCTATGCATTTACACCTGTTACAGATGGAAGAATTAATCAACCAGCAACTCACGAAGCGAAGATGGCGGTTGAAGAAGCAATTTCTACTAAAGGAACTAATTCTGATTGGCTTTATTTTTATAATCCAAAAACCTCTACTGATAAATGGATTACCACACGCCAAACTGTTGCAGTAATCGGTAATCATGTGTTTGCTAAATAAAGAAATTTGTTTTTCTAGATTTGGCGTAACAAGTACATCATTTTAAAGAGGAAATAGAAACTTCGTGCTGTGCACGACCAACATTCATCCCCTTCCTACCGCATGGACTATGTCCTGCACGCGCCCTAGGAAGGGGATTTCTGTTGGATTTCTGTTAAATTATTTTACCTCTACTGTATAATTCCCTGATCCACCGCCATATTTATATACACTTAAATAATATTTTCCTGGCTTCGCATTATAATTCCCGAGCAATTTATTTCCGTCACGTTTTGTTGGATAAGCGGCATAATTATTAAGATCTGACTCAGAATATAATACCCAGTTTAGCCCAATGTTTTGTTCATTCGTAACAGTAATCTGCAAGTCTTTCGGATCCTTTACATCAATAACAAACCGATCCGCTTGATCTTGATCACTTAGGCTACCTCGTAATACTGTGTTCAAAGATAGTGGATTCGCTGTATTAAATTCATTATTCGGTTCTTTTTCTACAGTAGTATCTTCTTCTGTATTCACTCCGCTAAACACAACGTCATATTCAAATTGTCCAGCGCTATTAACGCGGTAATTCACGAAATAAGCAGTCAATGTTTTGTATCCGCTCCACTCTTTTTCAGAAAGATGTTTCAGCATATCATTCGTTGCTTGATTCATCGTTTTCCAGTCCTCTATTTCTCCTTTTGACGTACTTCCTGTATATGTTCCTTGCAGTGTAAATGTATTAAAGAATTGTGATTTATTCTTTGTTACCTTCACATCTTTTAACTTCGCTTCATTTGTGATATCCGCTGTGACATCAGAAAGCGCTTTCGTTTTATGCTCCGCTAAATAATCATCTGATACTTGTGGAATTGTATACTTATCACGATTATCAATCAGCATTTGCATATAAGATTGGTAGTCTTCATTTAATTTACTATCTTTACTTAATGCAGAGCGGTACGCATCGTAATTTGTTACATCATTTGCACGAATTAAATCATGCACTTTATCGAACATCTCAGGGCGATTATTGTACATATAAGATTGCAATGCAAATGAATAGTTATAAAAATCCCATGTTCCATACTTCGCATTTAATGTTTGCTCTGCTGTGTATCGCTTAGCTGGATCATTAGATAATCCGCCAATTATACTTTTTCGTGGTACAACGCTATCTAATCGAGTTGAGCCTGCAAAGAACTCCGCATTTCCTTCTTCAAACCAAGTTAAGCGTTCATTTTGATACATATCACCTTGTCCCCATAATCCAGGAACTTCGTATCTTCCCTGTAAATAGTGTGTAAATTCATGACGGAATAATTCTTCTAAACTATAAATACTTTGCTGTGGTGTACGTTCATATGTAAAGAACGTTCCTGTTCCTTCAATGTAAATTCCACCATTATTCGTTTCATAGCCGTACAATTGACGGTTAAATTGATATTCGTCCGGACTATTGTAAATGACCATCGTTAACACATCATCAGCATGTCCGTTTTCAAGCGGCTTATCACTACCAACTGTACGATAAAATTGAGAGCGTACTTCTTTTGCCGCCCAGTATAAACGTTTAATTTTCTCTTCACTAACTTTATCTCCCGCCTTAAAAACGATTGCCCCATCATCAAACGTATACGTTTTCGGTAAATATTTCTTCTTGCCATCTTCTCGAATTTGATCTAAATTTACTGTTTTTCCGTTCGCATCGACTCCGCCGTAATTTGTAGTAATTTGTTCTGCCGCAACAAAATATTGCTCCCCTAAATATGGATAAATCCGCATCGCTTCTGTAACAACTTGCTGTCCTTTTGCCTGTGTACTATGAAACTTTCCAAGCCGGCCAGCATAGTAAATTCCATTATTAATTAACCATCCGTTTTTGTCTGTTACCGTACCAATCAGTGCAAAGCGATTGATTTCATTAATAAAGTTATCGATGTTTCGATACCACATCGTATCTTTTGGTTCCTTGCCCGTAGCATACATATACGACTGAACTTCATAATCAATCCCTTTCATCAACTCATATACAGCATCGCCTTTTGTTCTATCTTCAATGAAAGTTGTAAGATTATCGTTATATTGTTTGAAGATTTCACCCGCATATTGAATAACTTCAACATCAGCTGATGCATTTCCAATCAGCTTTCCATACGATGAAATAACTTTGTTTTGTTCTGGTGTACCAAGTTTAAAATTCGGATTTTTTGCAATCGCTTTTAAAGCTGGTAAACATTTATCGTGATAGCTGCGCTCGTTTAGTTTGCTTAATTCATCATTATAAAAACCTAAATAAAATGCCGCACGTAGAGCTTCTGATAATGTCTCAATTCCTTTTGAATCATCTTTCGTATAAGCTTGTCCTTGTTCTGCTAGTTTATCAATGATCGCTTGCATCCGGCTATCATCTTGATAGAATTTCAAACTATCATTATTAAACTGAAATAATTCCGGAATTTGATACCATTTGATTGTCACAAGAAGGTCCGTTAATTCTTTGTTGCTTAATTGATTCAATTCAGCCATTGAATATTTTTTTTCTTCAACTAGTTGTTTAGCATTCTCTTTTGGCGCTGGCGGACGCTGCGATAAGTCTGCTGACTTTAATCGTTTTGTGAAAGATGCATTTTCCTGTATGTTCGAAGGATGTGCCAACTCATCAACGGATTTCTGTATTCCTACCGGCTCCATTTGTAATACATTCTTCATATTATTCTCTTTTGTTTCTGCTTGAATTTGCATTCCATTACAGGATATCGTAACAATCCCAACCCCAAGCATCAGTTTATAAAATTTCGAGTTTTTCGCCATACTATTGCCCCCTTTAATATTTTAAAAATTCAGTTTTTTTAGGATGAATCATTCAATCTGTCTATATTAAACAGTTTCCTATTAATACTAGTAAAAGTAGTGAGATAATGGTAAGTCACTTTTTTACTGTTAATAATACACCCTACTTATTTCTTAGAGCCCTTCCCCCTTCCTTACATTTAATACAAGCAAAAACTGTGCCAATGTTGTATCTTATGATTAAGAAACAATCCTTTATTAAGACTGTATAATAAATTATACACAAACAATTTAGTAATGTATAAATTGTTTGACATGAAATCCCCCTTTATAAGAACGCTTCTGATAAAAGATTCATTTTGTTTATATTCAAGTGAAATAATAGTGAAAAGCAGCTCACAAATTGTAAGCCGCTTTTCACTATTCCTTCATATTCCCGACTAAAAATCGGATCAATTCGTTATACTTCCCCTTGGATAGACTTCTTCTTTTAGAGGGCCTGCCTCTATTAATTTGAATATAAATAACTCTATAGGGATATATCAAAAAGTAAGTGGTAATGAATCCTACAATAAAAATCACGCACTCTTATATTCTTCAACAATTTTATTTAGTTTTTCTATATCATTTATTAATTGATCTCTCAAGCCAGATTCCGCTGATTGCATAACGAGTTTTGATTGTACAGTTAGATCTTTTAATACTTCGCGGTCCTTTTCTTTTATGTTTTTGTTTCTGTATAATTCTTGTTTAATAGATTCCATTTTCTTATAGTATGCTTTCATACTATTAGATTCAGGAAACATTGAAGTAGCCTCTTTTAAAAGTCCTTGCATTTCAGCATCGAAAGCATTAATTTGTTTTGATGTTTTTGAACATCCAGTAACAAATAAAATAGTAAACATGATTAACAATATTTTCTTCATTGTCATACCTCCGAAATTAACTAAAATAGTCTACTGTACCCTTTTTGAAGAAATCATCTTCCAGTAATATGAACGACTAGTATTTAGTTATTGTTTACTCTTAACTTATATAACATGTTAGAAAAGTTGATTTTATATAAAGTAGATGCGAAAAAATGACCTTTCCAATCTATTGTACAAATCATTATGTTTGTTATCATTTTTTATCTGTATGCATGTCGATTTTTTCATAGCAGCCATGCTTGACAACTTGACGAGATTCTATTTCTTCATATCCTTTAAGTTGCAAATCCTCTGAGATATCGACAATAATTGTATTGTTCAGAACACTAACTACATATCCAGTAAATTTTAAAGAAGCATCATCGCGATACGAAAAATGAACAAACTCCCCTTTTTTTACTGTTACTACTTTATCCATAATAAAGCCTCCTTACTCCCCTTCATCTATTGCATTAACATGAATCGTTTCATTTGTTATGTTATATACTACATGAAACTTACTCATATCTTCTACTACAAAGCCCCACCAAATTACTCTAGTTCTTTTTGCTATTTTTACATAATAAAACTTCCATATAATAGCACGTGAAAATTACTTTCCTGTAAGTATTATATTTTATTACTATAAAATTTATGGTATATTCTAAAGAAAAATAGTATTTTTAGAAAAAAATTCTATTTTTTAACTTTTATAAAAGAGGCGATCATTACAATATGGCATTCACAAATCTAGTAGATTTAGAATATATTTGCAATCTTATTTTCAATCTATATGAATTATCCGTTTTATTTATAGATAGCAAAAAAAAGCTAAAATTAGAATTCTCCACAAATTCATTAAGTCATCCGCTTTATTCTAGGAAAGAAGAATTATTGAATCAATTCTTCTCTGATCATGCTCCACACCAATTTCCAATTTTCCAAACCACAACTTCTCTGGAAAACTTCTTTTCAATAAACCTTTACACAGATAAGGGATTTAGCGGTGTAATCATTGTTGGTCCTTTCCTTTATTTCGAACTAACAGATAAATCAATTCATGGAATTCTTAATGACTTTAATATTTATAAAGGGCGAAACAAAATCGTTCAATACTATCATTCTTTACCTGTAGTAAGTAGAGTGAAGATGATAAATATGAGTGCAATCTTTTATTACATGCTTTACCATCAAAAATTAGACATAGTCGATATCCTACAACAAAATATATTACTTGTGGAAAGAAAAATTAGACTTGAATCACCTGATATACGTATATCAGAAACTCAAGAAAATGATGAAAATAACGAAACGCCTGCTCCTCTTTTACTAGAAAAGACACTTCTGCAATTTATTAAGGAAGGAAAAAAGGATGAATTCCTAAAACATGCACAAGCATTATTTGAAACTGGAGAACTGAGAATACTATCTAAAACGAGTCAATTAAGAAGTCGAAAAAACCATGCTATCGCAGCTATAACACTTGGAACAAGAGCTGCTATAGAAGGTGGCATTTCTCCTGAAACTGCCTACACCCTCAGCAAGTTATATATTCAAAACCTTGAAGAGCTGAAAGAGAGCAAAGCTATTTATCAATTCATGATCCAAGCTTTATGTGATCTAATAGAAGAAGTCGAAAAAGGGAATGAGCTCAAGTACTCAAAAACAATCAATGCTTGCCGAAACTATATTTTCACACATCTTTATGAGGAAATTACTCTCTCACAATTAGCAGAGTTCGTCTCTATGCATCCCAACTATTTATCCGTCCTTTTTAAAAAAGAAGTTGGAGTATCACTACGTGAATATATCCAGCGTGAAAAGATTGAAGAAGCAAAAAAGTTAATATTCTATACAAAACATTCCATGTCCGAAATCTATACCTTATTACATTTTTATGATCAAAGTTATTTTATAAAAGTATTCAAAAAGTTCACAGGCATGACACCGAGACAGTTTAAAAACAAGGGAGTTAAAATGTAGACAAAACTTAAAATTCCTCATATTACAATATCCCACACAATTAGTCCATATAGACTGTAATAAGGTGCATATCCATTTCAAAAAAGAGAAACACATTTATTAAAAAGCGGCTCACAAGTTGTAAGCCGCTTTTCCCCTATTCTTTAATATTTACCCCATATTCCTTAAACCACACATGAATTTGCGCTAAATGTGCCAATAGCTGCGGTCCCGTCATCAGCTGGCCAAACCATGGTGTTTGAAATGCACTACCTCCTGATTGAGTTAATCCTTGCAGTTGTTCTTTATCAAATAACTCATGTAAAATAGAATTTCTATCTGTTAGTAAATCCTCCAGCCACACAGTTATCGCTTTTGTATAATACGGGTTATGTGTTTTCGGATACGGACTTTTCTTTCGATATAATATGTCGTTTGGTAAGACTCCCTCTAACGCTTTACGCAATAGACCTTTTTCACGGTTTTTATACATTTTCATTTCCCAAGGAATATTCCACGCATATTCGACAAGACGGTGATCTGCAAATGGAACACGTACTTCTAGGCTCGCTCCCATACTCATCCGATCTTTTCTGTCTAATAATGTTGTCATAAACCAAACCATATTCAGATAAAATAATTGTCGTCTTTTTGCTTCAATTGCACTTTCTCCTTCTAAAATTGGTACTTCCTGTATAGACTCTTCATAGCGCTGCTGTACATATTCCCCTAGTTTCAACTTATTACGCCATTCTTTCTTCAGAAGTTGTTCACGTGCCTCTGTCGAACGCATCCACGGAAATGCACTTGATTGCAAATCATCCTCTCGATAAAACCACGGATAGCCGCCAAAGATTTCATCAGCACATTCGCCTGACAAACCAACGACGAAATCTTGTTTAATTTCTCGGCAAAACCATAATAATGAAGAGTCGATATCAGCCATACCAGGTAAATCGCGAACGAGTACCGCTTCTGTTAAATATTCTGCTAACTGTTCATTGGAAATTATACAACGGTGATGAATCGTACCAAATGTTTCTGTCATCAAATCAATAAACGGTGCATCTGAGTTTGGTTGAAATACATTTGCTTTAAAATATTTTTCATTATCTTCGTAATCAATCGAATACGTGTGTAGCTTCCCTTTTCCTTCTCTTTCATATGCTTTTGCTGCAAATGCGGTAATCGCGCTTGAATCTACCCCGCCCGACAAAAATGTACATAACGGTACATCCGAAACCAATTGTCTTGTAATTGCATCCTTAAGCAAAAAACGCACTTGTTCTACTGTTTCTTCAAATGAGTGTTCATGTTTTTTACTCTCAACATTCCAATAGCGCCATATGCATAATCCATCTTTTGAAAATGTAAGAGCATGCCCCGGGCGAAGTTCTTGAATTCCCGCATAAATGCCATGCCCAGGCGTTCGAGATGGGCCTAATCCAAATACTTCTGACAGACCTTCTGTTGTTACTTCTGTCTTTACACCAGGATGGGCTAAAATAGCTTTTAACTCTGAAGCAAACAATAATCTTCCATTATCATATTTATAAAATAATGGTTTTACACCTAAGCGATCTCGCGCAATAAACACTTGTTCTTTTTTCTCATCCCAAACCGCAAAAGCATATATCCCATTTAAATGATTGACACATTCTTCTTTCCATTCAATATAAGACGCTAACAGTACTTCCGTATCAGAATGTCCTTTAAATGTATAACCTCTTTGCAGTAATTCTTTACGAATATCTTCTGTATTATAGAGTTCCCCATTATAACAAATGGTGTAGTTCCCTTCCTCTTTCATACATGTACATGTCATTGGCTGTTTCCCGCCTTCAGGATCAACTACAATTAAGCGTTTATGTCCGAAAGCAACGTGCCTTTTCACCCAAACATTTGTATCATCTGGCCCCCTCTTTGCAAGCGTTTCTGCCATCTTCGTAACCGTTTCTCTTTCATTTTCTAACGACCGCTTATAATCAATCCATCCTGTAATCCCGCACATACAAATCATCCTTCCTATCCTATATCCGTATAACTTTACTCCGTTCAAAACCCAAATAGAACCAAAAAGGCTGAGCTGAAACAACTGCGCGTAAAATCCTAATTGGTGAGCGCTAACGATCCAGACAGTCTTTCTCCTTCGGGATAAAAAATTCACTGTATGAAGCATGTGCTTATTCTATGCCCAACTTTCTTTAGGTGTTCCATAGTTATAAAGAACGACTGAACTGTCCATAACAATAATAACCACTTTGATAAAAGGAGAGGTCACGAATGAAACAACGCAAACATATTTTGTATAATCAACCACGTGCTCATACAATTGGGAATGTGGAATATATAAACAGTGAATGGGTATTCTTTGACGATGAAAATGATGAAGCATTTTTATTAGAGGATATCATTGAAGACGGATTTGAAGTTTTATATAACAATAATTGGCTACCGGCAAGATTCTACGAACAAAATATATTACAAATTGCCGATGAACATCATCCACTTCAAAATGGTGAGATAATACGAATTCGTAAAAAATTGCTACTCAGTTATCATGAATGGTTAGAAGAACTACCTGATTCCGCTTTTGCATTCTTTGCGGAAACATTGCAGTCATTTAATTATTCTTTATATGACTGTATCTATTGTCATAATTTCTTATCGTTCCAGCCGAAAGACGGGCCTTGTGAAGGCGTAAACCTTCTATTATTTGATAACGAAGAAATGATTTGCTCATTGCACCATCATTATGTTCGTTTTTCTACTTGTAATAAAAATATATTTAAGTTTATAAAAGCAAATGGCGAAGAATTACATGTAGAATCTATGTGAATACAAATAGAAAAGCCACCTTATTTTTACTAAAAAAATAAGGTGGCTTCTCTTTACTAAAATAGGTCAAATCCCATCGGTAAACGTAATCCAAGATACAATACAATAACAAGCGCAATAATGAATTGACCCCAAAACGCCCCTGCTGGTTTATTCTTGCTTGTTTTTACAAGAACCATTTCCATTGCAGCAATAACCCAAACACCAACTAACATTTTTAGGCCATACCACATGTGAATGTTTCCTGTCGCAGTTTTCATAATGCTTTGATACAATAAGAAACCTGTTACAATAATGATAATATACACAAGACGAAGCCCCATATGTACGCCTTTACCTTTTCTTCCTGCCGTATACATGGAATACGCCACAAAGAATAAAATGAGCCCTAGTGCCCACGCTGTAATATGCATGTGTGTTGTCATATTATCCCCCCTCTTCTTTTCACACTTTTTCACTTTATATGATACCATGTCTATTTCTTTTCAGGAAATGTTTCGCTTTTCCCAATTTAAATGATATAATATTTAGAGTATTTATAAACTTCTTGTAATAACAAAAGGGGGAACAATCATGATTCAAACAAAAGATATTATCGAACTAACAGACACATACGGTGCAAATAACTATCATCCACTTCCAATCGTTATTTCTAAAGCAGAAGGTGTTTGGGTAGAAGATCCTGAAGGAAATCGCTATATGGACTTACTTAGTGCATATTCTGCGGTAAACCAGGGACATCGCCATCCGAAAATTATTAATGCGTTAATCGATCAAGCAAACCGTGTTACGTTAACTTCTCGTGCTTTCCATAGCGATCAATTAGGTCCTTGGTACGAAAAAGTTGCGAAATTAACACATAAAAATATGGTACTCCCAATGAATACAGGTGCGGAAGCTGTTGAGACTGCAATCAAAACAGCTCGTCGCTGGGCATATGACGTGAAAAAGGTAGAAGAAAATAGAGCTGAAATTATCGTTTGTGAAGATAACTTCCATGGTCGTACAATGGGTGCTGTTTCTATGTCATCCAACGAAGAATACAAACGTGGATTCGGACCAATGCTTCCTGGTATTGTTGTGATTCCTTACGGTGATTTAGAAGCATTAAAAGCAGCGATTACACCAAATACAGCTGCATTTATTTTAGAGCCAATTCAAGGAGAAGCAGGTATTAACATTCCACCAGCTGGATTCTTAGAAGAAGCTTACAATGTATGTAAAAAAGAAAACGTTTTATTTGTAGCTGATGAAATCCAAACTGGTTTAGGTCGTACAGGTAAATTATTTGCATGTGATTGGGATAACGTAATTCCTGACATGTACATACTTGGTAAAGCACTTGGCGGCGGTGTATTCCCAATCTCTTGCGTTGCTGCAAACAGCGACATTTTAGGCGTATTCGAGCCAGGTTCTCACGGTTCTACGTTCGGTGGTAATCCACTTGCATGTGCTGTTTCTATCGCATCTCTTGATGTATTACTAGATGAGAAACTAACAGAGCGTTCTCTTCAATTAGGTGAAAAATTAGTAGGACAATTAAAAGAAATTGATAATCCGATGATCACAGAAATTCGAGGCAGAGGATTATTTATCGGAATCGAATTGAACGAGCCTGCTCGTCCATATTGCGAAAAGTTAAAAGCAGCTGGCCTTTTATGTAAAGAAACACATGAAAATGTAATCCGTATTGCACCACCTCTTGTAATCTCTGAAGAAGATTTAGAGTGGGCATTCCAAAAAATTAAAGCGGTATTATCTTAATCAAAACAAGCTGCCTTTTACGAGGCAGCTTGTTTTATGAAACAATCATTCTTGAGAAAAGTAATATCCCAACGATAACTGGAAATAGAAGCAACATACCTGCTATACAGGAGACAACCACATGTTTTAATTTCCACCAATCACTTCTTATCCCTTTCCGAAACCAAAACAATGAAAACGGTATAATGAATATTACTGCCGTTACCAATCCTGGAACATATCTTTCTGCCAAGATTGTTCCGCCAATGTGAAACAATCCATTCATAAATATCATTGCTTGTATAACGAGCAATGTATAAAGCGTAAATTTCTTTCTAACTATCAAATGAGCATATGCACATAAAAAAACAATACTTGTTAGTAAACATACTGCTATCAAAAAATGTTGTTTCTGCATCATATTTTCTTCCATATGAATCGGTTGGATATATTTCATTTCCGGGAAAAAATAATATTCCTCAGCATTATGAAATGCAAATAATATAGGGATGAGCCAAATGGATAAACGGCTATTTAACTTCGTTTTGAAGTGTTCCAATATGTTGTACTGTAACCGTTACTTCATCACCAGCATGTAAAAACTTGGGTGGTGTAAATCCCTTCCCAACTCCCGCTGGTGTTCCAGTCGCGATTATGTCCCCAGGCTCTAACGTCATCCCTTTACTTACAATAGAAATAATATCTTCTATTGTAAATATCATATTTACTGTATTTGAAATTTGGCGAAATTCCCCGTTCACTTTTGTCTCAATGTTTAATTTGTTTGGATTTTCAATTGCATCCTTATGAACTAGATACGGCCCCATTGGGCAAAATGTATCAAAACTTTTCCCTAAGAAAAATTGTTTATGTTTTCTTTGAATATCTCGAGCAGTTACATCATTTACAATTGTATAACCAAAAACATGTTCAAGCGCCTTCTCTTTTGCGATTTGCTTTCCACGTTTTCCAATTACAATTGCTAGTTCCCCTTCATAATCTAGTTCATTCGTTGCATGCGGATGACTGTGGATCTTCTCTTCATTCCCAATAACCGTCGTCGGTGCCTTGGTAAAAATCATAATATCCTTTGGAACAGATTCCTCTCCGTCCATTTCTATCGCATGATCACGGTAATTTTTTCCGACGCAAAGAATATTTTTTCTCGGCCTTGGAATAGGTGCCAATAGCTTCACATCTTGTAGAGGGTAATACGCCGTTGTTTCATTCTCCTTTGCCCAGTTTACAATTTCTTTTACTTTTTTAATAAAAGCATTTCCCTTTTCGATACACTCTAACATTGTAATAGGAATTGTAATTTTTTCGCCTTTTTGCCGTTGCACTTCTCGAATATGCAGCACTGTTTCTTCATGCTCATCCACAATACCAACAAATACCTTCTCTTCCTTCTTCACTGTAACAAACCGCATTATTTCCACTCTCCATCCTAAAACTCATACAATGTAATTGTATTCGCATTCCTTTAAAAAAAACCTGCCAATACATTTTAATTTTTACAAAACTCCCTACTCTTCACACCGCTCAATGCTATTTTGGAATAAAATGTAGAATTTTTACCTTTTTTATCGAAGTTGTTTCTTTTTTATGGAATTTTTGTATAATATGTACTACATATATAGTCAAAATTTATAAAGAGATGGAGCCGATTCTATGTTTGAGCAAGCGATTGAAAAAAAACGTGAAAAAATGATATACTTTGCTGAACGCTACGGAATAACTTCTCAAAAAACAGTGGATTGTAGCCAAGAACTGGACAGGCTCTTAAATGTTGTTTGGCTGATGAAAGTAGATTTCGTCCAAACGCATACTATAGACAGACACACACAATAAAGTGTGTGTCTTTTGTTTGAAAAAAGACACATTTTAATGAAAACGCCCATACAATAATAGAAAAGAATATTTATCCTGCCTTAAGGGGCAGTAAAACCTCCACCGATTAAAGTTTCACTTTATCGTTTCTTTAACAGCAAGAAAAATATTATCTATGAAAGGTGTTTGCTATGCCAGCAATGGTTGGACATATTCATATCGTTAACATTGGATCGAGTGGTATTTTTCACATTGGAGATGTATTTGCAATCAGGCCGATTAGTTACTCTCGTGCTTTTGCAGGAGCTGGTTCTTTTAATGTAGGAGAAAGTATCTCTGTATACAATTATCAAAATACAACAACCGTCAATGATACTGACGTGATTGATCAAGCTATAATCGGATCCAACTAAAGGAGGCGATTCGTAAGTGAACTTTTATGTACAACAAAGTATTATCATTAACAAAATAAGAATTGATAGTATTACAACATCATCCGTTTTTCAAATTGGAAGTTCCGGTAGCATTAAAGCATTATCTAAATTTTCTAATACCGGCGGATTTACAGCGCCACTTCGTCCCTTGAAATCAAAAGGACAAATTCTTTCTATTAAACCATGATGGGTTCTTCTTAGGCTCTTTATGTCATAAACATATAGAGCAAGCATACACACCCCTCCCTATTGAAAAGGAGGTTTCATACAGTGAATCAAGATATATACATTTACCTACAACAATTTCAACAAGTTCTTCAAAAACAACAAGAAACAATCCATGCATTAGAAGAACAAGTACGTAGACTAACAGAAGAACTTGATGAACTAAAAAGCCGGCCCTCCTCTTCTATAGGAAAAGTAGAATATAAATTCGATCAATTAAAAGTAGAAAACTTAAATGGTACGTTAAATATCGGCTTAAATCCATTCTCAACCAAAGGACAACAAATTGAAGATTTTGAGGTAGATACAGAAACATTAAAAGTAAATCCAGAGACACAAACAAACCCTGATTTTTATCAAGGCATTATTCAAGAGATGCATCGCTATTTAGACGAAGAAGCATATAGCAGAATCCTTCATTTTGAACAAGAACAGCGGACGCCGCTCGATGATATGTATCGACAAATGATGATTGATGATATAAAAAAGCAAATGGAACATCGCCTTCCTTATTATTTATCACAAGTACAGCCGTATGAGGACATTACATCAAACCCCGAGTATATGAAAGACGTAATTATTCAGGCTATGAAGCAAGATATCGATAAAGCGTTCCTTTCCTTTATTCAGCACATACCGAATAATTTTCGAAAGGAGTAAATTCATATGAATTTTACCGTTGTCAATCGTGAAATAAAAGTTGGGCAGGTTAAAACGAATGGGGTATCTTCAGCTGCACTTTTTTTAATCGGTGATGCGAGTCTCCTAATTCTCTCTTCTATTCTCGATACACCTTTCGAGTCAGTGACTGAAGGTCCATTTGTACCTCTCGTAACTGCCGTACCTTCTACTCCAGGTTAAGGAGGGGCTTCATGCTTCGACACATTTCAATTGTTCATCAACCAAAAGTTATTTCTATGGGGAATGCTGGTATTTTTCAAGTTGGTGATGCGAACCAGATGGAATTAAAAACCCGAGCTCTTATCGTACACCGTGAAATTCCTTACTATTTAAAAAGCGAAGGAAGATTCGAGGATTTTAAAATCTTTACAGATGAGTACATTACAATTCCCAAAAGATCGACAGATGTCAAAATGAATATTATAAATGAATGCCCCTTTATTGAAGTAAATGCTGTTACGATTCGTACTTTATTAAATTCTGGCTGCTTTCAAATCGGTTCAGTTGATTATGTATTTAGTAATTCACGTATTCACCAAATGCGCCAATATATTTCAGATGAACATTTCAACAAATAAATCATATAGTGATGTTAAAGAAGACTGCTGAAGTAGGTGAATAATATGCCCTCTGTCGTTGGCAACCTCGTTGTTCAAAATAGTAATGGCTCTTTTAACTTAGGTGATTTCTATAATGTATCTCCAAAAGAAAATACAAAGGCATATAACGGGTCAGGAGCATCAAACGTTGGTTTTGTAGTCAATACATTTAACGGTGTCAGTGCAACGAATACATTTGATTCAGATGTTGCGGATCAAGATCAAATTGGAACAGCTTAAAAAAAGTAGGAGAAAAGTCTCCTACTTTTTTCGTTCTTTTGCTTTTCATGTTCTCACTTCATTAAGTGTAATCATTCTTATTGTTTAGTCTTTGAATGATAATCCTTGTTCCTTCAAAGCAGTTCTAAGTTTAGGTAAAGATGCTGGTCCCATACCGTGCAGTTGTAAAATCTCTTTCTCACTATATTTTGAGAGCCGCTGCAAAGAAGTTATTTCCTTGTGTTGGAGCGCTCTTCTCGCTGGTGCCGAGAGAAGTGAAAGAAATCCACTTTCTGGTTTTCGTTCCTTCTCACAGATTGGGCAAGAAGGACAGTCGCTACTTTTATAGTATTGATGTCCACTGTCACAAGTCCTTAAACTTTTTTTGGATGCTACCATTTTACATAGCTCCTTTCTAAAGTTACATCTTTCCTCTTTTCATATTTATACTTTGCTGTATATTTCACTCACTTTTTTAATCAACATGTACTATGTGATTCCCATCAAAGAAGTATAAATATTTCCCCTTCACAGGATGATGTAAGCTTTTCTCTAGCGCTTTCGCATATAGATTAATTTGCACTTTATAACGGTCTTCTAAAATAGGTCGCGCTTGATCGTATCCACCCGGAAAACGCCCTTCAATTGTATCTGTTTTAAAATCAATTAATACAATCCCATCTTCCTCTTCTATCATACAATCAATAACCCCTTGGACAAGTATAGATTCTTTGCTCTGACCTTCCCACTCTTGATATGCCTCTTTTGCTGAAAGCATCATCGTAAAGGGCACTTCACGCTCTACACTCTTCGCAGCTAACACACGTTTACCAAGATCCGTATCAAAAAATGCTACAATTCGATCAATCGCAATTTCTTCTGCTTGCTCAAATGTTAGTAATTCTTTATTTACCATTTCCGCAATTTGTTCTTTGATTGTTTCTGGTGTAATCGTTTTTTGTAAATTAACATGCTGCATGACGGCGTGGACAGCTGTCCCTCGTTCAGCGTAGGTCAACCCCTTTTTCTCCATAAAGCGAGGTCGCGTTTTTATAGGAGCACGAAGTTTTTTAATAAAAGCATGATCACTTCCATCTTCTGACTGATAATTCCGCTTTATTTCCGTAACAGATTGCTTCGCCCGGTGCATTGTTGCACCTTCATGCGCATACTCCCATGTTAAACGAGCATACACTTCTTCTTTTCGTTCACTTTCTAGCGGAACAGTTTTTTTCTCACGAAGTGCTTCTAACAATTCTTGCTTCTCTTCTTGTACTGGTTCAGGTGCAAGTAAAGTGCTACCATCAACGACTTCCACTTTCCAGCTCGCATCGTATTCATAAATTTCATTTGGTATATTTCCTTGTCCAAGTTCAAGAAGCATTTCACTATCACGATGTCTATATAGTGACGGCGCAATCCAATCTAAGTAACAAGATGCACCCGCACGAAGATAATCTGGTAATAACCAATCTGTATGCTCTCTTGCATCAAGCCACTTTTCCATTTCTTTTGCTTTATCTTTCACTGTACCAATTAAAATTAACTTCTCTTTCGCACGCGTTAAAGCAACATATAATACGCGCATCTCTTCCGCAATAAGTTCCATCTTCATTTTACGTTTAATGGCCAATTGCGATAGCGTCGTATATTTAATTCGCTTACGAGGATCAATAAACTGTGATCCAAAACCGAAATCCTTGTGTAATAAGAATCGTTTCATTAAATCTTGTGTATTAAAACGGCGTCCAAGTCCCGCTACAAATACAACCGGGAACTCTAACCCCTTACTTTTATGAATCGTCATAATTCGCACAACATCTTCTTGCTCGCCAAGCGCTCTCGCTGTTCCCATATCATCCCCGCGCTCTAAAATCCGCTCAATAAAGCGAAGGAAACGGAATAACCCGCGGAAAGATGTTGCTTCATACTGCCTTGCCCGGTCGTATAATACGCGTAAGTTAGCCTGGCGCTGTTTTCCTGCTGGAAGACCACCAACAAAGTCATAATAACCTGTCTCACGATATACTTTCCAAATCAAATCAGAAAGTGATTGCTGGCGTGCAAATTCACGCCATCCTTGCAGAAGGTTATAGAACCATTGTAGTTTTCCGTGTAATTCCGCCTCTTCCTCAAGTGGCGCTCCTTGTAAGAAGGAACGCATCACTTCATAAAACGAACCTTTCTTTTCATGAGCACGAAGCATCGCAAGCTCCTCATCATGTAACCCAACAATTGGGGAACGTAGTACAGCGGCAAGCGGAATGTCTTGCATCGGATTATCGATTACGCGAAATACATTCATCATAACGGTCACTTCTGTTGCTTCAAAATAACCCGTTGCAAGCTCAGCGTAAACAGGAATACCTTGCAACTTTAATTCTTCCATAATTTGAGGAGCCCACGGCATCGAGCGAAGTAAAATAACAAAGTCACGATATTTCACCGGGCGCATGCTATCTGTTTTACGATCGTATACTTCATAACCCGAATCCACCATCGCTTTAATTCTCCCGGCCATTAAACGCGCTTCCAGCTGTGCTTTTTCTACTTCGACACCGTCTTCTCCCTCTGCCGATTCTTCACCCTCAGACTGATGAATACATAATAGCTCAGCCGCTACATCTTCCCCTTCTGGATACCTTGCACCTAACTTTAGTTCAGCATCGGCGTCATACTCAATTTCCCCGACCGTTTCGCCCATAATTTGTTTAAAAATAAAGTTCGTACCGGCTAACACTTCGTGACGACTACGGAAGTTTTTCGCTAAATCAATCTTCATACCGCCGTCTATTCCTTCAGCCGTAAAACGTTTATATTTCCCTAGGAAAAGGCTCGGTTCTGCTAGTCGGAATCGATAAATCGATTGTTTTACGTCGCCAACCATAAACAGATTGCCTTCTTGCTCAGAGTCTTTCGTTACAAACTTAATAATCGACTCCTGGACAAAGTTTGTATCTTGATATTCGTCGACAAGTACTTCAGTAAATTTATTGCGATATTGAAGCGCAACCGGTGACGGACGAAGCTCACCATTTTCTGTACGTTCACTTAAAATTTGTAAGCAAAAATGCTCTAAATCTGTGAAATCAACCATTCCTTTATCACGCTTGATCGCTTGGAATCGCTCCGTAAATACTTTTACAATCTGAACAAGCTTTTCTAGTACAGGATGCATTTCCTTAAAATCACGTAAAAAACTTTCTGGTTTTCGGCTAAACAACTCTTCTTGTAACTTCTTCACTTCATCTTTTGCTTTATTTCGAAGTGAATCTACTTGTTTTACAATCTCTTCATTGTAGTCACTCTTCTTAATACGCTTTAGCGTTTGCCACGAAACATTTTGCATCGCTTCATAGACACTTGTCCAAGACTGATGTGCTGCACTAGATAACGTTCCGAGTAACACCAAATCTGCTTGTAATGTCTCCATGCGGGGGGCTGGCCCATCTGGAAGCATAGTAAGTTCAATTGCTTTTTGAACATGCTTTTCGGCAGTTTCTAGCTGAAACTTCACATCTTCTAATAAGTAAGAAGCATACGTTAAATCCTCAATTGATTTTCCTTCCACATCATATGCTTCCACTAGCTTATCAAGCCATTTCTCTGGATCTGGATGTGCTCTTGATTCTGTATGAAGCGCTAAAATCATGCGCTGCAAGTCATCATCACTTCGGTCACTCGTATAGCGATCAACAAGCTCAAAGAAAATATCATTTCCCTCTGTGCCATATTCCTCTTCTAATATGTCATCTAATACTTCTTCTTTTAATAATTCATTTTCTGTCTGGTTTGCAATGCGAAAACGGGGATCAACGTCGAGCATATAGTAGTACGTTCGAATAACTTGTAAACAGAACGAGTGAATCGTTGAAATCGATGCTTTATTCAATAAGCTGAGCTGCTTACGAATATGCCCTGATCCTGGATCATCAATTAATACTTTTTCTAACGCTTCGCCAATTCTGTTCTTCATCTCTTGCGCTGCTGCATTTGTAAATGTTACGACAAGCAGACGATCTACATCAACTGGATTCTCAGCATTAATAATTTTGCGAATCATTCTTTCTACAAGTACAGCTGTCTTTCCTGACCCAGCTGCCGCCGCCACTAAAATATCACGGCCATCTCTGACAACTGCCTTCCATTGATCATCTGTCCATTGACTACCATCAGGTTTCTGTGGCCAATTCTCTATCATTCGCCAACCTCCTCTCTCATTTTCTCCATCGCTTCACTATCTTTCATATCTTTTAACGTACGGAACTCATTATCTTCAAGCGATTCATCAAACTGACAAACAGAGCGGAAATTACAGAACGTACAAGCAGCCTTATTCCCCATTTTATACGGTGCAATATCAATCACACCTTCTGTAATGTCTTTCCCGATGTTTTCAAATGTATGATGCACATATTGCTGTAAAGTTGTAAATTCTTGTTCACTTGCAATGCTAGAACGCGCGCTAAAACTACCATCTTTTTTCAGACCAGCAGAAATAATGTCTGAACTTCCCGTACTTAACTTATTGTCCATCAATCGAACAACATCCGCATCTCCTAACACGAGACCTTTCATTTTAAATTTCTTTAAAATTTCTTTTTCAATTTCTTCTTCCGAAGCATCGCCTTTCATTTCCACAATCGGGTTATGAATATGGAAATATAGAACACCAGCAGGTGATGCCGCCTGTCCCTTTTTCATCCACGTATTTGCATTTGAAATGACCACGTCTAAATACGTTAACATTTGAAGTGCTAAACCATAATATACTTCTGTTAAATCTAACGCTTTCGTGCTTGATTTATAATCAATAATCCGCAGGAACGTACCGTTTTCATCTTCCGCTTTATCTACGCGGTCAATCCGGCCAACAACTTCCATTTTCACACCGTTTGCGAGTGTAAACTCCATCGGCGGAAGTGAACCTGTCCCGCCCATACCGAATGGAACCTCTAAGTCAACTGGCACGAATCCACTAGACTTCGCATGTTCACGAAGGATAAGTGACGTACGGAAAATAATTTGCTGCAGTTTTTGTTTTAAATAATGATTCCGATTTGAACTTAATAAAATTTGCCTTTGCAGAAGCGGTGCGATTTCTTCAATTACTGCCGCAGACAAATGCTCACACTCTTTAATCGATAAATCAGCCCAAGTGCGATTTTCCCTAAGTAACTTATCTGCAATTTTCTTTAGTGCCGCATGGAATAATTCACCGATATCCGGTGCATCTAATTTGAAAATATCACGCTCTCTTAGTGATAATCCATGCTGTGCAAAATGAGCATACGCGCAGCGATTAAATAGTTCCATACGAGAGACGCTTCCTTTAATTGTATCTCCGTATAGATTTCTACTTACAACTGGGCTGAGTTTCTGTGCACGGTTTCGATAAAATAAACTAGATAATACCCGACTACTTTTTTGTTTCCACTCGGGCGATGTAACATAGAAGTTATATACATCCCACCAAAAATCAAGATTTCCTTCAAAACCGTATCGTTTCCAGTTTTGTAATTGTTGCGTCACATATGACAAGGTAACTTCTGGCGTTGCTACATACGAAATTTGCGCCTGACGAGACAAGTCATTCACATCATTCGTTACAAATACTTCTTTAATAGAAGGGAACATTCTTTTCACTTTCTTAATAAAGCTAGATGAAAGTAACGTTTTTCCTTCTTCATCCGCGAGTGGACAAGAAATGTATAGCTTCTCAGAAGCACGAGTTACGGTTTGATAAATCACAAATTGCTCTTCTAATAAAGTCTGCCTTGTTGTCGGCGCTAATTCTACACCAGCTGTGGTGAGAAGCTCTCTTTCTTCATCTGATAACATGCCTTCATTTGAAGGGGCTGCTGGAATGATTCCTTCATTCGCACCAATTACAAAAGTTGCACGAACATTCGATAACCTTGATCGATCAATATTTGCAATAAGCACTTGGTCTAAAGAAGGCGGGATATTTGCAAATTGAAGTGCCTCAAGCCCAGTTGTCATTACATCGATAAACATCGAAAGAGACATCTTTTCTTCACCAAGCATCTCTACAAATGTATCAAGAAGGTTCATGACTTCTTCCCAAACTTGATCATGGTCACTTGCAAATAAGAAATTCCCCTCTGCCTCAGCACGCATACGCAAATCTTCTAGTTTTTTAGGAACATCTAATTCTTCTAAAAACAAATATACCGCTTCACACATCTGTACAATTGAACCGGAACGTTTTAAGCGTTTCTGCAAACGAATAATCGGTGTTCGTACCACATCACGAAGGCGGTTTATTTTCTCTTCCATTTCACGTTCACTATCTGTTTGCGCTCCAAATGCCCCATCTAACGAACGATAACGGCGATATGTCCACGGTTCATCTGCCGTCCATCTCTTTCCTTGTACGCCATATGCTAAACAGTAATTTTCAAACGCGTCCATTTCTTCACGCATTGATTCTTTTCTTACATCTAACGGATATAGCAGTTCCGTTTTTATACAGCGGAATATCGCATCATAACGCCAATTTCCGCTAATAATTTCTAGCGCAGAACGAATACATTCAATTAATGGATGATGTGACATCGGGCGCTTCTCATCGATAAAATGCGGAATATCATAATCCGTAAACAATGTTTTCATTACATCATAATAGCTTTCTCCGTTTCGAAGAAGAACCGCAATATCTCTGTAGCGATACTCCCCTTCTGCAACAAGTCTGCGAATTTCTCTAGCTACACCTTCAACTTCTGCTCGCAAATTTGCCGCTGTATATAATGTAATATCTGGTTCACCTTGAAACTTCTTAGCAGGACGAGATTCAAACTCAGCTTCTAAATGTGCTAGTGCTGGTGAGCAAAAACGCGGCTGTTCTCTCAGCGAAATCGTATTTTCAATTGCAATTTTCTCCTCACGTGCTAACTGTTTCACTTTTTCATACGTAAGCACGGTTTGATAAAACAAATCTAATTCACTTACTGGCTGTGCTAACGTTTTTTCATCTACTGTTAACGTAACTGTAATTCTTGCTCCGCAAAGCATAAGCCTTCTAATAATTTCTAATTCCCCAGGTGAAAAGGAATGGAACCCATCTATATAAATTTCTGCACCTTTTACATAGTCCGAACCAGGAAGCTTTTCTACAAGTAACTGTAAATAATCTTCTGAATCTAAATATTTACCAATTAAAGCCCGTTCAAAATCATCATATAAAAGCTGAAGATCGTACATTTTATTTGCTAATAATTTTTGTTCATCACCACTTGAATGAGTATCTAATTGTTGCCACATCTCATATACATTCGATGGCGTTACATTATAGCGTTTAAACTCGGAAATCATACTGCCTAAGTGCTCAAAAAAGCCATTTTGTTCTGCTGCTTTTTGAAACACATATAATCCTTCCTTACGCGATTCTACAATTTTGCGCAGTAGCATATGTACGCCTGCCTCATCAATATGAAGACGGCTTGCGCCACCAACTTCTTGCAGAACCTTCCATGCTAACCTTGAAAAACTAAACACTTGCGCCCTGATCGAGCCGCTAACTTCTTCATTTCCTATTAATGCTTGCTGCGTTTGGAACGTCATTTGTTCCGGTACAAGATATAAAATGGTTTCGCCTCTTGGACGCTGTCTTAATTCTTCTTGTACTTCGTGTAAACAAAATGTACTTTTTCCACTTCCAGCCCGTCCAATCACAAATCGTAGCGACATGTAATCCCCACCTTCCACTGACATAACGAACGTTAGTTTGATATCATCCTTGTATTATAGCACAAAAAAAGACAAACACCCTTTGTTTGTCTTTCACATTCCTTTCTTATAAAAACTTTCCATTACCCCTTTGAAAAGTTCGTTTGTACTTCTTTAATTGGCCAATAGCGTAAATCTACTTTCCCGACCACAGTATCTGCTTTCACAAAGCCAAAATGTCTACTATCCCAGCTGCCGAGACGATTATCACCAATTACAAAAATATGCCCCTTTGGAACTACCTTTTCTCTCGTTAATTCTTCTAATTTAAAGTCACCCGTCAGCTGTCTTCCTTCCGCTTGCCTCTTATATGTTTCTAAATAAGGCTCATCAATAAATTGACCGTTTATATACAATTTGTCATGCTTATACTCGATGTGATCTCCTGGTAAACCGATAATTCGCTTTACATAGTCTTCTTTTTTATTCGCATGAAACACGACAACATCAAATCGGTTTAAATCCCCAACTTGATAGCTAACCTTATTCACAACAAGCATGTTCCCATCTTGAAGTGTCGGCATCATTGACTTCCCCTCTACAACATACGTGGAAAAGAAAAACGTTCGAAAAAAAACTGCCAATAGCACACCTATAAAGATTGTTCTCATCCATTCTAGGCCTTCTTTTTTCAAAGCACGCTTCATCTGCCTCTCCCCTCACCCTTCTCTATAATAGAGCCTTACTCACAGCGAAGACTAGTCTCAATGTAGTTCAAGTTTTACTTCAATTTTCTTACCGACATACCATAAAGTAAAAATGACACCTATGACAATAATTGTTTTTACAGGCTTATGGATAAAAGAAGTTAAATCAGATCCGATATAACTTAAAATAAAAATCATAACTAATTTTCCAAGCGCTAGCGCTAACACAAACTGTCTTATACTAATGCGGGATAAACCGGCCACAACATTAATCAGTGCAGACGGTGTAAAAGGAAAACAAAATAAGATAAAAATAGGTGCAAATCCTTTCCTTTCAATCCATCCCATCGCTTTGCGTACTTTCGGATGTTTATTCACAAACGAGAAGAATCGACTCCTTCCAAAACGTCGAATAACCGAAAATACAATTAATGCACCAAGAACCGACCCAATCCATGAATACAAAAAACCAAACCATAACCCGAAGGCAACTGCATTCGCCATCACAAACACAATAAGTGGCAATGCCGGGATCAGTGCCTCCACCATCGGCAGGCCAATACCAAGGAGCGGCCCAAATGCCCGATAACTTTCTACAAGTTGATTCATATTTTCCGCAGAAAAATACTCTTTGATTGTTTGAAAATCCATTCTACAAATTACCCCTTTACTATATTCCTACCTCTACTTTATCATCGCTTATTGTAAAGAGGAAATGGTAGATACGACATATGGAGATGTATTTATTAAAGTTCCATAGTTTTATGTAAAAATCCTTCATTATTATTGTATGATAATCTATCAATATTTGACAGGATACTACATATTGAGAAATAAAAAAGGATGGTTGTCCCATCCTTTCTGCTTATCAGTCATTATTCATTTATGTCCTCTTCTTTCACAAGATACGCTTGTTCATATGCAGGCTTTAATTTAGATTCATCTTCTTTATCCACTTGCTTAAAATGAAGCTTTCCTTGTTTATTCTTACGATCCTCGTACTCTGTTCGCAGCTTTGCAGTGCGATTTTGCTGATTCTCAAAACTGCTCCTTGACATTTCTAGTTTCACTGCGAAACCGTTAATGAATCGAATAATTAAGTTACCATCTGCTGACTCTTTATTGTTTGCAATGTGAAAATGAGACAACCAGGCACATTCTTTTCTAGAATAAGAATACGTAGGAAAAAAGTAAAGCTGATCTGTTGGGCTAATTGCAATGGGTGCTTTATGCGTAATCTTTGTTAACTCTTTTGTACCGTCTTTTCTGCCGACAAAACTCCTGTAATACATAAAAAAAATAAACATTGTATTACAAAAAAAACAAAAGAGCACAGCGTGTATAAGTAGTGCTGGTAACACTCTTATACCGTCAACCTGATTACGCCAGGTAAACACTTGCTATACTCTCATGTGTTATTTTACATTATGTAGGGTCTATTAAGCAACGTTTACCAAATTGGTGACGTTGCTTTTTTGTTTCCACAAAGGAGACATGTAATATGGAAAGAAAACGTATAGAGGTTATAGCAAGTGAAGAATCCTTCCACAACTTATCATCATTCACAGAAGTAGAAGCATTAAATAAAACTATTCGTACATACAGAGACACAATCCGTATGTCTATTAAACGTACCGATGTACAGTCTAAACTAATTGAATTACTTGAAATTTTAAAGCGCCATAGTTGTAAATATGTAGGTGTTAGTTTCCTATGCAAAAATACAATTGCTGACATGATGGAAGTGTCTTATAAAACTATACAACGTTTAATGAAGAAACTTGTAGAACTGAACATGATTAACCAAGTATCTATGAAACGTAAATCTGATATGTTGCAAACAGCTAATGCAATTATTATTCAACCTATTATGGAAGAAGTGTCCGACAAGGTACCAGGTAAAAGTCCTACAAAGTGTCCTACCATTAAAACAACACCTGTTTTCTTAAAACAAAATATAAAAGATATAAACAAACGTAATAATAATGATAATAGCAATACTACTGAAGAGAATATTAAACAAGTTGATTTTGTTGCTCATTGGGTACCAGAACGTTTTGCTTCTTTAACTAGCTCTTTTTATTCTGAATCTAAAACAATTCAAGAACTGTGGAAGGTCGTAAGACAATGTAATAGAATCGTTAACCATTTAACAGGAGATAAAGCATTTACTAAAGACCAGGAACTTACTATTGGCTTAAAAGCTATCAAAGAGTTTGTTATGAAAATTAAATCTGGAACAAAAATGAAGAATGGTAAATTCGCTTATTTCAACGGGATTGTAAATAACTTAATGGACAAGTTCTATTTTGATAAGGAATTTATGGGAGCATAATCCCTCTGAAAAACACGAACAAACGTTTGATTAGTTCTCAACAACTTGTTATTATATTAGATATTCCATACATAAAGTGAGGTATACATTATGAAACCATTAACCAATAGACAAGCTCAAATACTAACTTTCATCCAAGAAAAAGTCATAGAAAACGGATATCCTCCAACTGTTAGGGAAATTGGCAAAGCGACTGGTCTTGCTTCTAGCTCCACAGTGCATGGACATTTACTGCACCTAGAAGAGAAAGGATATATTCAGCGTGATCCATCCAAACCACGAACAATTAAAATTTTAATAGGAGGAAACATATATGATAACCAATCCAATAGCATTTGAAAAAGACAAATTGATTAGAGATATTTATACGAACCAAAAACAAGTTGCTGAATTATTATTACTACAAGATGACCAACAAAAAATTGCACAACTTATTTATGATTGGCATTCGCATAAAAACTTTTTTATACAAAATGCTGGCATAACAAAAATCTCTTTAGAAGAATTAAAAGAGAAACACACACAAATAATTGATTTACTTGAACGAGTTAAAGACCTCTAAAGTAATATTTACAGTTATTATGTAAAATTGGTATGATTTAGGTATTAATTCAAGGAGGTTTTTTTCATGAGTTATGATACAGTCGGTTCGTTGCAACGTATGCAACAATTGGAACAAGCAGAAGCTGCAGCCGGAAATAGATTAGTTTTAAAAAGAGCTAACACAACTTTAGATACATGGTTGGCAGTTATTGCAGTTATTTTATTCATTCCTACTTTCACTTTTTCTTTAGTAGCATTAGTGATTTATTATTTTACAAAGGAATTTTTCGCTAAAACATGCTTAGTAAAAAACATAGCAACTGGTGAAAAATTTCACGTTGATAAACAAGAATTTAAGAAGTACAAGAAGGATTTTAAAAAGAAGGAAAAACAAGTTAGAAGGATATCTGATTTGAAGTAACTAAAAAAAAAGCCGACTTATATAAGTTGGCTTTTAAAAATCAAAAAAGGTTTTCTATCCATTCTACAATAGGTTTCCAAAAAGAAAAAAGTAAAATAAATCCTACAACTATGGAAACTAAGAATGAAATAATAATAGGATGTCTTTCTGCAAAAGATTTTTTCTCGGGCGGCGTTGTAGCATTAAATTGATGACCAATAGAAGAATTTTTGATTTTGTTCTTATTGCCAAGTTTTATACTCATTTTCGCCCTCCAAACCAATGACCCAATTTAGAACCAGTAACTTTATTTTCATCTCCCATTTTTATGGATTCATCAAAAATTATATTTTCTATGTTGAAAATAACTTGTTCTTTTTTATTCTCATCCATTTCTACCTGCGACTTTATATCTAGGTCATCCAGGTTTTCATATTGTTTTTCCAGTTCCAAAATTACATCTACGAGTTTAGATTTTACATTAGCAACTATTTTGCTTAGTACATTTGAAGAACATTTTATACTCATCCCAGCAATTTGCAATTCTTCTGTTGAGATAGCGTGACACAAAGCAGTTGGTACAACTTTTGCATAATTTACGGCATCATCTTTGTCTATTACTTCCTGAAGCGTATTAATACTGTCATTTATGTACATTGTAGTAAGCTGATCAATCCGTTCTTGCGGTATCAATGCTTCTAATGGGACTTGAGCATTTGTATATTTAGTTGAATAGTTTACAAGAAATGTACCTACAGGTGCCCCTTTTATTATTCTATATGTAGGAATATCTTCCTTTGTATCAAATCCCTTTAACTCCCCTTGAATCCAATTCATAATTAATTCGTTATCAAGGTCTGATAGTATAACTTTTAACCTCAAGAGAATATTTTCAAGTGTTTCTTGACCATTAACCAAGTCTTTTAAAAGTTGACTTCTTGCCATATTATCACTCCGTTACTATTAAATTACTTTTTAGTCTACTAGAATTAAAAATCACACGCAATTAATTCAACATCTTAAAATAAAAAAAGCCGACTCAATTAAGAGCCGGCACTTTTTTATCGAATCCATTTAATATAAGACTCGTCGAAATAAATCCAACCTTTATCTTTAATGTAAATCCAATCTTTATTTTCTCTTAGTTCAACTTCCCATTGTCCAATGCCAATACGACTCCTAACACCACTGTCAGCAATGGAATAGTGGAAGCATTCTAATCCGTCTTTATTGTTCCAGATTACACCTTTAGTTTTACCATCTTTTTCGATTACGGCATCATGTTCTGTAATCCAATTGTTTTCAGCGATTTTAAACCAGAAACGTTTACCGTCCCAAGCATTTGCTAAATATTGATGACGAGAATCTTTATATACCTTTTTCACAACTTTTGAATTTTCATCTGGTTTTTCATATACCCATGATTCAGTTACATTAATTTTTAAATATCCAAGATTATCAATATTTTCTTCTGGTACTAAACTATTTTGCTTGTTAGTAAACCAAGATAAGGGCTTGTCTCCATTTAAAAGATTTAAATCAACTCTTCCGATTCCGTTTAAATATCCATTATCCGTGTATTGCCATAACTCACAAGGGAAATCTGGTTTAACTTGTGGTGTTCCATCATTCGTTCCATATCGAGGAATCCAAAGGAAATCAGCTTTTACATTTCTTAGATCATACATATTATACATATGGTGCGATACATAAAAACCAACTTTCCAACCTGCTGCTTTACAAGTATCAATAAATGCTTGTGATGCTTTTGCTAAATCATTTAAGTTACCTTTGCTGTTCATAGATGCCACTGTATCATCTTCCACATCTAAAACAAGGAATTTCGCATTTTTATTTACACGTTTTAAAAAGTCATTCGCTTCTACAATTGCATCATTTATACTTACATAACATCCATACGCATATGCAGCATGTGCAATACCTCTAGCTTCTAAATTTGATACATGTTGATTATATAATTCATCTACTACATTTGAACCGTATTGCACTCGACAAATCGCTAACTCTAATTGTGGTGCCGCTACCTCCCAGTTAATATTGGCGTTCCATTTTGAAATATCTACAATTTGTCTCATATTTTTTTACCTCTTTCGTGTTTTTTAGTTTATATAAAAAGAGCAACGTTCTCAACGTCACTCTCACGCTTGTACACCGTTTTTATTTGTCAGACGTACCATTTATTTTATTCAATATCTTCTTTTCCTTCTTCATGATCAGACCAAATACCAAGAGCGATACCAACAGACAACAGATATGGAGCTAATTCATCTAGGAAACTCTTAGCTTCAGGAACTCCAAACTTTGTAAACAGAAATCCAAGCAATGAAAAAACCGCAACCCATGTTTTCCAGTTACGGAATCGCTTTTTGATATTTTCTTTTGACATACTACATTCCACCTTTCATTAGTAACCCCAGTAAACCCGCTACAATTGCACCAATGATAATCCGAAGAATCCAGGTAGTATTGGCACTAATTTTGTCCAACTGTTTGTTAATGTTAACAATGTCCTTTTCGTTACCTAAAGTCCGGTTTTCCAAATGACGGATATCTTCTTTTATATCTTTTTGATCTGATTTGATTTGTTGGATCTCTTGCTTTAAATCGATAATTTCTTGCATTATTCCACTCCTTTCAAAATAAAAAGCCCACTATTGTGCGCTATCCGTAATTAAATCTGCTCTTCCATTGTCGGTTAAGTATTTGTCAATTCTATCTTTATAAGCCTTCAGCTTTGTAATAACAACAATATACGTAAAAACTCCATCAATCACTCGCTGTGCCATGTACTCAGCCATTTTGCGCCAGCTCCTTTTTATAAACATCGCTACCCATTATTAAATCGTCCAAAGCTTTCTCAGTTAGTTCCAGTTTCTTTTTAAGTTTTTCTATTTCTGAAGGTTCTTGTGGTTTCGGTTTGTTCATTTCTTCTAATTCTTCTTCTGTAATGGTTTCAATCCACTTTTCTCCATCCCAAACAGGCTTGTAATAAGCTGGAACAGGAACTTCCGTATAGCATTCTGGATAGTTATAAATTTCGGTATAACCATTAGGAATTACCTCTTGATAATGCAATTCAACCGTTTGATATTGTAAGATGTCTTGGTCAACTTCTTTTTCTTGATACTCTTTGTTTTCGTCTAAAAACGTATGCAATACCTTAATTGTTACGATTTGAGGGATATCAACCATTCTTGTCCGATTTTCTAATTTATTTAGCGTTTTATATTCAGGAATTACTAGTTTTGTCCCTGTATAAGCCTTCGTTTCCTTGTCGTACATGTATACTGTTTTCATGTAAACTCTCCTATTCTTTTATTTTTAGATAATATAAGTAAATGTAAATGACCAATGTTTTAATGGATTTGTCCCCTCTGCAATCCATTCGCAATGTACAGACCCATCAGTTCGAAGTGTAACGAAACCTGTATTTGTATCTAAATTGTTTAAAACATAAGTTGCGGAGAAGGTTAAATCACTTACAGGACGGAAATTTGCTGGAAGTGAAGCGATAATATGATTATTTTTCACACCTACTACATTCATATTGAGGCATACTGTATTTCCGCTGCGCTTTATTTTTGATGTTTTACCAGATTGGTTTGTTACACCGTTGATTGGAGTGATATTTGTCCAATCTGTATCAGATGTTTGTTTAATGGTACCGTCAGGTTTAATCCGAAATGCCTTAGTAAAATCCCAATCACTACCACCGACAGTTGTACTAGGTACAAATGAACATTCTCCGTTCGAAGATTGATACATTCGCCAACGCAGACTTGATGTGCCGCCACCTTGTATAATACCTGACCCTAGCGAATCGAACATTGCAGACCCACTAGTTTTCAAATCTCCTGTCATCGTGTCGCCTAATTTACTAATTACTTTCGAAGCATCTGCATGTTCTACCCAACCTAACCATTTACCGTTATCACAATAATTTGTCCATAATTTATTGTGGTAATCTTTTGCGATAACATAACCATAAGTAGGTGAGTTAATATAAGAAATGCCTCGCCAACTTATATTTTCAGGTATAGTACCCTGTACACCTCCAGCGCAGTAAATGGTATTCATTCCAAGCCCTTTTGCAACAATTTCGTCAAGAACGTTCTTTGTAGTATCGCTCACTGAAATTGACACGCCGCCTGTATCTGTTGTGATTTTTGGTACTTGAACATTTTTTGCATTAATTAAATTTGTTATCTCTGTAATTTTTGCGGTCGTTGCATCAATTTCTTTTCGATAACCAGCTACAGCTTCAAGAGCTTTGTCGAAATCGGAAATATAATGATTCAGTTCAATATTTCCTTGCTTCACATCACGACCTAGTACAATTTTTAAATCTTGTGTAGAAAATCGCTCCGTTGTACTTTTTTCGAACGCAAAATAAGCTGCCCA
>NZ_NUOT01000061.1 GCF_002584535.1 Bacillus cereus
ATAGAAAAATATCAATGAGTGTTTTTATAGTAAACTCATTAATTATTTTTGTATTTGTAAAAATATATTCGAATTTTAAAAAATGAAATAAATGCACTAAAACACGGATATTTTTGTATTTTTTATATAAAAACGTTAAATTATTTTATGTAAAAATAATTTAATTGAATCCTGGACGGTTCATTCTAAAAATGGGCCGTTTTTTTATTGTAAAAATATTTTTTAATACGATAACTTGAAAATTAAATTAACATTTATAATATTATTATGTAAACTACTCTGTGGTAAAAAGGAATTCTCCATGTTCAATAGAATTATTTCATAGTTAGGAAATAAAATGAATCTATGTAAGGGGAAGATAACGATGAATCCAATTATAGCAATTACAAATGCTGTAATGAATGGAGAACTAGAGAAGGTAGTGGAATTAATAAATGAAGATCAAAATCTGGTGCATGTTTATAGTGAAGATGGCTGGACACCACTGCATTTAGCAGCTTATTTTGGTCATAAGGAAATTGCGAGTTTTCTCTTGAAAAAGGGCACTAATTTACATGTGAAAGCGAAGAATCAAAATGAAAATACATCTTTGCAAGCAGCGATTGCAAACAAGAAAATCGAAATGGCTACATTTTTAATTGAGCAGGGGGCAGATGTTAACGCTGTACAAAGTGGCGGTTGGACAGGACTTCACGAAGCGGCTTTATTAGGCGATGAAAAAATAGTAGCATTACTTATTGAAAATGGAGCAGATAAAAGTATTAAGAAAAATGATGGTAAAACAGCATATGATATCGCATTAGAAAAGGGATATCAGCATCTTCTACATCTTGTATAAAGAAAATTTAAAAAATACATATAAAAAGGGAAGAGATTATATGATAAACCACTGGCATGTGGGAATTTTTTTATTTGATGAAGTAGAAGTATTGGATTTTACGGGACCATTTGAAGTCTTTTCTGTTACAACAGAAGCAAATGGAGTTCATCCGTTCACTGTTCATACCGTCAGCCAAGAGGGCCAAATAATAACAGCGAGAAATGGCTTGAAAGTACAACCAGATTTTAGTATTAAAAATTTACCCCCAGTTGATATTTTAATCATTCCGGGTGGATTAGGCGTTAGGGAATATGAAATGAAAAATGAGATTATTATAAGTTGGATCAGGCAGCAAATGAAAGAGGTAAAGTTAATGGCTTCTGTATGTACAGGGGCACTACTTCTTGCGAAAGCAGGTTTACTTGATTCAAGGAAGGCGACTACACATTGGGCGAGTATTGAAAGATTTAGAAATGAATTTCCAACTGTAGAAGTATTAGAGAATGTAAAGTTTGTTGATGAAGGACACATTATTACTTCTGGAGGAATTTCGGCCGGAATTAATATGTCATTTCATATAGTAAAAAATTTATTAGGGGTAGAAATTGCAGAAGCAACAGCAAAAAGAATGGAATATGATATTGAGCTGCGCAATTAGCTGAATATGAAAATCTTATGGATGTAATAGGATAAAAAAGATCAGTAACAATGAATTGCTACTGATTTTTTTGTTTAAAGCTCTAGTATATATGCTAACTCTTCTTCTAATAGAAGTGGTCGTACAGAAGCAGCTGCATTTTCGGTGGCTTGATGAGCGGTTTTTGCTCCTGGAATAGCAACAGATACTGCAGGGTGTGATAGTACATAACGAAGAGCCACCTGTCCTAAAGTTCGGTTAGGATTTGAAAGAGATCTCAATTGTTCAACTTTTTGTAAATCATCTTGAAACCATGTTTCTTTTGGCCAATCTTGTCGTAAATCACCATCAGGAAATGTTGTTTGGTTAGTAAACTTTCCAGTTAATATCCCCATTTTTAATGGTCCACGAATGACAGCTCCTAAATTTTTCTCTTGTAAGTAAGGTAAAATATCATTTTCAGGTGCTCGGTTAAGTATGCTGTAGTCAAGTTGTACAACATCAATTTCACCGTATTGATTAAAATTTTTTATATATTGTAAATCATGGGTTGAAACACCAACAGCTCTTACTTTGCCATCACGCTTTAAAATTTCAAATGCGCGAAGAAATGCTTCTGTTTCTTCTTTTTTATCCCACCAAATATGACAAAAATAAACATCAATGTAATCTGTTTGCAGGCGAAGTAAGCTAGTTTCGAATACTGCAATTATTTTTTCTGCTGTATCATAGACAGGTTCTCTATCAGGATCATAGTGATGACCAATTAAACCTCCTTTTGTGGAAAGGACAATGTCATTTCGATGTTTTTTTATTACTTGTGCCACTAATTTTTCACTATGTCCTAATCCATACACATCAGCAGTATCGATAAAATTTACTCCATGCTCTATTGCCGTTTTCATAGCAGCAATAGAATGTTCATCATTGACAGGTCCCCATTCATCACCGCCGATTGCCCATGCTCCAAATCCAATTTCAGAAACAGTTAAACCGGTTTTTCCTAAGTCGCGGTATTTCATTTGTTTACCTCCTTAATAAAAGGAATTACTAATAAATTATTCACTGAAAAAGCAAATGTGTTTATGAGATCTTTTTGCCTAGCTTAAAAACATAAAACACTAATATATAGCACAAAATATAAAATTTTCATCTGAAATATAGAGATGTCGTCGAAAGGTATCTCTAATTGGTTAATTTATGAGATTTTTTTATGGAGGAGCTTATTTTACGTGAAGAGAATTTAGGTTAGTAAGAAAGTATGCCTGTGGTAGTGAAATAAAATGAGTTAGGGGGATTTAAAAAATGAGGAAACTCAAGAAAGTAAATGTTCCTAATACACTACAACAACAAACACAGTATAATGAATACCGAGTTATGAATAAGAGAAAATTGCGTCGGTTTATTTTAGCTTTTATTTTTATTTTTTCAGCAACTTTTTATGTTCAATATATTCTTACTAAGCAAGAAGAAATAATTGTAGAAAAGCGAGCTACGATTAAAAATCAACAAAAGCAATTAATTTCTATAAAAAAAGATTCCCGTTATTTAAAGAGTGAGGTTGCAAATTTGACTGATAATGAAGAAGAGATTTTAAAGTTTGCGAGAAAAGAGTATCAATTCTCTAAGCCGAATGAAACTATATTTGTATTACCTGAGTAGATAGCGTGTGTTAAAAACAGTTAGCAAAGAGCTAACTGTTTTTTTAACACACGCTTTGAATGAGTTGGGAGAAGAAAGCATAATGTCACTGATTCATTCCCTTTATAAAAAGATATGGATATATCGATAACCGCGAACAGTTTTTGTTGTTATAATTTTCAAAAAGGAGAGGGGATATGAAAAAAACAGACTTTATATATGAATTAGAGAAACAAATTAAAAGTATAAATGGAGATGTAAGTGTCATGGTACAAGGGGAAATTATGTATCGGTACAATGAACAATTGATTCATCCGTCAGCTAGCCTTATTAAGTTACCTATTCTTTCATGTGCTATAGAAACGATGAAGGAGGGTATTTTACATCCATATGAATTAATTTCTATTGCATCTCTTGAAAAAACTGGAGGAAGCGGTATAGTTGCTTCATTACGTACACCAAGTATAACGATACAAGATCTTATTACATTGATGATTACAGTTTCTGATAACACTGCGACGAATTGGCTTATAAATAAGTTGAAAATGAATCATATTCAAAGACATATTGATTCACTACGGTTAAATGGGACGAAACTACAACGATATATGATGCAAGCACCTAAGGAACCGGGAAAGGATAATGTCACAACAGCTGAAGATATTGTATCTTTACTAAAGTACTATGAAAACGAAGAACAGTTTTATAAACCACTTCAAAATCAACAATTTACCTATAAATTATGTGGGAAGTTAGAGAGGGTTAAAGGGCTTTTAACAGCGAACAAAACGGGAGAACTGCAAACTGTTACACATGATGCTGCAAGACTGAACATAAATAACCGAATAGTATATGTAGCTGTTTTAAGTTCAAATGTTGAATGTGTGCATCATACGAATTATATATTTTCAGAGATTGGAAGTTTAATTGTACAATATTTACTAAAATAAATATTGTTAAAATTCTGTCAATTGTATATAATATACAGTAAACGGATACATTTCTTAATTAACGATGAGCCGTCAGCCCATGCGCCTGTTAAGAAAACCGTTATCCTCGTATAGGAAAGGAAGATATATGTGTATGCTTCTAATACGATTTATATCGTAGGGGACGCTAAAGCACCTCAAAATAATCCTATTACAGAAAAGTTTAAAAGCTACTTTGTTGCGTTTGTTGTAGAAAAAGATACAGGGAAAATTGTGGATGCGGATTGTTCAGCAACCATTGCATTAACGAGCCAATTTGTAAAACATTTATTTCTACATAGAAATATGAATGACCCACAATTAGTAGAAGAGATTAGAAATCGGTATTTCGGATCTTCTCAAAAAGCATTACTTGTAGCATTAAAAGATGCACAAAAAAAATATAATCAAATCGCTGCTTTGTCTACACATTCATAGACAAAATCCAGCCATAAGAGTCTTTCTTATGGCTGGATTTTTTTATTGGACAGAAAGGATGAATGAAAATGAAAATCATGGATCTAACGTTAAAACGGCGCTATATCAAGCTTCATACACCGTTTAAAACAGCATTGCGCACTGTAACTGAAATTGAAAGTATTGATGTTTTTATTCACACAGATGAAGGTATTGTAGGAAAAGGAGCTGGAGCCGCGACTCCGGTTATTACTGGGGACTTTGCGAGTGGAATGGAAGAGGCTATTTTAGGACCGATTCGCTCTGTATTAATCGGGAAAGAATTGCAGCACTTTCAAACATTACTGTTACAAATTCAAATGAGCTGTGTAGGAAATACGAGTGCGAAGGCAGCGGTAGATATGGCGTTATATGATGTATATTGTCAACTTCATAATATGCCATTATATGCGTTACTTGGTGGAAAGAAAGAGATTCGAACAGACATTACAGTAAGTGTTGATGAGCCTTTATTAATGGTCAAAGAAGCAAAAAATCATGTGGAAAAAGGATTTCACATATTGAAAATTAAAGTTGGTAAATCAGCCGATCTGGATTTAGAGCGTATTGAAGCAATCAGAAATAGTGTACCGAAGGATGTTACTTTGCGCTTAGATGCGAATCAAGGTTGGAGTCCAAAAGAAGCTGTCGCGATTATTCGGGAAATGGAAAATAGAAAATTAAATATAGAATTTGTAGAGCAACCCGTTCATGCGAAAGATTGGGAAGGAATGAAATATGTAAAAGATCATGTACAAACACCAATTATGGCTGATGAAAGTGTTTTCTCAGCGCAGGACGCTTTAAAGCTTGTTCAAGGACAGTATGCTGATCTATTAAATATTAAATTGATGAAATGCGGCGGGATACGGGAAGCGTGGAAGATTGCTGATATCGCCGGCGCTGCCGGTGTAAAATGTATGGTTGGTAGCATGATGGAATCATCGCTTTCCGTAACAGCAATTGCACATGTAGCAGCCGCTCATCCAAATATTCATTACTTTGATCTTGATGCTCCTTTATGGTTAATGGAAGAGCCGAGCGGAATCACATATAACGGACCAAAGGTAAACCTGCATCATGCAGTGAATATAAAATAAAATTCCAGCAGAAGGGTTTTCTTTGAAGTCACAATTTTTTTGAACAGGGAGAAATATTAATAAAAGGGGGATGTGTTTATGAGGAAAGTCATTACTATGTTTTTTAGTTGCTTGTTAGTATTTTCAACTTTTTCTGTAGCGAATGCTGAAGATGTAAAAGGTAATCAAGCATATGTAGATGTAGCGGCTGCAACATTATGGACTGGGCCCAATTTGCTTCGTCCTATTGATGAGCCAAGTGCAACGAATCCTGTTGATTTATGGAAATGGACGAAATCAATGACGCTTGATGAAAAGCTTTGGTTAACAAGTACAAATAAATTAGAAACACAAGCTTTATTGGGGCAGGAAGTAACAATCATTGATCGGCAAGGTGAGTGGGCAAAAGTAGTTGTTCATGGTCAGCCAACGCCAAGAAATGAGGCTGGTTATCCAGGATGGGTTCCAGTAAAACAGCTAACCTATAATCAAGAATTTGCAGAAAAAAAGGAGCAACCATTCGTTCTAATTACAAAGTCGACAGCTATTTTATACATTAATCCATCTGATAAATATAAATCTTTAGAGGTTAGTTATAACACACGTTTACCACTAATAAGTGAAGATAATATGTCGTATCGAGTATTATTACCAAACGGACAAAAAGCATGGTTACGGAAAAATGACGGAAAAGTATATAAATCACAAAATGACATTCCTATTCCAACAGGTGATGATTTAGTGAATACTGGGAAATTATTTTTAGGGTTACCGTATATATGGGCTGGAACAAGTGGTTTTGGATTTGATTGTTCGGGCTTCACACATACGATTTACAAATCACATGGTATCACAATTCCGCGGGATTCAGGTCCACAATCAAAAGCGGGGATTACTGTTGAAAGAGAAAACTTGCAAAAAGGTGATTTAATATTCTTTGCGTACAATCAAGGAAAAGGGAGTGTTCATCACGTGGGCATGTATATTGGAGATGGAAAAATGATTCATTCTCCAAATGCAGCAAAAACAGTTGAAATTATTCCTGTAAACACCCCGGGTTACATTGAAGAATATGCAGGAGCACGTCGTTATTTACCTTAATAAGAGAGTAATAGAACAATAATACAAGGGGGTTTTCGAATGAACAAAGTTGTTCGTTTTTCATTAGTTAGTACGTTACTACTTTCTTCATTTTTAGCTGGTTGTGGAAAAGAAAAAACGACTACAAAACCAAAAGAAGAGAAGAAAATATTGCAGTTAACTGAGACAGGAGAAATTCCATCATTAAATTCCTTAAAAGTAACGGACGCTGTTGCATTTAACGTATTAAATAATGTAATGGAAGGATTGTTTAGACTTTCAAAAAACGATGAGGTCATTTCTGGTATTGCGCAAAAGTATGAGGTTAGTAAAGATGGAAAAACATATACATTTCATTTACGTGATGCGAAATGGTCTAATGGTGATTCTGTAACAGCACATGATTTTGTATATGCTTGGAAACAGCTTGTTAATCCCGAAACTGGCTCTGAATATGCATATATCATGTATGACGTGAAAAATGCAGAAAAGATAAACAAGAAGCAAATGGGGCTGGATGAATTAGGGATAAAAGCTCAAGATGATAAAACGTTTACTGTAGAGTTAGAACATGCTGTCCCGTATTTTACAAAATTACTTTGTTTACCATCCTTTTATCCAATTAACGAAAAGTACGCAAAAAAACAAGGAGATAAATATGGTTTGGAAGCGAATACAACTCTATATAACGGGCCATTTACATTGTCAGAATGGAAGCATGAAGCAAGTTTCACAATGAAGAAAAACAATCAATATTGGGATAAAAAAGAAGTGAAATTAGATGAAGTAAATTACCAAATTGTTAAAGAAATTTCGACGGTAGTAAATTTATATCAAACAGATAAAGTAGATCGTGCAGTTATTTCGACAGAATTTGTTGATAAATATAAAAATGATAAAGAGTTAAAGCAATATACTGATCCTGTTATGTATTTCTTCCGTTTTAATGAAAATGTACCAATTCTGAAAAATAAAAATGCCCGTCTTGCACTTAGTATGGCTTTTGATAAAAAGGGACTTGCGACTTCATTTTTAAACGATGGATCAGTACCTGCCAACTACTACGTTCCAAATGGCTTCTTGAAAGGGCCGGATAAAAAAGATTTCAGGGAAACAACGACAGAGTTTAATAAAACGAGTGTAAAACAGGCAAAGGAATATTGGGAAAAGGCGAAGCAAGAAACAGGAATGAATGAAGTTACGTTAGAAATGCTAAACTATGATTTAGATAACTTTAAAAAAGTAGGAGAATTTATTAAAGAAGAATTGGAGAAAAACTTACCAGGATTAACCGTGAAAGTGAAGTTACAACCACACTCTCAGAAACTAGCATTAGAGAAAAAGAAAGAATATGAAATGTCATTATCACGTTGGTTACCGGATTATCCAGATCCAATGACGTACTTAGAAGTATTTATTTCAGAAAGTGGCGTCAATAATACAGGCTATGCCAATCCAGAATATGATTCATTAATTAAAAAGATAAAAATGGAATTAGGAAATGACGAAAAGGCACGTTGGAAAGCGATGCAAGATGCAGAAAAAATGCTACTTGATGAAGCGGTAATTGCACCGGTGTTCCAGCGAGGATTATCTTATTTACAAAAGTCATATGTAAAAGATTTATATGTACATCAATTTGGGCCAGCAACTAGCTTGAAATGGGCAGATGTGAAAAAATAAAAATGAAGTATAGAAAAAAACAGACTTCGGTTGAACGATAGTCTGTTTTTTTCTATAGATGTATATCGTTGTTTTAGGATTTGCAATATAAAATGAAAGAAAATTCATGATATAATTTAACGAAGTAAACTTATTATGAAGGGGAAGAGAATATGTCAATCCAGGTCAATGACAAATCAATTCGTACAGAAAGACTTTTAATGAGAAGACCTACTTTAGAAGATATTGATGCATTCCATCAAATTGTGAAAAACGATGAAGTTGGTAGATGGCTTGCAGTATCTAGAGGGATGTTAAGGGAAGAAGCCAAGCAGTATGTTGGAAAAATCATAAAACATTGGACTGAAAATGGTTTTGGTGTGTGGTTCCTATTTCATAAAACAACGGGAGAACTAATGGGGCATTGTGGTTTAAGATATATCGATGAAACAAGAGATGTGGAGATTATGTACCTTCTTGATCCGAAGTTTTGGGGGAACGGGTTTGCTACAGAGGCTACTCATGCATCGATTCAATATGCATTTCATGATTTGAAGGTTCAAAAATTAATCGCAAGAATTAAAAGTACAAATGAGAAATCGAAGAATGTTTTAGAAAAGATTGGATTTACATACACGCACGATGTAGATTATGATGGACGTCAATTATTATATTATGAATTTAAGAATGTATTTCAATAAAAATTGATTAGTATGTAGGACAAACATAAAAACAGGAACAGCTTTTTGAAGCTGCTCCTGTTTTTAATATAAAGGGTTTTGTTGTGGACAATTTGGAAAAGGATGTATATCTTGAATTTGTCTAAAATCATAATGTTTCATTGCAAATTGCGCTTGATATAAGTATTCATACAAATAAATATGTCCATCGTGTACACCACATAAGACTCCAGATGTTCCTTGACCGTTTACTAAAGAAACTCCGACAGGCTTACCGATTAAATATTGAACTTTTTGTTGCCAATGCATGTGTAAATTCCTCCTTTTACGATAATATACGAACTTAGGAAAGGAATGGTTGCTTATCCGTTTGCGTTTACTTAATGCAGGAGGATTTTCTTATACCGTCTAGAATAAGTCGATGTGAATGACATATGGTAATGAAAATTAAAGAACAAGGAGAGGCTCATGAGTAAAGAATCTATTTTGAAGGAAAAGTTAAGTTTAATAGAATGGTGCAAGGGATTAAAGAGTTTACCTGATGATATATGGTTTAAAGCATTTCGAAATGGTTCCTGGGGAATTGCAGATGTTATTTCGCATTTTATAATTTGGGACGAGTTTTTAATTCAACATAGGGTATCTTATTTCATACATTTAGAAAGCCTACCGAATGTTTCAAATGATGTTGAGAAAATGAATAATAGTGCTATTCAATATGCAAGATCTGGTATTTCAAAAGATGGGATAATTAATCAATTCACTCTTACAAGAGAGCGTTTAGTCAGTCTTATAAAAGAGATTCCTGGTCAAAATTTTAATAATGATTATCAATTCGGAAAAGAAAGTATGAAGTTAAATGATTATTTTTTGATTCTTGTTCAACATGATTTGAAGCATAAAAAAGAAATCATTGATTTTTTAAAAAGTAACCAGATTCAATTATAAAAGTATAGCGACTTAAAAAACACCATCAATTCAGTTGATGGTGTTTTTAAGTCGTTATCTTAAGTGATTCATTTAACCAAGTTTTCTTCGTTTTTTAAACCATATTTTTAAAGTGAAATATAAAACAATTAATATGACTCCACCAATAGCGAACGATGTCACATATGGTCCAGCTACTTCGTTAATATTACCCCAATTTTCTCCTAGCTTTTCGCCTAAATAGATAAAGATGATAGACCATGGGATAATTGCAAGAGCTGTAAGTGTAATAAAGCGTATAGGTGACATTTTAGTAATTCCGGCAGGGATCGAAATGGCATGGCGAACGACTGGAATGAATCGTGCTGTGAAAATAACACCGGTTCCATAACGGTTAAACCATGCTTCTGCGGCATCAATTTGTTTTTTATGGATGAAAATGTATTTACCATAGCGCTCTAGTACAGGTCTTCCCCCGTAACGCCCGATCCAATAAATAAAGATTTGGGCGATAACACCACCAATCGTACCAAATACAACGGCTCCTACAAATGAGATGTTTCCTGAGAATACTAAATAACCTGCATAGGCGAGAACGATTTCGCTTGGGATAATCTCAATCATAAGTCCAAGCATAACGCCCCAATAACCAAGGCCTTCTAAAAATGATAATACGGAATGAATAAAACTACCTAACATGTTGCACCTTCTAGTCCATAAATTTTTAAAAATTGTAAGAGGTGAAATGCCACTTACTGTTTAGGGAAATAATATATAATTGATTTCTCATATATAAATTATACAGCAAACGTTTACCGTATAGCTATTTTAAGGTTTTTACGTATTTGTGAAAGATAGTGTTGTACGATCTTGTTTCTAATCTTTATAGTAAGGTATACAAATTGGAATTTCATGAAGAGACAATAAAAAGTATATTAAAAATTTCTCATACTTAAAGGAGAATGAAGTTTTTAATAAACAGAAAATTCGATATAATATAATAGGAATTTTATTATTTGAGGAGGGGGAAACTGTGCAGATTACAGATTCAATTTATGGAAGGGTTTCGATTCAAGATAGAGATATCATTGAATTAATAAAGACAAAAGCATTTCAAAGATTGGCTCATATTAAACAGCAAGGACATACATATTATTTACATCCGAATGCAACACATACAAGGATAGAACATTCTATAGGGGTATATGTACTTGTAAATAAAGTTATAACGCATCTTACTACAATCAGTGACATTGATTTGACAGAATATGAGCAGAAAGTTGTTTCTATAGTAGCTCTTCTTCATGATATTGGGCATGGTCCATATTCACATTGCTTCCAACGAATATCTGGTCAAGATCATGGTGATTGGACGATACAGATTATTCAAGAAGATAGAGATGTACGTACTATCTTAGAACGGACACCTAATTTATTAGAAGATGTAATCCAAGCCTTGTCAGAAGAAAATAGTTTTCCAATTATCGATGAACTCTTGTTTTGTTCATTGGGTATGGATCAGCTTGATTTTTGGAATCGTGATTTATATTATTCATCACTTCAAGTAGAAAGAATTCCAATTGAGAAACTCATTTCTACTATGCGTATGGTGAATCAAAAGCTTGTCATTGAAGAATCTGGAGTACCGTATATAGAGCATCTAGTAAAGGTGAAAAGCGCTCTTTATCATAATGGATTTGGTCATCCATTTGTAGTGGGAAAAGATTTATTATTTCAACTTATTTTTCAGAAGATAAAAGAAGATAACATTTCATTTTATAGCCCACTATTACAAAACTTTTTTCAAAAAAGAGAAAAAGAATTAGAAGTAAAAGATTTTGTCCATTTAGTTGATGAGGTTATTTTAAATGAAATGAAGTATTTTGCAGTATCGGAACATGAGCAATTAGCAGAGTTAGCTCAATTATATCTTTCAAAATCACGAAGTTTAGATTGGGAATCGGGATTAGAAGGTGACTTTGCATGTTATAAAAAAGAAGTTCGATATATATCGGAAGTTATGAAGGAAAAGAAAGGGTATAGTTCATACATAGGTGGTATTTATATAAATAAAAATTCGCATTTCATGGATATTTTAGAGCTATCCAAATACATTAAAGAAATGGTCGCTTTGCCAAAAAGAGAGTATATGTACTATTTATAATAAGAAAGAAAAAAAGAGAAGCGAATTTCGCTCCTCTTTTTTATGGTTTCACATCTAAATTTTGTAGAAATAATGTTGCCGATACATAGCGTTTTGCCAACATTTGTACATATGCGGTATGTACAGAGAGCGTTGCGATAATAATCGCATTACGAATGGCTTCCCGTTGTTCATTGTTGATTTGGTCAAATTTACTTGCGATTTTATCCGCTTTTTCTTTTACAATATTTTCAATTGTACGAACGGTATCAGTCGCGTTTAATTGTAAACAACCACCTTGATTCAACTCTTCAAATAAAGAGGAGTAAGCAACGTATAGATGAACAGGATTAATTAAATCATCACTTCGATCGGCTGGATCATTTACAATAAGTCTTAATAACTTACGTATAGATTCAAAGTCTAGTGCAGTTTTCAAATCTTCTACAATAAATAATAATGCTGCTTGTTCAATTGAATATTTTTTTCCTTTTTGTGGTGAACCGATCATTTCTTTTATATCTCGTTTTACCCAGTTTTGCATAGCTGTTACCGAAAAACTGGTGTTTTCAATTTGATTACCAAGCGCAACAATCTCATTTAATGAAAAACCAATATCTGTATCTTCAATTTTAATTAGTTTTTCAAAAATAGGTGAAAGAGCGGTTGTAATAAAAGCTGTAACACTTTGACCACACTCAATATCTTTTTTATGTGACTTTGCCCAAGCTTCTTGCAAAATAACGAGAGGCCTTTTTGTATTCCATCCTCTAAGAGAAAGAAGGAGCGTCGCCATTTCGTTTCGTGTGAGATGAAATGTTTCCATCTTTTCACCTCCAAAATTATAAAAGTTCTTATGAACTTATATTATGTTTAGTTGCTTGTAAAGTCAATTCTGTTTTTCTTTATTTTTCCTGTTAACTTAAGTTTTTTTAAATTATTAATAAAGTTAAGTAAATAACGCTTGCTTATTTCAATAAAAGTTCATATAATAGGTTCATAAGAACTTTCTATTTAACTTTAAAATAAATCTATCATTCTTATTTTAGAGAAAGATAGATTTCACATATATCTATAGTAAAAGGAGACTGGATATACTATGTTGAAAAAACTCGTTACAGTAATGACTGCATTTATGGTTGTTTTTGGAGCTAGCAGTTTTGTTTTCGTAGATCATGCAGCAGCGAAGAGTTACAAATCAGGTAAAAAATCATTTACACCAAGTTCAGGACAGAATTCGAAAGTGGATTTAAATAAAAAAGATTCTAATGTGAATGCACAGAAAACAAACCCTGATTCAAAAACAAAAGCATCAAACACAGCACCAAAGAGTAATAAAGGAAGCTTTATGAAAGGTTTATTACTAGGTGGTCTTGGTGGTTTATTAATGGGAAGCTTATTTGCAAACATGGGAGCACTTGGTTCTGTGTTAGCGTTCATGGTAAATATGTTAGTAATGGCTGGTATCGTCATGTTAGCGATTCGAGCATTTAAATATTTCAAAAATCAACGTAAGAAACAGGCGGAAGAAGCAGTATGGAAACGATAAAAATCTCTGAACAAGAGCTTATAAATGCACTATGTGTATATATTGCAGAAAAGCGTCAAGTTGGTCCAGAAGCAGTTTTAGTTGAATTGATGTATGATGATGACTATGGTTTTTCTGCTGAAGTAGAAGTAAATGGTCGCCAGCAAATTTTAATTCAAGCAAACTTAATTGAAGCACTTCGCTTATGGCTTGATAGGGAATATAATATCAATCCATTTGCAGCAAGATTACAACTTGAATTAGATGATAATGAAGGTATTTTCGCATTAGCGAATTTAAATAACTCGGATGAGTAATAAAGAGGGCTGTTGAGAGTAATCTCGCCAGCTCTTTTTTAGTATGTATATTTTAAAATGAAATAAACCTGGAACTTGAAAGCGGAGAGGATCGAATTCATTTCTTATGCTTATGAACTTTTAGGTATGGTGCAATTATAGATAGGGAAAAGCTTTATTTGGTATTATACTGTTTTTATCTAAAGATCCAATGGGAAAGGCTACAAATAATTAGTTAGAGCATCTATAAGGAAAGAAAAGAAAGCAAAGGTGAATGCCTTTGCTTTTTTGATGGAATCTTGGTGATTGAAGGATAGGAAGTATGGCTTAACTTAACTTTCTTGCAATTTTACTTTTAACAAAATCTGCTTAAAAAATGTTGAAGGATTATGAAAGTCAGAAAAAAGCAGGATGTGAAGGCATTGAATTTTGGGAAGAAAAATGTAAAGAACTAGAAAGAAATAGTGCTAAGGAAAAAGTTACGATTGATCAAAGTGTAAAGTTTTGATTCTGAAAATCCCTTCTGTTTTAAAATATATTATTATAAAAGTGATTGGAAGAAAGAATGAAGCACATTGTTAAAATGATCAGTTTCTTCTAGAAATGGACAATGACAGCTGTTTTCGAAAATAACAAGCTTAGAATTATGGATATGTTCATGCAGATGTTCGCCCGCAGCTACTGGAATTAATTTTTCTTCTCTACCAAAGCAAAGTAAAGTTGGTTTGGTAATTGACTTTAATTCTTCACGGTAATCAACAACAGATTGATCAAACAAAATAGCACTCGCAATAGAAGCTGGAACTTTTGTTACTTCTTCAAGCATCCAAGTTGCATCTTTTGTAGAAAGGGGATTTTTAAACATGAGAGGGATAAACCCCTTTAGAAACTCCGCTTGATTTGTTTGAACTTCTCTCATGAAGTGAATGAGTGTTGCGAAATCAAAGGCACCAATAGGGAAATCAGGCCATTTAAAATCAGACGCTAATTCATCTATAATAACAGAACCTTTAATATTTTGTTCTCCAAATTGCTTTATATATTCCCATACAACAAATGCTCCCATCGACCAACCTACTAAGATGACATCTTTTAATGATAAGCTTTCTATAAAAGCGTGTACATCATGGGCATAGTTTGCAATCGTATGTCCAGTTTCAATATGAGGAGAGCGCCCATGACTTCGTAGATCAATCGAGATCGCACGATATTTTTCACTGAAAAAAGGAATTTGTTTATGAAAAAAACGGCTGCTCATCCAAACACCGTGGAGAAAAAGAATAGGTGTACCTTTTCCTTGTTCTTCGTAATATAATTCCACACCATTTTCAAGCTTTATAATAGGCATAATAATAAACCTCCTTTTCATGATTTTATTCGTTTTTCCAAATTTTTTTCCTTTTAATATAGGAGAAGAGGGATGTTTTTTGTGAATATGATAAAAACTTGATTTTATTTATAAAAAATGTGTTTAAAATATTGTCATATTTGCTTCTTTAAGATATCCTTTTCATGAAGAGGTGGAAATCATGGAAAAAGTACTAGTTTTCGGGCATAAAAACCCAGACACAGATGCAATTTGTTCTGCAATTGCTTATGCAGAGCTAAAAAAAGAATTAGGAATGAATGCTGAGCCTGTACGTTTAGGTGAAATCAGCGGTGAAACTCAATTTGCGTTAGATCATTTTAAAGTAGAAGGAACGCGTTTTGTTGAGACAGTAGCAAACGAAGTGGACAACGTTATTTTAGTTGACCATAATGAACGTCAACAAAGTGCTAACGATATCGAATCTGTTCGTGTGTTAGAAGTTATCGATCATCACCGTATTGCAAACTTTGAGACAAGCGATCCTTTATACTATCGTTGTGAGCCAGTTGGTTGTACAGCTACAATCTTAAACAAAATGTACAAAGAAAATGGCGTTGCAATTCGTAAAGAGGTTGCAGGTTTAATGTTATCTGCAATTATCTCAGATTCTTTACTATTCAAATCTCCAACTTGCACAGAACAGGACGTAGCGGCAGCTCGTGAATTAGCAGAAATCGCTGGTGTTGACGCAGAAAGCTATGGCTTAGAAATGTTAAAGGCTGGTGCAGATTTAAGCGGTAAAACAATGGAGCAATTAATTTCACTTGACGCAAAAGAATTCCAAATGGGCGATGCAAAAGTTGAAATTGCACAAGTAAACGCTGTTGATACAAACGACGTTCTTGTACACCAAGCGGAATTAGAAAAGGTAATTTCTGCAGTAGTAGAAGAAAAAGGGTTAGACCTATTCTTATTCGTTGTAACTGATATCTTAACGAACGATTCAGTTGGTCTTGCAATCGGTAAAGCAGTGAATGTTGTTGAGAAAGCATACAACGTAACGTTAGAAAACAATACAGCAACTTTAAAAGGTGTTGTGTCTCGTAAAAAACAAATCGTTCCTGTATTAACAGAAACGTTCCAAGCTCTATAAGAGTACTTCGGATGTAAAAGAACAAGCAGATATACAGTCTGCTTGTTCTTTTTTGTTTTTAGGAAGGATAAAATTTCGGATATCAAGGTCTATTCTTTTCCTATTTCATTTAGAAAAAATAAACCTTGGTCAGGAAGAAAAGAAAAACCTACTATTTTTATCCGTGAATGAAAAATGCTATGATTTTATTATGAAGTAGATTTTATGGGATTGAAAGAGAAGAGGGGAAAGAACGTAATAATGACAAGACTATGCATAATTCCATGTGGGAAAAAGAAGATTTGGGATAAGTACCCTGATAAGGGACCAACAGAAGCGAAGGGTGTATACATTAGTCCATTCGGAAAAGCATGCCAAGCATATGCTTCTCAATTTTTTACACACTGGGTTATTTTATCAGCTAAACATGGATTTTTATTGCCAACTGATATAATAGAAAAAAACTATGATCTTGCTTTTGATTCAAAAAGCGATGAAATTATTTGTATAGAACAATTAAAAAAACAGATGATTGATAAAGAGCTGCTAAATTTTGATGAAATTGTCCTGCTTGCAGGAAAGAAACATAAAAAAGTAGTAACAAAATTATATCCAGAAGAGATTATTTCTTACCCGCTAGAGGGATGTAAAGGGATTGGATATATGTTGCAGAGGTTGAAATGTGCGGTTGAAAATCATAACGAGATTTAGTAAAAGTTAAAGAAATCGATTGATACTGTATAAAAAAGTGTTGTGTATCGTTAGAAATACAGGCTTATAAGCTGAGAAGTTGGATGGGGAGATGTTAAAATGTCCTACAAGAATGAAATTGATAAGTTGCTATGTATGCTCGATCGGTTAGAAAATCAAGAGGTAGAAATTTTAGATATTACAGAAGAAATGTTGCCTGTTTATCTATTTTCTAGAGCTGATTTTGAAGAAGGACAATTAGGTTATCGTGTAGGAGGGTTAGAAAATGAATCTCTTATTGGAAACGAAAAAGGGGATTGGAAAGAAAGCTGGTTTGTTATTGGATATGAGGAATTAATGGGAGATCCATTTTTTGTTGATGTAAAAGATATTGATTTTCCAGTGTATACAGCTGAACATGGCATGGGTGAGTGGGAGCCACTTTTACATAGTGATTCACTAAAAGAATTTTTATCTGTATTAACATATCGAGATGAAGATTAATCATTCATAGAAAAAAGGGATGTAGAAATCCCCTTTATCATATTTAGCGAGAAGACCCCTACCTCAAGCGTGTAACGGTAGGTGGGGGTAGTTCAATTGTAATTGATTACTTCCTCCATAAGGCTTCTTATTTCTTTAACTGGTGGTTTTTTATTATACACATCAACATATGAAAAATAATAATTTAAATTTCTAACAAGACCTTTTCCTATTTTTGAACTAAGGAAAGGAAATACTTGTCCAGTGTAGTCTTCGAGAGATTTACAATAGTATTTTTCATCCAAATAAATACTGTATTTACATGTTAGCTCTACTAGTGGGATGCCTTCAGAATCATACACATCTTTAGATTCAAAAATGTCTATTAGTGCAAATCTATCATTAAGATAAACTTTTCTCTTCTTTTCAGGCTTATTAGAAAGAATAAAAGCGATACCTACTGCGTTAATCAATATTTTTCCTCCTATAAATATAAATAAGGATATTAATAAAATATCTCTATACATGTTAAATGTAAAGAGATAAGGTGGTTGGTAATAATTATGTAAAGGAATTTACGAGTTGATAGGGAGAAAAAGTTTAATAGATATCGATTCAAAAATGAATCGGTATCTTCTGTTATTGAAAAACTTGAGGGAATTGTTTTACGATCGCTGCTGTAATAGCGTCAGCCATTTCTAAAGCTCCTTTCTCTATTTTGTCATACAATTTAAAACTGGATTGATAATCTTTATTTAAAATAGATACAGCCTCTGATTTTGTTAGTGCTAGATGTTCATAAAACATTTGAGCAATTAGATGAAATAAGAGCATGTTTTGATTAATCTTTTTTTAAACATGCTCTTTCTATTTGTCTTTTATCAGCGTCATTCTCATTAATTTGATCAAACTTTATTTTAAAGCTACACCTGTGATTCCGATCGAGGTGCTTCCGCTTTTCTAAAGAAGTTAGGCGGGAGATTAACTGTCCGTAAAAGCTCGATTGGTGAGGGCTAATAATCAGTTTCACTTTATAAAGAGATGTGGGAATTTATATGGATCTTAAAGGGGATTTTTTAAGTCAATTGTAGGAAAGTAAATTGAAGATGTTAATAAGGGGGATATAAAAGAAATGAAGCCCTGCAAGGGAAGTTACAGGGCTTCGTAAGGGTATATTGCCGAGAATGTCGGGCTCGACAAAGTAAGCATAACATGAATTTCTTGGAAATAGTGCTGGTAAATGCGTCCAAATGAAGAGAGGCCTAGTGCGGAGGCTATAAGAAATCTTTCAAACAAAGTCAAAGAGACCTACTTCCCGCGGGCAGGTCTCTTTGGCTAGATAATGTTGATGAGTAATAACCCATCTGGAGTATCTTTATAGTAACAAACAGAATGGGGTTTGTGTATTGAGAAAAAATTTTAGCTGTCATCAATAGTTACTTTATACGTGTCACAATTTCATGCTTTTGTTACATTTATAGGGTCATGGGGGAATAAAAAAGGCCTGCAAATAAAAGGCAGGTCGTAAGAAGGGACTTTAATCCAATAGATTTATTAAATATTAACAATTAGGATGAATGAAGTCCATGGGTCGCGCATTGAGAAATGTTGTATGAATGCTATTCATGTTTTTTCTCATTAAAAAAGATGTTAAAAAGCTTTTTGTAGGAAAATAAAGGTCGATATTTATAAATATATTCATATTTCCAGGCATCATTATTAGAGACTTTGAGTTGTTTATCCGAAGAGCGAAAGGCAATTAGATTATTGTTGCGTTTCATAAATAAACCTCCTTTAATTTGATGCGGTTATATTATGGAAATGAATGTGTGATTTGTGTGAGAAATAGTTCAAATGAGAATCTTTTCTTTTCATTATCTTATTGAAATTTCCTTTTCATAAGGTTTTGGTCTGTTTTTGAAGTACTGTAATCCATAGAAAGCAACTAGTATTCCGATACTCATTAAAATCCAGATGGAAGAGAAAGAGAGAATGATAAAGAAACAGACAATTAAACTTAAAGAGAGAATTTTGTTAAATAAACCTGGTAATAATTTATATGCTGCAAAGATTCCGCATATGGTATTACAGATAAAGAAAGCATTTGCAATGGCTACGATTTGTTCAACTGTAATGAGATGGTTATATAGGCAGATAAATACGGCAGTATGTATACTTACTAATAACAGTAAAGAAAAGATTGGTACATTCGATTTCGTACGATAGGAAAGTTTAGATAATTTCTTTATATATTTCGCCTCAGAAGCGATAAGACGTGAGACACCGCCAACAACCAATAAATATGTACTCATGCAAAGAACAGTAGTAATAAAGGCAATAAGAGGAATAGCAAACTCACCAAATAAAGTAGCTAATATGACTGTTATTCGTAAATTTTCTTGATTTGAACTTGGAATTTCAATCCATTGTGTAGCGCCTGCTACGACAAGACAAACAACCGTTACAGTAAATGTGCTTATCGCAATTGCTTGCGGAATCGTTTTCTTTCGATTTTTGACCTCCATACTGTAATTCCCAATAATCTCCCAACCTACTAAAGCCCAAAAGAGCAGTAAAATACTATATCCAAAATTACCAAAAGAAAAAGATGTTTGAAATAGATGTTCTGATCGAAGATGAGGAATAGAACTGATTCCTCCACTTAATAAAAGAACGGTTGCAGCTGTTGAAAATACAAATGATATTTTTCCAATAGATGATATATCTAATAATAAAATGAATATACAAACGCTCATTAAAAGAAAACCAATTCCCTCTAACGGAAATTTAAAGTTTGAAAATAAAGCTGCTATATATTGACTAGCTGTCATCAGAACAGCTGTTGGTCCTAGACAACCTGCTATGATAAAGAGAATAGAAGTTAATTGTTTTATAGAAGGTCCAAAAGCTTGATCGACTGCATGTGCAATTCCAGATTCACTGGGGAAGCGAATGCTTAACTTACCAAACAATGAAGCAAAAAGAAATCCAACTCCCATAATAAATAGCCAAGCAATAATGGCATAATCTCCAGTTGTTTTGTAAATAAGTGGGGGAAGTAAAATGATTCCCGATCCTAAAATGGGACCAATAATTAAGCCGCTGAGAAGTAATGGCCCTAATTTTTTCTTTCTCATATGTACATACATCTCCTTTTGAAAAATTAAAAAAATTTGTTTCTTTTATTGTAAATCGGGTTTATTTATCAGTAAAATAGATATATATGAAGTTAATTATCGGAAATTATGATGTTAGAATGGGGATATTGAAATGGAGATTCGGCATTTAAAAACATTTAAAACAATTGTTGAGTTAGGAGGATACACACGGGCAGCAGACTATTTAGGGTATGCGCAATCTACTGTAACAGGACATATTCAAGCAATTGAACAAGAAATGGGACAGCCTTTATTCAATCGGTTAGGGAAAAAAATGGTGTTAACAGATGTAGGGAAGCATTTACTGCCTTATGCCAATGAAATGATTGCTTTGTCCGAGAAAGTAAAACAAATCCCAAGCATGGATAATGAGATTACTGGAAAAATTGTAATTGGTGCTCCAGAATCATTAACAATTTACCGATTGCCCTCTATTCTTCACGAATATAAAAAGAAGTATCCAAAAGTAAAGATCACATTAAAAGCTTCAACTTGTTGGGAATTACGAAATGATTTAAAGAGCGGGAATATAGATATTGCTTTTCTCTTAGACACAGAGCGTCATGAAGAGGACTTACATATCGAACCACTTGTCATGGAGCAAATGGCGTTTGTTTTTCCTAAAGACTATATTGTGAGACAAACAGATTCACAAGTTGTCCAATTTTCTCAAGAGGAAACCTTTTTGTATACGGAACGTGATTGCAGTTACCGAGCGTTTTTTGAACATTATTTACAAAGACAAGGAATTCAACATGAAAGTACATTCGAATTTTGGAGTATTGAGGCCATAAAACAATGTGTAATGTGCGGATTAGGGATTTCTTTATTACCAATTATTACGGTCCAGCAAGAGTGGAAAGATAAGAGATTACACGCTGTTATTGCAAATGAAACAAAGTTTGCGACACAACTTGCGTATCATAAAAATAAATGGTTTTCTCCAGCTTTGCATGAGTTTGTAACGATTATTCGTAAGCATGCGAAGCGATGGAGAGAAGTAGAGGGTACAATGATTTTCGAGTAATGATATAATATTACTAGATGAAAGACTAAGAAAAGCAGGTGAATCTTTTTTGTTTACAAAAGCACAAGAACTTTTAGCGTCCTATTTTGGTTACAAGTCATTCCGCAGAGGGCAAGATGAGACAATTAAAAATGTATTGGATGGTAAAGATACCGTTTGTATTATGCCAACAGGCGGTGGTAAATCGATTTGTTATCAAATTCCGGCATTAGTATTTGAGGGGACGACATTAGTTATATCGCCGCTTATTTCACTTATGAAGGACCAAGTAGATACGTTAGTACAAAATGGAATTTCAGCTACATACATTAATAGTTCTATTTCAATTACAGAAGCAAACCAACGAATCCAATTAGCGAAACAAGGTCATTATAAGTTGCTATATGTAGCGCCAGAGCGTCTAGATTCAATGGAATTTGTGGATCAATTAATTGATATGAAGATACCGATGATTGCAATTGACGAAGCACACTGTATTTCGCAGTGGGGACATGATTTCCGCCCAAGTTATTTACATATACATCGTATATTAGACTATCTTCCAGAAAAGCCGCTTGTATTAGCGTTAACTGCGACTGCAACACCGCAAGTGCGAGAAGATATTTGTCGCGCGCTAGAAATTGATCAAAAAAATACAATTATGACAACGTTTGAACGGGAAAATTTATCGTTCTCAGTAATCAAGGGACAGGATCGAAATGCATATTTAGCGGACTATATTCGTCAAAATAAAAAGGAATCTGGAATTATTTATGCAGCGACAAGAAAAGTTGTTGATCAGTTGTATGAAGATTTATATAAAGCAGGGGTTTCAGTTGCTCGTTATCATGCCGGAATGAATGATCATGATCGTAATGGACAGCAAGAGCGATTTTTACGTGATGAAGTGAGCGTAATGGTAGCGACATCTGCATTTGGTATGGGGATCGATAAATCAAACATTCGTTATGTTATTCATTATCAACTCCCGAAGAATATGGAAAGTTATTATCAAGAAGCAGGACGTGCTGGCCGTGACGGATTAGATAGTGAATGTATTTTGTTATATTCTTCTCAGGATGTACAAGTACAGCGCTTTTTAATTGATCAATCCACTGGAGAATCACGTTTCTCAAATGAACTTGAAAAATTGCAGTATATGACAGATTACTGCCATACAGAACAATGTTTACAATCATTTATTCTAGAGTACTTTGGTGAAGAACCAAAAGAAGATTGTGGACGCTGTGGGAATTGTACAGATGAACGTGAGAGCGTCGACGTTACGAGAGAATCACAAATGGTTTTATCATGTATGATTCGAACAAACCAGCGATTTGGAAAGCAAATGATTGCACAAGTATTGACCGGATCAAAAAATAAAAAAGTAGTTGAATTCAATTTCCATACATTACCTACTTACGGTCTTTTATCGAATCGTAGCGTAAAAGAAGTAAGTGAGTTTATTGAGTTTTTAATTTCAGAAGAATTAATTGCGGTGGAACACGGGACGTATCCAACCTTAAAGGTAACAGAAAAAGGGAAAGAAGTATTGCTTGGAAATGAAAATGTGTTACGTAAAGAAAGAGTGGCAACAAGACAAATTGTACAGGATCATCCATTGTTTGAGATATTACGTGAAGTTCGGAAAGAAATCGCGCAAGGGGAAGGCGTACCACCATTTGTTATCTTCTCTGATCAAACGCTAAAAGATATGTGTGCGAAAATGCCACAAAGCGATGCAGAACTTTTACAAGTTAAAGGGATTGGAGAACATAAACTTGCGAAGTATGGTTCGCACTTTTTACAAGCAGTCATTCATTTTATTGAAGAAAATCCAGATTACGCAGATACGATTAAGACAGAAGTTGTTACGGAACGCAAGAAACCTGGAAAATCATCGACAGATTCTCACTTAGAAACGTATGAAATGTATAAACAAGGAACGGAGTTAAGTATAATCGCAAAAGAACGAGGCTTATCAAGTCAAACTGTCGAAAACCACTTAATTCGCTGTTATGAAGAAGGAATGGAAGTGGATTGGCATAGTTTCGTTCCAGCAGAATATGAATCTCTTATTGAAACAGCAATGCAACATGCAGAAGGCGGATTAAAGTCGATTAAAGAACTGCTTCCTGCTGAAGTGAGTTACTTTATGATTCGTGCTTATTTACAAATAAGAAAATAGAGAAGTACAAAGGGGATAAGGAAATGCATTATGTTTTTGTTTACGGCACTTTAAGAAAACAACAATCAAATGCTCATTACTTACATAGGGCAACGTGTATAGCTGAAGAAGCATGGACTCATGGGAAACTTTTTGATACAAATGAAGGCTATCCTGCAATGATTCGATCGAAAGAGGATAAAGTGTATGGCGAAGTATATGAAGTAGATGATGAGATTTTAAAAAAGTTAGATGAACTGGAAGTGTATACAGGTAATCCAGAACAAGATTTATATGATCGTATTATACAGACTATCTATTTTGGAGATCATAATAGGGATGCATATGTTTATGTTGCGCAGAATGACGAAATGTTACAAAAACCCATTTCTTCTGGCGATTGGACACGTTACCAAAAAATATAGCTAGGACAAATTAAGTTTTTTAGGAATTATGCAACATGTCCTTAGCTCAAGTTCTAGAGAATTGGTCAAAATTGCAGATTTACAGATAAACTATTTGGGAAATCAATTTAGAATGTTACTTATCTATTTAATTTAATAGAGCAGGCAAACAAAAAGACGGAGGGCGTAAACCCTTTGTCTGTTTTTATTTTTTGGAAAATTCTTACTCGATCTATTGACTTTGTAAACGTATTTTTTATACAATTGTATTTCGACTGAAATTTTCGAACGGACAGGAGGGAATCATCACAATGAGTATTATATTTGAAGAAGAATTCCAGCGGATGAAAGAGACTTTAGCTACAATGGATGAGCAATTAGAGAAATTGGAAAAGATCCCAGTTTATTATGGAGAAGATTTTAAAGAGCAAATCCTTGAAAGTATGAGGGAATCAAGTCGGAGAAACTTACGTGTTGGTGTACAAGAACCATACTTTGGACGACTAGATTTTCAGGAGGATGGACAATTAGAACCAAATCCAATTTATATTGGTAAAGTAGGTGTTTCAGATGAAGAAACGATGAAACCAATTGTTATTGACTGGCGTGCACCTGTTGCGAGCATGTTTTATTCATTTACTGGTGGTGAAGAATCGGCTTTTTATCATTCACCAGACGGACTAGTAGAAGGAGATGTGTATTTAAAAAGAAATATCGCCATTCGCAAAAGAGAACTAGAACGTGTGGTTGATACATATACAAAAGGAAGTGAAGATGTATCTCTTGCGGATGATTTTCTTCTATATCGATTAGGTGAAAATAAAGATAATAAATTAAAAGATATCGTTTCGACGATACAATCCGAACAAAATGATATTATTCGTGCAGAGAAAAACATGCCACTATTGATTCAAGGGGTTGCAGGAAGCGGAAAAACAACAATCGCTTTACATCGCCTTGCTTTTTTAATTTATGAATATCGTGAACAGCTAGAGGCAGAGAGAATGATTGTATTTGCACCAAACAGTTTGTTTTTAGATTATATTTCTAGTGTACTTCCTGAGCTTGGCGTCGGAAATATTAGGCAAACAACATTTCAAGATTGGGCGCTACGTACGTTAGATGATGCGGTGAAAGTAAAAAATACAGAAGAAAAACTGAAACAAGCTTTTGCAATAAATCGTGATGATAGCAAGGTTATGCTTGGTAAATTAAAAGGAACGCTGAAGTTTAAGTCATTTATTGAAAAAAGTATTGCTCAATTTGAAGAGAATTTAGTACCAGTAAAAGATTTTGAAGCGTGGGATAAAGCTGCTATTACAGTAGAAGAGGTTAAAAAATGGATGCAAGTGGAATATAAACACTATCCATTAATGAAGCGTAGAGAAAGATTGGTTGGCCGAATAAAACGCTGGATTGAGATTGAACTTAAAAAGTTTGAAGGAACAAATGAGAAAAAAGTATTAAAAAAAGAAGCTACAAAGAGATTAAATGCCTATATGAAATTTTGGCCTAAAATGAGCCCGTTATCATTTTATAGTTCGATGATGCAGCGAAAAGAAATATTGGAACTTTTGCCTGAAGAACTTGTTCAAGACACAGAAAAAAGTTGCCGTAAAAAAGAAGTGTATGTAGAAGATTTAGCACCTCTTATTCATATTCACCATAAATTAGCGGGTATTGAAATCGGGCAAAAATTCCACCATGTTGTTATAGATGAAGCGCAAGACTTTTCACCATTCCAAATTTATATATTAAAAGAAATTACAATAGGTAATTCCTTTACGATTTTAGGTGATCTATCGCAAGCTATATATGATTATCAAGGAATTGAAGACTGGAATGACTTTAAAGAAGTGTTTCAAGAAACGGGTTATTTTGAACTGACGAGAAGTTATCGTTCTACAAAAGAAATTATTGAGTTTGCAAATGAAGTGATTAAAAATGCTGAAGTTCCAGTAGGATTCGCAACCCCTGTTTTCCGCAGTGGTGAGAAAGTAAAAGTTATTTCGACTGACGACCAATTTGCCGCAATTGTAAAGACTCTACAACATATGCAGAATGAAAATGTGAAAACGATCGCTGTTATAGGAAGAACAGATGAGGAATGCCGCGATTTATATGAGAAGTTAACAGCTGAAGGAATCACTGTTAATGTCATCGAAGCAAACCAAAATAAATATGAAGGCGGCATTTCAGTTGTGCCTGTGTATTTAGCAAAAGGATTAGAATTTGATGCGGTACTTCTTATCGATGTTGATGAAGTGCATTATAAAGGTACAAAGCATGATGCAAAATTATTATATGTTGGATGTACAAGAGCTCTCCATGACTTACGAATCTTCTATTCTGGAGAAGCATCACCTTTAATTCGAGGAATACAAGAAGAGTTATATGAAAGTAAATAATAGATGTTTAAAGAGGATTTTCAAGTGACTAGCGGGAAAATCCTCTTGTTTTTTCTATAACTAAGAAGGGAAGAAGGAAAATGACTATGATTACAAAGATAATGAAAAAAAGAGAATGGGAAGTAGCAAAAGCAAAAGGAAATATAATTGAAGCTTCACTAATGCAAGAAGGATTTATTCATTGTTCTTTTTTAGAACAATCTCTTCAAGTGGCAGAAAAACATTTTAGCAGGGAAATGGAGTTAGTACTACTTCTAATTGATTCGTCATTAGTTGATGCGGAGATAAAATATGAATTGGCTTCTAATGGTCAAAACTATCCACATATATACGGAACTGTAAATACTCATGCTGTTGTGAAAGTAGTAGAACTTCAGAAAGAAAATGGCGTCTATGTTTTACCAGTAGAGTTGGAATAAAAATAGTAGAATACCTATTTGTTAACCTCATAAAAGGATTTTTGATTTGTATTATCGAAATACTGAAAGGGATAAAAACGAAATCGAGAAGAGGCGTACAAATGGAGGAAGTAATCAAGAAAATAAAAGAAATAAAATCGGGTCACGTAGGTATCGTTGTTTATTCACCAGAAAGCCAAAATATTATCGCTTTATATAATGATGATATATTGGTTCCACTAGCGTCTGCCGCAAAAGTGGCAATTGGATTTGTGGTAGCTAAAATGGTTGAAGAGAATCAAGTTCGCTGGAGTGATGAAATCGCAAATATCGTATTTAATCCGAAAGAAGATAGTAAAGAAATATATCCACATCTACAAAAAAGAACTGTATTAACATTAAGAAATGCTGTGGAAGTAATGATTGCATGTCATGACAATTGTATTGCACAATCTGTTGTGAACTTTTGCGGTGGATGGGAAGAAGTAAATAAGAGAATTCAATGTTCCTTTTCAAAGATTAATGTTACGAAAGACCCAAGGGATGTGAAAAACGTTGGGAAATTAAAACAAGTTCTTAAACTTTTAATTCATATATTCCAAGGATATGAATCGGATCCAGTGTTATGGGAACCCATTATAAATGGAATGGTAAGACAACAAGGGAAATATGAGGGAATACGAAGTTACCACTTGGCACATATGACAGGTGGATTGTCTACAGCTGTTATGAATATTGGTATACTAGGAACATTTCATGAAAATCCATTGCTTTATGTAATTGGTGGAATGGAGTTACCAAATCGGTATGAGAATCAAGAAGCTGATATGAAAATAATAGAAACATTACAATGTTTGTATAAAGAGTATACAGGATGCTATTTATAATGAAGAGAAAGGAGAATAGACTTGGAAATTACACAACAAAACAATTCAAAAGACAGCGAGTACATTAAAAATAAAGTAATCCAATACAATATGTCTGTACTACCAGATGAAGTAAAAAGTCCACTAGAACATGTAAGTTTTCTATTAAAAGACAATGCTGGCAAAATATTTGGAGGCATAACAGGCACAATATATTTTTATCACCTCCATATCGATTTTTTATGGGTGGATGAGTCAGTACGTCATGGAGGATATGGTAGTCAACTATTAAATAAAATTGAAGAAATTGCCAAAGAGAAAAACTGTAGGCTTATACTACTTGATTCATTTAGTTTTCAAGCACCTGAATTTTATAAGAAACATGGTTACAGGGAGTTTGGCGTAGTGGAAGATCATCCTAAAGGGTATAGTCAACATTTTTTAGAAAAGCAATTAAAATTGTGAAATAATTATATTATGTAAATTGAATATTGGGAGGTAAATAGAATGTACAATTATACATTTCATCATAAACAACCTATTACTGCAAAAAAAGTGAAGCTACTGTACAATTCTGTTGGTTGGTGGCCTGAAAGAGATGAAGAAGATATTTCTAAAATGTTAGAGAATAGTATAGCGATTGGTGTATGGAAAGAGAAGCAATTAATAGGATTTGCAAGAGCAGTAACTGATGGTGTGTTTCGAGCGTATATTGAAGATGTTGTAGTACATAATAGTGTAAGGAATAAGGAAATTGGTGAGAAAATGATGACAATCTTGCTTCATGAGCTTGCTCATATAGATATTGTAAGTCTATTTTGTGAAGAAAAATTAATAAAATTCTATGGAAAACAACAATTCAAAGCAACGAGGCAAATAGTCATGCATCGTAATCAGCTTACAAGATAAGAGAATACGAGGTGGGAAGGGATCAAAGGAAGCAACACGTACATACTGCTTTTCAAAAAGAAAAGTAACGAAGATTCTCTAGACGGATGGAATGCTACATGTATGAGAATTCATAATAAAATATTTGTAATTGATACACTGATGAATCAAGTACCTGAAACAAATTATTCTTTGCGGACAAGAGTGATGGAAATTATATAATATAGTCTGATGAAGACCAATAGGAGACAGGCCATGAAAGAGAACGAATTGTATGTTTATCACATCGTTACTAGGAAAAAAATGATTCTTGGGCAGATAATTAACTTTGATAAGAACCAAAATAATACCTTATATCGCTTCTTTTTTGAGAGAGAACAATTGAATTCAAAAGGTGAAGACTTTATTCAGATTATACAAGATCATTATACAAATACAGGATTGAACATGAATAAAGAAAATGCCGAAGTAGCGATTAAGTATGTAGACCAAACAATCAGAGCAATTAGAGAAGTGATAGTAGAAATGGTTAGACTACAAGAATATCCTGAATATCCTTCAAGATTGTCTTGCTTATACGCTGCGAAAAGTTATGAAGATGCTTTGAAATGGAAAAAATTATTTGATTCTTATAGTCGGAAAGTTTTGCAGATTGTTAAGCTTCGAGTTATGGGGAATTCTTTTGAGGGTGATGGAAACCTTTTACCAAAGGAAGATGGTGTTCCTTTCTCTCGAAAAATTGAACAAGCTAAAGAATATTGGAAGGGTAATGTAAAAAATGAGCTTCCAGAGCTTTTAATTAATGGGAAAATTGAAGTGGTGGAAATTATTGATGATTTCTCAGCTTAAATTCTAGGAAAGTCTATGAATAAATGAACGAGAGGAAGAAAAATAGTATGTCAAAGTTATTACATGAATTATCTAAATTGAATAGTGAAATATTACGTTCTGAAGTATTAGATCATTTAAAAGTTACTTCAGGAAAATTGGTTGCTTGTGATCCTCTTATTTTTAATAAAAATCACTTCGAACAAACAATTAAGCTAGGTACATATCCAATTATTGCTTGGTGGAACGAGGAAGATGGTGTAATTGCTGGTGCTGAATTGAAAGTATCGGAATCAAAAGCGGTAGAGTGGAAGATGGCAACAAAGCCAGGGCAGAATGTAAGTGAACTAGAGGAAGGCTACATTTTTGGCTATCCAGTTGATACGGGACTAGGGTGTTTTGCAGATGTAGAAGCAATTGATAAGTTAGAAGAAGTAGAAGATAGACTACAACAAGAACTAGGAGACGAATTTATTAGTTTGTATGATGATCTAATAGATGACGTACTAACAGAACATGATGATGAGTGGGGAAATTGTGTAGTGTGTGAGGAAACGGGGAGTAATATTATTATGTTCCGTTCGGGTTATGGTGATGGTTTTTATCCTTCCTATTGGGGGATTGATGAGAAGGGAAATATAGTTTCACTTGTAACTGATTTTCAAGTATTGCATGAGGAATAAATGAATAATGGTATAGGGGCTTTGAACAGTAGAGTAGAATGAGATGTGGAAATCAGAAATACACGCTTAGACGCTGTACATAGATAGAACAATGAGGAGTTTCAATTAGATTATATATCGGAAATCGTGCTGAAAGGGAACATGCACATCACTTTTATAAAAATATGGGGTACAGGTTTTGTGAAAGGTTTGGTGTGATGAGAGAGGATTTAAGAATGGAATATAAACGAAATAGGGTACTGTATGCGGCACTAACCATAATAGTAATTATCTTTGGATTGGGATCAAGAAAGTTCGCGTATGTTTTACCAGATTTATTAAATGCCTATTTAGGAGATGCACTATGGGCGCTGATGATTTTCATTGGAGTTGGATTTCTTTTTCATAAAATGGAGACTAAAAAGATTGCATTTTTAAGTTTACTATTTTGCTATGGGATTGAAATGAGTCAATTATATCATGCGGAATGGATAGATAGTATACGGGCAACGACATTAGGTGGACTTATATTAGGATATGGTTTTTTGTGGAGTGATTTATTAGCGTATACAATTGGAGTTGGAATAGGTATGCTTTTTGAATTCATATTTCGAAAAGTATAAAAGGCTTCGGATTTCATAAAGGGGTATATGTACAATGGAACACATATTAGATATTACAAATTTTTGGTTTCAAGACGAGCAAGTAACAGTAGAAACGACCCAACTGAAAGTAACGAAGATTATAGGGAATAAGTAAAATTATATATTAAAAGAAAAAGTTCAAAAGGCAGTTGTTGGCTGAAAGAAAAGTATTAAATCAATTTGCACAACGTTGGATGAACGACAATGTGCTCACTGCTATCTAGAATCTCAAATCCATCGCACAAGAGATTGATCTTACCCTCGCTCAACTCGCAGTAGCTTGGGTACTACAAAACCAGGACGTTTATAACTTTCCACCGACGATGGAACGACAGAAACACCCATTCCTGTTGCGACTAAATTAACAATAGTTTGCATTTGAATAGCTTCTTGAACAACATTTAAACTTACACCATAATCCAAAAAGTAGCTAACAATTAAATCATAAAAATTTGGACCAAAATGACGTGGAAACAAAATAAATGGTTCATCAATTAACAATTGGAGTGGAATTTCGGGTAATGAGGCGAAAGGGTGATCTTGATGTAAAACCAATCTTAAAGATTCTTCAGCACAAACTTCAGAAGATAGTATCTCATTGTTCTGTTTAGAACGAAAAAATCCAATATGAATTTGTTTTTCATAGAGTGCTTTTAGTTGCTGCTCCGTTGTCATTTCACGTAATATAAGATGGATTTTATGAAATATCGTATTTTCCTAATGTCCATTTTGATCCATCCCTTCTGCTAAAATCCAATAAGGACTTCTCATTTATTATCAAACTCATATAGGTACCTAGTATTTTCGTAGTCATGATTTTTATGTTTTACGGCTCTTTGGTATTAGGGAGAGGAGATGTTTTAGGGTTTATCGACCTGTTCTATAGAATAAGGAAAAAATACCTTTCTTCAAATAACCTGTCAGCTAGTTAAGTAATTACACAAACCCATTTTAACATAAATATCCAACATAAAAATCACCTCAAAGAATAACTAAAGAGGTGATTTTTATCAATCTTTATGATAAACAAGCATACAGGACATAATGTCTCATATGTTGCATATATTGCAATGAAAACAGTACAAGAAAATTTTGTTCCTTGGTTAGCTTCATAAACTGATATGTTAGCAGAAGATTGGGAGGTTATAGAGTTATGGAAAATACGGTAACTCAACAGGATATTGATAATATTTTAGAAAAAACGAAATGGACAGTGGAAGAATTTCATGGTAAATGTACAGTCGTGGTTGCGAAATTGCCAAATGGATTTATTTTAACCGAATCCAGCTCATGTACTAATCCTGCTGATTATGATGTGAATATTGGTATTGAATGTTGTAAAGAACGTATTGTAAATAAAATTTGGGAATTAGAAGGATATAGATTGCAATGTGAGTTAGCTAAATTCGTTTAGTTAGCCACTATTAGTGAAGTGTCCTAAAAAGTTAGACGATTCCTTCCTTAGGTAACTTCTTGGGCATGAACTCGGTATTGTACCGGGCTCATGCCCTTTAGTTTTGTCATAATACTTTTATTCCTTTTTCAGTTGCAATAATTGTTTTATCTACCATGTTAATAAATAGACCAGTTTCAATTACACCCGTTATCATTTTTAACTGCTGATGAGTTTCGAGTGGATTGGCTATTTGATTTGGAAAAATACAATCTAAGATCATATTTCCATTGTCTGTTTTAAATGGTTTATTGTTTTGGATACGTAAAATTGTCTGGCAGCCAAATGATTGAATTCGTTTTGCAGTTTGCTCCCAAGCGAAAGGTACTATTTCAATAGGAAGAGGAAAAATACCTAAATTCGTTACAAGTTTCGATTCATCAGCGACTATGATAAGTTTCTGGGAAGACACAGCAACTATTTTTTCGCGAAGAAGTGCACCACCGCCCCCTTTAATTAACTGTAAATCCGGGTTAATCTCATCTGCACCATCAATGGTGAGATCAAGATAATCTACGTCATTTAAAGAGATTAAGGGGATAGACAGTTGCTCTGCTAATTTTTGAGTTTCTATTGATGTTGGTACAGCTTGAATAGATAAACCTTCATTTACTAGCTGTCCCAATTTTTGTATTGTCCAATATACAGTGGAACCAGTACCAAGGCCGATTTTCATCCCATCTTTTACAAAATCACTAGCATATTCACCAACTAAGCGTTTTAAATGTTTCATTCTGTTGCCTTTTCATTCCACAGGACGCGGCCCAGCATCTAATCCAGAATTTTCAACAGTCAATATTGGGCGAACGGTTAAATCAGTCTGTACACGCATTTGACATGACAATCGCAAATGATCTTCAATTCCTTTTTCGGTAATAGCATTCTTCTCAATATGTGTAGGCTCGTAGAAGTCTCCAGATACGATTTCTACACGGCAAGTCGTACAACGTGCTTTCCCGCCGCAGCGATGAAGAATATGGATATCATTATCTTCGAGTGCTAGTACTAACTTTGTTCCTTCTTTTACATCAAATGTGCCATTACCTACAACAGTTAATTTTGGCATATTCCAGCCTCCTCGTGTAAAATTCTACATAACATATTTATGACCGCACAATTACAAACATAAACATGATTTTTTTTATTTGACCCGTAACTTTTTCATTTGTTCAATCGTTAATTAAGTAAGCGCTGAAAAGGAGTGGTTATTTTGTGCACAAAAGTAACTCAGATGTTAAGAAATCCTATCGATATGAATCATTCAAATAAAAACTTTTTAATTGAAAATTACGCAGAGTTAAAAAGGTACTGTACATTTTTAACCAAAAGTAAATGGGATGGAGAAGATCTTGCCCAAGAAACGGTTTGTAAAGTACTTCAAAAATATGTGGAGAAAGATATTTGTATTACGCTTCTATATAAAATTGCTCGAAATAAATGGCTAGATCAACTAAAAACAAAATCAGTTCAAGAGAAATTAGAGCAGGAGGTTCCATTTGAAGAACCGCATGGTAAAATTGCTGATTTGCATGAGATGGCAGAGAAAGTCTTGTCTTTATTAAATATACAGCAATCCGTTATCTTCTTGTTAAAAGATGTTTTTCAATACAGCTTATCAGATATTGCGGAAATATGTTCAATCTCAGAAGGTGCAGTGAAGGCTTCCTTGTTTCGTAGTAGAAATAGATTGAAAACGGTAAGTGAAGAAGAGAAGATTGAATTAGCCGGGCAGGATGATGACGTTGAAGTAATTGTAACAGCTATTCGTGAACAAAAACCACAATTGTTAACAAAACTTCTTCCGACAATACAGTTTGAACACGTATCACCTAAGCAGCCTGTACTATTATTCAATACAAAAGCACCTTCTTCTTACGGTTATATGCTATGTGCAGCTTAAAAAGTAGATGGAGGGATTATAATGAATGCAATTCCGTATGTTGTAGAACAAACAAAATTAGGAGAACGCTCCTATGATATATATTCAAGGTTGTTAAAAGACCGTATTGTCATGATCGGATCAGAAATTAATGATCAAGTAGCAAGCAGTATCGTGGCACAGTTATTATTTTTAGAGGCAGAAGATGCGGAGAAGGATATTTTTCTTTATATCAATAGTCCAGGAGGCTCAACTACAGCGGGATTTGCGATATTAGATACAATGAATTTGATTAAACCCGATGTTCAAACACTTTGTATGGGATTCGCAGCGTCATTTGGAGCCTTATTGTTACTCGCTGGAGCAAAAGGAAAAAGGTTTGCGCTTCCAAATAGTGAAATTATGATTCATCAGCCACTTGGCGGAGTAAAAGGGCAAGCGACGGAGATTGAAATAACTGCAAAACGAATATTAAAGTTAAAACATGATATTAATAAAATTATATCGGATCGAACAGGTCAACCAGTTGAAAAGGTAGCGGAGGATACAGAAAGAGATTACTTTATGACTGCAGAAGAAGCGAAAGTATATGGTATTGTTGACGCTGTTATTGAAAAAAAATAACTTAAAATAGGCCAGAGAATATATGATTCTCCGGCCTATTTTTATGCCATAAATCAATCTTTTGTCCATTCATCAACTAATGCTTGATTCTGTTTAATCCATTTTCGTGCAGCTTCTTCAGGGTCCTTTGTTTTATTTAACATCACCATTAAAGTACCAAGTTGTTCGTCATTCATTTTCCATCTATCGAAATATTTCACAATCTCTGGATAATCTTTTTCAAAACCTTTTCGTACAGAGTAATAAATGTCGTCTTTTTCACCATATACTTTTTTAGGGTCTTTTAAATATTTCAAATCAAATTCTGAAAAGCCCCAGTGTGGATTCCAAAGCGTTACAGCGATTGGTTTCTTTTGCGTATAAGCCTTTTTTAGCTCACTCATCATTGCCGCTTCCGAAGATTGGACAAGTTTTAGCTTGATATCATATTCTTTCATTGCTTTATCCGTTAAGTTCATAAGGCTACTACCAGGTTCAATCCCTACAATTTTGTTGTTCAATTCATCCTTATGGGCGTTTAAATCTTCGATGCTGTTAATATCTTTCATATAAGAAGGAACAACCAATCCAAGTCCAGTGCCCTCATACCATTTCGATTTTAACACAATGTCATTTTTATACCGATCATTTAAGGGCTTATCGGTAACCGGAAGCCATACTTCTAAATTTGCATCAACATCGCCGCGAGCGACACCAGTCCAAATGGCTGCTTTTTCTAAATACATGAGTTCAACTTTATAGCCTTTTTGTTCTAATAAAACTTTCCACATATTTGCAGCCGCAATATTTTCCTTCCAACTTGTTACACCAAGTTTAATTTTCCCTTTCGTATTTGCATTTGTAGCATTACAAGAGGCAATAATCATACTAATAAATAACAAAATACTTATAAGCCATATTTTCCGTTTCATTGAATCCTCCCGTTTCATAAATAGAAATTTTCATTTCGTTTTGGATCGCGTTGTTAGTAGGAATAAATCTATAAGTGAACCTTCTTATTATGAACGGAAACAAGAATTTTAAAAAAATCCTCTTTATGTAATATTTCTGTTTAAAATCGTTACACTATGTGAATAGATAGGCAGAAAAGGAGTCGTTTTATGGAAAATACAAAAGTACGTGTAGAAAACGTAACAAAAGTATTTGGAAAAAATCCTCAAAGAGCAGTCGCCTTATTAAAAGAAGGAAAAAGTAAATCAGAAATATTGAAAGAAACAGGAATGAACGTTGGGGTGAAAAAGGCAACGTTTGAAGTATATACCGGAGAAATTTTTGTCATTATGGGGCTATCTGGGAGCGGAAAATCAACTCTTGTTCGTATGCTCAATCAGCTTATAAGGCCAACAGCAGGGCACATATACATAGACGGGGAAGATATCGCAACAATGGGGAAAGAAGCGCTTAGGAAAGTCAGAAGAACGAAAATGAGTATGGTTTTTCAAAAGTTTGCACTGTTCCCACATCGTACCGTCTTACAAAATGTTGCCTATGGATTAGAAATACAAGGGGTTCCAGTAGAAGAAAGAGAAGCAAAGGCACTAGAATCACTTAAATTAGTAGGATTAGATCATCATAAAAATAGTTATCCAGGGCAACTAAGTGGTGGAATGCAGCAGCGCGTTGGAATTGCCAGAGCTCTTACAAATGATCCAGATGTTCTACTTATGGACGAGTCATTTAGCGCATTAGACCCACTCATTCGAAAAGAGATGCAAGATGAATTGTTAGAGCTGCAAGATAAGATGGAAAAAACGATTATTTTTATTACACATGATTTAGATGAAGCGCTACGAATTGGGGATCGTATCGCATTAATGAAAGACGGAGAAATTGTGCAAATTGGTACTCCAGAAGAAATTATGATAAGCCCAGCCAATGAATTCGTAGAGAAATTCGTTGCTGATGTGAATTTAGGGAAAGTGATTACTGCTGAATCTATTTTGAAAAGACCAGAAACATTACTAATTGACCGCGGACCACGTGTAGCACTACAAATTATGAGAAATGCAGGTGTGTCCACTGTATATGTTGTAAATAAAAAACATGAATTTTTAGGTATTTTAACGGCTGATGATGCCAGTAAAGCTGTTCAAAAACAATGGCCAATCGCAGATTTACTCTTGAAGGATATTCCGCATGTTTATTTAGATACATTATTGGAAGAAACATATGCAAAAATGGCGGAAATGAAGCTGCCGTTACCAGTAATTGATGAAAAGAAAAGGTTAAGAGGCATAATAAAACGGGAAAGTGTCATTCAAGCCCTCGCAGGAAATATTGAAGAAGAGGTGAATGACGGTGAATAGTATTCCGCGTATTCCTTTAGGTGAATGGGTTGATGCATTCGTTGCTAGTTTATATGCGAATTTTGAAGGACTGTTTAGAGGGTTTTCATATGTCATTGGTGGTTTTGTTGATTTACTTACAAATTTCTTAACATTGATTCCAGCATTTTTAATGATTATAATCGTATGTTTTCTCGTTTGGTATACAACAAGGAAAATATCTTTAGTGGTATTTGCGTTAATCGGCTTATTATTTATTCTAAACATTAACTATTGGGGACAAACGATGCAAACATTGGCGCTTGTTCTCACATCAGTCATTATTTCCATTATTGTCGGGATTCCAATAGGTGTGTTAGCATCCCAAAATGAACGGTTTTCAAAAATATTAAAACCAACATTAGACTTTATGCAAACAATGCCGGCGTTCGTATACTTGATTCCAGCGATTACATTTTTCGGAGTAGGCGTTGTTCCTGGTATTATCGCTTCTGTTATTTTTGCAATGCCACCGACAATTCGTTTTACGGATTTAGGAATTAGACAAGTACCAGAAGATTTAATTGAAGCTGCAAATGCATTTGGTTCAACTACATCGCAAAAGTTATTTAAAGTTCAGTTACCTCTCGCAACGGGAACTATAATGGCTGGTGTAAACCAAAGTATCATGCTGTCCTTATCAATGGTTGTTACAGCTTCACTTGTAGGAGCACCGGGGCTTGGTGTAGATGTATATCGTTCTGTAACGCAAGTTAACATTGGAATGGGGTTTGAAGCTGGACTAGCTATTGTAGTCATTGCGATTGTATTAGATCGGATTACGCAAGGGTTTCACCGGAAAAGAAAAGGTTAAATAAAAACACGCATCATAATGGATCTTCTCATATACGATGCGTGCTTTTTATTGTGATGAAAGATCGGAAAAGATTACATACGAACAATTACCGAACCTCCACCCGGGGCACAAACTTGATTTTGTTGTTGTTCCATCGATTTGATTAATTGGTTGTTTTTTTCATTAACGCGATTAATTTTGCTAATTGATTTTCAAGATTCGTCATTTGCTGCTTCATATAATAAGAATCGTTAGGAAGCGGTGGTGTAGTTCGTACAGCTTGGTTTTGATGGGGGATAGGTAGGTGATTGAAATGTGAATTCATATAGGGGTGCATGGGATTTCTTCCTCCTTCAGTAAAAGATGGCTTTCTATAGTAAATGCCTATATACGTGTAAAGGTGACTTGTGAAAAATAAGGTAATAAGTGCGAAATACGAGATCATTTTGATTTTCATTTCTGTAAATGAATAACCAAAAAAAATCTGATATTTAGGAAAAATCTAACTTGTATTCCGTTTTTATGATATTATAAAATATAAATTTAAGGAATGTGAGGGATGCATATGTCTATTCAAAACTTCTCTGAAGAAAGCTGTTTCATTTGTCAAAAACATAACGGAAATATTCAAGTACCTGGTGGGACAATTTATGAAGATAACCTTGTATATGTAGGACATGTCTATTGGGAAGAGGACAAGACGTATCTCGGATATGTAATGATTGATATAAAAAGACATACGCCAGGATTAGCTGAATTAACAGAAGAAGAAGCGAAAGCTTTTGGTTTAATTACGAGCAGAGTAAGCCGTGCATTAAAAGAATGCGAGGGTGCAGAACATATTTATGCTTTCGTTTCTGGTAATGGAGTAAATCATATGCACATGCATATAATTCCACGTTATCCAAATACACCAAAGGAATTTTGGTCACCAACTAAGGTAGCAAATTGGGAAGGTGCACCATATGGACAAGAAGAACAAATACAAAAACTATGTGAAAGAATACGAACATATATGGTGAATGAGTATGCATACAACAAATAATACACAATATTCATGGGTTGGTAGTGACGAAATGTATTTAGGGGAAATTTCAGTTCAGCAACATGGTGAGATAGTGCTTGGCAGATATGGTGGGAATAAGAGTGCAGGCGCAAAGAAGAATGAAGACGGTGCTTTCGTTTGGTCAAATGGAAACTGGGAATTTGCGATGATATTAGATGGTCACAATAGTGCAGAAAGTGTTGCTTTAGTAGTACATACAATAAAAAATGAATATGAAAATATAAAAGCTTTATTAGAAAAGCCTGTTGAAACGGTATTTCGATCTGTTGAAAATCATTTACTCGCACTTTTTCAATCAAATTCATTTAAACAGTCGTGCCAGCAAGTAAAAGGTGAAACAGCTTGCTTAATATGTGTAAGAAAAGAAAATTATATTTGGTGGTTTTCTATAGGAGACTGCCTCGTTTATGTATTTCATGAAGAATTACATAAGTTAGGACAATATATGCTGAACCAACGTCATTTTTATGAATGGATTGGGCATGTGAATACATTTTCTTTACCAGTCCCGTGTTATTCTTCTGGTATTCGAGAACTACGTACAGGAAGAAATAGAATCATAATGGTAACAGATGGTGTACTAGAATGCGGAGAACGCCGTTATGAAAATCCATTTTATTTGTATAAAGATATGTATGAAAATAAACCAGAATTAACAAAATGTGTTCAAGATGTCTTAGAACATGTTCATCATCAACTTGGACGAGATAGTGCCACGATAATGAGTTGGGATTATGATAATCGTGTGTATGCTACTTATCCGAGCGATCAACCGGAGAAAATCCGATCTGTAAATTCAGTACAACAGAGAGAGGAAAAATGAAAAGGCTGTTATTACGTTCAGAAGCGATTATTATGAATGGAGATCATTCTAAAGTTCTTGTTTAGTGTGACAAGCAAGAAACATTTTATCGCTTTCCGGGTGGATCGATTGAATTCAGTGAAACAGCATGTGAAGTGATTATAGTAAATTACAGGGAAGTGGAGAATGGATGTCTCTCACTAAAGTGATTGTGTTGACTCTACTTGTATTCTTGTTTTGTTTAATTATTACATTATTTCATGATATATGTATTCCAACCTGTTGGTTAAAAGAGTAAAATAATAAGAGTCGTTATCACAATTTCAATGTGTATAACGACTCTTATTTATTAGTAGTCCTCTGCATTACATCTTCTTAAGACTTCTCAAAACAAGAAACTCCCACACTCTCCACGGAAGAAATTTTTTCGCAACCATCATCAATTTTACACCTTTTCCAATTGGATATCGTAATGTTGCCGTTTTTGTTTCAGCAATTGCTACAATCTTTTGAGCAACATCTATCGGATCGCCAAATGTTTCACTGCTACTATTCATATGATTCTGTATTTTATCCATATATTCTTTATAGGGAGAGGTTGTTTCTACATAATTTTCTGCAAGTTCTTTACCAACTTCCCATATGTTTGTGTTATAGGAACCGGGTTCGATTAATGAAACATCTATTCCATACGGTTTTACCTCTAGGCGCAGGGATTCACTCCAACCTTCTAATGCATATTTGGAGGAAACGTAAGGAGATAAACCAGGAAAACCAACTTGGCCACTAATACTACTTACATTAATAATTTTTCCACTTTTTTGTTTTCGCATATACGGTAATACAATTTGAGATATTGATATTGCTCCAAACACATTCGTTTCAAATTGTTTGCGATATTCTTCTATTGGAATTTCCTCTATAAATCCACTGCTCGCATATCCCGCGTTATTAACGAGAAGATCTACTTGATTTAATTCTTTTAAAAACAATTGAAATGCCTGTATAGATTTTTGATCTGTAACATCTAATTGATGAATTTTGATATTTTGTTTTAAATGTAATGCAGTAGCTTGAGATAATAATTCTGCTCGTTTATCAAGGTTACGCATTGTAGCGATGACGAAATAGTCTTTCTTTGCAAGTTCAAGGGTAGTTAAAAGGCCAAATCCACTGGATGCACCTGTAATAATCGCGATTTTACTCATTTTTCGCTCACTTTCTTTTTTCTTACATCATAACGATTTACGTGTAGAAAATCTATCATTCTCTTACATCACATCGTCAAGCATAGATATTGTTTCTTTACATACATTTGTTATTGATTACTATATAGCTTGCCAGTCCTTTATTTGTCCGCAAATTGAAACTCAAATGTCCCCAAAAAGAATGCTTCAAAGATATATTGAATCCAATCTGAAATTTATAGATGAAAATTGAAAACATATATTCGCTGTTATAGAAATTGTTTCGAATGAAAGAACAGATGAAGGGAAACTTCGGTTTGCAGCAGACCATACTAAAACTATTTTTCTTCCTATTGGAAATATTCTACGTTTGGGCATGCAGAAGGAGGGTTTCGAGAGTTTTTCACATCGTCCTTAAGGGTGATGGCGTTAGCCTAGAGCTAATGAGAAATTCCGATCTTAACGTTAAAGATTACACGAAAGAACTTATCAAGATCTTTGAGCGGGCAATTCAAAAGTAACGTATTACCTTAAGGAGGGGGAAGGACATGATATTTTATGAGGTTATTTGTTTTTGTTGTAAAAATGTATTTCGGGTATATGAAGGAACTGAAAAATATAAGAAATTCAAGGAAGACCAGAAAGGTAAATATTGCTGTGACGAATGTAATCATAAAATACAGCTTGAAGCAATAAAACATTTTTTTAGATAGTGATAATAGCTACTTATTCTTAACTGATGGAACCTATGATAAACTGAGATTATCAAGATTTACCATTTAGGACAATATCTTATCGAACAAATTGGTGGGGGGTATTTAGCTAGAATTGCAGTAAATTATTAAGGGCTTTAGCTGTTTTATTTTTCTAAATCAACTTAATGTAAAAGGGGTATATTATGATTATTAGCAAACAAGAGTTTGACGTAAATGGGATAATGTATACTATTAGATCTGCAATGGATAAAGATGCAAAAGACTTATCAGAGTTAAGATTACAGATTGATGGAGAGACTGAAAATTTGGATAGAGAAAAAGGAGAGGGATTCATAGATACAAAGGGGTTTGAAGAGATTATACAAACAGACACTGAAAGTCCAAGAAACCTATTTTTAGTTGCTGTAGTGAATAACAGGATTGTTGGTTTTTCAAGGTGTGAGGGAGTGAATTTAAAGCGATTCTCGCATAAGGTAGAATTTGGAGTATGTGTATTAAAAGAGTTTTGGGGATATGGTATCGGTAAAAACCTTTTAAAAGAATCTATCTCTTGGGCTGACAGCAACGGGATCAAAAAGATTGCTTTGAATGTTTTAGAAACAAACGGTAAAGCAATTAAATTGTATGAAAAACTTGGTTTTGAAATAGAAGGAATATTAAAAAATGATAAAAGGCTTGCTGATGGTAAATACTATAATACTATTATTATGGGAAGATTTAATGGAGAATAGCTTATGGAATTACATATAGACGTTTCTAAGCGAGTAAAATAAAGTAGAAACATAGGCGAAAAGGAGTGAGAATCTTGCAACTAGGAACAAAATTATGCATTAGTATCGTGTCCACTGTTTTGTTCATTATAGCAAGCACAATATTTTTTCTAAATAATCATCCGATGAAATGGTTATGGATTTTTATTGCAGTGAGTTCTATTGCGCAAAATGTAGTGATATATAGAAAATACAAAAGTATTCATTAAAATATTGGAATTGTTAACATGTTTGTGTCATCTTCCTGATTTTATTGGAAACGTTTTTATGGGGTTTTATAATAAAATTATATTTCCTCGCACGAGCTCCTAAAAATGAATCTCCAACAATGAAGAAAAGGGAGATGATTTATTACAGTACGGATTTAGAGGCCAGATGGAGGTACCTAGATATAATTAGGATGGATGCTAGGGAAATGTATCACCTGTGGCAAAGTTATTAGATGTTCCGTCTAGTACGTTTTATAAACGAATGCAACGGTTCCAATTGTAAAGAAGTAGATGTCGGTAAATCTACTTCTTTTGTATGTAGATGCATGTTCTGTCGGAATATGCGCTTACCGGGGAAATAGTAGAATGAAATGATTTCTATAGAGAGGGGAAATCTTTTAAGTTGGTCAACGCGATAAAGTCTACTACTTTACGGTTTAATGATAGTTTTCTTTAAGAAACTTTGAAATCATATGGTATTCATTCCATACTCGTTTCCTACCGATATCTGTTAAGTACCATGTTTCTTTCGTAAGATTTCTATGATCTTGTAAAGGAAGAACATCGATAGTCATGTCATTTGTAGCAAACGCGGTCGCTATAAGCAAGAATCTTTTCATAAAAAAAGTTTTTCCCGCTAATAAAATATTTTTGTTTTCGGTTGTTTTTGATAGAAGAAGCATTGCGTTTTTTATAACATCATTAGCAGTATTAGCTTCTCCTGTTATTGGAATAACGAGTTCTTCAGGAATTCCTGATTGAACTAGGACTTCTTTATGAAAAGTAAACTCATTTGCATTTAAAAATGTATTATGTACACTGGGAATCATAATGGTTTTAAAGCTTTCCTCATGAAATAATGTGATAATTTGTTCATTTAATTCAGTGTAATGACCAGGATGATAGAGAACAGCATCTGGATTAGGAAATTTATATTGTCTTTCTATAAAAATCATTTCACTTAATAGAGTAGTAAATTGGTTATTCATAATATACATACCTTTCTTAAGAAATATTTATATACCTTTGAGTTATTCGGTGCCATAAATATTTTTCCTTTAGCTCACATAAATAAAGAAAAAATAAAGGAGAATCTGTCAAAACGTGCGCTTACCAGGGAAATAGTAGAAGTGTTTATAATGAAATTTCCTAGAAGTAATGCGAAAGGAGCGTTATAAATGAAGTATATAGAGGTTGGAATCGGAAATAGATGGTTTATTCGAACAGAAATAGAACGAGAAGATGGGACTGAATTTGAGCAAAAAGGAGTTGTGAAACCTATTTGTTTTGAATCATGCTATTTACGAGTTTGGTTTCGAAAAAATTGTTTTATATTAGACTCAAAAGAAGGATTTAAGAAATCAAAAAAGAAGCGGGATGAATATAAGTTTATTTTGGGAATTGTGAGTAGGATATAATAAAAAAGATGTCTAATTGAAGTTTTTTTTTGAAATAGGAGGTTAAGATGCAAATAATTCATAGAATCCTTGTAAATTAAGGGTTCTTTTTTAATAGATAGGGAATATTACAAGCTTCCATACTTTAAAATAAATGAAATACCACAGTTAGCTTTGTTATATCTTAAAAAATATCTTATGATTATAATTGAATTTAAAAATAACTAAGATTTACAATTTAGGGAGAATTAATATGATTATATGGAAAATGATAGAACAATTTGCTTTATATGATTTACACAAGAAAAAAAGTAAGGATTTACAATTTGATCGAAATTTTCCTAAACTAGAAGGTGAAAAGAGGATAGAGGAGTTTTATAAATTATATCCAGCTGCTATTGCCTTTAATTCGCATGAATTACAGTACGGAAGATATGAAATAGGGGAATTTAAATATGAAAGTGCTATTCAATCTGACCATTTAAATAATGATATTGTAAAGGGAGAGGCCTATTTAAATACAAATAAAGAAGTTCCTAATGTTATTTTTGTTCATGGTTGGCGAATGGAATCAAATGACCGAGTTAAAAATATTTTTCATAAACGAATTATGGATTTAGGATGGAATATGTATTATTTTACACTTCCATATCACTTTGAAAGAAAACCCGAGGAATCTCTATACAGTGGCGAATATATGATTAGCGCAAATATTCAACGAACCATTCAATCGGTCCAACAAGCTGTAGTTGATTTAAGAGCATTAATCGACTGGATAAAAAGGAATAAGAAAGGACAAATAGTATTAATAGGTATTAGTTTAGGTGGGTTTATAACAAATTTAACGGCTCTTGTTGAGAGTAACATTGATGTATTAGCTTCTATACTCTATGCTAACCAATTGTCCTATTCAATATGGAATACAAGTCCTGGGAAATTCATTAAAGCTGATTTACAACATCATGGTGTCACATACGAACAATTAATCCAATATTGGAAGGTTACGGAGCCTAGTCAAGCGCTACCAAAGGTGAATAAAGAAAACATTCTATTACTATCAGCAAAATATGATCAATATGTACATTTTCAGGATACTGAGTATTTATGGACTTCTTGGGATAAGCCAACTAGATATATTTATAATTCTGGTCACGCAGGAATTGTACTTAATCGTAATAAAATTGCTACTGATACACTGGGATTTATTTGTAGTCGAATAATGAGAAAGTAGTGTGATCGTATTTGTAACATTAAGATGGATAATGATTCATTCATTATAAACAAAAAAATGCGCGCTTACTCTTAATATGAGAAAAATTAAGATTTCTTATATAGTCCTGAGGTATACATCTCTGTTAGTGTAAATACAATTTCCTCTACATCTATTTCCTTCTCATTTCGAACAATTTCCCATAGAAACATTTCGTTCATAGAGAACCAACCACGTGCTACTATTGCTTTATTTAATTCATTTCGTGCCAATCCATTTTCCTGAGAATAGGTGATATCTTGCATAATTCGATTTATAAAACGTTCTTGAATATCATTCCACTTTCGTTGAATTTCTTTTGACGCACCGATAGCCTCTTCAACGACTTGTAATATATTTCTTTCTTCTTCAGTTATTTGTAAAAAAGCTCGCGTTTGATTTTGTATCATACTGTGAGCTTCTTTTTTTGTTTTAGGCGAAAAGGAACGTTCGGCAATTTGATAAAAGCGGTTCATAATATCTTCCATAAGGATAATAAGGAGCTCATCTTTATTTTTAAAATATACATATGCCGTACCATAACCAGTTTCAGCATGTTTAATAATTTGAGAGATTGTTGTTTTGTGAAATCCGTTTTCTAAAAAAACATTGCGGGCAGATTTTAATAATTTATTTCTCGTTTCTATAGATCGCTGTTGTCTTGTTGAAAGAAGACCTTTTTCCAAACTGGACACTCCTTTATACTGAAATATCTGAAAATATATTTTTATTCTAGTTGAATCGAGTACAAAAAGTCAACTGACATAATATCATTGACGTTATGTCAATTTTGATGTTATATTTCAATTAGTTGGAATAAAAAGAAAATTAAGAGAAGGTGAAAGAATGTATCGAGAGCCATTTGAACCATCTTGCGACTATGCGATTGAATGTGATAAATATGATGAACTTGCTAATTTTCAAAAAGAATTTTATAAGAAAGTAGATACAATATATTTAGATGGTAATTCATTAGGATTACTTTCAAAAAGAGCGGAAAAATCTTTACTTACTATGCTAGATTCATGGAAAGAGTATGGTATTGATGGGTGGACAGAAGGAGAACATCCTTGGTTTTTTCTCTCTGAACAATTAGGTGAATTAACTGCTCCTCTTGTTGGTGCTTTACCTGAAGAGGTAATTGTAACCGGTTCCACGACAACGAATATTCATCAAGTCATTGCGACGTTTTATGAACCGAAAGGAATTCGCACAAAAATTCTTGCAGATGAATTGACATTCCCATCAGATATTTATGCGTTGCAAAGCCAAATCCGTTTAAAAGGATTAAATCCAGATGAACATCTTGTACGAGTGAAGAGCAGGGATGGTAGGATGCTTCAAGAGGAAGATATTATTGAGGCGATGACTGATGATATTGCGTTAATTTTATTGCCTGCAGTGCTATATCGAAGTGGGCAAATTCTTGATATGAAGCGATTAACAGCTGAAGCGCACAAACGTGGTATCCATATTGGTTTTGATTTATGCCATTCCATCGGTTCAATCCCGCATGACTTTAAGGGATGGGATGTTGATTTCGCAGTATGGTGTAATTATAAATATTTAAACGCAGGGCCTGGTGGTGTTGCTGGATTATATGTAAACAAGAAACATTTTGATCGTCTTCCTGGGCTTTCTGGCTGGTTTAGTTCGAGAAAAGATAAGCAATTCGATATGGAACATACATTAATGGCAGCTGAACACGCCGGGGCATATCAAATTGGTACACCTCATGTGTTAAGTACAGCGCCGCTAATTGGTTCTCTTGAGATTTTCAAAGAAGCTGGCATTGAAAGATTACGAGAAAAATCATTACACATTACTCGTTATATGCTAGATTTAATCAACTATGAACTGAATGGGCTTGGATTCACAATTGGAAATCCATTAGAGGACGAGAAACGCGGGGGACATATTTATTTAGAGCATCCCGAAGCTACGCGTATATGTAAAGCATTAAAAGCAAATGGAGTTATTCCTGATTTCCGTGCACCAAATGGAGTTCGCCTTGCGCCGGTTGCTTTATATAACACGTATGAAGAAGTGTGGAAGTCTGTGCAAATTTTGAAGAAAATCATGAAAGATGAAGAATATAAAAAATTTGAAAATAAGCGAGAGGTTGTGGCATAAGCGATGAAAGAATCTGATTGGATTGATATTTCACAACCATTAAATAATGATATCGCGACATGGCCAGGAGATACGCCATTTTCATACGAAGTCTCATGGTCAAAAGAACAAAGCGGATCTGTTAATGTTGGAAAATTAACGATGAGTATTCATACAGGTACGCATATTGATGCGCCATTTCATTTTGATAATAACGGAAAAAGAGTACTAGATTTAGATGTTAACGTCTATGTTGGTAAAGCTCGAATTATAGATGTATCAGGTATCGAAAGTATTGGCGCAAAAGAATTAAAAAAATTCCCTTTAGATGGAATAGAGAGGTTATTACTTCGGACTTCTTCACATGGAAATGCACAGGAGTTCCCGCAAGTAATTCCGTATTTACGTGCTGATATTGCACCATTTCTTTCGAAAAAAGGCATTCGATTAATCGGGGTAGATGTACCTTCTGTGGACCCATTAGATGATAAAGAATTAGCAACCCATCATCAATTATTTAAACACGGTATTCATATCTTAGAAAATGTTGTATTAGACCATGTACAAGACGGAGATTATGAACTGATTGCCTTGCCACTTGCATTGACAGATGCGGATGGTAGTCCGGTTCGTGCAGTTTTAAGACCACTATAAGAGCAAGCAGATGATGCATAGAAGGGGTGTTCATTTTTATGAAAGAAAATGAAAAAGTAATTATGGAAAAGGGAATTCATACGGATTTTAAAGAAAATATGACATACGGAGAGTATTTACAATTAGATAGTTTGTTAGGAAGTCAAAAAAGATTATCTGATCACCATGATGAAATGTTGTTTATTATTATTCACCAGGCAAGTGAACTGTGGATGAAACTCATTTTACATGAACTTAACGCAGCGATTGAATCGATTCAAAATGAAAGGTTAGCACCGGCATTTAAAATGCTTGCACGCGTTTCAAAAATTCAATCGCAAATTATTCAATCTTGGGATATTCTTGCAACGCTTACGCCATCTGAATATATTGAGTTTCGTGATTCACTCGGTCAAGCATCGGGATTTCAGTCCTATCAATACCGTATGATTGAATATGCACTTGGTTATAAAACGCCTCATGCATTAAAAATTTATGAAAAAGATCCAGAGTTACATGCTCGTTTGCATAAAGCGCTTCATTCAGCAAGTCTTTACGATGTTGCAATTCAGGCGCTTGTAAAAGAGGGATTCCCAATCAATCCAAATGTTTTAAATCGTGATATTACACAGCCTTATGAAGAAGATGCGACAGTTGAAGCTGCATGGTTAGAAGTGTATGCAGATGTAAAAAAATATTGGGATTTATATCAACTGGCTGAAAAGTTAATCGACATTGAAGATTGGTTACAGCAGTGGCGATTCCGCCATATGAAAACAGTAGAACGTATTATTGGACATAAAATGGGAACAGGTGGATCATCTGGTGTTTCTTATTTAAAACGTGTTCTTGATCAACGCTTTTTCCCAGAGCTTTGGAATGTGAGAACGAAATTGTAAAAAAGTAGCAAAAAGATGATCGAAAGAACATAACCATTAAGTTAACAAAAATGAGCCCGATACTGAAAGCATCGGGCTTATTTTTGTTAGATATAGAATACAAGCTTTTACATTTGGTATACTCAAATAAGACTTTAATTTATGTGATTTTTTAAGAGTTGTATGGAAGGGAATTTTGATATTTTTGAGTGATATCAAATGGTAACTATTTGGTATACAGGTGTATTTTTAACCATTTTATGATAGGTCTTGAAAAATCTTACAAAAATAAAAATCATATTTCTACATGATGTAAACAATAAGTTGTATATATTTGGAAAATAAGTATATGTGATACACGTTGCAATTAATTCATGCTATAATCTGTTACACATCTCACAATTAAAGGAGTATTCTATGAATAATTTCCCTAAAAGTTTATTGGTTTTATTTCTAATCGTAATATGTAGTTGTATTCTTTTAGGTATGTAAACATAGAAAAAAGGAAGTAAATTTTAATCATTTACTTCCTTTTTTCTGTAGGGAAACTATCGTGTTCATAAGCTGTTTAGTACATCAAAAGATACTATAGCATTCATCTTTTTTATTACATCCCTAGAGCAAAGCAATTAGTAACGTTAAATTAATCAACAAAAAAATTAAAAAATACCATTAAAGAAAAAAAGGTTCACTATTTCACAGTAGAATAGTAAAGACTATTAGAAGAAAGCAAGTGTTTGGAGGAACGAATATTGGATTTTTACATGCTAGAAAATATGTTTAAAAGTAAGAAAGTAAATACATTTCTCGTTTATCAACAAGGTGAGTTAACAACCAAATATTATAAAACAAAAGAATGTGCAAACAATTTATATAAAATTAATTCTATTACTAAAAGTATCGTGTCGATTTTAATCGGTATAGCAATAGATAAAGGATACATAAGTGATATACATACTTCTATAGCAAAGTGGATTCCACATGTACCGAAAGAAAAGAAGGGATTAACCATTTATCACTTGCTGACAATGACAACTGGTGAAGAATGGAAGGAGTTTGGTAATGGAGTTGTATTTCCAAACGATTTTGTGGAATCAGACAATTGGATAAAATACATTTTACAGAAACCATTAATAGAAGAGATAGGAACGAAAATGAATTATAATTCAGGTTCTTCCCATTTGTTAAGCTATATCCTACAAGTTGCAACTGGAAAGACAACGGAGCTGTTTGCAAAGGAATATCTATTTAATCCTTTACAAATTACCGAATATGAGTGGCAACAAGATCCACAAAATATTTATGTTGGTGGATTTGGTGTGAAAATGAAAGGGGAGGATTTGTTAAAAATAGGATTATTATGTCTACAGAATGGATTTTGGAGCGGAGAAAAGATTGTATCCTCAAGTTGGATTGAACAATCGAGTAAGCCGCGTTTTTTAACATACGAGCATGTTGGGGCATATGGCTATCACTGGTGGATATTAGACAATGAAAGATTTCACATACCGTATTATATATTTTTTGCAATGGGATATGGTGGGCAATATATTATCATTGTTCCGCAGTTAGAACTTGTGGCAGTAATAAGTAGTCAAATGCCAAAGCGCGGATTAGTACCACTTAAATTATTTATCGAGTATTTAGAAGAGATACATAAACATACATAAATTTTAGATTGGGCTTTAAATCCCATACCCATCAAGTTAATGGTGAGTTTGAAATTTATGGCTCAAATCTTCGGTCTTTCTCATTTAGTTGGTGCTGTAATACTGTTTGTTTTATATATAACTAACAAGAATTCTATGATACGAGTAGAATACGTACTAGGCTATGTAATGGTAGTTGTTTTCTTTACTATGATGTTTGGCTTGAGAATCGTAAAGAGATTTGATCAGTAATTGGGGTACAGCCGAGATACGTGTAAAAATAGGTCATAGACTTACTTTTATTTCTAATTTCATTTGAAATCGGATTTTTTGTTTTTTATAAAAAGGAGTAAAATGGTGAAGGTTAAAGAGAATAGAAAATTTAGGCGATCTTTTAAAACAATGTTGAAATTATATAACTTTTAAGGGAAGACATTTTGACTTCCCTTAATTCGCTTTTAAAGAAGATTATACATCAATCATTTTTTATTTTATTATCATTTAACGTATATATGACTTTTCAGCCATTGTCTGAAATACTGCAACTGTTCCTCAGTATGGAAATAGTGTTCTCCATTCTCCATTACTTGCAAATTACAGTTAAAACGTTTATTAAATTCAGATACAACGTCAAACTCACATAAGTTATCTTCTGAACCATAGAGAATTGAAGTTGGATTATTCCAAGCAACAATAGGATGTTCTTTCACATAACAGTAGTAATCCCAATAGAGAGTTTGTCCAATAGGTGTAGAAATTTCTTTCTCTATTTTTAGTCTACTCTCACTTACGTTAAACCATGTCATCATATTATTTATGATACGTTCCATATTTACCACAGGAGAGAGAAACAAGCACTGCTTCAACGGCTCATGACTATATTCTAATAGACTAAAATACGCTCCCATGCTACAAGCAAAAATGCTTATATTATTTGATAACGATTTTGCATAGGTCATAATTGTATTAAGGTCTTGGACACAGTTTTGAACTTTGTAAAGATAGGTATCATCCTTACGGTCACCATGTTGAGGTAAATCAAAACTAAGCACTTGATAACCTACTGCTGTTGCTTCTTCTGCAAATACAATAATTGAGTTATCTGCCTTGTTTGACATGTTACCATGCACCACCACAAATAACTTATCTGATTTGTCACCCCACAAAACCGCTGGAATATTTTCTATTTTAAAATTATTTTTCATCATTACAATTTATCCTCCATGAAATACAAATAATTCGTCATTCCTAATATTACAAATGTATATACCTAAATAAATATTGGCTCTCTTTCTTTAAAATCTGTTATTCTTGTATAAGCATGGGCTACATTGCATTGAACCATAAAGTTCTTGATTTTAACAACTTCTTTGTCAGTTTCAAATAATTGTAGCCATTTAAACCAATACAAATAGTTGCTGATATATTTAGTTGCAACACCATTAAACTTATTCATCCACTTTTTTAATTTGCTGTGTACAGCATTAATGTGTTGAATATGGTAAATTCCTTCTTTATGTTTTCCTCTTTTATGAGATTTTCTCGGCGTTTTAGAAGGTTTTGTACCTTTGAAACTCTCTGCAAAGAATACTTCATCAGCCTCAATTACACCCTCAACAGAGCCTACACCCAAAAATGACCTTATACAATCAAGTATTTTGTGTCTCCAAAAGAAACTTGTTGCAATATTAATCTCTACAATTGTAGCACTCTTTCTAATGGAAAAACCTGCAATCATACATTTAGCGTATTTAAGCCAATTATCTAATGTTTTCTTGCTTTTGTAAGTGGCAGAGTTTGTGAAGTCAGTAAAATTCTTATTACAGGATTTACAAATATATCGTTGCTTCCCTTTATACTTGCCGTTTCTTGATACAGTTTCAGCATTTGTGGGCAGATTTTTCCCTTGGCAAATCTAAATCCCTTGACTTCTTGTGTTACTTGACCTACTTGTGTACCTAATACAAGTAGGTCTTCTAAATAGGAAAGTAACTGTTCTTGTTGAGATACTGATAGTTTTTGAATATCTGAAATCAAAGAATTAACACTTGTCGTAATAATACCTCCAAACCTGTATGTATATGGCTTAATTATAGTATATCTACTATTAATATATTAATTTTCAACATCTATTTAAAACATAGCCAAAATTTAAAAAATACTGCCTTCTTTCAGGAGACAGTACTTTTTTCCTGACTTATTATTAAAACGCCCAGTTTCCTTTACAGAAAATTGGTTCATGTGTGCCATCTGCTGTAATGCCGTCAATATTAAGTTTGGCAGAACCAATCATAAAGTCTTCGTGTATAATACTAGAGTTTGCCCCATTTTCTGCAAGTTCTTCTTTTGTCATTGTCTTACCACCGATTAAGTTAGTTGCATGGGCATGCCCAATTGCTAAATGGCAAGATGCATTTTCATCAAATAACATATTATAGAATAAAATATTTGTATTAGAAATTGGTGAATCATGAGGTACTAATGCAACCTCTCCTAAGAAATGAGAACCCTCATCTGTCTCAACTAAATGTTTTAATGCTTCTTCACCAATATCAGCTTTATATTCTACAATGCGTCCATTTTCAAATGTAAGTGTAAAGTTATCGATAATGTTACCTGCAAATGCTAATGGTTTTGTACTTGATACTTGCCCATTTACACCTGTTTTTAATGGCAATGTAAATACTTCTTCTGTTGGAATGTTAGCCATAAATGGTACATTTTTTTCATTTAAGCTACTAGCTCCAGCCCATACATGTTTTTCTGGAAGTTCAATTGTTAAATCTGTTCCAGGACCTGTATAATGAAGCGCCTTATAATGTTTTTCATTTAAATAATCTACTTTTTTATGTAATGTTTCATCATGTTTTTTCCATGATTCCACAGGATTCTCTAGATTTGCACGAGTTGCTTGGAAAATTGCATCCCATAGCTTCTCTTCTTGCTTTTCTAATGTAACATCAGGGAACACCTTTGCTGCCCATTCTTTCGTAGGAACAGAGATCACGCACCAACTTACTTTATCTGCTTGTAAATAACCGCGGTATACTTCCATTGCTTCTCCAGCAACCTTATGAGAACTTGCAATTCGCTTTGCATCTACACCTTTTAATAGATCTGGATTCTCTGCATAGATAGACATAAATGCAGCGCCTTCTTTTGCAAGCTCTTCACGTGCATGCGCCTTCCAAGCAGGGAATTCTGAGAATGCTTCTTCAGGAGCTAAGTCAAATTTTAAACGTGTTAATACTTCATCGTTCCAATCTACATATACATGCTTTGCGCCTGATTTATATGCTTTTTCTGTAACAAGGCGGACAAATGGAGCTGCCTCAAGTGGCGCATTAATAGATAATATTTGTCCAGGCTGAATATTAACACCGACATTTACTGCAAGAGTAGCATACTTTTCTAATGTTTGTTCAAATGACATAGGTATAATCTCCTTTGTGTGAAAGAATTTATTATAAACATAATACACAAAATATTCAAAAATACGACCTGTAATCTCTAATCTTACAAAAATGTAAGATTTCTGGTTAGCTTGATGGGCATGGCTCTAAATCCCCAAACGAAAGAAATTAAATGGCAACATGCGGTAAGTTGGCTATTATTTCCGCTATTATATGTAATTTATAGTTTAATACGAGGAGCTCTTATTAATTGGCACTCATATTCGTTCTTGGATCCAAGAATAAATGGTTACGGAAGTGTCTTTTTATATAGTGTAGGAATCGGGATCGCAATTGGATTCATTTGTGTACTTGTAAAAACCCTAGGAAATCGATCTTTAAGATTCCAAAAAATTTAATATGTCTATTCTAAAAGTAAAAACCCCTCTGTTTAACATTTGTCAACAGAGGGGTTTTTACTTTTGATTGAAAGCCAATGCATGTTATCTACTGGTTTTCTGAAATATAATCTTCAAAAATTTCTCTGTTTTTGTATCAAACTCTACATCAACAAAAACGCCATATTCCTTTCCATCTTCACGCAGCCATAATTTAAATTTTTCTGTTGTTACATTTACTGTCTTTGGTTTTCTTCCAATATGAAGGTAATCAATAATTTGCGCTTTTGGATATTTTTCTTTCGTTTTTTCTACCGCAAGTTTACCCCATTTTGCATATGGTGGTTGAGCGTGAACAACTGATGAGTGCATATATATATTGCAATATGTTGTAGCAAATACAATTCCTAATACGAAACATGTAAAAATACGCTTCATAATAAACTCCTTTTAGCCGTTTTTCTTATTGTGTACATGCTGTCTAAATCATATAAGTTTGGATTTTTTGTCTTCATTACATAAAAGAGTTTTATTTACAAAACATAACCATGAAATCATCACTGCAAATAAGGAGGGAATTATATGCGTTCTACCGCAATTTTTAAAATACTGATTTTATTTGTATTAATCGGTATATCTGTAATTGTAAGTAGTGGGCAAACAAGAAATGTGCAAGCTTTTTCTAATCAAGTAATTCAAAGAGGTGCCTCTGGAGAAGATGTCATTGAATTACAGTCGCGATTAAAATCTAACGGGTTTTATAAAGGAAAAGTAGATGGTGTGTTTGGCTGGGGTACATATTGGGCACTACGAAATTTCCAGCAAAAGTTTGGTTTACCTGTAGATGGCTTAGCGGGAGCGAAGACGAAGCAAATGCTTGCGAAAGCAACAAAGTACGAGAAATCGACTGCTAATAAAGGAAACACAGGTGGTGGACAAGGTAGCAAGCCAACTCAAAATAAAGGTACAAATGTGCCAAATGGTTACTCACAAAATGATATTCAATTAATGGCGAACGCAGTATATGGTGAATCTCGTGGTGAACCATATTTAGGACAAGTTGCAGTAGCGGCAGTTATTTTGAATCGTGTAACGAGTCCATCATTCCCAAATACAGTATCTGGGGTGATTTTTGAACCACGTGCCTTTACAGCAGTTGCTGATGGTCAAATTTATTTAACACCGAATGAAACTGCGAAAAAAGCTGTATTAGATGCGATTAATGGCTGGGATCCTACTGGAAATGCACTTTATTATTTCAATCCAGATACTGCAACGAGTAAATGGATTTGGAGTCGACCACAAATTAAAAAAATCGGCAAACATATTTTCTGTAAATAGAGTGGAGGTGAAGAAATGTTAAGAGGTATCATAATTGTATTGTTAACAATCGGCGTAGTTGGAACTGGGTATTGGGGCTATAAAGAACACCAAGAAAAGAATGCGGTTTTAATCCGGGCAGAAAACAGCTATCAGCGTGCTTTTCATGATCTAGCATATGAGGTTGATTTATTACACGATAAAATTGGAACAACACTCGCAATGAATTCGCGAACATCGTTATCACCGGCATTAGCTGATGTATGGCGTTTAACATCAGAAGCCCGTTCTGATGTAGGACAACTCCCTTTAACATTAATGCCGTTTAATAAAACAGAAGAATTTCTCGCGAATATTGGTGATTTTAGTTATCGTACTGCAATTCGTGATTTAGAGAAAGAGCCTTTAAACGATCAAGAATATAAAGCATTGCAAGGTTTATATTCTAATGCAGCTGATATTCAAGACGAACTTCGGAAAGTACAACATCTTGTCTTAAAAAATAATTTACGTTGGATGGATGTAGAACTTGCGCTTGCTTCAGATAAAGATCCAGCGGATAACACGATTATTGACGGGCTTAAGACGGTTGAGAAAAATGTAACATCCTATTCTTCAGATAATTTTGGTCCAACTTTCACAAGTATGCAAAAGGTGAAAAAAGGCGGCTTTGAAGCAACAGGCAAAGCGATTTCAAAAGATGAAGCGGCAAAAATTGCAAAATCATTTTTAAATTTAAAAGGCGATGAAAAAGTAGAAGTTGAGAAAAGTGGTAAAGGTGCGAAAGAATCATTTTATAGTGTAAAGATTCAAGATCCTAAAACAAAGAATGAATTTTATATGGATATTACCGAAAAAGGTGGATATCCAATATGGGTAATGAATAACCGTGAAATTAAGGAACAAAAAATCAGTTTACATGACGCAGGAAGTAAAGGATTAACCTTTTTAAAGGACCATAAGTTTACTAATATGGAGCTCTTCGATAGTTCACAATATGATAATATTGGTGTGTTTACGTACGTTGTGAATGAGAATGATGTGCGTATTTATCCAGAAGCGATTCAAATGAAAATTGCCTTAGATGATGGATCGATTGTTGGTTTTTCGGCAAAAGAATATTTAGCATCTCATCAAAAACGGACCATTCCAGCTGCAAAATTAACAGCTGCTGATGCGAGAAAGAAAATCAATCCAGATGTGAAAGTAATGGAAGAACGTAAAGCGATTATTGTGAATGCTACTCATAAAGAAGTTTTATGTTATGAGTTTGTTGGAACATTAGGAAAAGATACGTATCAAATTTTTATTAATGCAAATGACGGAACGGAAGAAAAAGTGAAAAAGATGCAGGCTGTAGAAAAAGTTTATGACTAAACATCAATGATAAAGTGGTGAAAATAATGAAAATTCTTATATACATGCTTATGATTTGTCTAGCTGTTACAGGATGTAGCATCGGGAAGCAAAATAATGCTCAAGAAAAACCAGAGCAAAAAAATATTTCCATGAGAAATGTTAATTATCAGGCAAATAATAATAAACCCAATGAAAAGGTTGCAGATCATTTAGCATCTTTAGCCTCTAGTATACCAGGGGTGAAAGATGCAACTGCGGTAGTTATAGGGAAATACGCTGTTGTTGGTATAGATGTAAAAGCGAAATTGGATCGCTCTCGCGTAGAGTCCATCAAATATTCTGTAGCTGAAAGCTTAAAACATGATCCAAATGGTGCAAATGCAGTTGTTGTGGCTGATATTGATACGTATGAACGATTAAAGCAAATGGGGAATCAAATTAAGCGTGGAAATACTGGCGAAGGAATTCTTGAAGAACTTGCTGCAATTGTTGGACGTGTTATGCCACAAGTACCAAATGATTTGATAGAAAATAAGGAAACAAATCCGATTAAAGCTAATGATAAACAATTACCGAAGGATGAAGAAAATGAATTAAGAAAAGAACAAGAGGATCAATCGAATAATCATCTGAAAAGGTAAGAAACACCCCGTGTTATAGGAACACGGGGTGTTTTTGTTGATTGTTAATATTCAGCTTATTGAAAGCGGAATATATGATGTAATAATATTTAAGAGGGGGATAGTTGCAATTATGAAAAAGAAAATCGTATGTATAGTTTATAGTCATAGTCTTTGCTTAAGCTTAATCGTTGGCTGTGAACAAAAGAAAGAAGAAAAAACGCCTTCTCTTTTTATTTACATTTATTGATATCGTTTTGAAACAATAAATTCTACTAGTGGAATAACAATGAATGAAGAACAAAGTGCAATAAATAAAGGGAGATTTTGAATATTATCAAGTGAATATAAGGTCGAAAATCCTTCTGAATAAATCAATAAAATAAACATAATAATGACTAATACAAAATATCCAATTTTGAAACTTTTATATGTAATTTGTTGTCCCATTTCATCTTGACTTTCTTTTGAAACGCCGTTTGGATCGCCCCATGTAATATGATTGATTAAATAACTAAGTATTAAAGAAGCTCCCCAAATCGTTCCTCCTAAAATCGCTCCCTCAGTTATATATTTATATGTACCATGTATGAATACCCCAAGCAATGATAGTACAGAAATTAGAAAAATAAACTTCTTCTGATTCAATATAGTCCCTCCTTACTCACTAACTGTAAAAAACTCTTTACAAATTAATAGTATAAAATTGGTAGAGGATAATGTCAAATACATTTTACACAAAGATGGAATTTATGGTGATTCTTTATATTATAATTTAGTAATGTATTAGAAGCTAAAAAAAGATTTCACTCTAATTTGAATGTAAAAGTTAATGTTCGCATATATTTGGAAGGGATGTCAGATAAAATCAGGGGGTATATATGTCCACACTGTTAAAAGCTGGTGCAGATGCTGGAAATAACGGATTGAAACTAATGGTGAAAGGGCAACAGCCGATTTATATTCCAAGTATTTATTCACTATATATTGGGGAGCCTACAGGTTTATTAGACGAAGAGGATGTACCGATTTCTGAAATTGAAAAACATATTGATGTAACAATTTGTTCCCCATCCCTTATGTTAAACAACGTGCGTTATATTGTGGGGCAGAAAGTGATTAATGATCAGCTAAAAGGAACAGAGATTGAGAAAAAATCTGATAAATCTACAGATGAATTAATGGTATTAACGATTTTATCAGGTTTAGCAATTAGTGCTATGCGTCATAGTCCCAAATTGGATCATATTAATATTCGTTACGATTTATCAGTTGCTCTTCCGATGCAAATTATTACACAAGAAATTGCATCGGAAAACGCTAACCGTTATATGGGAAATCATAAAGTTATTTTTCATTATCCGAACGGAAGAGATGTAACGGTAAATGTCTCCATTGAGTTTTGCAAATGTTTACCTGAAGGTGCATCTGGTACTTGGGGGATTATATACGATGAAGATGGAAATGTCTTAAAACATAAAGTGGAAGGTGAAAAAAGTTCAACGACTGAGATAGATTTCGTTGACAAAACATTATTATCATTTGATATAGGAGCGGGGACAACCGAAGAAGTCGTTTCGTTTGGAGTGAATTTTAGACCGCAATTAAGTAAAGGGCTGTCATACGGTGTGAAAGAAACCTTATTACAAATAATTACGAGATGGAATCGGAAGTATCCAACAAAAACAATAGATAGTATTACAGAGTTCAATCAAATTTATTTATATGAGAAACACCCAAGGCATGCACTATTAGTAGCAGAATCCCAACAAGCACTTCTAGGCTTAGCTGCACGGGTTGCGACAGATATTATTAATAAAATTGATGATATGAAAGATGATCCATATGTATTTATCTATGGTGGAGGCGCGGTTATCATTAAAAATAGTTTGGAACTTATTTTAAAACAAAAAGGCCGTTTAAAAAATGTGATATTTGTAGATAATCCTCTTTTTACAAATGCACGCGGATTACTAGTTTATACATGTTCACCGCGATATAGAGAACATAAACAAAAAGAATTAGGATTTACAAACTTAACAATTAGTTAGCTGGTGTGAGTATGCGGTGTAAGAGGTATAAATGTGGCGATCGGGTAAAAGTATATTTAAATAAATCTGTATCTCCTGAGATGCTAGCTTGGATTAATAAGCAATCTGATATAACGAGATTTTTTTTATATGGCGCCGAGCAATTGTTTAAACAAGTAGGAGATATTGATGTATCTAAAACTTTACCAATTGATCATGTTTTTTTTACGTATGTTGAACCTACTTCTATGTTTAAAATCGAAGTAAATCCTTTAAGAAACGTAATCAGGAGAAAGAACAAAAATACCGAATGTGTAGAAAATACACCTTGGGAGTCAATTAATGAGTTGGATTGTCCATACTTTTAAAGTAAATCAAAATAGATTGCCCACCACTTTACATATGAAATTAGGGGTGGGCTTTTTTGTTGATTACAGTTTTGAACAATAAGGGGGTATAGCAACGATCCATTCTTTTGGGGTCACTAAAAATAGCCACAATCTGTTTTAGAAAAGATTGTGGCTATTTTTAATCTAATTTGCAACTTTTAATCGCAATAAGGGGTGAAAATTTTTAATTTTTTTTACAAATAACTCACAAAAGTAACATATTTTTATCTTACTTTATATATAAGGATTATTTGGTAAGTATTATTACTCAAAATAGTTACTACATATAAGGGAGACTACAAAATGGATATGGATTCATATTATTGGGAAATGGTCAAGAAGAATATTGGTGTATATTCTGAACAGGAACAAGAATGTCTTCGAAATAAGAAGGTCATTATTTTTGGATTAGGTGGGGTAGGAGGATATGAAGCAATTCTCTTCTCTCGGATGGGGGTTGGACATATTACTGGTGTTGATCCAGATGAATTTGAAGTCTCTAATATTAACAGACAAATGTTAGCGCTTTCTAGTGTTGTAGGTGAACCAAAAGCAAAAGTTGCAGAACAGGTAGTGAAAGATATACATCCCTATATATCAACAAACTTCTTACAAACAAAAGTAGATGAAGATAATGTAACCGAACTTATAAAAGGGCACGATATTGTAGTAGAAGCTGTTGATGATATGCCTTCAAGAGTTATTATTCATAGAACTGCTAGAGAATTAGGTATACCAAGTGTAGGGATGTCAGGTAGTCCTCCTACAAGAGGGTTTGTTTCTACATTCTTCCCAACAGGAGTTCCTTATGAAGAAGCATTGAATGTATCAATTGTAGGACATAAATTAACAAATCCAGAATTAAGACAACAAGTTGCGGATATAAAGAAAAGTCGTGCTTGGTATTCTGTAGAAAAAGGGGCACCAAAAAAGTGGGCACAAGATTTTTGTGATGGAAAAGTGGGATGGATCATTACACCAATGCGTGCTCATCTATTATCCCTATTTAGTTTTCATGAAGCAATACAAGTATTAACTGGTCGTGAACCTCTAGCTAGAGCCCCTAAAGGAATTGTTATTGATATGGATAGTCATATCCCTGTTCAAGTAAAAGAAGCCCCAAAGGATGGTTGGGATTATAAAACGCTGTAGGAGGAAAATAATATGTTAACCAAAAATAAAGATACGCAAAAGATGTATGAAGAAAGTTTCACGCGAAATATTGGTGTTATTTCTGTAGAAGAGCAAGAAAAATTAAAAAATGCTCGCGTTACTGTAGTTGGAGCAGGGGGGGTAGGAGGAATTACACTCATCCAACTGGCAAGAATGGGCGTAAGTTCTCTACATGTAATTGACCAAGATGTATTTGAAACAAGCAATATCAATCGACAAATGCTAAGTTCTATTAGTAGATTAGGAAAATCTAAAGCAGACGTCGCTTTAGAAGTTTTAAAGGACATTAATCCCTTATTACAAGTAGACGTAACAAAAGAATTTGTTACCGAAGAGAATGCGTTAGAGCTTCTGAAAAATACAGATCTCATTATAGATGCAACTGATAATTTAGTAGCGAGAGTCATTATCCATCGTACAGCCAGGATATTAGGGATTCCTTCTATATGGATTGCAGTTACACCTCCTTTTAGAGGTGGCGTGATGTCTTTAGCTCCTGACTCTGTGCCCTATGAAATTGCATTAGGATATCCATCTTATCAGCAAGAGCTAACACCAGAAATGAAAAATATAATTCATGAATTAAAAGATGGACGTGCTCTTCATTCTGTCAAGCATGGTGCGGATGAGAAATGGGCAAATAGTTACGTACAAAAAGATCTTCCATGGACTGTACTGTCTCCTGTTGCAAATATTGTAGGTATTCTAGCAAGCTTTGAAGCATTTAAATTTATAATAAATCGAGAAGATTTAAAACCTGTCATAAGTCCAAATCTAATACAAATTAATCTTTCCAATCAAAATATGGTACATGTATCTGCACCTGAAAATGATAGTTGGGATTATACAACATTATAGATGAGGTAAGAGAATATGCTTCCTTTTTTGTTACTTGGAATTATTGTTATACTTTCTCTGCTTGTAAAGGATTATGTGCTAGCTGGTGTAGCTTGTTTATTAGGCGTTTTACTTGCTGTTGGACAAAGAACTTTATTACATCTTATTCAACAATATTCTTTTCCAATTGGTATTTTCTTTCTCATGCTCTTCCTTTTAGTGCCAATTACATCTGGAAAGATTACAAGTGAAAGCGTAATAAAATTAATTACTTCTCCTATCGGCTTAGGTTCCATTCTAGCAGGTTTTACTGTGTCATACATAGGAGGAAAAGGAGTAGGAGTTTTAACTATGAACCCTACGATTTTGTTAGGTGTCTTAGTAGGGACTCTTGTTGCCGTATTATTTACAAAAGGGTTACCGGCAGGATTAATTATTGCTGCTGGAATAATAGCTATCGTTTCTATGAAATGAAAGGAACATTCTAAATGAAGATAAAATGGACACATATTAGTTTAGTAGGTTTATTTTTGATAATTCTTATGTCGGGTTGCTCTAATAGTACAGAAACTTCTCAAAACGCTCAAACTTCTAAAGTGGTAAAAGAAAAATTAGAAATTCAGCAAGGAGAAGAAAAATTACATTTACTTCATAAAAACTTAAATAATAAAAAACAGTATACATCCGATGAAGTAATCTTATTTTTAGAACCATTTAGTGTACCGACTGCTCAAGCATTTGATGTACCAAAATATTCGTGGATGGATGAGTATGCTAGAAAAGGGTATGATACTTGGGCTATGGATTTCAGAGGGTTTGGTCATTCTTCTCACCCTCAAGAAATGTCAGAACCTCCTTCCAAAAATCGCCCGGTTATTCATTTGAATGATGCGACAAAGGATCTAGAAACAATCGTAACTTGGATCAAAAAGAAGAGAAATGTGAAAAAAATTCATATCGTTGGATGGTCATATGGAGGCGTTGTTGCTGGTAATTATGCGATAACCCATCCTCAAGACATTAATAAAATCATTCTATACGGATATATGCATGGATTCGAGCTACCTATGATGACAAAACCTCTTGAAAATCCATTACAACCTAATCAATTTAATCCTGAGGCATCAGCCTATCAAATGGTGGACTTTGATAAAGGAATGCATCATTGGCATATGATGATGGGAAATAAAAAAATCGTTACAAATGAAGCGATGGATGCCGTAAAACAAGTATTTATCAATTCGGATCCTATGAGTGAGAAAAACAATCAAATGATCCGTCGACCAGTTGGTCCACTAGAAGATTTATATTCTATTTGGAATAATCGTCCTTTATATGATGTATCTAAGATTACTGCTCCAGTACTTGTCATTTATGGAGAAGATGATCTATTTGCAGATCGAAATATGATGTCAAAATTAACAGGCGCAAAACAAAAAAAAGAAGTTGTCATCCCTGATGCAACACACTGGGCTGTTTATGAAAAAAATCATTCCATCCTATTTGAACAAGTATTAAACTTTATAGAAATGAAAGAAGGAAAAAAGAAATGAACAAGCACATAACAATATTAGATGCAACTTTACGTGAAGGGGAACAACAATGTGGTGTTCGTTTTTCTAAGGAAGACAAAATTACACTACTTCATATGTTGGAAAATTTCGGAGTACCCCTTATTGAGGTTGGACATCCAGGCATTTCTAAAGAAGAAGAAGAAATTTGCAGAGAAGTTGCCGCCTCTGCAAAGCAAGCTGACATATTGATGCATGCTCGTGCGAAAAAAGAAGAAGTTCATGCGGTTTATCGTGCTGGGGCTGATTGGGTAGGAATTTGGGCGTCTATTAATCCTATTTCTTTACAAACAAAGTATACGAATCGATCAAAAGATTACGTTGTAAATCAAGTGAAACAAGCGATTGAAGAGGCTAAATCTTTAGGAATGAAAATCCGATTTACGATTGAAGATGCCTCACGAACCGCATGGGAGGATATCTGCCACCTTGGAGAAGTTGCTTATGAAGCTGGAGCAAATCGAATTAGTTTAGCAGACACTGTAGGAATTTGGGAGCCGAGTCATTGTGCGGAAATCGTGAAAAAGGCTGTTGAGGCATTCCCTTGTGAAATTGAAGTTCATCTTCATAATGATTTAGGGCTAGCAATGGCAAATGCTCTTGCTGCTATTGATGCCGGAGCATCTGTCATTGACGCGACTTTGTGTGGAATAGGTGAACGGGCCGGGATTGTTGATTTACTAAATTTATCAGTATTGTTATCTCAAAAATATAATCAATACTTTCAACTAAAAATGATTCCCGAATTAACCCAATCTCTTCAATTGGCAACGGGTTGTAAGGTAGATCATTGGAGACCGATTATTGGAAAAAATGTATTTACCCATACCGCACCATATCATAAAAAAGCTGTTAAGCAAAATTCTTCTGCCTATGAAGGTGTTCAACCTGAAATGATAGGAAGAGTACGGAGGATGCAACAAAAAAACATAGAAAGAAAAGGACCTCAGCTTTCAAAGTCTTTTCGAATTAGTAAACCATTTGTAAAGGGAGCATCTGAACTTTTATACCATCGCGATGGTCCAGGAGAACGTTGGGTACAGATGGATTATAGAACTGATGAACGTGCTTCATTTTATGTCATACAACGTGTATTTTATGACAACCATATGGATGAGAACTTAGCGGGACATGTAGATACTCACGCACATCATTGTGATAGTGCTTTTATTTTCTGGGGGAATAGAGTAGATGGTACAGGTCTTATATGTGAAGTGGAAATTGAAGAAGAATTACAAATCATTGAGAGTCCTGCATCTGTTTTTATTCCAGCAGGGTTAAAACATAGGTACAAGTACCTTTCAGGTACAGGAACGTATACAAACATTGTACTAGCGCCTAATTATAACTCTAGTTTATTAGAGGAAAACTCGTCAAAAGCATTCGTATATTGATTAAATATAGGACAGTTTTTTTATCTGTTACTGTTATGATGATGTTTTAGTAAACCATCTGACTGATAAGAATATAAACAGTCTCAATGTTCTTTATGTAAAAAAATAAAAACAGATCGTATTCAATATGTTCTTTGAATGCTATCTGTTTTTTTAATGGCTCCAAAAAGAAAGAATTGTTGCCGTACCCTATTGCTATCAAGTTAAGAAACATATTGTTCTTCAATACGAAAAAATGAGGATACCTCAAAATAATAGCTTGATGGACATGCGGCGATCCCCTAATAAACTATCCTAATAGTCCAGAAAGAATAAACTCTTTATGGGTAATTGAGCATCTTATTAAGGGAGCAAAAAATAATTGGATTTCAAGGTTAGAATCTATTTTTTATGACAGATGAATTATCAAGAGAAAATCTAGAAACTGATATCTTAGCAGAAGAAGGTGTAGAGTAAAAAGGAGAGAGGCAGCTGAGATGCACGTATCTCAGTTGCCCCTAGTAGAGGTTGTCCACTATTTAACAATCGGGACATGCAGAAAGTAATTGATAATCGATATAGCTAGGGTCATAGTAAATGAATTGGTTTCCACCTAAGTTTAGCCATCCATTTTGTTCGTAATATACTTTATAAGCTTCGTTATGATGTAATGTTCGAATCACATTGCCACTCATAGAAGGTTGATCTCGTAAATTTACATTATCGCCTGTAATTGTAGCAATCCCTATATAGTTACAGTAACAAATATAACTAGGATCATAAAAAACAAATTCATTCCCACCTAAGTTTAACCATCCATGTTGTTCGTAAAATACTTTATAGGACTCATTACGATGCAATGTTCCAATGACATTGCCACTCATAGAAGGTTGATCTCGTAAATTCACATTATCACCTGCGATAGTAGCAATTCCTATATAGGAGCTATTAGGTCCATTGTTGTTATTATTTCCGTTATCCAAATCCACATAGGATATATTGCAATCGACATTGCTATTAATGCCTTGTACACTTCCGGTATCTGTGTATTGCCAAATATCACATTCCATTCCTGCCCCTCTTGGATTATAACGTGCAACCCACAATAAAGTATCTTGTAAGCGTGAAACGTTTAGACTATTTTGAAAGAAATATAGATTGCTGTAAACGCCGGTATTTATATACCCTGCATTTTTCAATTCTGTTAAAAATGCATTCACAGCATCTGTTAATGTATCCGGATCTAAATTTGCATCATTAACTTCTACATCGACAAATACAGGTGCAGTTAATGTTACGCTCTGTAAATTTTTAATGAAGAAAGCAGCCTCTTGTCTTGCATCATTAACAGAGATTGCCCGAAAAAAGTGATAAGCTCCTGTAAGGATGCCAACACTATTTGCACCATTGATATTGTATTGAAAGGTTGGGTCGACAAAATTGGTGCCTTGCTCAGAACCTTCTGTTACCTTTGCAATCATAAAGTTTACTTGATTTGGATTATTCTTTACTTCGTTCCAATCAATATTTCCCTCATGGTGACTCACATCAATTCCAAATGGCATGATATAACACTCCTAATTTGTTTATTTAATTTTTTGAGGTATTATACTACTTTATATTCTCAGTCTATTAAATTGTTAATGGATGTGTATGGGTACTTATACCTTTTCTACTATTTGGGGTGATGTTTCAGACATGTTGTCCACTGTATATCCTGGTTCCGGTGGAAGTGGAAAAGCGTCTGATGTAAAGATCCAATTAGAATATGATTTATTAAGTGGCCAATTTCTGCATGTTCAGATTGCGCCTGGTAAACAAAACGATGTGAACTATGGAAGAGAAATTCAATCAACAGTAGATTTACAAGATCTATGTATTCGAGATTTAGGCTATTTTAGTTTATCTGATTTTGATGCTATCCAACAAAAGGAAACTTATTATCTTTCAAGATTAAAAATGAATACAAAGCTTTATCAAAAGAATGTAACCGCTATGTATTTTAAAAATGGCGTTTTAAAAAAGAACTCTCAATTTTTCAACATAGCTCTAGAAGAAATCATGCAACAATTACAACCCGGTGAATTATATGAGATTCTACTAGCTTATGTTGGTCGAGATTATAAATTTCCTGTCCGTGTTGTTATTTATAAACTAACGGCCGAATAAAAAGAACAACGCTTTAAAGCTCGAGCCTATAAAGAAAAAAAGAAACGTATTACCTATAGGGAATGAACAAAGAAGTTACAAGAAATTGTACCCTATAAAGGTTATCGTATTTGTTTTGAATTGAATGTACTTTCCATTACACATGATGTTGTATGATAATGATTTTTACTTTTATATGGAGTTCTTTCCATTCCTTATATGTATTCTTAAGTATATTTATCATCATTTCAGTGGGGAAATTTACTTCTATTGTCTGTTACTCGATTCATTTTTTTCTGTGATTTCTTATGATTAAACTGATAAGTAGGACAGCCTTTCACCTGTGTTTTTATTCGGAATACGCCACCAGCATATGGGTTGATTTGGATTCATTCTTGTTCGGGCAGTAGTAATGTATAATTCTGTTAAGTTAGATCCTCCAAATGTACATGAAGTTACATTGAGTGCTGGAACTGGCACTGTTAAAATCTTTTCACCAGTCATTGGATTCCATCTTGTGATTTTAGCGCCGCCCCAATGTGCAATCCATAAACAACCTTCTTCATCAATTGTCATACCATCAGGTAATCCTTCGTCATTAGGAATCCTAATGATATCAATTGGGTTACTAATTGTTCCAGTGTGTATATCATAATCAAAACGAGTGACTTTTTTAGTATGCGTGTCAATGAAGTAAAGATACCGATGGTCAGGTGACCAAGCTAAGCCGTTGGATGTATTTACATTATTTAATTGCTTTTTTACGCTAAAATCAGTATCTAAGAAATATAAAGAACCTGCTGTATTGACTCCATATAAATCGGTAGTGCCCGACCAAAATCGTCCGGCAGGATCACACTTTCCATCATTAAAGCGATTTTCCAGCAGATGAGGTTCTGGGTCATGAATGTGCTTCAGTTCCTCTGTTTCAAGATTAAGAGAATGAAAACCCTGCTTCATTGCTAATATCATCCCACCGGATGTATCTGAAACGACACACCCGATTTGTTGGTCAAATAAAATTTCGCGATTACTATTTGTAGCCGGGTTATATATAAATAACTTTTTTTCGAGAATATCAACCCAGTATAGTAGTTGTTTCTGTTCATCCCAACAAGGGCCTTCTCCTAAACTTGCTCGTGCATCGACAACTAATTCTAATTTTTCTAACAATGTATTTTTCTCCTTTCCAAAAAGCTAGCCTATATACATTCGTTGAAAGGGGGCATACACCCTTTGTCTCAGAAAAATTTGACAATAAAAGTGTAGTAAATTATTATATGTAAAAATAACTTATAACAAAAATAGCAATGAAGAGAAGAGTAGTTAAGAATGATTGCATACAGAGAACTCCGGTAGCTGAGAAGGAGGAGTAAGAATCTTAATGAAAAAAGACTTGGAGCTTCGCAAGGAACTAATTAATTTAGGGATGATGCGGCGGGTTCTCCCGTTATAGAGATAGGGTATAAGCGAATTGAGCCGTACCTGAAGAGATTAATATGGTGACATATTAATAAACTGAGGTGGTACCACGAAGTAAACAACTCTCGTTCTCAAGATGAATAATCTTGGGGGTGGGAGTTGTTTTATTTTGAAAAAGAAGGTAGAAAATAAATATTAAATTTCATAGGGGTGAATTGTACATGCATTGGGCTTATCAAATAGCACATGAACTGATTCGAAAATATCCAAATAAAGAAACATTTGTATGCGCATCTGGAATTAGTCCTTCCGGTTCTGTTCATATAGGTAATTTTCGAGAAATCATTACGACTTACTTTGTTGTAAAAGCACTTCAAGATTTAGGCAAAAAGACACGATTTATATTTTCATGGGATGATTATGACCGGTTTAGAAAAGTTCCGAAAAACATTGATCCATCATTTAAGAAGTATATAGGTATGCCATACTGTGATATTCCAGATCCATATGGTTGTCATAAATCGTATGCAGAGCATTTTGAAAAAGAATTTGAAAAATCGTTGGAGGCTTTTGGAATTGAAGTAGAGTTTATTTATCAACATGAAGAATATAGAACTGGGAGATATAATCAACATATACTACACTCATTAAAAAGAAGAAAAGAAATCTACGATATATTAATGAAATTTAAAACGAGCGAATCGTCCGAAGATGAGCGAAAAACTTTTTATCCAATTACACTATATTGTAAGCAATGCTGCAAAGATTCAACAAAAATAACAAATTTTGATGAAACATTGGAAACAATCCAATATGAATGTGAGTGTGGGAATCGCAACGTATTATCAATAATGCAAACGAGTCATATAAAATTAAATTGGAAAATTGATTGGCCGATGAGATGGATGATGGAAGATGTGATTTTTGAACCAGGAGGTAGAGATCATTCAGCTGAAACAGGTAGTTATAATGTTTCGAAGGAGATAGTTAGAAAAATCTTTCATTATGAGGCACCACATTATGTTGCCTATGATTTTATCGGAATAAAAGGTGACAATCAAAAAATGTCTAGTTCTGCTGGGAATATAATTACTCCAAGTGAGTTATTGAATGTGTATGTGCCAGAAGTCATTCTATTTATGTTTTCAAAATATAAACCAAATGCTACATTCCATATTGGTATGGATGAGGATGTACTTCGCAATTATACAGAGTATGAAAGGTACACGGAATGTTATCAAAATAAAATGTTAAATAATGAAGATTTATGTGGTGCATTGAAGCTTTCAAGAACGAATACTGAAAAAGCTAGACTACCAAAGTTTAATCAAGTAGCAGGTATCTTACCATTAGTGAATTTTGATAATCAAATTTTACAGGAAGTATTAGCAAAAACAGATGCAGACTATAGCTTGATTGACATCATGAAAATAAGTAACCGTGTAGAACACTGGATTCGAAATTTACAGCCTCAAAAAATGATTGAAGTGAACCAAGAGAAAGATTGGGATTTTTACGAATTATTAGAAGACATACAGAAAAAATGGGTCTTGGAAGTTTGTGAAATAGTTCGTACGAATGTAAATAATCTCAATTTAATGGAACATATTTATGCAATTTGTCAGAATGAAAATAAAAAGGTAATGAAAGAGAATCAAAAATTACTTTTTAAAATCATTTATAGACTTGTTCTCAATCAACCGAGTGGTCCGAGGATACCTTTACTTATACATGTAATAGGTGTTGAAAAAATGGTATCATTATTAGATTTTCAAGACTAAGTAGAATGGTAAATAGATCACAGTTAAAAAAAGAAGAAGAAGGGGAATCGAGTATTTTACAACAAGCTTGAACGTGAAAAAGAGTTAAATATTTTTTTAATAACATAACTAGAACATAAGGACTTGTATTTACGAACCCTTATGTTCTTAAGAATGTAACTGAAAGATTACTGCATTTTTGTAAAGATGTTATCGCGTATAGGTTTTTGGACATTCACCATCGGTTAGTTTATAAAACCAATATTTTTTAAATTGCTAAATACTTTATTTTATTAACTTTCCCATACAAACTATCCCATTAGATCGATTTCCATTCATTGTAGTATACTCTACTTTCTCATATGCTAGTTGTTTAAAATCCCTCATCCATTCCTTTACTCGCTCTTCACTATGATGACGCAAAATAGCTTCATCTGGTAATTCAAATACACCGTATATATCATACTTTTGATAGAATTGTTCGTATCGTTTTACATTACGATCATCTTGATTTAATAGAAAGTCATTAATATAAACCACTCCATTAGGTTTTAAGACTCTTTTAATTTCATCTAAAATTTCTTGTTGTTCCTCGTTACTATGAACACAAGTTAGTACTGCAAATAATAGTACAGAGTCAAAAAAGTTATCAGAAAATGCTAGTTTTTTATCTTCAACGACACTAAAATGAATACTTGTATCATCTAATTTTGCTCGTTTAATCATTTCTTCTGAGAAATCAACGCCATAAAGATTGGAAAAATGTGCTTTTCTTAACTGGCGTAATGTCCTTCCGTAGCCACATCCATAGTCTAAAATAGTAGCTCCTTGCTTTACATGTGTTTGAAATAAATCAAATCGAAAAGGGGTTGTAAATTGCTTTTCATGTGCGACCTCGTTCCAATATTGCTTTTGCTGTTTCATTGGTTATCCCATTCCTTTCTTGTAGTTTTCATTTGATTATAGTATTTGCACTAAGGAAAAAATAGACTTCAAAAACACTGAATTTTTTGATATAAGAAATAATATTTAAATTAACTAATAATAAACTTGTATTTTAAAAGGGAAGAAAAGGGATGTAATAGCATCCCTTTTTCTACACCGCATCTTACATCATATCCAACCTTTTTCATCAGCAATACGAATGGCTTGAAATCTTGATTCAGCTTCAAGTTTTTGAATGGAGGATGATAAATAATTTCTAACCGTTCCGTTTGTTAAATACAATGTTTTACCGATTTCTCTCGTTGTCATTCCGGTTTTAACCATACGGAGTATTTCTGCTTCACGGTCAGTTAGTGGGTTATCTTCTTTTAAAAACAGCGTAGCAGCTAGATCTGTACTTACTATACGTTCACCATTCATTACTTTATGAATCGCTTCAATAAGAAATTCAATTGGTTCGTCCTTTAGTAAATATGCTTCCACTTTTGCGTCCATCGCTTTTTGTAAGTATCCTGGACGAGCAAAAGTTGTAACAATCATTATTTTACAGGGATGTCCAATAGTTCTTAATTTGTCTGCGATTTCAAGTCCAGTAATGTCGGGGATCTCGATATCGAGAAGACACACATCGGGTCGATGTTTTGTAATAATGTTCCAAGCATCTAGCCCATTTGAAACATCTGCAATCACTTCAATGTCATCTTCTAGTTTTAATAGAGAAACGAGGGCTCCGCGAAGCATCTTTTGATCTTCCGCAATTACAATACGAATCATTTTACTGCCGCCTTTCTTGTATCGTTTTACAAGACTAATTTGATTTTACTAGGTTTGTTGAAATAGGTATCTTTAAAATTATCGTTGTGCCGTTGTTTCTTAATGTATGTATATCTACTGTGCCATGTATCATCTTCATTCGTTCCCGAATTGATTGAACTCCAAATCCAAGTGAATCATGTTGAAAGCCAATTCCATCATCGTGTATTTTTATTTGAAACCATTTTGTATCCATTTTTTGAACGATTGTACAATGGTTTGCTTGGCTATGCCTTAGAATATTTGTAATGGCCTCTCTTATAGAGAGGGCAACCATTGTTTCCGCAACATTTGTCAGCAAAGGTGCGTTTCCGGTTGCATGAATTGTGAATTGGATACCGGCTGTTCGTAATAACTCACGTAGGTGATTTAATTCACTTTCAATTGATATATATTTCATATCAGTAACAAGTTCACGTACTTGTTTTAATGCAAAACGTGATGTGTCTAAAATATCATTTAATTCCTGTTTCGCCTGTGTTGTGTCCTTTTCTATTAATCGTATTGTCAGTTCACTTTTCAGTTTAATCATTGTTAATGTTTGTCCGAGTGTATCATGAAGGTCTCTGGCAATGCGGTGTCTTTCTTCTTCTTGGATATATCTTTCAATTTGAGAGTTTGCGGCGCTTAGCTCTTTTTGTAAAGATTTTGCTTTTTCCCGGACGTGGATGACAAATGGCTGTATAAGTTGAAGAATAAAGACAAGAAGAAAAGAAGTTTTTAATATGGAAAAAGGCTGACCAAAGGTATACCAACTAACTAGAAAAAACATCATTGCGATGCCTGCTGTACCGATGCCGATATACAATTTAGATTGGGCTCTTCCTAATAAATTCCCGATGACAAAACCATACAAAAGTAGCCGTGATTCGATGAATATTGCAAGTAGTGCAAATAATACGCAGCTAAATAAACTAGAAAAGAGAAGGCGCCAATCTCTATACCACAATGCGAAGTAAAAAGACAACAAAACGAGCAGTAAAAGAACAATTTTTAAGAATAAGTTAATGGTTGTTTCTGCTCGAATTACATTGTAAATCAAAAGGACAATAAAAATAATATCTAAGTATAAGTACTTTTCAATTTGATCGTGGGGATAAATTTTTTTAAACATTTTACTACCCTCCTACTAAGATGGAATAAGACTTTATAATAAGTTCTATTTCATGGTAAAGTACACAAAATCTTAAAAAGAGCGATTCTTAGTGAGAATGGTGAAATCCCACTAAGAATCATTTTTACTTAATGAAACCAGATGTGTATCTTCGTGCGGCCTCCATTGGACCAAATTTAAATCTTGCTAGCCAAAATGTTGCGAAATACATTTCAAAGAAGCAGATACAAAGCCAAATAAAGACAATCGATAATGAGTTCATTTTCCCGCCAAGGCTAAAGCCCCAACCGTAAAAGAGAATGGAAGAAAGAATATTTTGAAGAACATAACAGCTAAGAGACATTTTCCCTACATTTTCAAGGTGCTGCCATAACCAAAAGTGTTCAAATCTTTCTATCATTTTAGCAATCAATGCAATATACAAAATAGAAAGGAAAGGTGCAAATAAATAGCGAGTTGGTAAATCAAAGATACCGCCTGGAATAAAGATTAACAGATTGAGAGGGACACCAATCATAATGCCGATATTAAGCATTTTTGTACGAATTCTTTTCCCGTTTTCATCAGGGGAGAAGGCGCCAGCGCGCATAAGACGTATTCCTAATAGGAAAAGGACAATATTCATTGGGATAACAAAAATTACTTCTAGTCGATTTGCGATAAAGTTTGTTAGGCGATAATGGATTTGTTCAAACCAAGTTCCATCACTATAAAGGGTTATAATTTCATTAGCGTTACCTAGCGAAATGTTACTTCCTATGAATTTTAAATACATAAATATAGCAAGAATGAAAAGCATAGCAGCCCCGTGAAAGATACCTAACATTTTCATAGCTCGATTAATCCATTTGTCACCAAGTTTAATAATAAAAGCAACAATTATTGCGGTTATGCCGTAACTCATTAAAATATCATATTCCATAACCAAGGTGAAATGAATGAAACCTTCTAATAAAAGTATAAAAGAAGTCCATAGGTAAACGCCAGGCCATGTATTGCCTTTGCGTAAAGATTGTTGGTATTTGAGTTCAAGTCCTATACCAAACATAATTGTTAATAAACCGAGAAGTTTTCCGTTCACAAAAAATAGAACGAGTAGACGAATGAAATCATTAACTGACATCCACCAAATTGCATGATCAAACGTAAAGATATAAGAAACATCCCCTAGATATGCAAAAATCCAAATGTTTGTACCAAGTGTTCCTAATACAGCAAAGCCCCTTAATATATCAAGCAAACGAATTCTTTTGTTGTTATTACTCATTATTCTCCTCTTTTCTTATGATTTTGTCATTATTGTATCTTCAAAAAGGAATATTTTGTATGCACTGGTGTCAGTTAAAGCAAATGACACCTGTCATATAGGAAAAGAAATGAAGTATTAAAATAGTCATGCAATGATTTCTTAAAAATAAGTAAGAAAAAATATGGTAGTATATGTTTACGTAGAGGTTATAAGAAAGAAATGAAAAAATGGTTAAAAAATCGTAACAAGCCTAAGTGCCTGTTCTTCCTCTGAAGAAAATAAACGGCCTACGAACGGCATGGTAATGATTGGGGACGAACAATTTACTTTACCTGTTTTTGAACGTTACAAAGATTTACCAAAATAACTGGATCCATATTTATATTGAAATGTAACAGCTCCTTCAAATTCTTTTGAGGGAGCTTTACTTCGTGAATCACAGCGTACTTTCAGAGTATAATGAAGTTAACTTTAAAAATAGCATAATAGCCTGAGGTGATAATATGAGGATAAATATAGTGATATCTGGATATGGAACTGTTGGAAAAGAGTTTGTAAGATTAGTATTTGAGAAAGCGTCATATATAAAAGAGATGTACAGCATAGAACTTGTTTGTACTGGAGTTATTGGAAGTACAGTCAATCTCTATAACGTCAACGGTTTACATATAAAAGAATTATTAACGTATGGTACAGGTTCTTATGCGTTGGGGAAATATCTCAGCCGCTATCCACTTGATAATAGTGAAAAAATTCCTGTTGGTCATGTATTAATAGAATCAACACCAACTAATTTTCAAACTGGTGAACCTGGAAGAACGTATATCGAAACAGCGATTGAAAACCATATGGATGTAGTAGCTATTTCGAAAGGAGCACTTGTTACCGCGTGGAAAGAAATAAAGGAAAAAGCAACACAAGCAAACGCAAGCATTCGTTACAGTGGGGCAACTGCAGCTGCACTCCCCACGTTAGATATTGGACAATTTAGTTTAGCTGGATGTCAAATTGAGAGTATGGAAGGTATTTTAAATGGGACGACAAATTATATTCTTACAAAGATGTACGAAGAAGATATAACATTTGAGGAAGCATTGTATCAAGCTCAGCAAAAAGGAATCGCTGAAACAAACTCATCATTAGACATAAGTGGAATGGATAGTGCTTGTAAACTCTTATTATTGGCAAATAGTCTGCTGCAAGCAGAGTGTTCATTAAATTCTATATCTATAAAAGGAATAGAGAGCATTACGAAACAAGATATACTGAAAGCAAAAGAACAAGGTAAATCTTTGAAACTAATTGGATCGGTATATAAAGATCATTCAGGAAATCTGAAACTTGAAGTATGCCCGCGTGAAATAGAGAAAGGACATCCATTGGCTTATGTAAATGGAACGGAAAAAGGAATTACTTTTCATACTGATACGATGGGGAAAGTTACTTCAATCGGGGGAGCCTCGAGTCCAAGAGGAGCAGCAGCGGCAGCTCTGAAAGACTTAATTAATTTGTATCGAAAAGATGTGTGATGGAAAAATCTAGTTTTAGATTAAAATTCATTGACAAATAAATATTTTTATGTTATTATTAATTATTTTACACTTGATTTAAAAACCTTAGCGTGATACATTTTAGTAAGTAAAATAACTTCACTAATTTATGTACCGAGGGGGACTTGTAATATGAAAATAGAAAACGGTCTAGCTGTGTTGAAATTAAAAATTCAAGAATTCGAATTAAATCCAACATTACTTTGGGATGGAAAAAAAGCTATATTAGTCGATACTGGTATGCCGGGCCAATTAGAAGCGATTTGCGATACGATGATTGGTATTGGAGTGCCTTTTGAACAATTACAAGCAGTGATTTTAACCCATCAAGATATAGACCATATTGGAAGTCTTCCTGAATTACAGCAGAAAGCAGATCATTTTATTGAAGTGTACGCCCATGAATTGGACAAACCTTACATTGAAGGACAGCTGCCCCTTATTAAAGGAGATCCAAATAAAATGAGTGAAGAGAAATGGGCGGCACTTCCAGATGTTGTGCAAGCACTATATAAAAATCCGCCGACAGCTAAAGTAAATTGGACATTAGAAGATGGACAAAGACTACCATTTTTAGAGGGTATCGAAGTGATTCATACTCCAGGACATACTCCAGGACATATCAGTTTATATAGTGAAAAATATAAAACATTAATTGTGGGTGACGCGATGGTATGCGTTGATGGAAACTTAAAAGGACCTGTTCCGCACACAACGCCAGACATGAAAAAAGCTACAGAATCACTTAGAAGATTTTTAGAATTTGATATAGAGACGGTAATTTGTTATCACGGTGGTATTTGTAATTCGAATGTGAAGGAGCAGATTGAGAGATTAGTAGAAGATAGATAACATTTGCGCACTTATATATTATAAGTGTTAAATTTATGAATCATATTTGATAGTATTCCAGAATATGTTATGATAAATATCGAGTTAAATAGTTTATATGTAATCCACTAGGGGTGCCTCTATACAGGCTGAGATCAAAAATATATTTTTGAGACCCTTAGGACCTGATCTGGGTAATACTGGCGTAGGGAAGTGGAAGTGACAGAAGAGGATATTTATTAAAATATTGATGATGTCCAAACCACTTTCTTTACGTGTGTAAAGAAAGTTTTTTTATTTTGTACATCTATTTGAAGTAGGTGCAAGTTTTAATCAAAACGTTTATGGGAGGGTTTATCATGTCATTTTCACAGTTATTACGTAAAGAAGTTAATCCGATTTGGGAAGCAAGTTTTAATCATTCGTTTGTTACAAAACTAGGAGATGGAACATTAGATGTAGCTAGTTTCCGCTATTATGTTCTGCAAGATTCATATTATCTAAGTCATTTCGCAAGAGTCCAATCGTTAGGAGCAGCGAAAGCTATTGAATTAGAAACAACGGCTCGTATGGCATACCATGCACAAAATACATATCAGGCTGAATTATCACTACATGAGAATTTTGCGAAAAAACTAGGTATTACGGCGGAAGAAAAAGAATCATTCGTTCCTGCTCCAACTGCTTATGCATATACATCACATATGTATCGTGCTGCATATGAAGGACATTTAGGGGATATTATCGCAGCAATTTTGCCGTGCTATTGGCTTTATTATGAAATTGGTGAACGTTTAAAAGAATGTCAACCTAAAGAACCGATTTATCAAGAATGGATTTCCGCATATGGCTCTGACTGGTTCCGTACTTTAGTAGAAGAGCAAATTGCTAGATTAGATGCGATTGCGGAAACAGTAACAGAAGCTGATCGTAAGCGAATGAAACAACACTTTGTAATTAGCAGTCAATATGAATATTCATTTTGGGAGATGGCTTACACATTAGAAAAGTGGCCAGTGGAAGAACAAGTAGAAGATGTAGGTATATAAGGAAAAGATAGATGCAAGGGTATAGAAAATGACTAACTTAGTTTAGTCATTTTTTTGTATGGATTTATCCATGTAATCAATTAATTTTAGTAATTAATTGGTTACATATTATAAAAAAATTACACAATAAAAAAGAGGTGGAAGGTAGTTTATATTGAATGTTAGGGAGGAGAGATTATTAATCTCTTTAACACTTTTTATTTCCTTACAATACTAAATGTTGTATTAAAAAAATTTAATTTTGAAAGGAGTCAATAAATATGAGAATGAGAAAACGAATAGGGAATAAGTTTTTACTCGTTAGTACAATTTGTATGATAAGTGTTCCTTTTGTTTCACATGCTGAGGAAGAAATTTCACCTACAAATTTTGCTATTTCTTCAAGTCTGTATGAGGGGGGGAATACAGATGTATTGAAAACAAGTTTTTATCCCAATACATATAATAATCCGTTCAACCATCCATTCACCTCAATGTTAAAAGAGTCAAACTCAAATATGAAAGAAATAGACAATGCGGATGATGAAAATCCTGTTATATCTACTACTCTTAAATTTATCCGTTATATGCATACTGAAAATTATAAATCTGCATTTGATTTAACTTCTCGCTCTTTACAGAAGATAATATCTGAAGAATGGCTGGAGAGTTATTGGAAGGCACTCCCGGTACAATTACAAGCAGGTTCTTTTATTGGCATTGGAGAGGTAAAACAAAAAGAGACAAATTCCGTTCATACAAATGTAGAGATTGGATTGGTTTTTGAAAAATTTACTGTGCCTTTACTAATTAAATTAGATCCATCTGGAAAAATAGATGACTTTCAACTTAGTATGTCGTATCGTACTGTTGCAGAGCGACCATCATATAGTAAGCCGGAATCATTTGTTGAAAAAGAAGTAGTAGTCGGAAGTGGCGCGTTTCCATTACCAGGAACATTGTCTGTTCCAAAGGGAGAGGGGCCGTTCCCAGCGGTAATTCTTGTTCAAGGATCTGGAGCAAGTGATCAGGATGAAACTGCGTTTGCTTTAAAACCATTTCGCGATTTAGCTGAAGGTCTTGCTTCGAAGGGAATTGCTGTTCTTCGTTATAATAAAAGAACATATGAACATGGATTGAAGACACAATTTAGTCCTTTTTATACAGTTGATAAAGAGACAACGGATGATGCACTTCTTGCAACTCGTTTTCTTCAAAATGAATCTATGATAGATAAGAATCAAATTTATATTCTTGGCCATAGTCAAGGTGGAATGATGGTTCCAAAAATGATCGAAAAAGACCAAAATCAAAATATTGCTGGAGCAATTGTGATGGGAGGACCCGCTCGTACGATCCAAGATGTTGTTTTGGATCAGCTTGAGTATCTTTTTTCTATTGGAGGAATGAAACCTGAAGAATATAAATTTTACAAATCGCAATTTGAATTATTAAATGATCCTAATTTTTCTAGCAAAAACCCTCCAAAAGATTTTTATTTAGGATCACCAGTATTTTGGGATTCTATCCGTAAAACTAAAGCAGCAGAAATGTCCAAAGAACAAAAGACACCTCTTCTTATTATTCAAGGAGAAAGAGACTATCAAGTTCAATCAAAAATCGAAATTCCTCTTTGGAAAGAACAATTAAAAGAACGAGATAACGTAGATTATCGACTGTATCCGAAGTTAAATCACTTCTTTACAGAAGGTGATGGGGAATTAAGTAGACCGGATGAATATTATAGTCCTGCCAATATCCCTGAGTATGTTATTAATGATATCGCTACTTGGGTGCAAGAAAGATCGAAATAAGAATAGGGACAGTATCATTTAATTACGATTTTCTACATGTAAGATAAAATCATTTTTAAAATACCAACTTTTGGATAGGAAAAGAACAAGAAGTAGTACAAAAGGCTAATTTGAAAATCCCGCTAATTTACAAATAGCGGGATTTGTCATTTCTTTATACAAATCTAGATCTCTATTGTCAAGTATAGCCTTGTTTTTTTGTTTACTTTTTAGTACTAGTAGGATTAAGATGTTTTTTAGGAATGTTATTATTTGCATGCATATACACGATAATTTGGTGGAAGTGAGAAACATGCTAAAAAACAAGAAAATTTGCTTAGTAATATAGAAGAAAGATAGAAAAAAGAAAGGGATGAGAGTTTTGAAGAAACTTGATGTGCTTTTAATGGTACTCAGCTTCCTGTTCCCAATTGCAGGTATTATGAAAAAAATTCCTCTTGAATTGTCATTTTATTTAGGAGGACTGTTGTTTTTCACGAGCTTTGGAAGCTATTATGCAAAACGAATGTATTCACGAATATGTAGTTGGCTCGCTTACACTATATTTATCACATTCTTGCTCTCAATTTGGAACCAATACGTAACAACTAGCTCGTTACTAGCAAACGCAAAAATCGCTGCATGTATTGCGGTAATTCCACTTATACTCCGATTCCGTACCTATGCAATTACTTTAGGATTACTGACATTATGGGGTGGTTTATTGTGGGATATAAAACAAACCCAATCATTAGCTGTTCTTGGACGTGTTCTGAACTTATTAACTTCAGAAAGACTGTATCTACTCTTACTAGTAGTCGGATTTATACTTGGTGGGTTGTTTGCCAACATGCTAAAGCGTGGTAGTATCAATGAAAAACAAGAAACAACAAATCTATTCAAACAAAAAAAGAAACGAATTAAACCGAATTTTAAAATTCGCATTCCGAGTTTACCAAGATTGAAAGTGAAGATACCAAAGTTCAGTAGAAAATCTTCTAACCCAAAAGAAGCACGTACGTATGAACCAAATCGTAAAGAAAGAGTGCCAATGTATCATACAACGCAAACGGAGCATCAACATCATGAAATAGAAACAACGCAAGGTCAAACAAGAATGGAACGAAGAAGAAATCGTTATAATGCGTAGAGGAGATTCCTAGACAAATATTTAAAAACGCAATGCCCTATTTTATGATGAAAGGGTACTGCGTTTTTTTAATTACGTATATTAGATAGATTCTGATGAAAAAAGTGATTGAATTTTCAGATTTTATTGACAAAACATAAACAATCCGATAATATCATACTTAAATTTAAATAATAAAAATCGTTGACTAAGAAAAGTACGTTTAATTGATGCGTTACAGAGAGCTGGAGATGGTGCGATCCAGTACGATAGATTATACTGAATGGGCTTAGGAGAGGTACGTTGAAACGTTAGGAGTATGCGACCCGGGTTCCGCCGTTATAAGGATGAGGATATCGAATTTGTTTTTCCGTATCCAAAAACGAAAGGGTTCTTAGTCTATGTGACAAAGAATCAAAAGAGGTGGCACCACGGTATAATCGTATATATCGCCCTCTACATGCTTTAATGCATGTAGGGGGCTTTTTGCGTTCACACGCTTTTTTTATTCAACAATTAATAACTAAAGGGAGGAAGTAACATGAATTTATTACATGCGGAAAATGGATATTTTGGAAAATTCGGAGGTAGTTTTGTACCAGAACAACTACAAGAGGCTTTAATTCATCTAGAGGATGCATTTAATCAATATAAAGATGATCCAGAGTTTATAAAAGAATATGAATACTATCTCAAAGAATATGTAGGGCGGCCTAATCCACTTTACTATGCAAAGCGTTTGAGTGAAGAAATTGGTGGTGCAAAAATCTATTTGAAAAGAGAAGATCTTAATCATACTGGAGCACATAAAATTAACAATGTATTAGGACAAATTTTACTCGCAAAGAGAATGGGAGCAAAACGTATCATTGCAGAGACTGGAGCGGGACAGCATGGAGTGGCTACAGCTACTGCATGCGCTATGTTCGGAATAGATTGCACGATTTATATGGGAGGAATGGATACAGGACGTCAACAATTAAATGTATTTCGTATGGAATTATTAGGAGCAAAGGTAATTGCTGTACAAGAAGGGGGACGCACTCTGAAAGAAGCAGTAGATGCGGCGCTTGAAGATTACGCTCAAAACTATGAAAGTACATTTTATTTATTAGGTTCTGCACTGGGACCACATCCGTATCCAACAATTGTTCGTCATTTCCAAGCGGTAATTGGAAGAGAAGCAAGAGCACAGCACATTGAAAAAGAACAACGTCTACCTGATTATTTGGTTGCTTGTGTAGGTGGTGGAAGTAATGCGATTGGTTTATTTGCCCCATTTTATAATGATAAAGAAGTAAATATGGTAGGTGTTGAACCAGGTGGTAAAGGGATTGAAACAGGTATGCATGTAGCACCACTTACAGCAGGAGAGCCTGGTATTATCCACGGATTTAAGTGTTATATGATGAAAGACGAGAATGGAGAAATTGCAGATGCACACTCCATTGCCGCGGGATTGGACTATCAAGGTGTTGGACCAGAGCATAGTTATTATAAAGAAACAGGTCGTGCAGAATATGTAACAATTAATGATAACGAAGCGATAGAAGCGTTTCATAAATTGTCTCGTGTAGAAGGTATTATTCCTGCATTAGAAAGTTCCCATGCAGTGGCGTATGCAATGAAATTAGCAGCAACTTTACGAAACGATCAAAGTATTATTGTTAATTTATCAGGACGCGGTGATAAAGATGTACAACAAGTGTTTGAAATGAATAATCGAAAATAAATGTATGTCGAAGGATTTAAAAAGCGATTTTCGGTTCAGTTTTGGGCAGAAAATCGCTTTTCTATGTGTTTTTTTCTTGTGAATTTAGCATACTTACATTTATCCTGCATTAACGAGCATTTGGTTCAACTAATAATTAAGGCCCCTCTCTGATTAAAGTTTCACTTTATTGTACGGCCTTAAAATAGGTTGCTAAGTATTATTTTATTTAATATTCTTAAGTGGGGAAGAGAATACATTGTTGGAGGTGTTAATATTGCTTATTATCATCGCTATATCAGCATGTCTTTTAATGTGTATTAGTATATTGCATGTTTACTGGGCATTTGGCGGAAAATGGGGGATAAATGCAGTGATTCCAACTGAGTCAGGAGAAAAAACTTTCACTCCTGGAATGGGTATGACATTATTAGTTGCGCTCTTATTAAGCATTGCAGCTTTATTTTTACTATGGGAGATAGAAATAATTCCTTCATTTATCCCTCAAATGATCATTCGAAGTGGTTCTTGGATTTGTATGTTGGTGTTTGGATTAAGAGTGGTTGGAGAATTTAATTATTTTGGCATCTTTAAAAAGAAAAAAGATACGTATTTTGCTAAAATGGACAGCATGTTGTTTATTCCACTATGTGCTTTTTTATCTTTTTCATTCTTTTTAGCTATTATTTCATAAAAAAACAAAGAGGCTATTTTATATATGTTACACTAAACATTATAGCATTTTATGAATAGAGGGAAATAAATGATAGAAACAATAGAAAAAATAAAAAAAGTCGTCAATGAAATGCAAGAAGATGAAGCGAAAGAGTTACTTCAAGGTATTTTAGTGCAATTAGATTTGTTAAAAAATAATTACAACGAAGACTCATTTACATATTTAACGAGCATTCCGAACGAATTGATAGATAATAAATTGCATAAGAAAAATATATCCGAGAGCACGCACATTCATATTACTTTTGGGGAATCTAGTGCAGGTTGTTTAAAGTACATGTTAAAGAAAAAGAAATTGCAGCAAGAGTATGTTATTTCATTTTCAGAGTTTTTTTCGATTGGTCCAATCAATCAGCTGGAGACAATCGCTGGACAACATTTGAGACAGCAATGGTTATCGAAAAACTTAAATTTAGAAGATTTATATTTTGAAGAAGAATATTTACCAAAGTTTATTCAATCATTAAAAGAACTACAGTCTATTCCAAGGGATACGCCAATTACGATTTGGAGTGGAGAGAATGCAAATGAACATGTTGGACTATGTTTTGCAATTGTTCATTTGAGAAATAAGAAAAATATTCGAATCATTAATACAGCAGAGGCTCATAAAGAGTTGTTTCAAAAAGAGAATGAAATTTATGGGATTCACGGGACGAGTGCGTTAACGCCCGAGCAGCTAGCAACAATTTATGAGACGTATGAGAAGGGTACAGTACTTACTGAAAAATCGCGACAACAATTTGAACAAGAATGGCAGCGGTTTTCTGAAACGAAAAATTTATTACGAATTTGGGAAAATCATAAAGTTTCATCTGTGCAAGAAACTTACTTCGATTCTTTTATCATTGAATGTGCAAAGAACCTGGAGAGAGAAAGAGCAGAAGAACAATTTTATAAATCAGCGAGGCTTATTGGAGAAGTTCTTGGTCAGATAGAACAGTCAGTTGGCGATGTTTTTCTTGAATATCGTTTGCGTACGTTAATTAAACAAGGTGTATTCGAAATGGAAGGGACTTTGGAAGCGATGCGCTATTATAGTGTTCGGTTAAAAAAGTGACAAACATTAGGTGCTGTTTCGAATGTAGTGTAGGTAATGTATACTGGTTAATTAATAGTAAAAAAGTGCTTATGTCATGTCACATAGGCACTTTTTTTGTATACAGAAGTTTTTATATTAGATATCGTATTGACGTTTGAATTTAAAAATCTCTGTGCTTTATAAAAAGTTTAATCAAAGCTCATTTCGACCTCTTTGATTTAAGAGATAAAGTTTTACATCTTTTTTACTTCAAGAAGAGAAGAGTGGTTGATTGAATCCTTAAATCTCTCCGCGTTATTTTGGGCTACATAAATAAGCTACATATAAAAGCAATCCAACATATGTTGGATAAAGTAATAAATCATAGGAGGTGATTTTGTTATGTATAATCAACAAACTTATTTTCCATATGTAGATTATAATCAAACAACATACTATAATCCGCAAATTTCTGGCTATGAAACATCTGATGAAATGAGGGATGTGGAACTTGAGGAATATCGACCTGATGATGCAGAAGATGCACCCACGTCACCACCACCATCTCAAGCTCCTTCTGTACCATCAACGTTCGCTGCTCCTGCACAAAGCGGTAATATAAAATCATGGATGTGTAATTGTTTAGGGAGATGGGGATACTTACGTTTACACCGACCAGGTCCGTTTGGAAGAGATTTATGGTTTTTCCCAACTGAGGTAAGAAGAAATGGAGTATCAGGTTACACATGGCGAGCTGGTCGTCGCCAAAAAGTTAGTTATCGATATCAACAAATTAGTAATTTCATGTGCTTTGCTTAGCAAAAAATAAACTAAGAAAAAAGAATTTTAGCAGGTGAGAGGAAAATACTTTCTTCTTGCCTGCTTTTTTTGAAAATGCCATTATTTAATTGTTTTTCAATATATAAAGTAAGATCATAACAAAAAATTTACAATTTTCTTATTTTTGTTAAGTTATAATTTATATTGAATTGATTTTTACAAATACATGAAAGTGGGGGAGTGCAATGTCTTTAAAAAACAAGGTTGGTAGAAAAATAGAAGATGGTATTCATTTAGCTTCTGCAGATTTTAAAGAAGATGCTTATGAGATTTATAAAGAATCACGTAAATTACAACCTATTTTATTCGTATGTAAGAGTGAATTGTGGACAGAATGGCTTATTACAAGATATGAAGATGCATTACCACTTTTAAAGGATTCTCGCTTGAAAAAAAATCCCGAAAATGTATTTTCTCAAGAGGGGTTAAAACCATTTCATTCTCTTGAGAATAGTGACTATTTAACGAAGCATATGTTAAATTCAGATTCACCTGATCATAGTCGTTTGCGAGCACTTGTTCAAAAAGCGTTTACTCCTAAAATGATTTCACAATTAGATGAACGTATTCAGAATATCGCAGATACTTTATTAGACCGAGTAGAACATACAAATTCTCTGAACCTTGTGAATGATTATGCATTCCCATTACCTATCAATGTAATTAGTGAAATGCTCGGTATTCCAAAAGAAGATCAAGAAAAGTTTAGAGTGTGGTCACATGAGGTAATTGCTTCACCTGAAACGCCAGAAGAAATAAAGGATAATGAAATGAAATTATCTGAATTTATTACATATCTTCAATATTTGGTTGATGTGAAAAGAAAAGAGCCGAAAGAAGACTTAGTTAGTGCATTAATTCAAGCTGAAAGTGAAGGAAGTAAGTTAAGTGCGCCAGAGCTTTATTCAATGATTATGTTACTTATTGTAGCCGGGCATGAAACAACTGTGAATCTAATTACAAATACTGTATTAGCTTTACTAGAGAATACAGATCAACTACAGTTATTAAAAGAAAAGCCAGAATTTATTGATTCAGCAATTGAAGAAGGATTACGTTATTATTCTCCAGTTGAAATTACGACGGCACGTTGGGCATCTGAACCTTTTGTAATTCATGATCAAGAGATTCAAAAGGGGGATATGGTAATCATTTCACTAGCATCAGCAAATCGTGATGAGAATGTCTTTATGAATCCGGACGTATTTGATATTACGAGGGAAAATAACCGCCACATTGCATTTGGACATGGAAGTCATTTTTGTTTAGGAGCACCGCTTGCTCGTTTAGAAGCAAAAATTGCAATTGCTACATTGCTAAAACGTATGCCTAATATACAAATAAAAGGTGAGCGAGAAAAAATTAAGTGGCAGGGGAATTATTTAATGCGATCTTTAGAGGAATTACCATTATCTTTCTAGAATAGGTATTTGTGACATGCATATATTTTAAATTGTTCACATAGAGTATGTATGTGTAATTTTAAATCGAAACGGAAGGGTGAAGACATCCCAATGATCAACTAATTCTATTTTTCAAGAAATCTTCGTTAAAAAACGAAATATTCTTCTGAATAGGATTAGTATGTACATTTTTATATGTAAAAGGGATGTATTTTCGCGCTGCGAATAGACCTGTCTTTTATAATATGATTGTGCTGCCTCCTATTTAGAATGTGGAATAGGAGGCTTTTTTATGTCAATGGATGTAGAAACAAAACAAAAGGCTAGTGTATCTGTAGTATTAAAAAATCGATTTGTGCAAGCAATTATTGCTTCAGCATTATTTCTCCAGATAGGAATTTGGATCCGAAACTTTGCGGTACTGCTGTATGTAATGGATATGACGAATGGTGATGCATTTGCTATTTCAATGATTTCAGTTGCAGAATTTGCACCAATTTTCATTTTTTCATTTATAGGAGGCACATTCGCGGATAGGTGGAAACCAAAAAGAACGATGATTTGGTGCGAAGCTTTAAGTTCTTTATCAGTATTTGCAGTATTGCTTACGCTGATCTTTGGAAGTTGGAAAGTTGTATTTTTCGTCACACTTATCTCTGCAATTCTTTCGCAATTTTCACAGCCTTCAGGTATGAAATTATTTAAACAACATCTATCTACAGAAGAAGTACAGTTGGCTATGTCATTATATCAAACCATTTTTGCGATTTTCATGGTATTAGGTCCTATACTTGGAACGTTTATATTTCAAGCCTTCGGAATTTACACTTCTATTATTGTGACAGGTATTGCTTTTTTATTTGCGGCTTTAGTTTTGTTATTTCTGCCAAAAGATGTTGAAGAACAAGAAGAAAAGAAAAAAATGAGTTTGCTGCAAGAAATGGTGGATGGAATTAAATATGTAAAAGCAAAGAAAGCATTAACATTACTCGGTATTTGTTTTATGGCAGCAGGATTAGGGATTGGACTGATTCAGCCACTCGGTATTTTTATCGTGACAGAACAATTAGATCTATCAAAAGAAAGCTTACAATGGCTATTAACTGTAAATGGTGCTGGAATGATTATTGGCGGAGCTTTAGCGATGGTATTTGCGAAAAATATTGCGCCGCAAAAGATGTTAATTTTAGGAATGTTAGCACAGGCAATTGGCATCGGTATCATTGGGTTTTCTACAAATTTATGGATCACACTTATCGCTCAGTTTTTCAGTGGTTTAGCTCTTCCTTGTATCCAAATTGGGATAAACACACTTATTATTCAAAATTCGGATACAGACTTTATTGGACGGGTAAATGGAATTTTGAGTCCTTTATTTACAGGTTCAATGGTATTAACGATGAGCATTGCTGGTTCATTAAAAGAAGTATTTTCACTAAGTACAATGTATGAAGGAACAGCATTACTATTTATTATTGGTTCATTATTTATTTTACCAATATATAATTTGAAACCAGTAGTAGGAACTTCAAATGAGGAGGGTGTCGTCCAACATGAATCCTAATCCGAATGTGAAATATCCTATCGAAAGTAACAAGAGTGTTCATTTTATTAAAAATACAATAACAAAACCAAATATTATTGTTGGAGATTATTCTTATTATGATTCGAAAAACGGGGAAACATTTGAAGATCAAGTGCTATATCATTATGAAATTTTTGGAGACCAATTGGTTATGGGGAAATTTTGCTGCATAGCACCCGGTGTTACATTTATAATGAATGGCGCAAATCATAGAATGGATGGATTTTCAGCGTATCTATTTAATATTTTCGGTCATGGATGGGAAAGATTCACACCGGAACTTTCTGACTTACCATTTAAAGGAGATATGGTTATTGGAAATGATGTATGGATTGGTATGGATGCGACAATTATGCCTGGAGTGAAGATAGGGGACGGAGCAATTATTGCTACAAAATCTGTTGTCACTAAAGATATTCCACCGTACACAATTGTCGGTGGCAATCCTGCCGTTGAAATTAAAAAGAGATTTTCAGACGAAATCATAAATGGACTATTAGAAATAAAGTGGTGGCACTTGGATATAAAAAGTATTTCTGAAAATATTAATGCGATTGTAAGTGGGGATATGGAAGCGTTGAAAAAATTATTAGACGCTTAAGTGTGAAAAATATGCAAAAAAGGAGGGCTCCATGATTAAAGATGAGTCCTCCTTTTTTCATTCATTTTATCAATTTTATAAACAAAACCACCATCACACCATAAGTCGTAACAAAATGTTTCTGGTTTAGATAGAAGGGTTTGGGAGCGCTCAACCCACCTTAAAATATCTGTATTCGTTGAATTTGCAGCACTTTGTAAGATATTTTGAAGTGATTCTATATTATATGTATTTCCGCTAGTCCGAATAGCATCTCCAACTAATAGATATAAACAATGAAGAAAAAAAACTTGGTTGGGGCAATTTGTATCACTTGCAATATTCAGTATCATTTCCGCGACATTAGTGATATTGCATACCGATAAGTCCCAGTCTTGTTCAGGGAAAATAGCATCTTCGGTATAAGCCCATTCAATAATTTCTTTCGTTGTTGGATTCCACGGATCTTTCATTATGCAATCTCCTTTATCATTTATAAAATAATAAATCAATTATATAACAGAAAAAAAGTTTGAGGAAAATGTTTCTCTTGTCTAATTCTACATGATCATTCTTAAGCGTAGTATCAATACAAATAAAAAATAGAAGTATCATACCTCTCAAATTTGTTAATGATAAAAGAATAAGGAGGTGTGATACTTATGGCACAAGATGTTTTATGTGAAGTAAACAACTGTCAATTTTGGGGTAACGGAAACAAATGTAATGCAGAGGCAATTTATGTAGTGAGCCATAAAGGTAACAAAGCATCTACAACGGAAGAAACTGATTGCAAAACCTTCATTCCTGAAGCTTAAATAATAAGGGGTAACCGTAGGTGGTTGCCCTTTTAATAATTATAGTATTGATAATAAATTTCATTTTCATTCACTGTATTTTCTTTTTTGTAGTTTTCTATATTTTTTTCATGAGAGAAGTAATCCAAGCTAGTTCATGCTCAATGCGTGATTTACTTTGCTGTACGACTTCCGAAATAAAAAGTGATGTTTCAGATAAAGATTGAATAGATGTTAATTGTGTATATAGCACATTTTGACGAGTCGTTAAAACTTCTTTTCGAGCTTCGTAATCCAGCTTCTCAAACAATGCAACACGTACAAGAAATTCAGCATCATTAGAAGCTAGTTTCTCTGGAAACTCTCGCATCATTTCATAAAAGATTTCTTCACCCGTTTGAGTTAAGGCATAAATGTTACGGTTTGGTTTACCTATTTGTTGATGGACCTTTTTTGTAATTGCTCCCATATCTTCAAAACGCCGAAGAGCCGGATAGAGCATGTTATGATTGAGTTCAAAATTTTCTCCAAGACGATTTTGAATGTTTTTCTTTATTTCATAACCATACTTTGGTCCAGAAGTTAATTCTGCGAGTAGTAAAATATCAACATACATATGTATTCCCCCTAATTTTTCTCAAGTTTTTATCCGTAAATATCTCCTTTATATATGTTAAAATAACATATGTTAGTCTATACATCTTTGAACTGCCTACCTATTACTTTTTATTTTAATAGAAAAGGGAGGAAAGAACTATGAATTCGCCTGAAAATGTAATTTTGGTTCATGAAATTTCAAAGCTTAAAACAAAAGAAAAGCTGTGGAATCCTTATGAGTGGTATAAGCATATGAGAGAAAATCATCCGGTCTATTATGATGCGGAGCAAGATGTATGGAATGTCTTTTTATATGATGATGTGAACCGTGTTTTATCTGATTATCGCCTATTTTCAAGCAGAAGAGATCGTCGTCAATTTTCCATTCCTCCTTTAGAAACAAGAGTAAATTTAAATTCTTCTGATCCTCCAGAGCATCGAAACATTCGATCAATTGTTTCAAAAGCATTTACCCCAAGAAGTCTTCAGCAGTGGAAACCACGGATACAAGCAATTGCAAATGAACTTGTGCAAGATATGAATCATTTTGATGAAATCGATATTGTAGAGCAGTTTGCTGCACCTCTACCTGTAACTGTTATTTCTGATTTATTAGGTGTTCCAACAACAGACAGAAAACAAATTAAGATGTGGTCAGATATTTTGTTCATGCCATATAGCAAAGAGAAGTTTAGCGATTTAGATACACAGAAAGAAGTCACTTTACATGAATTTAAAGCTTATCTTCTCCCAATTGTTCAAGAGAAACGGTACCATTTGAAAGAAGATATTATTTCAGACCTGATCAGAGCAGAGTATGAAGGAGAAAGATTGACTGACGAGGAAATTGTTACATTTTCATTAGGACTATTAGCCGCGGGGAATGAAACCACTACAAACCTTATTATTAATAGCTTTTATTGCTTTTTAGTAGATGCACCTGGGGTATATAAAGAGTTAGGCGAAAGTCCAGAGCTGATTCCTAAAGCGATAGAAGAGGTACTACGTTATCGTTTCCCAGTTACATTAGCCCGTACTATAACAGAAGATACAACAATATTTGGACCAAAAATGAAAAAAGGACAAATGATTGTTACGTGGATAAGTGCTGCCAACTTAGATGAGAATAAATTTCCGCAAGCAGATCGCTTTGATTTACATCGATCTGGAAATGAAAAACATTTAACATTTGGCAAAGGACCACACTTTTGTTTAGGGGCACCACTCGCTCGTTTAGAAGCTGAAGTTGCATTAACTACGTTTATTAGCAATTTTAAAAAGCTAGAGCTTTCACCATCCTTTCATTTAGCGAACTGTGTATTAGAGAATGAACAAACGTTAAAACAACTTCCTATTCTTTTGAAGGAATAAAGCGTATTAAAAAATGAAAACCCCTATTTTATGTAGGTGTTTTCATTTTTTTAATATGTTTTTTATAATATCTAAGATATTTTCAAACGAATTTAAAAATATCTCTTGACATGAAACGCTTTTCATAAATTATAACTAAGTTGGGTTTGACAAAGTAAATATGGAAACGATACCTGATTTATCTGTTTATCCTACTATTTACGAACAAGAAGCCATCCGATTTCAGTGGAAGGAAATAGAGGAATCAACTGCCCATATAATCCTGATTCGTGAAGGCTACTAATTAGTGGTTTCACTTTATATGAGCATGTTTATTTATAGAAAGTGGTGACGAAACAATGAAATTAATTGCGATTGATTTAGATGGAACTCTTCTTTCAAGAAATAAAATGATTAGTAAAGAAAATGCAGAAGCGATTCAAAAATGTCAGGAGCAGGGGCATGTGATAGCGATTTGTACAGGACGTTCTATTGTCGATATTGAACGACTTTTACTGGAAGCGAATTTACAGTGTCCAATTATTGCAGAAAACGGAGCTCTTATTTATACGAATCAAAAAATGATGAAAAGATATCCAATTCAAAATAAACAAGCCTTTGAAATTGTCGAGTATCTTGAACAAAATCGTATGTATTATCAACTGTATACAGATCGAGGTGTATACGTTCCGGCGTATGGTGAAGAAAGTGTAAATCATGAAATAGAATGGATAAAAAGATCAAATAAAGATATGGATCAGCAAGAGCTTGAGGTCATCGCAGCACTGTATCTTGAACATACAGCATTTCATATCACAGAAAGCTGTAAATCAATATTAGCAGAAGAGATTTATGTGCATAAGCTTTTACCATTTTCCTATAACATAGAGAAATTACAAAAATTAAAAAGGCATTTTCAACATAATACAGAGCTAGCAATTACTGCTTCATATTGGCATAATTTAGAGATTAACCATCGTGACGCTCAAAAGGGTAATGGTTTATATACTTTAGCTGAACATCTTAATATTCCGGTAGAGAATACCGTTGCGATAGGCGATGGTCTTAACGATATTTCAATGATGGAAAAAGCACATATGTCTATCGCGATGGGAAATGCAGTAGACGAAATTAAAAAGATTTGTCACTATGAAACACGATCGAATGAAGAACATGGTGTTGCACATGCTCTTTATCAATATGTCATAGAAAAAAAGTAAAAAAGAATCCACAAAGGATTCTTTTTTACTTTTATTAGGGGTAAGGTATTCTATGAGATTCATAGAAGCCTTATTACAGCTCATTATATAGAATATATTGGTAGTATTGTATATATTTTTAAATTATTTTGTGAATAATTTGTGAATTTTTTAATTCTATTACACGTATGGAAAGGCAGTTATATACCATTTTGAACACTTTTTAATTGAAAAATAAAATTTATTTGAATAATTATGCTCTTGCTATATACCTATGAGAACATTATTCGTATAATGGAGAAGCGTGATTAAAAATTGGTATTAAATTTACATATAGAGGTGGAAAGAGAATGAATGCTCGGCTATTGGAACTCATTGATGTAAACACAATAGAAACCATGGCAGAACAATTTTATAAATTAACAAACATTTCACATCAACTTCTTGATCAAAATATGGCATGTGTTTTTTCATTTGGTATGAATCGAGAAGAAAATAAACAACTTACAAAGATTGAAATTCCGTTTTTTTTACATGAGCAACATCTTGGTTCATTTGTTGCCTGTTCAATAAAAAATGACATTCTTACTTGTCAAAAATACTTCGAAATGCTTTCAAAACTCATTGTAGATAGTGCAATGAATAAACTTCAAAACCAAACAAAAAACATACATTTACTTTCTCAAAAAGAAGAACAGCTACACACAATCTTACAAAATATGCCCATTATGGTTGATGCTCTTGATAAAAATGGAAAATTTATATTATGGAACCGGGAATGTGAGCTCGTAACAGGTTATGCTGCAGAAGAAATCGTTGGGAATCCAAAAGCGCTTGAACTGCTATACCCTGATGAAAGTTATCGCAAGCAAATGCAAAAGAAATTTTCGGTTCGTGGAAAAAGTTTTCGAGATTGGGAAATGAATTTAACATGCAAAAATGGAGAAATAAAAACAATCATGTGGTCAAATATTTCAGAACAGTTCCCAGTACCTGGCTATAGCTATTGGGCAGTTGGAGTTGATATTACTCATCGAAAAGGAATTGAAGAGCAATTAAAGCAACAAACATCTGAACTAGAGCTTATTTTCAAAGCATTACCTGATTTGTGCTTTTTAACCGAGGCTGATGGAACAATTATAGATTATAAAGCCGGTTCGCCAGCTAAGTTTTACGTACCGGCAGAATCTTTTATGGGGAAAAAGTTTTATGAGGTCTTGCCTTCACCCGTTGCACAGCAATTTCGTGAAGCAATTCACCAAGTGCAGCATAAAGAATCAACTGTTATTGTTGAATACCCACTCACACTTAAGGGCAGTATTAGTTTCTTTGAAGCTAGATGTTTACCATTGTTAAAAGATAAGGTCATGATTATTGTCCGTGATATTACGGAACGTAAAAAGACTGAAGAGTTATTGAATAAATCAGATACACTTGCGGCAATTGGACAATTAGCTGCAGGGGTAGCCCATGAAGTCCGAAATCCATTGACTGTGATTAAAGGATTTATTCAATTATTTCAAATTAATCAAGCAGACCAAGATAAATATTTTGAACTTATGCTATCAGAAATTGAAAGAATTGAAGCTATACTTCATGAGTTTTTATCGATTGCAAAAACTGATGTTATTCCAACTGAAAAGAAGAATCTCTGTTTCATATTAAAAAATGTCGTTTCGTTAATCAATACGAAGGCAATCATGACAAATATTCAAATTAATCTTCATATAGAATCAAAAGAATTAATCATTGATTGTTGTGAAAATCAATTAAAACAAGTCTTTATTAATATTTTACAAAACTCAATTGAAGCAATGCCAGATGGAGGAGAAATATCTATTTACGTGAAAAAATCAGAGCGTGAGGAGGTTATTATTAATATAGTTGATGAGGGCTTAGGAATTCCTGAAGAAAGAATAAAAAGACTTGGTGAACCTTTTTATAGTACGAAAGAAAAAGGAACTGGCATTGGGCTAATGCTCAGTTATAAAATTATTGAAAGTCATCAAGGAAGAATTAGCATAATGAGTGAGGTAGGAGTAGGAACATCAGTTACAATTTATTTACCTATGTTTCAAAGTGAGCAGGTTACTTCTCATTCAGCGATGCCATCTATAACAAAGGCTTTGTAATCGAGATTAATTTCCATTGACGGTAAAGAAAAGAGGTCATCTTATCACCCTATAAGATAGCCTCTTTTCTTTGTTATCCAGCGAATTGTACTGCAGTTTTAGCATGTAAAAAAGCAGTATCAAATACAGGAATAGAAAGATCTTTTTGTGAAATGAGTAACGGAATTTCAGTACAACCTAATAAAATTCCTTCTGCACCATTTTCAATAAGTTTTTGAATGATTTGTAAGAAACGTACTTTGGACTGCTTTGAAATAATTCCTTTACTTAATTCATAGAGAATGACATTATGAATGAAATTCCGGTCATCTTCTTTCGGAATCATTGTTTCAATTCCATAATTAGCTAATCTTGTTTTATAAAATTCCTGTTCCATTGTTTGTTTTGTTCCAAGTAAACCAATTCGTTTCACATCGTGTTCAACAATTTCTTCAGCACTTACATCACCAATGTGGAGAAGGGGAATAGAGATTGCTTGTTCTACTTCTTCCGCAAATTGATGTACTGTATTTGAGCACATAAGTATACAATCTGCACCAGAATTCTCTATTTTTTTTGCTACTTGAACGAGTTGTTTTTGCACTTCTTCATATTGTTGATTTTGTAATAAATTCGTCACTTCGCCAAAATCCATGCTATAAAGGACAAGCTTTGCATTTTGATTATACTGAGATAGAGTTAGTGTATTAATATGTTTATAATAAAGAGACGTTGATTCCCAGCTTAATCCACCAATTAATCCGATTATTTTCATGTCAAATCCCTCCCGTAAACATGCTTTATTTAACTTATTATTCCATAATTCCGATAAGAATACAATGTTTTAATTGTTTATTTTTCGAAAAATAAAAATAGTGGGAAAAGTGTTGGGATTAATTTGCGTTAATGCAATAATACAAGTTACAAACGAATACTTATCTAGAGAGGTGGAGGGAACGGCCCGATGAAACCTCAGCAACCCTTATTTACTACAAAATAGGAAGGTGCTAATTGCGCAAAGGACATATTGTCTTTTGAAAGATAAGAGGATCATATATTCATATGCAAATGGCCTCTTATAGCAGAGGTCATTTTTTATTGGGAAGAAAGGAAGTGAAGGCTCATAATTCAATGTTTTTTTACATAGGACTAATAGAAACTCACTAAAATGAGAGGAGAATTCATATGAACAAATTATCTACAAAATTAGTCGTAGCAATTGGAATCGGTTCTGCAATATATGGTGTATTAGGTCTATGGGGATTTTCAATTGCACCAAACACATTTATCAAGCCTGCTTTGGCTATATTAACAATATTTGGTGCGATTTTCGGGCCATTTGCAGGACTTTTGATTGGTCTTATCGGTCATACGGTGACAGATACCATCGCTGGATGGGGAGTATGGTGGGGATGGGTACTTAGCTCAGGTATTATTGGATTTACGATGGGACTTGTACAAAAACGAGCAAGTTTCAGTGTGAAAAATGGAATATTTCGTAATAGAGATATTTCATATTTTGCTATAACAGGTTTAATTGGGATTGTCGTTGCAATGATATTTGCTGGTGCTTTTGATATTATCATTATGGGTGAACCTTTGGATAAAATTGTTATTCAAGTACTTGGTGCAACGATTGCAGATGTCCTTGTATTCTTAATTCTAGGTTTACCAATCACACTGGGATTAGCGAAAGCAAATAAAAAACATACACATTTGAAGATTGAAAAGTAGGGAGATTATTATGAAGCCGATTATTTCCTTTGAACAATTTACATTTCAATATAAACAAGTGACAGAACCTACTTTAAAGGATGTTACATTCCGTATTTACCCAGGCGAAAAAGTATTGATTGCCGGTCGAAGTGGATCAGGAAAGTCAACATTGGCCCATTGTATAAATGGGCTTATCCCTTTTTCATATGAGGGATCAAGTACTGGGAACATTTCAATATGTGGTAAGGATCCGCGAAAAGGCAGTATTTTTGAACAAAGCAAGCATGTAGGAACTATTTTACAAGATCAAGATTCTCAGTTTATTGGTTTAACCGTAGGAGAAGATGTTGCTTTTTCATTAGAAAACGATTGTGTAGAACAGGAGAAGATGAAGGCCGTTGTTATGGACTCACTACAGAAAGTACAGATGCATACGTTTCATTCACGAAGCCCACATGAATTATCTGGTGGTCAAAAACAAACTGTTTCTCTTGCAGGACTGTTAACAACACATGCTGACATATTACTATTTGATGAGCCATTAGCAAACTTAGACCCCATGAGTAGTTTGAAAACAGTAGAACTTATACGAAAGGTGCATCAACAATTTAATAAAACAGTTGTTATTATTGAGCATAGAATAGAAGAAATACTAAAGTTAGACCTTGATAAAATCATATTAATAGAAGAAGGAAAAATTGTAGCAATTGATTCGCCAGAAAAAATTTTACAAACAAACATGCTACAAAAAATAGGGTTAAGAGAGCCTGTATATATTGAAGCGTTAAAAAATATAAAAATGAATACTTTAAATGAAGAATTATATCCAATTGAAACGCTAGATCATGAGAAAGTGAATAAAGCGATCAAGCAATGGATGTTACATTCTACTATGTCTAAAAAACAACCTAAAAAAGAAATCTTATGCGAAATAGAAAATATATCATTTTCATATTCGCACAAAGATTTTACATTAAGGGACATATCACTCTCTATACAAAGAGGAGAAATTGTAGCGTTATTAGGCCATAATGGTGCAGGTAAATCTACATTTGCACATACATTAACGGGAATGAACAAAACGAAGAAAGGAGAGATTGTATTTGATAATGAAAATATAAGTTCATGGTCTATCCGAAAGCGTGGAGAAGTGATCTCCTATGTCATGCAAAATCCTAATCACATGATTACACAATCTACTGTTTGGGATGAAGTTGCTTTCTCATTAAAATTAAAGAAAGTTTCTAGCGCAGAAATAAATAAACGAGTGGAAGAGGTATTGCGAATTTGTGGATTATATCCATTTCGAAATTGGCCAATTCAAGCGTTAAGTTACGGACAAAAAAAGAGGCTTACTATTGCATCGGTTTTAACAAGAGATCCGAAGCTTATCATCTTAGACGAGCCAACAGCAGGACAAGATTATTTTCATTATCAACAATTTATGTCCTGTATAAGTCTATTAGCGATACAAGGAATATCATTCATCTTTATTACACATGATATGAACCTAGCTTTAGAATATGCAGACCGCGCAGTTGTCCTCCATAAAGGGAAAATACTTGCTGATGGTACTGTTTCAAATGTATTAACAAATAGCGAAGTATTACAACAATCTAATTTAGGGGAAAGTTCGCTAATAACATTAGTAAAATTGAGTAAAGTCCCTTATCCAGAAGTTTTTGTACAAATGTATATGGAGGCAAAAAGGAGGGGAGATTATGAATAAATCAGATTTATTTTATATAGATAATTATACATATTTTCATCGTATGGACGGCGCAATTAAATTGTTGTTATTTATAATTTGGATGACTCTTACATTTATATTTTTTGATTTTCGTATTTTATTATGCTTGTTTTTCATTGGTTGTTTAGGGTTAGTGATTGCTAAAATCCCTTTAAAAAAAATTGTAATTATATTTAGTGTTATTTTCACATTTAGTATGCTAAATTCATTGATGATTTTATTGATTACACCAACCCATGGATCTGAGTTAACTGGTACAAGTACAGCATTTTTGTATATTGGATATGCTACTATCACGTTTGAAACACTCTTTTATGCTCTTACGCTCTCATTAAAGTATTTTACATTATTACCATTTACACTTATTTTCATATACACAACGCATCCAAGTGAGTTCGCTAGCAGTCTATATAAAATTGGATTACCGTATAAGATTGCCTACGCGATAAATATCGCGCTTCGCTACATACCGAATATACAAGCGGAATACCAATTGATTAAGCACGCTCAAGAAGCAAGAGGTGTACCATTTGAAAGAGGAGAAGCGGATTTTTGGGAACGTATTAAAAACCGGATACTCATCTTTTGGCCACTTGTTACTCACTCTTTAGAGCGAATTGATACTGTTTCAAATGCAATGGATTTACGCGGATTCGGAAAAAAAGAGAAACGAACATGGTATTTTACAACAAAAGCAAAACAAGAGGATTATATAGGATTCATTATCGGCATTATCATTTTAGTATTTGCCATTTACCTAAAGTTTAATATTTTTAAAGGGTTTTGGTATCCACTTTAAGTTTCTCGATGTTATACAGATAAAATTTAGGCACTCGCGAAGTGTCTTTTTAAATTTAGCCAAGACATGCTCAAAAATCATATAAAAACATACTGTATAATACGAACCCGTTAATAAACAATCAATTTATTCATTAGTTTTATACTAAAAGGAGGAGAAAACATGAGTTTCGGTGGTTCTTGTGGTTTTGGTGGAGGTTTTGCATTATTAGTTGTGCTATTTATTTTATTAATTATTGTTGGATGCAGCTGCTGGGGTTGAGGGTATTAAAAACTATCCATTTATTTAATCATTCGTCACAGAATTATGTAATTAGAAAAACTATTAAAGGTACTTTTTAGTATCAATACGAGATTCAATCCGAAAAAGGAGCTATCATGCTCCTTTTTATATTGAAATTTTACCGAAATAACAAAGTGAACCTTCAAAAAAATTGTTGAATTTACATACTTTTTCATTGTAAATATTTGTGATTAAAAGGCGAGTTTTTATTATTCACGATAGTTATTGGTTTTGATTCCCTGGTTTCTTTTGACTGTTAGGCATAATTTCATCGGCAAACTCTACATTTGTCAAATTTACTTTGGATGGAATAAATGTTTTTGTCGTATTTTGAACACCTTGGAATAAACGTTGAATAGGGTTCATCATATTTGAATTACGTGTTGCTACTACACTAAAAACTGTTCCTAATCCTAGTAAAGAGAACCAAATCCAGCTTCTATTGTTATTCCGTCTATTTCTAAATAATTTAAACATTTGCTGAGTTCTTCTTCCAGAATTGAATAGTGACATCAAGAAGTTAAGAGTATTCATTTTTTACCCCCTGTAAAAATAATTAGGAAAAAGAAACACTAAGTTTAATTCCATATGATTTATGTTGCAATATTTTATAGAAATTTATGATGCTAATTTATGCTAATATTTCTTAATTCTTTTTTCCTAAAAACCCTAAGTGTACTTGCAGGCTCCCTCATTCCAAAGGAAAACATGTACAGGTCAATTGGGTTTTTAGGATTTAAAGTTCATTTGTTTACATAATGTTTTTTAATCAATGAGATGAAGTATATTGAAAATGAGTTGAAAAGGAATGATATTCATTTTCTATATCATTTATAGAACAAAATGCATTGTAATTTATTCTAAATAGTTGCCGGAATAGAAAAAAAGAAGTGCCACATAATAACAGAAATGAGTGAAGAGACACATCGTCAAGTGTACTACACTACACAAGGTTATTTATTGCATAACATATCATCTGTTTTTTAAACTAAATAAAAAGAAAAACTTGAGAAGCGACTAAATTCATTTTTTAAACGAGAATCGGCTTTAACGTTATCAGGAACGTATAACAAAATAATATTGACGCTTATAGCTAACAAATGGAAATACTCATGTACTAAAATGAATTTTAGTATGCATTATTTTTAGAGATATCTTTTTCTAGAAAAAGAGTTGGAAATGATTTTAGATTGTTGAGGTGATTACATATATGCCAATGTTGAATGTGGACGGTAGTAGTCTGTATTATATCGTTAAGGGAAAAGGGGTTCCTATTGTTTTTATTCATCCTCCTGTACTTACTTGTGTGAATTTTGAGTATCAAATAGAGGAATTATCTCGAAATTTTAAGGTGATTGCTTTTGATATTAGAGGGCACGGAAGAAGTCAGTATTCAGAACAACCGATTACCTATCCACTGATTGCTGAAGACATTAGATGTTTGTTGGATCATTTGGAAATTAAGAAAGCATTTGTATGTGGATATTCGACTGGAAGCTCTATCGCATTAGAATTTTTATTGGCTTTTGCTGAAAAAGTGTTAGGGGCTATTCTAATTGGGGGAATGTCAGAAGTGAGGGATGGGTATCTAAAGAATAAGATTTCACTTGGCATGAAACTGGCAAAAGCGGGGGCAGTTTCATTTTTAGCATGGTCTATTTCATGGAGTAACTCAAATACACATAAATTGTTCATACAGATGTTTAAAGAAGCGCGAAAAGGGAATGCCAAAAATATCTGGCAGTATTATCGTTATAGTTTGCATTATAATTGTACGAATCAGCTTAGAAATATTCAGCATCCGGTTTTATTGGTGTATGGTAAGAAGGATAAAGTATTTTATAGTCATGCCAAATTATTGCATGAAAAATTGCCATGTAATGAATTAAAATTCATTGATCACGTAAAGCATCAAATTCCTACAAAAGCAGCGAAGTGCCTAAATGAAATGATTCAGCAGTTTGCTTTTATTCATACTGATATGAATCTTTTTATTTATCCATAAAAAAACATATTGATTTCGAAGTTATATGTGTTTATTGCTCCAAAGATTTAATGAGAAAGGAGCTACCATGCTCCTTTTTATAATTGATATGTTAAAGAGTAGGGATCATTCAAGAGTTATTTCTCCTAAATATGTTGAATTATTTTTGTATACTGGTGATTGATACTGATTGAGTCTTTTGAATGTAAAACCTAATCAGTACATATGTGAGTAGTGATACAACTATGTTAGGTAATAAAAAATGGAGTAAAGAAGGAATATCTACAAGATGGGGATAGTCAAGACCTTTTACAGGGATGAAAAACTGCTATCTTAATGGATCTTTTGGAAAAAATTTGATTGAGCGTGAAATTCCATCCAAAATGAAGTCAAATAGGTAGTAGAGCATCGATTTTATTTTTTGAAAAGCATATGCTTATACAAAGCCAGAGAATGCTGTTGTTAAAAAGATAAGGATTATTGGAACAAAACTTTCAAATAAACCGTAAGAAAACCAGTGATATACACCAAAATAAATTGAGGAAAGAGTAAGGCTCATCTGAAAAATGAATCCCTCGAACATTGTATATCCCATCAAAAACCAATATGTCTCCTTTATAGAGTCAAAAATAAAAAGGAGCATAGGAGCCCCTTTTAAATCAACATGTTAGTGTTTTTAGTAATCTCATTACTTTGTGGAAATGTAATCGTTAAAGTGGTTCCTTTATTAACAACACTATTTATATCTAAAGTACCATTCATCGTTTCAATAATTTTCAATGCAACCATCGTACCTAAACCTGTTCCTTTTGTTTTTGTACTAAAATAAGGTTCCCCAAATCGGTTGATTTGCTCTTGTGTCATACCAATTCCACTATCTTTAATGACAATAGTAATTTTGTTTTCACAAACAGATGATTTGACACTTAGTTTTCCGCCGTTTGGCATCGCTTCTATACTGTTCTTTATTAAGTTTAAAAAGCATTGCTGAAAATGTTGTGTATTCCCGGTGATGGAACCTGTTTCTAATTTCTCAGAAACATTTATAGAATTCATATTACATAATGGCATCATCATACTTATTACTCTTTTTAATTCTTGATCTATTACAATGTTATCAATTTTTTGTGATGCCGGCTTAGCAAATGTTAAGTAGTCATCAATGATAACCTGCGCGCGGTTTAGTTCTCCAAGAATATGTTCAATATATTGTTCGCGCGATTCTTGTGATAAATTTGGAGTTTTAAGGAGTTGAGTAAAGCCTTTTACTACGGTAAGGGGATTTCTTACTTCATGTGAAATACTCGCAGCAAGTTGACTCACAATCTCCATCTTCTCCATTTTTACTAGTTTTGACCGCATAATAACGGCATCTCTTAAAACTTCATTTATATACACAACAAATAACATGATAATAGGAGGCAGTATAATAAAATAAGCGATATATAATTTTGTAATTGGGAAATCCGATAAAACTACAGCGATAAAGGTTGTAAGTAAAGCAAGGAAAAAAGGTAAAATCATTGATATAATAAGCTTTTTTCTTCTGCTTAATTGATTGAATTTAGAAGAATAATAGGCAGTACAAATAAGCATGGTAATATAAACAATAACTGTTAAAAAGTTAACACCGTAAAAAACAAACCGAATCAATAGCATGATAGATAATAAAGCAATTCCAACTGGTAAACCGCCATAAAGTGTACCTATTAAAAATGGGATTTGTCTCAAATCATGAACACAATTTTCATCGATGTATATAGGGAATTTCATGCATAAAATTAATGGTACACTAGTGCAAATAACAATAAGTGTTTTTTTGTATTTTTTGAAAAATATTCTATTATTATATAGAAAGTAAAAAACAAAGACGCTAATTAAAATGTAAAGCAAATTATTTAATACGTTTTGATTGATATATATAAAATCCATCTAGCATGCCTCATTATTGTAGTTTTCGATACTATAAGTTATTATACAGAAAAAACATAACTTCTTCATGTATTAATTATTTTACTACAATGAAGGAGGATTACTTTTTCATACTCATTTTGTTACGCGCAAATTCCCATTCTAAATAAAACTCTTCAACTGATGTATAGCGTTGATTTCTATTTTTGTCTACCGCACGCGATACTACGTCATACAATTCTTTTCCTGCTTCCCATTTAGCGAAAGTGTGATTGCGTCCGCCTCCTAATAACACAAAAGCGGTTGCCCCCATATTAAATACATTTGTTTTCTCATCAATTACTGCGCCAAGCTCGAATTCCTCTGGTGACATAAATCGTGATGATCCCCAAAGTCTTCCCATTGTATTGATATAGGGTTTCTTTTTATATAAGTCGATATCACAAATTTTTATTTTGTTTGTTTTAAAATCATATAAAATACTTCCGTCATAAAAATCTATTGCTACATAGTTTTTTCTTTCAACATGTACATGGAAAGAAAAAATATGATCGAGTGAAGTAAGACGCTCTTCAATTGATAATTGTTTATAGCGATAAAATGGAGAATTTGGATCACTGTAATTTGTTGGTGTTGGAAATGAACAATGTGAATGAAGGCATTCTCCGTTAAACCAATTAAAGATTGCTACATAACCATTCTGCACTTCAAAATGGTCTATCAATTCAACTAAATAGTTATGTTTTAACTCTTCATAAAGTAACATAGCTTGTTTAAGAGTTACTATTGCATCTGCTGGATTACCTGCATAATTCATTGTTTTTGCTCCAGCAAATTTAACAAGCATCTTCTTTCCATTTTTTTCGATACCAAAGCAAATATTCCCTGAATCTTGTTGATCAAAGACTGCAAATATTTTTCCAAGACTGGCAAGCCAATTGAAGTCGTGTTGCTCTTTTAATTGAAAAGTGACATCATTTAAATGAATTGTAATCGGAATTCCGTTCATTTTGCACCTCGTATTCTATATAATTAGATTAAATATTATTATATTCAAGAAAGATAATGAAAAAACCTGTTTTACTTAGTTAGAAGGCTAAGTAATTCAAATGGAAGGTGAAAAATGGATAAACAAATAACCATTGAACCATATAATATAAATTGGCATAAGGAATTTGTAGAAGAGAAAAAGAAATTTGTTGCACTACTAAAAAAAGAAATTATAGCAATCGAACATATTGGAAGTACGTCAATAAAAGGTTTAGATGCTAAACCCATCATTGATATGATGATAGGTGTTAAAAATTTAAATTTGGTTGATCGTTGGATAGAACCATTGCAAACAATAGGATATGAATATGTATTTCATAAGCACTTTCCACAGAGACGTTTTTTTAGAAAAGGGAAATGGAGAGCAGGTACACATCATTTACACGTTTATACATACGGTGGTCAAGAGTGGAAGAACAATTTATTATTTCGTGATTTTATGAGAAATCATGAATGGGCACATATTGAATACAGACAATTAAAACAAGAGCTTGCCATGAAGTATCCATTTGATCGAGTGTCATATACTAATGCCAAAGAACCTTTTATTCAAAAGATCATTGCACTGGCGAAAGAAAATCTATACATATAAAAATTAAGGTGGGAAATTTGATTTTTAGTTCACATAAAGTATTTCTCATCTTATTCTAATCTTTCTTTCATTCTTTTTTCTTTTTTGATTGCTACAATTTGGAATGTAGTGATGTTTTGAAATTGAAAGAGGGATGCAAAATGAAGAAAATGTTCGGAAGTCAAATTTTTCATTTGTTTATAAAAGTTATAGGAGTTTGTGTTATTGCATTTAGTGTTATGGTATATATCGCAAATTTTATGCTAGGAGATCAAATAGAATTAAAAAGTGTAAATAAAACTCTTGGATCTCTTGGTGAATATGGCACGATTGCAGCTATATCGCTTTGGTTTTTACACCATATTTGGTTATTTTTGCACAAAAATAAAATATCTAAATTTAAGTATATGAAAGAGTTATATATGTTAGCAAAGAAATATCATATGTTTATTGGTTATGCTGTATTAGCTGTTGCAACAACACATGGAGTTTATTTTTTTATAAAGGGAAGTCACCACATGATACAGATTTACAGTGGTATATTTACTTTTTGCATTTTAGTATTACTGAGCTCTGTTGGAATTCTTTTGAATAGGAGTAAAAACAGAAATAAATCGGTATTATATCGAAACTTACATCAAATGATTGCGATTTTATTTGGATTAGGATTGATAATTCATTTAATGCTATAGGAGGAATTAAAATTGCATCACATATTAATAATTGAAGATGAAGAAAGTTTAGCTGAATTTTTAGAATTAGAATTAAAATATGAAGGATATGCAGTAGAGGTACAATATGATGGGCGAAAAGGATTGGAAGCAGCCCTAGAGAAGAACTATGATATTATACTTCTTGATTTGATGTTACCGGGACTGAGTGGAATTGAAGTATGTCGTAGACTGCGTGCGACAAAGAATACTCCCATTATTATGTTAACAGCGCGTGATAGTATTATGGATCGCGTTACAGGATTAGATAGCGGTGCTGATGATTACTTACCGAAACCATTTGCAATTGAAGAACTCCTGGCAAGAATACGAGTTATATTTAGACGCGAACAAAAAGAAGAAAGTAAGTCAACACTATTGCTTGCTTTTAAAGATTTACAGTTACATGTAGAATCAAGAACGCTAAGAAAAAATGATGAGATCATTGAATTAACGAACAAAGAATTTGAGTTATTACTCACGTTTATGAAGAATATTAACAGAGTGCTTACACGAGATATACTTTTAGAGCAAGTGTGGGGTTACGATGCGATTGTGGAAACAAATATTGTTGATGTATATGTTCGCTATTTACGAAACAAATTACATGGGATAGATAAGGAGGAGTATATCCAGACTGTTAGAGGAGCTGGGTATGTGATGAGATGATTAAAGATTTTGTACAGCGCATTCGACACCTTCCGATAAAATGGAAACTAACTCTTTGGTCAACCACGTTATTATTTATCTTATTCGCTTTATATAATATTTTACAGTTTATTGTGATTAATCAGTGGTCAGTAGAATATGAAAAGAAACAAATGAACAGGCAAGTAAAAGAAATAGCAGCATATTTTACTGATAAAAAAGAAACACTTTCTAACCAAACGATTGAAAACAGTAAGGACTTTCTTAATAATATGAATGATAAGCATCAGATTATTCGAATTTTAGATAAAGATGGACAACCAGTTGTCTCAGTTTCTCGTGATTTTAATCCGAAGTGGACTTCTCCTAAAGCGGTTACTCAGCCTGAAACTTATATAAAGAGACACTTAGAAGATAGGATATTAATAGAACGGATGCCAATTCAAACAGCAACATTTAAGGGGACAATTGAGGTTGGGGAAAATTTAGAGGCCTTCGATCACTTGTTAAAAATTATTTTCGTTGTAATGGTTGCAGCTGGTATTGGTGGACTTATACTTAGTTTTTTAGGTGGGAGGATTATTGCTAAACAACTTTTATTAAGTGTTCAGAATATAACTGATACGATGAATCGAATTAAAACAAACGGATTAAAAGAAAGAGTTCCCGTACGAGAAAATAATGATGAACTTGCGAAGTTAGGCTTTCTATTTAATGAACTAATGGATGATGTAGAAAGGTCTTTTTTACAACAAAAGCAGTTTGTTGAAGATGCTTCACATGAACTTCGAACACCTCTTACAATTATTCAAGGACATTTATCCATGTTAAACCGTTGGGGAAAGGATGATCCTGTTATTTTACAAAAATCACTTCAATCTAGTTTGAAAGAAGTGGATCGATTGAATAAGTTAGTTTCAGAATTATTAGAGTTATCCAGAACAGAATCGGAGCAAATTCCTGCATCATCAGTCGAGCTTGTACATGTAAATACTGTGTTAAAACAAGTAATCCAAAATTTTGAAGTTCTTCAAACCGAATTTGAATTTGATATACAATTATATGCCGAAGAGGCTTACGCGGCTATACCAGCACCTTACTTAGAGCAAATAATAATTATCATACTAGATAACGCAATTAAATATACCAAAACAAATGATAAATACATTTGTATTCAAACGAATATACAAACTGAAAATATTATCATACGTATTATAGATCATGGCGTCGGAATACCCGAATCAGATTTACCATATGTACTTAATCGTTTTTATAGAGTAGATAAAGCAAGGAGTCGTAAGGAGGGGGGAAATGGCCTAGGGCTTTCCATCGCAAAACGACTTATAGAAAAATATAATGGAAATATTATATTAGAAAGTAAGGAAAAAGAAGGTACATCAGTTACAATTTCGTTTCCTTATGTCGCACATAAAAATGAGAAATAGATGAGAAAAGTTTTAAGGTATTTTCATATTGCTGTTGTATACTGTGTAAAGCGATAAAACTTGTACTTCTTTAAAGTACGAATGTAATGAAAATAAGGAGAGAGCGGGTATGAACTACACAGTATTTCAATGGATTAATAATTTAGCAGGAACCTCAAGCATTTTAGATAAGTTCATGATTATGATTACAAATAGCGCGCTTTATGTGGCAGCTCTTTTTATGCTTATTTTATGGTTTAGTAATGCAAAAAAAGAAATGGCAATTCAAAAACAATATACTGTTGTATATGCTGTTCTTACAGTTGGAGTTTCATTGTTATTAAATGTTTTTATTCATGCAGTATATTATCATGCAAGACCTTTTGTAACTTATCATGTTCATCAATTAGTACCACATGCAGTAGATTCATCATTTGTAAGTGATCATTCTGTACTCGTATTCTCAATAGCATTTACAATGTTATTGAGAGGAGAAAGGTTAAAATATATCGCATTAATTTGGGCAGTACTAGTTGGAGTTTCACGTATTTACGTTGGTGTCCATTATCCAGCAGATATAATTGGTGGAGCATTCCTGTCATTTATAACTTGTGGCATAGTAATGCAAAGTACACGGAAATTAGAGCCATTCATACAAATGGTATTTAGAATCTATGGATCCGTTTCGAAACGAATTCCATTATTATCGAAATATAATCATACACTTTAATCCTAGAAGTCACTAGAAAAGAACCTAATCATAAATGAAGTGAACCCTGAAAA
>NZ_NUOT01000062.1 GCF_002584535.1 Bacillus cereus
GGAAAATTGACTGATAAATTCGAATTTTTTACTTCTATTTTTTAACATTGAACCTCTAGTAGTATTTGAATTAACAAAACAACTATTAATGGAGGTTCAATGATGAACATTAAAAAATTCTTTTCAATTATGGTTATGGCTACGGCATTTTTTGGTTTCTCTTTATTTGGTAATGCAGTTCATGCAGATACTACTCCGCAATATTCAATCTCCCAATCTAATGCCGACGATACGCCGATCTTCTATAATGATATTCTACCTCCTGGAAAATAATAAAGTGTGCGCCTAAACTAGGATCAAAAACATACATATATAACAAAATAGGTGAACAACAAATGAACTGTCCCTATACAGTGAGACGGGTTATTAGATTACTGGCTATTCTATTAGTAAAAAAAGAAGAAAAAATAAACAATAATTCACGATATTTTTAATGGAATTTTACTGATTGTTATTAACATAAATTAACGAGTATATTTTAGGTACAGAAAGCCAAACCGCAAGGAGGGAGTTAGTCTGATGCTAGAGACAAAAAATTCTATAGATATGATAAACAATATAAATTATCATTTGGATCTTGGTAGGCACAACAATCATCATTTAAAAACCTTTTCAAATGAACATGGCGTATTACCATATCATGTTTACAAACACCCATTGAATAAACAAGCATCGCAAAAAGAATCGATGAGTCTAGCTCAACCATTTATTCATATTAATACCTTAGCGCAAATTCTATATGAAGCATTTCATGATCAAACATTTACAGCTTTGGTACCTATTTTATTTGTTTTTCAACCGAATATTGTAACCGGTATATCTAACCCGGGTGCTTATTCAATAGATTTGTACAATGATTATTTTGTTCATTTAAAAGACATCAATATTCAAGAATTTACAGCAGGAATAGGTGAAAAAAAAGGATCTATAGCTATTGGATATATGATAAACCAAAACGAAAGCATTCAGCATTCAAAAGAATTTATGCATCAAAAGTTACAGGACCAAACTACAGAGTGTATGTTAGCTTTACAAAAGCAATTGCACATACATGGAGAGTTAGAAGAGCAAATTCAGTTATCATTTGATTTCAAGAAAATAATGATACCTTTAATTATCTTACAATGGATTAAACAGACAACGATCCCGTTGTGAAGTTTTTTAAAGGTAACCTAAGCTTTTGGGAAAATAAGCATGTATATTTATCTTGGAAATTGGATGAGACTTATATCAAATTCAAAGGGGAATGATGTTACCTATATCGTGCAATCGATAAAGAAGGGTGCACATTTTACACAAACGGAACCGAAATCTGAACCCAGATTTCGGTTTTTTGATTTACGATGAATTACAAAATTTATTAACGATGGCATAAAAGGAAGCGCTTTTGGCGGAACTCTTTTATTCTTTAATCAATTTTGCAACAGAACCGCTGAATATAAAGCAATGGTAGAAAATAAATTATCAAATAAAATTAAAAATCATATTATAAATAGTACTTATTTATAATTATTATTTTGACGAACTTATTATCAATTGGTATACTGGAACCAAATATCCTTGAAAAAGATTCTCATTTTCAAAATTGAGATGCATATAGATGACTAAGAAGAAAATAGGTTTACTTGAGATGGTATACAGGACCCAGAGTCATTAACAGATGTGGAAGCATATCATACGCATATCCATCACTGACGTAAGCAATTTCAAGAAGCGCTTGATGATCTAATTGTCGGCTATAAAGTAATTAGTGGTATTTCGCCACTTGCGAAAATTCCAAATGAACAAGCTGATAAATTAACGTAGGAAGTGAATAGACGTTTTTTAGAATATGAATTTGTATGCTATCTAGGCTTAAAGCGCATCGCTCCATTTATTGAAGATGCGGTGGAAGAGAGGAACTAGGTGTACTCTATTTCGGAGCATCTATGCGGAATGCGCAAGATTCATTTATTGATTGCCTAGTAGAAATTGTTTCCAAAATAGCGAATAAAATAATTGACAAAAAAGTAAATTTGAATAATAATTAGATTATAGTAATTTTAAATAAGTAATTATTATCACGAAAAATAGGAGGTCCCCTTTGATGAATCCAAATAATCGCTTAACAACAAACCAAGGTGCTCCAGTAGGAGATAACCAAAATTCTCGTACAGCTGGTCGCCGTGGGCCGGTATTATTAGAAGATTATCATTTAGTAGAAAAGCTTGCTCATTTTGATCGTGAACGTATTCCGGAGCGTGTGGTACATGCGCGTGGCGCGGGTGCTCATGGTGTTTTCGTAACGAAAAATAGCATGAAAAAATATACAAAAGCAGCATTTTTGCAAAATGCGGGAACAGAAACACCTGTATTCGTTCGCTTCTCAACGGTTATTCATGGGCAAGGTTCTCCAGAAACAGCGCGTGATCCACGTGGGTTCGCTGTGAAATTTTATACAGAAGAAGGAAACTATGATATCGTTGGTAACCATTTACCTGTTTTCTTCATTCGTGATGCAATTAAATTCCCTGACATGGTACACTCTTTAAAACCAGCACCGGATACAAATATTCAAACACCAGATCGTTACTGGGATTTCATGACGTTATCACCAGAATCTACTCATATGTTAACTTGGGTATTCTCTGATTACGGTACTCCGGCAAACTACCGTCAAATGGAAGGGTTTGGTGTTCATTCGTTTAAGTGGATTAATGCAGAAGGCAAAATTGTTTATATTAAATATCACTGGAAACCACAGCAAGGCGTGCGTAACTTAAATACAAAAGAAGTAGAACAAGTGCAAGGAAAAGACTTCAACCATGCTACTCGTGATTTATTTGATGCAATCAAGCACGGAAATTATCCGAAATGGGATCTTCACGTACAAGTCATGCAACTTGATGAAATGGATTCTTTAGACTTTGATCCGTTAGATCCAACGAAAGTATGGCCAGAAGATAGCTTCCCGCTAATGGAAGTAGGGACAATGACGTTGAATCGTAACCCACAAAACTTCTTCGCAGAAGTAGAACAAGCAGCATTCTCACCAAGTGCAACTGTACCTGGTATTGAACCGTCTGAAGATAAATTATTACAAGGGCGTTTATTCTCTTACCCAGATACACAGCGCTATCGTCTTGGTGCGAACTACTTACAAATTCCTGTAAACTGTCCATATGCAGCTGTTCACAATCAACAACGCGATGGTGCAATGCAAATGAATCAACAACCTTCAACAATTAACTATGAGCCAAGTCGTCATGTGGAAAACCCAGTTGAGGATCCGGTATACCGTGATTCAACTATGAAGCTTGAAGGTTATGTATCTCGTGAAAAAATTGACAAACCAAACGACTTCCAGCAAGCGGGTGAGCGCTACCGTTCATTCTCTAAAGAAGAACAAGATAACTTACTTGCAAACTTAACAAATGATTTAAAAGATGTGCATGAACAAACGAAGTTACTTGCAATCTGTAACTTCTTCCGTGCAGACCGTGATTACGGTATGCGCTTAGCGCAAGCATTAAACGTTGATATTTCGGCGTATGTAGGAAAACCTGCGAAGTAATAAGATTCTTGATTGTATTCTCAAATTGAAACTGCTATATGTGTCTATAATAAATAGAAAAGGCGACTGATTTTTTTCGGTCGTCTTTTGTTTTGAAATAGTGAGAAGAATTTCTTGTTCTATGAATAGGAATTATATACATTAAATGTTAAAAATACATAGGCATCTCTACGGAGGAATATAATGCAAGGAATACTTTTGCAGAGGAGCGAAGAGATGCCTGAGAATGTGAACAATCCATTAACAACGGAGCAAATGATTCGTATTATTAGAAATGGTCTTGTAAATTCGCAATCTCCTAAACATATTCTTGTTGTTGGGGCGGGAATGGCTGGTCTTGTTGCTGCCTCTTTATTAAAAGGAACTGGGCATAAAGTCACAATTCTTGAAGCGAATGATAGGATAGGTGGGCGTGTTCATACCTTGCGCTCTCCCTTTAGTGATGGGTTATACTTTAACGCAGGACCAATGCGAATTCCTAATACACATACTTTAACTTTAGAGTATATTAAAAAGTTTATGTTGCCGACAAATGTATTTATTAATCGAACTCCAATGGATATCATTTACGTAAATGGCATTCAAACACGCCTCGGCATATTTGAACGCAGTCCAAGTATTTTAAAATATCCAGTTGCCCCTAATGAAAGAGGGAAGACAGCTGAGGAACTGTTGCTTTTAGTCATGCAACCCCTTATTGATTTTATTAAACAAAATCCGGAGAAAAATTGGTCTCTTTTAGAAAAACAATTTAGAACCTATTCGTTGGGTTTTGTGTTAAACACTTATTTTTCAGATGGTGCAATTGATATGATTGGTGTACTCCTTGATATGGAGGCGTATATGGGAATGTCCTTTATTGAAGTTTTACGGGAATCTATATTTTTCACATCAACAACTCATTTTTATGAGATAACGGGCGGCACGGATCAATTACCTCAAGCATTTCTACCGCAATTAAAAGAAAATATACTGTTCCATCAAAAAATGACACAAATCGTTCAGGAGAAAAACAGTGTAACCATCCATTCTATTCATAAACAAACCTCAGAGTATTTCACAATAACAGGTGATCTCGCCATCATAACCATTCCTTTTTCAGCTTTACGATTTGTGAAAGTCGAACCGTTTGATTCTTTTTCCTATAATAAGCGAAAAGCAATTCGGGAACTTAACTATATAGCCTCAACAAAAATTGCAATCGAGTTTAAGAGTAGGTTTTGGGAAAGAGAAGGCCAATATGGTGGTAAATCTATCACTGATCTACCCATTCGATTTACCTATTATCCAAGTTATGGGATTGGTACAAAAGGGCATGCGATGGTCTTGGTAAGTTATACATGGGCAGATGAGGCTTTAACATGGGACAGCTTATCCGAAAAAGAGCGAATTCAATACGCCTTGATGAATTTGGCAGAAATTTACGGGAATCAAGTCTATTTTGAATTCGTATCAGGTTCTTCCTTTAGTTGGGGACAAAATCCTTACTCTTGTGGAGCTTTCGCGGCTTTCGAACCGGGACAGGAATTAGAATTATACCCATATATGATTATGCCTGAAGGAAAAGTGCACTTTGCTGGTGAACATACTACACTTACCCACGGGTGGATGCAAGGGGCGATTGAATCGGGAATACGGGTTGCATATGAAGTGAATAACTTGCCAAACGTACCATAACCTGAATTATCGGTAGGTCGAAAAAAGAAAATTTTAAATTCCGTTTTCATAACTAAAAGAGTTTTTGTGAGTGATAAAGAAGTGAGAATAAACAAGGAAGAAAGTTCTATTCTTGTTTCTCTTCATAGACAAAAACTTATGTGTTAATTTTAATTACGAAAAAAGTATATTTGTTGGATCACCAATTGTTCAGTCTATGACAAACCAAAAGACGACTGTAAACCAGTCGTCTTTTGGTTTGTTCTCTAGTATTTTTCTTGCTTTTTGTAGTATTTTTTCTTGTGACAACGACATTTGAAGTAATAGTCGTCTTCGTACTTATCTTCGTACTTTTTCTCATACTTGTCTTCGTATTTGTCGTGGCACTTTTTCTTGTAATCGTCTTCGTATTTATCGTAGTATTTTTTACGGCATTTGCATTCAAACTCGAAATGTTTATGACACTCATCATCGTGTTTTTTATAATAGTATCCCATATTCATATCCCTCCTTTTCTTTTGTTACTATCAATCTATGTAAGAAGAGAAAATAAGGAAGTGTACTTGTCCAATGTTTTTGAAAAATCCGCAATCCATCTGGCTGGTTTGCTAATATTGGGGATATATGTAATTGGTAGGAAAAACTATATAAACTATTTAATTTAGAAGCAGGGAGGATGATAGATAAGTTTTTTAGAGGAATTAGAATGTTATAACTTATGTAGTTATAGCTGAAAAAGAGATATATCCTATTTTAAAAAAGATATATCTCTTTTTCGTATATTTATTACTGACTTACCGATTCTTCGGTATATTCATATGCCTTCTCTCCGTGCATCGAAATGTCTAGTCCCATTTGCTCTTCATGCTCATGCACGCGGACGGGAAGGAAGAAACTAATTCCTTTAATAATGGTGTACGTCATTACAATTGTAAAAGTATAAGTCGTTCCAATTGCGATCAGTTGTTTAAAGAGAAGTGCGGCATTTCCGTAAAATAATCCATCAGCACCACTGCTATTTACAGAAGTCGTTGCAAATAGTCCAGTTGCAATACCGCCCCATGTTCCGCCGATGCCGTGACAGCCGAATGCATCAAGTGCATCGTCATATCCAAGTTTATGTTTTAAAAAGAAAACGGCTGTGAAGCAAAGGACGCCCCCGATTGCTCCGATTAAAAGAGCGGAAAGTGGAGTGACGAATCCGCAAGCTGGTGTAATAGCAACGAGACCTGATACAGCACCGCAAGCTGCGCCCATTACAGTTGGTTTTGATTGAAAGCACCACTCTGCTAGGATCCATGTTAAGGCTGAAGCAGCAGCAGCTGTATTTGTATTAATGAATGCAGTCAGTGCTACATCGTTTAGTGTAAGGGCACTGCCAACGTTAAATCCGAACCATCCAAACCATAGTAAGCCTGCGCCTAAAAGTGTAAAGGGTAGATGGTGAGGAGAAGGTCCGTTTATGTCTTTTCTCTTGCCGAGAAAAATCGCTAGTACAAGCCCGGCAACGCCGGATGTGATATGAACAACGTTACCGCCAGCGAAATCTAATGCTCCAAGTTCGCGAAGCCATCCGCCAACGCCCCATACCCAGTGGGCAACAGGGTTGTAAACAATTGTAGTCCAAAGAAGAATGAAAATGAGAAAAGCGGAAAAACGCATTCGTTCAGCAAATGCTCCTGAAATTAATGCTGGTGTTAAGATTGCAAACATAAGTTGAAACATCATAAATAAATTGTGTGGAATAGTAGTGGAGTAGTCTGGATTTGGTGTGTAGGTGACGTTTTGTAAACCGAACCAATCGAGCGAACCGATGATGCCGTTCCAATCTGGGCCGAATGATAAAGAATAACCGATAAAAATCCATTGGATAGAAACGATTGCCATTGCGCTATAGCTATGCATCGTTGTGCTCAGTACGTTTTTGCTACGAACCATTCCGCCATAAAAAAGTGCTAGACCTGGCGTCATGATCATTACCATTACCGTCGCTAAAAATAAAAACACAGTATCTCCCATATTCATTCTTTGTCCCTCCTGTAATGTTATAAAATATTACGTATGATGTTATTTTTCATATCATATTCAATAATCAATAAAAAATCAACGTATTTTTCAGAAAATTTTAAATTATTATGTAAGAAAACCTAACATGTTATTTGTGTAAGTGCGGTTTGTTTGGAAAGTTGATATACTATTCTTACAATTAGAAAGAAGTTGGGGGATATTATGTGGAAAAGAGGAATGTTCATTTGTTTTTGTATGGTATTGGTCTTTTTAGCGCCTATGTACGCATTGGCGGAAGAAAAAAGAGAGTGGCAAGATGAAGTGATTTACTCTATTATGATTGATCGTTTTAATAATGGAGATGCAAAAAATGATAAAGAGCTTAATGTAGGGAATTTAGAAGGATATCAAGGGGGAGACATACAAGGAATAATAAAGCGAATGGATTATATAAAGGATATGGGATTTACCACGATTATGCTTTCGCCAATTTTTAAAAGCGAAACGTATGATGGGCGTGGTGCGGTTGATTTTCAAAAAGTGAATGAGCATTTTGGATCACTGCAAGATGTGAAACAGCTTATGCAAGAAGCGCATAAGCGAGATATGAAAGTGGTCTTTCAATTTGCTGTAGAAAAAGAGCAGGAAACGCTTATTGATTCGATAAAATGGTGGATGAAAGAAGCGAACATAGATGGAATTTATCTTATGCATAGTAAAGAAATATCTCGTACCTTTTTAAATGAAGTAGAACAAAGTGTTCGAGGAATGAAAAAAGATTTCCTCTTTATGACTGATGGGGAAGAGAATATACATAGTGGATACTATGAGTACATAACGGATATCTTTACGAAACCAGATACATCTATTAAACCACTTTATGATGCTAGTTTAATAGAAAATGGTAAAGTAACAGGTGCTTTTTTAGATAGTCAAGACACAAAGCGATTTATCAGAATCGCGAAAGAGAACGCATATTATCCGCCAACACGTTTAAAATTAGCTCTTGCTTATTTATATACATCACCAGGGGTGCCGATTGTTTACTACGGTACAGAGATTGCGCTTGATGGCGGGGGAGTACCAGATAATCATAGGTTAATGGATTTTAAAACTGATGAAAAATTTTTACAGTATATAACAAGATTAGGAGAGTTGCGTCAAAAGTTGCCATCTCTCCGTCATGGTACGTTTGAGTTGTTATATGATAAGGCTGGAATGAGTGTGCTGAAAAGGAAGTATAAAGATGAAGTAACACTTGTTGCAATTAACAACACAAAATGGACGCAAAAAGTCTCGCTTACGGCAAAGGAGATAGGAGAAAATCAAGAATTAAAGGGATTATTGGAAGATGAGATTATTAGAGAAGAAGATGGGAAGTATTATCTCGTATTGAAGCGAGAAGAAGCGAATGTATATCAAGTTAGAGAAAAAACAGGGGTCAATTGGCTTTTTATCTCTTTATTAGTTGGTGTAAATGTGTTGTTTCTTGCTTTTTTAATTGCTGTAAAGAAGAAAAAATCTTCTACGCTGTAAAGTGAAAGTGGATAGAGTGATGGCATATCTCTTCTATTCATGGATAATATATATTCTCTAGTGCACTACTAATTCATGAGTAGTGCACTTTTTCATTTATTCTATTACAAATGCGACAGTGGACATTATGACGAGAATATATGTTTTTTAGTAGTAATGTAGGATGAATGAAGGTGGAATTGTTTTAGCGTTTGCGGATCAGATTGATAGCGTATATAGAAGCAGGAAAGGTATTTGTAAGATTTCCTACAGCGAAAAAATATGTGGATGTATCTTTTTAAAGAATTGATTAATTCGTTTAAAACATTCTAATGTGACATTGAATAGTATGAATATGTAATCTGCATGTTACGAATCTTTTTAGTTAATAGGAGGTGGATTTAAAATGCCTTTCTCTACTGGGCCAATTGAAAACGTAGGAAATCAGCCTAATGATGCAAGGAAAGCTAGGGTTAAAATCCTCAATCGTACTGGAGGTACACTTACTGGGGTACTCCGATCTTTTAGGCTTAATGGTACAAGAGAATTAATCGAACAGAGAAACTTTTCTGTAGCTTCTAATGCTTCTACTCTTGTAGTTCTAAGTTTAGTTCACTTTGCTTCGGGACAAGCGGATCAATATGAAGTTGAAATTGTTCCTAATCAAAACGGTGGCTTATACAGTGTTTATGGAGTAACTCCTCAGGGTGTTATTATTACTGCGCAACGAGTTTTGAATACAGAATTAACGCAAATTCTGTAGTAACTATTCCTGATTAATAAAAATTTTCTGTAATCTGCAGGTTATGAATCTTTTTAGCTAATAGGAGGTGGATTTAAAATGCCTTTCACTACTGGGCCAATTGAAAACGTAGGAAATCAGCCTAATGATGCAAATGAAGCTAGGGTTAAAATCCTCAATCGTACTGGAGGTACACTTACTGGGGTAGTTCGATCTTTTAAGCTTAATGGTACAAGAGCATTAATTGAACAGAGAAACTTTTCTGTACCTGCTAATGCTTCTACTTTTATAAATCTAAGTTTAGTTCACTCTACTTCGGGGCGAGCAGCTCAATATGAAGTTGAAATTGTTCCTAATCAAAACGGTGGCTTATACAGTGTTTATGGAGTAACTCCTCAGGATGTTATTATTACTGCACAACGAGTTTTGAATACAGAATTAACGCAAATTCTATAGTAACTATTCCTGATTAATAAACACTCTCTGTAAGATTAAACTTAGATTCTTTTTCTGTGCTATTTATGAATGTATAAGAGAAATCGGCCGATGAAAGTAATGAATTTTATTTCATAAATGCAGTCTTCATCTATTGTAGTTGTTCTGGTTGGGATGTGTTTTTTATTTCCAACCAGAACCTATTGTTATTATTTCATGATGATCGCACTCTTATGGAGTTGTTTTGTTAGCGATAGTTAATGAATTGTACATCGATTGGTAAATCGGCACCGCGAATTGCTGCAATGACTGCTTGTAAGTCATCACGGCTTTTTCCAGTAACACGTACTTGATCATCTTGTACTTGTGTTTTTACTTTTAATTTTAAATCTTTAATAATGTTATTAATTTTTTTAGCGTTCTCTTTATCGATACCTTGTTGCAACGTTGCACGTTGACGTACTGTGTTACCAGCAGCGTTTTCTACTTTTCCGTAGTCTAAGTTTTTGATTGGTACTTCGCGTTTAACTAGTTTTGAAATAAGAACGTCTTTTACTTGCTCTAATTTAAATTCATCATCAGAAGTTAAAACGATTACTTCTTTTTCTAATTTAATATCACTTTTGCTTCCTTTAAAATCATATCGATTTTGAATTTCTTTTAATGCGATGTTAATAGCATTTGTTACTTCTGGTAATTCTACTTTTGAAACGATGTCAAAAGAACTATCTTTTGCCATAGTAAGCACCTCCAAATTAAATTCCATCTTCTATTATAGTGAATTTTGGTCAGTTGGACAAATAAAGGAAAAATCGTGTTATAATGAAGTTTCTTTGGAATGATAAAAATATAACTTTATATATAGAAGGGAATTAAAATATATGTATTTAGAGCCAGGAGCGATTGAACAGGTAACTGTTTTACGAGAAACGGAAATAGGATATATGGTCGGATTTGACGATGAGGATGGTTATGAAGAAGTATTCCTACATAAGAATGAAGTAGCAGGAGAAATCGAAGAAGGCGATACGATTGATGTATTTTTATACCTTGATCATAAAGAGCGAATTTCTGCAACAATGAAGACGCCGGTAATTACAGTACATGATTGGAACTGGGTAAAAGTTGTAGACGTAAAACCTGATTTAGGTGTGTTTGTTGATATCGGTGTTTCTAAAGATATCTTGATCCCAGCTGATGAGTTCCCGATTTATACACCAGTTTGGCCAGAAGAGGGCGACGAATTGTATTGTACATTAAAATTAACAAATCGTGGCCGCCTAATTGCTCTTCCAGCAAGAGACTCAGATATGCAAGAGATTATTGTAGATGCAACGCCATCTATGCGTAATAAAAATGTGAACGGACGTGTGTATCGCTCACTTCAAGTCGGTTCATTTGTATTAACAGATGAACATTTCCGCGCCTTTTTACATCATACAGAAAGAAAAGAGCAAGTTCGTATTGGTGAGCGCGTAACAGGCCGTATTATTGATGTGAAAGATGATGGTACGATTAATATTTCACTTCTTCCGCGTAAAGAAGAGGGAATGGAAGATGATGCAGCGGTGATTTATGAGTATATGGAGAGCCGCGGCGGGGCAATGCCGTTTTGGGATAAGAGTCATCCAGAAGACATTAAAGAACGTTTTAATATGAGTAAAGCAGCATTTAAACGTGCACTTGGTAAGTTGATGAAAGAAGAAAAAGTTTATCAAGAAGACGGTTGGACGTACTTTAAGAAATAAAAAAAATCCGAACAAGCGTGTAACTTGTTCGGATTTTCAGAGTGTTTGGAAACAGGAGTCAGTAGGCTCCTGTTTTTTGTCCTTGTGTTTTTCTATCAACTCACTCTATCGCCCTTTTTTATTGTTGTCCAAAAAGGCGAGAGAATGTATCTTTCAAATCACTATCTTTTACTTTAATATCAGCTTTTTTGAATTCGTCTAATAATATTTTTTGGCCAGTAGTTTGATCTGCTAACCGCTCTTCTTCTAGATTTTTACGGATGGAATCTTTTACTTCGTCATATGGTTTTAATTCTTTTTTATCGGTAAGCTTAATAATGTGGTAACCTTGTGATGATTTAATAGGTTTGCTAATTTCACCGACATTTAATTTGTAAGCAGCTTCTTCAAATTCAGATACCTTTTTACCTGGACCGAAGTATCCTAGATCTCCGCCATTATCTTTTGAACTAGGGTCTTGTGACTGTTGTTTTGCTAACTCTTCAAATGAAGCACCTTCATCCAGTTGTTTCTTAATGTCATTTGCTGTTTTTTCATCATTTACTAGAATTTGACTAGCTTTAATTTCAGGCTTATAGTTTGCTTTTACATCTTTCTCTGTAATGCTTTCCTTAATAGCTTTTTCCATCGCTAATTTGAATCTAATTTGATTTTTAAAGTCATCTTCATCTTTTAGACGGTTACTTTCTAGTACCGTTTTGAATTGATCACCAAACTGGTCTTTTGCTTTTTTAAATTCTTTATCGACTTCGTCATCGGATACTTTATATTTTTTTGTCATGATATCTTGTGCCATCATTTCATATAACATATCTTTTCCGTACCGTTCTTTTAACTGCTTGTCAAAATCACCTTTTGTAATGGTCGAGACTTTTGATGTTGCAATCGCCTCTGAGTTATCTTTTGGGCCGCAAGCAGACAGCATTAACGTTCCGAGCGCAGCTGTTGCTATCCATAGTTGTTTTCTTTTCATACTAACACCTCATCTAATTATGTTGTTATTATTGTAAAATAGAGAAGTGAACAAGAAGTGAAATTGAGATGTTTTTTTATGAAATGAAAAAGTACATCAACAAGATTGTTGATGTACAAAATAATTAAAGGTGATCTGTTTTTTTAGAATATGCACGCTTTCCTTGTGAGATGTTTTTTTGTTCTTGCTCGTTTTTTTCTGTGCGTTTTGCGTTGTTATCGCGTGCTTTTTTGTCATTATCGCTCGTATGTGGCATACATATCAACTCCATTTCTAAACAGTTGTATGTTTATCATTTCCATTTTCGTAAAGACTATGTATACAATGTAATCGTAAACGCATTATCTATAAAGGTGGGCTGGGAGATGGATTTCAAATTAAATTATGCTGAATTAACGAAAAAACTCATTGTTGTTATCATTGCCGGTTTATTAAATGCAATTGGAATGAACTTGTTCTTAACACCAGCAAAAGTATATGCGAGTGGTTTCGCGGGATTATCTCAATTACTTTCGCAAGTATTAGGTGATTTTGCATCGATTCACATATCAACAGGGGTACTTTTTGCTTTATTTAATATTCCAGTTGTTATTTTAGCGTGGAAAAAGGTTGGAAAAGCTTTTACGTTATTTAGTTTTCTATGCGTTGTATTTATGACACTGTTTTTAGAAATCATACCAGTAAAGGCAGTTTCTAATGATATTATATTGAATGCTATTTTTGGTGGTCTCATTTCGGCGATAGGAGTAGGAATTGCTTTGAAATGGGGAGCTTCCACAGGTGGTTTAGACATTATCGCAATGATTTTGTCGAAAATAAAAGATAAGCCTGTCGGAACATATTTCTTTTTCTTTAATGCGATTATCATTATTGCAGCTGGTTATTTGTATGGATGGGAAAAGGCGTTATACACGTTAGTAACATTGTATGTATCATCCAGAATTATTGATGCGATTCATACCCGTCATGTGAAAATTACAGCATTTATCGTTACAAAAAATGGTAAAGATGTACGACAAGCGATTCAATCTCGTTTAGTAAGGGGAATTACAACTGTACCAGCTACAGGAGCGTATACAAATGAAAATAAAGAAATGATAATGATTGTAATTACCCGTTATGAGCTATATGAACTAGAGCGAATTATTAAACAAGTAGATCCTGGTGCATTTACAAATGTAGTTCAAACAGTCGGCGTATTTGGATTGTTTCGGAAAGATTAAAGAGGACCGGGAATCGGTCCTCTTATTTTAATGTGCGTTAGTGATGTTTTGCAATTGCTGTTGCATCTCGCGCAATTGTACCTTCTCAGCAGTTGAAGAATTGGCGTAAGCGGATTGCAAAGCATTTTTTGCTTTATAAACGAGTTCCTGCTGTTCGGTGCTGCTTGAACAAGAAACAGCATCTGAAACAGCATCTCGCGCTTGCTGAAATAGTAGGTTGCCCATTTAAACCCCTCCGAGAGAAGAGTTGTTTCGTTCTTTTTCTGCATCAGCTAATGTACCGCGGTAAGGGAATCTTTCAGCGTGCTTCATAACAGCATCGGCCCCTTGTTGGGTGAAACGTTTTGACTTGTTCTTTTTACCCATTCGTAATTCCCCCTTATTTAGCAGAAAATAACTGACACATCGCTGTGTCTAGTTATAGTATGGGCGTTTTGCGGGAAACTATAAGTAGGGAATTTTTAGATTACAATCCAAGAACCTCTTCTAAATAAAGGGCAATTCCGTCTTCTTCATTTGTTAATGTTGTGTGATTGGCTAATGTTTTTAATTCAGGAATCGCATTGCCCATTGCAATTCCATGACCTGCGTATTCAATCATTTCAAAGTCATTATCTTCGTCACCAAAGGCAATAATACGTTCTCTTGGGATGTTATAATGACGGGAAATCTTTTGGAGCCCAACTGCTTTATTGAGGCCGCTTTTCACGATTTCAATAATCGGCCAAGGAGCACCCCATTTGCGGTGATCAATCACTTCAGCATGCATATCAGTTAAATGCCTGCGAATAGCAGTTGAATGTTCATCAAGTGCATCAATTAATAAGCAGGTTGGATGATCTTGTAAAATGTTTAGCAAGTCTCCTGTGAAAATATTGGGAGATCCGAATTCAAAGATATGTTTTTTATCTTCATCAATTTCGCGAACATATACATCATCCATCACTTCAGCGTAAATGTTTTTAACACCAAAATCGAAGCAAGCGCGAACGATTTCTTGTGCAGTGGAAAGTTCGAGAGGAGAATGGTGCGTTCCCCAATTTGCATCGAGCGGGTGATGAACGTAAGCACCGTTAAAGTTAACGATAGGCGTATTTAAACCAAGTTCTTTATAATAAGCGTGACTGGCACGAAATGGACGTCCTGTTGAAATGACAACAACATGTCCTTGTTCTTTCGCTTTTTCAATTGTCTTCTTTGTTCGTGCGGAAATGATTTTATTGTCTGTAAGTAAAGTGCCGTCTAAATCTAATGCGATTAAATGTTGTTTTTTCATGTTTTCACCTCTTATGAAAAATTTTTGTATCTATCTGTATTTCCGTTTTAATATGCAGAAATAAGAGGTTGGAAAGTGTATAGAGAAACAACCGTGAAAGGAAGTTTCTTTATATATTCATCTTACGTCGCAAAACAGGGTAGTGTCCACTATTTCCTATTAAAAACTAGAAAAGTCAATGATTTTTTCGAAAGTTCAAATAATGTTTCTTACATTTTGTACAATTTGTGAAAGGGGTTACATTGTCCGTGAAGCAAGACGTATAATGAAAACGTAATCTTCTCGTATATGTTTGACTCTCCTTTGGAACTGGCCTGGAATAGGTCGGTTTCTTTTTTTTCAACGAATGATGCTTGTTCTCCTGCGTTCATGTGTAAATTCATACATATGAACGGTAATCAAAAATATGACTCGTTTCCTAAACATAACAGAAAAGCTTTTCCGAAAATGGACATACTAACGGTGTAAGGATGTCATGGAAGGAGAATGAAGATGGGACAAAATCGTAGGTTTCGTTCTGGACAGAAGGCACCGAATGATGGGATTTATGTAGAAATTGGTGAAACAGGAAGTATGGTGAAAGATCCACAAATGGTAAAATTAACTGCTGGTGAAAGGTTTCCTGAGAATTCGAATCAAAATCGTCAGTGGACATATAAAAGAAAACCGTAAAGAAAACCGCAGTGATAAGCTGCGGTTTTTATATGTTTTTCAAAAAATGAAATATAGAGTTAAATTTATTGTATAAAAAAGGGAACAGGAGTATAATAAAGTTAAAGGTCAAATAAAGTCAAAAAATCAAAAAAGGTCAAACATCAAGAAGGTTGAAATGTTTGGAGGTTTGTGAAAATGGACTTAAATCAAATGACGACAAAAACACAAGAAGCGATTATGAGTGCCCAGTCTTTAGCGTTATCCCATCATCATCAAGAAGTAGATACTGTGCATCTATTACTTGCATTACTCAAACAACAAGATGGATTAGCGGTGCGTATCTTTCAAAAAATGAATGTTAATATAGAAGAGTTAACGAAAGGTGTAGAAAGTTTAATTAAGAAGAAGCCTTCTGTAACTGGAAGCGGAGCAGAAGCAGGGAAATTATATGTGACGAGCTTATTGCAGCAACTACTTGTAAGGGCGGAGTCTGAAGCGAAAAAACTGCAAGATGATTATATTTCAGTGGAACATGTATTGCTCGCATTTTGCGAGGAAAAAGGTGATATACATCAGCTATTTACAAAGTTCCATATTACAAAGGGTATATTGTTACAGTCTTTAATGGAAGTTAGGGGGAACCAAAGAGTGACTAGTCAAAATCCAGAAGTAACATATGAAGCATTAGAAAAGTATGGTCGTGATTTAGTAGCTGAAGTAAAACAGGGGAAAATTGATCCTGTCATTGGGCGTGATAGCGAAATCCGCCGCGTCATCCGTATCCTTTCTCGTAAAACGAAAAACAACCCTGTTTTAATTGGTGAACCTGGGGTTGGTAAAACAGCGATTGTTGAAGGATTGGCACAACGAATTGTGCGAAAAGATGTACCAGAAGGATTGAAAGATAGAACAATCTTTGCATTAGATATGAGTGCACTTGTGGCAGGTGCCAAGTTCCGCGGTGAATTTGAAGAGCGTTTGCAAGCTGTTTTAAATGAAATTAAAAAAAGTGAAGGACGCATTCTTTTATTCATTGATGAGCTTCATACAATTGTCGGTGCGGGTAAAACAGAAGGAGCCATGGATGCAGGGAATATGCTAAAACCAATGCTTGCCCGTGGTGAACTGCACTGTATTGGAGCGACTACTTTAGATGAGTACCGAAAATATATTGAGAAAGATCCGGCGTTAGAACGTCGCTTCCAACAAGTGTTAGCAGAAGAGCCAACAGTAGAAGATACGATTTCTATTTTACGTGGTTTAAAAGAGCGTTTTGAAATTTATCATGGTGTAAATATTCATGACCGTGCGATTGTAGCGGCGTCTGTATTGTCCGATCGATATATATCCGATCGCTTTTTACCAGATAAAGCAATTGATCTTGTCGATGAAGCGTGCGCAACAATTCGAACAGAAATTGATTCCATGCCAACAGAATTAGATGAAGTAACGCGCCGCATTATGCAGTTAGAAATTGAAGAAGCTGCTTTAGGAAAAGAAACAGACCGTGGTAGTCAAGAAAGATTAAAAACATTGCAACGTGAATTATCTGATTTAAAAGAAGTTGCAAATGGGATGCGAGCGCAGTGGCAAAAAGAAAAAGAAGAAATCCATAAGGTTCGTGACTTAAGAGAACACCTGGAACGTTTACGTCGTGAACTAGAAGAAGCAGAAGGGAATTATGATTTAAATAAAGCAGCAGAGCTTCGTCATGGTAAGATTCCAGCGGTGGAAAAAGAATTAAGAGAAGCGGAAGAAAATGGAGCAGGAAATGAACAAGAAAACCGACTGCTTCGTGAGGAAGTTAGTGAAGAAGAAATTGCAAATATTGTTTCACGCTGGACAGGAATTCCAGTTGCCAAGCTTGTAGAAGGGGAACGTGAAAAACTGCTGCGCTTAGAGCAAATTTTATCAGAACGCGTGATTGGACAGGAGGAAGCAGTGAGTCTTGTGGCAGATGCAGTTCTTCGTGCTCGCGCGGGTATTAAAGATCCAAATCGTCCAATCGGTTCATTTATCTTCTTAGGCCCTACAGGTGTAGGGAAAACAGAGCTTGCCAAAACATTAGCACAATCTTTATTTGATAGTGAAGAACAAATGATTCGTATTGATATGTCTGAGTATATGGAGAAACATGCTGTGTCTCGCTTGATTGGGGCTCCTCCTGGATATGTAGGTTATGAGGAAGGTGGACAATTAACAGAGGCAGTGCGTCGTAAACCGTATTCCGTTATTTTATTAGATGAAATTGAAAAAGCGCATCCAGAAGTATTCAACATTTTATTACAAATGTTAGATGATGGGCGTATTACAGATTCACAAGGACGAACTGTAGATTTCAAAAATACAGTTATTATTATGACATCAAATATTGGTTCAGGCTATTTACTAGAAGGTTTACAAGAAGATGGTGCGATTAAAGAAGAATCGAGAGAGCTTGTTATGGGGCAGCTTAGAGGACATTTCCGCCCTGAATTTTTAAACCGTGTGGATGAAATTATTTTATTTAAACCACTTACAACAAATGAAATTAAAGGCATCGTTGATAAAATTGTGAAAGAATTGCAAGGACGTTTAGTAGATCGTCATATCACGGTGGAATTGACAGAAGCTGCAAAAGAATTTGTTGTAGAATCTGGATTTGATCCAATGTATGGCGCACGCCCGTTAAAACGATATGTACAGCGTCAAATTGAAACGAAATTAGCAAGAGAATTAATTGCAGGAACGATTACAGATAATAGTCATGTCGTTGTTGATGTAGGGAACAATGAATTAGTTATTCATGTAGAGTAAAAAAAGAGTTCGGATGTAATCCGGACTCTCTTTTTATTAGTGTTGTTCTACTGGTTCGTTTGGAATTGCAGCAGCAATTGCCATTACAAGTACAGCAAGAACAATTGAGAATTTAGACGCTAGCGCGAAATCGTATACACCGCCAGTCATAGAGCTAATTACGTAGCTCATCATATGTACAAGCATAAACGACCAAATAAAGGCCCAAATTACACGCATCTTTTCACACCCCTATTCGTTCAATCTGTCCTTATTGTAACACAATTGAAAACAGAATATAGAAAAATATTTGTGGATTTTTCAACGCAAATTCGGATTCTGTTCATACATTATAAAAGAGTAGTTTTTTATGTTTAGAAAATAAGGCGGGAGAATAATGAGTGTTACGGAACGTTTTTTTTACTTAGAGCAAGAACCGTGTGTAATTTATTTGCCAGAGAAGCCAAATGGATTCGGTGTCATGCTACTTGGTGATTACAATTATTTTATTGAGAATGGTACAAGTTTATGGATGCAGCATGCGGGGCGCGCTCATTTTTTAAATGGGCTCATAGAGAATGGATATACGGTTTTTTCATCTAATTTATACGGAAGACATTGGGGGAATGATCAATCGGTTCGTTTAGCGAAGCGATTGTATCATGTTGTGATGAAGAAAGAAACACTAAACGAACAAATTCATATCATTGCAGATGGAATGGGAGCACTTGTGGCTCTTGAAATGATGAATCGGTACCCAGAGTGTATCCGATCTGTGGTGATGCTTACTCCATGCTTAGATTTGCCTGCACATGTGGAATTTGAGAAAGAGCACAAATTTTTCTATAAAAGGCTAGTGAGAGAGTTATCACTTGCGTATGATGTGAAGGAAGCTTTGTTAGAAGCGAAAATTTCCAAGAAGTCCTTTTCTTATTTACCTTCTTGTGTACCTGTAAAAATATTTGTACCGACCCAAGAAAAAAAAGCGCGTAAGCAGTTGGTACGAGAATATGAAAAAAAGCGAATAAATGAAAATTGTGAGACATCATTATCGTTTCATTTACAAGATGTAAAATATAAAATGGTTCAACATACATGTCGTTTCTTTAAAAAGTATGAGGAAGATTTATGAAGCTCCAATATACATAGATGAGGAGCTATTTGTTTAGAGAGGGAAAGGATTGGTGACATGAAGCGCGTACTGATTATAGGGGCACTTTCGTTTGTAGGCTTTCATCTTGTAAATAAAATGCTTGCGGAAGAAGTGGAAGTGTATGGCCTTGATTTTGCTGATCTAGAAAGTATGTCAAAGGTAAGTGAAGAAAAGTTATATTTAATTGGGCGGAATGCTCTGTTTGTGTATTCGTCTATAAGAGGTGAAAATGGATGGAAGACGATAGAAACCGACCATTTTGATGCGGCTTACTTTTGCTTATGTGAACCGAATCAGCAAAATGGATTTCGGAATGAACGAATCATTTTACAATATTTGAAACGTGTTATCCATATGTGCGAGAGAAAGAAAGTGAAGCTAAATCTACTTTCTTCTATTGAAGTAGCAAATATGGAAGATGAATCTGAAAATAAACGGTTATTTATGAAAGTAGAGGAAGAGGTAGAAAAGGGAAATATCCATTATAGTATTCTACGTGTTCCAGTTTTATATGGCCCATGGCAACCTTCTTTTATGACGTACCATAGGCTCATTCTTTCTGAAATTATGGAAAAGGAATATCAACTTGCCCAAAATGAAAATGGAGCGGATCTTCTTTATGTAGAAGATGTGTGTGAATATTTATGGGAAAAAGGCAAAAGTGTAGAAAATTTAGGGGTATATAATATGGTCAGTGGTAAAAAGAATTTATGGGAAAAAGGAATTATGCTTTTAAATGCCGAGGATAAAGTGAAGAAAACTGTTAAAGAGGAAAGTAGAGAAGCGATAAAGAGTATTTGTATTGAGAAAAACACACCGTTAGAATTCGGTTTAAATAAACAACTGGCACATTTAAAACGATATAAAGAGTTATACGAAGGACAAAACACATGGTAAACTAGTGTAGAAATAAGGAGTTTGTTACTCCTTTATGGAAAGGATGAAGAACTATGAATGAAAAAAATATGCAGTTTTTACAAATCGCTATGAAACACCTGCCAGAAGCAAAGGCAATTTTAGATGATAATGGGATTGCACTTGATATGGAAAAAGCACAACCAGTACTAGAGCTATTAATGAAAGTAATGGATGAAGCATATGAACTTGGAAAAGCGGGAAAATAAGGTCGACAATATGTCGGCCTTATTTTTTTACTTAGAAATATATTCTAGACAAATAAACATTTATGTTTTAGAATTAGTACCAAGTCATAATAATTGATATAAAGCGGAGGGCTGCGATGTGAACGTAGGCATTTTAGGAATTGGGAGATATGTGCCAGAAAAAGTAGTCACTAATCAGGATTTAGAGAAAATAATGGATACATCAGATGAATGGATTCGTACGAGAACGGGAATTGCAGAAAGACGCATTGCCGATGATACAATAGATACTTCATATATGGCGGTAGAAGCTGCCAAGAAAGCACTTGAAGATGCAGGAATTAGTGGAGAACAAATTGATCTTATTTTGGTGGCAACGGTAACGCCAGATCAATCTTTCCCAGCAGTTGCTTGCGTGATTCAAGAACAAATTGGTGCTAAGCATGCAGCGGCGATGGATTTAAGTGCGGCATGTGCTGGATTTATGTACGGAATGATTACAGCGCAGCAATTTATTCAAACGGGAACTTACAAAAATATATTAGTAGTTGGTAGTGATAAACTATCTAAAATTGTTGACTGGAACGACCGCAATACAGCCGTATTATTTGGAGATGGAGCAGGTGCTGTTGTCATGGGAGCTGTTTCAGAAGGGAAAGGTGTTCTTTCATTTGAATTAGGAGCAGATGGAAGTGGTGGCAAGCATCTTTATCAAGATGAATATGTTATGATGAATGGTAGAGAAGTCTTTAAATTTGCTGTTCGTCAACTTGGTGACTCTTGTCTTCGCGTTATTGAAAAAGCCGGTCTTACGAAAGAAGATGTGGACTTTTTAGTTCCGCACCAAGCGAATATTCGCATTATGGAATCGGCAAGGGAACGATTAAATTTACCACAAGAGAAAATGAGTACAACGATTGAAAAGTTCGGAAATACGTCAGCTTCTTCAATTCCAATTGCGATCGTAGAGGAATTGCAAAATGGACGTATTCAAGATGGTGATTTAATCATATTAGTTGGCTTTGGTGGCGGATTAACATGGGGAGCAGTTGCTCTTCGTTGGGGTAAATAAGGACTGAGAGAAAAAAGGAGTGTATTTTGTATGGAAAAGAAGCGTGTTGTAATTACAGGATTAGGAGCTGTTACGCCGATTGGAACAGATGTTGAGACAGCTTGGAATAACATTAAAAAGGGTGTATCTGGAATCGGACGTATTACACGCTTAGATCCTGAACAATTTCCTGCAAAAGTAGCAGCGGAAATTAACGACTTTGAAGTCGAGAAATATATAGATAAAAAAGAAGCACGCCGTATGGATCGCTTTACACAATATGCTGTGGCAGCAGCAAAAATGGCTGTTGCAGATGCGAAATTAGAAATTACAGAAGAAAACGGCCCGCGCATCGGGGTATGGATTGGTTCTGGAATCGGTGGTATGGAAACATACGAGGAGCAATTTAAAATCTATACAGAAAAAGGGGCACGCCGCGTTAGTCCTTTCTTCGTACCAATGATGATCCCTGATATGGCTGCTGGTCAAGTATCGATTGCAACAGGTGCAAAAGGAATTAATACTTGCTCTGTAACAGCTTGTGCATCAGGTGCAAACTCAATTGGTGATGCTTTTAAAGTGATTCAGCGTGGTGATGCAGATGCGATGATTACAGGTGGAGCAGAAGCGCCGTTAACAACTATGGCGTTTGCTGGATTCAGTTCAGCTAAAGCATTAACATTTAATGAAGACCCAGCAACAGCATGTCGTCCATTTGATAAAAACAGAAGTGGATTTGTAATGGGAGAAGGATCAGGTATTCTTATCCTTGAAGAGTTAGAACATGCATTAGCACGTGGTGCGCATATTTATGCTGAAATTGCTGGATATGGTGCAACAGGTGATGCGTTCCATATTACAATGCCTGCCCCTGGCGGTGAGGGCGGTGTTCGTGCGATGCGTCAAGCACTAGCAGATGCAGGTCTTCAGCCGGAGGATATCGATTATATTAATGCCCATGGCACAAGTACAGATGCGAATGAGAAATACGAAACGATGGCAATTAAAGAAACATTTGGTGACCATGCATATAAAGTAGCAATTAGCTCTACAAAATCAATGACTGGACACTTATTAGGAGCAGCTGGTGCTGTTGAAGCGATTTTCTCTGTTAAATCGATTACAGATGGCGTAATTCCGCCAACAATTAACTATGAAACACCAGATCCAGAATGTGATTTAGATTACGTACCAAACAAAGCGAGACATCAAGAAGTACGTACGGTTTTAAGTAACTCATTAGGATTCGGTGGCCATAACGCAGTATTAGTATTTAAAAAGTATCAATAATATATTGTAGTAAGAGGGTGTTTTGAGAAGCAGCAAAGGGGTTGTTTCTTAAAACACCCTTTTTTAGGTGGGAAAGATCGTCCGATCATACGTAGAATCGATCGGCTTTTTTTCATTTATCTTATTCTTCTCTTTTTTTATAATGAACGGTATGATGGAAGTAAACAACAAGATACCTATGTTACATATAACAGAAGTCATTCTAAATTTTATAAAAATGTCAAAAACATGATGCTCCTTTTAGTTATCAGGTTGGGGTATAAAGAAAAAGCACACGATGAAAAGGAAGTGAAACTCACATGGTGAACACATTGCATACCTTTTGGGAGGACTCTGATGAGTTCGTAAACCCAAATCCAGTTACAGATGAAATGATTCGGATTGCAGAAGAAAAATTAGGTTATAAATTACCAGATTCCTACATTTGCTTAATCAAATCGCAAAATGGTGGTACACCTGTACAGAATTGTTTTCCTACTACCGTACCTACCTCTTGGGCTGAGGATCATATTTACGTAGCAGGATTCTATGGCATTGGTGGAGAGCATGGAATTGATACGGAGGGAATTTACATGATAGAGGAATTTGAATATCCACCTTCTTGTATATATGTAGGAGAATCGCCTACAGCTGGACACGATGCTGTTTTGTTAGACTATAGCGATTGCGGAAAACAAGGCGAACCAAGAGTAATTCATGTGAATGTAGAAAATTATCAAGATCCAATCATTACGTTCTTAGCGGACGATTTCCAAACTTTTTTAGAAGGGTTACTCCCGTACTCTCATTTTGACAAGGATTAAATGTTTGATTGTCGACAAACAGGCTCTTTTTTGAAGGGCCTGCTTGTATGAACAAAAACCAAATTATAATTCTTATACCCGCCTTTTCCCTTCAGTTTAACAGTGCTCCAACAGAAGTTCCCTTCAGCAAGCACATGCAGGAAAGATGAAGCTGTGCAATTCGAAACAAATCAAAGCCAATCAAAAGTTTCACTTCATCACTTCGCGTTCGCTCCTTTTCTTGCATATGTATAGAAGAGAGGGGAGAGGTGAAGATGGGGATTATTCAAACTGCAGATTGGTTGCATCTTTATTATGGACGCCCAGAAAAACTTTGTGAGAAGTTTACAAAATATATTCCATTGCCAAAAGAAAGATTATATCGTTTTTTAATTTCTAAAGGTATGTATCGACCAGTGATGGAAGGAAAAAAGGAAATTGAGCAGTTAGAGGAAAAACAGATTTGGAAAGAGCTTGCCAAGGAGTATGAAGAACTTAAGAACTGGTTGCAAGGCCCGGATGTCCCTGTCTTTATTTTATTATCAGATTCATATAATCGCACTGTGCAAACGGAATATAATGGAAAATCTGGCTTAACAATGCGTCACGTGATTTTCTTATTCGTATGTGGGCGAAATACGGTAGAGGAATTAAAAGCTTTACTTACACATGAATATCATCACATATGCCGGTTACACCAAATTGAAAAGACAGAAAAGGATTATACATTACTTGATACGATGATAATGGAAGGGCTTGCAGAGCAAGCGGTGTATGAAAGGCACTCAGAAAAGAGTTATGCACCATGGACATCGTACTTTACAAAAGAAGAAGCGATTCATTATTGGGAGAAGATTGTAAAAAACAGAAAAGATATTCAGAGAGGAACAAGGGAGCATGATTATTTATTAAATGGAGTGCAACTGTACCCAAAGATGCTGGGATATGGCGTCGGATTTCATATTGTAAAAGATTGTGTGGAACTTGAAAAAGATAATACGCTTTCTTTATTGTCTTTAGATGCAGTCCGCATATTAAATAAAGCGAAAACATTTACTTCTTGATAAGGAATAAATAAGAAACTTGGCGCTGCCAAGTTTTTTTGCATGATGAAAATGGAAGTAAGGAGCAGTGGAGAAATAATATAAAACGAAAGAAAGCCTTTCTTTCTAGGTGGAAGAGAGTGTCCGATCATGCGTAGAAGCGGTTAAGGCCTTGTTTCTCTTCGTGCCGAGTGAAACAAAAGGAGATAAAAGTACAATTTCACTTCTGGTGGCTTCGCGCCTTCCAGCGAGGCAAAAATCGCCTCTAGGTCAGGAGCTCCATCCTCCTCACATTCTAAGCGAGCCGCTGCCGCTTTTTGTTATTATAGCCACGGCTTATATGTCGAAAAAACAAAATGGATATATGAATAGAATATATTTCCTTTAGTGGAATAAATTTTTTAAAAACTGAACATAATGAGATGTACAAACAGTAATAAAGTGAGGGGTAGAAAATGTTATATCTACATGATGTATGGGTAAATTGGTTTGAAGGTGAAGAAAATGGGTATAACGTTTGTAATTTTTACGAATGGCGGAAGGATGATACGATCGAATTATTAGATCAAGTGCCATTATTAAAAGTAGATTCTACATTATATCATTACATCGAGAACGAATTATTGGAACTTCCGCAAAAATTATTGGAAGACGTACATCATAAGGCGTATATTCGTAAAAATCATGAGCGTTTGCAACAGGAGTATTGTTTTGTTGTAACAGATGGAAAAGGAATTATTGCAGTGGATTCAATTGGCTACAATGTGCCGATTCGAAAAAGTAGGCTTATTCCACGTCAAGAGCAGATGGTATATGAGATGGTAGAAAATGTACAAGCAGAAAACTATGAGTTTCAAATGGAAGAATCACAAAAAGAACATCATATTTTATCGCCATCGCCATATATTATGAATGGCTTAACGCGTAAAGAAAGACAATTAAAACAATTGCTTTTTATGGCGCTAGATCAACTACATACAACGAAAAATCCAGCTGAGATTCGCTATTGGTATACAGAATGGGATCCATCTGCATATGGAACTGTTCAACATATGAAATTTGAAGATGTTTGGGAGCGCCTTTATGAAGAAGCGCAATATGGCTGGTCAGAGAAGCATGAACAGCTATGTGAACGCCTTGTAAAAGGGCAACCATTCTTTGAAAAGCTATGGGAAATGGAAAATGAGCAAAAGGTAAATTAAAAAAACCGCCAAATTTGGCGGTTTTTTTAATTTAGTCGAGCTCCAGTGGGAAGAATGTTCAGTGGCTTCGCGCCTTCCTGCGAGGTAAAAAGCGCCCCTGCGTCAGGAGCTCCATCCTCCTCACATTTTAAACGAGCCACTTCCGCTTTTTGTAGTAATCTAGCTCCGGCTCCTAGCCCTTCGCGTCTAAGAACCTTCCCCACGAGAAGGTAAAAAGCACCCTCTGTGGGAAAGAACCTTAGCCACCCAGGGCTAAGCAGTCGCCTCCGCTTTTTGTTATTACCTACGTTTTCTGCTTAATCCCATTGCATTTTCAACTTTACGTAGTTGTTTGAATGCAACGTGGTTTGCTTTTTCAGCACCTTTGTCAAGGATTTCATCTAATTCAGGAGAGTTGATTAGTTCGTTATATTTTTCTTGAATTGGACGGATTGCTTCTACGACCACTTGGGCTAAGTCACCTTTAAAGTCGCCGTATCCTTTTCCTTCGTACTCCGCTTCTAGTTCTTCAATTGTTTTGCCTGAGAATGAAGAGTAGATTGTTAATAAGTTGGAAACACCAGGTTTGTTTTCTTTGTCGTATTTTACGATGCCGTCAGAATCAGTTACGGCACTTTTAATTTTCTTTTCGATTGTTTTTGGTTCGTCAAGCATACTAATCATTGACTTTGGATTTGGATCAGACTTACTCATTTTTTTCGTAGGCTCTGTTAATGACATAACACGTGCACCTACTTTTGGAATACGAATCTCTGGAATTGTGAAAATTTCACGGAAACGTTTATTGAAACGCTCTGCTAAATCACGAGTTAATTCCATATGTTGTTTTTGATCATCACCAACTGGCACAATCTCAGTATTATAAAGTAAGATGTCAGCTGCCATTAATGGTGGATACGTAAGTAATCCAGCTGGAATAGACTCTTTACCAGATGATTTATCTTTATATTGCGTCATGCGCTCTAATTCTCCAACATATGCGATAGATTGCATAATCCATCCTAGCTGAGCGTGCGCAGGCACCTCTGACTGTACAAATAAAGTTGATTTTTCAGGATCAATACCACAAGCTACATATAGTGCAGCTAGGCTACGGATATTTTTGCGAAGCTGTACAGGATCTTGGGCTACTGTAATTGCATGTTGGTTTACAATGCAGAAATAACAATCATGTTCATTTTGTAACTCCGTAAATTGTTTCATTGCACCTAAATAGTTCCCAAGCGTAATTGTTCCGCTCGGTTGAATACCAGAAAAAATAACTGACATAAGTAATTCCTCCTTAAATTGGATATGTATTGTTAAAGAGTAGGGAGTCGCTTTTTGAGTAATCTAGCTCCAGCGGCAAGAATGATCGGTGGCTTCGCATCTTCCTGAGAGGCAAAAAACGTCTCTACGTCAGGTGCTCCATCCCCCTCACATTCTGAACGAGCCGCTGCCGCTTTTTAAATACAAAAAAGCCCATTCATCCCAAATGATATAGGGACGAATGGACCGCGGTACCACCCTAATTATTTCACAGTTGTGAAATCTCTTGCATCCATTATAACGTTGGATATAACGCCAAAGCCTACTTCTTTCGGTTCGGTTTGGTGCTCAAAAGCCCATTCCATACTGTACAATTACTTGTTCTCACCAACCACAAGCTCTCTGAAATTGCTGCAATATGTACTCTTCTTTCTCATCGCATAAATATGAATTTATTATAAAATAGCTCTGTTTTTAACAGCTGAGCAAGCCGCCACTTTTTGATATAAAATGTTTTGCAAGTAATTATATCATATAGAAAATCGTTTGCAAACTACATCAAAATAGTGAAGCTAATAAGTGTAGAGATGAGACCTAACAGAATACCTGTAAGGCAGATAGGGTATGTCCATGTGAAAGAATACGTTTTATATATTCTTTCTTTTTTGTTTGTTGCTGGTTCTTCTTCTTCAATTAAAGATTCTACTTTTTTGTTCGTTCCAAATACTTTTTGGAACGCATATATCGTTATGTTGAAAAAACCACTTTGAAATAAGAATAAAAACCCCCCTATAATGATGAAAAAGAGCGCAATATAAAACATAATATTGACAAAATTCAACAAATATTGAGCTGAAGATAAGAATGCTCCAATACTAGAAGCGATTATTGCCAACGATATTAGTATACAAGTATGAAAAGAAAGTTTATTCAAAATATTCCCCTCCGTCAAAATATTACTAGAATTATTATACTATAAAAGTTATAATGAGTACTAGGAATAATTATTTGAAAATTATACGCAATTTCGTATTTTATTTCAATATGATGGGAGCAATGTTAAGTACTCCATTTACAAAAAATAAAAAAAATAAACATTTTATTAAAAATTTTAACAAAAAAACAAAAAACTATATTCACAATCGTCACATTATATGTATAATGAAAATTGTAGAAACTTGGAGATTATTCTTTCAATTCTGCTTTTTAGCAAGTGGGGGTACAGGAAGTGCACTTAGGGGAGGCAGTTCAACATGAAGAAAAAGACGTCGCTATTACTTGCATCGACATTGACTGCAAGTATGTTACTTGGGGCTTGTGGGTATCAAAAAGATGATGCCAAAGCAAAAGGGAAAGAAAAAGAGAACAGCAGTAGTAATGGAAAACAAATTGTTAATTTAACGGAACTATCTGAAATTACGACAATGGATGCGTCTATGACATCAGATTCCGCATCTTCAATGGTATTAAATAACACGATGGAAGGATTATACCGTGTTGGAAAAGACCAAAAGGCTACCCCAGGCGTAGCGGAATCCTATGAGAAACTAGAAGATGGTAAGAAATATATCTTCAAATTACGAAAAGATGCGAAATGGTCAAACGGAGATCCTGTAACAGCACATGATTTTGTTTATTCTTGGAAACGTGCAGTGAATCCGGATACAGGCGCTACATATTCTTATATCATGTTTGATATAAAAAATGCAGAGAAAATTCATAAAAAAGAGTTACCAGATACTGAATTAGGTGTAAAGGCAATTGATGACCATACATTAGAAGTAGAGTTAGACAATCCTGTTCCTTACTTTGTTGATTTAACAGTTTACCCTGTGTTCTACCCATTAAATGAAAAGTATATACAATCACAAGGGAATAAATTTGGTTTAGAGGCAACTACAACACTTTACAATGGACCATTTGTACTGAGTGAATGGAAACATGAAAGAAGCTTCCAGTTTAAGAAAAATCCGTCATATTGGGATAACAAAACAGTTAAGCTTGAAGAAGTTAACTTTAATATTGTGAAAGATACAGCAACGGCCGTTAATTTGTATGAGACAAATGCAATTGATCGAGTAGATTTAAAATCTGAATTTGTGGACAAGTACAAATCAAGTTCAGAATTTAAAGCAACGAAAGAAGCAGGAGTTGCATACTTACGTTTCAATCAAGGAAATAAATTTTTAGCAAATAAAAATTTACGTAAGGCAATTTCAATGTCCTTTGAACGTGAAAATGTTGCGAAAGTTATCTTAAATAATGGAGCTATCCCGGCGTATGGATTTGTTGGTAAGGATTTTGCTGAAGGGCCTAATAAGAAAGACTTCCGAGCTGAAAGTGGAAAACTTGTAGACACGAATGTAAAAGAAGCGAAGAAATTATGGGACACAGCAAAGAAAGAGCTTGGTACAGACAAAGTTGAATTAGAGTTGTTAAACTTTGATAACGAAGATTCTAAGAAAATTGGTGAATTCTTAAAAGGTGAGATTGAAAAGAATTTACCAGGAGTGACAATCAAGATTAAACAGCAGCCATTCGCACAAAAAAATAAATTAGAAGATGCGCAGCAATATGATGTTTCTCTTGGTATTTGGGGTCCAGACTACCCAGATCCAGTGTCATACTTAGATATGTTTGTTACTGGTGGTACACAAAACAAAACAGGGTATTCAAATCCAAAATATGATGAACTAATTTTAAAAGCAAAAACAGATACGAAAGATTTACAAGCTCGTTGGGACAATCTTTTACAAGTTGAAAAAATGTTAGTTAAAGAAGATGCGGTGATTGCACCAGTTTACCAAAAAGGAGCATCTTATATACAAAAGGGTATCGTAAAAGATATTGCCAAACATAATTATGGTGGTAAATATTCCTTTAAATGGGCATCTGTTGAGCAAAACTAATTTTTATTCCATCGTTTACAAGGGTATATGCCTATGATGGGCGTATGCTCTTATTTTAAAAAAATAAAAGTAAGAATATTTCAAACTATCTTATTGCTTTTGAGAAAAATGGGGAGGTGCTTGATTATGGGACGTTATGCATTAAAACGTTTCGTGTACATGGCTTTGACGTTATTTTTAATTACTACGTTGACATTCTTTTTAATGAAATTACTGCCGGGTTCTCCGCTTAAAAACCAAGAGAAATTATCTCCGGCACAAAGAGAGATCATTTTGGAAAAATACGGTTTGAATGATCCGGTACCAGTGCAATATGCGCGCTACTTAGGAAACTTAGTAAAAGGTGATTTAGGAGTATCATTCCAATATGATAACCGTCCAGTAACTGAGATGATTGTTGATCGTATTGGACCATCAGCACAACTTGGATTCCAAGCAATTCTATTAGGAACATTTATAGGCCTAATTTTAGGGATTGTTGCAGCACTTCGTAATAATACATGGGTGGATTACGGGGCAACCATAATTTCCGTACTCGGGATGTCGGTACCATCATTCGTATTCGCAGCATTATTACAATATTTTGTAGGGGTAAAACTTGGTTGGTTCCCAGTGGCATTCTGGAAAGGACCTGAATTTACAGTTATGCCTACGGTTGCTTTATCGATGGCGGTTATCGCAACGATTGCTCGTTTTGCTCGTGCAGAATTGATTGAAGTTATGCAAGCTGATTACATTTTAACAGCGAAAGCAAAAGGGATTAGTCAAGGAGTTATTATTATAAAACACGCACTTCGTAACGCATTGATTCCAGTTGTTACAATTTTAGGACCAATGGTTGCCGGGTTAATTACAGGAACACTTGTTATTGAACAAATCTATGCTGTACCTGGACTTGGGGAACAGTTTGTTAAATCCATTCAATTAAATGACTATACAGTTATTATGGGAACAACAATTTTCTATAGTGCAATCTTTATTTTAGTTATTTTTATCGTGGATATTCTATATGGAATTATTGATCCTCGTATTCGTTTAGCGGGAGGGAAAAAATGATGAAAGATTTACAGAAATTATCTCCAGATCTATTCCAAATAGCTAATCAAAGTAACATTGATAATGAAGTCATTGCCCGTCCGAGCTTAACGTTTTGGCAAGATGTGAGAAGACGTTTGTTTCAACATAAAGGAGCAATGTTTGGACTTGTATTGCTGATCCTTATTGCGCTTTTGGCAATTTTTGGACCGATGGTAAGTAAATATTCTTATAAAGATCAAGATTTAGGCCGTGCAAAAATGCCGCCGAAAATTCCAGTGCTTGAAAATGTTCATTGGTTACCATTTGATGGTACAGACCAATACGGCGTTGATCAATATGAGAAACGTGATATTAAAGAGTATTTCTGGTTTGGTACAGATGATCTTGGGCGTGATCTTTGGACAAGAACATGGGAAGGAACACGCGTATCATTATACATCGCTCTTTTGGCAGCGGCAATTGACCTAGTAATTGGGGTTGCATACGGAGGTATCTCAGCGTTCTATGGCGGACGAGTAGATAATATCATGCAGCGTATTATGGAAATTATTAATGGTATTCCGTATTTAATTATCGTTATTTTGATGGTAATTATTATGGGATCAGGTATTTGGTCCATTACACTTGCGATGGCCATTACCGGTTGGATTGGTATGTCACGGATTGTGCGTGGACAGATATTAAAATTAAAGAACCAAGAATATGTATTAGCATCTCGTACATTAGGTGCAACAAATACACAATTAATCGTAAAGCATTTAATTCCGAACGTAATGGGACCAATTATCGTTATGACAATGTTTACAATTCCTACAGCAGTGTTCGGTGAAGCGTTCTTAAGTTTCATTGGACTTGGTATTCAACCACCATTTGCATCGTTAGGTTCTCTTGTAAATGAGGGGTATAAATCGATTCAAACATATCCACATATGATGTTCATCCCTGCGGTTGTCATCAGTGTGTTAATTTTAGCATTTAACTTAATGGCAGATGGATTACGCGATGCGCTAGATCCAAAAATGCGTAAGTAAACGAGGAAGGAGAGGTAAAAATGAAAACATTGTTAGAGGTAAAAGATTTACAGGTCTCCTTTGATACACACGCTGGCGAAGTACAAGCTGTTCGCGGAGTTACATTTGATTTGAAAAAGGGAGAAACATTAGCGATTGTAGGAGAATCTGGTTCTGGGAAATCAGTTACTTCGAAAGCGCTAATGGGATTAATCCCTAATCCTCCAGGACGCATTAAAGATGGAGAAATTGTATTTGATGGTCGTGATTTAACAAAATTAACGGAAAAAGAAATGCAGCAAGTGCGTGGGAAAGAGATTGCAATGATTTTCCAAGATCCGATGACATCATTAAACCCAACGATGACAATCGGTAATCAAATTATGGAAGGTCTTATTAAACACCAAGGGATGAGTAAAGCGGATGCTCGTAAAGTTGCTTTAGAGCTTCTTGACCTTGTTGGAATTCCAAACCCAGAAGCGCGTTTAAAGCAATACCCACACCAATTCTCTGGTGGTATGAGACAACGTGTTGTTATCGCAATGGCGCTAGCTTGTAATCCGAAATTATTGATTGCGGATGAGCCGACAACAGCACTGGACGTTACAATTCAAGCGCAAATTTTAGAACTTATGAAGGACATTCAGCAGAAAACAGAAGCAGCGATTATTTTCATTACGCATGATTTAGGCGTAGTAGCAAACGTTGCGGACAGAGTTGCAGTTATGTATGCAGGTAAAGTTGTTGAAATTGGTACGGTTGATGAAATTTTCTACAACCCAAAACATCCGTATACATGGGGATTGATCGCATCTATGCCAAGTTTAGATGGTTCAGAAGCTGAGTTATATGCAATTCCTGGAACGCCTCCAGATTTATTAAAACCGCCAAAAGGGGATGCATTTGCACCACGTAACCCACAGGCGTTAAAAATTGATTTCGAAATGGAACCACCGTTATTTAAAGTAAGTGATACACATTATGCAGCAACATGGTTACTTCACGAGCAAGCACCAAAAGTACAACCGCCAGAAGTCGTTCAAAAACGAATTCTTCAAATGAAAGCAGGTGAACAACATGACTAATCAACGTGAGAAATTAATTGAAGTAAAAAATGTTAAGCAGCACTTTAATGTTAGTGGTGGTGTTGTAAAAGCGGTCAACGATATTTCATTTGATATTTATCGCGGTGAAACATTTGGACTTGTAGGGGAATCTGGTTGCGGAAAATCAACAACTGGAAGAACGATTATCAGGTTATACGATGCAACTGGTGGAGAAGTGTTGTTCGATGGTGAAAATGTACATGGTAAGAAGTCACGTGCAGAATTAAAGAAATTTAATCGTAAAATGCAAATGATTTTCCAAGATCCATATGCGTCATTAAATCCTCGTATGACAGTTGGAGATATTATTGCAGAAGGCATTGATATTCACGGTTTAGCAAAAAGTAAAAAAGACCGCATGGATCGTGTGCATGAATTATTGAACACAGTTGGTTTAAATAAAGAGCATGCCAATCGTTTCCCGCATGAGTTCTCTGGTGGACAACGTCAACGTATCGGAATCGCTCGTGCACTTGCGGTAGAACCAGAATTTATTATTGCGGATGAGCCGATTTCAGCACTTGACGTATCGATCCAAGCGCAAGTTGTAAACTTATTGAAACAACTGCAAAGAGAAAAGGGTTTAACATATTTATTCATCGCCCATGACTTATCTATGGTAAAATACATCAGTGATCGCATTGGTGTTATGTATCGCGGTCAAATTGTTGAATTAACAAGTAGTGACGAGTTATACGAGAATCCAATTCATCCGTATACAAAATCACTATTATCAGCAATTCCGCTTCCAGATCCAGATTACGAGCGCAATCGTAAGCGTATCGTATACGATCCATCTCAGCATCAATATGGAAATGAAGAGCCAAAGATGCGAGAAATCCGTCCAGGACATTTTGTTCTTTGTTCCGAAGCAGAATACAAGAAATATAAAGAAATCTATCAATAATAGAAAAGAAGCGGCCTGGGAGGTCGCTTCTTTTTTTATACATACAAATTAGAAAACTGATATAAACTCTTACTTTTTGGATGGGAGAGAGCATCAGCTCATGTAGGCGGTCAGATCCCCATACTTTATGAATTTCCTTTTGTATTAAGCTTGAACAGGTGCTGACTCTTCAGAAGTCTCCGGTTTAACAAGTGCATAATTTTCCCAAGCTCTACTTCTCCAGCGGAAGAACATGATGATCGCGCGCGTCCACTCATCAATGGCAATGGCTAACCAAATACCAGGCAGTCCCATATGTAAATAAAATACAAAAAAGTAGCCAAGTGGTAAACTCATTAAGACCATTGAGAATGCCCCGATTAAAACAGGATATTTTGCATCACCAGCAGCCCGCAAAGAATTAATGATTACAATATTCATTGTTCGCCCTGTTTCTAGCAGAATACTTAATAAAAGAACGGTTGATCCTAAAGTGATAATATCATGGTTATTTGTAAATAGTCCCATTAACTGTGTACGGAATGTTATGACGAGAATGACCATACACAACGTGACACCGATGGCCCATTTTACACTTTTCCACACGCGTATATATGCTTCATCTTTCGCATTTCCACCAACTAGACGCCCAACGATGATTGCTGTTCCCATTCCGATGGCGATAGCAAATAAATAAGTAAACATTGAAATATTTGTCGCGTATTGTCTTGCGGCCAAGGATTCTGTTCCTAAGTATGTCGCATAATATAAAAAGACAATTTGACATGCTTGATACATAACTTGCTCAAAAGCCGATGGGATACCAATTTTTAAGATTTTTCCTACATATTCTTTTGATAAAGTGAAGTAGTATTTTAATTTGACGCGGTATTCCATGACGCGATATAGTAGCCAGAAGAAAACAATGAGTGCGATAAGTCGGCTGAAAGCAGAGGAAATAGCTGCCCCTTGAACACCGAGTTCAGGCATACCGAACTTTCCGAAAATAAGTATATAATTTCCAGCAATATGAAGGATATTCATCCCTAGTGAAATGAACATCGCTTGTTTTGTAAATCCATGAACACGAATAATTGCGGCCAGTGAATTGATAATGGCTTGAAGAAAAATAGCTCCCCCGACAATCGATAAATAATTTTGGGCGTAAGTCAATACATCACCTTGTAAATTCATTGCAGTCATCATATGTTTTGAGAATAAAAGAAAAACTGCGCTTATAACGAGCCCGACTCCTAAATTTAAAGTGATTGCTAATGCGGATATTTTTGATGCTTCCATATATCGTTTAGAACCAAGATACTGCGATACAACAATAGCAGCCCCATTTCCGATTACTTCTAGTACTAAGATTGCGATATGAAGGTATTGATTCGCAGCTCCAACACCTGATACGGCGTCATCTGATAGTGCACTTAGCATAAAAGTATCAGCAATCCCCATTAACATAAAAAGAAACACTTCTAAAAAAATGGGCCATGTTAAGAAGAATAAATTTAACTGTTCTTCTTGCCCTTTTTTGGATGTAACCTCTGTCATATCATCCCTCACTTTACTGATATCTTTTTAAACAAAATGTATCTTAACACACTTTAGCAACACTTGCATTGATTTTGGAACTTGGTTAACAAATATATATTTCAAAGAAAAATAGGACATATATAGGTACAAATATAGAAGCGGTCGGATCCTTTTTTAGCCCCATGCCGAGTGAAGACAAAAGGAGAGAAGAGTGGAGATATCTTTTTTAGATCAGCAACCTATATAGAAAAATCAAAATGGATTTATGTATGGTGCATGTGAAATTATAATAAAAGTTTTGCAGACTTGATGAAAGGGAGAACTAACGTATATGAGAAGGGAATAATCATGCGAAAAATATTATATAATATAAAATTAATTATACTCTGATAATTTAGATAATTAAAAATGTGGTTAAATTTAGTATTTTAGGTGTTTAAATACGCAATATAAAACGTTTGCAAAAAATGTTGTATTAGCAGAAAATTTTAATAAGATAGGAAAATAAATATACAAAGAATGTATTTATGTGTATAATATGAATTATTAGAACATACATATATTTCTTTCTGTTTGAAAATGGAAGGGCTAACATTTTTGGGAGGGGTAGCAGAATGAAGAAAAAAGTACCAGTTTTTGTAGCATCGACATTAGCAATGAGTATGATTTTAGGGGCGTGTAGTAGTTATCAAAAGGACGAGCCACAAGCGAGTGCAAAAGGGGATAGCGGCAAGGCTAACGGGAAACAAGTCATCAATTTAACTGAAACACAGGAAATTCCAACAATGGACCCAGCATTATCAGCTGATGCAGTATCATCACGAGTGATGAATAATACGATGGAAGGGCTATACCGCCTTGATAAAGGAGACAAACTTGTCCCCGGTGTAGCAAAATCAAGTGAAAAATCGGCAGATGGGAAAAAATATACGTTTAAATTACGCGAAGATGCGAAATGGTCAAATGGAGATCCTGTAACAGCGAAAGATTTCGTATATGCTTGGCAGCGAGCGATTAATCCAGATAAAGCTGCAGTATCAGCATATATCATGTTTGATGTGAAGAATGCACAGAAAATTAATAAAAAAGAAATGGCGCCAGATCAATTAGGGATAAAGGCCGTTGATGATTATACATTAGAAGTAGAATTAGAACATCCAGTTCCTTACTTTGAAAATTTAATGATTTATCCACTTTTCTATCCAGTAAATGAAAAGTATGCAAAAGAGCAAGGGGACAAATTTGGTTTAGAGGCAAATACGACACTATATAATGGACCGTTTGTATTAAGTGAATGGAAACATGAAAGAAATTTCCAAATACAGAAAAATCCATCATACTGGGACAATAAAGTAGTGAAGCTAGACGAAGTGAACTTTAATATTGTAAAAGACATGGCAACATCGATTAACTTATATGATACAAAAGCGATAGATCGTGCTATTTTGAGATCTGAGTTTGTTGATAAATATAAAGGGGATAAAGAGTTTAAAACTGAAAATGAAGCTACTATATCCTACCTTCGTTTCAATCAGAAAAATGAAGCTTTAGCAAATAAAAATATACGTAAAGCAATTTCTCTTGCCTTTGAACGTAAACCACTTGTTGAGACGATTTTAAACAATGGCTCTACTGAAGCGACAGGATTAATTCCAAGCAAATTTATTACTGGGCCAAATAAAAAAGACTTCCGAGCTGAAAATGGGGAGTTAGTAAAAGCAAATGCGAAAGAAGCGAAGAAATATTGGGAAGCTGGTAAAAAAGAATTAGGAAAAGATAAGATTGAGATTGAGCTATTAAATGAAGATGTAGATTTATCTAAGAGAACAGGGGAGTATTTAAAAGGAGAGTTAGAAAAGAACTTACCTGGTTTTACATTAAAAATTAAGCAACAGCCATTTGCGCAAAAGCTTAAACTTGAAGAAAGTGGAGACTATGACATGACATTTTCTTTATGGAGTCCAGATTTCCCAGATCCAGTAACGTATCTTGATATGTTTGTAACAGATGGTGCGCAAAATAGAATGAAATATTCTAATCCGAAATACGATGAAATTATTATGAAAGCGAAGACTGACGGTAGCGATGTACAAGCACGCTGGAATAGTTTACTTGAAGCAGAAAAAATACTACTGGATGATGCGGCAATTGCTCCTGTATATCAACGCAGTTCAGCTTACTTACAACGAGGAACAGTGAAAGATATTTATAAACATAATTACGGCGGAGATTTAAGCTTCAAATGGGCATCGGTAGGAAAATAATTTAAAAAGAAGCAGGAGAAATTCCTGCTTCTTTTTAGTATGTTCGTTTTTTATAAATCCCTTTTCCGCCAACTTGCTTCCAGCCGGATTGTACTTCCGCACTTTTATCAACAAATTTCATTTTCTCTTTCCCGCCAAATAGCTTTTCGCCAATGCCATTTGTAATGACACCAATCAATGCTGTAATTCCAATAACGAGGGCAGCGACAATGGCAAAATCAATAAAAAAAGCAACCATATGGAATTCCTCCTTTTGCCTGTCCGTAACTTTATTGTATGAAAAAAAAGAAAGAAAAGAAAGAAAAGTTAGAAAATAAATTTATTTTACTTGAAAATAAGCTAGACAGTAACTAGGGGATTTGATAGAATGGAAAAGAACAAATGTTCTGTGTGCTCGTATGTCTTACATTTCACCTCTGTTTTATGATGAAAAGAGTAAGGAAACGATATCTTTAGCAACTGGTTGATTGGATGGACAGCTTCTATAAACATGTTAAGAAGTAGCACCAAAGGTATATATATTAATAAAGTAGAAGGATTTGTTCCATGAAAAATCCATGACAATTTTAGCTTAATGAAAGATGAGTTTTCCCATTGAGAAAGGAAATTTCCTGTATATTTCTTTCTCAATCTATTGTATAATGATTATAGAAGTTACTTATTTAAAGTAATTGTTGTTTAATAAGAGTTACTTGCTTAAAAGTTGTTGTTTACATGTAAGGCAATTTTTCATTATGTTGTAGGATAAGTTATAGTGGGGAATTGCTGGAAAATAGAAATTTAAACTGTAAGTAGTACAGAATTTGTACTCTTTAAGGAGAGTGAGTCTTGTATGGTAACACTATATAGTTCTCCAAGTTGTACGTCTTGTAGAAAGGCGAAATTATGGCTAGAGGAAAATCATATTCCTTATACAGAACGCAATATTTTCTCGGATCCATTAACGATTGAGGAAATTAAAGAAATTTTACGCATGACAGAAAGCGGAACGGATGAGATCATTTCAACTCGTTCGAAAGTTTTCCAAGAGTTAAATGTTAACTTAGAATCTTTACCACTTCAAGATTTATATAAGATGATTCGTGACTACCCAGGCATTTTACGCCGTCCTATTATGATTGACGAAAAACGCCTTCAAGTAGGTTATAACGAAGATGAAATTCGTCGTTTCTTACCACGTACAGTAAGAACATTTCAGTTACGTGAAGCACAGCGTCTTGTAAATTAATAATAAAAGTTTTGTATATGAAAACCTTCTACTGTAAAGTAGAAGGTTTTCGCATACATATATTCATTTGTATACAACCCATTTTGATTTTTGGCTATATAAATTGCTACTATGCTTGGGAGGATGCTCTCTTCCGCCTAAATAGAAAGGCTTTTCAGTTTGAGTTTATATAAATTTATATCAAATTAGAAAATACAAACTTCACTTTGCATTTCCTAATTTGATATGTTGCACAATAAATCCAATTGTTAATACTGTGAAAATAAAGAGGAAGGGCATACTTGTTGCAAAGATAGGGTTTTGCTGAAAAAAGTTTGTAAGCCGTGTTTCATGGGTGATCATTTTTCCAGCGGTGTAAGCAAGAACTGCTCCTCCGCAATAAATGAGAAAAGGAAAACGCTCCATAAGTAGTAAGATGAGCTTGCTTCCCCAAATAATAATAGGAATGGAAATTAATAATCCGATAATCACGAGTGTGAAATTTCCATGAGCAGCCCCCGCAATCGCAAGGACATTATCAAAACCCATAACGAGATCGGCAAATACAATTGTACGAATCGCTTGAAATAATGTCGTTTTTCCTTGTATAGAAGAAAGATCATCGCTATTATCAGTAAGTAAATTTACGGCAATCAGTGTAAGTAAGATGCCACCAATAAGCTGTAAGAAAGGAATATCGAGTAAGTAGACGGCAAGTATTGTAAGGAGAATTCGCAGTACGATTGCTAGGCCCGTACCAATAAAGATCGCTTTATTTCGTTTCGATTCGGGCAAGTTTCGGCTTGCAAGTGCGATTACAATTGCATTATCGCCGCCTAATACAACATCGATACCGACAATCATTAGTATAGATGTCAAAAAATCTAACTCCATTATTTTGCCTCCATTTATTCTGTTTTAATAAAGAGTACAGGTGTGGATATATGTATAGAATAAAAAAAGCCTGACCAGCTCTATTACAATTGTACGGTGCGAAGTGTAATTGTATGTCCATTTTTTTATTAATGAGGTTTATATGGTAAGTGTATATAATGGAATATATAAGAGTAAGGAATTATACTTGATTTGCGAACAATAATCTAGGCGAATGACTGTTTTTGTAAAATAAAACGATTTTATTTCCATTCTGGAGAATCTTATCATAAAATGAAAGTACAAGAATCTATTGATTTGTCATATGAGTGGGGAATCCCTTCATAACAATTCCAAATAGGAAGGGAGAGTTGTATTTTGGACATTGAAAGAATTAATGATCATACGATGAAATTTTTTATTACGTACATTGATATAGAAGATAGAGGGTTTAATCGTGAAGAGATCTGGTACAATCGTGAACGAAGCGAACAATTGTTTTGGGAAATGATGGATGAAGCGCACGATTATGATGATTTCTTTATTGATGGACCACTGTGGATTCAAGTACAGGCGCTTGATAAAGGCATTGAAGTACTTGTAACAAAAGCGCAGCTTTCAAAGGATGGACAAAAATTAGAATTACCAATAGGTCTAGATAAAATTATTGATATCCCTCTAGATGAGCGGATTGAATCACTATTTCAACAAGAATTAGAGGAAGAGATAGAGGCGGGGACAAACTTTAACGAAGATGGAACATTAGGCTTTTTAATTAAATTTGATGATTTTGAAGATGTCATTTCTTTAAGTCATCGTCTCATATTTGAAGATATAAAAGATGAATTGTATTCGTTTGAAGACCGCTATTATGTATATGTTGAATTCGATGAAGTGCTACACGATGAAGAAGAAATTGACCGTATTTTAAGTATTATTTTAGAGTATGGGGAAGAATCTACATTAACGGTTCACCGTGTAAGTGAGTACGGCAAACAGGTCGTTAAAGAACATGCACTTGAGACGATTCGCAGTCATTTTCCTTCTAAAACTTAGGCCGATTTCAATATTATGAAATCGGTTTTTTATATGCTGGGTATGACAATAGAAATGCTTCGTAAGTAGGGGGGAAGAAATGAAAAATACGCTAAAGTTACTTGTCTTTTTTCTAGGTTTATTCGCAGCGTTTGTTTCGTTACGCATGTTTATTGATGTAGCATTTTATTCGGATGTTATAGGCATAAAAGATATTTCGTTTTTAGGAATTATAAGTATCGTATTTACTGTTTCTGCATTTTTAATTGGGTGTGTTATTTTCTTAGAAAACAGGCATCCATCTAAAACACTGACGTGGTTAATTGTACTAGGCATTTTTCCTGTAGTTGGTTTTTTTGCCTATTTATTATTTGGACAAAATTTTCGCAGAAAACGAATGTTTCAAAAGAAGGCTCTTTTGGACGAACAAGCTTTTTTGCAGTACAAAGGGCATGATGATTATAACGAACGCATTTTGCAAAATCATAAACATCAAGAATTATTATTTCGTTTAGCGGATAGGCTTGGCGCCTTAAATATTTCATTTCAGACAGAAACAAAAGTGTTAACGAATGGTGATGAAACGTTTCAATCGATTTTAGCAGGATTGCAAAGAGCGAAGCATCATATTCATATGGAATATTATATTGTACGTGATGATAAGCTCGGTACACAAATTAAAGAGATTTTAATGCAGAAGGCGCAGGAAGGTGTTACCGTCCGTTTTTTATATGATGCGGTTGGAAGTTTCAAACTGTCAAATGCTTATATTGATGAACTAAACGATGCAGGTGTAGAAATGATTCCATTCTTTCCGGTTCGTTTTCCAATTTTAAACGATAAAATTAATTACCGAAATCACCGGAAAATCGTTGTGATTGATGGAAATGAGGGGTTTGTAGGCGGGCTAAATATTGGTGATGAATATTTAGGGAAAAATAAATATTTTGGATTTTGGCGAGATACACATTTATATTTACGAGGTGAAGCAGTTCAAAGTTTGCAACTCATATTCCTGCAAGATTGGTTTTATATGACAGGTGAAGCTGTATTAGCACCTGAATATTTACAGGCGAAAGCTGTTGATGGAGATCATTGGGGCGGTGTACAACTTGTTGCAGGCGGGCCGGATAATAAATGGGAGACAATTAAGCATCTTTATTTTGCAATGATTGCTTCGGCAAGGAAGTCCATTTGGATTGCTACACCATATTTTATTCCAGATGATGATATTTTATCTGCATTAAAAGTAGCAGCTCTTGCTGGCATTGATGTCCGTTTATTAATGCCGAGTAAACCAGATAAACGGACTGTATTTTATGCATCGAGGTCTTATTTTCCAGAGTTATTAGATGCAGGGGTAAAGATATATGAATATGAAAAAGGTTTCCTGCACAGTAAGATTGTCATTGTTGATTCTGATTTAGCATCAATTGGTACAGCGAACATGGATATGAGAAGCTTCCATTTAAATTTTGAGGTGAATGCCTTTTTATATGATACAAATAGTATTCGAAAGCTTGTTAAAGATTTTGAAGATGATTTACAAGTATCAAGTGAAATTCATGTGGATCGCTTTCATAGACGCCGTCTTCATAGGAGGATTGTGGAATCAGCGTACCGTTTACTATCGCCTTTATTATGAAGAAGAGGATATTCTTACAAGGATGTCCTCTTTTTGTTTAGAAAGGAATTTGTAATAAATTGTAGAATACAAAGCAATATAGAAAGGATGTGGTATGATGTTTGTCGCAAGGAGAGAAAATGGAGGGAAGGTTCACCTTCTTGAAAGCCGAGATGAAAAGGAACTGCTTGCAATGCGAAAGAAAGAGCGCTTTTTTTGTCCGGTTTGCGGGCGGGAGGTACAACTCAAGTTAGGTAAGCAAAAGAGATGGCATTTTGCTCATAAGAAAGTAAATCAGTGCCTCGTTTCATCTGAGCCGGAATCTGCTTATCATATGCGCGGGAAGGAACAGTTATATAAATGGCTTAGGTCACAAGGGTTTCATGTGAAAATCGAACATTACCTCCCAGGGATTCGCCAAAGACCCGATCTTTTTATTGAAATGAAAGAGAGACAGATTGCAATTGAATATCAATGTGCCTCTTTATCCACGGAACAGTTATTAAAACGAACTTCTTCCTATTGGAAAGCAGGAATACAAATCATTTGGATATTAGGTAGAAATCAAATGAAAAAGCACTCTGCTTACTGGATTTCATTATCCTCGTTTCACTTTCTCTGCATACAATCTTATCCTCAGCCTTTCCTTCTCTTTTTTTGTCCAAATACAAAATCATTTATGAAATGCGAACTGCTTACGCCGTTTTCTACAAATGTTTATTTTTCACACATCACTCATTTTTCGGTGCGCACCGTTACTTTTGAGGAGCTCTTTTGCCAAGCAGTCATTACGAAAGAACGATTGGAGCGGGAGTGGCAAAAGAAAAAGATTTATTTTCGAACGAATGTCCTTCCAATTTGGAATTATAGTCATAAATCACTTTTACACCTTTTATATCAATATCATCTTTCACCTTCTTGTTTTCCATCTGAAATTGGTGTTCCTCTTCCATCTGCATTTGCGTTTCAAACACATCCTTTTATATGGCAAGCTCTTCTTTGTATAGATTTCATTGGTAAATTTAAAACTGGAGAATACTTTTCATTACATGCCGTTTTTTCCTATGTAAATAAAAGACGTAATATTCAGCGGCGTACGTTACCTTATTTTTCGCAAAATGTATGGAGGTTAGCGATTCTAGAATATATAACGTTTTTATGTAAAGCAGGAATGATTGAAATGGTGAATGTGCATAAGTACCGAAAAATCAGGCAATTTATGATACTGAAAACGGAAGAGGAGATACAAGAATATGATGCGATTTGTTTGTCGCATGCATTATCGTTATTCGAAACAAAGTACAACATGAGAGAAGGAAAAGCGGATATAATAAGAGAGTACATGGAAGGAATTACATAACAAGAATCGAATTGTACTAAATAGAGATTCGAAGGAGGGTTTATAATATGGCTGATCAAAAAACAGCAAAAGCATTGCCGGACCGTAGTGAGATTGAGGAAATGAACACATGGCGCTTGGAAGATATTTTCCAAACGGATGAAGAATGGGAAAAAGAATTTCAAGCAGTGAAAGAGTTATTGCCGAAGTTAGCTGAATTTAAAGGGAAACTAGGTGATTCTGCTGATTCATTATTAGCGGCTTTACAGTATGAAGATGAAGTTTCGATGAGATTAGAAAAATTATATACATATGCTCATATGCGTTACGATCAAGATACAACAAATTCTGTTTATCAAGCGTTAAATGATCGTGCAAGCAACTTATATTCTCAAGCTGCCAGCAGCACGGCGTATATCGTTCCTGAAATTTTAACAATTGCAGAAGAAAAGTTACAATCCTTCTTACAAGAAAACAAAGAATTAAGTGTATATGAACATGCTTTAGAAGAAATTACACGTCAGCGTCCACACGTACTATCAGAAGCTGAAGAAGCATTGTTAGCTGAAGCATCTGAAGTCCTGAGTGCATCAAGTAATACATTTGGTATGCTGAATAATGCGGACTTGAAATTCCCATCTATTAAAGATGAGAATGGTGAAGAAGTAGAAGTAACACATGGTCGTTATACTCAATTTTTAGAAAGTGATGATCCTCGTGTTCGTCATGATGCATTCCATGCAGTGTATGAAACGTATGGGAAATATAAAAATACATTTGCAAGTACACTTAGCGGTGCGGTGAAACGCAATAATTTTAATGCGCGCGTTCGTAAATATGATTCGGCACGCCAAGCAGCGTTAAGCAATAATAACATTCCTGAAACAGTATATGACCAGCTTGTTAAGACGGTAAATGACAACTTACATTTATTGCACCGATATATTGACATTCGTAAACGTGCATTAGGTCTTGATGAATTGCATATGTACGATTTATATACACCGCTTGTACCAGAAGTGAAAATGAATGTGAAATATGAAGAAGCACAAGACATTCTACTCAAGTCATTAAACGTCCTTGGGGATGAGTATGTTGAAATTTTGAAAGAAGCATATGAAAACCGCTGGGTAGACGTATATGAAAACAAAGGAAAACGAAGCGGTGCATATTCATCTGGTGCATATGGAACAAATCCGTATATTTTAATGAACTGGCACGATAATGTAAACAATTTATTTACACTTGCACATGAGTTTGGTCATTCTGTGCATAGCTACTATACAAGAAAAGTACAACCACATGTTTATGGTGACTATTCAATCTTCGTTGCAGAAGTTGCATCAACTTGTAACGAAGCACTTTTAAATGATTATTTACTAAAAACGACAGAAGATAAGAAAGAGCGTTTATATTTACTAAATTATTATTTAGAGGGATTCCGTGGAACTGTATTCCGTCAAACGATGTTTGCTGAATTCGAGCATATCATTCATAAAAAAGTGCAAGAAGGTCATGCAGTAACGCCAGATATGTTAACGGAAATTTACTATGATTTAAATAAAAAATACTTTGGCGATGCTTTAGTCATCGATAAAGAAATTGGTATAGAGTGGTCTCGTATTCCGCACTTCTATTACAACTATTATGTATATCAATATGCAACAGGATTTAGTGCGGCAACAGCTTTATCAAAACAAATTTTAGAAGAAGGGCAACCAGCTGTAGAGCGTTATATTAACGAATTCTTAAAAGCTGGAAGCTCTGATTATCCAATTGAAGTACTGAAAAAAGCAGGAGTAGACATGGCATCTCCAGAGCCTGTTAAAGAAGCACTTCAAGTATTTGAGGAAAAGTTAAATGAATTAGAAGCATTATTATTTGAAGGGAAATAATAATGAAAGAAGAAGGGCGAGAGGGAAATTCTCGCCTTCTTTCTTTTTAGCCTTGTTACATAATATTGTTGATTTCAGTAAAAAGTAAGGGAACTCCTATTGATGGAGTTCCCTTGTTTTGTTAAGCCCTCGATTATTAAATAGAAAAATCGGTCCAAGTATGTTAAACGATCGTGTTGATTATTTATCAATTTCATCTTAACTACGTTTTTTGAAAGAGTTTCAGTTGTTTCATGTAGTCAACAGCTTTTGTTTTATTCTTTTGTTTAGAAACATATTCTGCCTCGTTTTTATCTCTATAATAGTGATTAAATGTATCTTCACAAAGAGTACCGTCTGAAATGGCTTTTTTAACGGCACAGTGTGGCTCGCTTGTATGTGTGCAATCAGAAAATTTACATCCTCTGGATAAACCTGCTATATCTTCAAATCCAAAATCTAAGTTTTCTTTCGGGTCTATCATTTCAAATCCCATTCTACTAAAATTCAATCCCTCACCTACTTTTAATAATATCTAACAATTGAAATCTTATCTTGCTAGTTCTCTAAAAGAATTTAATTTTGTAAATTCTGATAATTAAAGTGTATCATACGTCATTTCCGTTGAGAACAGATAGTTTTCAAGCATCATTTTACTAACTGTTGTATCGTCATTTCGAGCTCTGATTTGTTCAAAGAACTCTTTCAGGACGTATTGATTTGCTATGCTTAACTTTCTAATTTCTTAGGTGATGTCCTTCAGTGTCATGCGAAACAAACCGCTCTCGTACTTTTTGTATGAAGAACAATCGTCTGTTACTTTCGAATATCAACAGAGAAATTTAACATAGCGTTCTTTTTAAAAACCTTTAAAACGCTTTCTATGATTGAAATAAGAGAGGCTAACGAAGATGATTGCAAACAAAAGCGGCAAGGCAATAATCTTTGGGAATGCTTGTAATAGTGAAAGGATGTACAGGAAAAAAGAAATACAAGTACAAAAAAGAAGAAAGAAGATATGTGTTTTTTTCATCAAATCCCTCCTAAAAAGTTTCTTTTTATAGCTTATTCAGTAATGAAAACGTTTAGAATGTGACAGAAGTGTGAAATTCGACAAAAAGGGTTGTCATCTGACGTCGAATCTTGTAATATAATAGATGTGAACGAATTCACATACAAACATATACCCCTTTGTTTGAACGTGAAAATTTCTCCCATCCCCTTTAATATTTTTATAAGCCGTAAAGAAAAAGACCTGGTGTTTACACCAGGTCTTTTTCTTTTGCAATCCATTTCCAATAACGCTCACATTTTACTTCAACCATTCGTACTTTTCTTTTTAATGACAATTTTTTGAGCTCGCGTTCTATTTCTTGCTCCGAGCAGTCATAGATAAATGCAATTTCTTTAGATGACATAAATTGAGCCATCTCTAGCAATGTCTCTAGTGGTGGTAACGGAGCAGGCTCGATATCAAATTTTACAAGTTCTTTTAAGAGTTGTACGTATACATTATATGAATAAATGCCCGCAATCTTAATGCCTTCCTCATCTGAATTTGCATGGAAGAATACAAGAGAAGGGATTTCGGTGATGTGCATTTCATTTGTGAACTTTAGATCACATTGGAATGCTTTTTTTGCACTAATTGAATGCAAATCTTTTTTAAATTCTTCTACATCAATACCGCTTTGCTCTGCGCAAGCAAGTAGTAATTCTAAATCTGGTTTTGATACATTTTCAAGAAAAATGTATTCTTGGAGTTTCCGCAAAAATTTCGAACCTGCTTTTCGGCCTTGTAACTCAGCTGCTTTAATTGCAATAGAAACTAAATACGGTGTAGATGAGGCATCTTGCATATGCACTTTTCCATCACATGAAAAGCCTTGCAAACTTGTTGTTTTTTCCCACACAAATCGAATATTAGCAGGTTTATTCCATTTGTGTGGGGAGGCGATTGCCCCTTCCACTTTGCCGGTTAATATGTGCCGAATCGAAAAATATGTTCCGTATTCGAGCCATAACTTAATAATAACTGGTTCAATGTCCCAGCAATCTTTGCAGAGCGGATCAATAAACAAATAGGCTTCTACAGATTTATGTTCGCACTTGGAAAGAGAAGGAATGCGTATATGCTTTGCTTCCTGTTTATCCATTACGCTTCACCTGTTTCGTTTGGAGTGTTGACCATATGCTGCGCAGTTAATGTTAAACGTTCAAAAACAAATTCTCGAATCTGCCCGTGTACTCCCGTATCTTCCATCGCTTGTTCCATACATGCTAACCAGGCTTTTGCTCGCTTTGGTGTAATCTCAAAAGGGAGATGGCGTGCTCTTAGCATAGGGTGACCATGTTCCTCTGTATACAAATTCGGTCCACCTAAATATTGCGTTAGAAATTGCTTCTGTTTCCTGGCTGTTTCTGTCAAATCGTCTGGGAAGATCGGAGATAAGTCAGGGTGTTTACTGACATAGGAATAAAACGTATCGACTAATGTTGCAATGGCTTGTTCACCGCCAATTGCTTCAAATGGTGTCATCGGTTGCTTGTTCATCCTGTATAAACTCCTTTTTCCATCAAATGTATATCTATTGTAGCAATGGATTGTCACGAAGAGCAACTAAACAGCTTTCGTACAATCTCTTGCTTAAAATAAAGTGAAACTTTAATCAGTTAGGGTCTTACTGACCGTAAGAGCCCGATTGGTGAGGGCTAACCATCAGTGAGAAAAACGTTCGCTCATGGAAGTTTCACTTTAGCGTGCTTCGTTTTGTTTTGCAAGAAAAAAGCGTTGCACTTTATTTTTTGTATGACGAACAGGTATATGATATTTGTTTAACAAATTGAGGAAAGCCGCTTTGCCCGCTGCTTCATTTTGTACTTCATACTCAAGTTCATAATCATCGTGATTGTAATAGAAACTATGATCAAATACAAGTGTGCCGCCTTCGAATGTAGTTTCTGCTCGCTTTGTTGTTAAGCTTCCCATATAAGCTAAAGTAGAAACAGGGATTTGAAGTTTATGTAATTGATCTAGCACAGGGCCCGTAATGAGCTGATTTGTTTCCATCATTTGCATTGCTTCCTGCTTTGTTACAGATTGATGAGTTTCTAGTAATCCAACTTTAGCGGGTTGTTTTAAAGTGAGTGTATACGCTCCACCTTTATAGCGAATACGAAGAGCAGAGCCCGCTGTTTTTAAAGAGAACTGAGGTGTTTCAAAATAATGATTCACTTGCTCTGCAAGTGATTGAATGGAAAAGGCGTTACATAATACTTGAAATTCTTCTTCTGTGACCATATTTTTAAATTCAATTTCAATTTCTTGTGTCATGGTTTAGGCTCCTTCTTAAAAATAATTCTTTAGACATTATCGCTTTTTCACAAATTTGGTTCAATGTTTTATTTGTTTGCGTCTATGTTATGATACAATAATAGTGTGAAGTAAGACAGGAAGTTGATATGGAGGAGTTAGAGCATGCAGAATAAAATTCAAGTTAAGAGCGTAGAAGAAAGAGAAAATGCTCTTATTTTTTGTGCGGAAAATACTGAAATACAAGTGGAGGAGTTAACAGCACGTAATCACGTACTTGTAGACTCAGATCATTTATCATTTTTATATATTTTAGAAAACGAATCATCTTTCATTTATGTAAGTATTCCGCATACATGCTGGGAAGCAATGCAAGATGCAATGAAGAATGATAAAACGATGTTTGTTCGCGTAAATAATACTGAAATTGAGTTAGAGCAATTGAAGGAAGAAGTAGAATATTTAATTGAAAATATTGAAGGTAATGCAAATTATGGGGAAGAGCTTGTAACGGCTGTAGAAAAAGTATTTTTATAAGCAAATGGATTGACTTTGGTGGTGGTTGAAATGAATCGTAATTGGGAAGAATTTTTAGCGCCATATCACCAGGCGGTGGCAGAGCTAAAAGTGAAATTAAAAGGAATGCGTTCTCAGTTTACAATGTTAACAGAACACTCTCCGATTGAATTCGTAACAGGTCGAGTGAAGTCGGTTGCAAGCATTATTGATAAGGCGGAAAAGCGAAATGTACCGCTTGACCGGCTCGGAGAAGAAATGCAGGACATTGCTGGTCTTCGGATGATGTGTCAATTTGTTGATGAGATTAAGCCTGTTGTTGAATATCTTCGAAAACGGAATGACTTTGAAATTGTGGAAGAACGAGATTATGTAACGCAAAAGAAAGAAAGTGGCTATCGTTCGTATCATGTTGTAATTAGTTATCCCGTTCAAACGATTTGCGGAGAGAAAAAAGTATTAGTTGAAATTCAAATTCGCACGCTAGCAATGAATTTTTGGGCAACAATTGAGCATTCTTTAAATTACAAATATAGTGGGCGTTTTCCAGAAGATATTAAAGTACGTCTTCAGCGTGCGGCAGAAGCTGCATTTTTATTAGATGAAGAAATGTCTTCGATTCGTCTTGAAATTCAAGAAGCACAAAAGATTTTTTCGCGCAAACAAGAAGCGAAAGAGTCCGAATCATAAACTAAAGGGTGTTGGGCGATGAAATTTGCAATTATGTCAAAGGGAGATCAATCATCAAACGCACTTGCAAGTACAATGACCAATTACTTGCAGGATTTTGGATTTACAATGGATGAAGCAAAGCCGGATATTGTCATTTCTGTTGGGGGAGATGGCACGCTCTTACATGCGTTTCATCGCTATTATAACCGATTAGATGAGACTGCATTTGTCGGTGTACATACAGGGCATTTAGGATTTTATGCCGATTGGTTGCCTACAGAGGTAGAAAAACTTGTTATCGCGATTGCTAAAACGCCGTTTCAAGTAGTGGAATACCCGCTTTTAGAAGTCATTATTCGCTATGTGAATGGCGGTAAAGAATCGCAATATTTAGCAATGAATGAAGCGACAGTGAAAAGCGCAGAAGGTACATTAGTAACAGAGGTAGAAATTCGCGGGGAATATTTTGAAACATTCCGCGGGGATGGTCTTTGTATCTCTACTCCTTCGGGAAGTACAGCGTACAATAAAGCGCTAGGCGGAGCGATTATTCATCCTTCTATTGAAGCGATTCAAATTGCAGAAATGGCTTCGATTAATAATCGTGTGTTCCGTACAGTTGGTTCACCGCTCGTTTTACCGAAGCATCATACATGTGTTCTAAAACCAACTGCAGGAATGAATTTACAAATTACAGTGGATCATTTAACGATGGTGCATCAAGATGTAAAGTCAATTCAATACCGCGTTGCAAACGAGAAGGTAAGATTTGTTCGTTTTCGTCCGTTCCCATTTTGGAAACGTGTCCGCGATTCGTTTGTTGCGGGTGAGTAGAGAGGATTTATGCATTTGAGAAGATTTACATTAAAATGGTGTATGACAGAAGCAGAGAAGGGAATGCTCATCCGGGAGTTTCTAAAAGTGAAAGGGATCTCTAAAGCTGCTTTGACAGATATAAAGTTCCAAGGCGGGGCAATTGAAGTTGACGGTAAGCATGCGACAGTGCGGCACGTATTACAGACTGGGGAAGAATTACAAGTGTTCTTTCCAGTTGAGGAGAGAAGCGAAGGAATGCTTGCTGAAAATATTCCTTTACACGTCCTATATGAGGATGAATCTGTACTGGTGATGAATAAAGAGCCATACATGTCTACGATTCCGTCTAGGGAACACCCAGCAGGAAGTGTCGCCAATGCGCTACTTTATCATTATAATAAGCAGAATCTCGCAAGTACAGTGCATATCGTAACGCGACTCGACCGTGATACGTCAGGACTTATGCTGATTGCAAAAAATCGTTTCATTCACCACCTTTTATCAAAACAGCATCAGCAAAAGCAAGTGAAACGAACTTACGAAGCAATCGTTCATGGAGAATTGATAGAAGCATCAGGAACGATTGATGCGCCAATTGGAAGAAAAGATGATAGTATTATTGAACGAATTGTATGTGAAGACGGCCAAAGGGCAGTTACGCATTTTCAAGTGCTAGAGAGATTTTCTGATAAGACGCGAGTTTCATTGCAGTTAGAAACAGGAAGAACGCATCAAATTCGTGTACATATGGCATATTTAGGCCATTCGCTATTAGGAGATGACTTGTATGGAGGGAGTAAGTCGCAGATAGGGCGACAAGCGCTCCATAGTACGAGTTTAACGTTCTATCATCCTATTTTAGAAAAACAGATGACATTTCATGCGGATGTGCCGGAAGATATGAAAGAATTATTGAAATAAGCTGCCTTGAGTATTGAAGTGACCGAAAAAAGTTAGACAGGTTATTTCATTAGGTAGCTTTTGGGGCATGGGCCTGGGTATTGTACCGGGCTCATGCCCTTTCGTTTTGTCTTAATTCTTTTATGGTATGTATGATTTACTTTGTGTCCGCGATTCGTAAGTTCATCACGAATATGACGATAAACATAAAGCCCTTCAAGTTCGTTATAAATGGCTTGAATTACCCCTTTTAGTTCTCCATCTGGATCAGGACGATCGAATTTTTTATCCAATAATAATACGTGCTTCGTGGAATACATATTCACTATATATTGTTTTTATAACGAACTCTACATGGAATATTATATTCATATTAAGTTATTAGGAACACCCAATGTTGTTTCACAACTGAAAGGAATTTGAAAAAAAACTGAAACTTTTCTCATTAAAATTCAATCTTACTTAAAAAATGAAAGAAAAGTGAAATTTTCCAAAAGAAATTCTTTGTTAAAATAAAAAGCATAAATAAAAAAAGTGTTGACATATGGAGAAGAATGTACTTTTCAAGATGTAGTGGGGGAAAAAATGAGATTAGAAAAACAATTAATAAAAAAGACATATTATGAAACATTCCTAATGGAGAATGAAACAAATCCACCTCTTCAAGTACTTGGAGAAGCATATTTAAACGAACAAAAAAATGAGATTTCCGATGGATCTTATATTCGTTTTGCACAGGGTGAATTTTATTATCACCATCAAGATTTTGAAACAGCTATTTTTAAATGGGAGAAAGTCAGTAATGAATTAGCGCCATGGGCACAAAAAAATATTGCGGATGCTTATTTCGAACTTGACCAATTATCAGTTGCTGAAAATGTTTATACCTCGATTACTACTGATAACAAAATACTTATGACTGAAATTGTACTGCAATTACTGTCTCTTTACATCGAGCAAAATAATCTTGATTCAGCTTTCGGTGTTATTAAAGAAGCGGTTTCTTTAAATCCCGATTATCCAAACGTCACAACAATTGCACGTTCCTTTTATGAAGAACAGCAGGATTTTGACAGTGCAGTAGAGCTTGCTGTGAATGAGTTAATTCGAACAGAATCTTTTCCATGGTTTGAGGTTCTAAAAGAATATATCGATAAAGGATTTACTAAAAATCTTTCACCAGACTATTTTTATCAAGTATTAGCTACATTAAATAATGTAGATCAAGTACAATTTACGCAAATTGTTTCATCGCTTTGGCACAGCTATAAAAATGAACAAAATTACTTATTATGGCTTAAAACAATAAATGAATTTTTATTACATATTGAAATACATTCGTCCAATAGATGGGACGAAATTTCTGCTCTTTACGAAGAAACGTACTTTGAATTAATTCAAGGTCAATATATGCTAAGACAATTACAGGATATCATTCCTAACTTTTTAACAAATTGGTTAAAGATAGCCAATCCGTCTCATTCTGTATTTCCATCTGCAGCAGTATTGGCATGGAATGAGAGTTTCCCTTCCAAAATAGATTCAGAAAATATAAAACATGCGGCAAGCCTACTGTCATATTCTATTAATCATGTGAATGGCTTAGAGCATAGTTTACATCTTTTTGAATCTATTACACAGTGGGCACAAAAACATGATTTAGAAATGGGTCATCGATTTAGATGGTTAGTTGGTGAGCTTGCAGATTTAAGAACAAATCGCCTTTTAGTAACTGGAACTTCAGGAAATGGAAAAGCTTCATTTATTAACTCTATACTAGGAGAAAATATATTAGAAAACTCAATCTCAAATGTAGTTGTCTTTAAAAATGACGCTCATACAGAAATTAACGCGATAACAGATGCAGCAATTACAACAACTGAGAATTTCTCGGATTTCTATAACATGATGTCCATGCATCGCCAAACATATAGAGATAGAGCATGTGTTGAATTTAAATTACCATGTAGATTTTTAGGTAAAAATAAACTTACATTCGTTGTTGCACCTAGCTTTAATAGGAACAACGACACTAGAGATGAGATACTCGAATATTTGAATTCTGTAGACGAATTATTATTCGTATTGAATGCGGATTCACCTTTTACTGATAAAGAACGTGACATTCTATTAAGTATCCAAGAACATATACCAAATCTACAAATTCATTTCTTATTAAATAAAATCGATAACATTTATAGTGAAGTAGAAGTGAATAGAGTTATACATGATACGCAAGCGAGAATAAACGCATATTTTCCGTATGCGAGAGTTTTCCCTTACTCTTCGTTATATACAAACAGTCAACAACTAAATGATTTAACTGAGTTTATTCATTTTAACTTTAACCATAAAAACATCGATGCAGAACGTACTGAAAAGCTATTGTTTTTCATTCGAAAAACAATTACATATCTTTTGGATAAACGCGTCGAGATGGAAAATGATCTAGTGGATTCTATTAATTGGAATGAAGATATGTTAGTTAAACTAAATGGTTGTATTAATAACCTTACTGCTTTTGAGAAGGAAAAAATTCATTTAATTACAGAATCATATCGTACAATGAAAAACGAAATTACGAATGATCTTACAGAACATATTCCGAAACTATTGCAGAGTTGTTCTGATTTAATTAGTGAAGAAAGCGATTTTGGGCACATTGATATTGAACTAAATACAGCGATGAACGAAAGAGTTCAAAAATATCTAGAACAAACTGTGTTACCTAATCTTGCTCGCTCTATGCAAAATTGGATTGAAACTTCTAATAACGAGTTCCTTCAAAGTCAATCGTACTTAGAAGAAATCAGTGAAGGACTTAATTCTTTATGTGGAGAAAATCGAATACAGTTAGAATGTGACTTTAAAGTGCTTGATGACTGGCGCAGAGATACTGATAGAATGACAACTAGAATACAAATGGAAGAAGTAAATATCTTACGCCGATTTACACCAGCACAATTTTTACTGAAAAGTGCCGGTAAATTATTTGGAGTTCTTCCTAAAAATAAAGCTATGCTATATAACAAATACAAACAGTATTTAGAAAATGAAGATTATACAGATGTAACGGCTTCTATTATGAACAAATTTTTCTTGCAATTTGAGCTGTTTGAAAACGCACTAGAGCGGGATATTAATATATTCTTTAGAAATCCATTTGGCTCGTTGAAACAAGCTGTAGAAAACACTCATTTAGAAATACAAGAAAAACAAGATACACTGCATAAAATGAAATCAAATCCTGAAGTTTATCATGATTCTATAACGCTCTTTGAATTGAGATTACGTCAATGTGAAGTAATCTTAAATATAGGTGAGGATAATTCCTATACAGATTTAACTTTAGAAACAAGCATAGAATAAACGTAAAGTAACTCCAAAATCTACAATTAAAGTTGATTTTGGAGTTGTTTTTTGTTTCCTTTTCTTTTTTTGGCATTCTGCATTTAGACGGTAAATCCTTTAAACGCGGCAAGACTTTATTATGTAATTGCACGGAATTTTTCTGATACAAACGGCATCGAAGAAGGAACTGAAACAGTTTCCATCTCTGGATAACGCAGTCCTGTTAATTTCCCGCCAAATACAGCACCTGTATCAATATTTACCGTATGATTTACAAAACGGGGTTCTGCGACAGGTGTATGTCCATATACAATCCACGCTTCCCCTTCATAATGCTTCGCCCAATCACGGCGGACAGGTGAACCATCGGGATGTTTTTCTCCTGTAATGTCACCGTATAATACGAAAGTTTGGACTTTCTTATCAGTCCTTCCAATATAATCTTGGCGAATACCAGCGTGACAGACAATGAGTTTACCGTTATCTAATACATGGTAGAGAGGAGATTGTTCATATAAATCAATAAACTTTTTCTGCACTATTTTTTGCTCACGAGTAGGTAATGCTTCATATTCAGCGACAGTTGTTTCTAAACCATGTGATACTTGTACTTTACGTCCAATAAAATAACGATACAGTTTGTTGCAATGATTCCCAGGAGCATAATAGGCTTCTTTTTTATTCATAACAAGCTCCCACACAATTTCAATCATGCGAAGGGATGCCGGGCCACGGTCAGTAATATCTCCGACAAAAGCAAGCTGTCTCTTCTCTGGATGGACAGGAAGACCGCTATCCCAGTTATAACCGAGCTGCGCTGTTAATGATTGAAACTCTTCTAAACAGCCGTGGATATCTCCGATAATGTCGTACTTCATATTGTAACCCCCATTTCGAGTTTTTCTTAGTATACCTAAAGTGGATATAGAAAAAACCATATCCAAGTGGATATGGTTAGTCAAACATAAATGTTTTCGTTCGCGATCGTACGTTCAGTATGAAGCCAATCGCAATCATATATGTTAGTAAGGAACTACCTCCATAACTCATAAGAGGAAGCGTAATCCCTGTAATCGGAAGTAATCCAATCGTCATCCCGATATTTTGGAATACTTGGAATGTAAACATCCCAATCGTTCCTGCACATAAATAGCTACCGAATGGATCATTACTTTCTAAAGCAATATGAATCATTCGATAAATAAGAAGGAAGAAAAGTGAAATAACAACACTTGCTCCTAAAAATCCGAATTGCTCGGCAATGTTTGTAAAAATAAAATCGGTATGCGGTTCCGGGAAATATACTTGACCATTTTCCCAACCCTTACCATGCAATTCACCTGATCCAGTTGCTAAAACAGATTGCCTCAACTGATATCCTTGTGTTTCGTATTCATATGGTGCTAGCCAGCCGTAAAAACGATCTAATTGATATTCTTTTAAAATATGTTCTTTAAAGAATGCTGTATGTTCAAAATAAATATACGTTAGCGTAGAAGCAGCTGCTACTACGATTCCAGCTAAGCCGAAAATAAAGCGCCAGCGTACACCTGAAACTAAAATCATTGCTGCAATCATTGCTGAAATAACCATTGTATTTCCTAAATCAGGTTCTTTCGCAATTAAAAGTAGCGGCGGTAAACTTGCGCCGAATATTTTCCCAAGTAAAATTAAATCCTCGCGTGGAGAGCGAAACGGATATTTTTCATTATGATTGACGATAATGCGGCCAATAACAATGATTAAAAATAATTTCATAATCTCGGAAGGCTGGAAGTTACCAAGACCTGGCACACTGTACCAAGCAGTAGCACCTTTAATTGTTACAGCTCCAGGGATTTTTAATTCAAGTCCAATAAGTAAAATCATCGCAAATCCATACAAATACCAAGCAATTTGCTTATATCGGTCAAAATCAATAACCATAATTGCAACAACTGCGATGGACCCAATGACATACCATTGAATTTGTTTTGCTACAAAGTTTACTTTTTGTAAGGCTGGTGGTAAAGATGGTTGAGCACTTGCAATGGCAAAACAACTAACAATTGCAATTGCGAGTACAATCAGGATCAATATGTAATCTATTCGATATTGGGAATTCTTGTCTTTCACCGTACGTAGTCCTTTCTATTACTCTTTGTGAAATGAAAAAAAGACGCTATTACCATATTAGCGGATTTTGAGTGGTTTGCAAATATGTTGTTTTGATTTTGATTGTGAGATGTTAGATTATATAAACATAAATAGAGATAAAACCTTTCTTTTTTAGATGGGAGAGAGGATCCGCCCGTGGATAGAAGCGGTCAGTGCCTATTTTAGCCCCATGCCATGTTTAAAATAAAGGAAGAAAATGAGTGCGGTTCCCCTTTTATCTTTCATATTCGCAATCTATATAGCAAGTACATGTAACATAAGAAAGATTGAAATTATATCATTGCAGGAAAGTGAAAGAGCAAAAGAGAAGTAAAGAACCAGTCATACTAATAATTTTGTTTTGCCTTATTTTGAATTTGTGATATGATATAAATATATTACCAGGTACTAATAACTGATGGTTATTTAATGAATTTAGGGGGATAAATAAATGAATCTTCTCAACTTAAAAGGAAAAAACATTATTGTAATGGGAGTTGCGAACCAACGAAGCATCGCTTGGGGAATTGCTCGTTCACTACATGAGGCAGGAGCAAATTTAATTTTTACATATGCAGGTGAGCGTCTAGAAAAGAACGTACGTGACCTAGCAGAATCATTAGAAGGACAACAATCACTTGTTTTACCATGTGATGTAACAAACGATGAAGATATTGCACGTTGCTTCCAATCGATTAAAGAAGAAGTTGGAGTTGTTCACGGATTAGCACACTGCATCGCATTTGCAAATCGTGATGACTTAAAAGGTGAATTCGTTGATACATCTCGCGACGGCTTCTTACTTGCACAAAACATTAGCTCATTCTCATTAACAGCAGTTGCAAGAGCGGCGAAGCCATTAATGACAGAAGGCGGCAGCATCGTTACATTAACATACCTTGGCGGAGAGCGCGTAGTATCAAACTACAACGTAATGGGTGTTGCAAAAGCATCACTAGACGCGAGTGTAAGATACTTAGCAAACGATCTAGGACAACACAACATTCGCGTAAACTCTGTATCAGCAGGTCCAATCCGTACGCTATCAGCAAAAGGTGTTGGCGACTTCAACAGCATCTTAAAACAAATCGAAGAACGCGCACCACTTCGTCGTAACGTAACACAAGAAGAAGTAGGTAACACAGCGTTATTCTTATTCAGTGATCTAGCAACTGGAGTTACTGGTGAGAACATTCATGTGGATTCTGGGTATCATATTTTAGGGTAATGAAGAATTAGAGTTGAAATTAGATGTAATATTTTAGGTGGAAATGCACCACACATGTTCATCAAACTAAGATAAGCTTATATCCATATAACATAAAGAAAAAACGCTATCCTTTTTGCAAAAATATGCAAAAAGGATAGCGTTTTTCTATTATGCTTCAGATGGGAGAGCAAGTGTTGAGGAAGTAATAAAAAGGATTACTTAAATTTGATAATTGTATATACGTATGAAAAATATAAAATGTCTAAGTAAACCGAACCGGATGTAGGTGATTTGCTCAAGATGACGGAAATAAACTTTAGTAATCATTCATCTTATTGTAGCGGTTACTTGAAACGAAAGGCATAATCTTGTCTTATTATTTTATGTGAAAATAAATGGTGGAATATTTTTGTTTGCGAAAATATATATTTATAAATTATTGAAGAAAACGAGTTGAAATGATAAGATGAAAAATTTAAATCAAGGAGGGAGAGCGGTGTCGAAGAGTGCTGGTGCTCCAAAAAAGAAAGGCGTTTTATTTGTGATGAATCCTATAGGTGGAGGAGTGGAACATTATCAAAATATGTATATTGAACAGAATCGGCATAAGTATAGAATTTATAAGATGACGTTTAGAGCTGGAATGTTTTGTATAGAAGATATGAATCAGGAACACCCCCTGTACTATGATTTAGAGTTTCATAATTATGATGAAACGAGTTTTCGATCGCTACTCAAGTCAATGGATATTGAACTAATTTATATCAATCATCTCATTAAGTTCCCTATATTTAAGTTTATAAACCTTATTCAATATTCTGGGATTGAGTATATTTATTTTATACACGATTTTTTTTGTGTATGTCCTCTAGTTAACTTGATTAAAAGAAATGGCCCTTACTGCAATAATGAAACAGATGTGAATATATGTAAGGCATGTTTAGATGGAGGGAGAGAAACAGATATTCAAGCTTGGAGAAAAAATTTCGAGTTTTTTTTATCAAATGCCCAGAAGGTAATCGCTCCAAGCAACAGTGCAAAAGAAATTATAAAAAAACATTTTCCTGACATTATTATAGATGTACAGGAACATCCTTTATCTCCTAATATTTACTATACATATACCTCTGAATTTGTAAATGAAAAACAGCTTAATGTTGCCTTCGTGGGAAATATATACAAAAATAAAGGATCACACATTTTATATAAACTTAAAATGGAAATTGAAAGAAGGAAGCTACCTTTTTGTATAAAAGTAATTGGGTTAACAGATAGGCACAAAAGAAGATTTGTCAGTCCAAGCGGACATTTTGTTGTAACAGGACCATACGATAATAGGGAATTTTCTAATCTTTTGGCAACACATAAAATAGCTATCGTTATAACTTCTTCGATATGTCCAGAGACATTTTCTTATACAACTAATGAGGCTATGTTTTCAGGGTATCCTGTCATTGCATTTGATATGGGAGCGCCAGCGGAGCTAATCAAAAAATATAACGGGGGATGGATTTTGAAAGAAGTGAGTGGTAGGAGTGTCTTACAATTGTTACAAAAGCTCTTAGTAAATCGCAGTGAGATTTTAGAAAAAGCGGGTAATCTATCAGTAGTCTGTCAAAATAAAGGGATTTTCTAATCTTTTCAAAAGATGCATTAAGATATTATGGTGTTTTGTAACTCGAATTCAAAAATGATAATTGTGTATGTAGAAGAGTCGCATTAAATCGTGCTATCTTTTGATAAAGATGTTTTTAGATGCTTTTTTAATCATATTAAGTGAAGGGGGCTGTTTTACAGGAAATAACAATAGCCCCCACAGGAAATATTTCATAGGTAAAAAAGAACGATGAAATTTATGCGAGAATTTGATTTACAGAGATAGGAAGTTTACTTTATGTTTTTAAGAGGCTTTTCGTTAAAGCAAATCCCAACTTACAGGTGTCCCCTTAGCAACATCTTTTTTCACTTTTTTTCCTAGTAAAATAGGGAGGTATTTTGGTGCTAAACCATAACCAGGTCGAATAGCTTTTATATTTTCTGTTGTTAAAAGATCCCCAGCTTTCATATCTTGTGCCACATATAGAGAACGTCGAAACTTTAATGAGCTTTTTTCCATATCAGTCGGTCCGTAATAAATCTTCCCTAGTGACTTCCATGCCCTTTCTGTTTCAATAACAAGAGAATTTAGTTCATCTGCTTCCATGGAAAACGCCGAGTCTACTCCTCCATCAGCTCTAGATAAAGTGAAATGCTTTTCGATTACAGTTGCACCCATTGCAACACTTGCGATTGCAGCTCCCACCCCTAATGTGTGATCTGATAAACCTACTTCACATTGAAATAATTCTCTCATATGGGGGATTGTATGAATATTAGTGTTTTCTGGAGAAGCAGGGTAAGTACTTGTACATTTCAATAAAATAAGATCTTTACAGCCCGCTGATCTAGCAGCGGTGACAGTCTCATCTAATTCTGAAATTGTAGCCATACCTGTTGAGATAATAAGAGGTTTTCCGGTAGAGGCAGCTTTGCGGATTAAAGGAATATCAGTATTTTCAAAAGAAGCAATTTTATAACAAGGGACATTGAGAGATTCTAGAAAATCAACTGCTGTTTCATCAAATGGGGTGCTGAATGGGATGATACCTAATTCTGTACATTTATCAAAGAGTGGTTTGTGCCATTCCCATGGTGTGTAAGCTTGTTGGTATAGTTTATAAAGTGTGTTTCCTTTCCATAAGCTGTTTGTATCTTCTATTTTAAAATCTTTGTTATCTATATCAAGTGTCATAGTATCGGCTGTGTAAGTTTGAATTTTTAGAGCATGTGCGCCAGCTCTTGCTGCAGCTTCAACTATTTGCAATGCACGTTCTAATGACTGGTTATGGTTTCCGGACATTTCAGCAATGATAAATGGTTGGTGGTGGCGACTGATTTTTCTTCCATTAATTTCAATTTCATTCATTTTATCTTCTCCTTTTTAACCATTCATTTTTGCTTTACCGATTATATCTTTTACTGACGTATTCCATCCATTAGTAAGTAAATGCAAATATATTTTTTTATCTTTTAATCTATGATAACTACCGCCAGAAGGTTGCGGTTTCCTCATAACTTTTCCACAATAAATGAATTTCCAATTTTCAATGAAAAGTCGTTCTATTTCTTGGCATAGTCTATCGTAGGAGGTTTTTAATGTATCATTTTCTTTGTAGGGAACTTCCGATTGAGCGATAATATCTCCAGTATCTAACCCGTCATTCACATAATGAATTGTAACCCCTTTAGGTGTATCTTCAAGGAAACTCCATAAATTTGGATCAGCTCCCTTATTCCAAGGAAGATAAGAGATATGCAAATTAATAATTTTGTTATTAAATTTCTCAATAATAGAAGGAGGAATCATATATCTGTATCCATAGCTGACGATAAAGTCAATATTAATAAGAATAGGTGAGTGAATGTCTATTCTATTTTCATAGAAAACAACACTATTTCCAGATGATTTAAGAAAACTGTACAAATTATTACATTTAGATCCTAATAATAGAATGTTCATAATATCTTCCTTAACATTTAATATTGTAAAATCTTTGATACTACACGTGTTTTTCCAAAAGCGTCTACAATCTCCAATGCTTTTCGAGAAGATTCCTCTAAATCAAAGTTTTCGCTCCTAACAATCTCAAGGGCATTACAAATATCCTTCTCGTAAATTTCTTCTGATTTTCCAATGTAAAAATCAATCCCTAAATCTCCTACTGCTTTACATATTTCAACTTGATTATGCGCTACTGAAATTAATAGTGCGGGTAATCCTAAACAATATCTTTCCCAAGTGGTTGAACCTCCAGCACATATGGCTAAATCCGCTTCATTCATTAATCTAGACATATAATCAATATTATGATGAAAGACCATATTTGGATGCTTTTTGCATAAATTTTGGATGGAATTTTTTTGAGGATTTGATCGACCGATAACTACATGAATAAGAAGCTGCGTATATTCTATTGCTTCTAGAGTTTTGATTACTTTGGAAGTTTCATTAGTGGGATCACTTCCACCAAAAAATATGAGTATTGTTTTAAGGGGATTTGTTCTTTTTCTTACATTTTTTTGTGCTTTTAAAAATTCCGATCTTAGCAATGCATATTTGGGGCCTAATAATTTTATACAATTTATAGGGATTAATTCTTCGTATCTTTGATCTATGTTTGCATAATAATTTTGATCTAGCAGTAGATCACATATATGTAACCTATCTGCTAAATCATCTATAACCATTATATAGTGGGCGAACTCCTTTAACTTTTCTTCCCACTTTTTATCTAAAGCATAATGATCTACAATGAGCCAATCAGCAAAGCGAATGCTTTTACGTATCATTTCTATTGTTTGTTGAGCATCAATTTCCCAGCTCGTTTGAAGCCATTGAGCATGTGTAGTATTACAATTATTTCTTACTAACTTCATTTTGGGTAACATATATACTGTGTGTCCCTGAGATTTTATAAAGTTACACATATGACCGTCTAATTCCCTAGATATAAAGGAGATCTGATGTCCTTGATTTTTTAACTCTTCTGCTAAGGTTAAACATCGCATAACATGCCCTGTTCCAATCTCTATAGAAGCGTCAACACGAATGAGTATGTTCATGTAAACTATATCCCTAATTTTTTTTGTTCTATATGGCTATTAATATAAAACAGGTCTGGTTCTTGTTTTAATAAATTTAAAATATCAATGAAAGAAAATTGGGGATTAACTGGATATAGTTTTGTAATAATTTTTTTTATAAAGATAAAGTCTTCTTTCGTATCTACAGTCCATCGATGTTTACTTTCATCTAAGTGATTCTGAACATTGAACAGTTTAAACGTTTTAGGGGTGTTATATATATATGCAGTCACATGCTCGCGATAGGATGGCTGATTTGCTTCTTCATATGTTTGTTTTAAAATTCGGTAGGGCATAACTTCTGTATCTAAACCTCTTGGATAAGTACGGATTAATGTGTTAGATACATAATCATATTTATTTTGATGTTCTAAATAGCAATTAACTATCTTATCAATAATATCAGGATCAATAACGGGACAATCTGAAGTTAATCGAACTACAACATCTACAGAAAATTGTGTTGCAGCTTCATAATAACGTGATAATACATCATCTGCTGATCCACGATAATAAGGAACAGAAAGTTGTTCGCAAAGCTCAATGATTGGATTATCATTTTGATTTGTAGTAGTCGCTACAATAATTTGGTTAATTGTTTTTGCCCTTTTTACTCGTTCAATTTGATATTCTAATAGTGTTTTATCAAGAACTTTCTTCATTATCTTCCCCGGAAGTCTAGTTGAGCCCATTCGAGCTTGAATAATAGCGGCAACTTTCATTTCATCACCTTTTTATTCACTTATTTTTTATAGAAATTGATTACCTTTTTAACTGCTTGAATGACATCATTAGCGTCTTGTTCACTCATTTCTGAAAATAATGGTAGAGTAATGATACTTTCATATAATTTTTCAGCATTAGGACAAATACCTTTTTGATAACCTAATTTTTGATAGTAGGGTTGTAAATGAATTGGAATGTAGTGAACATTGACACCAATATTTTCTTGCTGTAACGCTTGAAAGATTTCTTTCCGATCAACTTTTAGCATTGGTAAATTTAACTGAATGATATACAAATGCCAACTTGAATCAACATGATCTAATTGTTTTGGAAGAATAACTTCAGGTAAATCTTTTAGTGCCATATTATACATTGATACATATTGTTTTCTTTTAGCAATAAAAGAATCTAATTTTTGCAGTTGTGATAATCCAAGAGCAGCTTGAATATCTGTCATCCGATAATTATAGCCAAGAAATTGCATTTCATAGTACCAAGGTCCATGATTTTCAGTTAGGTTATTAGGGTTACGGGTGATTCCATGGGTTCTAAACTGAAGAAGTTTTTGATAGTAGTCTTCATTATTTGTTGTAATGATTCCTCCCTCGCCTGTTGTAATATGTTTGACGGGGTGAAAACTGAACATGGTCATATCACTAATTGAACCAATTTTTTTCTTTTTGTAAGTAGAGCCTAATGCATGAGCTGCATCTTCGATTACTGTTAGGTTATATTCTTGGGCAATTTTTGAAATTTTTTCAAGTTCAACTGGCTGTCCAGTAAAATGTACAGGTATAATTGCTTTTGTTTTATTTGTAATCTTATCTTTTATTAAATTAGGATCAATATTGTAAGTGTCGGATTTTATATCCGTAAATACCGGAACTCCACCTTGGTAAAGGACACAGTTAGAACTGGCAGCGAACGTCATTGATGTCGTGATGACTTCATCATCATGGGATATCCCCGCTGCAAAACAGGCGCCATGTAGGGCGGCTGTTCCACTTGAAAATGCTACGGCGTATTTCGCACCTACATATGCTGCCACTTGATTTTCAAATTGTTTTATTGTTGGACCGGTTGTAATAAAATCACTTTTTAAAACGTTGATTACGGCTTGAATATCATCTTCATCAATGGATTGCTTGCCGTATGGCAAATAATGATTCCGTACGGGTTTTCCTCCATGAATTGCTAAACAATACTTCATGATCCTTAATACTCCCTTATATGTTGTTTTGACTTATTTAGACTGTTTTTTTATCTTATTCACTAATTAACCGTTTTAACTCTTCTTTTGTTAACCAATGTTCATTTTTGTCGCTTGTATAACTAAAACCTGCTGGAAGCGGTTTGCCTTCACTTATATACGCTTTATCCCACCAATTAAATTCTGGTTGAATGATATAATAATCTTCAAATTCTAAAGTATGACGGGCATCATCTTCAGTTATCATAGCCTCATGAAGCTTCTCTCCTGGACGGATGCCTATAAACTCAATTTTACATTTAGGTGCAATTACTTTTGCCAAGTCTGTTACTTTCATGCTGGGGATTTTAGGGACAAAAATTTCCCCGCCCTTCATTCGCTGAAGGTTATCAAGAACAAATTGTACTCCCTGATCAAGTGTTATCCAAAATCGTGTCATACGTTCATCCGTTATAGGGATTTTTCCGGTTTTTTTTATGCTTTTAAAAAATGGTACTACACTGCCTCTGCTGCCTACTACATTTCCGTATCGTACCACTGCAAATCTGGTGTCCTTTTTCCCTGCATAAGCATTTGCTGCAACAAAAAGTTTATCTGATGCTAATTTCGTTGCACCGTATAAGTTAATTGGAGAGGCAGCTTTATCTGTGCTCAAAGCAATGACACGTTTCACACCACAATCCATGGCAGCTTCAATTACATTCTGAGCGCCATAGATATTTGTTTTAATTGCTTCAAACGGATTGTACTCACATGCACCGACATGCTTCAAAGCAGCTGCATGAACTACAATATCCACCCCAGCAAAAGCACGGTATAAACGAGCTTTATCACGTACATCCCCAATAAAAAAACGAATACGCGAATCTGTATACTCTTGAGCCATTTCGTATTGTTTCAATTCATCACGACTAAAAACAATAATCTTGTTTACACCAAGTTCTAGGGCTTTTTTTATAAATCTCTTTCCGAAAGAGCCTGTTCCACCTGTAACTAAAATTGTTTTTCCTGTTAAATCCATTTTTTTCACAGCCTTTTTTATTGAATCCATTTTCACTATCTATTACTATGAATATTTTGGGAAAACGTTTGGGTATCATCTCTACATTTCCTTATAATTTTCCCGAAATGGTGAATAAGCCTAGATTGAAGTCTACTTTTAACTGTTTTGTAATTTGTTTCTTGGTTCAGGAAATGATAAATATGTTAAATAATTTTTTATATTATTGAGAGGCTAGAGATCAAAATCTTCGTTTTTAGATATAAGAGGTATCTTCAGGTTTTCTAATCAAAAAGTGTTACCTGTTCATAAGCTGTTCAAGCTCAGAGAGGGATTATGTATTTAATATAGAGATAATGCACCATCTTTTTTCAAGCTAGACTATGTAACTATACAAAAAGACAAACAAAACATAGCATAGTAAAAGTAAAAGCCTAAATCTGCTTTCTATTGTTCGATCGCATAGTTTATACCACTAATTAGTAATTAATAAAAACATCGATCGTGTACAACTAGTTGATTAAAGAACTTAAATAATAGAAATGTATCTTTAGTAATAAAAACACGTAATTCAAAGAACTTTGAAATAGATGTTGAATGGTGCAATTAATTAATAAAAAAATATATATTTTTTAATTTTAATAGTTATTTTTGGGTTTTTTGAATTATATAAGCGAGGGTGAACAATGTGTTTCAAGGGTTTTTAAATTTTAACGGGCAAGAAATAGTAATGACCAAGGACTTGTTTAGAAATATTAAAAATGATTTTACCTATGAATTTTGGATAAATCCTCAAAAGGAAATTCAATTAAATGAGGAATCGGATCAGGGAAAACATGGAATTTTTGGTCAAAGATATATTATTGGTCCAGGGCATCCTGTAATTGAACGAAAAGATGAATCGGGTGCCGGAGTATCGGTTGGAACGAATGGTATAACGGTATATGAACACAGTTTTAATTATTTACCACCTCTACTCACATATGAAATAAAAATAGATGATTGGACTCATATAGCTATTGTTTATGAAAATAAAACTCCAAATTTATATGTGAATGGAAGTTTTGTAAAAAGAGGATTAAAAAGTACTAAGACTAATGTCTTTGCCTCAGGAAGTATTGGAGGATGTGGAGCATACGGATATTTTGAAGGGGAAATGAATAGTTTGAGGATTTGGGGTTATTCAAGAAACGAAAAAGAGATTAAGCTCCATATGGATAAATGTCTAAATGGTGACGAACAAGGATTGATTTTAAATTGGAACTACGAAAAGCCAACATATATCCAATCTATTTCGAATACAAATGAGGAAGCTGATAAACCATCTTTTTTAAATGATTCTATTCTTAATCAATTTAGTTTAGAAACATTAAATGAATCCAATTATATTGAATATAATAATGAATTACTTGAAGATACTGAAGTGGATGTGATTATACCAATATATAATGGCTACGAATTTACAAAGAGATGTATAGAAAGTATATACAATAATATAGACATTCGTTGTAATTTATTTTTGATTAATGATGCTAGTACAGATCAACGGATATATCGTTTTTTGGAAAGCTTGAAATCTAACAAATTACCTCAAAGCTTAAAAAAATTAGTGGTTATACACAATGATAAAAACTTAGGATATGTACAAAGTATTAATAAAGGCTTACTTTTAACAACGAATCACCCCATCTTATTAAATAGCGATACAGAAATTCCACCTCATTGTTTTCGGCGCTTAATCAACCCTATTTTAGTAAATGATAAAATTTCATCCGTTACTCCTTTCTCAAATAGTGCTACGATTTGTTCCTATCCTAATTTTGTTCAAGATAATGAATTGCCCTACAATATGACTGCAAATGAAGTCGATGCTTATTTTTCAAAATATGTCATTAACAAAGGGATAGTAATCCCAACAGGTGTAGGCTTCTGTATGGCATTAAATAGAAATATTATTCATGATATCGGAATCTTTGATGACGAGGTTTTTGGAAAGGGGTATGGCGAGGAAAATGATTGGTGTATGGGAGCACGTCATAAAGGATATCAAAATATATTGATTCCAAATGTGTTTGTTTATCATAAACATGGTGTAAGTTTTAATCAAATAGATGGAAGTAAACAAGAGTTAATGTCAAGTAATTTAAAAAAACTACTTAACCGATACCCAGATTATAATAAAATCATACAAGACTTTATAAGGCTGGATCCAATAAAAAATATAAGAGAATTCATGAAAAGTATAATGGTTGCCGATAAATATTCTTATAGAAAGGGCAGATTATTTATCGATCATGGCTTAGGTGGCGGTGCCTCAATCTATCAAACTAACTATATAAAAACATTAGAAGATGATGAGAGAATATACACGTTAACACCTGGGACAGATTATGTGATTTTAACTGATCATAATCATTCCGAACCAATAAATTATAATCTTGAAATAAGTAAACTAACTGAAATGAACTTTAAAAAATTATTAAGTGCCCTAAACATTGATTTGATTTTTATTAATCATTTATTTAAGTATCCCATTGAAAAAATGTTTCGTTTAATAAAACACTCACTTGTGGATTATTATTTTTATATTCATGATTTTTATTGTGTTTGCCCAAGCTATAATTTAATAAATCATCAAAAGAAGTATTGTAATGCTGAAACAAATGTAGATATCTGTCAGGGATGTATTGCAAAAATATTTCCGAAAGAAGCTATTCATATTGAAGGTTGGAGAGAAGCGTTTCATTCTTTTTTAATGGGTGCGAAAAAGGTAATTACCCCTAGTCATAACACGAAAGATATTATTCTAAAATACTATAAAGATATTGAGATTGAAGTAAGAGAGCATGTTATTAATCCAAAAATATCATATTCCTTTAAGGAGGAGTTTTTAAATAAAAAAGTTTTGAATATTGCTTTTATGGGAGCCATTGATTATCCGAAAGGATCAAGTATTATATATGAGCTAAAGGATTTAATTGTTAAAGAAAATTTACCAATAAATATAAAAGTGATTGGTATAACAAATATTCATTTTAATCCACACAAAAGTGCTGAAGGAAAGTTTGAAGTCACAGGAAGATATCAAGTGGATAATTTATCTGATATATTAGCTCAAAATGAAATAGCATTGGTTATTAATCCGTCCATTTGCCCTGAAACATATTCCTATACAACAAGTGAAGCAATGTTATCGGGATACCCCATTATTACATTTAATCTAGGCGCCCCTGCTGAACGAGTAGAAAAATATCAGTGTGGATGGATTCTTGACAACATGAATAGTAATGAAATATTAAATTTATTAAAAAACTTATTAAAAAATAGAGAACAAATCCACGAAAAAGCAAAGAAATTAAGAGATTTGCGGGAAGGAAATGAATTTTAGGATAAGATCCACATATCTAATAGATTTGTATTGAAAATAGGAATTTTTTATGTAATAAATGCCATTATTGTCTTTGTGCTGTCTTTTATAAGAAAGAATATAATAAATGATACTGAAGACAAGGTTATTTTCGATTGAAAAAATAAGAAGGGGTGATGATTATGTCACAAAAGTTTCTCTACTTACCAATTGAATCAAAAACAAGGGAATTAGACGCAAAATTACTCTTAACCTATTATGCAATTAAAGAAAATTATCGAATTATTCTGGGAACGCACACGCCTATTCTCTCTCACTTGGAGTTATTACCTAAGGGCATCATTTGTTCAAAGGGAACTCCTTACGGTGATGCAAGGAAAGAATATATGACTCGTGCATACAAACTAGGCTATTCTATTGTTGAATTGGATGAAGAAGAAGGATTATTCCTTAATAGTAATAATTATAGTCGTCTTGGAAAAGATGATACGTATGTTAAAATACTTGAGCATGTATATTGCTGGGGAGATGCTCATAAAGAAATAGTTACAAATACTTTTCCTAAATTTAAGGGGAAATTTCATTTAACTGGTCATCCACGGTTCGATTTACTCAAGAAAAAGTTCCGGGGGTTATATAATGATGAAGTGAAAATGATTGAACAGCGGTTTGGAGACTTTATTTTAGTAAATACAAGATTTACGCAATATAATCACTTTATAAGAGGGTTCAATCCTAACGAACATTATATAAAGAAGGTATACGAACATTTTATCCAATTAATTAAAGAATTAAGTGAGAAATATCCGAATCTCAATATTGTTGTTCGTCCTCATATTCATGAAAATGTAGATAGTTATCGAAAAGAATTGTCGGATTATAAAAATGTGTTTGTTGCCCATGATGGTAATGTGGTTATGTGGATTTTGGCCTCAAAAGTCGTGATACACAATCGTTGTACGACAGGCATTGAAGCTTTGTTACTTGATAAACCAGTCATTGCTTATATGCCAATTAATTATGAAAAAGAGAAAAAATATTTACCTAATGCAGTTACCTATAAATCAGTGAATAGTAGTGAAGTATTCAACTTAGTCGACTTCTGTTTATCTAAAGGGGAAATAGGTGAAGGGAAAAAAAGTCTATCAAAAAATTATTATGGGTCCATGGATGTAGAAAATTATGCTTATCAAAACATTATCCGTTTATTAGATACAATCAGTTTCACGGGTGAAAGTTCCATTGAGGAATCTTCAGTAAGAGCGCTCTCTACAATAAAAGGGGATCATACGTTGACTTCAGAGGAAGAAATAAAAAGTTTCTTTGAAAAATTGGATTTAATAGAAATGAATAAAAATGAAGTGAGTGTTCGAACATTAGCTCCTGATTTATTTGAAATAATATCTAATAACAGTTGAGTCCTTTTTCTATGGGGCTTAACGTAACTTCCTTAGTTAGATAAAAATCCTTGGTAACAAGGGTTTTTATTATTTCATAGAATGAAGAATCAAAGTTTCTAAAGCGTGTTTTTGTATAATAAATTAATTATAGCATTTAGTTTTGAAACCGTTGTTAGAAAGAAATTTACGATTGTTAATTCAATGAGCCATTTTTAAAGGCATCTTAGTAGCCGGAGATTTTCGAGAAAATAATAAGGGGATTTTATTCATTGGGTATCATGCGCTTAGCAAGAAAAGTATTTATGCAAAGATGAAGAATAAAAATGGGTCATAAGGAATGGTATTAATACTGCAAAGAAATTTTATTAGTACAATGGGGGGATGTGGGAGATGACCTTTAGATACTTCAGAAATATGAATATTACTCTATTTTTACTTAAAACATTGGGGTACGTTTCAGATTGTTAGAGAAAAAGGGAGTAATTTTATGAAAGGGATTATTTTAGCTGGAGGTACAGGATTGAGATTATATCCTATCACTAGAGTGACCAATAAACATTTGCTACCTGTTGGACGTTATCCAATGATTTATCATTCAGTTTGTAAGCTAAAAGAATGTGAAGGTTGTATCTAAGTTTTTTGGTACATTTTTTATATGCTTGAAATCGTTTCGTTTATATATTCCTAGAAAGATAGGTTAATGAAATGCTTTATAAAAAGAAAAATCATCGATAATATGACCGATGATTTTTCTTTTTTATAATGTGGAAAGTAAGATTTGTCTCCAATAAGTTTTGGTTTAAACACAGATTGTTTAGAGTGTAATGAATGGATATTAGATATTATTTTTTTTGATGAGTTATATTCGTTGTAGAACATGATTTTTATGATTGAATAATCTTCATCATTTCTTTTATTCTTTGGCGAAATGTATGCTGTCCTATAACTGTTTTTTGAGCTTTTTGAGCAATAATCTCCTTCTTTTTTTTATCATTCATATAGGTAATCACTTTACATAGGCAATCTTCATAACCCTGATAAGATATCATTTCTTCTTCAGTAAAGAAAGAACGAAGATTAGGTTTTTCCTCTATTAATTGAAAAGCTCCACATGCTGCAATATCAAACGTTCGATTATTAATGCTTTCGTTCATAACCTTGGACGTATTCTGATTATATAAGAAATTGTTACTTCGATGAGGGTTTAATACAATGCTAGCTCCGCTATAAAAATAAGAAACCTTTTCTGGATTCATCCATGTATCTTCAATCATAACCCTTGCATTGTTTCTCCAGACCTTTTGTAGTCTATTACGCCATCCTTTTCCAATTAGTGTTAGGGCATAATTTGTATTCTTTAGAAGGAAATGAATAAGGTTTACCCTTGTCTGATATGGATATCCTACAAGAAGCAAGTCACTTTTATATACATGCTCTACTGAGCGCGGTTTAAAAATGGAATGATTCGTACCTAACGGTAAATAGTGGGCATTCTGATGAACGAGTTGGTACTGTTTTAAAGCTCCAGTATCGATGGTAAAGATATAGTCGAACCTATCAATGATTTGATAAGTCTTATCAAAATAATAAGGGTCTTCAGTCATCCAACAAGCCAATTGAATACCGTTCTCTTTAAAATACTGGATAGCTTGTATAGAGAGATTGTCTCCTAATATTGTTAGGACTACTTGTGGCTGAAACGTGGTAACAATTGACCTTATATTTTCTATTGGCTCTGATGGATGAAAGCAGGTCCATTTATATCCGTTATCACTAAGCGCAGTTTTCATACTTTGATCTAAATAATCATAAATACCAAGATAACCAGAAGAAATATACAATAACTTCATTACATATCACCAATTGTATTCATCATTTTTAATCTTTTGCTGTTATGATGCTTTCAACCTGCTTACAATTAATTTGTATAACATTTGTAACGTTTGGAGATGGTAGAGCCTCTTCTTCTAATGTAACGATACCAGTTTTTTTATTAAAGTTTGTTAATTTGGCTGGTCCATAAACAAAACCTGATTTACCTACAACTGTTATAATCGTTCCAAGTGGTATGTTGGAGAATTGACGGCAGATGCTATTTTTACATATCCATAGAAACATAAATAAATCTTCCTCCTTTGTTAATATTTGATAACATATATACTATTATATGCAAATAGATAGAGTTTCGTGAAAATAGTACTTTCATAAATTAAAATGTTTATTTTTAAGGATATATTCACTAGCATGGCGCATGAAAAGGTATGATTGGGAGCGGTATAATGTTCATTTGAGTAGTATAGGAAATTCAGCAGTTATTAATAAAAGAGGGAACGGGATTTGAAAATAAAGTGAAGAAAATGCAAGGAATTGTCATAAAGTAACATGAAAAAATAGGTAACACAGTGTTATTTCTATAAAATCCATATAAAGATTTATATAAAAAAATCCATTTTGATCAATTTTTTCAAAATGGATTTTTTTTATGCAATGTAAATAGGAGAAGGTGTTTTTGGTTACATTTTATTGAAAAGCTATATTGGTGTAAGATTTATGAATTCCGCAATCGGGCACGATTCTTAAATAAGAAGGCGTTTTATATAAAGGGCGTTATTTATATAAACAGCAAAAAGTTTAAAAAAGCTACTTGAACCTAACACGGTGTCAGGTTGTATAGTAATGTTGCCGGCAAAATTAAATCGTACGAAATGAGGGGTTGATTATGGGTGGGGAAACCTGGAAATATAGAGGGCTAGCTAAGCAAACCGGACTTACGGTACGGGTGCCCCATCATTATGATAAGATGAGATTGTTTTCTCCCTCGCAGTCTTCCGATAAGGGAAAAAGGATATTGCAAAGCTGCAACAAGTTATGTCACTTAAACAGTTAGGTTTTACTTTGGCTGAGATTAATGAGATGATAGAAAATCCAAATTTGAATCTGGTCGAAGTCGTAAAAGTACAACTAGAAAGTGTAAAAGAGCACATTCGGATACAAGAACAATTGTACAGTCTATTACGCCAGCCTTTTCCAATGAGTGTGATTTGATAGTTAGTGTTTTGTTAAAGGAAATGGAAGAAATTTACCCTGGTGGGATATGGATATCCTACAAGAAGCAAATCACTTTTGTATGCATGTTCCACTAACCGAGGCTTAAAGATAGTAGGATCTGTCCCTAACAGTAGATGATAGGCGAATGGATTGATAGTGCTTTAAACCTTCAGTATCGATGGTAAAGATATAATCAAATCTATTAATGATTTGAATAGTCTTATCAAAATAATAAGGATTTTCAGTCATCCAACATGCCAGCTTTATACCACTTTTTTTTAATATTGAATAATTGATACAGAAAGACGGTCTCCTAATATTGTAAGGGCTAGCTGTGGTTGAAACGTGGCAACAATAGATTGTAGCTTTTCTATCGGCTCCGATGGATGAAAGTAGGTCCATTCATAGTCATTATTGTTTGGCACAGCTTTCATGCTCTCATCTAAATAATTGTAAATACCAGGGTAACCGGAAGAGATATACAATAGCTTCACTATACATCAATAATTGTAGTGGTCATTTTTTAATCATTTATTACTATGATGCTCTCAATATCGTCACAGCTAATTAGAATAGTAGTCGTAAAACTTGGAGAGGGCAAATCTTGTTCTTCTAATATAACTATGCAAGTATTTTTATTAAAGCTTGTAAACTTGGCTGGTCCATATACATAACCAGATTTACCTACAACTGTTATAATAGCTCCTTGGGACATGTTGGAGAACAAGCGGCAGATACTACTTTCACATGCCATGGGAAAATGTTCCCTCCTTCTTATTCATTAAGTTAATATTTAATAACACTTATATTATATGCTAATAGATATATTTTTGTGCAGAGAACATCCTAGTGAATACACCCTTTTAGACCAATTCAAATTTATGCTTTTAGTTTATATTACCTAATGCAGATAATTGAAAGGTGAGGGAGTATGTCTTTAACATGTCCTGCTAGTGGCCATATGTTTTCGGGAAAGTTTCATACACTACTAAAGAGTAAAAATTCAATTGAGAGATTATATATATTGATGAATTCTATATGAATCAACTTACTATATACAGGATTGGTTTTGAATTCAAAGGTTGTAATCATTTTTATTTGTTAAACAAGTCTGTATTAGTGGGTAAAGCAATTAAAAGTGTACGTAAATGAACGGGAACTTTTTATTATAGATGACAATTCTAATAAAGAAACATTACATGTCATTAAAAAGTATTTGGGTGCTTTAAGACTCGCTAGGCACAAGTATAAGGTATTTAGCAAATGACCTAGGATAGCATACATAATATTTGTGTGTCCCCTGTGTCAGTAGGAAAAATCCGTACGTTATCAGTAAAAAGGATTGGTGATTTCAACAGCATCTTAAAACAAATCGAAGAACGTGCACCACTTCGTCGTAACGTAATATAAGAAGAAGTTGGTAACACAGCGTTATTCTTATTCAGTGACTTAGCAAGCGGGGTTACTGGTGAGCACATTCATGTGGAGTCTGGGTATCATATTTTAGGGTAATAATTGAATAGAAAATGATTATAAAAAACAACTCTCATGCCGTATTTTGATAGGTATGAGAGTTGTTTTTTGTTCCAAATTCGTGGATCAATGCATTTTATAGTCGTGGCATTAATAAAACTTAGAGTTACTTTCAACAACTCTTGCTATATCCAGTGGTAATTGTTTGATTTTAGATTGAAGACGTTTCTGAGCAGCACGACCTAAGTGGCGTTTGTTTTCGATATAGTACGCACATATGGAAATTTCATAATCAAAAAGATAGTCGTAGACATGGTAATCTACAAAAAGAATATCTTCTTTTGGAAAAGGAATTTCTTTTCCATGTAATGCATACATCAAACTTATGTTATTTTTAGCTTTCAGTCGATACATTCTTGCAAGGTGGGATAACGGTTCGGCTCTACAGGGTCTATACTCCCAAGCATTCTGAAGATAAGTAGTGGCAAGAGCAAAAAATTGTTCTTCCTGATGGATGAAGGTATCAATTTCGGATTGATCAACCTTTGAATCATTTTGTTCTGACTTTTCGATTAATTGAGTGCGTTGGAAAGCAGCCGTATTTGCCAAACGTTCATAACAGAGACCTATTCGTAAGAGGGCATAAAATACTTCTTCCGCCCATCCGCCCGCTTCAACTCTTTTTTTATACCATTTGATTGCTTCATCTAGTTCATTGAGAATGGATAATGTTTGTGCTAAGTAAAACATGTATCTGATTTTTAAATCGGGCGGGGTTGCTTCATCATGAATTCCTTCTAATAGCAACCGTTTATCTCGTTCGAATTTATCACTCTTACTCCCACCATCTCCTTGATCATTGATAATCAGACTATCGAGTCTTTCAACTGTATGAAAGTAAGTAAGCTGTTCAGCCTTTAATTTAGAACGATCTAAATCCCAATATTCATGTGTAACTCCAACGGATCGCCATGGTAAAGATGTTTTAAGAAGACGAGAAAGCCAATATTTAAGATGACTATCATATTGCATAGTTAAATAATGGTCCTTATCTAAGCTACACTTATCAAAATGAGGTTTAACTTCTAAAACCATATCAGCATCGAGCAACAACAAATAATCTGCCTCTGGATAAGTTTTTTGAGCCAAAGATACAGCTAAACTTCGATTATATCCAAAATTTTTAAAGGGTTCATGATGCACAGTACCAGGTATATTATTTTCTCTGCACCAGTTTTCAATAATTTCAGGTGTTCCATCAGTTGAACCTGTATCACAGATAGAAACAAAATCAACGATAGATTTCGTCGGATTTAAACATCTTTCTATAATTTTTGATTCATTTTTTACAATCATGCAAAGACATATTTTCTTTTGCAATTTTAGGTATTTTGTTGTTTTTGATTTGTTTTTAGCCACTATTTTCCCCCCTATTTTGTTCAAAAGGTTTTATTCGTTTAACAACATCTGATTTCATATACTTTGAACAAATGCGAATAAAGAGTTATAAGTTCTCTAAAGTATGGCTAGTAACTTTCAATCTTGCAAATTCTCCCCATTTTAATCATTTGCCTTGCAATCTATTGGGGGTGCTATGGGGTATGTGCAACTTCATATACGTAATTCATTACAATGGTAAAGCATGTAAGTATTTTGTTTTACTTTATGCGCGGAAACCATATTAGGCATGCGCTAGATTTATCATATGCAGTCGGATTTAATTTTGTGAGTCTCTTTAAGCTGGCATTCAAGAGTTATAAGGCTTACTGTATCAAAAAAATATAGTCAACATAAATTGTAACAACATTGATTTTATAGAAATAATTATTTAATTAATCGGAAAATCAACCATTTTTAGTTGTTCTACGTTTAAGGAGATATAACTTTTTGGGGGAGGTGATATTTGGAATTTCTAGTTACAGGTGGAGCTTGCTTTATTGGTTCACATATTGTGGAATCCTTATTGGAAAACAATATAGAGACAGTGGTTATTGATAATTTAGTTACTGGACATAAGTATAATATTCCATCAAAAGTTGCCTTCTACAATTTTGATATACGGGACTCAAATATCGATGGAATTTTCATGACTGAAAAACCAAATTTTGTGATACATCAAGCGGCACAAGTATCTGTACAGGAATCTGTAAAACAGCCATTTTACGATTGCAGTGAAAATGGCATGACTACTGTTAATATTCTCCAAGCTTGTATAAAGTATAATGTAAAAAAATTATTTATGCATCAACTGCTTCTGTATACGGCAATCCCCAATACTTACTTATTGATGAGAACCATGATCTTAATCCTGTATCATTTTATGGTTTATCAAAACTGACCAGTGAAGCATATATTTAATTATTTGCAAAGCTTTATGGTTTAAAATATACAATTCTTAGATATTCCACTGTTTATGGTGCAAGGCAAAATGCAGATGGAGAAGCTGGTGTCATTTCCATTTTTATAGATCGTTTATTAAAAAATGATAGTCCAATTATATATGGTAAGGGAAATCAGACACGAGATTTTATTTTTGTTAAAGATGTAGTGCATGCTAACTTCTTAGCATTAAAAAATGCGGACAATCAAATATGTAATATAAGTTCGAATCAACAAATTTCTGTCAATGAACTGCTGGATACAATTTATAATTTAATGAAAATAGAAGATAAAAGAATATACAAAGAGGAAAGACCGGGGGATGTTATTCATAGTTATTTATCAAATGATAAATCTGGAAAATATTTAAGTTGGTACCCGCGATTTTCATTACTTCAAGGGTTGGAAGAGATCATTTCTTTCTTCCGTAAAGAATAAAGTGTTTGTATACAATAAGTTAAAATTCATTTTGTATTGTATTAACCAATATGTTAATAAATGGGATTTTTATGTTATGTATAAGGAATAAAATAAACTTTAACATACTAAGAGAATGATTAAATGAACGATAAAAAAGCATGATTTATATCTTGGGGTAACAATTTTGAAGAGTATAACACGGTATTACGATATATTCATTCCTTAAAAATTCCTGATGGATATGAAATTGAAACAATAGCTATTGAAAATGCTGCTAGTCTTACCTCTGGATATAACTAGGCAATATAGGAAATATGTCACTCAGGTATAGGTTTTGTATGAAATAATTTAGTGGAATCAAAAAGATTACAGTAGGTTTATAATACACTAGGAAGATTGAGCATATATGGAATGAATTAATTCATAATTCTTCTTTTTAAACATATTATGTTTGGTGTCACACACCTTTATGAGAAAATGAAAAATTAAAAGGAGGTGTTTTATATGAATGATTTTATTCAAGAGTTTCATAAACATTACTATGATAGCTTAGTATGGTTCAAAAACACCAAATGGTTAGGTGTTCCAATCCACAAATGTCCATTGGATTTATTTTTATATCAGGAAATAATTTATCAGATTAAGCCTGATCTTATTATTGAATGCGGGACATATGATGGAGGAAGCGCGCTGTTTTTTTCATCAATGTTGGACTTAATTCAAAAGGGGCAAGTTCTCTCTATCGATATAGCACCTCAGCTTAATCTTCCTACTCACCCACGATTAACTTATTTACGAGCATCTTCGACATCCTCTGAAGCTATAGAAAAAGTACAAAGCATGATTAATCCGGAAGATGTGGTCATGGTAATTTTGGATTCTGATCACAGCAAAAATCATGTGTTAAATGAATTGAAATTATATAGTAGAGTAGTTAATACAGGAAGCTATTTAGTTGTAGAAGATACGAACATAAATGGCCATCCTGTATTACCAAATTGGGGGCCAGGGCCAATGGAAGCAATAACAGAATTTTTAAAGGAAAATAATGAGTTCGTCATAGATGAAAGTAAACATAAGTTTTTTGTAACCTTTCATCCTAACGGTTTTTTATACAAAGTAAGATGAAATATACATTAAAGAATATGTAACTTAATTAAAAATGTGGTGTATCTTATATGTAAAAACTATATTTTTTAGAAATAGATTAGGAGAGAATAATAAATAATCTTTTAGAATTATGTCTCTTTGGATATAAAAGAGGAATGTGTAAATAAAATGATAATAGTTAAGTTGTCTAATCCTCCTTTTTTTTATTAACAAAAAAAGAGGTATTACGTAAACTGAAGTTAGGCTTTTTTCAAGAGAGAAGCTAGAGATTGAAATTTAGTTAGTATTGTAGGTTGTAGGGTTAAAGTCTGTGAATATTCTATAATTTATTTTGTATTTCATTACCAAATGTATGGATTTATAAATTTCATGTTTAATGTTCAAAGGGTAAAATAAATTTGACTTGTTAAGGTGATGATTAAATGAATGATAAGAAAATATGTTTCATATCCTGTGTTTGTGATTCTGCTGAATACAGTATAGCTTTAAGTCATCTTCAACAATTAGAAATACCTAAAGGCTATGAAATAGAAATTATTTCGATTGAAGGGGCCCAGAGTATGACTTCTGGCTATAACCAAGGAATGAAAAAAAGTGATGCTAAATATAAAGTATATTTACATCAAGACGTTTTAATTATTAATAAAAAATTTATATTTGATATACTTGAACTGTTTAAGAAAAATGCTAAATTAGGAATGATTGGAGTAATTGGTTCAAAAACAGTACCAAAAGGAGTATGGTGGGAAAGTAATCAACCTTATGGAGTGGTCTATCATACTCCAGCAGGAAAAGGACAATTGTCTTTAACCGGAAGGTATAATGTAGAAAATGAGTATGAAAAGGTAAAAGCCATTGATGGATTAATCATGGCTACGCAATATGATCTTTCTTGGAGAGAAGATTTATTTCAAGGATGGCATTTCTATGATATATCTCAATGTTTTGAATTCATTAATCATGGTTATGATATAGGAGTCCCTAAGCAAGATGCACCGTGGTGCATACATGATTGCGGTATTATCAGTTATGAGGGATTTGAAAAAGAAAGACAAATATTTCTTGAAAATTATCCAGACTTAATACATCATGAATGGAAAAAAAATAATAATGTTTTAAGTGAAATAAATAATTATAATCCTACTGTGATAAGCATGTCAGCATGGGCTGGACATCTAAATTTTGGATATGATTTAGTAAGATTTATGAAGCCTAAAAAAATTGTTGAATTAGGTACACACTATGGAGCCTCGTTTTATAGTTTCTGTCAGGCTGTGAAAGACGGGGATTTATCAACTAAATGTTTTGCAGTTGACACTTGGAAAGGTGATCAACATTGTGGTTCTTATGGAGAAGATGTTTATCAAACTGTTAAAGGAGTGGTCAATAAATTCTATCCTAATATAGCGACTTTAGTTCGGAATACATTTGATGAGGCTTTAGAGATGTTTCAAGATGGAACAGTTGATATTCTTCATATTGATGGGTGTCATTCTTATGAAGCAGTTTCACATGATTTTCAAACGTGGTTACCTAAAGTAGCGGATGAGGGGATTGTTTTATTTCATGATATTACTGTGATGGATAAGGGATTTGGTGTTTATAAATTGTGGAATACTTTAAAGAATCAATATCCTTCTATTGAATTTAGGCATTCATTTGGATTAGGGGTTCTTTTTCCAAAGGGACATAGTGAAATTTTTAAAACTGTCTTAGAGAACAAAGAAATATTACAGCGAAATTATGAAATGTAAAATAGAATTTAATTACTGTGGCTTTCTCATAACTGATGAGAAAGCCCTTTCTTATGAAGGGGCTTCAAAAATTTAGTGAATGGTTATTTTTTACACAATAGGGTGATGAAAAAACTTTCTTTATTTTCCGTTTTCAACTATATCGCTTGTACGAAAGACATATATATGTAGGTAGTAAATATAATGTGTAAGGAAAATAAAAGATATGAGTTGTTTAAAGGCATTTGGAGATTCATATGATTATTCTGAAGTAGGATAAGTTAGAGCGTAAAAAGCAGTGTGTAGCGAGTATTTTTCTTTACATAAAAGACGAAATTAAATAATTGTTTATCAAATGCAGCTAAATGATGGTTAGAACAGCAGGCGGATCTAATTTTGCCGTAATCAAGGTTTTGAAACGGTTGAGGAAAATAAAATATTACCTCTAAATAATAATGGAGCTGTTACACTCTGTTTGCTTTTAAAATTACATGCAACCTTAAACAGTAATAAAGGTACTGGGACTGTTGCTTCATTTACAAATTATATTTTCAACTAGTTCTTAAACTACAAATTTAAGGAGGTTGAATTTGGAAATGGCTGAAAATACATTTTTATTTGTTACTTGTGTAAATGATGACCATTTATATGAAAAATGTAAGCGGCATATAAAATTTTTGTATGTTCCAGAAACGTATACTATAGAATTCTTAGCGGTTCGTAATTCTCAAAGTATGACACAAGGATACAATGAAGCGATGCTACATGATGCCAAGTATAAAATTTATCTACATCAAGATACATTCATTATTTCCCCCTATTTTTTATTTAACGTATTATCTTTATTTCAAAATGATTCTTCGTTGGGAATGCTTGGAATGATTGGATGTAAAAACATCCCTAAGAGTGGGATATGGTGGGAGGGAACGGAGATGGTTGGGAAAGTTATTGAGGAGAGAAGAGGAGCTTTTCGCACTCTTACGTTTGATCAGCACGAGCATCGTTTACCTTATGTGCCCGTGCAAGCGATAGATGGTTTGTTAATGGTTACACAATATGATTTACCTTGGCGGGAAGATCTGTTTACGGGCTACCACTTTTATGATATTTCGCAGTGTTTAGAGTTTCTTAAGAAAGGATATAAAGTAGGGGTAGCAAGTCAATTAGAATCATGGTGTATACATTATTGCGGGGATGACTTTGATGCGCTTTCATATGAAGCGTATAGAAAGGTATTTATACAAGAATATATGCCCTTTTTATAAAACCATAGATAGTAAAGTGAGAGATTAAATGTGCCAATATTTTTAGATGATAGAACAGAAGAGCGTATAAACGGTTTAGTATTTCTTTAATGGAAGATAAGCCCCTTTACAAGCAAGGAATGAGATAAAGAGGAATATAGAAAAGCAGTATGCACATATATAGGGTATGCAGAGAGTTTGTAGGATCCAACTGATAATGTATGGAGATTGAAAGTTGTAGTGTATGAACCAAAAATAAAAATGTTTTGAAGGGGGAGGGATAAAATGAAAGGGATTATCCTTGCCGGTGGAACTGGATCTCGATTGTACCCGATTACAAAGGTCACAAATAAACATTTGCTGCCCGTCGGTCGTTATCCAATGATTTATCACTCTGTATATAAGCTTCGGGAATGTGGCATTACAGATATTATTGTCATTACCGGGAAAGAACATATGGGTGATGTAGTCAGTTTTCTTGGTAGTGGAGCCGATTTTGGGGTGTCCTTCACATATCGCGTACAAGAGAAAGCTGGAGGAATTGCTGAAGCGCTTGGATTATGTGAGACGTTTGTGGGGAATGAGAAGATGATTGTCGTTTTAGGTGATAATGTTTTTTCTGACAGCTTGAAACCGTATGTAGAAAATTACAGAAAGCAAGGGGCAGGAGCAAGAATTCTTTTAAAAGAAGTAGCTGACCCGCAGCGTTTTGGGGTCCCTCATATTCAAGGTGGTAAGATTGTATGCATTGAAGAAAAACCAGCTTCTCCAAAAAGTAACTATGCTGTAATCGGGATTTATATGTATGATAGCAGTGTGTTTTCCATGATTAGTCAGTTGAAACCTTCTCAACGAGGAGAGTTAGAGGTAACCGATATTAATAATGAATATTTAGCAAGAGGTGTGCTAACCTACGATACACTACAGGGGTGGTGGACGGATGCCGGGACGCACCCTTCACTGCATAAAGCGAATACATTAGCGCAACATGTAGATTTTGGTGATGAGTTTAATGGAGGGGGAGGGAAGAGTTGAAGACGATTTCTGCATCTCTTTCTGATGTTAAGTTAATTGAGCCAAGTGTGTTTCATGATGCGCGCGGGTATTTTAAAGAAAGCTATAATGAAAAGGTACTGCAGCAATTCGGCATCCATCACAAATTTGTACAGGATAATACATCGTATTCAAAGGAAGCAGGTGTGATAAGAGGGCTGCATTTTCAGCTGGAGCCAAGAGCACAAACAAAGCTCGTGCAGGTCATACAAGGTGCGATTTTTGATGTGATTGTGGATTTGAGGAAGGGATCTCCAACCTATAGGAAATGGCAAGCATTTTTGTTAACAGGTGATAATCATCGACTGTTACTTGTACCAAAAGGATTTGCACATGGCTTTTGTACACTTGTTCCTCACACAATTGTCCATTATAAAGTAGATGAATTTTACGACGCGTCATGTGATAGTGGAATCGCATGGAATGATGAAGAATTTGCTATTTCATGGCCCGTAAGTAACCCGGTTTTATCAGAGAAAGATGGCATGTTGCCTAAGTTCAACGAAACCACTCATTACTTTCAATTTAAGGAGATATCGACATGAATGTACTAGTCACAGGAGGAGCAGGATTTATCGGTAGTAACTTTGTCCGTTATTTTCTCAAGAAGTATCCTGGTTCCCGTGTTATTAATTATGATTTGTTAACATACGCTGGCAATTTATCTAGTATCAAGGATATAGAGTCTCTTAGTAATTATATCTTTATACAAGGAGATATAAGAGATGCTGAGAAAATTCAAGCTGTAATGCAAGATTACAAAATTGATAGTATTGTGCACTTTGCAGCGGAATCGCATGTAGACAGAAGTATACAAGGTCCTATGGAATTTTATACGACAAACATAGTAGGAACAGCTGTATTATTAGAAGCTGCTAAAGCTTTCGGTGTTCAGCGATTTCTTCACATTTCAACAGATGAAGTGTACGGATCTCTAGGAGAAATGGGTCATTTTACGGAAGAGACTCCTATCTCACCAAATAGCCCTTATTCTTCTAGTAAAGCCAGTTCGGATTTAATCGCTCTTTCTTATTTCGAAACGTACAAACTTCCTGTAATTGTTACACGCTGTTCTAACAATTATGGTCCATATCAATATCCAGAGAAACTCATTCCGCTTATGATTACAAATGCAATGGAAGATAAGAAACTTCCTGTATACGGGACGGGACAAAACGTGCGGGATTGGCTTCATGTATTCGATCATTGCACAGCAATTGATTTAGTTCTGCATAATGGAAGAGACGGAGAAATATATAATGTTGGAGGCAATAATGAAAAGAGAAACATAGAGATTGTGGAAATGATTTTAGAGAAGCTAGGAAAATCAAAGCGTATGATATCATTCGTTCCAGACCGCCTTGCTCATGATTGGCGATACGCGATTGATTCGTCTAAGTTACAGAGAGAGTTGGGATGGAAACCGGTATACTCATTTACAAAAGGTTTGGAGGACACAATAGAATGGTATATGAAGAATGAACAATGGTGGAAGCCGTTGAAGAGTAGGTGAGATAAAGTGAAAGTACTCGTTACAGGAGCAGGAGGCCAGCTTGGTAAAGAATTTGTTGCGTATTTTGCAGAAAAGGAATGTACATTGTATCATTTCACAAGGAAAGAATTAGATGTTACAGACGCTACGTCACTTATTCCTATCATGAAAAGCCTAAAACCAGACCTCGTCCTTCACTGTGCTGCGTATACAAAAGTAGATGCTGCTGAAGAAAATTGGAAAGAAGCATATGCTGTAAATGCATTGGGGGCAAGAAACGTAGCAGTAGCTTCGGAAGAAATAGGAGCGAAACTGGTTTATTTTAGTACGGATTATGTATTTGATGGAATGCAAACGCGTGATTATCACGAATTTGATCAAACAAACCCTCTTAATGTATATGGCGCTTCTAAGCTAGCGGGGGAAGAAGCAGTAAAAAACTTTCACAGTCGGTACTTTATTATGAGAACATCATGGCTGTATGGCGGGGAAGGTCCAAATTTTGTGCGGACGATGCAGACGTTGGCTCAGACAAAAAAGGAGCTACGCGTTGTGTATGATCAAATTGGGAGTCCTACTTATACAAAAGATCTAGTATGTAAAACCAGAGAGATTATACAAACAAATCAGTATGGAACCTACCACATGTCAAATCGGGGAGAATGTTCTTGGTTTGAGTTTGCTACTCGTATTTTTCAGGAAATGGGAGCGGATGTTAAAGTCATCCCTGTAAAAACTGAAGAATATGGAGTGAAAGCAGAAAGACCACGCTATTCAGTTTTACAGCATCTGTACCTAGAATTGAATGGTTTTGCTCCTATGAGGCAATGGGAGGAAGCGCTAAGAGAATATATAATAGAGATTTCATAATGACAGATGAAAAAGTATTCAAACACGAAACAGGCTGTGGAAAAGACTTTCTCCACAGCCTGTAAATGGCAGCTCCACTAGGGAGCTGCCACTTCGTCAAAATTAGAAATTCTGCGTACATGAATCACAAGGTCCGCCGGTAGGTTGGAATACGATATTGTCAACAAAGGCCGATCCTCCTGGTGAGGCTGGTGTAGCAGCGTTTTGGAAAGTGATGCAAGCAGTGTCTACAACAGGAATGCCAGTAGGCACACATATAACAAGAGTGAAATGCTGGAAGCCAGATTGAGGTGCAGGTGAAGATGGTACAATGTGTGGGATATCATCTGCAATAATTTCTGCAATAGTAGGAGGACAATCCTGACCAAGGGCTGGGAAAGATACAGAAGCTACGAGTATGCCACCATCCCTTATATCTGCGGCAAAGGAAAGCGTATAGCAACACCCTGGGTTAACAGGGACCGTCTGGCTAATAAATGCGCCTGGTTGAATCTGCACGGCTTGGATACGGAGTAATGGCTCAGTGGCTGGAGTGCCACCGGTTGGTGAAAGCAAAATGCCGCTGTGAGCGTCTGGCTGACCGACTACAAGGGCACCTGTCGGTGATTGAGTCCAACCTGGAACCGGATCTAGTCCCCCAGTCGGTGCATCATCAAATCCAGGATTGTCGAGCAGGTTGTTACATGGACAACATCCTTGTCCAGTCGGCCCAGTCGGCCCAGTCGGCCCCGTAGGTCCGGTTGGCCCAGTATTACCTGTTCCAGCTTGCCCGGTCGGCCCAGTCGGCCCAGTCGGCCCAGTCGGTCCAGCAGGCCCAGTCGGCCCAGGTTGAGGTAAAGGGAATAAACAATTTAGTGGTATGCAGTTATGTTCATGAAACCTATCCAAATTAATTCCTCCTAATCTTTTGTATGAAATTTAATAAATAGAGAAACATCTATACATTGTATGAATGATAAAAAATAATGGTACTGGGCACTCCACGAAATAGGAGCGCTTTTTTTAGCGCATCTTAACTCAAAGTAATTTAGGAATCTTGGGATCTTTGTAGCCTCTTGCTTGTTCTAATCATAGCCACAGACAGCGATAAGAAAACAGATAAAGAAAAAAGCAAGAATCCGATTGAATATCGAATTCTTGCTACTTAAACCGATATTCTCTTTTAGTGTTCATTCAAATATATTAGTTCAGCTTTTATGTGATGAAAATATATCTTTTTCGTAAAGCAATCTAGTAATATTGTCTGGTGATAATTTAGTTATTCGAATGTGATACCTGCACTTGCAAATCCAATGATAGTGGCAACGAGAATGCCAGTGCCAAGTATGTGTGTAGAGATAACTAGTAATATTTTATCTTGTGCAGCTACGTTGATATTTTGAGGAATAATCCCACTTGCAGAATCACCAGCATCTATTCCATTGAAGGCTGGATTTAATAGTAAAGGAGTGCCTATTGGTGTAAAGGTATCACTAGAGCCAGGTGAAGAATATAATTGCATCTGAATTTGTACGGGGAATCCTGTTCCTACGCCTACATCTACTGTAGCATTAAAGTAACCTGCTAATGATGTGATTCTTCCAGCACGAGGTGCAACAAATGCGAAATCCAAGAGATCAGGATCATTTAGAGTTATGTCCCCCGCAAGAACATCAACACCAACACCAAAGAAGCTATTTCCAAATCCAAGGACAGCGCCAGTACTAGCTTGAATGATCCCTGCAAGAGAAGTGTTAACTAACGCAACTGGCAAACCAGATGCATATGGAACTATAGCACCACCACCACCAGTCGGCCCAGTCGGTCCAGTCGGTCCAGTCGGTCCAGTCGGCCCAGTCGGTCCAGTATTACCACCTGTTCCAGTCGGCCCAGTCGGCCCAGTCGGTCCAGTCGGTCCAGTCGGTCCAGTATTACCACCTGTTCCAGCAGGTCCAGTCGGCCCAGTCGGCCCAGTCGGTCCGGGTTCAGGTAAGGGAAATAAACAATTAAGTGGTATGCAATTATGTTTATTAAACCTATCCAAATTAATTCCTCCTAATCTTTTTGATAAAAATAATTCAAAATGTCTAACTTGTATATAGTGTATGAACGATAGAAAACAATGGTGCTGGGTAGCTCTAAGAACAGGGCGTTTTTTTACCAAAATTTAGCTTGAAATATCTGTATGTAAAATGATGTAGATTCCGTATTGTTTATAAATTTAAAAGCAAGTTCTTCACTTTTGGGAATATACTTTGAAGAGAAGTGTTGTTGACAGGAGGGAGAACCTTGACTAAAAAGAAAACTGAGGATATAAAAAATCAGCCTCGTCTTTATACGGCAGAACCTAATTTGGAGAAAAGTAAGTGGAATATACAACAAACGTTTATTGTTAAATTGAATCAAAGCGTTTCTGAAAAAAAGGAAGAAGTGCAAAATGTTGTGAAAGAAGAGCAAGGCGTCGAGGAAGATAAAGTGGGGCCATTTGTTCAAGAAGAAATCGTTACATCGGATGAAAAGGTACTAACAGAACAAGAACAACAAGGAAGTTCAGACATTATAGAAGGTATTGAGTTAGTGGAAGTAACAGACGTAACAGAGGTATTAGAAGAAGCCGAAGAATCAACAGAGGTGATAGATGAGTTAGCGGAAGAAAAAAAGGATGGGAAGCCACAAATTTTTTTAAAAGATTTGACGAAAAAATCGTTTAAGGATATGGACAATGAAGAGAAAATATACTTTTTTCTTCATAGACCGCATTACATTCCAAATGTAAAATGCCGCGTAATAACAGTGAAGGATATATATGTAGGGTTTATCATTTCGTATGAAGATGGTTATGTATCTATTAATTCAGCACAAACATTCGAAAAATTCCAAGTGAAGTTTGAAGAGATTGTATCGATTCAAATTATGGGGATATAGAAAAGGTGGTAGGAATACCTACCACCTCATAGTTTTTTGGTTTTACAAATTGTTCTAATCAAGCGATTATACGCCTGGAACATTTACATCACGTAAACATTGAATCGCACAGAAACAATTTAAATCAACTGTAATAGATAAATTTGTAGAGATTAATTGTGGTATTGTTTGTTTTAAAAACGCACAAACAATATCCTCAGGTGTTGCAGCTGTTTCTGGAGTAAGTCCAGGCGGAACTAATATCTGTAATACGGCGCAGCAATCATCTACACTCGCTACGCGATAAATAGGAGAACTTGCACAGATATCATCACTTGTTATTCCAGGATTGTTTTCTTGGAAAAATACGGAAGAAAAAAGCTCTCCTTCTGTAGTATATAACAAAAAAGGGCGAGTGTTTGCGAATTTAGCGCCTTGATTTGCTCCTAAAAATGGAACGTCACAGCCTGTTGGGCAAGCAGAAGAAGCACAATCTTGCAATTCATCGATAAATTTTACCACGTCACATACGCAGTTTGAGCGGTGATGGTGATGATCATGTCTTTCATCTTTACAACTCATGAATTTCACTCCTTATATTTAGTTTTCATTTACACTATTAGAGTATTGAAATAGGAGCAAATCGGTTACGGTTCATAGGATGTTTTTTTTTCGGGATAAGCCTTTATTTGTCCTCATTTAACGGAGAGTAAAGTCTTCGGCTTTGGATGCTTACGATATGCTTTATGTTTCGGTAAATAGAAATAAGGAGATGAGAAGAATGTTCTCCAATAGTTGGTTTTTATTCTTTATTTTTTCGTTAGCTGTGTTTCGGTTTACGCGTCTCATTGTATACGATAAAATTACCAGCTTTATACGCTCTCCTTTTATTGAAGAAGTACAAATTCAAGAACAAGACGGAACCATGTCTACATATATGAAAGTGAAGGGGACTGGACTCCAAAAATGGATTGGTGAATTGTTAAGTTGTTATTGGTGTACAGGTGTATGGATTAGTGCATTTTTACTTCTCTTGTATCATTGGATTCCTAAAGTTGCAGAACCTGTATTAGCGTTGTGGGCACTCGCCGGGGCAGCGGCTATTATTGAAACGATAATTGGACGATTTGTTGAAGAATAGAGGTTTTTAACTGATGATTAGTTGAAAAATCGGACTTTAATAGCTTAAAAATAGGTGAACAGAAAGGATAGGCTGTTCATATAGTGAATAGATAGAAATGCACAGCAGAGGAGATGTTTGTTATGGAAGATAATCTGCAATCCAATCCATATAGTCTTCAGCAGTGGCAGCAAATGCAGCAACAAGCACAGCAACAACAGTTATATCAGCAACAGGCACACCAATTACAACAGCAAGGCTTCGTAAAGAAAAAGGGTTGTAATTGTGGTAAGAAAAAGAACATTTCTAATCAACAAAATCAAGGTTGAAAAACACTCATGTTATCGTGAGTGTTTTTGTTTGGTATGAAAATATATGAAAAAGAATTTTTGTAATAAGACAATGAAGCTATATTGTATCGGAGAGGGATATACCTTTAAAGCATGGCATATAGCGAAGGGGTAATTTTGCGGACATATTGAGATACTACGGTGAAGAATCGGGAAGCTAATGGACGAGAAAAATTATATATGTTAAAAGGTTATATACTATGCTGTTATATGCTCAGCAGATTGTAACAAATGCATCACGCAAACATTGAATACCACAAAAACAATGTAAATCAACCGTGACACGAGAGGAAGTTGCATGCAATTCAGCATGTGGAATACTTAAGTAAGTACAAACAGGGTTTGGGCTCGTGTCAGGTTCTTTTCCTACAATAACGATCAATGCTTGAAGCACGGCGTAGCAATTTTTATCTACACTTTGTACACGGAAAATAGGAGAGCGGCAATATTTATTTGCAGAAGGAACAGATAATTCGAATGGGTTTCCTGAATTTGTGAATAAAATAAATGGCCGTGTGTTTGCTGCTTTTGCTGCATAATGCGAACCAAGGAATGGAGCATTATACTGTGATGAATAAGCAGTAGATGTGTATTCTTGTAATTCATGTATGAATTTGACGACATTACATACACAGCTTTCATCAAAGTATGTATCATGCTCGTCGCTAGAATTACAGCTCATATTGTTCACTTCCCTACCCTCAAGTTTTTACTATTAGAATATGAATCGAGAAGAGTCGATATTACGGAGGACAAAGGTGATTCCTGTTTAAAGCAGTGGCGGATTTGACGAATTGTATTGGACAATAAGCAGGATATTATTTGAGGAATATATGAAAAAATCCAGCACCACATGTTAAGGTGTTGGATTTTTTTGTAAGTCTTTCTGGGCAATATATAAAAATCTCGATACATCTAATTTTTTTCCTCTAAAAAATTGCGGAGAGGAAATATACAGTTCTTCTTTTGCGCGAGTGATGGCGACATACATGAGCCTTCTTTCTTCTTCTAACGCTTCAGAAGTATCAGTCACACGGTCATTTGCATCTTTTAAAGAAGAAGAATGAGGCAGTATACCATCGCTCGCTCCAAGTAAAAAGACACATGGGAATTCCAGTCCTTTTGCATTGTGAATCGACATGAGAGACACTGCATCTTTTTGTTGCATTGTTTTTAATGTTTCCATTTCTTTTTGGCTTTGAATCGCTGTACTTACAAATTCTAAATAGGAAGGGATATCGGTAAATCGAGTAGCCGATTCCATTAATTCTTCGAGCATTTCTTCTTGTATGTCTTTATGCATCGTAAAGGAAGAGCGGTCATTGCTTTGTAGGTACTCTAGATATTTACCCTTACCTTTAATAATTTCTTTTAGTGCTTTCTTTGGTTCTAATTCTTTAATGAATTTAATGAAGTCAATCCGTTCGTTTATTTTTTTGACTTGGAATGGTTTTAAACTCGGGTTTAGCAATAGAAAATGGAGGAGGGAAGGGAATCTTCCTTCGCCGTATTTCCATTGCTCGCGTTCAATAAATGAGATGCATTCATCACGGCCGATATACATCGTCGGCAATATGTTTGAGAGCGATTCGATTCGAAATGGTTCATATGCGAGACGTAGCTGATCGAGCACGGGCTTAATTAAAGAATGCTCATAGAACGATTGGCTTGCACCGTGTTTGATAAACGGAACTTTATGAATCGTTAGTTGGTCGAGTAAAGAACGACTGACAGAGTGCGTACGATACAATAAACAAAAGTCTTTGTATTCTCGTTCGCCACTCGCTACTTTATCTTGAATGAGTTGCAGGATTTGATTTGCCTCATCAAGAGTAGTGGCAGGGCGTGCATAAAATGGCTGTATACCTTCTTCATGAACAGAATATAATTCTTTTTTAAAACGTTCTTGATTCAGTTTAATGACTTCGTTTCCAAGACCAACGATAAATGGATTAGAACGATAATTTGTATTTAAAGCAATAATGGTTGTATCTTCAAATTCTTTTGGGAAGGATAAGATAATTTGATGGCTCGCGCCGCGCCAGCCATATATCGCTTGATCGTCATCTCCCGCGATAAATAAATTATTTCGCGGCGAAGCTAACAGTTTTACAATCTCATATTGCGCATACGACGTATCTTGAAATTCATCGACTTCAATGTAATGAAATCTATTTTGTAATTGCGTTAATAAAGGTGCGTTATTTTCAAGCATATAGAATGTTTCTAGTAAGATATCATCAAAGTCTATATATCCGTATCTTTGTTTTACATCTTCATAGCGTTCATATACTTCACGGAATTCTTGTTCAACGGGTGTTTTTGCTTGTACATCTTTTGGACGATTTAATTTATTTTTCTCGAGTGAAATCATTGCGAGCATTGTTTCTGCGTCATAATCGTCTTTTAAGCGCAATTCTTTCAAAATTTTCTTTATCATAATTTGTTTATGTTTTTCATTTGCTAAAATCTGCTGGTTGTATCCTTGACTGCGAAGCAATTTTAAAAAGACGGAATGGAATGTGCCTGCGACGACATATTGGCTTGCAGAACGGTTCATTCCAGGTAAACTTGCTACGCGGCTTCGAATTTCTTCAGCAGCTTTTTGTGTAAACGTAAGTAGTAAAATGTTGCGTGGATGAACATTTTTTACATTAATTAAATAGCCAACGCGAGTTGTTAACACAGATGTTTTCCCGCTCCCAGCTCCGGCCAATGTAAGAACAGGACCTTCTGTCGTTCTGACTGCTTCTAATTGTTTTTCATTTAAATAGACGCCTTGTCGCTCTAGGGCACGAAAATAAGCTGCATCTGCTTCTTTCTCTGGGATTAAATCAACAGAGGTTTTCGGGATATGATATATTGCCTGCGGAATGCTAGCATGTGTTAATAATTTTTGCGAAAATTTCTCCATTGTCATAACTTCACCTTCAAATATGGGATCAAATAATAACTTTATCGGAAGAAAGGCGAAAAGGCAATGTTAAAAAGAGTATATGGACATGTTTGCATTCGGATATTTTGAATACTGGGGTCAGTTTTATGTAGAATTTTTGAAAAGTATAGGACATACGTTTGCGCAAAAATAAGGATTTAGAATATTAATATATTTAAAGTGCATTTTCTATAGTGGTGTATATGATAGTCTATCAAAAATAGAGAGGTCATGTATTGTGAAGAGAAGGGAAGAGAGTCTCTGTTGTTGTCACTACGTTGCATTTCCAGTTTATAATGTGCTGACAGGACCTAGGAGAGTAACAAATGAAATTTATTATGCTCTTTCAGATGGTCAGAAGTTAATTTATACAAATAGTGACGGGTTACAGGAGTATGGAACTACACAGATTTTGTCACCGAATCAAGTTTCGTGTATGAATTTATTTGTGAATGGTGTTCTGCAGTCACCAGTAGCTTACAGAGTTGAAGATGGTCAATTGACACTTTTAATCGACGAGGTTCCATTAAAAGGTGTGCCAATTATACTTCAGTTTATTACTGTATATTAAGGAAGGATGAGATTTAAACGATGGCGGTTTCACTAATTAAAATGGTAATTACAGCAACGAGTACGATTTCAGGAGAGGTTACAACAACGACGAATACGACCGTTACTCCTACTGGTAACAGATTTGTGGCGTTTGTAACGGGAGGGATGGTTGTAGGAGGAGTTACTACAATTCCTGCAGCGAATTTTGCAGATGATAGCGGAACGGCAGTAGTAAATTTACCTGCTATAGCAGGTGATTCTTATGTGAATCTGTACGTGAATGGTGTGCTTCAACAAGCGGATCTTATGACGACTTTATCGACAACACAAGTAGTTCTTGGTGCAGCACTTACAGAAAGCCAGCCTGTAATGCTAGAATTTATTAATGTAACAGCAGCTTCTACGTCAACTTCTACGAATAATTTAACAGTTAATACAACAATTAACACATAAAATTGATTGGTATCAGATTTCTTGATAGGGATTATAATCTGATTGAGTTATACTTCTAGCTAATAGAAAAAGCCTTGGCTCTATATTCTTATTGAACTGCACCCCAATTATTAGACATAGTCTAACAATTGGGGTGCAGTTTTTTTATGACAAAATTTACGAAGGATTCAAGGTTAAAGCTCGTTCAAGGATTTAATCCAAAAACAATTTCTCAAGCAAAATATGCAAAACAGATGCAT
>NZ_NUOT01000063.1 GCF_002584535.1 Bacillus cereus
TTTCAGGGTTCACTTCATTTGGTAAACAAGTGCTTTAAATTCATGTATTTTTTAGTTTGTATATAACCAATTTATACTTACAATATGATACTAAATAACTTTATTTTACCTTTTGTCTCAGTATTATTTCCAAATTTGTTAGCTATATCATTTAGAATTTTATACTCAGTATCAGACTCTCTTGGGTACTCAATTCCATTCTTATCTGCTGCTATTGAAGCTTTAAAAGTTGTGTTATTAGGCTTTAATATAATATCCGCCACTCTTTCCTCTAACACACCACTTAATTCATTTATACTACTTTGAGCATAAAATTCTTTCCTATTTAGCCCCATGACATCTACTTCTACCAAAGCAAAGTTCCCAGACTTTTTATATCCATTAGTTAATTTCCCTCTTAGCTCTTTCACTCTAACAATTATATGTGCTTCTGCTACTGGATCAATTTGTTTTGTAGGATATACTTTACCTGTCCTTCTATCCACCCCCCTCTCCCCAGTCTCTTTCATAAACTGATACACATCATCTTTCAGAGACTGCTATATTCCTCAATAATCGCTTTGTCTGCACAATATTTATTGAATCTATTTATCAATTCATCAACATCTTGTTTTCTTACTATTTTCCCTAACCATTCTTCTGGAATTTCATCCATTTTATAGTACATACCTGCTAAAGTTCCTGTTATTGCAGCTATAGTATCTGTATCTTCCCCTAAATTTACCGCTTTTAAAACAGCCTCTTTAAAGGTTGTTGAATTTCCAAAACACCAAATTGCAGCTTCTAAAGTATGTACTACATATCCATCCGACAATATTTCATTTTTAGGTAATCTAAAAAAATCATTTTCAAAAAGCCTTGAATAATGCTTTAGTTCTTCTTGATATTTATGACTTTTATCAAAATTTTTATCAAATAATCTCTTAACTACTTCTAAGGATTCTTGAGGAGTATTATTATGATAAAGTCTTACCAAACATTCAATATAAATAATAGAACCTACTATAGCACGAGGATGTGCATGAGTAATCTCGGTATATTTTTTTATCATTTCTACTTTTTTGATAAAATCAAACTCATTGTATAGTACAAAGGCTAGTGGTGCTATCCTCATTATAGCGCCATTTCCATTATCAAACTCAGCTTTGCCACCACATTTTTCTAACGGATACCCTTCCTCAAAACGAATAATAGCCTCATCTGTACTTCTTCCAATATCGAACATTTTTCCAAAAGGAGTCCAATACCCCTCCTCTTTATATTTAATAAATTTGTTCATTAAACAAAATATACTTTCTTCTTTTATTAAATTTTCCATTAAGCACAAAGTCAATGAAGTATCATCTGACCATGTTCCAGGTGGTTGATTATAGGTTCCGTAGCCACTAACATTGTCTATGTAAAAAGTATCCCTTTTCCTAAATTCAACTGGAACACCTAATAGATCCCCAATAATCCCTCCATATATTGTGGGTAAAACTCTTTGGTGAATACTCAAACTAAGAAAAGACTTGTTATCATCTTCCCATCTATCTACCATTCTTCTACCAACCATTTCTGTCACCTACCCTAATAAATCTAAAACAAAATGTATTTTTCTAATACTACCAATACTTACACTCTTTATAACCATTTCTTTTCCTGAATTTAATAGTAATTCTACTTCACAAGGGAACTGACTAATTTTACGTACGAGTACCTTTAAAGACATTAATTCCCCAGTGACATTCTTTATAAGCATAATATATCTATTAATTTTCAACCTTTTTTATTAAAAACTCTAACTTTAAGATATATGGGTGCGACTCGTTATTTAGTTCCTGCAAGTCTTGTGCATACATCTTAGATTTCTCTAACAATTCATTTCTAAAGTCTTCCAATGGTACAAGTTTAGAATTCCAACTAGGATAAGTTATTCCAACTATATTACTACATTCGACTGCATGGCTTCCTTCTGGTTTATTTGCATAAGCTTTGCTAATAGAAATATAATCACTATTAGTTTTTTTAGCTCAATCCAAACTTGTGGAGTTTCTATATCACTTATATACACTTGCTTTTCATTTTTTAGTAGTTCTGTTGCTTCTAAAAAATAATAAAACCACCAATATACCGATACAGAAAACACATCTAGTTCCTCTGAAAGAAATAATCCATAGTTTCCATTGTCCACTTGTATTTGAAAATAACCGTCTGCTCCTTTTAATTCATGATCATCATATATTTCATCAAAAAATACTTTATAACGTATAGAGAACAAAGCAGATTCCTCCTTATATGTTCATACTTTTAACTGTTTGAACTATAAAAGTTTGCTTACCATAAACAGCCCCCAATTTTTTATCGATATATAAATAGATGTTAGCAAGTTCATTTGCAAGCTTGTTAGCATTTTTTTATGTTTTAAAGCTTATTTTAATTTACATACATATATTTTTTACTTTATTTATATATTTACGTATTTATCCTCTCGGTTCATAATGTTATTGGGGAGACCTTGGAACGCTCCTGATACAGAACCTATGAGTCCGCTTGATGAACATTTTAAAATCCCTTTAGCTAAAGCATTTGATTAATCAAGGAGTGTATTAGAATGGGAAGATATCCTGCGATTGTAATAACAAAAGAGCTAGATAATTGTGATTATGCCATTTATAGTTTTGGTCCTAGTATTGAAATGTGTAATGAGTATCCAGAAATGTGTGAAAGATGGCGTTTTAAGCTATTAAAAGATAAGCTTACTGTAGAAGAAGGTTATGTTTTACTTGATTACATACCTAAAAAACATATTTCATTGTTCTATAAGTGTATCATTAAAATCCATAAACAAATTGAAAATGATGGTGGAATGAAAAATTTAAAAAATATTGATCTTCCAAATGACATTTCATTTTCTTAAATACTATATTACTTTATTTAGCTTAGCTTCAATATGTGGGAAGTAACTAAATTAAAACAACGTATAGAGAAGCACATGATGCCACTGTGAGATCTGGTAGACCATAGGATGTGCCCAAAATAGATAAAGAATAAATAAGGAGGTCTTTATATATGGCAGTATGTTTATTAATGACTAAAGAATTGGAAGATGAAGAAATTGTTGTTTATCAATACTACCCTTCTGAATCCCCTGATAAAATAGGAAAAATGTATTATAATAAAAAAGAACGAATGTTTTATGACTTAAAGCAAGCTCCAGTGGATTCAGAAACAATGAGAGGACATTATTTTAATTGTGCATGTACTAGGATTGTGCGATGTCTCAAAAGAAACGAAGACTTTCCTGATAGCATGGCATATGAAGCATAATTAAATGAACAAATATATAAGCCGGTTCCTTGAAGTTCACCTCATTTGTTAAAACGCTATCTCTCTAAAACATAATTAGTATTTTCATATTCACCACCTCTTCTCTTTCCTATATAATTTTAAAATATTATTCGTAGGTCGGATAGTCCGGCTAGAGAAATTCCCCTAGGAAGATAGATTAAAAAAGGAGAAAAAATATGAGTAATTTTCATTTTCTAAAACAATATGTGATTTTACCTGGAACAGAAATATCTTCTGATGATAAACATGTATTTTATCCAACTGGAACAGACGAAATAAAATCAATCGAAAATGAATGAGGGGGGAAAAAATTCCCAAGAGAGCTTAAGCAATTTTATAATGAGATAGGTTATGGTTTTGTATGTAAATCTATTGAATCGCGTTTTAATAGAATAATGGGACCTGGTAGTGTACTTGATTTTATTAATGGTGAAGACATTTATCTGGATGATATTCGATTAGATCATTATACAGATGAAAATGAATTAGTATTTTATGAAGTATCAGAACTTTCTTGTTTAGTAATGAATTTAGATGAAGAAGATACAGATGGTTGTTGTCCGATTTACTATGAGGGAGATTTAATAGCGAATTCTCTTGAAGATTTTTTAAGAAAAATGAATAGAAATCCAAATTATTATCTTAAAAAGTAGTTATATGATAGCTTCAAAATAACTTTTTGATAAATATAATAAAGT
>NZ_NUOT01000064.1 GCF_002584535.1 Bacillus cereus
ACGATTACAACAACAAGTTTGGTAAACGCCCAGAAAGTATCACAGTTCAACTACTTCAAAATGGTACAGAGTTGAAAACACAAGAAGTAAAAGCAGATCAAGCTGGAAACTGGAATTTCAACTTTAAAGATCTGCCGAAGTACGATGAACAAGGAAACGAGTACAAGTACACAGTAAGTGAAGTAAAAGTAAACGACTACGAAACAAAAGTAGAAGGAACAACAATTACGAATACCTACAAGAATACGGAAAAAACGGAAGTTAGTGGTAAGAAAACATGGAAAGACGATAATGCGAAAGAACGTCCAGAAATGATCAAAGTAGACCTACTACAAAATGGTAAAGTAATCGCAACACAAGAAGTAAGCGCAGCAAGTGAATGGAAATATGCGTTTAAAGATTTAGCAGCATATGATGAAAATGGTGTAGCTTACAAGTATGAAGTAAAAGAACAAGCAGTAGACGGATACAAATCTGAAGTAAATGGTTATGACATCACGAATACAAAAATCGTAGATCCAAAAGATCCAAGCACAGATCCGAAAGATCCAAGCACAGATCCGAAAGATCCAAACACAGATCCAAAAGATCCAAACACAAATAACAATTCAAAAGTTCCACCTACTACAGAAAATGATAAGCCGACATTACTTCCTAACACAGGAGGAACATCAGCGGAAATGATTTCAATTCTTGGAGGTATGGTATTGTTCCTTTTAGGTGGAATTCTATTCGCTCGTCAGCGAGTAAAATAATAAAAAAGCTTTAGATTATTGATTACACTGTAATCTGAGTAGTACACAAATTAAAAAATTACTATTGATATTACTCCCTTTAGGTAGGTATTCAAAAAACTTCACGATAAGGTGAAGGAAAGAATGCAACCTGAAGGGGTTTTTTTATCGGGAAAAGAGAGCGTTTTCAAATCGGGCTCAATCAGCGAATAATATGGTCAACTTTCACAGAGATAAACGGCTCTAAATTGATAAAAAAACCATCTTTAAGAAGTGCATTATCTATTGAAGCATAAGCTTAGAATGGGATTTGGTACCTCATGTAAGCTTATGATCAATGCCATGTTCCATTACGTTTTGGATGACTGTATAGCTATTTTTATGTCGAAATTAGAAATAATATTTGGTAAAGTTTTGTTCTTGAATGGTTGCAGCGGTAGCTTTTGTTTTTGAAACAAAAGCAGCAACTCCTGCCAGTCCGGCAAAAGTTAATGTACCTGCAAGTATCATCTTTTTCATAATAGAAATGCATTCTTATTAGCTATAATCATTATTGTTATAGTTATTATTATACATGATAATATATTGAAATAGAGATGTATTTATGCATATTTATTTCAATATAAAAAGGCCACCAGTTCTAAATGGTGGCTTTGATGATAATTAAGCAGCTTTCTGCCCTGTTTGTATAGCTGTTTTTTGAAGAACATCATAAACACCAGTACCAATGACATCTAAAGCGATTTTCATACGCTTAGGTGAAATGTTTTCTAGAACGTTATCTTGCGGTGTATGGTATACCTTTTCAATATGATAGATAAGCGGGTCCCAGCTATCTACTCCCATCCAAATGAACAGAGCTGCAGGGATGCCAGCATAAGCAAACGGTACATGGTCACTAGAACCGAATTTTCCTTGAAGAACAAGATCATTATTTAATTGTTTACCAGCATTTAGTGCAGCATCCGTTACAAGATTCGTAGATCCATCTAGAGTCATTGCATATAAATTTTTTGCTTTCTCATAGTTTGTTGCGACCATATCAGCATTGAACACACCTAAAATACGATCGCGTTCTGTTTGTGATAAGTTGTCAACGTAATGTTCAGATCCAATTAGTCCCATTTCTTCTGATCCAAAAGCAATAAAACGGATTTCCTTGTCAGTTTCTATGTTTTGAAATGCGCGAGCTAATTCTAATAATAAGCCGGTTCCAGAGGCATTGTCGTTTGCTCCTGGTGCTCCAGCAACACTGTCATAATGGGAACTTACGATAACAGCTTTTTCATTTCCAGTGCTGTTCTTTGGTTTCTTTTTCGCGATAACATTTAGAGATTGTAGGTTTGATTCATGTCGTGCTTTTAAAGAAAGGATTTCACTCCCTTTTTTCGTTAATTCCTCTTTGAAGGCATTACCTTGTGCATATGCAAGACCGAATACAGGGATTGACTGTTTTTTAGTTAATCTTGGATTGAAAGTTTGTCCATAGTTACCGCGGCCGCCAATTAAACTATATAAGAGGACCGCCTTTGCACCTTTTGTAACGGCATTTTCTACTTGTTTGTTGTAGTCTGCTACTGTGGCACCTCTTTCAAATAAGACAATTTTCCCGTTTACCTCATTTGGAATTTCGTCTAGGTTTGTCCCATTTGGTACAAAAATGAGGGGAGCGGTAACAGCCTCAGTAGAAATTAAAGCATTCGGGGCAGCCCCTGCTTGCCAATTTTTTGAACGAGATAAAGGAGAATCAATAAATCCGACATATTGATCTGGTACAGAAAATGGTTGATATTCTACTTCATATCCCATTGACTGTAATTTCAGCCCAACATAGCGAGAAGCCCATTTTTCTGATTGTGTACCACCAGGGCGCGGGCCAATTGTTTTTGATAAAAAACGGATGTGTTCGATTGCGCGGTTAGCATCAACTTGTCCTGTAATAGATGGAGTTTTGATAGTTTCTGTTGGGGAATCAGCTTTTGCTTGTCCAATTGGAGCTAGGCTGACAGCGAGTGTTGCAGCAAGCAAAGAGCTTACTATTTTTTGTTTCAATGTTCTCTTCATATATTCCTCTCCTATTCTTCTATTCTATATGAATGACAAAAGAAGACGGATAACGACTTTATTTTATCTCTTGTTTTTTGTATCTTCAATCAATTTAGGTTGAGAAATAAAAGTAAAGCCAAATGAAAACAGAGAGAAAAGAATTGCACGTCGCTTTTTCAATTAGATGTCGAAAAATTGAAATAGATTTATATAGAATAGTTTCATATGCATATTTGCATATTTTTAGAGAGAATGTATATGCTATCATTTTAGACAAAGGTTCGCTTTCTTGTTTTGAAAGCCCCTAAATTGCATGTCTAGTGTACCCAAATTTTAGATTATGTAGAAGAGAAAAAGAAATCTATGGTGGGGTTTCTTTTTCTCATGCCAGAACCTTTTGAAAACGATAATTGTCATGTTTCCACATTGCATGATGATCATCTGTAGATGTAAGGCATCCATATGAAAAAAGAGAAATCAGTTTGATTTCTCTTTTTTTTGTATAGGAAAAGGAACGCTATTTGCATTCCTTTTATCCTTTACAGTTCAGTTAAAATAATTGGCTCACCACGTGTTACGACAACTGTATGTTCACATTGTGCAACAAGGCTTTTATCTGGTGTTACAAATGTCCAGCCATCATCACCGCGTTCAATAATATGGTCAGCTTTCATGGAAATGAAAGGCTCTACAGCTATAACAAGCCCATCTTTAAGAAGCGCGTTATCCATTGGATCATAGTAGCTTAAAATATGGTTTGGTGCCTCATGTAAGCTAAGCCCGATACCATGACCTGTTAAGTTTTGGATAACAGCATAGCCATTTTTATGGGCAAAGTTAGAAACTGCACGACCGATTTGGTTTTGTTTTGAACCAGCTTTTACTTTTTTCATTGCTGCCCAAAATGCGTCTACTGCAGCTTGGCAAAGTTTTTCTTTTTCTTCATCTTGCCCAAGAACAAAAGAAATACCTGTATCCGCATAATAACCGTCAAGTGCCGCGGACACATCAACGTTTACTAAGTCGCCTTCTTTTAATACTTGATCTTTTGGGATACCGTGGGCAACTTCTTCATTTACACTAATACAAGTTACACCTGGAAAATCATATTCTTTTTCAGGCGCAGAAATGGCACCGTGCTCATCTAATACTTTTTTGCCGATCAAATCAAGTTCTTTCGTTGTCATACCTGGCTTCGCTTGCTTTTTCATTTCTTCACGTGCAAGCGCAACAACACGGCCAATTTTTCGTAAACCTTCTAAATCCTTCTCATTACGAATGATCATAAAAAAAACCACTGTCCTTCCTCGAATATATATCTTACACGATTGTATCATGTTTATTTTTGTCCTGCTACTGGCGTACGGCTCATATGCTTCTTGGAGCGCTTTGAAGGGGGAGGTGATCTCATAGAGATAGTCCCCTGAAAATACTTCCACCTCAAAACTCGGAGAAAGCAGAGAAGGAAGGTGAGAGGTAAACTGCCAGTTAATACCCAATTAGTGAGTGCTAATAATCTGTAGAGATAAACTTGCCTGCTTATGAAATTTTCACTTTATGACAATTGTCATATTCATATCATGACGTATTTTACTGTTTTCCATCTCTTCCAATTTATACAATGTAAATATAAGGAATGACGGAGGTGGAGAGATGGAAAAGATTATTGAAGTAAATAATGTTTCAAAAACATTTAAACATAAAAAGGCTGTAAATAATGTTTCATTTCATGTAGAGAAGGGGCAGATTGTTGCGCTTCTTGGACCAAATGGTGCAGGGAAAACAACAACGATTTCAATGATGCTTGGATTAAAGGATCCATCAGAAGGAAGTGTTTCTATATTTGGGAAAAGTCCAAAGCATCGAGATGTTCGCAATCGCTTTGGTGCCATGCTGCAAGAGGTGAGCGTGATTGACAGTATATCAGTTGGTGAGGCAATTGATTTGTTTCGTAGTTACTATACGAATCCAGTTGCAAAAGATACATTGCTTCAGTTATCAAACTTAGAATCAGAAAAAAAACAGCGGTGTGAAAAGTTATCAGGTGGTCAGAAAAGACGTTTGAATTTTGCGCTCGCACTTGCTGGAAATCCCGATTTATTATTTTTAGATGAACCGACTGTAGGCATGGACATCACATCTAGAAAGGCTTTCTGGGAAACGATTCGAAGGTTAGCAAGTGAAGGGAAAACGATTATTTTAACAACGCATTATCTAGAAGAAGCTGATGCACTATCAGATCGCATTTTATTATTTGCAAACGGAAAAATCATTGCGGATGGGACTCCAGAGGAAATGAAGGCAACGATTTCTCAAAAAACCATTTCATTTTATGCAAAAGAAAAAATCCCTACAGATTTGCTGAAAGAATTACCGCATGTTAAAGCAGTACAGTTTCATGAACAGCGTGTTATTCTCACAACGGATGATACGGATGCTACATTGCAGGCAATTTATCAAAAGAGCTTACCTATTACAGATGTTTCTGTTGAACGTGGAAGCCTTGACGAGGCGTTTGAACAGTTTGTTGCAAATCAAAAGGAGGGAATCGCATGAAGGCATTATGGATGCAATGCAAAATAGAGATTTTACGTACATTCCGCAATAAATTATTTATCTTTTTCTCACTATTAATGCCAGTGATGTTCTATTACATTTTTACGAATGTCATTCAAGTACCACAAAACGGAGATGCTTGGAAAGCACACTATTTAATTTCGATGGCTACTTTCAGTATTGTAGGAACAGCACTTTTTAGTTTCGGGGTGAGACTTTCACAAGAAAAGGGGCAGGGGTGGACACATCTTTTAAAAATCACGCCACTTCCAGAGGGTGCATATTTAACAGCTAAAATTATTTCTCAAACAGTGGTAAATGCATTTTCAATACTTGTGATCTTTATTGCAGGTATGCTAATTAATAACGTAGAGTTAACGGTTGGACAATGGATAGGTGCTGGATTGTGGTTATTACTAGGTGTCACACCATTTTTAGCGCTAGGAACGGTTATTGGTTCCATTAAGAAAGCAGATGCAGCTGCGGGGCTTGCAAACATTTTAAATATGAGTTTAGCGGTGTTAGGTGGTTTATGGATGCCGATCGAAGTTTTTCCAAAGGTACTAAGAACAATCGGGGAATGGACACCAACATATCATTTTGGAAGCGGTGCTTGGGATATTGTTGATGGTAAATCGATAGGATGGGAAAATATCGCGATTTTAGGAGGTTATTTCCTTATCTTTGTTGTAATATCAATATATATAAGAAAGAGACAGGAAGCGGTATAAATGACAGAAAAAAAGCAGTTTGAATTTTTTCCAAAACATATGGGTTTTTTCCCATATATGTGGTTTGTGTATCTACTATTTCCGATTTACAATTTAACGCAAGAATCGGGTTGGAGGCTTTTAGCTGGAATCGGTATGCTAGTGGTTTTTGTCATTGCATACCGTCAACTTTATTTTGTTAAAGAGACATTTATTTTATGGGCATGTGTTCAAATTGTAATTATATTCATATTCTCTGTAATTTATAATCCATTTATGATATTTTTTGGATTTTACACTGCCAGTGCAATAGGATTTGCACCAACAAAAAAATCATTTCGAGTATTACTTGCCCTTTTAGTAGTAATGATCGGTACTTTTTTATTTGTGAATATAGATCAGTTAACCAAGACTAGTTTAATCAATATGATTCCAATGTTTATCTTAATGCTTCTTACACCATTTGGTATGCGTAACTTTAATCAAAAAAAAATGTTGAAAATGCAATTAAACGAAGCCAATGAACAAATTAAAGATTTAGTAAAACGTGAAGAACGTCAGCGAATTGCAAGGGACCTTCACGATACGCTAGGACATACGTTATCTCTTATTACTTTAAAAAGTCAGCTTGTTGAGAAGTTGATTGTGAAAAATCCAGAGCGTGCTAGTCTTGAGGCAAAGGAGATAACGCAAACATCGCGCATAGCTTTAAAGCAGCTTAGGGAATTAATTTCTGATATGCGAATGATTACAGTTGAAGAGGAGCTTGAGCAAATAAAGGCGATTCTGCAAGCTGCTAATATTTCACTAGAGGTAAAGCAGAAAGCGAATAGCGGTGCATTATCACCGCTTGAACAAAATATTTTAGGGATGTGTTTGCGAGAAGCAGTAACGAATGTTGTAAAGCATAGTAAGGCGACGGCATGTACGGTTTCTTTATTTGAAACGCAAGGAGAACTGATTTTGCAGGTGAAAGATAATGGAGTGGGATTACAAAAGCAGAGTCATGATGGGAATGGTATCTTAGGTATGAAAGAACGTCTGGCACTTATTGATGGAGGGCTTGAACTAAAGGCGCTGCATCCAGGGACGATTTTAATAGTGAAAGTTCCAATTGTAATTAGAACAGGAAAAGATGAGGTGAGAGCATGATTCGAATTATTCTTGCTGAAGATCAAAGAATGCTTCGGGGGGCACTCGGGGCTCTGCTTGATTTAGAAGACGACATTGAAGTGGTTGGGCAAGCAGAGAACGGTGAAGAAGCTTTAAAATTAATTGAAAAGTTGCAGCCGGATGTAAGTATTATGGATATTGAAATGCCAATTCAGAGCGGGTTGGATGTTGCGGAAGAATTGCAGAAAAAGAAGAAATCTTCATGTAGAATAATGATTTTAACAACATTTGCACGCCCAGGTTATTTTGAAAGAGCGATGAAAGCAGGGGTTCATGGGTATTTATTAAAGGATAGTCCAAGTGAAGATTTAGCGGCGGCGATTCGTAATGTGATGAAGGGGAAACGAGAGATTTCTCCTGAATTAATGTTTGGGCTATGGCAAGAACAAAACCCGTTATCAGATCGTGAAAAAGATGTGCTTCGCTTAGCAAAAGAGGGAAAAACAGCAAATGAAATTGCGAAGACATTGTATCTTTCATCTGGTACTGTGAGGAACTATATTTCAGATGTGTTAACAAAATTAAGTGCGAAAAACCGAATTGAAGCAATTACGATTGCGGAAGAAAAGGGATGGATATAAAAAAAGATGTTTACCGGTTATAGTGGTAAACATCTTTTTATTCTTTTTTTTGAACCTCTATCACTAAAATGTAAAGTCTATGACATAATATAGATTTTACTTCATTTTTCGACAAAAAATTTGTTATAGTAAGATTAGGTTGCTGTTCTAGATTTTGGGTAACCTTACCACTAATTGTCTTAATTACCCCATGTTTATCTACTTGAGCAATGATGTCTTGGTCATATATTTCATCATTTTTATATGATTGGGAAAGACATACTTCGGTTTGATTTTCTTGTAGGTTGAAATTTAACATCTTTTCAGTGGTAACTTGTTTTTGTTACGCGTTAACCTCTTGTACTTCATCTTTTAAGTATTTTTAGCAATATTTCCTATTGTTACGTTTTGTGGTTCAGTTTATTTACTAATTATCAAGCTAGGTTGAGTAACGTCAATGTTCACTTCATTGTTATCAATTTTTGGGGCACGATAATTGCTGTTACATGATAAGGGGTAGAATAGAACAGAAGTAAGGAATATACTAGCAATTTTTATATTGTTCATCTCTAACATTTGGAGTCTTGTATTTGTATAAGATGATTTACAAGAAAGGTGTGCTAAATGATATATATTATGCAATATTTCATGTCTAAAAGTGCCGAAAAACTATTATTGTAGTGGTATGACAACTTAAAAAGTTAGATTTCTGTAATGGGATGGTGAGCTATTATGCACGCAGAAAAGCTGGGAGCTGAAATAAAGAAAATTAGAATGTTAAGAGGTTTAACACAAAAGCAGTTGTCTGAGAATATATGTCATCAATCAGAAGTAAGCAGGATTGAGTCAGGAACGGTATATCCAAGTATGGATATACTGCAAGGGATTGCAGCAAAGCTAAGGGTTCCCATTATTCATTTTTATGAGGTTCTTCTTTATTCTGACCTCGAAAGAAAGAAAAAGTTTAAGAATCAAATTCAATTATTGTGTAAGAAGAAGCAGTATGATGAAATTCATAAAATTGTTTCAGAGGAGTTAAAGAAAGAAGAATGTCATCCTGAATTTAAGCAATTTCTTCTATGGTATTATCATTTATCTTCTTATGCTTTAAAGAAAGTCAATTTTGAATACTGCATCTCAGAGCTGAAAAATATAATCCATCGGCAATATGTTGGGGTAGATGTATTTCAAAATTTATATATCGAAAATTCGATTGCTATTATTTATGCAGAAAATAACCATTTAGAAAAAGCTATTACATTATTTCAAGATATTTTACAACAGCTGGAGTCATTGCAGAGTGATCAAGATTTTGTTGTTAAGGTTCGATATAATTATGCGAAAGCTTTATGTTTAAATAATGAATATGCAAAGTCGCTTCAGCAAGTAGATAAAGCAATTGAAACGTCGCGACTTATTGGGAGTATGCAGCTTCTTGGGCAACTGTACTATCAAAAGGGAGAGTGCTTAGAGAAATTAATTTATCCGCCAAGTGAAGTTACAGTTGTTTATGAAAAGGCTTTATTATTTTTTGATTTACTAGATTTACATTCTCAAAAAGAGATATTATTAGCAAAAATGGGATTAGCTGATCGTAATGAACAGACAATATTCTCTAGCTAATTAAATTTATCCCGCTATTCGTGGGCAGTAATTCCCCCACTTCAAGATTAAGAGAAAGAAGAGGAAGATAGGTGGAAGATAACTGCCCGTAAAAGCCCAGTCGGTGAGGGCTAACAATCAGTGTGGGATGAAGAGTACTCCCACTGATGGAAGTTTCATTCTATATTTTTAAATAATGAAACCATAAGAGAATATGCATAATTGCATTTTTAAAAGAAATTATTTCATGATATATTTAAAGAAAATAGAGCATAGGGTGATGAGTGATGAAAAAAATTCTTGCATGCGGTTTAATGGCAATGGCAATGCTAGCTGGTATTGCATTCGGAGTGAGTCAAGATCACGCATTAACAAATCAACAGGAACAAGTACAATTAGCTTCAGATATGCCATTTGAACATTAAGATAAAAAAAGAACCCAAGTGAGGGTTCTTTATTTTTGTTAGGGATAAAAGTGTTAGATAATTCAAAGCTCTTGAATGTGTAGTCAAAGGTTTAGGTATGTAAGAATGATTATTATTCCTTGCTCTTAACACCTTCAGCAATCACACTAAAGAGAAGAGAATCGTGAAAAAACGTTACAATCACCATTGTAACGTTGCGCTGCTTATTCGTTTCATTCCTCTTATAGAAGCAAGTTCATCTACTAGCTGAAAAAGTGCTAAATCTTTTTGTTTACTCTCAATCATAATGTCAAAATCTTGATTTACTGCATTGGCAATATGTAAAAAGGGATTTATAAATGCAGTATCAATATAATTAGCGTGGGATCTGAATTCCTTCTCTGATTTTGGTGAAGAAATATGGATCTTAGGAATGGTATTTGTATGATTCCATGTTTCGAAAATAGCTGGTAGTAGTGTCTCTAACGGTTCATCACAAAGATTTGCCATGTGATGATGATAATCAAATACAAAAGGGATTCTTTCTTGCTTACAAACGGCCAATGTTTCAGAGGCTGTATAGGTTTTATCATCATTTTCAAGTGTCATTTGCTGTTTGATATGGAAAGGGAGCTTTTTTAAGTTTTCATGAAAGCGCAGTAAAGCTTTCTCTTTGTTGCCGTATGCACCTCCAATATGAATGTTAATGTAGGAAGAGTCTGCGAGTCCCATTGCATCTAATACGTTATAGTGATACATCATATCTAAAACCGCATTGTCTGTAACATGAGGTTTTTCACTTGTAAATAATGTGAACTGATTTGGATGAAAGCTGACTCGTAAGTTATACTCTCGAATTAATTCTCCCATCTTACGCCAAAATGGTGTAAATGTATCGATATAATTAAAATCAACTTCAGGGTGGGTGGCGAGTGGGACGATAGAAGATGATAATCGGTATAATGGAATTTCATGTGCGATATTATAATGCAGGATACGTAATGTATGCATAAGGTTTTGCATTGTAATGTTATATAATTTTTCTTCTCGTTCCTGTTTGCCAAGCTTTTTCCACGTTGTAAATGTCATTGTTTTAGCAGGGGAACAGTCCCACAAAGCGACTGCATGTGAGACATACCCAAAGCGCATAATCATCTGCCCTACCCCCGTTAATTATTAAAAGTTTCATTTCATAAGAAAAATGCTAGTAACGTTCCAATCCATTCTTTTCCTTTATCAACAAGGGAAAGAGAAGCGACATCTTTCCAAGTAAGCAATGTAGACCCTTCGATATCTTTGCTAATTTGAACCTTAATTTCTTGTATAAAAGCTGAGTCATAAAGGAGACAATTTATTTCATGATTAATATATAAGCTTCTCATATCAAAATTAGCTGTTCCGATATCACAAATATGATTATCTACCATAATAATTTTTGCATGAAAAAAACCTTGTTGAAATTCATAAATGTTACATCCTACCTTCATCAATTTCCGGCAGTATGGTAGTTTAGCTTCGCGAACGAGCGGGTGGTCTGCTTTTTTAGGAACGAGAATTGTAATGCGAACACCTCGTTTCTTTGCTTGTAATAATGCATTCATTACTATTTTTCCCGGAACAAAATAGGGTGTGCCAATGTATAATTCTTCTTTTGCACTTTCAATCAGTGATACAAATGTTTCCTGTAAATAAGCACCGTCTGTTGGGATAAAGCGGTGCAATATAGGACCTGGTAGTTGTTTGGGAAAAAGTGCCACTTCTTCTAGTAAATCTTCATTTGTATCATCGCGCCAATCGTGCAAAAATTGTTTTTGTAAATCTTGTACGCCTTCTCCAGTTAGGCGTAAATGATAATCACGCCAAAGGCCAAGTTCTGGATCACGCCCTAAATATTCTTCTCCGATGTTGAATCCCCCAATATAGCCAATCTTCCCGTCGATAATCGTAATTTTTCTATGATTTCTTTGGTTTGCAGAAAAAAAGAGAAAAGGGATCTTGATTTTATGACAATATGAAAAAGATACACCGTGTTGTCGCATTGAGCGAATCGCCTCATCTGATAAATGATGGCTTCCTATACGATCGAGAAGTAGACGTACTTCTATCCCTTGTTTTGCCTTTTCAGTGAGAAGTTGTAAAAAGGTGTGACTAATTTCATCATTTTTGACAATGAAAAATAGAATATGTATATGGTGTTTTGCCTCCTGTATATCCAGAAATAAATCATTATATAAATTTGTTCCCCATGTATACAATTTAAAATTGCCGCGTCGTAAAGGAAAAGGGCGGGGCTTTACTTTTTTTAAATGATGTGTTCTTCCGAGCAAAAAGTCGAGTGAGACCCATATGATTAAGCCTATTAGTAAGAGAGATAAAAAGACCATTATCAAATTACCTCCTGCGAATTCATTTTTATAGTTTCACCTAAATAAACAGCTTTATGAAAAAATATTGTGTTGTATAACAAAAAACTGTTGACTGAATGCTCACTCATTATATAATGAGGATAGAGGATATAATTCAGAAAATTATTTATTTTCGAAGATTCTAAAAGAAAGAAGGCTTACAAAGAGAGGGGTAGCATAAAAATGAATAGTTTACTGATCATTAATTGGCTGGCTGCCATTGCTGTTATTGCTTATGCGGGATATTTGTTTGTATATCTTATACGGACGAGGGTGGCCTACATACAACTAGGAAAAAAAGTAGAATTTGACCGCCGCTTTAAAGAGCGATGGGATCTCCTGAAGGTCAACGTTTTCGGCCAAAAAAAATTGCTGAAAGATAAAAAAAGCGGCATCATGCACGTTATGTTTTTTTACGGATTTATTCTTGTCCAATTCGGAGCAATTGACTTCATTTGGAAAGGACTCGCACCAGGATCACATCTTCCACTTGGACCACTATACCCTGCATTTACATTCTTCCAGGAAATTGTCACACTTATGATTTTAATCGCAGTTTTTTGGGCTTTTCATAGAAGGTATGTTGAAAAGCTTGTTCGTTTAAAACGTAATTTTAAATCGGGCCTTGTTCTTATTTTTATTGGAGGCTTAATGCTTTCTGTACTACTTGGTAACGGCATGGGCATTATATGGCACGGTGAGGAACTTTCATGGAGCGAACCAATTGCTTCTGGAATCGCTTACGTTTTTTCGGGAATAAATGAAACCGTAGCCATTTCGGTGTTCTATTTTTCTTGGTGGGTGCATCTACTTATTTTGTTAACATTTTTAGTTTATGTACCACAATCAAAACACGCTCATTTAATTGCTGGACCGGCCAATGTATTTTTTAGCCGTCTTTCTAATCCAGGAAAACTTGAAAAAATTGATTTTGAAGATGAAACCCAAGAAACATTTGGTGTTGGAAAAATTGAAGACTTTAGACAGACACAACTTATTGATTTATACGCTTGTGTAGAATGCGGACGCTGTACGAGTATGTGCCCGGCAACAGGGACGGGCAAGATGCTGTCGCCAATGGATTTAATTTTAAAGCTTCGCGATCATTTAACTGATAAGGGGGCAGCGGTGACATCAAAGGTACCGTGGGTTCCGGCAGTTGCATTTAACAATACCCAAGGAAATCAGTTAGCGATGATGACGGCTGGTCAAGGACAACAGGAGTCAGCTGCTACGGCGCTTTCATATGATCCGAGTTTAATCGGGGATGTCATTACAGAAGAAGAAATTTGGGCATGTACAACGTGCCGTAACTGCGAAGACCAGTGCCCTGTTATGAATGAGCATGTTGATAAAATTATTGATCTACGTCGTTATCTTGTTTTAACAGAAGGAAAGATGGATGCGGAAGCGCAGCGTGCAATGACAAATATTGAACGCCAAGGAAATCCGTGGGGGCTGAATCGTAAAGAGCGCGAAACATGGCGACAAGGTGATGATGAAGTAACGGTTCCGACTGTGAAAGAGAAAACGAAAGCTGGCGAAGAATTTGAATATTTATTCTGGGTTGGATCTATGGGATCGTATGATAATCGCAGTCAGAAAATTGCGATATCGTTTGCGAAGCTGATGAATAAAGCAGGCATATCATTTGCGATTCTTGGTAACAAAGAAAAGAACTCTGGAGATACACCACGACGCCTTGGAAATGAGTTCGTATTCCAAGAGATGGCTACAAAGAACATTGAAGAGTTTGAAAAAGCAGGTGTGAAGAAAATTGTTACGATTGATCCGCATGCCTATAACACATTTAAAAATGAGTATCCAGACTTTGGCTTACAAGCAGAAGTCTATCACCATACAGAATTATTAGCGCAGTGGGTGAAAGAAGGGCGATTAGAGCCGGTTCACCGTATTGAAGAGACGATTACGTATCATGACTCCTGTTATTTAGGAAGATACAACGAAGTATATGAAGCACCGCGTAGTATTTTAAAAGCAATTCCAGGTGTGAAAGTTGTTGAAATGGAGCGTAATCGTGAAACTGGCATGTGCTGCGGCGCAGGCGGCGGACTTATGTGGATGGAAGAAACAACAGGTTCGCGCATTAACGTTGCCCGTACAGAGCAGGCGCTTGCTGTGAAACCGTCAATTATTGGTACAGGATGTCCGTATTGCTTAACGATGATTAGTGACGGTACGAAAGCAAAAGAAGTAGAAGAGCAAGTTCAGACACTTGATGTAACAGAAATTTTAGAACGCTCTGTAATTGGACCTAAAAAAGAAGCTATGTAGTACGTAAGAATCTATACAACTTTAGAAAGAGGTGCAAGATTTGCACCTCTTCTCAGCGTAGGAGTACCGAGCGTGCGCTCAGCGCCGAAAAAAAGAAATGGGGGAAATAAACGTGGTAAGAACAGTTATTTTAAGTGCTGCAAGAACACCGGTTGGAAAATTTGGGGGATCTTTAAAGGATGTTAAAGCAACGGAACTTGGAGGAATTGCGATTAAAGCTGCGCTTGAACGAGCGAATGTTGCTGCAAATGATGTTGAAGAAGTTATATTTGGAGCGGTGATTCAAGGCGGACAGGGGCAAATTCCTTCGCGCCAGGCAGCAAGAGAAGCTGGACTTCCTTGGGAAACTCGTACAGAAACAGTGAATAAAGTTTGTGCATCGGGACTACGTGCTGTGACGTTAGCGGATCAGGTTATTCGCACTGGGGATCAAACGCTTATTGTAGCGGGTGGAATGGAATCGATGAGCAATAGTCCTTATATTCTACAAGGTGCCCGCTGGGGATATCGGATGGGACATAATCAAGTTGCTGATTTAAATATAGTAGATGGCTTAACATGTTCATTTTCTGGTATACATATGGGCGTGTATGGCGGGGAAGTCGCGAAGGAGGATGGAATCTCTCGCGAAGCGCAAGATGAATGGGCGTACCGTAGTCATCAGCGCGCAGTTGCTGCGCAAAAAGAAGGAAGATTTGAAGAAGAAATCGTTCCTGTTTCAGTACCGCAGCGCAAAGGAGATCCGATTGTTGTTACAAAAGATGAAGCGCCACGTGAGGATACAACAATTGAAAAGTTAGCGAAATTAAAACCTGTATTTGATCCGGCAGCAACAGTAACAGCTGGGAATGCACCTGGATTAAATGACGGCGGGGCAGCGCTTGTATTAATGAGTGAAGACAGAGCGCAGCAAGAAGGAAGAAAACCGTTAGCGACAATTTTAGCGCATACAGCCATTGCAGTAGAAGCGAAGGATTTCCCAAGAACGCCAGGTTATGCAATTAACGAACTTTTGAAACAAACAGGTAAGACTGTGGATGAGATTGACTTATTTGAGATTAACGAAGCCTTTGCAGCAGTTGCAATTGCGAGTGCAAATATTGCAGGAATTGATCCGGAGAAAATTAACGTAAATGGCGGCGCGGTTGCGATGGGTCATCCAATTGGAGCAAGCGGAGCACGGATTATTGTAACGCTTATTCATGCGCTGAAGCAGCGCGGCGGTGGAATTGGAATTGCATCGATTTGCAGCGGTGGCGGTCAAGGCGACGCGATTATGATTGAGGTTCATTAATAAAAAGGGGGAGAAAAAATGAGTGTACAAAAAATTGTGGTAATCGGTGCGGGGCAAATGGGTTCAGGTATTGCACAGGTGTGTGCAATGGCAGGCTATGATGTGTATATGCAAGATTTGAAGCAAGACCAATTAGATCGGGGATTATCCATTATTACAAAAAACTTAGCACGCCAAGTAGAAAAAGGGCGCATGGATGAAGAGTCAAAGGAAGCAACTTTAAATCGTCTTACTGCGACGCTTGAATTGGATTGTGTAAAAGAAGCGGATCTTGTCATTGAGGCAGCCGTTGAGAAAATGGATATTAAAAAGAAAATTTTCGCGAATTTAGATGAAATTGCACCAGAACATACAATTTTGGCAACAAATACATCTTCCTTACCAATTACCGAAATCGCAGCGGTAACAAACCGCCCAGAGAAAGTAATCGGTATGCACTTTATGAATCCAGTTCCAGTGATGAAGCTTGTTGAAATTATCCGCGGGCTTGCAACAGACGATGCGGTATACGAAACAATCGAAGACATTACAAAGAAAATCGGAAAAGTACCTGTTGAAGTAAATGACTTCCCTGGGTTTGTTTCTAACCGTATTTTATTACCGATGATCAATGAAGCGATTTATACGCTATATGAAGGTGTGGCGACAAAAGAAGCGATTGATGAAGTAATGAAGCTTGGTATGAACCACCCTATGGGACCACTGACGTTAGCGGATTTTATCGGCTTAGATACGTGTTTATACATTATGGAAGTTCTGCATGAAGGACTAGGAGATAGTAAGTATCGCCCATGTCCATTATTACGTAAGTATGTAAATGCAGGGTGGTTAGGAAGAAAAACAGGACGCGGTTTCTACGTATACGAGTAAGGAAGATAAGGTAGATCTCCCTCTTTTTTACAAAGTAGTGGTCTTACCAGGAAGGTGAAAGAGGATATATAGCAAGTGGAGGCGGGGCGTATGAATTTTCATTTTACGGAAGAGCAGCAGATGATGAGGAAAATGGTTCGGGATTTTGCGCAAAAGGAAATCGCCCCCTTTGTTCCAAGTATGGAACAAGGGGTGTTCCCTAGAGAAATTTTGACGAAAATGGGGGAACTTGGACTTATGGGGATTCCAGCGCCGGCGAAATATGGTGGCGCGGAAATGGATTTCATTTCTTACATTTTAGCGATTGAGGAAATATCAAAAGTGAGCGCGACGATTGGTGTTATTTTAGCGGTACATACATCGGTTGGAACAAACCCAATTTTATATTTTGGAACAGAGGAACAGAAACAGAAATATGTTTCTAAACTGGCGACAGGTGAATATTTAGGTGCATTTGCTTTAACGGAGCCGAATGCGGGTTCAGATGCAGGTAGCTTAAAATCAAGGGCCATAAAACAAGGTGACCACTATATCATTAACGGATCGAAAGTATTTATTACAAACGGCGGCGAGGCAAATACATATATCGTATTTGCTTCTACGAATCCAGATGCAGGAAAAAGCGGGATTTCGGCGTTTATTGTAGAAAAAGATACACCAGGCTTAATCGTTGGCAAAGACGAGCATAAGATGGGACTGCTTGGTTCTCGTACCGTGCAATTAACATTTGAAGATATGAAGGTGCCAGCAGAGAACTTACTTGGTGAAGAAGGACAAGGCTTTAAAGTCGCGATGGCAAATTTAGATGTTGGCCGCATTGGTATCGGGGCACAGGCACTTGGAATCGCTGAGGCAGCGCTAACATGTGCAGTGGATTATGCGAAGGAACGTCAGCAATTTGGGAAGCCGATTGCCGCGCAGCAAGGACTTGGCTTTAAACTAGCAGATATGGCTACGAGCGTAGAAGCAGCGAGGCTACTTGTGTATAGGGCAGCATCGCTCAGAGCGCAAGGACTTCCGTGCGGGAAAGAAGCATCTATTGCAAAGTTATTTGCTTCGAAAACAGCGGTGGATGTCGCAATTGAAGCGGTGCAAGTATTTGGTGGTTACGGTTATACGAAAGATTATCCAGTTGAGCGATTTTTCCGTGATGCAAAAATTTGTGAAATTTACGAAGGAACGAGTGAAATACAAAGGCTTGTTATTAGCCGTGCACTATAGAGGGAAGAGAGCGGGGAGGAAGAAACATGCATTTTAAATTATCAGAAGAACACGAAATGATAAGAAAAATGGTTCGGGACTTTGCGAGAAATGAAGTGGCCCCAACAGCTGCTGAGCGCGACGAAGAAGAACGATTTGACCGTGCTTTATTTGACCAAATGGCAGAACTTGGTTTAACAGGAATTCCATGGCCTGAAGAATACGGCGGGATTGGAAGCGATTACTTAGCGTACGTGATTGCGGTAGAAGAGTTATCACGTGTTTGCGCTTCGACAGGTGTAACGTTATCTGCTCATACTTCGCTTGCTGGATGGCCTATTTTTAAATTTGGAACAGAAGAGCAAAAACAAAAGTTTTTACGTCCGATGGCAGAAGGAAAGAAAATTGGCGCATACGGTTTAACAGAGCCAGGTTCTGGTTCAGATGCAGGCGGGATGAGAACGACGGCAAAGCGCGATGGTGATCATTACATTTTAAATGGGTCCAAAATTTTTATTACAAATGGGGGAATCGCTGATATTTACGTTGTCTTTGCATTAACTGATCCAGAATCGAAACAGCGCGGCACAAGTGCATTCATTGTAGAAAGTGATGCACCAGGATTTTCAGTTGGCAAGAAAGAGAGCAAGCTTGGGATTCGCTCTTCACCAACAACAGAAATCATGTTTGAAGACTGCCGTATCCCTGCTGAGAACTTACTTGGCGAAGAAGGACAAGGGTTTAAAATTGCAATGCAGACGCTGGACGGCGGACGTAATGGGATTGCTGCACAGGCCGTTGGTATCGCGCAAGGCGCTTTAGATGCTTCTGTGGATTATGCGAGAGAAAGGCACCAATTTGGGAAGCCAATCGCCGCGCAACAAGGAATCGGTTTTAAATTAGCAGATATGGCGACAAATGTAGAAGCAGCGCGCCTATTAACATATCAAGCTGCTTGGCTAGAATCAGAAGGACTTCCATACGGAAAAGAATCGGCGATGTCGAAAGTATTTGCTGGCGATACAGCGATGAAAGTAACGACTGAAGCAGTGCAAGTATTTGGTGGATATGGATATACGAAAGATTATCCAGTGGAACGTTTTATGCGCGATGCGAAGATTACGCAAATTTATGAGGGAACACAAGAAATTCAAAGACTTGTGATTTCTCGTATGTTAACAAAATAAGAGAAAGAGCGTAGGGGGGCTTCCTACGCTTTTTCCTTCCAAATAATAAAGAGAGGTGAAGGGGATGGTTAAGCACAATGTACATGCATCTGTAAAGGATGAGAAGCTGGTTGCGCTAAGGCGTGAACAGATGATCAAAGGAGCTGTGCAGCTTTTTAAACAAAAAGGATTTCCGCGTACAACAACGAGAGAGATTGCAAAAGCGGCGGGGTTTAGTATTGGGACACTTTATGAATATATTCGTACGAAAGATGATGTCTTATATCTAGTATGTGATAGCATTTACGAACATGTAAAAGAAAGATTAGAAAAAGTAGTGTGCACAGAAAAAGGAAGTATTGAAAGTTTAAGAATAGCAATTACGAATTATTTTAAAGTGATGGATGAGTTACAAGAAGAGGTATTAATTATGTATCAAGAAGTTCGTTTTTTACCGAAAGAGTCTCTTCCATACGTGTTAGAAAAAGAGTTCCAAATGGTGGGGATGTTTGAAAATATTTTAGAACAGTGCACGAGAAACGGCACATTTACATTAACAAAAAAGGAAATACAGCTGCTCGCTCATAATATTTTCATTCAAGGACAAATGTGGGGATTTAGACGTTGGGCGTTACAAAAGCTTTATACGCTAGAGGAATATACAGAAATGCAGATTAGGTATGTTTTACATGGAGCGCATATGCTTCCGAAATAGAAGGTTATATAAATATAAAACTCTCTTTATTTAGGCGGGAGAGAGCATCCGGCCATGCATAGAAGCGGTCAGAGCCTTTTTTAGCCCCATGCTGGGTGAAATCAGGAGGGGAAAATGAGAGGAAATCCACTTTTGTATTTATAGCCGCAATTTATATGCTTGAAAATCACAATGGATTTATATCGTTCTTACAGCTTAATCTCGTAAATAATGGCCTATAATCACTTTTAATGACTCCTTATAAAAGTTTCCCATTTTTTTTGTAGCATATTTGTTGGAGTTTTGTTTATAATGAATAGTATGGATTTTTTTAAACAGGCCGTTATATATAGGATTATATTTTAAGAAAGGAAGTGCCGCATAAGTGGATTTTAAGCAATATTCACCAGAAGAGCTAAAAGAATTTTCCATGATTGAAGTTGTACATAGTGTTTTAGAGGATAAAAGACAGGCAACGTCATTCCATGATTTGGTTCAAGAAATTGCTCAAGTGCTGGGACTATCTCAAGAACAAGTTGCTGCGAAGATCGCACAATTTTATACAGATTTAAATATTGATGGACGTTTCATCAATTTAGGAGAAAACCGTTGGGGACTACGTAGCTGGTACCCATACGAGCAAATCGATGAGGAAATTCTACCTCAACCAAAACCTAAGAAAAAGCGCAAGGTTGAAGAAGATGACTTTGATGACTACGTTGAAGAAGACGAAGACTTCAGTGAAGAAGACTTCGATGATGAAAACGAAGACGATGATGATGTAGAAGATTTGGACAAGGTTCTTGATGAAGACGATGATCTTGATGACTTAGAAGATGAAGAAGATGAAGAATTCGCTGACGAAGAACTCGAGTACGATGAAACAGAAGAAGAGGAAGAGGAAGAACTGTAGTTCTTGACTTTTCATTATCGTCCATGTAGAATCATTTTTGGGCTCTTTAAAACAGGACGATCATACTTTTTAAGTGTAAATATAAAAGAAAATTGCTCCCTACTTATTACTTTTTGTAATGAGGGGAGCAATTTTCTTTTTTGTTTTTTGTTTAGAAAATAAAAAGAGTCTAACAATAAGATAGATACAGTGTTATCTACATACGTTGCGCTTTGCAACGGTGATTATATAACAACAAAGTAGAAGGGAGTACTTTCATGACTAAGTATATTTTTGTAACAGGCGGTGTAGTATCTTCTTTAGGAAAAGGAATTACAGCAGCATCCCTTGGAAGACTTTTAAAAAATCGTGGTTTAAACGTAACAATTCAAAAGTTTGACCCATACATTAACGTAGACCCGGGGACAATGAGCCCATACCAACACGGTGAGGTATTCGTAACAGATGATGGCGCAGAAACAGATTTAGACCTTGGTCACTATGAGCGTTTCATCGACATTAATTTAAACAAATACAGCAACGTAACAACAGGTAAAATTTACTCTTCAGTTCTTCAAAAAGAGCGTCGCGGTGAATATCTAGGAGGAACAGTTCAAGTTATTCCTCACATTACAAATGAAATTAAAGAGCGTGTATATCGTTCAGGCCGCGAAACAAATGCGGACGTTGTTATTACGGAAATCGGGGGAACGGTTGGTGATATCGAGTCTCTACCATTCCTAGAAGCAATTCGCCAAATTAAGAGCGATATTGGCCGTGACAACGTAATGTACATTCACTGTACACTAATCCCGTACTTAAAAGCAGCGGGTGAAATGAAAACAAAGCCAACGCAACATAGCGTTAAAGAACTTCGTAGCTTAGGCATTCAGCCAAACATTATCGTTGTTCGTACAGAAATGCCTGTTTCTCAAGATATGAAAGACAAGCTAGCATTATTCTGTGACATTGATACAAAAGCAGTTATTGAAGCGCGCGATGCAGATACATTATATGCAGTTCCATTATCTCTTCAAGAGCAAAATATGGACCAAATCGTTTGCGATCACTTAAAATTAGACAACCCAGCTGCAGATATGACAGAGTGGACTGCATTAGTTGAAAAAGTACGCAACCTATCTAAGAAAACAAAAATCGCTCTTGTTGGTAAATATGTAGAGCTTCAAGATGCATACATTTCTGTTGTAGAAGCACTTCGCCATGCAGGTTATTCATTTGATACAGATGTAGAAGTGAAATGGGTAAACGCTGAGCACGTAACAGCAGAAAACGTAAAAGAATTAGTTGGCGATACAGACGGTATCCTTGTACCAGGTGGCTTCGGCGACCGCGGTGTAGAAGGGAAAATCGCTGCAATTCAATATGCACGTGAAAATAAAGTTCCATTCTTAGGAATTTGCTTAGGAATGCAACTTGCATCAATCGAATTTGCACGTAACGTATTAGGATTAGAAGGAGCTAACTCTTCTGAAATTAACCCTGACACACCTTATGCAATTATCGACTTATTACCAGAACAAAAAGATGTAGAAGACTTAGGTGGTACACTTCGTCTTGGTCTATACCCATGTAAGCTTACTCCAAAAACAAATGCTTACAATGCGTATAACGAACCGGTTGTATATGAGCGTCATCGTCATCGTTATGAGTTCAACAACGAATTCCGTAAAGACATGGAAGGCGCTGGATTCATTTTCTCTGGTACAAGCCCAGACGGTCGTTTAGTAGAAATCATTGAATTACAAGATCATCCTTGGTTCGTGGCAGCACAGTTCCATCCAGAACTTGTATCTCGTCCAAACCGTCCACAATCGTTGTTCCGTGATTTCGTAAAAGCTTCTATTACGAATAAAGAAAGCAAGTAATAAAAAAAGGCGTCCAAATTCGGACGCCTTTTTCCTTTACTCATATTCGTTTATCATTTCATCAATTGTAAATTTTAAACCGTGATAAGCAAAGAGAGATAAGATTAAACTAGGGAAACCGTAACGGTTGCCTTCATCGTCGGGAATCAAACCTTTTAGTAATTTTGTATCAATATGTACATCTGTAAATTGTTCTAGTGAGACATCGCCATTTTGAATAGCTGAAATACCAACAATAGAATGACCCTCTTCTTGTAACTTTTTAGCCAATGAAATGATATCCTCATCTGTTGAAAAACGACTGATAAGAAGTACGCGGTCTGCGGAAGTAACGTCTGCTTGGTTACCGTTTTCTATTAAGCGTTTTGCTTGTTTGAGTGATTCTGCGCCATGCAGTGCTTCAAGAACTACGCCCTCCATTTCTTGTGTACCGTGTAAATAAACGATGCCATCGCCAACTAAAGCTTGGGCAAGTAGACGGGCACTATCTTCTATATTCATCTCTTCTGTTTGAGAAATTCGTGTAAAATAGCCGCTCAATTGAGTAGAAAAAATTTTTAACATTGTGTTGCTCCTTTCGATTGTGTTAGGCGGCTTTCATTATAGCTTATTTTTTTAGAAAGGCGAAGTAATAGGGGTAGCATAACAAAATAGTAGACGATAAAATAAGAAAGAACAGGAAGGAATTTGGTAAACAGTAGCGAAAATAATCGAATAGGATATAAGAAGCTTTTAATCTTGTATTTACACAGAAAGGTTGGGGATTATGGAAGGGAAAATTTTAATCGTTGATGATCAATACGGCATTCGTGTGTTATTGCATGAAGTGTTCCAAAAAGAAGGTTATCAAACGTTCCAAGCAGCAAATGGATTTCAAGCTTTAGATATCGTGAAAAAGGATAATCCAGATTTAGTTATTTTAGATATGAAAATTCCAGGTATGGATGGTATAGAGATTTTAAAACATGTAAAAGAAATTAATGAAGATATTAAAGTTATTTTAATGACTGCTTACGGAGAGCTTGATATGATTCAGGAAGCGAAAGATCTAGGGGCTCTCATGCACTTTGCTAAGCCGTTTGATATTGACGAAATTCGTCAAGCAGTACGAAATGAAATTGCTGTACAGGCTTAAAAAATGAATTTTTTATAAAAAAAATGGAAAAAAGCGTTTACATGGGCTGATGAGCAGGTGAATACAGTTGAGTTTTTGGATACAAGTTGTTATCCTATTGAGTGTAGAAAAAAGTCCGGTATGTAGATATACATATTTTACCTTATTCTGGTCATACTACCAGCGATAAGAACTTATCGGATACAAAAAACGTTTTTTAGGAGGATTCACCATGCCTTTAGTTTCCATGAAAGAAATGCTAAACAAAGCACTAGAAGGAAAATACGCAGTTGGTCAATTCAACATGAACAACTTAGAGTGGACGCAAGCTATTTTAGCTGCTGCAGAAGAAGAAAAATCTCCTGTAATCCTAGGTGTATCTGAGGGTGCAGCTCGTCATATGACTGGTTTCAAAACAGTTGTAGCTATGGTTAAAGCTTTAATCGAAGAAATGAACATCACTGTTCCTGTAGCGATTCACCTTGACCATGGTTCAAGCTTCGAAAAATGTAAAGAAGCAATCGATGCAGGTTTCACATCTGTAATGATCGACGCTTCTCACCATCCATTCGAAGAAAACGTAGAAACTACTAAAAAAGTAGTAGAATACGCACACGCTCGTAACGTATCTGTAGAAGCTGAACTTGGTACAGTTGGCGGACAAGAAGACGACGTAATCGCTGAAGGCGTTATCTACGCTGATCCTGAAGAGTGTAAACACCTTGTTGAAGCAACTGGCATCGACTGCCTAGCTCCAGCTTTAGGTTCTGTACATGGTCCTTACAAAGGTGAGCCTAACTTAGGATTCAAAGAAATGGAACAAGTTCGCGACTTCACTGGTGTACCTTTAGTACTTCACGGTGGTACTGGTATCCCAACTGCTGATATCGTGAAAGCTATTTCTTTAGGTACTTCAAAAATCAACGTAAACACTGAGAACCAAATCGAGTTTACAAAAGCTGTTCGCGAAGTATTAAACAAAGACCAAGAAGTTTACGATCCTCGTAAATTTATCGGACCTGGCCGCGAAGCTATCAAAGCAACTGTTGTTGGTAAAATTCGTGAATTCGGTTCTAACGGTAAAGCGTAAGAATAAAATTCCGTTTTGGAAACCGTCTAGTCTTTTAGACGGTTTCCTTTCGTTGTATAATGAAAGCGTGAACAAGTCTTAAGATTAATTAAATTTCTACATTTCTTATATACTAAAGGATTTTTCTACTTCTATTAAAGATAAAAGTGGAACAGAATGTGCATAGTCCTATTAATAAATGTAATAACGTATCTAAAGTAAGTGATGAACAAATCTTGACAGGCAGTTAGTCTTCATCTACTCACTTAAAATATCATTATTTTTTTGGTGAGGCCTTACTGCTTGTTAAGTTTAGACTAGAGAATATTTTATTGATAGTTTGTTGAACGAATGAGATTCTTAAGGCAAGGCTTTCTGTTTTCTTTGAAAGGGGAGCTGAAAGTAAATACATTCACAAGAAGGGAGCTCAACATGGAAAAGTTGCTGATTGAAGGTGGACGACCTTTAAATGGATCAATTCGCGTGAGCGGTGCAAAAAATAGTGCTGTTGCTCTAATTCCAGCGACCATTCTAGCTGATACTCCAGTGACCATCGGTGGTGTACCTAATATTTCAGATGTGAAGATGTTAGGAGATCTACTAGAGGAAATTGGAGGAGTTGTAACATACAATCAGGAGGAAGAGATGACAATTGATCCTTCCAAAATGGTTGCTATGCCTTTGCCAAATGGGAAGGTAAAAAGATTACGTGCTTCTTATTACTTGATGGGCGCTATGCTTGGCCGCTTTAAAAAAGCTGTAATTGGGCTTCCTGGTGGATGTCACTTAGGACCAAGGCCAATCGATCAGCACATTAAAGGATTTGAGGCATTAGGTGCACATGTGACAAATGAGCAAGGTGCAATCTATTTAAGAGCGGATGAATTACGAGGAGCTCGTATTTATTTAGATGTTGTGAGTGTAGGAGCAACAATTAACATTATGCTAGCAGCTGTGCGTGCAAAAGGTAGAACAGTGATTGAAAATGCTGCGAAAGAACCAGAAATTATTGATGTAGCGACATTACTAACAAGTATGGGAGCACGAATTAAAGGTGCTGGTACAGATGTAATTCGCATTGATGGTGTGAATTCTCTTCACGGTTGTCATCATTCTATTATTCCAGACCGAATTGAAGCAGGTACGTACATGATTTTAGGAGCGGCATCTGGTGGAGAAGTAACAGTTGATAATGTAATCCCGCAACATTTAGAGTCAATCACCGCAAAATTACGAGAAGCTGGTGTACAAGTCGAGACGAACGATGATCAAATTACGGTGAATGGGAATCGTAAACTCCGAATAGTTGATATAAAAACACTTGTGTATCCAGGATTTCCGACAGATTTGCAACAACCTTTTACAACTCTTTTAACAAAGGCGCATGGTACGGGAGTTGTAACGGATACGATTTATGGCGCTCGTTTCAAACATATCGATGAATTGCGCCGAATGAATGCACAAATTAAGGTAGAAGGCCGTTCTGCTATTGTGACTGGGCCTGTCTCGTTACAAGGAGCAAAGGTAAAAGCGAGCGACTTACGAGCAGGTGCTGCACTTGTAATTGCAGGATTAATGGCTGATGGTATTACAGAAGTGACAGGGCTTGAGCATATTGACCGAGGTTATGAAAATATAGTAGACAAGCTTAAAGGTCTTGGTGCAAACATTTGGCGAGAACAAATGACGCAGCAAGAGATTGAAGAAATGAAAAATGCATAAATTGCAATGATTGCTAGCAATGTACTGTTATTGCAGAATAAAGGCAAAGTGGTGGCGCTTTCGTTAGTGGGGAACGAAAATCGCTGCTGACGGAAGTTGCTCTTTATGAAAAAACAAGAAAGAGAACTCTATCCTTAAGGAATAGGTCTGGGGATAGAGTAGCATTGTTAGTAACTGCATTCTTGAACGCTGTGTACAAAAAAAGTAGTTCCAAAGGTATTTGCTAATGGAATAGAGGGGTTGAGCCATTAGGCAACTATGTCAACTCCACTCGTGTTAATGATCTGTTAAGATGCACGAGAAACCCCTACTTTAAGATCCAAAGGAGTTAAATGGGGGAGTTTTCATAGAAAGAAACAGTTCACAAAATACGGCATAAATATTAAGACTTAAAGGAGAGGGATTATTGTGGAAAGAAGTTTATCTATGGAGTTAGTACGTGTAACAGAGGCTGCAGCATTATCATCAGCGCGTTGGATGGGACGCGGCAAAAAAGATGAAGCAGACGGTGCAGCAACATCTGCAATGCGTGATGTATTCGATACAATTCCGATGAAAGGTACAGTTGTAATTGGTGAGGGAGAAATGGATGAAGCGCCAATGCTGTACATCGGGGAAAAATTAGGTACAGGATACGGTCCACGTGTTGATGTAGCGGTTGATCCGTTAGAAGGAACAAATATTGTAGCAGCTGGAGGCTGGAATGCACTTGCTGTTATTGCGATTGCGGATCACGGTAATTTGTTACATGCTCCTGACATGTACATGGATAAAATCGCGGTTGGGCCAGAAGCGGTAGGTGCAGTTGATATTGATGCACCTATTATTGATAACTTACGTGCCGTTGCAAAAGCAAAAAATAAAGATATTGAAGATGTTGTTGCAACAGTGCTAAACCGACCACGTCACCAAGCGATTATTGAAGAAATTCGTAAAGCTGGCGCTCGTATTAAATTGATTAATGATGGCGATGTAGCAGGAGCGATTAATACAGCATTTGATCGTACAGGTGTTGATATTTTATTCGGTTCTGGTGGTGCACCTGAAGGCGTTCTTGCAGCAGTTGCATTAAAATGTTTAGGTGGAGAAATTCACGGGAAACTTCTCCCTCAAAACGAAGCAGAATTAGCTCGTTGCAAAAAGATGGGTATTGAAGATACTAATCGTATTCTTCGTATGGAGGACTTAGTAAAAGGTGACGATGCAATCTTTGCAGCAACAGGTGTAACAGATGGAGAATTACTACGCGGCGTTCAATTTAAAGGTAGCGTTGGTACAACAGAATCCCTTGTTATGCGTGCAAAATCTGGGACAGTTCGCTTTGTTGACGGACGTCACAGCTTAAATAAAAAACCGAATTTGGTTATTAAATAAAAAGCGGAAGCAGCTTGATCAGAATGGAAGGGGGATGGAGCTTCTGACGAAGAGGCGTATTTTGCCTCGTAGGAAGACGCGAAGCCACCGACCATTCTAGCTGCCGGAGCTGGATTAAATAAAAAGTGAAAATGGCTCAATCAGCTTTGATTTTGCCCTCATCCAAATGGTGTAAAGAAAAAAACAGAAGCGATATAAAAAGCGGAGACAACTTTTCTTGTCTTCGCTTCTTGTATTTGTGTTACAACGTATTGATTAAAACTAGATAAAAGGGTTACAATAGTGGATATTATCCTACTTGAACTTATTGCCTTTCATTATTATGTATTTGCCTTCCGTATTTTTTCCCTTTACCCATGTGAAAAGAGAATAATATTAAAGTGTGGTGTCTGAATGAATTTGTCAATTGCAGCATTAGAAAACATGAAGTTAAAAGAATTATATGAGCTTGCGAAAGAATTTAAGATTTCGTATTACAGCAAATTAACAAAGAAAGAGTTAATTTTTGCTATATTAAAAGCTCGCGCAGAAAAAGAAGGTTTCTTTTTCATGGAAGGTGTACTAGAAATTATTCAATCAGAAGGATTCGGATTTTTACGTCCGATCAACTATTCTCCAAGCTCAGAAGATATCTATATTTCAGCTTCGCAAATTCGTCGTTTTGATTTGCGTAATGGAGATAAAGTTTCTGGTAAAGTACGACCTCCGAAAGAAAATGAACGCTATTTTGGATTGTTACAAGTTGAAGCGGTAAATGGTGATGATCCGGAATCAGCAAAAGAGCGTGTGCATTTCCCTGCATTAACACCGTTATATCCAAATCGTCAAATGAAATTGGAAACAGAAACAAAGAAATTATCAACACGCATCATGGATTTAATCGCACCAGTTGGATTTGGACAACGTGGTTTAATTGTCGCGCCTCCTAAGGCTGGTAAGACGATACTGTTAAAAGAAATTGCTCACAGTGTTACAACAAATCATCCGGAAGCGGAACTGATTGTGCTTTTAATTGATGAGCGTCCAGAGGAAGTAACGGATATTGAACGTTCTGTCAAAGGTGATGTTGTAAGTTCTACGTTCGATGAAGTGCCGGAAAATCATATTAAGGTAGCTGAGCTTGTATTAGAACGTGCGATGCGTCTTGTAGAACATAAGAAAGACGTTATCATTTTAATGGATAGTATTACCCGTTTAGCACGTGCTTACAACCTCGTTATCCCGCCAAGTGGACGTACATTGTCGGGTGGTATAGACCCAGCTGCGTTCCATCGACCAAAACGATTTTTCGGGGCAGCTCGTAACATCGAAGAGGGCGGTAGCTTAACGATTTTAGCAACAGCACTTGTTGATACAGGTTCTCGTATGGATGATGTAATCTACGAAGAATTTAAAGGAACTGGTAATATGGAACTTCATTTAGATCGCTCGTTAGCTGAACGTCGTATCTTCCCGGCGATTGATATTCGCCGCTCTGGTACACGTAAAGAAGATCTATTAATTCCTAAAGAACATCTAGACAAGCTATGGGGTATTCGTAAAACAATGCGTGATACACCAGACTTTGTTGAGAGCTTCTTACGTAAGCTGCGTCAAACGAAAACAAATGAAGAATTTTTACAAAACATTGTTGCGGACTCAAAAAGATATGTAACAACGAAGTAAAGGGAAACGGTGATGACTCGCTTATTTTTATACTAAGCGAGTTTTTCCATGCTTTTTTATGAGAGAAATTTAGCCAATCAGAGCTGGATGAGCCGCTTGCACTTTTATTTTAAAAAGACAAAAACAGGTAGTTGCAAAATGAAGTTAGCCTTGTTATAATTTCATCATATGTGTTTCATCAATATAGTTGTGATTGCAGCTAAAGATGAAAAACTCTGTTTCGAAAATGATTCAGGGCGGAAGGAGATGAAAAGAATGAAAGCAGGAATCCATCCAGATTACAAGAAAGTTGTATTCATGGACACAAACACAGGCTTCAAATTCTTAAGCGGATCTACTAAAGGTTCTAGCGAAACAATTGAGTGGGAAGATGGAAACACTTATCCATTACTAAAAGTTGAGATCAGTTCTGATTCTCACCCATTCTACACTGGACGTCAGAAGTTTGCTACTGCAGACGGACGTGTTGACCGCTTCAATAAGAAATACGGTCTTAAGTAATAAAAAACATAAAACAGGCAAGTGTATCTATTCGCTTGTCTGTTTTTTTTGCGAAAATATTAAACCTTTACCCTACTTTGGATAAAAAGTAGATGAAAGGAGAGCTCCATGTACTTAATAAATCAAAACGGTTGGATTGAAGTGATTTGCGGAAGTATGTTTTCTGGGAAATCAGAAGAGCTCATCCGCCGCGTACGTCGTACGCAATTTGCAAAGCAACAGGCGATTGTATTTAAACCATGTATTGATAACCGTTATAGTGAAGAAGATGTTGTCTCACATAATGGATTAAAGGTAAGAGCAGTTCCTGTTTCAGCTTCAAAAGATATATTTAATCATATAACAGAAGAAATGGACGTTATTGCAATTGATGAGGTGCAGTTCTTTGATGGGGACATTGTGGAAGTGGTGCAAATATTGGCAAATCGTGGCTATCGTGTCATTGTAGCCGGTTTAGACCAAGATTTCCGTGGTCTACCATTTGGACAAGTTCCTCAGCTGATGGCGATTGCCGAATATGTAACGAAGCTGCAAGCAGTTTGTTCTGTATGCGGATCTCCAGCAAGTCGTACACAGCGCTTGATTGATAATGAACCAGCTTCTTTTGATGATCCAATTATTTTAGTTGGAGCTTCAGAGTCATATGAGCCGCGTTGCCGTCATTGTCATGCGGTACCTACAAAACAAAGATAAGTGAAACTCGCTACATAGGGCGGGTTTTTTTCGAAAATAGATGAAGATTGGGGCAAGCTCTTTGTGTGTCAGAACTAAGCGAGCCGCCTGCGCTTTTAAAATAATAATTTGCGTTTTTTTGATTAAGTACCATATACTATTTGTATTAGATACTAGGATGTTGAGGTGAATGGTGTGTTAGATCGTTTGCAAGCTGTAGAAGATCGTTATGAGAAGTTAAACGAATTATTAAGTGATCCAGAGGTTATTAGTGATTCGAATAAACTTCGTGAATATTCAAAGGAACAATCTGATATTCAAGAAACAGTAGAGGTGTACCGTGAATATAAAGATGTTCGTGAGCAATTACGAGACGCGAAGGCAATGTTAGAAGATAAGTTAGATGCTGACATGCGTGAAATGGTAAAGGAAGAAGTTTCTGAGCTAGAGAGGCAAGAGAAGGAATTATCAGAGCGTCTGAAAATTTTACTTGTTCCAAAAGACCCGAACGATGATAAAAACGTTATCGTAGAGGTACGTGGTGCTGCTGGTGGCGATGAGGCTGCTTTATTTGCCGGTGACTTATACCGTATGTATAGCCGTTATGCTGAGGTGCAAGGTTGGAAAACTGAAATTATCGAGGCAAGCTATACAGAATTAGGTGGATATAAAGAGATTATCTTTATGATCAACGGTAAAGGTGCTTTCGCAAAATTGAAATTTGAAAATGGTGCACACCGTGTGCAACGTGTTCCGGAAACAGAATCTGGGGGACGTATCCATACTTCTACAGCAACTGTAGCTGTATTACCAGAAGCGGAAGAAGTGGAAATCGATATTCATGAAAAAGATGTTCGTGTTGATACGTTTGCTTCTAGTGGACCTGGTGGACAAAGTGTTAATACAACGATGTCAGCGGTACGTTTAACGCATTTACCGACTGGTGTAGTTGTATCTTGTCAGGATGAAAAGTCACAAATTAAGAACAAAGAAAAAGCAATGAAAGTATTACGTGCGCGTGTTTATGATAAGTTTAGGCAAGAAGCTCAGGCTGAGTACGATCAAAACCGTAAGCAAGCTGTTGGTACGGGAGACCGTTCAGAGCGTATCCGTACGTATAACTTCCCGCAAAACCGTGTTACAGACCATCGAATCGGTTTAACGATTCAAAAGCTAGATCAAATCTTACAAGGTAAGTTAGATGATTTCATTAACGCCTTAGTGATGGAAGATCAAGCGCAAAAGATGGAGGCAGCTGAGTAATGCGTGTCTATGAAGCCCTGAAATGGGCTTCTTCTTTTTTACAAGAAAATGGGCGAGATGAAAATGCGGGAGAAATCGTCCTTTGTCATGTATTAAAGACGAACCGAACAGGTTTAATGATGAATATGCGCGAAGCAATATCTGAGGAACAAGAGAAGACTTTTACGGAATTTATTCACAAACACGTTGATGGGATTCCTGTTCAATATATGATTGGATATGAAATGTTTTATGGTCGTTCGTTTTTTGTAAATGAAGAGGTGTTAATACCGAGGCCAGAAACAGAAGAGCTTATAGTAGGTGTGCTAGATAGAGTCCAGCGTATGTTTGGGAAGCGGGAACTACATGTAGCTGATATTGGTACGGGGAGTGGAGCTATTTCAATTACACTTGCCTTAGAAAATCAAAATCTTCATGTATATACAGTAGATATTGCGCAGGAATCGATTGAAGTTGCGAAAGAAAATGCAAAAGCATTAGGCGCCAATGTAACCTTCTATCATGGTGATTTATTATCACCGTTTTATGAAACAGGACAAAAATTAGATGTTGTTGTTTCCAATCCGCCTTATATTCCAGAAGAAGACTGGAGAGGTCTTTCTCCGGTTGTAAAAGAGCATGAACCAAAGCGTGCACTTGTAGGCGGGGAAGATGGACTTGATTTTTATCGTCGTTTTATGGAAGAGTTGCCAAACGTTTTGCACAAGAAAGCGATTGTTGCTTTTGAAATAGGTGTAGGGCAAGGTGAGGATGTAAAAGAATTATTGAAACAGACATTCCCACATGCAGATGTAGAAGTTGTCTTTGATATTAACGGAAAAGATCGTATGGTCTTTGCAGAGATGGAGTAAGGTAGAACCTTACTCCATTTTTTTATGTTGATTTGTTGCATATACATCACGGTTATGAAAACAAAAGAAGTTCTCCACTCGTTTTCTCCTTTTGTTTTCATGTGGAACGGGGTAGGAAAAGGCCCTGACCGCATCTGTACATGGCTAGATGCTCTTTCCCATCCACAAAGAAAGGTTTTATATCCTCGAAAGTTTTTCTATAGATTTAGAATTTAATAGTTTAGAAAGAGGTAAGTGTGTCTACACTGTTTACCAGAAGGGACGGTGCAAAGACATGAAAAAACAAGTGATTGCCTATTTTCTTTTATTATTAATTGGTGCACAGCTACTTGTGCAGTTTGGATATATGAAAGCTGATGCGAAGGGGAATACTGTTATCCCGAAAGAAGCTGTACGATTACGTATTTTAGCAAATAGCGATTCAGATAAAGATCAAGCGTTAAAGCGTAAAGTGCGCGACGAAGTAAAAGCACAAATTGATGGCTGGGTAGCAGATTTGAAATCATTTGAGGATGCACGTCGTGTCATTCAAAGTCACATCCCGGAAATTGAAAAAACAGTTGCTGAAACATTAAAGCGAGAAGGAAGTAAAGAATCCTTTCAAGTTACATTTGGGAAAAACATTAAATTTCCTACAAAAGTATATGGGAATTTTATTTATCCAGCAGGGGAATATGAAGCAGTACTCATTTCAATTGGAAAGGGTGAAGGTGCAAATTGGTGGTGCGTGTTATTCCCACCGATGTGTTTTCTAGACTTCTCAAGTGGATCAGCGGTAAAAAAAGAAGAGCATGTTGTAAAAGCGGAATCAATTGATGAGGAAGAACAACCAGTAGCACTGAAGGAAGAAAAAGAAGAAGTATCGAAGCAAACAATAGGACAAGAAACATCGAAAAAAGAGGTTGCTTCAAAAGTGCAAACTGCTGTGAAAGAGACAAGTAAAAAGCCTGCGCAAGAAAAAAGCGTGAAACAGGAAGAAAAACAGCTGGTGGAAAAAACAGAAAAAACGGCTGAAAAGAAACAAGAGCAAACAATTGAAACAGTAGAAGTAGAAGAGCAAGAGGACAAGCCAGAAGTTAAATTATTTATTGTAGAAGTATTTTCCTCATTATTTTCTAAATAAGTACTATTTTTGAATCCTTCCCCATATATAGAAATGAGGAGGGATTTGCTGTGAAAAAAACTTATTTTGCTACAAAAGATGATGTTGATAGGTTACATTCTTTTTTCGGACAAGCTAATAAAAAAGATGATAAAATAAATGAGTTATACGGGCAATTTATGATAATGGAAGATAACGGAGAAATCCAGGCTGTCATTGGTTATGAACAAAAAGGAGAGAACGCACTCATTCGTTCTTGTTTGTTCACACCTGCTGTGGATAATGAGACTTTCTTATATTTTTTTGAAATGTTTTTGCAGTATATGAAAGAGAAAAATATCTGGCAAGTATATTTACTCACAAATCATCCACAATCTGTGACTATATTTCAGTTTTTCAACTTTATATCTGTGGAAAAAGATCAAGTGTCAGATGATATTCAGCAACTAGAACATTTTTGTGAAAATATAAAACAGCAGGATGTAATAATACTAAATTGTCAGCTATTCACAAAGTTATCCACGGATTAATTAGGTTTATCCACATTTTGTGGATAAACCTTGTTTGTCTTTTGGATAAATGTCATAGTAAACTAACAATAGACAAGTATTTCATGGAAGAAAAGGACGTGTGAAAAAATGCATACAAATATGTGGGTTGTGGATAATGTTGTGGAAATAAAAAAAGATTATCCACAATTACAAGAAGCAGCAAGATTATTAAGAGAAAATGAAGCAATTGCCTTTCCAACTGAAACGGTTTATGGACTAGGAGCAAATGCGATGAATGATGAAGCGATTGCGAAGATTTTTGAAGCAAAAGGCAGACCGAGTGATAATCCACTTATTGTCCACATTGGTGCAAAATCACAATTAGGAGAAATTGTTAGAGAAATTACGCCGGTTGCGGAAGAATTAATGAAGCATTTTTGGCCGGGGCCATTAACGATTATTTTGCCTAAAAAAGATGGGATTTCAGAGAAGGTTACAGCGGGCTTAGATACGGTTGGAGTGAGAATGCCGGATCATCCAGTGGCACTTGCTCTTATTGAGGAAGCAAATGTACCTGTCGCAGCGCCAAGTGCTAATCGTTCTGGACGCCCAAGTCCAACACTTGCATCTCACGTATATGAAGATTTAAATGGGAAAATTGCTGGTATTGTTGACGGCGGTGCAACAGGTGTTGGCGTTGAATCAACAGTAATAGATTGTACAAGTGACGTGCCAACGATTTTACGTCCAGGCGGGATTACGAAGGAGCAATTAGAAGACGTGATCGGAACAGTTTCTTTGGATCCTGCGCTAAAAGATGAAAAAGAGAAACCGAAGGCGCCAGGAATGAAATATACCCATTATGCACCGAAAGCACCACTTAGTATTGTAGAAGGATCACGTGATTTTATTCAACAGCTTGTGGATAAGAAGAAAAGTGAAGGTTATGCAGTCGGTGTATTAACGACAGAAGAGAATCAACATGTGTATAAAGCAGATGTTGTGTTATCTTGTGGTATGCGAAGTGATTTAGCAAGCGTTGCGACGAAATTATACGATGTGCTTCGAACATTCGATGCTAGTAAAGTGGATATGATTTTTAGTGAGTCATTTCCGAATGAAGGAATTGGAAATGCAATTATGAACCGTCTAACGAAAGCAGCGGGGCATCATATTATTATTGAAGAGTAGATGGGTTGAAAAATGAGATAAAAACCTATTTTTTAAGGTGGGAGAGAGGATCCGCTTATGTATAGAAGCGGTTACCACCTTTTTTAGCCACATGCCAAGTGAAACCAGAAGGAGAAAACGAGTGTGGTTTACCTTTTGTTTTCATAACTCGTGATGAGAAGATTGAACAATTGAAACGAAGGTATCCTGTAAAGATTTTGCTGGAAGTTTCAAGTTATCTAGAAGAAATTCGTAGATTCTATTTTTCCTCGGATGAGCATATTGTGAAGTAGCGAGTCCGAGGAGGGACGAGAATGACGATCGAACAAATACTACCGTTGTTTATAATGGCATTTGCCTTAGGAATGGATGCATTTTCTGTAAGCCTCGGCATGGGGATGGTAGCCCTTAGAATGCGACAAATCATGTATATCGGTATGACAATAGGGGTGTTTCATATTGTTATGCCGTTTCTTGGTATGATACTAGGACGTTTTTTATCGGAGACATTTGGTCATATGGCAACTGTTGCCGGGGCTATTTTATTAATTGGATTAGGGTTTTATATTGTATACTCTGCAATTTTAGAAGGGGAAGAGACAAGATCTGCTCCGGTGGGGATAAGTTTACTTGTATTTGCGTTTAGTGTGAGTGTTGATAGTTTTTCGGTTGGGCTCAGCCTTGGGATTTACGGAGCACAAATGATTGTAACAATCTTACTATTTGGACTGGTTAGTATGATATTAGCCTGGAGTGGTTTACTAATTGGAAGACATGCAAAGCGTTTACTTGGTATGTACGGTGAAGTAATCGGGGGTATCATTCTTGTTGGTTTTGGATTATGTCTTCTTTTTCCAATATAATCTTGCTACGATATAAGAAAATGGTACATCTGTTTTGTTTATATTTTTTTCAAGATAGTTACACATGCTTGTTGTTTTGCGGTTATTTTACAAATAACAGTGCTGGACTAAACTAGATTCATTCGTGAACGGTGAATATAAATTAATTCCTTTCTGTACAAAACATTTTTTCTAACAGTTGTTATTCTAATGGAAAATCTTATATGGTAAAAAGGATGATAGGAATGACAAGGATAAAACAAGTTTTTGGTATTATTATTAGTTTTTTCGTATTTTGGTTTAGTGTGCTCGGTGTACAAATGTTTGCGGAATTTCTAAATATAGATTCTTTAAAATTCATTCAGGGGAGAACAGAAGCAGCTCGTATGTTTTATTCTCCTTACCCATTTGTAATCGTTTTTCTTATTACATTACTTTCGCTCTATTTCTTTGTTATAAAGCTTGGGAATCCGAAAAAGGAAAGTGCGCCTGTGTTAGAGAAAAAGCGCGGGGAAGTATAATATATAGAAGAAGACCAGCTTGTGTGATGCCTAGGCTGGTCTTTTTGTGTTATAAAATGAGCGAGCCGCTTTCGCTTTTAAATTGGCCTTACAAGCTCAAATTGTTCTCCTAATTTGGCGTAGTTGTGTCCGGCTAGTCGGCTTATTGGTTTTAGTTCTTCTGCGTGAATACGTCCGTTTTCATATAAATGTTCTGCGATGTGGAAACGGACAATGCGGCCGATTAGTAGGTCACATGCGGGAGAGTCTTCTGTTCCTCCTAGTGGGATGGCTTGTTCTAATACGCATTCCATTCGAATATTTGCTTCTTTTACACCTGGTACGGAGATGACATCGCTTTCGATAGGGGTTAGCTTAGCTAATTCAATTTCACTTTGAGTTGGAGGGAGGTTTGCAGCAGTTTCGTTGATGGCCTCCACATAGGATTCATCGGAAATATGTACAACAAATTCACCTTTCTCAATTGCGTTTCGAGAAGTATCTTTTCGCTCTCCTCCTTTTCGCTGCACAGAAATTGAGATGAGCGGTGGATTAGCAGCAACAATATTAAAATAGCTGTATGGAGCTCCATTCAAAACCCCGTCTTTTGTTATAGAAGTAACGAATGCGACTGGGCGCGGAATAATACTCCCCGTTAATAATTTGTAATTATCTTTTTCTGTTTGTTCATTTGGATTAATCGAAAGCATATTTAGAATCTCCCTTCCTTGATATGAATACTTCTTTGTTTGTTTACAAGATAATGGAGGGAAACTCCTGCTAAAAAAATTTTTTTTGACGGTTTTTGTAATCAATGATTTTGAAATATACAAGAGAGTAGAGTCTTTCTGTAACGTCAGCCGCAATTTTACATGGCATACTTAATATTTTTTATTTAATAGATGGATGTCGAGTGAATGGAACTGGCTAAATTCATCTTATTGGCGAAGGTGTTCGGCATGATGTACCTGATACATCGAAAAATTAAGCGATAGGTGAATCAATTGACGAAAAGAATTTATTAAGAAAAATAATCCAAACAAGCATTAACTTTTAAAGAATTTCAACTCTCTGCATTGATGGGAAGAATGAAATGACTTTATTATTTCGTTACACCTTTAACGGAACAAACCTTATGTTAATTTAGGCTGAATTAAATATATATTTTCTAAATTGCTATTGTAATCTCTACGAGAGTTGTATACTGGTATGAGTTAAAATACTCATTAGATTTAGGAGGCTTCTTACATGATTAGTGAGTTGAAAGAACAAGCACTTGATGAGCTTGATGGAAAATGGGGATTAGCAGTAGGGATTACATTGATCCTTACGTTTCCTTTCCTATGGACTTGTGGCTGGAGCGAAGTGATAGAATCGCTTGTGATAGATATTATTGTAATACTAATGGTTTGCCCTTTAACTCTAGGTGCCTATCATCTTGCTTTAAATACAGTTCGAGAAAAAACAGTTGGAATTGGGCAATTATTTGAATGGTGTACAGGGGTCAAAAAATACATTAAATCAATTTTAATACATTTACTAATTAGTATCTATCTGGCTTTATGGATATTGTTATTTATCATTCCGGGAATTGTTAAATGTTTCTCTTATACCATGACCTACTTTATTTTAAATGACCACCCAGAATTTTCAATGAACCAAGCTATTGCTGAAAGTCGCCGTATGATGAACGGAAATAAAATGGATTATTTCGTAATGTGTTTAAGTTTTATTGGCTGGTTTATATTAAGTGTCTTTACTTTAGGAATCGGTTTCTTGTGGTTAATCCCATATTTTTATACTACAAAAGCGGCGTTTTATGAGAAAGTTTCACAAGACTATTACAAAAGAAAATCTAGTTAAATTAATTTTTATTTAAGCTTAGTTTAATGGCAATGGAGGCTCATTATAAGCACTCTTTTTATGAGTTTTGTTTCTACTGAGTTGGGGACTTTGTATCGTATGTACATCAAGTTGGGACTTTTATGTCTTAGGCTTATGACACAACAGTCCCAACTAAATTACTATGATTGTTTTCATTTCAATAATTCGCTAGTTGACGCGATGAAAAACTTATGAAATACATTCATATGCAAAACATAAAAAGGGAATTGGTGAGTACAAGGAAGGAATATTGGTAGAAATCCTTAAGAAGATAATTATCTACTATTTTAGGAAAGATAAAGTAATGAAAATCTATACGGATTAAAGTTGTAAGGACAACAAAAGACCACCAAGTTTTTTTACTTGGTGGTCTTACTATTTTAATGAGCTTGAGTGTTAGAAATTTATCAATCTAACTGCAAATGTATATTCCGATGGTGTAAAAAAATACCTTGAAACCAAAATGATTAATTAAAGTAAAACATAAGCGCCAGGCCCAGTTAATGCAACACCAACTGCGATAGCGATTAAGATCATGTTATATTCAAAACCGTTTTGTGTTACCCAGTAGCCATTTTTTCCGTGTACAGTAAAGATTGCAACTAGCATTGTACCAACGATAAATAATGAGCCAACCCAAGTGAAGATACCTGCCGCGAATAAGAAACCGCCTAATAGTTCAGTTGCACCAGCCATAAATGCCATGAATACGCCAGGGCGTAAGCCAATTGATTCCATCCAGCCGCCTGTTCCTTTTAGGCCGTGACCACCAAACCAACCGAATAATTTCTGAGCACCGTGGCCCATGAATGTAATTCCAATAATAAGACGAATAATAAGAAGACCGATGTTCATCATCTATAAAACCTCCAAAAAGTTATTTACTTACCTTATGTAAGTTATAATAAATTAGTTACTTACTTTAGTCAAGTTACTTTCGAAAAAAACATAAAGAAATTTTACAAATCAATAACAAAAAATAAAATGTTGTAAAGACCTCTAGACGAGTTGTGAAAAAAAGGAGAAAATATACGTAAGAAGTTTATTTCTATTATTGTTATTCAGACAATTTGAATTGACTGGAATTTTACAAGGCGATACAATAAGGCTCTATTAGTAAGTACGCAATTTTTTTCGAAAGCGTTTTTACACTATAATATTTGAAGTATGAAGTCTTACATGTATCGCAATCTTTACTAGGGAGTACCCTATACATTTTTAATCTAATTATAAGGAGGACCATCCTATGTTTAAAAAATTATTTGGTCTTGGCTCAAAAACAAATGCAGAAACAATCGTAGCTCCATTAACTGGAGAAGTGAAAAATATTGAAGAAGTACCAGATCCAGTATTTGCTGGTCGTATGATGGGTGACGGTGTTGCAATCGTTCCAACTGAAGGTGTAGTTGTATCACCAGTAGACGGTGAAATTGTACAATTATTCCATACAAAACACGCTGTTGGAATTAAAGCGAAAAATGGTACAGAAATTTTAATTCACGTTGGTTTAGAAACTGTAAAAATGGAAGGCGAAGGTTTCGAAGCTCACGTATCTGAAGGACAAGCTGTGAAAGCTGGCGACAAATTAATTTCTTTCGATTTAGAATTAATTCGCGAAAAAGCAAAAAGCACAATTACTCCAATCGTTATTACAAACACGGATGCAACAGAATCTATTCATACAACTATAGGCGTATCAGCTACAAAAGGTGCAACTGAAGTAATGAAAGTTACAATGAAATAATGATGTTTTGTAAGGAATCTATTTCATATGAAATGGATTCCTTAATTTATTTAGTTATAAGTTTTTTTCGTGGGATGTTTCAGTTATGTATGGTACTATATTGAGGGCACTTGGAACTAGGGTTTCACATATATGTGGATAGGGCGTATTTCTCTAAGAAAAAATAAAGGAGAAATGCGCCTTTTGTATATTCACATTTCTTTTGTTCCATTGTAATCTACGTTATGATGAGTGTAGGACATTCACCATAAGGAGGGAGCTTAGATGAAGCGAGTGTTGTTTGTTTGCACTGGAAATACATGTCGTAGCCCAATGGCAGAGGCGTTGCTTCGTCACTATGGAGAAGGGAAGTTTGAGGCGAAGTCTGCTGGTGTTTTTGCCAATCCTGGAAGTGACGCATCTTTACATGCAAAAGATGCATTGGCAGAAAAAGGGGTTAAAATAGCGCATGCTTCGCAGCAAATAACGGAAGAATTACTTGAGTGGGCGGATATGGTTCTCACGATGACGGAAAGCCATAAGCAACTTGTGCTTGGGTACTATCCGAATGCGGGGGAGAAAGTGCATACATTATATAAATTTGTAGAAGGTACAAGTAAAGATATTTCAGACCCATTTGGTGGTTCTCTATCTATTTATCAATCAACATTAGTAGAGATGGAAGAACTTATACAAACTTTATTGGAAAAACATTCAGAAGGTTAATGTTTCGTGTATAATACGATATTGGAGATGATCTTGCTCGGAATGAGCAAGTGAGTATCAGTTTTTTTGCAATCATTCATCAGTGGGGGGAAGAACCCTACTTGATAGAAGTTTCACTAAAATTTTGGAGGGGTCAAAATGAAAGTAGTAGTAGCATCTGATCACGGTGGAATGAATATCCGCAAAGAAATCGTAAGTTTATTAGAAGAGCTAAATATTGAATATGTTGATTTAGGATGTGAATGTGAAGCAGGATCTGTTGATTATCCTGATTTTGCATTTCCAGCGGCAGAAATGGTTGCAAATGGTGAAGTAGACCGTGGTATTTTAGTTTGTGGAACAGGTATTGGTATGTCAATTGCAGCAAATAAAGTACACGGTATTCGCTGTGCGTTAGTACATGATACATTTAGTGCAAAAGCAACAAGAGAACATAATGATACAAACATGTTAGCGATGGGTGAGCGTGTGATTGGTGCTGGTTTAGCGCGTGATATTGCAAAAATTTGGCTGACAACTGATTACGAAGGTGGACGTCACGAAAATCGCGTAGGGAAAATTAAAACATACGAAGCGAAGTAATCTTTTATTAGGACATACTATCATTTGTTGAACCAACCTGTGAAAGGAAGAGGCGTCATGACGGAAATAGTAAAGGTGAAAGAGCAGCTACAAATATCGCTTTCTGATTTTCAAGAGCAAGCTTCTTTACAAAGCGGGCAAATTTTTGTAGTGGGCTGTAGCACGAGCGAAGTGCTAGGAGAGAAAATTGGAACATCAGGAACGATGGAAGTGGCAGAAGCGATTTTTTCTGAACTAAAACAATTTCAAGAGCAAACTGGCATAGAATTGGCATTCCAATGTTGCGAGCATTTAAATCGTGCTTTAGTAGTAGAGAGAGAAGTAGCAATGAAGTATCAATTTGAAATTGTAACCGTTACGCCTGTTAGATCAGCTGGTGGTGCATTAGCAACATACGCCTATCATAATCTAAAGGATCCTGTAGTAGTGGAGTTTATAAAAGCAGATGCAGGTATGGATATCGGTGATACATTTATTGGTATGCATCTAAAACATGTTGCAGTTCCAATTCGTACACGTGTAAAAGAGATTGGAAGTGCGCACGTAACGATGGCCAAAACACGTGCGAAACTTATTGGTGGGGCACGTGCTGTATATGCGGAAGTAGAAGAAACAGTTACTTGTAGCTAAAAATAAAGTAAAATTTTAATCAGTGGGGGGCTTCATCTCTCGTTGATTATTAGCTCGACCAATCGGACCTTTACGGGCAGTTGATTCCCCACTTAACCTTTTGCTTTTGCTGAATTTTGAGGTGAAGGTCTTACTGCCCGTTCATGCGGAAGTAGAAGAAACAGGGATACAGTATCTTTCATAAAGACGTATGTAGTCTGACTTCATAAAGGATAAAAAGAAAAGACCGAACTCGGTCTTTTTTTCTTTTATGATATAGAAAGTCATGTTAGAATGTAGTTGAAAACATGAAGGTTCGAAGGAATTACAACTTGAATTTTCGTTTTTTCTGAATAAATAAGAAAAAACTGTTGGGAATCGGTGTAATTCGTTCAGAAAAGGGGGATTTTGGTGGATCATTTAAAACGTCAAGATGAAAAAGTATTTGCTGCAATTGAGGCAGAACTAGGAAGACAGCGTTCAAAGATTGAGTTAATTGCTTCAGAAAACTTCGTAAGTGAAGCTGTAATGGAAGCGCAAGGTTCTGTTTTAACAAACAAGTATGCGGAAGGATATCCTGGTAAACGTTACTATGGCGGTTGTGAGCATGTAGACGTAGTAGAGGATATCGCACGTGATCGTGTAAAAGAAATCTTTGGCGCAGAGCATGTAAACGTTCAACCACACTCTGGTGCACAAGCGAACATGGCTGTATACTTCACGATTTTAGAGCAAGGCGATACAGTACTTGGTATGAACTTATCCCACGGTGGTCACTTAACACACGGAAGCCCTGTTAACTTCAGTGGGGTACAATACAATTTCGTAGAATATGGCGTAGATGCTGAATCACACCGCATCAATTATGATGATGTGTTAGCAAAAGCAAAAGAACACAAGCCAAAATTAATCGTTGCAGGTGCAAGTGCATACCCTCGTGTTATCGATTTCAAGAGATTCCGTGAAATCGCAGACGAAGTAGGTGCATACTTAATGGTAGATATGGCACATATCGCAGGTTTAGTTGCAGCAGGCTTACATCCGAACCCAGTACCACATGCACATTTCGTTACAACAACAACACATAAAACATTACGTGGCCCACGCGGCGGTATGATTTTATGTGAAGAAAAATTTGCAAAGCAAATTGATAAATCAATCTTCCCTGGTATTCAAGGTGGACCACTAATGCACGTAATTGCTGCGAAAGCTGTTGCGTTTGGTGAGGCACTTCAAGAAGACTTTAAAATATATGCACAAAACATCATTAATAATGCGCAGCGCCTAGCGGAAGGTCTTCAAAAAGAAGGACTTACACTTGTTTCTGGTGGAACGGACAACCATCTTATCTTAATCGATGTTCGTAACCTAGATATTACAGGTAAAGTTGCAGAGCACATATTAGATGAAGTTGGTATTACTGTAAACAAGAACACAATCCCATTTGAAACAGCAAGCCCATTTGTAACAAGCGGTGTACGTATTGGTACAGCGGCGGTAACATCTCGCGGGTTTGGCTTAGAAGAAATGGATGAAATTGCAGCAATCATTGCTCATACGTTAAAAAATCATGAGAATGAAACGGCATTAGAAGAAGCACGTAAACGTGTAGAAGCATTAACAGCAAAATTCCCAATGTATACAGGTCTATAATAAATTGAATGAAGACTGTTAAAACACATCTTGTTTTAACAGTCTTTTTTATTTCTGAATCTAAATTTCAATATATAGTTTTCGGGATGTAATGTGATGAAGATTTGCTTCATAATGTAGAAAAGTAATAATGATGGACAGAAGAGCATACAGTACTCTTTTAGTATGTATACAAAACGTGAATAAATTTTGGATATATAATGAAGGATACGAATTCCATAAATGGTAAAGATATTAGGTATGTTCATAATCAAATTGAAACTTTTCCAAATTTGCCCTTGAATATTAGTAGCGTTTTCTTTACAATCGTAAATAGTGTAAAACGGCGTGTGCACACGCATGAATATCATCTTAAGGAGAGATTCACATGGGAAAACTGTATGTATTTGATCACCCGCTAATTCAACATAAGATTACATATATTCGCGATAAAAATACAGGTACAAAAGAATTTCGTGAATTAGTGGATGAAGTAGCAAGCTTAATGGCATTTGAAATTACACGTGATCTTCCACTTGAAGAAATCGAGATTGAAACCCCTGTAAGCAAAGCGAAAACAAAAGTGATCGCTGGTAAAAAGCTTGGTCTAATTCCGATTTTACGTGCAGGTTTAGGGATGGTAGACGGAATTCTGAAATTAATCCCAGCAGCAAAAGTGGGACACGTTGGTTTATATCGTGACCCGAAAACATTGCAACCGGTAGAATACTATGTGAAACTTCCAACGGATGTAGAAGAACGTGACTTTATCGTACTTGATCCGATGTTAGCAACAGGTGGTTCTGCGGCGGAAGCAATTAACTCTCTGAAAAAGCGCGGTGCGAAGCAAATTAAATTAATGTGTATCGTAGCTGCACCAGAAGGAGTAAAAGTAGTACAAGAAGAACATCCTGATGTTGATATTTATGTAGCGGCATTAGATGAGAAATTAAATGACCATGGTTATGTTGTTCCAGGTCTTGGCGATGCTGGTGACCGTTTATTTGGAACGAAGTAAGACAACAGACGAGAGGGGGTTCCTGCTCGTCTTTTTTTATGTAAAAACATGGAGAGGGGAGGGGCGATGGTATTTTTTGTATATGCAACATAACTTGCATATCTTTCACATATAATATAGAAGTCGAACGTCTAATAAGCTCTGTATTGTAGAGGAAAAACGTTATATCGTAAAAATATAATCGTGACAAACTTGTGAACTTTTTCTTCTATTATAAGGAGAAAACTTGAAGAAATTTGATATCTTTGGCCAGTATTTAGAAGGGGAACGTTTTCATTTTTGGCAGGAAATGACTAATACTCAAATTTTTAGATTTTTTACGATTTCTCGTTGACAGTGCTAATACCCTATTGTATGCTAACTACGGGGATGGATGGTAGGGCTTTCAGTGACAAATTTGCATCTATTCCGTGACAAAAAAGTAAACTTTTTATTTTGTATAGAATTTATACAAAAAAATGAGTTATTATTAACACATCGTGAATGAGGGTTACATATTGGAGGGATGAATCCTTGCAAAAAAACGATCGCAACCCAGTCAAAGCATATGCTTTAATGTCAGGAATTCTTGCTCAGCTAGTCGGTTCCATTCTTGTTGGAATTTTTGGTGGGCAATGGATTGATAGTAAGGTTGGAACGTTTCCGTTGTTTCTCATTATAGGCTTATTGCTAGGATTAGGAACAGGGATTTACGCAATGATTCGACTCATTCGACATTATTATTCGGGAGAGCAATGATGATAGACGTACATGGACTTGTCCAAAGACAAAAGAAATATATGTACTACTTGCTTGCGCTTCTAGTGCTAGGATGGGGATTTACCTCTTACAAGGATGTATTTCTTGGGCTGATTATCGGAACGATTTTCAGTTTTCTTAGTTTGCGCATCATTGCACGTAGAACAGACAAGCTATTAGATCGCGTTACCAATGGAGAGAACGTGAAATTTAAAGCAACGGCTGTCAGTACATATTCGAGATTTGCCACGATTGGATTATTAATTTTATTTGCGGCAAAATATCAGCATTTAATTGCGATGTGGAGCTTAGGTGTAGGATTGCTGACAGGATATCTTGTCATGATCATAGATTTTCTTTATTTAGAGTATAAGAGCAGGGAAGAGAGGTGAATTACTAGTGGAACACGGTAAATTAGTTGAATTTCTAGGTTTAACGTTCGATTTATCATCAGTTATGATGGTCACTATTTCAGCAGTTATTGTTTTTTTAATCGCTGTTATTGGAACTCGCAGCTTAGCTCTTCGTCCTACCGGAATGCAAAACTTCATGGAATGGATTTTAGACTTCGTGAAAGGGATCATTAACAGTACAATGGACTGGAAAACAGGTGGGCGCTTTTTAACACTTGGCGTAACACTTATGATGTTTATTTTCGTATCAAACATGCTAGGTTTACCATTCATGTATTCAACAACTGAGGCTGGTGAACACATTGCATGGTGGAGATCGCCAACGTCTGATCCAGCAGTTACATTAACATTAGCCGTGATGGTAGTTACCCTCACCCATTATTATGGAATTAAGATGAAGGGTACAAAAGGATATGTCAAAGGTTTCTTCCAACCTATGTCATTCTTATTTCCTTTAAAGGTTATTGAGGAGTTTGCTAACACATTAACGTTAGGTCTTCGTCTATTCGGTAACATTTATGCAGGTGAGATTTTGTTAGGATTACTTGCTAAATTAGGTGGAAGTACAGTACTTGGAGCATTAGGTGCTATTGTGCCGATGTTAGCGTGGATGGGATTCAGTGTGTTCGTTGGTTCAATCCAAGCGTTCATTTTTACAATGTTAACGATGGTTTACATGGCTCATAAAGTAAGTCATGACCATTAATATACTTTAATAAGTAAGTAAAAAAATCTATTTTTTTATAATACAAAGGAGGACAAATTAAATGAGTTTAGGTGTAATCGCAGCTGCAATTGCAATTGGTTTATCAGCATTAGGTGCAGGTATTGGTAACGGTCTTATCGTATCACGTACAATCGAAGGTGTTGCTCGTCAACCAGAATTAAAAGGCGCACTTCAAACAATTATGTTCATCGGGGTTGCATTAGTTGAGGCACTTCCAATCATCGGTGTAGTTATTGCATTCATCGTAATGAACAAATAAGGGAGACTCCCCTTACATAGATGGCGAAGAGTGTTTTTGGACTTTCTTCGCCATTGCTTTATGAACGAAATGTATGTCTTTTTTTTTCATATAGTAAATTTAGATATCACGAAGGGAGTGAATCCTTGTGCCAACTTTAATGTTAGGAGCTGCCATTCCATTTGGAACGATCGCTTATACATTGGTCGTTTTCCTAATTTTATTAGTAATGCTACGTAAATTTGCTTGGGGTCCTTTGATGGGAATTATGAAGGAACGTGAAGAGCATGTTGCTAGCGAAATCGACGCTGCAGAACAAAATAATGCAGAGGCGAAAAAGTTAGTAGAAGAACAACGTGAAATGTTAAAACAATCACGTGTTGAAGCACAAGAGTTAATCGAAAGAGCGAAAAAACAAGCAGAAGATCAAAAAGATGGTATTGTTGCCGCTGCAAAAGAAGAAGCAGAATCTATCAAAGCATCTGCTGTACAAGAAATTCAACGCGAAAAAGAGCAAGCAATTGCTGCTCTGCAAGAACAAGTCGCTTCTTTATCTGTTCAAATTGCTTCTAAAGTAATTGAGAAAGAATTAAAAGAAGAAGACCAAGTGAAGTTAATTCGCGATTATATTAAAGAAGTAGGAGAAGCGCGATGAGCAATGAGATTGTAGCAAAACGTTATGCTGTCGCTCTTTTTCAAATTGCAAAAGAAAAACACGTATTAGAAATGTTTGAAGAGGAATTACGCCTTGTACAAAACGTTTTTGTAAAAAACGGAGAACTACATAGCTTTTTAACACAACCAAACATTTCAAAGGAGCAGAAAAAAACGTTCCTTTCGAACGTATTCTCTTCTGTTTCTGAATCAATTTTAAATACGTTATATATTTTAATTGATAACAAACGCATTGAAATTCTACCTGAAATTGCAAATGAATATGTTGTTCTTGCTAATGACGAGCGTAACGTTGCTGATGCAACTGTATATTCAGTTCGTCCGCTATCAGAAGATGAAAAGCTTAGCATTGCAGAATCATTCGCAAAGAGAACAGGAAAAGATGCAATTCGTATTAAAAATGTTGTAGATGAAGATTTACTAGGCGGCATTAAAGTACGCATTGGAAATCGCATTTATGATGGTAGTTTACAAGGAAAGTTAGCACGTATTCAGCGTGAACTTATGAAGAATAGATAGGGGTGAAGCACATGAGCATCAGAGCTGAAGAAATTAGCGCACTGATAAAGCAACAAATCGAGAACTATCAGTCTGAAATCGAAGTTAGTGATGTTGGTACAGTTATCCAAGTTGGTGACGGTATCGCGCGTGCTCATGGTCTTGATAACGTAATGGCTGGTGAACTTGTAGAGTTCTCTAACGGCGTTATGGGACTAGCACAAAACTTAGAGGAAAACAACGTAGGTATCATTATTTTAGGACCTTACACAGAAATCCGTGAAGGTGATGAAGTTCGTCGTACTGGTCGCATCATGCAAGTACCAGTAGGGGCAGAACTAATTGGTCGTGTTGTAAACCCATTAGGTCAACCAGTAGACGGTTTAGGCCCAATCAATACAACAAAAACTCGTCCAATCGAAAGTCCAGCACCAGGTGTAATGGATCGTAAATCTGTTCATGAGCCACTTCAAACAGGTATTAAAGCGATCGATGCTCTTGTACCAATTGGTCGTGGTCAACGTGAGTTAATCATCGGTGACCGTCAAACAGGTAAAACAGCAGTTGCACTTGATACAATCTTGAACCAAAAAGATGAAGATATGATTTGTATCTACGTTGCAATTGGACAAAAAGAATCTACAGTACGTAACGTAGTAGAAACACTACGTAAGCACGGTGCGTTAGAGTACACAATCGTTGTAACAGCATCAGCTTCTCAACCAGCTCCATTATTATACTTAGCTCCTTACGCTGGTGTAACAATGGGTGAAGAGTTCATGTACAATGGTAAACACGTATTAGTAGTATATGATGACTTATCGAAACAAGCGGCTGCTTATCGTGAGCTTTCATTACTATTACGTCGTCCTCCAGGTCGTGAAGCGTATCCAGGGGATGTATTCTACTTACATTCTCGCTTACTAGAGCGTGCAGCAAAATTAAGTGATGCAAAAGGCGGCGGTTCTTTAACAGCTTTACCTTTCATCGAAACACAAGCAGGGGACGTATCAGCATACATCCCAACAAACGTAATCTCTATCACAGATGGACAGATCTTCTTACAATCTGATTTATTCTTCTCTGGTGTACGTCCAGCGATCGATGCAGGTACTTCGGTATCTCGTGTTGGTGGAGCTGCTCAGATTAAAGCGATGAGTAAAGTATCAGGTACACTTCGTCTTGACCTTGCATCTTATCGTGAGTTAGAAGCGTTCGCTGCGTTCGGTTCTGACCTTGATAAAGCAACACAAGCGAAATTAAACCGTGGTGCTCGCACAGTTGAAGTATTAAAACAAGGATTACACAAACCACTGCGAGTAGAGAAACAAGTTATCATTCTTTACGCTCTAACACGTGGATTCTTAGATGATATCCCAGTAGTAGATATCACTCGTTTTGAAGAAGAACTCCATGCGTGGTTAGATTCAAATGCAGCTGAATTATTAAGCGAAATCCGTACAACAAAAAAACTTGCGGATGACGAGAAATTTGCTGCAGCAATCAACGGATTTAAGAAAGTATTCGTAGCTTCTGAATAATAAAAGGCGGAAGTGGCTTGTTAGCCACTGGAGCTAGATTATATAAAAGGTGATTCTTTAGGGAATTGCTAACGGTTATGTAAAGGAAAAGAGTAGGTGCACCTATTCTTTTCCTTCAATCATGAGCAAGAAGATCTTGCAACGTAGATTAGAAAGATGAACGACAAGGATTCTTACTAATCGTGCCAACTTCCGGAAAAAAGGTGGTGAAAACCTGTGGCATCTTTACGCGATATAAAAGCGAAAATTAACTCGACTAAGAAAACGAGTCAAATTACGAAAGCGATGGAGATGGTATCTGCATCGAAATTGAACCGTGCAGAACAAAATGCTAAATCTTTCGTTCCGTATATGGAAAAGATTCAAGAAGTAGTAGCGAGTATTGCGCAAGGTAGCAAAGGAATTAATCATCCAATGTTAACAGCGCGTCCTGTAAAACGTACAGGATACATCGTTATCACGTCTGATCGCGGACTAGCAGGTGGTTATAACAGTAACGTATTACGTACGGTAAGTAACGTAATTCGCGAACGTCATAATATGGATTCAAACCAATATTCAATTATTGTGCTTGGACGACTAGGACGTGATTATTTAAAACGTCGTGGCTTTAATATTATTGATGAAGTAGTTGGATTATCTGACCACCCGTCATTTACGGATATTAAAGACCTTGCTTCTCGAGCAATTGCGATGTTTGCAGATGGCGCTTATGATGAGCTGTATATTTACTACAACCATTTCGTAAGTAAAATTTCACAAGAAGTAACGGAAAATAAAATTTTACCGCTTACGGACGTGAAGTCGGACAAACCGACGACAGCTTATGAGTTTGAACCTTCTGAAGAAGATATTTTAAAAGTATTATTGCCACAATACGCAGAAAGCTTAGTTTACGGTGCATTACTAGACGGTAAAGCAAGTGAACACGCAGCGCGTATGACAGCAATGAAGAGTGCTACAGACAACGCAATGGAAGTTATCGATACACTTACACTTTCATTCAACCGTGCTCGCCAAGCAGCGATTACGCAAGAAATTACGGAAATCGTTGGTGGAGCAGCAGCGCTAGAATAGTAATATAAAGTAGAAGCGGTTCGTTCAGAATGGGAGGGGGATGGAGCTTTTGCCTCGTAGGAAAAAGCGAAGCCACCGAGCATTCTAACCGCTGGAGCTAGATTGAATAAAAGGTGGAAGCGGCTCTATTATAAGAGTCGCCTAAGCTACACTAATAAAAAATGAAAGCCGACTGCTCATAAAAAGCTGGCTAATTTAGAGAAAGCTAGGAGGGAACCCGATGAACAAAGGGCGCGTTACGCAAATCATGGGTCCGGTTGTAGACGTTAAGTTTGACGGCGGAAAGCTACCTGAAATCTACAATGCCCTTAGAATTAAAAAAGATGAAGTTAACTTAACTTTAGAAGTTGCACTTCACTTAGGTGATGACACAGTTCGTACGGTTGCAATGTCTTCTACAGATGGACTTGTTCGTGGTACAGAAGTAGAGGATACTGGTAAACCAATTTCTGTTCCAGTTGGTGATGCAACACTTGGTCGTGTATTTAACGTATTAGGTGATGCAATTGACTTAGATGGTGAAGTTGCAGCGGATGTACGCCGTGATCCAATTCACCGTCAAGCACCTGCATTCGAAGAGCTATCTACAAAAGTAGAAATTCTTGAAACTGGTATTAAAGTAGTAGACTTACTTGCTCCATACATTAAAGGTGGTAAAATCGGTCTATTTGGTGGTGCCGGTGTAGGTAAAACAGTATTAATCCAGGAGTTAATTAACAACATCGCACAAGAGCACGGTGGTATCTCTGTATTCGCTGGTGTAGGTGAGCGTACTCGTGAAGGTAACGACTTATACCATGAAATGAGCGATTCTGGCGTAATTAAGAAAACAGCGATGGTATTCGGACAAATGAACGAGCCACCTGGTGCACGTCAACGTGTTGCATTAACAGGTTTAACAATGGCTGAACATTTCCGTGATGAGCAAGGACAAGACGTACTATTGTTCATCGATAACATCTTCCGTTTCACGCAAGCGGGTTCTGAAGTATCTGCCCTTCTTGGTCGTATGCCATCTGCGGTAGGTTACCAACCAACACTTGCAACTGAAATGGGTCAATTACAAGAACGTATTACATCTACAAATAAAGGGTCTATCACGTCTATCCAAGCGGTATATGTACCAGCCGATGACTACACTGACCCAGCACCAGCTACAACGTTCGCTCACTTAGATGCAACAACAAACCTAGAGCGTCGTTTAACACAAATGGGTATTTACCCAGCGGTAGATCCATTGGCATCTACATCTCGTGCGCTTTCTCCGGAAATCGTAGGAGAAGAGCATTATTCAGTTGCTCGTCAAATTCAGCAAACTCTACAACGTTATAAAGAGCTTCAAGATATCATCGCTATCTTAGGTATGGACGAGTTATCTGAAGAAGATAAATTAGTTGTACATCGTGCTCGTCGTGTTCAGTTCTTCTTATCACAGAACTTCCACGTAGCGGAGCAATTTACAGGTCAAAAAGGATCTTATGTACCTGTAAAAGAAACAGTTCGTGGTTTCAAAGAAATTCTAGAAGGAAAATATGATGACCTTCCAGAAGATGCATTCCGCTTAGTTGGTGGCATTGAAGAAGTTATTGAAAATGCGAAGAAAATGATGGCGTAAGGCCTTAGGAGGGACGAATTATGAAGACATTTCCAGTCAGTATTGTAACTCCTGATGGACCGGTTTACGAAAAAGAAGTAGAAATGGTAAGCGTGAAAGCAGAAAGTGGGGAAATGGGGATCTTACCAGGTCACATTCCTACTGTTGCACCACTAAAAATTAGTGCGGTTCGTTTGAAAAATGGCGGTCACACTGATTATGTAGCGGTAAGTGGTGGCTTTATCGAAGTTCGTCCAGATAAAGTGACAGTATTAGCACCATCTGCTGAAGAAGCAAACCATATCGATATTCATCGTGCAAACGAAGCGAAGCGTCGTGCTGAGCAACGTATGCAAGATAAACAAGTACATGTTGACTTCAAGCGTGCAGAACTTGCACTAAAACGTGCGGTTAACCGTTTGAATGTTTCTGATATGAAATAAAAAAATCCGTAAAGGTTCATTCCTTTACGGATTTTTTTATTTTGTCAAAGTGTTATTGAAATAAAAAGGATTATATTGTACTGTATTTTTTAAAATGATATGATCCAAAATTATTTCCAAAACTGGTATAATTATTCTGCTTATAGAGTGAAGTATGTGGGTGGTCCAATTTGGATGGGAGAAGGAGATGAGAAAGTGATTGGTGACATGAAACGAGAAGCTTTACAATCATTAAAAGGGAAATGGGGGCTTGGTGTAGGTTCAACACTTTTATATGTTATTTTAAGTTATGTTATATCAGCAATTGCAGTCTTTATTGTTATGATTACTTTTGGAATTGTACTGGCGTCATTTGGTGATTCAATCAATTTATTGGAAGAAGAAACAGTGACGATGGGGTTTATTGCTGTTTTTTGTCTTTATTATTTTTTAATGGTAATTGTTAGCCTTGGGATATACGGAATCACAGCATATGGCTACACGAACGTGTCGTTAGAGATTAGCAGAAGACAAGGGGCTACAATAGATGCTTTATTTGAGGGGTTTCGTGGTTTTAAAAGAATGATGAATACGATAAAGGCAATGCTCTTAATCTGTTTATATTCTGGAATGTGGATTCCACTCGTTTTACTATTTATTGTGGGTTTCTTAGAAGAAAGTGGAAGAGGTTCTGGCGAAGGGTTAGTTATTGCCCTGTTTGTTCTATTATTTATTTCATTCGTTGCTATTATTATTGCCTATTTTTCATATGCAATGACATATTATGTGATGATCGATCATCCGGAATATGGTGCTTTACAAGCGATGAAGGAAAGTAAAAAAATCATGAAGGGACATAAAATGGATTTATTTCTTTTATGGCTTAGCTTTATCGGTTGGGCAATATTAGCATTTATTCCTTTTGGACTTGGATTTCTTTGGCTTTCTCCATACTTTAGTACAACAACAGCTCATTTTTATCAAAAGATATCAAAGAGTGAATCATAATACGAATACATAGAGAAAAGAGGTACGAATATGTACTTCTTTTTTTATGATAACAATCATTTTTCTTGTAGAAATTTTTAATAGTATAAGTTTCAATAACGTTTCTTTTCCTCGATATATCGACATGGGAATTTGAAGTTTGTTATAATGACAATAATCTCATTATTTAGAAAAATTTAAAAATAATAAATGATGCAGATGAGACATATTGTTTACTAAGTGAACTTGTTCCGAATTTAAGGGGGAGGGTTTCAGGGTGGCGAATGTATATGAAAATAGTTATATGATTGTTGGCATCTTTTTACTATTGGGCATATTGCTACCAGTAGTGGCTCTTACATTAGGCAAGCTGCTGCGCCCACATAAACCAAGCGCAGCAAAGGGAACGACGTATGAAAGCGGAATGGAACCTTATCATGATGCAAATGTTCGTTTTCATGCTCGTTATTATATTTTTGCGTTATTGTTTGTAATTTTTGATGTGGAAACTGTATTTTTATATCCGTGGGCTGTCGCATATGACAAGCTTGGTTTGTTTGCGCTTGTTGAAATGTTAATCTTTGTCATTATGTTGCTTGTTGGCCTGGCATATGCTTGGAAAAAGAAGGTGTTACAATGGCTATAAATTTCGAAGAATTACATCCACAGGAACGGGCGGAATTAGAGCGGAATATTTTCTTTACGACATTAGAGCAAGTAAAGGGATGGGCAAGGAGCAATTCTTTATGGCCGATGACATTTGGACTTGCATGCTGTGCGATTGAAATGATGGGAGTTGGCTCATCACATTATGATTTAGATCGATTTGGATCATTTTTTCGAACATCGCCGAGGCAATCAGATGTCATGATTGTTTCAGGAACAGTAACAAAGAAAATGGCGCCAATTGTGCGTCGTTTATACGACCAAATGCCGGAACCAAAATGGGTTATTGCAATGGGGTCCTGTGCAACAGCTGGTGGTCCATATGTGAACTCGTATGCTGTTGTGAAAGGAGTGGACCAAATCGTACCAGTAGATGTGTACATTCCAGGCTGTCCCCCGAACCCGGCGGCTTTAATTTATGGGATTAATAAATTGAAAGAGAAGATTCGTTACGAAGCAAAGACTGGAAAGCAGGTGACGAATAGATGAGCGATTCAAATAAAGAGATAGAGGATATGAAAAAAGAGGCTGCAAGACATGCGAAAGAAGAAGCGCGGAAACGGCTTGCTGCTAAGCATGAGATGGAAATGTCTAATGGAGTACAAGAAGAAAAGAAGAAAGCGCTACCAAAAGATAGCGAGGTCAGTATAGAGGAAGCAAAACACCATGCCGTAGAGGTTGCGTTAGCGAAGCAGGAAGCAAAAGAAAGTGAACCCCCATCAGAAGAAAAGGCG
>NZ_NUOT01000065.1 GCF_002584535.1 Bacillus cereus
CTGGAATAGTTTGTTGCATTGCATCTAACTTTTTTAAAGAACCTAAGAATTGTACTAATAAGTGAGTTAATGTTAACTTATTGGAAGCATAAACCTGCATTTTATGCAAAGTTATGCTTCCTGTTATATTATGCGTTAATTTGAATGAAAGTCACGATGCTTGCAAAAAAGATACAATGCTTCACTCATTTGGTATATTTTTTGAATTATTATATAATAATGACAACTTTAAGTCGTTAGGCTTATTTCAACTGCTAGCAGTAGCGAGCATTGGAACTTGTTGTTTATATAAACTAGCTCAATCACGTTAAAGTAGGAGGGGATTAAGTGATTACATTAAAACCGATGAATAAAGAAGAATTTCAACTATACATTTCTGGTGCAATTGAGAACTATGCAAAAAACAAAGTTACTTCAGGAAACTGGAGTGAAGATGAGGCAATCAATCTATCTAAAAAAGAATTTTCTAGACTGTTACCTAAAGATGAGAAATCTGAGCTGAATTACTTGTACTCTATTTTTCAAGACCAACAACTAGTCGGAATGATTTGGATTGCAAAAACATCAACTACAAATCCAGATCAAGGCTATATTTTTGATTTTATAATCTATGAGCCACACCGAGGAAAAGGGTATGGTAAGCAAGTAATGAAAGAAATTGAAATTATTGCTAAAGAATTAGGAATGAATAAAATTGGTCTTCATGTTTTTGGTCATAACACAGTTGCACGTGGGTTATATGAAAAGTTGGGTTATGAAATTACAAATATAAATATGATGAAGGTCATTTAAGAAAGATACTGGATAGTGTGTCAAAGTAACTTTATATACAATAGGTAGCTTGCATTGAATAATTTGAATCTGAAAATAATCAATCTTTTTTATAAAAACTTCTATCTAACTGAAATACAAAATGCTCATTACAAGGAGGGTAGTAGAGTTGGTTACCGTGAGTTTAGTAGTGCGTCATAATTCGAATTCTAATAAGTATCTCCCTTTGATTAGAAAAAAAACATCTAAATCGATAAGTGAAATCAAACAAAATATGAAAACAGAAAAGCCTGTAATGGAATGTAACTACAGTGATGCAGATCAATTGAAATCTTTGGTGAGATTTGCTGAGGAATTACTTTCAATGGGAGCAAGTATAAAACTTTATGAAGAGGAAGAATTGATTACACTTGAGATGGTAAGAAATTTAATTGAGACTATAGAAGGGGTTGCAAAAGACAGGGGGGCAATCGACAATGTAAAGTTTGGAGATGATTCTGATGAATAGTAGTCCCGAAATAAATAAAACTAGCAAATTTCATTTTGCTAGTTTTTATTTGTCTTTATTAATGTGAACGACAAATCGCGTGTAATTTCTCAGCAAATTCTTTATGATGACTTGTGTTATAGCCTCCATGATGTCCAGGGAATTCTACGATATCTGTTCCTAGTTGTTCTGTTAATGCGACTGCGCAGCGGTAAGCGAAAAAGTCCCGTGAATCACTTCCTCCTGCTGGAAGCACCTGCATCGATGAAGATTTTAATGCAGTTTGCAAGGCATCGATATCTAGTGAATGGTCGAGAACGCCTGGAATTTCATACTCAACGAAATACGTTGAATTACTAAGCATTCGCTTTGCTTGCACATCTTTCGGTTGTTTTTGATTGTTAGTGTCCGCTCGTGCATTTGATAATAACTTTATGACCTCTTTTTTATGATTTTTCTTAAGGTCTTCCATGAATTTTCTAGCCTGCACCTGCTCATCACCGAATAAAATTTGCAATAAGATGGGTTCGTGAGGGATTAGTAGCTTTATTTGCCTTGGGTGGCGTATGCACAGATCAAGTCCGATAACAGCACCAGAGCTGCTTCCAAATACGTATGCCGGTTCATGGGTCAGTTTAGTTAGCAGGTGGTGAGCATCGTCGCTATGTGTTTCCACGCAGTAATCTTCAGTTTGATTGGTAAGCTTACTGCGGGAATGGCCACGGCGGTCGTAGGTAACAACTGTATACCAATTAGCAAGATGATTAGCGACCTTAAGAAATTTATCAGCGTCACCACCACCGCCATGGATCATTAGAAGTACAGGTCCTTTTCCTCTGATTTCATAGTAAAGACTCGCTCCAGGCACTTGCAATGTTCCGTTCTTCACTACAGTCATTTGTGAAATCTCTCCTTTCTTCTCATCTATCATAAAAAAATGAAAAAGGGCTTCCATTTTTATCGCTTTTAACTATAATCGGTAGTCCTCTATACTTTATATGATTGGCAAATGTTATAAAATGCAGGAATTAACTAAGAAACAAAGTCACCATAGTTTACAGTTACGCTCAAATTGTTGTTTTGAAATCATGTGGGATTAAAAATACCTCAAAACTAAAATTTTATCTCTCCACAGTTATTTATGAGCATTTAATGTATGTTTCGCTTTTGGAACAACGAATTTCTTATATGAGATTTTTATTATAGTTGTATGTTTTGAAGATTAGTTATGGTGATATAGATATATTTTCCTATTCATACCTTATTTTTGGTAGAATAGAAAAAATAGGGTATGAAATGGAGTTGGGCATCGTGATTTATGATAAAGCAAAGTACTATTTTGATGATCTTCCAGAGGATTTGCCAATTGAACAAGCATATGTACATACTGGTATGTTTCTTGGATGGATTATTGAAAATCATTTATTTAGTAAAGCGTTTGAAGAAAAATCTCGAGATGATATTAATAAATTTAATCTTAGACAAATGACTGGCACGCAAATCTATATAAAATGGGGTGGTGTGCTTGCAGATGACATGTTAAATGATGAGGGTAATCAATTTGCAATGTATTACTTTAATAGTGATAATGATTGGAAATATCTATATGATTATAGGGATGTTTTTGTAGATGCAGGCGAGACACTTTATCATGCACAAGATACTTGGGAAAACTATTTTGAATTAAAAGAAGAGGTTGATTATAGCTATCTCAATTGGAAAAATAACATACGGAAACTGTAACAACGTATTATCGAAAAAATTTACCGCTTAAAGTTAAAGAAATAGAGGGAAATAACGATCTTTAAGATTAGTCGTTGTTTCCCTTTTGGTATAACCGTTTATTTTTTTAAAATAGGTTTTGTTTACATGTTAACAATATGTACATAGGGTAAAAACAGAAAATTAATAATATATTGACCTCTTTATAGTTCGTGCTATAAAATTGAAAGCGATAACAAACGTTTTCTTTAGAATGTTTTCCATGATCTTTTGATATCTAGAGATATAAGGAGGAATAAGTAAGTCTTTTTTTGATATTTAATGCAAACGTTTTCGTTGATTTCTTATCCCTTTCTACCTTTGATTTTTCTACCAAAAGATCATTGGAAATAAGTATAAACATTCAATATGGAGGTGGTATAAAAGCGATTTCTAGATTAACTTATGCAGTGTTACTCATAATGAATGGTTCATAATATTGTAAGAAAGGGTGAATGGAGTGTATATGACAAAAAGATTAATAAACAAGACGTTTTTATTACTTACTGTAATTGCTATGCTATTATCTGGTTTTTCTTTTCAGAGTGTACAAGCAGAATCAAATGCGAAAACAACGGAAATTATCATTCATTATAAGGAGAAGGTTGGAAATGCAAAGGATTGGAACCTTTGGATGTGGACCGAAAATGCGAGTGGCAGGTTCTATGAATTTACTGGGGAAGATGAGTTTGGTAAGTATGCTAAAGTAAAAATAGATGGTGATTATAATCGTGTTGGATTTATAGTTCGTACGAATGAATGGGAAAAAGACGGTGGTGATCGTTGGATTGAAAATATTAAGGATGGTCGTGCTGAAGTATGGGTTCTTTCGGGCGATGATAAAGTATATGATTCTAAGCCATCTTCTGAACTTGCTATTCAGAAAGCGACCATTGATAGCTTCAATGAAATCACTATGACTACCAATGTTCCATTCAATATTAAGGAGCATAAAATTGAAATTGACGGCGTTAACATTGAGAAAGTTAATCCTTATGACACAAATAATGGAGATATTACCAATAAGGTTAAAATCATTACAGAAAAGAATCTTGACTTGAAAAAAACATACAAAATCAAAATGGGAAATTCCATTGAAGCTAATACTGAAATTGGTAAAGTAATCCGTAGCGAGGAATTTGATCATTTATTTTATTATGATGGCAATGATTTAGGGAATATTTATACGCCACAGGAAACCAAGTTTCGTTTGTGGGCTCCCACTGCGAGCGAGGCAAAGTTGGTTACTTATAAAAAATGGAATGATGAAAAAGGTACTGAAATAAGCATGGATCAAGGTGAAAAAGGAACTTGGACTGCAAAACTTACAGGTGATCAAAAAGGTCTTTTTTATACATATAAGGTGAAGATTGGGGACAAATGGACTGAGGCCGTTGATCCATATGTGCGTGCTGCTTCTGTGAATGGTGATAAAGGTGCAGTCGTTGATTTAAAAGAAACAAATCCGAAAAATTGGAAGGGGAATAAAAAGCCGAAATTTAAAAACCCGGAAGATGCTATTATTTATGAGTTGCAAGTGCGTGATCTTTCCATTCAACCTGAAAGTGGTATTAAAAATAAAGGAAAATATCTTGGTGTAACAGAAAAAGGAACGAGGGGACCAGAAGGCGTAAAAACAGGTCTTGATCATATTAAAGATCTTGGTGTTACTCATGTTCAGTTTTTACCGATATTTGATTATGCTTCAGTAAATGAAGAAAAATTAAACGAACCACAATATAACTGGGGATATGATCCGAAAAATTACAACGTACCAGAAGGCTCATACTCTACTAATCCTTATGAGCCGACTGTTCGAATTACTGAATTAAAGCAGATGATTCAAACACTTCATGATAATAATCTTCGTGTTGTAATGGACGTTGTGTATAATCATATGTACAGTGCGGCTGAATCTAATTTCCACAAGTTAGTTCCAGGGTATTATTATCGTTACAATGAGGATGGCTCATTCGCAAATGGAACAGGTGTAGGGAATGATACAGCTTCTGAACGAAAGATGATGAGGAAATTTATGATAGATTCCGTCGTGTACTGGGCGAAAGAGTATAATTTAGATGGTTTCCGTTTTGATTTGATGGGTATTCATGATGTTGAAACAATGAATGCGATACGTAAAGCGGTTCATCAAATTGATCCTTCTATTATTCTTCATGGAGAAGGTTGGGATTTAAATACGCCTCTTGCGCCTGAGTTAAAGGCGAATCAAAAAAATGCGGAGAAAATGAACGGAATCGCTCATTTTAATGACGATATTCGTGACGGATTGAAAGGCAGCGTATTTGGAGATAAGGATAATGGTTTTGTGAACGGAATGCAAAACATGGAAGAACGCATAAAAAAAGGAATTACGGCTGGTCTTGATTATGATAAAAAGGTGTCTACTTATCAGGATCCTGAACAAGTACTGACATATGTTGAAGCACATGATAACCATACATTATGGGATAAGCTTGAGTTGACGAATCCTGGCGATAGTGAAGAAGTACGTAAACAAATGCATAAGTTGTCTTCTTCTATCATATTAACATCGCAAGGGGTTCCATTCTTGCATGCAGGGCAAGAGTTCATGCGTACAAAATATGGTGACCATAATAGCTACAAATCTCCTGATTCGATTAACCAGATGGATTGGGTGCGCCGTGCAGCATTTGATAAAGAAGTTGAGTATATGAAAGGGTTAATTGAGCTACGTAACAAGTATTCAGCTTTTCGCATGATAACTGCTGAACAAATTAAAAAACATGTAACGTTCATGGATGCGCCAAAAAATGTTGTAGCTTACACAATTGATAGCAAAGAAAATAAAAATGAATATTTTGTTGTAGCTCACAATGCAAATAGAGAAGCTATGGAAATAAATCTTCCATCAAAAGGTCCTTGGAAAGTGCTAGTAGATGGTGAACATGCAGGAAGTAAAGTGCTGTATGTATTCCATGATAATAAGATGAAGGTTCCTGCATTAAGTTCATTTGTTTTAAAAACAGAGAAACCGATTAAATAAGAATAGAGGATGTAAAAGGAAATCTTGCTTGAAACTAACATTACCTACATCACAGGAGTGCAAAAGGTTATTTAGTTATAGGCTATAAAGTAAAAGGTAGAAACACTCATACTCCTATTAATAAATTAAATCCGAATATGATAATATAAATCATGGAAAAAAGATGAAAAATTGTAGAAAATATACTAAACTGAAGAGGGGAAAGTTTTTATTAAACGGACAACATTTTAAGGGGAGTTTGAGATGAGTATAAAAGTAATAAGGGCAACAGGAATGATGGGCGGAGCTACAAGAGTAGCTTTAAAAGTAGATAATGAAGTGGTAATGAAATTAGAAAATAATGAAGAGTATACGCTTCCTTCTGATGTAAAAGAAGCAAAGCTAAAAGCAAATCAATTGTTTTTTGGAAGTAAAGAAAAGCAAGTGAAAAGTGGCGATATAGTCGAAATTAAGATTAATGGTCTAGCGATGTTATTGTGTATGGTATCGGTAATAGCAGTATTATTTGGTTCAAAGATTGATCCTAATGTTATTTGGTTTGGTGTAATTGGCTGTTTGGTAACGCTTGTCTATTCATTAAATAATTGGTTCACGTTAGAAGTTAAATAATAGGAAACAGCAGAGATATTATAAACTCTGCTGTTTTTTTACACCATAATTGTTTACATGTGTTTCGTATTCTAGTAACTAGTGAGTATCAATGTCTAAGATAGTGACTGACACCTGAGCAATGCCAGCACGAGCTGATTAGTCATACTTCCGAAAACACCCTAATAATCAGAGTCAAGAAAACCCATTAGTTCTTTGAATTTCATTAACTTTTGCCAATTAGAATAGGGCACTTCCATCCAATTAGCAATTTCGTCCCCTACGATTTCTCGAATTAGAGCAGGAATAATGTTATCAAACATCTCACCCAGAATTATCAAAACAATACCTGGAATTTTTATTTTATTCATATCAAATCTTGCTTTAGCAGAACATGTTCGAAAAAAGCTTATGTTAGATTTACGTAGAATCCCCATCATGATTGTTATTAATGAGTGTATACAAAATGAAGGGTTTGCCAAAGTATTCTATATTGCAACACAAAACGGTATTCAACAAGCATATCTACCATTTTTGGAATAACACGAGCTGCGTTTGGTAATTATACTAGACGCGGCTTTTCGTATTTTTTCTCATATTATCGTTGACTCTCCCTTAAGGGGAGACATTACTATTATAATAAGGCATTCGCAATAAAATACGAAATTAAATTATATTTATATAAAAGGGAGCTTGAAAATATGAATAAGGTAATATATAGAGATTTAGTCAAAGAAGATTACGAGTCTATTAAAAAATTGATTGGCGAAGCATTTGGCTTCAATGAAATCATAAAGGATAAAAAATTCTTAGATTCAGTATTAAACATCTATCTACAAAGTTGTATTTTAGGAAGTTCATTTAGCAAAGTAGCAGAAAGAAACAATAAGATTATTGGTGTTATTTTGGGCGATTCAACAAAAGACAAAAATCGTTTAAGAAAAGCTCATAATACGTTCAGTTATGCCTATAACATGCTTAAAATGTTCATAGCCAATAAGGAGAATAAACAATTCATGAAAGAATTTGTAAAAGTTCAAGATGCATATAAAGAACTTATCTATGGAAAAGAAGATGATTTTCAAGGTTGTATACAATTATTCATTGTATCGGGGGAATCCAGAGGTCTTGGAGTTGGAAAGACTCTAATGAACCATTTGTTTAATTATATGGAAAGTATGGATGTAAAATCTTTATATTTATATACAGATGCTAAATGTAACTATGGATTTTATGACAATCAAAACTTTGAACGTATAAATGAAAAGGAAATTTACTTTGATTCAATGAAGGCAAAATTTAATGTGTTTTTATACTGTTATGATTTTTAACTATTAGTAAAAACCGTATCTCTTATTTGTGATACGGTTTTCCGCTTTTTACTATCCAGCAAAGAGCCTTCTTGAGTATTATCGTAATCAACCTAATAAGTTATTCGCTTTTTATTTTTATGATTGGGTGGAACTTCTGTTTTTTAATTATTGTGCAGAGTAAAGGTTTATGCTGCTTTGGAACTACTCAGCATTGAAATGCCTAGATTCTTATGAGGACTAGTGTAACCACTGGTTGTTGTACGTGATTAATACTGTAGAAAAAAGGAGAAAACAATATGGAATGGGTTTATGAATTATTTCAGCAGTACGGCTACTATGTAGTACTTGTTGGAACACTGTTAGAATATATTGCATTTCCGTTCCCAGGAGAGCCAACACTAGCATATGCAGGCTTCTTGGCACATAAAGGAGATTTACAATTACCACTTTTAATTATTTTATCCTTTATTGGTACAAGTGTAGGGATGACAATTCAATACTTTTTAGGGAATAAACTTGGTATGCCTTTTATACAGAAATATGGGAAATATGTATTTTTAACACAAAGAAAAATTGGTTTAACGAGAATGTGGTTTGATAAATATGGATATTTCCTTATCTTTATTGGATTCTTCATCCCAGGTGTACGTCATTTTACTGGATACTTTGCAGGTATTATTAATTTACCGTTCCGTCGTTTTGCCATAACGATCTACGCCGGTGCTCTATTTTGGGTATCTTTCTTTTTAATTGGTGGCTATTGGTTAGGAGGAAAATCACATGTTATATTTGCGGTGCTCGGACAGCACATTGGGAAAATTATCTTCGGAGTGGTTATCATTGTAGCCATTACGCTAGGTATTCGTTTTCGAAAAAAATTAAAGCGTGTGTTTGTATAAAGTATAAATTAATACGAAATTCACTCTGATCAAAATCAAAAAGAATCATTTACCGAGTATTTGAAGGTAAAGTATAAGGGATGTCTATTGGTACTCTTGTCCATCATTATTTACAGTACTCCAACAGAAGTCCCCTTCCTCAAGTACGTGTAGGGCGTAGATCAGGAATCATTCAATGAAATTGTTGTACCGTATTTCCTCCTAATTGATAGAAAAATTCTAAATGAGTTTTAATCGAATTTTTTAAGTGAACTTTATTTCAAAGCTACAGTCAGAGCAACTTTTCCTTTATCAACACCTATTACAACTTTTCCTGCTCCAGATAGAATTAGAGTAGGGAATTGAATGAGATGTAATAGAGAAGTATGAACAGGAAATTTTGCTTTTTTCATCATTAATAACATTTTTTTGTCTATTGAAAATGAATCGCGTAGTATTTGTTGCGTGTACGGTTCATGTTTGTAAAATTTCATCATTAAATACCCGTTCCTACTCACCTTGTTCTTTTATTTATTATCAATAGAGAGAAAAGAAAGAAGATGATGCTGTTGGCTTCAATCGAAGTAGAATACGTAACATTGTTATGCCTTCTTCGTTATTGATGCGAATATAATTAAACTTATAAATGGCTTTGTTTAAAATGCATTGTAAGGAACTTTTGCTAGTATGATATAAGCCTCTCTAAGAAAAATGTCGAAATTAAGAGAAAATTGAATAATTTTGTCTTGTTATACGTTATGTTTAGTGTTAAACTCATAATACAAAGAAAGAGTAGCTGAAAATATCCTCCTTTAAATATAAAAAAGACTGAAAATTTAGTTTTTTATCTGATTGACATTACGCTTACTACTCTTTCTTTGTTTTATATAATATCTAGCATTATATACAAATAGTGAGGTGACTAAGATGTAATTATTAATTATTTGGTAGAAGTAGAGAACGTGTATTTTGTTATTCTGATGACACCTTTATTACTTAAGTGCACATGTATTACAGCTATTTATAAATGGCCTATATGCCATTGTACCGACCAAGCAATGTGAAATCTGGTTTTATGGAAATAAAGAAATAAGCAACTACAATTAATTATGAATCTTGTCGTCATGCTGAGAATTTAATTGAAGATCCGGTATAGCGAGATTTAACCAAGAAGTTTATACGTCATGTAAGTTGTGAATAAAATACGAAATTCATAAGCTGAGACAGATTGAGGATGTTACCGTTCATTTTCTTAAAAAGCATAAGCCAACGTAATTACAACCTGGAAAATGATTTGAAAGATTTACATGAGTAAACAAGGTTACTAGGGATTTGTAATTTTCACTATGTGAATCAAGGGTTCGGTAGGGGGGATGGCGCAAGCATTTAAGAATGATATTTCAGTGTATGTAGGAAGGAGTATAAAATAAGAAGTATATTCAAAATATCGTATTTATGTTTGGTTTCTTTAATTACAAAATCAGTTATAAAAGTTACAAAAGCTATTTTTATTTTCAAAGTAGTCATATATTACGGAGGAGAGCATAAAAAATGCCTTTAGGAGGGGGCAAAAGGTTCTGGTAAATAAAATTGTGAATCATTAAAAAGGTGCTATCAAACTTGGACATACTGATGTTATGAATCTGAAAACAATGGAAAGTAGTATGAATAAACCAATAGCATTGGGATGAAAACATTATTAATCAGGAATTTATGCTCACCATGAGATGGTAGATATGATACAACATAAGATTCCGAGACTTGATAGGGATGATGAAAAAATGTAATTTAGACAGTTACAATAATATCAACAATTGTTAAATTTGTAAATAGTAAACTTAGTGAAATTAGTGTTGCATTAGAAAAAATGAAGGTTAATGGAGAGCAGAGGAATCGTTTTAGAAACCTGTTTTCAAGTTTTTAAGTTTATAACAGTTAAAAAAGAAGAAATGTCATCATCCTATTAAGTCATTGTCATTACATATTCATATTAGAAGCCATCTAATAATAATTGATAGGAGAATGACATGATAAAAAGAGTAACTTCGATTTTTTCGATTTTAATGATTTTTATGTTTACTATAGGTCAGAGTTTGGTGCCTATAATAGTAAGTGCACAAGAATTAAATAAAACAGGGTTAGTTGATAGTTTTACATTCGATAAAAAGGAATTAAATTACGGAGAACGAACAGGAATAAGAGTAACGTTTAGTGATAAATCTGGAAATCAAATGAAAGCTGGAGACACACTAACACTAACGTTACCTTCAGAATTGCAAGGATATAGTAGGACCATTGCATTAAATAATGATGCAGGTGTTAATTTTGGTACTTGCCAGATAGCTACAACTAATGTGGTTTGTACATTTAATGATACAGTTGAGAAACTTCAAAACATTAGAGGGCATTTTAATTTTGAAATTAAAGCGACTAATAATGTAGGAACGGGACAAACCATAACAGTGGATACTAACTTAGGTACCAGTTTAGCAAATCAAACGGTAACTATTAAAGGTCCAAATGAAGGAACGAGTACAGTACCATTTGCCTACAAAACAGGTTCAATTAATCCAGAAACCCCAAATCAAGTGAACTGGGAGTTGAATGTAAATGGTAACAGTAACAAAGAACAGCTAAGTGATGATATTGTTTTGTCCGATATTTTACAAGCGGGTCAAACACTTAATCAGGATAGCGTTATCTTAATAATTGGAAATGAAAGTTTAACAGCTCAGCAGTTTAGGGATAAAGGTTACGGAACGATTACATTTAATGATAATTCTTTCGAGATTAGGGCTTATAAGGATCACGCAAGTGGTAAGATTCTTAGTATAAGATATAGCTCTACTATAACTGAAAGTGGAATGAACCAAGAGAATTTCTTTAATGATTTTACAGTTAAATATCAAATTCTAAATCAGCAACCGGAATCTTTTTCAAATACGGCTTGGGTTAAGAATATAAATGCGGGTGGCGGTGCCCAAGGTGATTTACCACCAAAAGGAACGTTAAGAATTGTTAAGCATATTGAAGGGAATACGGAAAAATTCATACCTGATGTCTCGTTTAAATTGTATACGGAATCGGGTCAGCAAATTGGAAATACTTATAAAACCGATGAAAAAGGTATTGTTGAGGTTCCTGATTTAGATCCAGGAAATTACTATGTGCAAGAGATTTCAGCTCCAAACTATGTAGATTTCGATCCTCAAGCGAAAGTAAACTTTACAATTGATAGAAATGCTGAAAAAGGTGTAAAGCTTATGGTTCCGAATAAGGTGAAAACTACATCTGTTTCAGGAACGAAGATATGGAATGACAACAACAATAAGTTTGGTAAACGCCCAGAAAGCATAACAGTTCAATTGCTTCAAAATGGTACAGAGTTGAAAACACAAGAAGTGAAAGCTGACCAAGCTGGAAACTGGAATTTTAGCTTCACGGATCTACCAAAGTACGATGAACAAGGAAACGAGTACAAGTACACAGTA
>NZ_NUOT01000066.1 GCF_002584535.1 Bacillus cereus
CTTCAAAATGGTACAGAGTTGAAAACACAAGAAGTGAAAGCTGACCAAGCTGGTAACTGGAATTTCAGCTTCACGGATCTACCAAAGTACGATGAACAAGGAAACGAGTACAAGTACACAGTAGGTGAAGTAAAAGTAAACGACTACGAAACAAAAGTAGAAGGAACAACGATTACGAACACTTACAAAAATACAGACAAAACAGAACTAAATGGTAAGAAAGTATGGGATGACTACAACAATAAGTTTGGTAAACGTCCAGAAAGCATCACGGTTCA
>NZ_NUOT01000067.1 GCF_002584535.1 Bacillus cereus
TGTATTTCTATTCTTATACTAGAAGTCCTACAAATGGTTACTTTTCTTGGTGGCTTTGACATTGATGATGTAATTGTGAATGCAATGGGTGCTACAATAGGATTTTGTGCATATAAAATAGGATTTCGCTCTAATAATACTTTGAAAAACTTTATTATTACAGGTGTAACAGTATTTATCTTGACATTAGGAGTACTTGTAGTTGTAGGTGAAATTAATAAATCATTAGAAAAGGAACAACAATCCCTAAAAAATGGAACCGTTATAGCGCTAAATCAACTGACAGAAAGTACTGGAGATGTACCGAAAGTTAACAATTCCACTAGCTTTGAAGTGGCTCATAAAAAAATTGAACCTAAATTAAATATGTATAGTAGTAAAGGGACAAATTCTCAGCAATTTAAATACTTGTTAAAAGGTAAGTATGCAAAACTTTCGGGATATCTCGGTATCCCTGATGGTGCTAGCAAACATTCTGGTAAGATAATTATTTCTATTGATGGACAAGATGTACAAACCATTCGATTCTCTGAAGAAAGCATATCTACATTCACAAGTTCTTTTGAGATAGAGCTGAATAAAGCAAATGAACTTAGTATTAAATTTATTGATACAGATGCATTGCTATGGGATGTTAAGCTTACAGAATGGAAAAAATAATGAATTGAAATCCACTAGTTTAGATACTAGGGGG
>NZ_NUOT01000068.1 GCF_002584535.1 Bacillus cereus
GTAGAACCACCAACGGATCCAGGAGATACAAAGCCACCAGTGGAACCGCCAACGGATCCGGGAGATACAAAGCCACCAGTGGAACCACCAACGGATCCGGGAGATACAAAACCACCAGTGGAACCGCCAACGGATCGGGGAGATACAAAGCCACCAGTGGAACCGCCAACGGATCCGGGAGATACAAAACCACCAGTGGAACCACCAACGGATCCGGGAGATACAAAACCACCAGTGGAACCACCAACGGATCGGGGAGATACAAAGCCACCAGTAGAACCACCAACAGAGCCAGAGAAACCAAAACCACCAGTAGAACCGTCAACGGATCCAGGAAATACAAAACCACCAGTAGAGCCACCAACAGATCCAGGGAAGCCGAAACCGCCAGTAGAACCACCAACAGAGCCAGAGAAACCAAAAACGCCAGTGGATCCACCAAAGGACGGAGGAGATAAGCCAAAACCTCCGGTAGTTGTATGAGTTAAATATTGAAGAAAATATGAAGTTCACGTCAGTTAAGACGAAAAAAGACACAAGTTGGTTGGGAATTCAACCAACTTGTGTATAAAGAATGATATAAAAGGGGGATACAACATGTTTCAAATAAATGAGATATTGAACATAAATGGAAATTTAAAGATTGTTGGCGGTATTGCTACAGGTAAAACAACAACTTTAAAAGAACTTGCTATCAAGTTGGATAACGTAATGGTTTTAGATTTTATTGGTGAGTATGAAGATCTTAAAGAATCATTTAAAGGAGATAAGTTAAATGTTATAAACCTGTGCAATCGAACCTGTCCGAAAGTGGAATTGAGCAAAGAAATAATCGGTTTAGCTAAAAAACATGACTTTGTAATAATTGATGAAGCATTTTATTTATTTGCTGAAGAAGTAAATGGGTTTGTATTATTTTTAAAACAAATGAAAGAAGCTAATACAAAAGTAATCGCAAGTTTTCAAACATTACCACCAATAGAAATTGATATTGAATTTCCTCAATTCATCATGCTTAATCGATGAATAACCTTTAAGTCTGAATTGGGGTTTATTGTAAAAATATAACAAGCTGGTTGAACCTTCAACCAGCTCTTTTCGTATACCTATACTGTATTAAAGAAGATCAAGGAGGCGTATGAGGATGGAAAGGTGGATAACGCTTGGTATAAAGGTAAGTACAGGAATTTACGTGTTGTTAGGTGTATTAGGAATTGTTTATATCATTTGGGGAATCAATCATTCTGGTTATGAATGGACACAAAATCAGACAGTAGACGCAATCCTAGGTTTTTGTGCATTTTATATTTTAATGATTTTATTTGTACGGGGCATGATGGAAAGAAAATTAACGAAACGAATGTTGTTACTAGATATTCCAATAGCCATAATAGTAGCAGTTGGTTTAATTGCTAGTATGATCTTTGTAGAGGAGCAAAATATAACTGATGTAGCGTTTTTAATGGCTTTGTTACTATCAACACCTATAATTTTACTGTTTCTTCGGATTGGATATAAGCAATGGACATTTTATAGTGAACTGAAGATTCTATTAGAAAACAGGGAGCGACAATAACGATGCTTTTTACACAAATCACTGTTGTAACCGGAGCTATTGTTTTAGGATTTCTTATGTTTACTGTGATTTTACAACAAGTTACACAAGATATTGTACAGGAGCTTTTGAATCAAGAAAATATAGTGGAAACAAAAGGAGAGCAAGAAAATGTCTGAAAGTGTGAATCCAAAGCCACCATTGAAATATAAATTAGCTGAATGGAAAGTACTCATCCCAATGAGTACTTTTTTATTTGGTGGAATCTTTCTTATCGTAAATTTTCTAGGAAACGTCATCGTAGAGCTAGTGAAAACAACCTTTTCTGATTTATTACATCCCAAACCTTTTCATATTGGGATAGAGGATCTATATACCTTTCAACATTCGTTGCTAATTTATCTAATCTTATTCCTGATTGCGAGTTTTTGCACCATACAATTCACCTACAAGATTCGTTCAAGCTTTAAAGATTTAAATCAAAATCAAAAAGATTCCTCCCGCTTTGCAACACTCGATGAAGTAAAACAACAATATCGCTCAATTCCAGAGAAAACAGAACGATATGAAGGAAAAGGCGGTGTGGTCATTTCTAGGTATGATGAAATTTCGGTGAAATCCATTTTACGACAAGTAAAAAAAGTAATGGAAGCAAAAGGATTAGAAAAATGGCAAGAAATTAAAAAGTTAAAAGAGAGTGCAAAAGCAGGAAAGCTACTTATAGATGATGGCGCTGTTAGTAATTTAATCATCGGGACAACGAGGTCTGGTAAAGGGGAAACCTATGTATTTCCAACAATTGATGCATATTCCCGTGCTGAAATCCAGCCGTCTTTAATCGTGAATGATCCGAAGGGTGAACTCCTGGCGGCTTCAAAAAAAACATTGGAAAAACGGGGTTTTCATATTGAAGTGTTAAATTTAATTAACCCGTTAGAGTCGATGAGCTATAATTTGCTTCAGCTTATCAAAGATGCTTATAAACAGGGAGACACAGCGACGGCTCAAACACTTTGTAATACATTATCATTTTCACTTTATTACAATCCAAATGTGAAAGATCCATTTTGGAATAACAGTGCAATGAGTTTATGTAATGCGTTGATTTTAGCAGTTATAGATAAATGTATCCAGGAAAAGACAGAGGATAAAATTTCGATGTATGCCGTTGCAAATATGTTATCGGAGCTTGGTTCAAAAGAAATTGTGATTGATCTGAAAGGAAATACACAAAATGCATTAGATATATATTTTGAAATGCTTCCTGCTGAGAGTGTTGCGAAGATGCAATATGCAACTTCTAGCTTCGCAAAAGGCGGGACAACACGAGGAAGTATCTTTAGTACCACAATGAGCAAACTGTCTATCTTTACTTTTGATGGCATTGCGAAAATGACGTCTCGTAATAGTATCGACTTAAAACGAATTGGCTTTGGGAAAAGCCTACAAGGAAAAGGGACACCACGGGTACGGGTACAAATAATCTTCCCAGATGGTTCCAAAGAAAGTGTCAAAACGGATACAGAAGGACGCTTTGAGTTGAACTTTAAGCAAAGTGTAAAAAAAGGTCAGCGTATTCATGTGATGGAAGGCAAAACAAAGAAGAAAACGATTATAGAAATTCAAACAGTTAACAAGGATACAGGTAAAACGACATTCAAAGTTGTCGAAAAACAAGATGGATTACAGATTGATAGCATTATCCTCTTCAAGAAACCGATTGCGGTCTTTATGATTGTTCCAGATTACGATTCTAGTAATCATGTGATTGCTTCTATCTTTATTAGGCAGCTATATTTTGTGCTATCCAAATATGCTGGTTTAGCTCGTGGTGGGAAATGTCATAGGGAAGTAATTTTCTTTTTGGATGAATTTGGAAATATGCCGGCGATTGATGATATGGGGAATATTGTGACAGTATGTTTAGGACGAAACATCCGATTTAACCTCATTGTGCAAGCTCTTCCGCAGTTGAAAATGAAATATGGAGATGCAAGTACAACCATTCAAGATAACTGTGGAAATCAAATTTATATTCAATCGGGTAATAAAGAAACCGCAAAAGAAATATCCGAAAAGTTAGGGAATCAAACAATCAATTCTTTATCTCGGAGTGGGAAAGGGTTGTCAATTGATAAGAGCAAAACGGAAGGAATAGATACAAAACCATTATTAACGCCAACTGAGTTAATGAGATTCCAAGAAGGAGAAAGTGCAGTGATACGCTTTATGAAGCGTCGGGATAATAAGTTTGAAAAGATAGAGCCGTTTCCCATTCTGAACCGAGGGAAAACGGTCATGAAATACCGTTGGGAGTACTTAGGAGATGACTTTGATACGGATCAATCCATTTTAGATATCGACATTCGTTCTTTACATGAATATGTGAATCCAAGGGATCTCATCATTGATTTCTTCCCAAAACAAGAAGAGGAGTCAACTGGTAATTCAGAAGAGCTAAAACAAATTGTACCAGAATCTGAGTCAGAGCCTGTACCAGTTCCAGCGGAGGAAGAGCCTGAGGAACCACAATTTGCGGATATTGATGAAGAAATTGAAACTCCTGAAGAAGCATATTCGTCAGAACCTGTTGTAGTAGCAGAATCAGCTCATGTATTTGAACCACTTACCTTAGAAAATTGGAAACAAAAAACAGCAGAAGAATTCTTTGAAACGCATCGTTCCATTTGGAGTGTGATTGAAAAGAAATGTATGAAGCAATGGAATAGGTCATTAGCGGATATTCAGGCAAGTACAATGGAAAGCTTTATAGAAGATCTAAAAATATTAGTGACGACAGGACAAATCGATAAGAATACGTATCGTTTGATTAATGGAAAATACGGTGAAATTATGGATAGTTTACTAGAAAAAGAAGGTGTAAAGGAGGAAGTCTGATGCAAGTAACCAATTCCTTACAACAAATTTTACAAGCTTACGGGGATCGAGTAATAGCGGGAAGAGAAGTAATGATTGGGCTTAAAAATGGTGTTGTTGTTTTACAGCCAGGCAGAATCGGTGAAGCGCCAATTATCATACGGGTAGATGAAGTGGATGAACACATTGATATGACGATACAAGAAGTATTTGAAGCCTAAGTGAAAGAAGGTGAAACCATGAATGATGAGCAAGTCTTAGAAATACTAAAAACATTTAGTGAATACTTAGAAATTGGTGGATTTACGAATTATATTCTTCGTTCGATTGGTTGGATGATTATTTTAGGGTTATCGTATTTGGTGGATGCATTAGAAGGAATTACAGATAAAATTTTGTTAGTCAAAACGTTATTTGCATCAGAAGAAGTACAATCTTTTGTGCGAGACTTTCAGCCTCTCTTTTATGTGTTATTTGCGTTTTCGCTCATTTATATTGGATATACTTTAATTTTCAATCGCAAAACAAACCGTGAACAGATTGCAGTGAACATTTTTATTAGTATGGGGGTAATCGTGTTACTAAGTACAGCAATGATGCAAGCGAATAAATTTACAGATCAGGCAATTCATGCCGTAAATCTAAAAGGGGATGGAACTACTAGTGAAAAGATTATAAAAGAGGGTCTTACAGATGTAGCGCAATTTGATATAGGAGAATGGAAAACAACTAAGTTAAAAGAAACAAATCAAATTTCGCAGGAAAATATCCGGCGAATAGATATTTTAGAAAAGATTGATAAGGATTTTAAAATTAGTAAAGATAAAAGTATAACTGAGAAAGGACAAAAGGTTTTAGAAAAAAAACTTAGTGTTGCACCAGATGGAAAAGAAGTACTAGTAGATTTGAAAAATGGTTGGTTTGATTTTTGGCCAGATAAATATTACCGCTGGGACTGGGATTTCTGGAAAATCGCTCCCTCATTATTTGTAATTGGTATGACATTACTATTTACAGCAATCAAACTTGGAAAGTTGTGCTTTGAACTAACTTTCAACTACATTCTAGCAAACTTAGTTGCGCCGGCGGATGTGGCAAATGGACAAAAAACAAAGCATATCCTAATGAATATTTTAAATACTTTTCTCATCATGATTATGATTTTTCTTTCATTAAAGCTCTACCTTATTGGTATGAACTATATTCATGAAAATGTAAATGGAATCGCTTATGTCGTGGCTTTAATTTGTTTGAGCCTTGCGGTTGTAGATGGTCCCGTCATTTGTGAACGTCTTTTTGGGATTGACGCAGGGTTGCAAAATGGTTGGGGAGCCGTTGCTGGTGGATACGCACTTGGAAAAGGGATTAGTAAAGCAAGCGGCAATATAGCGTCCAAAGCTGGTAACATGTTAAAAGGTGCAGGTAATGGTGCATTGCAAGCAGGTGCAGGTGCCGCAGGTATAGCAAGTGGATATAAAAATGCAGGGAAAACAGGCAGTAGTGAACAAGAAAATCAGAAACAATCCAAAGAACAAAATGCTAAGGAAAATGGAACAGAAAGCAAGGAAAAGCAAAGCGGTGCCGAGGGAGGCGCAACGGGAACTGATAATGCGTCTTTACAAAATGAAATAGATCAATCCAGTTATGGAAAAGAAAATAATCAAGCGTCCCAAGGCGATGCAGGTAACGGCGCTGTGTCCTTGCAAGATGAAATCAAATCATCCGGTTTTGATAAAGATGCTCAAAATGGAGAACATGGATCTTCAGCTAATTTAACAAAAAGCACAGCAGGAGGAGCGAATGATTCCAAAACGCAAGGGATTACACCTTCTCAAAATAAGGGGAATACAGTAGAAAATAAAAATCGTGCGAATGGTAATAACGGAGCACCATCAAGTACATCAGGTGGATTACAACCAAGTAGTAGTGGAGCACCATCAAGTGCATCAGGCGGATCACAGCCAAGTAGTAGCGGAGCGCCATCAAGTGTATCAGGCGGAGCACAACCAAGTAGTAGCGGAGCACCATCAAGCGCACCAGAACCGTCTCAGCCAAGTCATAGCGGAACAGCTTCAAGTGGTGAAAGCTCTTCAGGTTCATCTCGTCCAGTAGATACAACACCAAGTTCTACCCAGGATATTCCGGCACCGCAAAGAGAAAATCGTACGATTGGTCAATATGCAAAGGATCGTATCTCTAACGCATTTCATAATTCTCCAACAGTACAACGAACAAGACGTTCTTATCAACTTGGACAAAATACAGGAGAAAGTTTCCGAAACAAACGTCAAAATAAGAGTGGAAATCAAAATGAAAACCCAAATCCAAATCCCCAAAAAAATCGTAGAAAAGATTCATAGGAAAAACAATATAAGCATACAAAGAATGCTTATTTTTTTCGTCTTAAAAGGAGGAAATGAAAATGGCAAACTATCGTATTCCAAAAGAAATACGAACGGAATTGAAAATCAACAAAGTGTTATATCTTTTTGATCTCTTGTTCATTATAGGGCTTGTGGTTTTCACCATGACGACTAAGCCCTTGGTTCATCCGATGTTTCAAATTCCCTATTATATTTTTATGTTGATTGTAGGTGTCCTTTTAATTGTTCGTCCCAATACAAACCCACGAAAACGGATGTTTGAGGTACTGTTTATTATGTTAGCTCGAAAACGCTCTACGTATTGTGCAATTGACCAGGAACAAGACTAAAGGAGGAAATGAAATGGCATTATTCAATGAAAAAGAAATGAATAACGGGGTAGGAAAGAAGAGCGAAGCCAAGCCGTCCCCGCAATTGCCAAAGCAAGAAAAAAAGCCGGGGGGAGTCGTAAAAATCAAAGGATTTCAAGAAAAAAAAGAAGCACAACCAACGGTTGCTCCTTTGAGAGAAGAAGAAATACCGGTAAAGAAAAAGAAGAAAAACTTGATGCAACATCTTGGAAAGAAGAAAAAAGATGTTGTGAAAAAAACAGCGAGGATTGACGAGGATTCGGGAAGAAAAGGGAAGACGGAAAAAGAGCGGACAACAAAAAAAGCTAAAAAGAAAGAGAAACCACCTCATATCAAAAAAAGTATTGCTGAGGTGATTCCCATTATTGATATAACAGAATCAGGTGTCTTTGAATTTCGAGAAGAACAAGGTTTTGTAGATATTTTACAGATCCAGGGTACAGATATTTATTCGATGAACGAAGAAGAAGCAGAATATGCGATTTATTACCTTGCACATTATTATCAATCGTACCAAGAGTCCATCAAGATTGTATCTATGAATTTTCCAGTCTCTACGGAACAGCAACAACGTTTTCTACTGAAGAAGATTGAAACATGTCAGAATCCCTTATACGAACGCTTTCTCGTACAAAAATTGAAAGAACTTCAGTATTTAGAATGGGGGCGCACAAACCGGGAGTACTTTTTATTTGTGTATGGTGAGAACGAATTTGTTGTGAAAGAACGGGTGGAATCGTCAAAACGGTACTTGCAACGATGCATACCATTATTAGATATGGAAGAGGAAAAGAAGATAGAAATTTTATATAAGTTGCATAATCAAAATTCAAAAATTGGTACGAAAAAATAAGAAGAGGTGATGAGCGTGTCTGTACTTCAGTTTTTTAAGAGAAAACAAAAGAACGAAGAGAAAAAAGAAAAGAAACAAATCAATAAGGAATTGGTTTCCTTGATTCAACCGCAAGGGGGCATTCACTTTAAAGAAGTATATGTTCAAGGTGGAGACGGATTACAAACTTGCATTCATGTATACGGGTATCAGACAACAGTAAATGACTTTTGGTTAGAACCAATCATGAATATGCCGAATGTCATTACAACGCTTGATATTATCAGTGACAGCCGAAAAGTCGTAGTTGAATCGATTAATAAATCAATGGCAGAACAAAGCGTTCGACATGCGAACGCGAAAGATAATATTGAACGGATTGAAGCGGAACAACAGTTTAACGAATTAGAAACATTATATCAACAAGTATCCAAAGGAGAGGTGCTGAAACGAGTACATTTACGTATTTATATTTCAGCACGAACGATGACAGAGTTAGAAAAACAGGCAAAAGAAGTTATGGAAACACTTGAGTCTTACAACTTTAGAGGCGCCATCTTTTTAAATGAACAAGAATATGAATGGGCATCAATTACATCAAGTTTTGAGATGCAAAAGAAATATATCAATAAACGAAGTGGGAAAGAAATACCGGCGCTTTCTTTAGCGGGAGGGTTTCCGTTTCATTTTACATTCTTAAATGATCCATATGGGACTTACTATGGCACAACCAAAACAAAGGGGAGTGTCATTTTTGATTTGTTCCATAAAGATGCAAAACGAAAAAGTTATAACGGCGTTGTAATTGGTAAAATGGGAGCCGGCAAGTCTACCTTATTGAAAAAAATTATGAGTGATAATGCTATGAAGGGGTATAAGATTCGGGGCTTTGATTTTACAGGTGAATTTGAGGGGATTGTACAGGAGTATGACGGGAAACAAATTGCACTGGATGGATCACAAGGGAAAATCAATCCACTTCAAGTATATAAAACGGCTGAAACAGAAGAGGGGTCTTTTACGCAACATTTATCCAAATTGAGTATTTTTTACCGTTTCACTGCGCCAGAAGCGAAAGATGATGAAATTAAAGAGTACGAGAATTTACTTCGTAAAATGTATGTGGAACAGGAATTGTGGAATGATGAACCAGGTGCCATGAATAACATCACAAATTTACCTGTAGAAGAGTATCCAATCCTTTCAGATTATTTATATTTTGTACAGAAAGAATTATATGAAGATATAGACACAGGGAAGCATCGTGCCAATGTGAGTAGTACACGTAAAAAACGTTTAGAATTAATTATCTTAAATTTAACCAATTTAGTAGATAACTTTGGGCACTTATTTAATGGTATTTCAACAATAGAAGATTACTCAAAAGAGCAAATCGTCTTTTTTTCATTGCGACATCTGATGAGCTTAAAGCCAGAGATTTACCAAGCGCAAATCTTCAATGTTATGAATTTAATGTGGGATGAAATGTTGGAAAATGGAAAACCACAGTGGAAAGCATTTGATAGAAAGGAAATTCAATTTGATGATGTCATTCGTTATCTCGTCATTATGGATGAAGCACATTATCTCATCAATACAAGTGAGCGAAGTCAACATGCAGTGGAGTTTACAATCAAGTTTGCTCGTGAAGCACGGAAATATTTTGCAGGGATTGTATTTGCAAGTCATTCTATCCGGGACTTCGTGCCAGAGGATGCGAGTGTGGCAGCTGTAGAAAAGATAAAGACGCTATTTGAACTTACGCAGTACAAATTCATTATGCAACAAGACAGCAACAACCTCGATATGTTACGGCGGGTGTTTGCGGGACAGATCAGTACAAGTGAACTGAATGAAATACCGTTTTTACCAACAGGTGATGTTCTTTTATGCATCAGTGCCGTGAAGAACATTTTATTTAAAGTCGATGTAACAGAAGAAGAGTTAGCGTTGTTTGGTGGGGGGGCATAATTCATGCATCTTGTACTGAAGATTATTCCGAAAAAGTGGCTCATTATGATTGCCCTGAGTCTACTTTTTCTCCTTGGAACGATTCTATTAGGAGCTACGATGACACTCATTGGCGGAATGGAGGGTAATAAAAAGCAAGGGGATATTACATACCCACAAGGAGGCATAGGGACAGCGAATGTTTCGGCTGAAGTATTGAAATGGGAACCGACAGTTCGAAAGTATGCACAGCAATTTGGTATAGAAGGGTTTGTTCCCTTGATGTTAGCTCAGATGCAACAAGAGAGTGGTGGACGTGGACTCGATCCGATGCAAAGTTCCGAAGGAGCATTTAATACTAAGCACTGTAAAGGGCCCAATTGTATTACGGATCCTGATTACTCCATTTGGGCGGGAGTACAAGAATTTAAGCATGCAATTGAGCGAGCCGGTGTTACGGGACCAGGTGATATGGATCATATAAAAACCGCCTTGCAGGCTTATAATTTTGGAACAGGATTCTTCGATTTCATTGCAAAACACGGAGGTAAATATACAAAAGAATTAGCCATTCAATTCTCCGCAGAGCAATATCAAAAAGAAAAACATACGGGTAAGTATCGTTGTGTAAGACCTGAAATGATTCCTTACGGCGCGTGCTATGGCGACGCACTTTATGTTGATGCAGTGCTGAAATATTATATACCTGGCGTACCAGTAAATGGCGGAGGAAGCGGAGGAGGAGGTTCCTCTGGCTCACAAGTTGCCGATGTGGGTCGTCAATGGATTGGACGTTCCACGTATGTATTTGGTGGTGGACGTAACACAAATGACATTGCAAGAGGGATTTTTGATTGTAGTAGTTTTGTACGCTGGGCATTCGAGCAAGTCGGAATGAATGTAAGCCCAATGGGTTCTGTGAGTACAGAAACCTTGAATAAAATTGGTACACAAATTTCACCAATGGAAATGAAAGCTGGTGATGTGATTTTCTTTGATACGTACAAACATGACGGACATGTTGGTATTGTAATTGACCAGAATACTTTCATTGGTTGTCAAACGAATAAAGGTGTCTCAATCGAAAATTTATCAAATCCATATTGGGGTAAAGTGTTTAAAGGACATGTGAGACGTTACTAAAAAGATAACAAAATTGGATAAGAGATTGCAAGTTAAGGAGGCGGAATCAGTGAGTGAAACGAATGAAAAAGATAAAAGAAAAGTCTGGTTTGTAACGCTTGCAATTGTCATTGCAGGCGTTACTTTTTTGAACATCTTTTTGTATTATCGTAACGATGAGACGGGTGATGTAAAGCAATTACACGTTCGTAACCAGGTGTTACAAACTGAAAATGAAGAATTGAAAAAGAAGGTGAAAGAAACTCTTCCTTCGGAACAAGAACAAGAACGACAATCGTATCTTTCGGCAGTAGAGAAGTTTATTCAGTTATCCTTTCATCGAGAAAAACAAGGATATGAGGAACGAAGAGAACAGGCAAAAAAATTAATGAAAGATGAAGTATTTCAGCTCTTTTATCCAACGGATACATTCGAAATGGGGGACACATACGTATCTAAGCCATCTGATATGAAGTTATACTTACAAGCTTATAGGATTGGTGCTTCTCAGGTAGAAGTGATCGCAGAATTTCAAAATACCGTGACGATTGGTGCGAATGGAACAACAGATAAAACGAAAAATGTGATGAAAGTAACCGTGCAAAAAAATCAAGAGAGTTGGCAAGTAACCAGTGTAGAAGAACTAGTGGTTCAGATCATTCCATCTTAAAAAAGTGAGGTGTCGAGTAAATGGAAGTTGTAAATAATGGTGTGAATTTAAGACGTAAAAAATCATGGATATATGGATTGATTGTAGGATTTATGTTTTTTGGTTTTTTCGGTTTTTTCACTTCGAAATTATATGTACCTTATGAAGAGCCAGTCTATCATACAGAACTGAAAAAGTCGGTTGCGTTATTAGGAAATCGAACCATGACAATAGAGAAAAGGGCGTATGATCCAGCTTCTCATACAATAGAAATGTTTCTTCATGTAGAGGGAGGAGATGGAGAAAAGTATCAGTTTCAGGCACAGGAAAAAGCAAATCCCAATCTCCAATTACCAGTAAAAGTTGTGTATCAAGATGATAAAAATCTGGTTGTACAAGTGAAAGAATTATCTCCAAAATGGCAAACGGTTGCCTTGGATGTATTTGAAAAAAACAATCCAGATGTAACAGTAGAGACAAAGCAAAAGACTGAAGAAGAAAAGGAAACTTCAAAGGAAGATGACAAGCAAACATTCTTAAAATCCTTCTTCTCCGATCAAAAGAAAACGGAAATAGAAGAGAACATTAAACAAAAAAGTAAAGGCTCGTATGCAAAAGTATTTATCGGTATGGAACAAAAAATCTTAAAAGATAAAGTAAAACAGTACGATGAAGTCATGAAGCAAGAAATCTCTAAACAAACAGAGTGGCAAAAGCAAATCACGGAATGGAAGAACGATTCTAAGTACCAAACTGAAACAGAAAAAATGGAAACGGATGCGAAAATCAACTCAAAAGAAACGAATATTAGCCAGTCAAAAGAAAAGGTTGAACTATACAAATGGGAGCAAGGACAAGTGAAAGAAAAGATAAAAAAATTAGATGAGAAGGCAAAAGATGTAGAGCAGTTATGAAAAAGGTTAGGTCGACAGCATATCAACATTAAGGGGTTTTAGGTCAACAGCACCTCAACATTTGGGTCTACTGGACATCAACATCAGGTGATTTTGAGTCAACAGTACCTCAACACTTGGGTTGTTTTCTTGTACCCACGGTTTCGCTAGGCTTTGCCTAGCTTCACACCTTAGGTGGGAACAAAAACCCCTTATGCTCTTCTCACTATTTTTAGTGGAGATCCCGAATTTGGAGGAGGAAACGAAAATGGAGGTCAGAGTTCGAAATATGAATCCTGTTGCAGTGAAACGCATTGATGAAATTGCAAAGGCAAAAGGGCTTTCAAGAGATAAATTCTTACGGGGGCAGCTTGAAACATTAGCATTCTATCGTGAACAACAAAATCGTGAATTGTATCTTCAACAACTGATAGAAAAAAATATCTATGCGATGGAAAAATGTTTTGAGGTTGCACAAGAGTTGAACACGTTTTTACAGATGATGACACAGGATGAGGAACAATGAGCCAATCAACAACTCCTTCACAAGAAAAGGTGACGCCTGGTGTGGTGACAGTGTCTCGTTTTGTTACGGCAGATGGAAAAACGTTTCAAGATTATGTGGAGTATGTAGACCGGGAAGATGCGAAAAGAGAAGGGGAAGCACATGGGAAAATGTTTTCTCTGTACCAAGATTATATGGGAGATTCAGAGAAGACATCCTCCCTCTTCACAGAGTATAGTAACGGTTTAAAGGAAAATGAAAAGAAAGACCTAAAAAAGATGTTTCAGCTCGCTCAAAAGAATAAGAGTATCATGTGGCAAGATGTTATCACGTTTGATAATCATTGGCTCGCAGAACATGGCATATACGATCCTAGAACACGAACTGTTGATGAAACAAAATTGATGGATGTTACCCGGTTAGCCATGAAAGAAATGTTAAAAAGAGAGAAGCTGGAACATACAGCTATTTGGTCAGGAGCGATTCACTATAATACAGATAACCTTCACATTCATGTCGCAACTGTTGAGCCATTTCCAACGAGAGATCGTGGAAAACGAAAACAAAAAACATTGGATGCAATGAAAGGAAAAGTGGTTCAAAATATTATGGATCGTGGTCAGGAACAAAAACAGATTAACGATTTGATTCGAAAGAATATGGTTGCCAAAAAGAAAGAAGATTCCACATTCACATGGCGCAATCGAGAATTAAAACCATTATTCCAGTTTATTTATAAACGTTTACCAGAAGACAAAAGACAATGGCAATACAGTTACAATACATTGCGCCCCCTTCGTCCTCATCTTGATACATTAACACAAAAATATATTGAGAAGCATCATAAAGAAGATTATAAACAGTTTCTTCAAAAGTTAGATCAAGAAATAGACGTATTAAAGAGAGCATATGGAGAAGGTTCTGGTGATAAGAAGCGATATGAAAATTATAAAGAAAATAAAATAGAAGAGCTTCACAAGCGAATGGGAAATGCGTTTTTACAAGAGATGAAAGCATACGATAAAGAACGACAGCGCATTGATAAAATGTTAGACCGAAAGCCCAGTCAGCGAAAGAACTTTCAACATAATGTTTCGATGCAGTATGCATTAAGAAAAATGGAAGGAGCGTTCAAAAGTGAATATGAAAGTTGGAAAAACCAACGTTACTATGAACGTCTTCAGAGAGAGATCCAACAACAAAATGAGAGGGGATATGAACGATGAGAAAGATTAGGAGAGTGTTTTCGATTGATGAGGAAACAGATCAATATATTACAGCGTATATGGAAGAACATAAAATTCGAAATGGCTATAACGGTGACGCAATTGCCCGAATTTGTAAAGAGCATAAAGAAGCGAAACAGCAAGAATGGTCGCTTCGATATATTACGGAAGTCGTGACCAAACATCTTCATGATGTGTTAAAAGAAGAGCTTACAAAAATCCGACTTGGTACGAATAGTGCTGATAAAAATACTCAAATGTTGATTGAGTTTATGAATGGCATTTATGAGCATGAACAGTATCAAGGAGTTTGTACAACGGATATTGCAGAAACCGAAGCAACAAAACATATAAGAGACGTAGTAGAGGAGAGGATTGCACATAAACGTCAAAAGAAGATGGATTATCAAGCTTCAAAAGGGCAAACAAAAGAAGTGTATGTTCCAGTGGAGGAGGTGAATTGATAAAGAAGGGAGCCATTAGGTAACAAAGTGGTTTATGAGAAAGAATACAATCGTGGATTGAAAATAAATAATTAACAAAAGAGGAGAAGATAAAATGCTATTGTTTCATGAAGACATTGAACTTGGAATTATAAAATCTATTGGTGAAAGAGGAGTTACTTTTCACGTTGCAAATCAAGAAGTTACAATCCCATTAACAGAAGAGGAAGAACAAGAGTTATTTGATTATATTGAGCTTCCAGAAAATGATTTACTTATTCCCATCAACATGAAAACTCATAAAATATGTGTTCCAACAGATTTAGAAACTTGGAATGAAGAAACGATGGATGAATTGATTGAAGCTTCTTCAAAGGGAGCGGAAAACAATGAGTAAAAAGCGTTCCCCTATTTCATTTGAAGAGAAGAAACAAAAAGTAGTAGCACTAACAAAAAAGATGGAAAAGAGCATAGAAGGTTATTTTCGGTCACCAGAAGATTTAAAAGAATACTTATTATTTATGGCAAAGTTTTATCGCTATTCACCATCCAATATTGCATTAATACAGAATCAATTTGAGGGATCCAGAGCCGTGGGCTCCTTTTCTTTTTGGAAAGAAAAAGGATTTTCGGTTAATAAGGGTGAGAAAGGAATACAGATCCTTGTTCCGAACCGGACAACAACAAAATTTAAAGACAAAGCCGGCACTTGGAAACCAGTTGCAAAAGCGAATGAAGAAGAGAAAAAACAGATTAAATCTAAAAGTATAGAAGTGAAACCAGGTCGCCTATATTTTTCTGTCGGCTATGTATTTGATGTGTCGCAAACGAACGCAAAAGCGGAAGATTTACCTCGTATTTTTCCAAATCGTTGGCTAGAAGGAAGTGTGGAAGATTATAAGAGTTTGTACAAAGGAATGGAAGCTATTGCGGAAAATAACGGTGTGAAAATTATTGAGCCAAAACAAGAGCTTGGAGTTGCAAAGGGGGTGAGCTATACCTTAACCAAAGAGGTTGCCTTGAATCCGAGGAATAGTGAATTACAAAATGTAAAAACGCTTCTTCATGAATTAGCGCATGCTAAACTTCATACAGTAGAAACACATATGAATTACACAGCGCCAGAAAAAGAATTTCAAGCAGAAATGACAGCCTTTACGGTTTCCTCCTATTTCGGAATTGATACAAGTCAGTATTCGTTAGGATACTTAGCAAACTGGACGCAAGGGAAAGAGTTAAAAGATAAATCCAAATTGCTAAAAGAAGTACATGAAACGTCTGTGGAATTTATTGAAACAATTGAAAGTACTATAGATAAAGAAATCAAGAATACAAGAGGAAAAGAGGTAGATAGTATGGCAAAAGCACATTTAATTACAATCGAAGTATTGCGTAAAGATGTGCAAGATATCTATGGTGGAAAAATACACATGATGGATGCTTTTACTAAAGAGATTACTGACATACCAATACGGAAGGAAGAAGAACCAAATCAAGAAGGTTTATCTGTATCTTTAACGGAAAAAAACGGTAGTGTAAAAGATATTCACCTAAATAAAATTTTGCAACCAGATTTATATGAAGCAGTCCATAATTCTGTTTTTGATGGGAAAGGAAGGTCGTTTGTTATACATCAAAAAGATGCACAGCTTGATTTAAATGATCTAGTCAAAATAGCAATATATGATAAATGGGTACAAAGAGAAGTAGATTTTGTCGGTAAAGCTGAGGATCAAAAAAAGTTAATGTTTAGTGAAAAAGAAGTAGAGTTATATAAAGAAATGAAACAGGAAGGTTACGCACCAATTGAGTCATTAGAACAAAAGTTACAACCACTTCCTCATACAGCTAAACATGTTACAGCTTCGATGGAGAAAGAATTAAGTGGAAAATATGAGGATTTTAAGCGAGCACAATCTCATGAAACAGTAAACGATATTGATAGTATTATTCATCGTGTACAAGTGGAAGAACGTTATTTTGCAACGAAACATGTAGCAATTGATAATGAGCTTATTACCCAAGAATCTGTTAATCAATTAGAAAGTAAAGTACAAGAAAAGTTGAACAAAGAAGGAGTTACAGTTACGAAGCAGACCGAATCGAAAGTGGCTGATCGGGAAAAACAGTTTGAACCATTCTCGAACTTTGCACAATTCCAAAATGTAGCGAAGAAAAAGAAACAAGAGGTGGAATTAGAGCGATAAATGGCTTGTTAGCACAATAAAATATAAAAAAATTGTTATCACTTATCGTTCAAAACGGAAAGTGATTTTTTATGTTAAAGGAGGAAGGTAAAAATGAGTATACAAGAACAGGTTAAACAAGAAAATGTAAAACATGCACTATATGAGTATGCGATGAATGCGGCTGAAAATGAAAAAGGGAGGTTCCCAAAGGAGAATATGCAGGAGGTGAGAAGAGGTGTCGAGCCAGATGTGACTCGGTTGTCGTTACCTTCTGTTACAAGCGCAATGGACTGGGGGCAAGGAGATATCACAATTGATGTACATCATGATACAGGGAAAGTGAGAGTATATGAACAAGAAATAGATGGTGAGAATTGGTCAAATTCTTCTCTTCGACTTACAGGAGAAAAGCTGTTGTCTGATGTGATGAAAGAACATGAAGAAAAACCGCAAAGAACACATCAAATTGTAAAAAATATACCGAAAGAATTAGAAACTCGCTACCGAGCATTTGTAGAAGCTAAAAGACAAGAAGATGAATACAATACAGACAGTATGTTGAGAGTGATGCATACAGAAGACAAATATACGACATTACGGAAAACAGCGATTGAACAAGGAGTAATGAGAGAATCATCCATTCAAAGGATGGAAGATAAGGTAGAACAATCTTTTAAACCCCTAGAGCGATTAGAGATAAAAGATAAGGTGATGTTACCAAAAGAAAATCCGAAAGAGTCATATAAAGAGTCATATAAAGAATCATATAAGGAACAAGTACTAGAAGAGATTGCCCCTTCTCAGGAGGAACGATATAAAGAGCAGTATAAGGCTGAAGTATTGGCAATGCTGGGAATTGATAAAGGAAAAGAATCAGATTCTAAAAAACAAATATCAAAAGAAATGAAGAAAGAAGATCGTTCAGGTCAACAAGAAGAAAAGTACACAAAAAGTCGCGAAGAACGTGTCAAAGAAATGAAGGAGTTTGAGAAGACACATTCATATCCTGAAGTGTATCGGTTGAAAAAGGAAGCTCTACAGGAGTTAAAAGGAATGAATCTAACAGATTCCCAGCGGGAAAAGTTAGTAAATATTGAAAAAGCCCTAGATCAAGAAAAACAGGAATATGATAAAAATAATAAAAAAGAGTCTAGTCAGGAGAAAGAACCGAAGAGCCAAAATAAATTCGCACAGCTTTTTCATCGGTTTAAAGGTGTGCAAAAGAACGAGCAGCCAAAAGAGGCGGAAATGGAACATGCTAGATAGAGATAGGGTGAGGAGAGTACTGTGAGACAGTGCTCTTCTTCTTTTTCAAAGCGAAAGGAGAGGAAAGGGTGGTAAACATTGTTGAGATTGTAGACATTGATTATACAGGTGTTTGGGCAGAGACAAGGAATGCTGAAGAATTGATTTTTATTTCTTTTCCAAAAGAAAAAATTCAAATGGCACGTGAAATATTGTCAGAGAAAAAACAAATGTATGTGTTCTTACAGAAAGATTGGGAATGGAGAAAGATGTCATGAATCCATGGTTATTTGCTGGCTGTATGTTGCTTGTGACTGTAGCAATGAACATTTGTATATGGGCAGTACAATGCGTGATAAAACGGTTTAAAGTACGAAAAATGAGACGTCAAAATTAAAGACCTACATAAAAGAGGAGGAATCAATGATGGGAAAGACATTATTTATTGCGGAAAAGCCAAAAGTTGCATACGAATTATTGAAATCACCACGTTTTCGAAATGCAGAAAAGCATATGGGAAGTAAGCCGTATTTTGGATACTTTGAAAACCAACAATATATTATTAGTTGGTGTTCTGGTCATTTATTAGAGCTGAAGAATCCAGAAGAAATAGATGAGAAATATAAAGAATTTAAATTCGAACACTTGCCCCTTTTGTTAGAGCCGGAATACAAAGTGAAGCAAGATTATATCGAACAAATCAATATTTTAGTAGATCTGTTGCAACGTCAGGATGTAGATCATGTGGTCAACGCTTGTGATGGAGACCGTGAGGGCGAGTTGATTTATCGTGAAATGTATGAATATGCGGGCGTAAATAAACGACAATCTCGCCTCTGGCTTGCTTCTTATGAGCCAGCAGAATTAGAGGCAGGATTAAATCGATTAGAGCCAGGGGAACACTATGACGGATTTGCAAATTCAGCAAAAGCAAGGCAATATCTGGACTATCTTCTCGGAATCAATGTGACAAGAGGATGTACAACAAAACTCGCTAAAAATCAGTTTTTATTGGCAACAGGACGTGTACAAATGTGCCTGTTACATGAAATTTGGCAACGTGAGGTAGCGATAGAGAATTATAGGGAACAAACCTACTATAATCTGAAACTTATCACAGACAACAGATTAGAAGCTGTTATGAAGACAGAAGACCAGTTATTAGATCCAGCTCCTTTGCAAAAACTTGGTGCAAAATTAGTTGGTACGGAATTAAGAGTAACAGAGTTTAAAGAGAATACGAGAAGGAAGAAACCCAAATTATTATATAACCTGACGGATCTGTATAAAGATGCCCATGCGAAATTAAAGGTAAGTGCAGAAACCGCTAAAAAACATATTCAGAGTTTATATGAAGAAGGTTGGATTTCTTATCCTCGTTCATCGTCTAGGCATTTGCCAACGGAAAAGGTAGGCAGAGTACAAGAAGTATTCCAAGTTTTGCAGTCTACGAATTATGCCGATCTGGTTCAGCTTGTAGATACACATACCATTACAGAAAAACATGCCACATTTAACGATGAGCTTGTAGATAGTCACTTTGCCATCATCCCGACAACAAAACCATATGACGGGACCAATAGAAAACCATTAGAAACTCAATTATATGATCTCATTGTGAAACGATTTATTGGGAACTTTATGTCACCGGCTGTTTATTTGGTACGTGAGGCACTTTTTATGGACATTGACGAAAACATATACAGTACGAAAGAGAAGGTTTTGCAGGAAAAGGGATTTTTAAGCGTATTTCATGAGGACATGGAAGAAGGTTCTGTGGAAAGCTTTCAAATCCCTTTTTTATATGAAGGGGATACATTCAGTATTGTAAAACATGACTTGATTCAGTCAAAAACAAAGAAGCCAGCATTCCATACAGAAAGTTCGATTTTAACGTTTATGGAGACCGCCGGTCGTAAATTAGATGATGACCATTTAAAAGAGTTAATGAAAGGAAAACGGATTGGAACAGTCGCAACAGAAGAGACGTTCATTCCAAAGCTTGCAACACGAAATTATATCACAGTTACCAATGGCCAAATTCGTACAACGAAAATTGGTCGTGCATTTGTAGAAAAGTTTCCGATAGATGAAATCAAAAATCCAGCTTACACGGCTGAAATGGAAGGGATGATTCATATGATCGAAAAGAAAGAAATGCCCTACGGTAAGTTTGTGGAAAATACAAATACATTTGTGAAAGAAACGGTTGTAAAGCTGGGAGAAACAGAAGAAAAAGTGGCGGATGAAATGATTTTGAATTGGAATCAACAAATTGAAGTATGTCGTTGTCCATGTAAAAAGGGGAAAATCCTTCATAAAGGAAACTTCTATGGGTGCAGTAACTATCCTGAGTGTGAAATTCGCATACCGAAGAAAATTAAAGAAAAAGCCATTCCTGAAGCACAAATAAAAAAGCTATTTGAAAGCAAGAAAACGGATCTGTTAAAAGGTTTTAAATCCGGTGAGAAAGAGTTTTCGGCGTATTTAGTATTCCGAGAAGGTAAAGTACAATTCCAGTTTCCAACGACAGAGGAGCTGTCTCTTGGTAAGTGTCCAGCTTGTAAAAAAGGGGATATTCTTCACCGAAAAACATTTTTTGGGTGCACAGAATATAAAAATGGTTGTAAGTTCATGTTGCCAGCCAAAATCAAAGAAAAAGCGATTCCTCCTTCGCAACTGAAAAAGATTTTGAAGGGACAATGTTCAGACTTCATTCAAGGATTTAAAGGAGACAAAGGGGAGTTTACAGCGGCACTCTATCTTGATAAAGATGGACTAAAATTCCGTTTTCCAACCAAAGATGACCGTACAGTAGGAAAATGTCCGCTCTGTAAGAGCCGAGTGATTATAGGGAAATCTCATTACTTATGTGAGCAATATAAAAAAACATGTGAGTTTATGGTACCAGGAATGATGTATGGAAAGAAAATTAGTAGTAATAATGTGATCAAGTTATTAGAAAAGAATATGACCGATCAAATCAAGGGATTTGAGTCCCAAAAAACAGGGAAGAAATTTGATGCTCGATTATCTTATAGCACGCAAGAAAAACGACTAAAATTCTTATTTGGAAAATAAATGATGTAGAGAACTGATACAAACAGTTCTCTTTTTTTATTCTTGAAATCATTCACAACAAGGGGAGGTGCCTACATGACATATCGACTAGCAGAGGAGGAAGTCATGAAAGCAAAAGATGTGGATCTGTTGTCGTATTTAGAGGACAAAGGGGAGAAATTTCAAAAGGAAGGTAATTATTATCGTCATACCGAGCATGATAGCCTAATTATTCGGGACAATATGTTTGCATGGAATAGCCGTGGAGAGAAAGGATATGGAGCAATTAGCTTTGCCAGAATGTATTATGGTATGTCTTTTCAAGAAGCTGTTCGAGACGTGAATCTTGGTGACTATCCTACTTTTACATCTTCTAAGGAAGGAGAAGCAAAACAAGATGAACCATTTCGTTATCCAGGGCACTTAGAAGTCCAGGACAAACAAGCCATTAAGCACTATTTAACCGATGAGCGGAAAATTGACGCTCGTTTAGTAAATTGGCTGATTGGGCAAGATTTGATTGCGCAGGACAAAAAGAAGAATGTTGTATTCAAATGGCGAGAACAAGGCGGGACAGGAAATATAGTAGGGGCAGAGCGTCAAGGGACAGTTAAGATGGAAAATAGACGGGGTTCTTTTAAACAAATTTTGCCGAATGGAAAACCGCATACGGGATTTATGGTGGATGTTGGGAAACCAACATCCATTTATTATTTTGAGAGTCCAATTGACCTTCTTTCGTATTGGACGTTACAACAAAACAGACTACAAAATGCAAGGTTAGTCAGTATGAATGGTCTGAAAATGAAGACCGTTTTACGCACATTTAAAGAGGCAAAAGATGAAGGTTTTCCCGTGAATCGGATTGTCCTCGCAGTAGATAATGATAAAGCGGGGAAAGAATTTACGGAAAAGATGGGGGCTTTAACGATTAATCCACGTGTACAAATGCACCTTCCTTCCCAAGAAAAAGATTGGAATGATGTACTGAAGAAGGTCATACAATCAACAGAAAAACAGCAACAATCTCATATACAATCGCAAGGACAGCAAAAGAAACAAACGGTGCCAATACAGAAGAAGGAGATGGAACGAAGTGTCTAATGTATTAGAGATACCAGAAATATTACAGCTTTTTTTGTATGGAATGGGTCTTTACATTTTCTTTCATATCTTAAAATGGATTGTTGGAAAAATAGGTGAATTTCGTATTCCGAAGAGGATGGCGAAGTCGGGGATTCGTTACATCGACAAAATGGATGGGTTTCAATTTGAGGTATATTTAAAAGCCCTTTTTCGAGAGCTGGGATACCGCCCAGAGGTCACAAAACGTTCTTGTGATTACGGCGTGGATGTCATATTAAAAGGAAAAAATCGTATTGTAATCCAGGCGAAACGATATGGGATAAAGAATCGTGTGGGGATTCGAGCTGTACAAGAAGTATACGCAGGAAAAGCCTATTACAAAGCAGACGAGGCATGGATTGTGACCAATAGTTTTTTTACGAAGCAAGCGAAAGAATTAGCGCAAGCATGTCAGGTGAAACTTATTGATCGTGTTGAACTTCAGAACTTCATTAACAAAGTGAACCCAGAACAAAAAGCAGAAGACGTGTATCGGCATGTAGAACCTGCAGAACGGAAGTGTCCGGTTTGTAAAAATCAATTAGTCATTCGATATTCACAGAAAAATGATAATAAGTTTTTTGGTTGCACACAATATCCATCTTGTACACACACAGAAGCTATTAATCGATGAGCTGAAAGCCATATTTCAGCTCATTTTGTTATTTTTAGGAATTATTATTTACTTCATTTTTAAAAAATACTTTTACTTAAAACGGCTTCTCACATTCCGTTTTAAGAGCTCTGTCAATGTCTCTTAATGCATTTGTACTCTGTGTTGTAAAAAGATAACTCTGGAGGTTTAAAGGGCTTTATATGTGATTTGTGTATCTAGTAATATTTTATCAGTCATTTTAAATAATTATCAGATAAATACCTTGTAAGGTGTGGTTTAATTGTGTACAATTACCTTATAAGGTATAAAATGTTAAATGGAGGTAAGAGCAAAATGATGCAGAAGGCATTTTTGGTAGTAACAGACTGGGATAACGATCATGGAAGGGGATCACAAGTTGATTTGTTCTTACATGCTTCAAAAGCAATATCACATGGAAAAGAAATTGTAGAGGATTATTTAAAAAAAAGTAAGATTAAAAGAGAATCTTTTACTGGTAAATGGGATGAGTTGCACGAAGATGAGTTTGAAAATGGATATACTTTTGAATCTACGTATGGAGATGCAGTGTTTTATGTTCACGTTTATGAAAAAGAATTCAACGATCAAATGATGGAAAGCAAGGAGGTTATATAAATGAAAATGTGTATTTCCGAATGGTTATCACTGAGCATGGATGTAAAATTAAAATTGATTCGTCTAGCAATTTTAGAAAATCAGATGAAACAAGTAAAATAAAAAACCCTTCATTGCTAAAAAGCATAAAAAGGGTTCTCCTGAGTGATCGTGAAGGGAAATCTTACCCATTTCCCTTCTAAACATATTGTACCACAAAAGCAGAACAACTAAAGGAGCATTCTTTATGAAGGAAATCGAAAAATACATGACACCAATGGAAGCATCTTTTACTTGGGGAATCCCCCGTGAAACATTGAAAGCAAAATATAGTCCATCTAGTATGAATCAGCAACAAGCAGATGATTTGCAACGTATGTTAGATAAGGGGTTAATCAAGTACTTTTTACAACCAGGGGGAAAGCGGAAAGAATGGATTATTAGCCGTCAAGCTATGTCTGAATGGTTTGGTGAACCAAAAAAATAAAGTAATTTAGGGGAGGAAATGAATCTATGTCTTTAAATCGTGTGGTTTTAGTTGGTCGTCTTACGAAGAATCCCGATTTACGCTACACACCAAATGGTGTTGCGGTAGCAACATTTACATTAGCTGTGAACAGACCGTTCATGAACCAGGGGCAAAGAGAAGCTGACTTCATTAACGTAGTCGTCTGGCGAAAGAGTGCAGAGAATGTAGCAAACTATTTAAAAAAGGGTAGTTTAGCTGGTGTCGATGGTCGTCTTCAAACTCGTAATTATGAGGGACAGGATGGAAAACGTGTTTTTGTGACAGAAGTATTAGCAGAAAGTGTTCAATTTTTGGAACCGAAAAATAGCACAAACGAAAGAAGAGAGCAACCATCTCAAAATTCATATGCTTATTCTGGTGTAAGTAGTCCAGGAGCTAATCGAAATGATGATCCGTTTGCAAATACAGGGAATCCAATAAACATATCGGATGACGATCTACCCTTTTAATGGGGGAGGGAATGTATAAAAGGAGGGAACAATAGATGGAAGATACAAAGTATCCCTTGTCACAAAGATGTAAAGAAATTCTTATTATAATTGTAATCTTTTGGTTTATAATGTTTTCTATCTTTGGAGAAAGCTTGTTACAATGAAAAATGACATAGGGTATAAAATATAGAGCTATAGATTATATAAGGGAGAGGTTTCATGAAATCAACAGGAGTAACTAGAAAATTAGATCAATTAGGACGTATTGTTATACCCATCGAGTTAAGGCGCACACTGGAAATTGAAGAAAAGACACCATTAGAGATTTATGTAGAAGGTGAAAAGATCATCTTGAAAAAATATGAAGCTAATAGTGCTTGTGCAATAACAGGGGAAGTATCTGATAAAAATATTGCTTTAGCAGACGGAAAAATTACGCTAAGTCCAGCAGGTGCAGAGATTATAATAGAGCAATTACAGAAGAATCTTGTAAAATAATTGGCTCCTTTCGAGGGGCTTTTTTAAGTTACATCTAAATAATTTCACGTACCATAATTTTAAATAATAAAATTAAACATCTTCCATAGGGGATTCTTCTCCTTTTCTGAATTCAGTGTGCTACGATAATTCTATATTCGCTTTGACAGTAATAAGGGGGCGTGTCTATGAAAAATCATATAAAAGTTAATGGACAGATCCGTCAAACAAATAAGAAATGGTCACATCTCAGACAACAACAAAAAGAACGCATTTCTAATTGGCTTCGTAGGGAATATACAAAATTTGTACAAACGAATCATAGAAGACCTAAAAAATACGAGCATGATGAAATTCTTAGTGAAGTAATGGATCGAATCGAAAAACGTGAAATTTGGATTCCATCTGGTGAAGTAAAGAGATATTATTTAAGTAAAATCGGTAAGTGGTTTCGAAAAATCGAAAGTGAATGGGAATCACAAACACTTCATGATAATAGACAGCAGGAGTTAGAAAAAAGATAAATATAACAAGGGGGCGCATTCCATGCATGATTTACAAGAAAAGATGTTGGAACAATTAAAAGAGAAAAAAGGGGAAGCCACTATATTTTTAAAGAGTGGTGTTCGCATACCGGGACAGATCTTTGCAACAGATAGATTTACCGTCCTAATGATTGTTGGTGGTAAACAACAATTGGTCTATAAACAAGCCATTTCTACAATCGCTACATAATATATACTGGATTTATGTAAATATTTCTCAATATTATATTATTTCCATATAACTTATAATATAAGTAATTCTTTTTATTATTTATATTTTTGTTATTTCCTGTTGCAGAATCCTTAATATAAGGGTTCTTCTTTTTATTTTTTATAAAAAATTTTGTTCCCATAATTTTAAAAATTTCTCTTGTAACCCTTACCTCTATTACTCTCGTACAATTCAGAGGTACAGCTAACGTATTAACATAAAACCCACGCTAAAGAAAAGAAAGCTTGATATAAAAGGTTTCCTTGCGTAACAAAAAGGATTACGATTAATAATGTTACAAATTATTTTTGATACACTATTTTGTTACAACTAAATTGGCTAAATGAAGGCTAACTCTTATTAAAACCTATGTTGTAACAAAAACGTCCATTTTAGTTACAATCCTTAGCGTACAAAAATCAAGGTTTTCACTTCCAAAAAATGTCTTAACGTGGGTTTTATGTCATTTGGTTGGCGGGACCCCATAGGCATCAAGCTAAAATTTTATAGTACCCCCAGAACGAAATTTTGTGCTAACTTGTAACAAAAAGCTTATTTTTTCGTTTTGGAAAACAATGAAATTCTTAAGTTGATGAGCATGTATAGTGACCCCCTAGTATCTAAACTAG